>NZ_JARTVQ010000001.1:0-1327569 GCF_029625845.1 Mesorhizobium sp. WSM4898 | reverse complement strand
ACCATCTCGATCGGCAACACGCCGCCGACCATCACCGACCTGACGCCGGCAGCCAATGGCGGCGACGTGACGGTCAACGAGGACGACCTGCTCGCCAGCCGCGGCGCCGGTGAATCGGCCGGCTCCGACACCTCCAAGGAGAGCACCACCCAGGGCGGCACCTTCACCATCGCCTCGCCCGACGGCATCGCCACGCTCAGCATCGACGGCCACGCCTTCATCACCAACGGCGTCTTCAGCGCCGGCTCCTTCACCACGGCGCTCGGCAACACGCTCAACGTCACCGGCTACAATGCCGCAACCGGCGTCGTCAGCTACACCTACACGCTCAACGACAACGAGACGCATGCCGCCGGCCAGGGCACCAACAGCCTGTTCGAGAACATGACCGTCTCGCTCACCGACCAGGACGGCCAGAACGCCACCGGCACGCTCTCCGTCAACATCGTCGACGACGTGCCGACGCTGAACAGCGTGCAGAGCCAGCAGGCCAGCAACGACCCCGCGCAGACGCCCGCCGTCGGGGCCATCAATTTCGTTCCCGGTGCTGACGGCGCCGGCGCGGCCATGACGATCACGGTCAATACAACCGGATTGACCTCCAATGGGCACAATCTTGTCACAGAGCAGGTCGGCAACGTGCTGACGGCCTACGCCGACAACAACAACAACGGAAGCCATGACGCCGGCGACACGGCGGTCTTCACGGTCACGGTGAACACCGCGGCCGGCACCTCGGGGCAATACACCTTCGATCTGCTGGCCAAGCTTGACGGGTCGACAAGCAATGTCTCTGTCGCCTCAAACGGCGCCTTTGGCTCCGGCCCCAGCAATTCCATCGTCGTGACGGCCGGCGGCCAGAACATCGTGATGGTGACCGGATGGGCACCCACGGATGCCGGCGGCATCTTCACTGGAGCTCACGAGGCTGCCTGGCTGGCAGGCGGCAATCCGTCGCTCGCGCAGACGTCCAATGTCAACGGCTCGACCGCCGGTTGGGGACTTGGCAACAACAACTTCGACGCGGGCGAGTTCATGCGCTTCGATTTCGGTGCGCCGAACGACTACGACGGCGCTGGCGGCTATACGCCCCCGGCCATCACCATGGCGAATGTCAGCTATGCCAAATTTTCGTTCGACGCGGTGAGCGCCAGCAACAAGGTCGAATTCGTCGCCCACTACACCGACGGAAGCACCGCTTCCTTCATTCCAACGACCGGTGCGACGTCGCTGACCATCAATTCGCCTGCAGGCCTGCAGATCGCCTGGGTCGACGCATACGAGTCTTCGGGCAAGACCAAGCTCAACCTCACGGACGTCGGTGTGACATCGACCACGGTCGACCACACGATTCCGGTGACGCTGCAGCTTACGGACGGTGACGGCGACCAGACTGGAACGGCGAATTTCACTGTTCACGTAAAAGACGGCTTGACGCCCTTCGCCGTCGCCACCCCGGTGGTGCTCGACCTCAACCACGACGGAATCCAGACCACCGATCTCACGCACTCCACTGTTTCGTTCGACTACAACGGCGATGGTGTCGCCTCGAAGACCGCCTGGGTAGATTCGCATGACGGTATCCTGGCGATCGACCTCAACGGCGACGGCAAGGTGAACAACGGCTCGGAAATCGTCTTCACCCAGCACGCCGTGGGTGCTGCGACCGACCTTGCCGCGCTCGAGCAGGTCTACGACACGAACCATGACGGCAAGCTGACCGCCGCCGACCACGACTTCGCGCAATTTGGTGTCTGGCAGGATGCCAATGGCAATGGCGTGTCGGACCCAGGTGAGTTCAAGAGCCTTGCCGCTTTGGGCATCGTCGAGATCGGACTGGAAAGCAACAACCAGCATTCGGTTTCGGCCGACGGCTCGGTCCTGACCTATGGCGAAGCAACTTTCACGACCGCCAACGGCGAGACGGGGGCGGTCGCCGATATCGGCTTCGGCAATTTCGACAGCGCCGCTTCCGGAGCTGCGTCGACAATGGCCGGCACTTCGGGCGCCGATACGTTCAAGCTGGACAGCCTGGACATCAAGGATCTGATCACCGACTACCACGGCTCGGAGGGCGACAAGATCGACCTCAGCGCCCTGTTCGACACCGCGCCTGCTGGCAATATCAGCAACTACGTCCACTATAACAGCGAAACCAATACGGTGAGCGTGGACGCCAGCGGCTCGGGCAATCCCGCCAACTTCGTCGATGTCGCCGTTCTTCAGAACGCGCCTGCGGCCGGAACAATCAACATCCTTTACGACGACACGAACCATCAACAGCACACGGCCACGATTTAATGCTTAGGCGCGGCCGTGCTGCTATGCTAGCGTTAGCGAACCGTGAATTTGCAATTTGGAGAGGGGCTTACATGAAACATTCCGTAAGACTGCTGGCCTCGGCCGTGGCGGTGCTGCTCGCCGGATCGACCGGCTTTGCCGCAGATATCATCGGCGAGCCGGCGGTGAATTATTGCCGCACCGTCGGCACCTCGGACCTGGTGCTGACCGACAACATGGTCGAGCTCAAGGACCATGTGGTGAAGCTGATGGACGAATCGGTCGCCGTCGCCAACAGCCCGGAATGGATCAACTCGTCGCGCCCCGCCTTCGTCTGGGCCTCGGAAGCCAAGGTCGCCTGCGGCAAGGCCTATGGCTATCTCAAGACCAACTACAAGGACGAGGACTACCTCAACAAGTGCGAATGCTTCCACGACCGCATGGTCGAGTACATGCACTGAGCTGACGGGCGCGCCGACCAGCTGCGATGATGGCCAAGACAGTCTGCGCCGAGGCCGACGCTTGCGTGCGACCGGCGCGGGTCGCCACGCATGCCGGCGTAGCGCGGCTTTTCCGACGCGGGTTTTCGCGAGCGTTGGAGCGGTTCAGCGTTTCCGGGAAACGCCGAACTGGTCCGGCTATGCGTTTCTGCGCAATCGCGGACGGGAAACCGCTGCGCACTTTTCCTGGATTGGCCCCGGCGCTCGCCTTTGCCGTGGTCGCGGCGATCTCCGGCTGCCAGTCGAAGAACGGCGCATCGGAGGTGCTGGACCCCGCGGCGATCGCCGTTCCGGCAAGCCAGGCCGGAGCCACCACCGCCGCGCCCGCGCAGCTGACCGCCAGTTCCGCAGCAACCGCCCCCAAGGGCAATCTGACGCTCGGCACGGGCTCGACCAAGATCGTCATGCTTTTGCCGCTCTCCGCCCCTGGCAGCGCGGGCGAGAACGGCAGGAAGATGTATGATGCCGCGCGGCTGGCAATGGCCGATCTCGGCGACAAGCTGGTGACGCTGACCATCGAGGACACGCGCGGCGACAGCGGCTATGCCAAGGACCTGGCGGTGAAGGCGATCACTTCGGGCGGCGTGAAAATCGTCATCGGGCCGGCCGAGCTTGCGGCGGCGCAGCACCTTGCCAAACTCTCCGGCACGCAGCGGCCGCCGGTGCTGGCGCTGGCCGACAATTTCGCCGGCGGCCCCGGCGTCTATTCGGTGCGGCTCAGCGAAGCCGACAGCGCGGCGGCGGGCGCGGCAGCGGTCGCCAGCAAGGGCGCCAAGAAATTCGTGCTCCTGGTGCCGGCGGGCGCGAACGCCGGCGCCGTCGAGGCGCGGGTCGCCAACGCGCTCAGCATCTATGGCGCAACGCTTGCCGTGACGCTTCCCTATTCGGCGTCGGACGCCGCCAAGGTGGTGTCGGACATGGGCTCGCTGGTCGAGGCCCCCGACGCCGTCGTCGTCGCCAGCGGCGACGGCAGCCCTGTCGCCGTGCTGTCGGCCCTTAAGGCGAAGGGTATTCCGGGCAAGGCGGTGAGCCTGATCGGCACCGAACGCTGGCTCGAGCGCCCGATCGATCCGCTCTATGAGGGCGCCTATATCGCAACGCTCGACCAGAGCGAGACCGGACCGATCGCCGACCGTTTCAAGGCGACCTACAACTATCAGCCCGACGTCAACGTCGCCTACGCATACGACATGGTGGCGCTGTCGGCCGGCATAGCAAGCTCGGTCGGCCCGAACGGTTTCTCCAAACAGGTGCTGGAGAACGCCAGCGGCTTCCGCGGCTCGACCGGCCTGTTCCGCTTCCGCGCCGACGGCTCGAGCCAAAGATCGATGCCGTTTTTCAAGGTGGAGAAAGGTAGACTGAAACTGGTGGAGAAACAGACCGCGGGGTTTTGAGGGGACTCAGATCAGTTACTGCAATGCCCCGGAACCCGTCACCACCATCAGGATGGCGTATATCTGGAACGCTATCGCACAGATCGCAGCGGCAGAGATTGGTACCCCAAAAGGTACTACACCTTTGCGATCCAGGTGCTGGATGTAAACTCGGAATGCACCCTCAGGCAGCAGGAAGGGGTACTTCATGACAGCGGCGGTAGCGAGCGCAAACAGCAGAAGCATGATCGAGAACGGCGCGAGGCCGCTGCCGCCGATCACAAACGGCATAACTGCCATCAGCTTCACATCGCCCGCGCCGAGCTTGCGTAGAGCCCAGAGCGGAAAGAGAACGACGAACAGCAGCAATCCGGCGATTGCACTTAACCCCATGTCCCACCACGACCCGGCCTGAACGGACATCAGTTGTAAGGAGCCGACACCCAGGAAAAAGAGCAGGAGAACGTCACGGTTCGATATTTTCTGAGTTTTGAAGTCGGTCCAGGCTATCCTTGCAAGCAACGGGATCGCGAGTGCCTTGAACAGGACCGATACGGCAAGCAGAGGGCTCATGACCGCTCTATGTTGCGCACGCTGGACGACAGTAGCTTCAGATTGTTGGCCACGGTCGGATCGTTTGGCGCAAGCTCATAGGCCTTGAGGAAATTGGTGCGCGCCTGCTGCAGTTTACCGCGCAGGAGATAGGAATAGCCGACATTGTTGTAGTATTCAGGGGTCGCGCCGAGCAGCTTGTAGGCCCGCGTATAGGCCATGTCGGAAAGATCGAAACGACGAATGCGGTCGCAGGATGCGGCAAGGCCCAGCCAGGCGACGCCATCGTTGGGCGCCAGCCGCGTCGCCTTGTAGAATAAGGCGCCGGCGTTGCCGTAGTTCTCGGAGCGGAACTGGGTCTTGGCCTCGGTGACCGCCTGGTCCGAGGCATAGTAGTCGACGTCGCTGACGGTCTTCAGCCCGTCGAAGGCATCGCCGAAGGCGGTGTAGTCGCCCTTCGCGGGCTCATTGGTGCGAACCACGCCGTCGGCGATGTCTTTTGTCTGACAGCCCGCAAGGAAGATGAGCAGCAGGCTGGTCGCGACTGCGAGGCGCTTTGGCCGTATCATTGTGTGTCCCACGAGTCCCCGACTCTGTCTGAGAACCTAATCATATGATGGCTTAGAAGAAAATGCCTTTCATGCGGATAACGACCGGTAACATCACCACCATCATCACCACAGGAAAGATGCAGAGACCGAGAGGGATCATCATCTTGACCGGCAAAGCATTGGCCTGCTCTTCCGCACGCAGCATTCTTTGGGTACGCATTTCATCGCTATAGACCCGCAGTGCCTCGGTGAGGCTGGTGCCGAGTTCTTCCGACTGACGAAACAGCACCGCCAGGGCCTTCGCTTCCTCCAGCCCGATACGATCTGCCAACTCGCGAAGCGCTTCACGCAACGGCTTGCCGGCACGCAATTGCAGATTCATTATAGAGAGCTGAATACCGAGCCACTTGTGGGTGCCGGCTAGTTCACTACCCACCCGATCAACCGCAGCCTCGAGGCTCATGCCGGCATCAGCGCAAGTGATCATCATGTCCATGAAATCGGGAAACCCGCGCTGATAGACCTGCTTCTGAGCATTCTCAAAGCGATCGAGCATGATGCTGGGGATGACGATGCATCCCAGTCCGATCAGAGCCGCCCCTCCAAATGCAAGAACACTGGGCAGTTGAGGTGGCAGGAGGTTGGAAAACAGCGCGTAGCTGATCAGAAACCCGACGCACACCGCGCCAAGGCGAGAAACGGTATAGATGATGGGAGCGCTTGGCTGATGGAACCCGGCGCGGAAAAGTTTTGCTTCCAGCGCGTTGGGTTCACCTCGCTCCTTCTCAAGCGCACGAAAATAAGCGTCGACCGGTTGCTTGGCCGAAATCCGGGTGATCTCCTGCTGTGCTGTCAGTGAGCGGCGACTTGCAATGCCCTCCGACAAGAGGCTTTCGGCGATCCGCTTTCGGGTCTGAAGGACTGGCGCCAACATCAGAGCGACCAGCAGGAAGAGTGCGCCTGCCGCGAGAAATACAGCGAACGACAGCAACACTGGCGAATTTCCAAAGTCGTTCAGCAAGGCGATACCCCAGCCCTAGAAATCGAAGTTGACCATGCGGTACATGATGTAATCACCCAAGAGTGCCCACGCTCCAAAGGTCACGAAGACTGGCATAATGATCGGACTGCCCCAAACATCGCCGTAGTAACTCGGGGCGATCCCTAATAGGATAAAGAACATCAGTACCGGAAAGAGTGAAATGATCCACGCCGAAACGCGCCCTTCGGCTGACAACGCTCTGATTTTAAGCCGAAGCTTGCGCCGCTCGCGCAGCACTGACGCCAGATTCGACAGTATTTCGGTGAGATTGCCGCCGGTTTTTGCCTGGATGGAGAGCGAGACCGACAACAGATGCAATCCTTCGAAACCGACGCGCTCTGACAGTTTGCGCACAGCATGCTCAAGGCTCAGACCAAACGAGATCTCATCCGAGACAATGCCGAACTCGGTACCAAGCGGATCCGGCATTTCACGCGCAACAAGCCCGATTGCCACCGTTGTGGGATGGCCCGCGCGCAGCGAGCGAACAATCATGTCGAGTGCGTCGGGAAGTTGGCCGGCAAATTTGTTGATTCGCTTGTTTCGGGCCCGCCGCAGAACGAGGAAAGGCAGAGCAATCGCAACAAACAGGAAGACGAAACCGGAGGCGATGACTGAGACGCCCAACAACATCGCCGCGATCAAAGCGAGTACGAGGCCAGCCAGCAAAAAGACCACCGCAAAACTGATTGGATTGCCCGTTATGCCCGACTGCGTGTAAAGCCGATTGAGGGCTATGAGACCGAAAGCAAAATCACCCGATGCTGTGAGGCCACGCTCCTGAAGAAGGCCTTCCAAGCTTTTTTCGGCGGGAGCATCCTCGCCTATAACTTGAAGGCGGCGGTTTATTATGCCTGCTCGCGCCCGCGTTCCGGCGACCGATACGTACATTACCTCCACGGCCAGAATGACCGAGGCCGCGGCCAGCACGTAGACCAGATAAAGCAGCGTTTGGCCGGAAAACATCAGAGGGGCACCTGTGGATTAAAAGCATCCTTGGCGAAATGATGTCCAAGGGTCGCGACTTCTGTCGCGAAACGCGGCCGAACGCCCGTTGCGCGAAACTCGCCGATGATGCTGCCGTCGGGAGCGACATCGCGGCGAACAAAATGATAGATCTCTTGCAGCTGCACAACATTGCCTTCCATGCCGGTCAGTTCTGATATCGAGACAACCCGCCGTCCGCCATCCGAAAGACGCTGGGTCTGAACAATGATGTCGATGGCCGAAGCGATCTGCGCCCGGATCGAGTCATTGGTCATCGGCATGCCTGCCATGCCGACCATCTGCTCAAGACGCGAGATAGCGTCTCGGGGTGTGTTGGCGTGAATGGTCGTCATCGAACCTTCATGGCCGGTGTTCATGGCCTGCAGCATGTCGAAAGCTTCCTCGCCGCGCACCTCGCCGACGATGATGCGGTCAGGCCGCATGCGCAAAGCGTTCTTCACCAGTTCGCGCTGACGTACTTCGCCCTTGCCCTCGACATTGGGCGGCCGCGTTTCCAGCCGGCCGACATGCGGCTGCTGCAATTGAAGTTCCGCCGCGTCCTCGATGGTGACTAGGCGCTCTTTTGCAGGGATATAGCTCGACAATGCATTAAGAAGCGTGGTCTTGCCGCTGCCGGTGCCGCCCGAGACCAAGATTGATTTGCGCGACTGCACCGCAATCCGCAGCAAGTCAATCATCGGCTGGCGGATTGAGTTGAATGCCATCAAGCGTTCGAGCGAATAGGGATTTTTGGAGAATTTGCGGATCGACACCAGCGGACCGTCTACCGAGATCGGCCTCACGGCGATGTTGACGCGCGAACCGTCGTCCAGGCGCGCATCGACCATCGGCGCCGATTCGTCGACCCGCCGGCCGATATTTGAGACGATCTTGTTGACGATCCTGAGGAGATGGGCTTCATCACGAAAGCGGATAGCCGTCTCTTCCAACACACCGCGGCGCTCGACGAACACGTGCTTGTGGGTGTTGATCAGGATGTCTGCGATTGAATCATCCTTCAGCAGAGGCTCAATCGGACCAAGCCCCAGCATCTCGTCTGCTGTGTCGCTGGTGAGTTGGTCCAGTTCACGAGCGTTCAGCGGCACATTCCGGCCGCGCACGAATTCGCGCACAATCGGACGTATTTCATCAAGAATCTCGTGCTTCGATGCGTTTTCGAGAGCCGCCAGATTGAAGCGGTCAATCAGGTGACGATGCAGATCGACTTTCAGAGCCAGGAAATCCTCGTCGTTCGACACCATGTCCGAGGCGGCGGAAGGAACCGGCGTTGCGGCAGGCACAGGTAAGCGCTGAGCCGGTTGTGAAGGCGGTTGTTCAGCCGCGTTTTTGATGAATCGACCTAACATTTTTTATCAACCGATTTGACTGACGGGACCCCGATCGACCCAGACCGGGTTTGCTTGTTTACAGGACAACCACACGAACATTTCTCTGCCTAAATCCACCGAAGTCTCGAGCGTATAAGAAGGATGGTGCCTGTCAAATGAGTTGATAAACCAGCCACCCGGCTCACCATCCAAGCTGACATCATGGCGATCGCAACGCCGGCGATAACATCAATCAAGTAATGGCTCCCCTGGGGCGGCGTCGCCAGAATCAGCAGTGCGTTTACGACTATGGCCGGCAGCATCGCGAAACGAATGCCGCGCATAGAGAAAACAAAAATAGCGGCGAGGGCCGAATGAAATGAAGGAAAGGTCACAAGTCCTTCCGGCTGCTCAATCAAAAAACTTCTGAGTTCGCGCAGCGCATGGAGTTGATCTAGGTGCCTCGTCGAAGCACCCGGACCAAAAGCTGCTAGTATGTTTGGCGACGCGTGAAAAAAATCGAACGCTCCAGCAGCAGGCGCATATGTCATAACAACGCACGTCAGGATCCCTGATAATCCAAAGCATGCCACGAATTCCAGGAGCCGGTCCATTCGCCCTTTGAAAGCCAGGATCGCCGGAAGCACCAACATCTGAATCTGGAGGCTGCCGTATGCCATGGAAATGACCGCGGGAATTGGGGGGTGCTTGTTCAGCCACTGGGTATAAGCGACCCAATCAAACCCCAATGCAGCATCTGCCGACGCAAGATAAGAGTCCATCAAGGGACGATCGGTAGCAGTTGCAAGATAAGAGTACAGAAGCAGCATTGCTGAAAACAGGACAATGGCCGCCAAAGCCAGCGCGAGCGCCTGGAGCCGGCCCGCTATTTCGCGGAGCGTGTTGCCGACCTTTAATTCGATACGTCCTGTCTGATAGCGGAGCGCGCCAAGAACAACCCAAAAGAAGACGAGAAATGCCGTCGTGGTCAGTCCATCTAGCCACAAGCCTGATCCAACTTTGACTGTGGAGTACTGGAGCCAGATAGCGTTTGCCAGCGAAAGACCTCCGAACAATACAAGGTTGAATATGGTCAAACTAATATAGTTCGAGAACCCAGTGCCTTTGCTTTGAACCTGTGAAAGTCCCGCGGTCCGAAAGCGCAGTTCAGTGACAGGATGGCCGAACGAAGCCGCGCCAACCTGCCTTTCGCCTTTGACCTCATTGAGCTCCGCCGAACCCCACACCGCGCGTCAGCCTTCGCTAAGTTACCCCAATTGCGGAAACTACCTGTTAACCACAGGGGGGGCAAGCGCGCGCAAGGGCGTGGCGCAGATTTACTTGCGACATAGTTAAAAAGCGGAGCGTTGAGAAATCGTTTTATTTCGCCCTACTCTCGGGAGCATGGACCAAAGTCCTAAGACCTTTGCCACTCCAGACGCGCCTATTCGGATAAGTTGCAAGATATAATGTCTTATGCGTTCTCCCTAATATGCGGACGCTCCCCACCGAACGAGGCAGAATTGTGAACGAATGGTTAAGATCGCTTGAAAAATGAGGCGAATCAAGGTGTTGTCAAAATCGACAAGGCTCTGGAGCGAGTATTGAAAGGTTAAAGGACTGTTAATCCGTTTGACTCGGATTTTTTGCGAGCCCTAGGATTGAATTCGACGGGGGATGCTTGGGTATGGGGTTTCATCCTTAGGCTCGTCTCGTCGGGTTCAACCTCCAAAGTAGGGAGACATTCGCATGAAGAAGCTAATGACGTTGACCCGGCAGTTCCGCGACGATGAGAACGGCGCTGCTATGGTCGAATACACGATCCTCCTGGGTCTGATTACCGTGGCGGTCATCCTGTCGGTTGTCTTTGTAGGCACTTGGGTGTCCGGCAAGTGGACGGCGCTGACCACAGCGATTTCCGGTCATTGATCGACAGCCTTTGACTTCTCACCGACGCCGGGATTGGTTCCCGGCGTCGGTGGCGCAAAAATCAGCGGGGGCTGGCCATGCGGGCTAATACCATAATAATGATCATTCTCGCCGGAGTCTTCGGCGTACTGGCGGTTGTCCTTGCCAATATGTGGCTCGCCAACCAGCGCAGCGCGATGGCCAAGCCCGGCGACCTGCCACGCGATACGATCGTTGTGGCGGCGGTGCCGCTCAAATTCGGCGACTCGTTGAGCGACGACAAGTTGCGTGAGATCCCATGGCCCGCGGGAGCGGTTCCGGCCGGCGCCTTTAAGACAAGCAAGGATCTACTGGCTGGGGAAGGCACCAAGCAGGCGTTGCAGGCGATCGGCGTCAATGAGCCGGTGCTCGCCTCCAAGATCACCGGGCCTGGCCAACGCGCTACACTTTCAGCTGTCCTGACGGAGGGCATGAAGGCGGTTTCCATCCGCGTGAACGACGTCCTCGGTGTCGCAGGATTTGTCTTCCCGGGCGACCGCGTCGACGTCCTGTTGACCCGCACCGTGCGCAGCAGCGACGGTCCCGACAAGAGCTTCGTCGACGTGCTGCTGCAGAGCGTCAAGGTGCTTGCCGTTGACCAGGTGGCCGACGAGAGCAAGGACAGCCCTACTGTCGTGAAGGCAGTGACAGTTGAAGTCAGCACCAAAGATGCACAGAAGCTGACTCTGGCAGCCGGCGCCGGCCAGCTATCGTTGGCACTTCGCCAAGCCGCGGCCAGCAAAGGCGAAACGACCGAGCGCGTCACGCTTTCGGATTTGACCGGCGACACGCCGGAAGACGTTGCGAAGAGGCAGGCGGAACTTGAGAGGCAGAAGGCCGCGGAGGTCGCGGCCGCGGAGGAGCGCAAGCGAGCTGATGACAAGCTCAATGGGTTGGCCCAGGCCGTGGAACGGGTTGGCGACCAGATCGATCAGTTGAGCAAGGTGAAGCCTACTGTGGCGCCAGCACCACAACCGCAAGAAGTTATAAAGGAAGTGGTCAAATATGTGAAGCCGGAGCCGCCAGCCCGGGCTACAATCGGCGTGTTTCGCGGCGTGAGGCTCGAAACGTACGACGTGCCGCGACAGAGATAGCGAAAGGCACATTCGGATAGGGGGTCCGGGTGGGTCCGCGAGGGGGACGATTTAGATGCGATTTTTTCAGGGATCACTGGCCGCCGCCGCTCTGGCGTGGTCCTGTCTTATATTGCCGTTGAGCCCTGCGGTTCACGCCGCTGACCGCTTCATTGACGTCTCGAACCCGTCGCTCCATCGCGTCTTCATCCCGGTCTCGCAATCGGCGACCATCCAGGTGAACGCCACGCTGGGCGATATCGTCGTTGGCGACGAAAAGATCGCCGATGCGCAGCCGATGACAGACAAGACGCTCTACATCATCGGCAAGAGCCTCGGCACCACTACGGTCAATCTGTTTTCCGAGGACAAGCGCTCGCTGGGTGCCATCCAGATCGAGGTCGGCCAGGATGTCAGCGATATGGCGGCAGCGATCCGCCAGGTGGCGCCGAAGGCGCGCATTGAGATTGGTTCGATCAATGGCAAGGTTCGCCTGAGCGGCCACGTCAAGGACGCAGCGACCTTGGCGCAAATCGTCGAAGTCACACAGCAATATGGACCCGACTCGATCATCAACGCCGTCACCATCGATGACAGCGAGCAGGTCAATCTCTCGGTGCGCATCCTTGAGGCCAAGCGCAATAGCGGCCGCGACCTCGGCGTGTCTTTCCGGAGCAAGAACGGGAGCGGAACGTCCAGGGTTGGCACCGGGATCGCGACCACAACGAAGGATGACGACGGCAATCCGGTTGTCCTCGGCGATGGAGATCTGGTCAGCGGATTGCTGTCGACAGCCAATCCCTTCGGAGCTTTAATTACCCGCATCATCGACAGCAATGTCAAGGTCGACCTTATTATCGAAGCGCTCGAGTCGAAGGGGCTCGTACGGCTGCTGGCTGAACCGAACCTGACCACAGTTTCCGGAGAAACCGCCAGCTTCAACGCCGGCGGCGAGGTGCCGATCCGCAGCGTCAACAGCCAGGGCGAAATTGAAATCCTGTTCAAGCAGTTCGGCGTCAATCTCAACTTCACGCCGGTCGTGCTTGACGACGGCAAGATCCATATCAAGCTGGCGCCAGAAGTCAGCGATCTTACCGGCTTCACTCCCGCCGGCGACCCGATCTTCACCAATCGCAAGCTGGCAACCGTGGTCAATCTGCGCGACGGCCAGAGCTTTGCCGTCGGCGGGCTGCTGTCCAGCAAGAACACGAGGCTGCAGGACCAGGTGCCGTGGCTGGGCCAGGTGCCGATCATCGGTGCGCTGTTCAAGAATTCGAGCACGCAGAAAGAAGAGACAGAGCTGGTCGTTATCGTCACGCCGCACCTCGTGCGGCCGGTGAAGCCGGGCGAGCAACTGGCCACGCCGTTCGATAAGACGAAGCCGTCCAATGATCCGGAACTGTTCCTGCTCGGCCAACTCGAGGTCAGCAAGGATATGATCCGGAAATACGAGCTGGGTGATGGCGTCACCGGCCCTTATGGCCACATGCTGGATGTGAAATCGAAGGACAAGCTGGTCTATGTCAAGAAGTAAGCTCCTGCTCGTCTTGCTCGGTTCCAGCCTGCTTGGAGGCTGCGCCGCGGACTATTTGAACAACTACGACACGATGACGCTGGCATCGGGCGACTCTCAGAAAGCCAACCAGTTGCTGCAGACGGTCGATCCGTACAATCCGGCTTCGAACAACACCAAGATCGAAGGCGACGGCGCACGGTCCGTCGGCGTCGTGCAGAAATACAAGCTTCCGCCAGCGCCGGCGCCGACAACGAACATGACGGTCAATGTCGGTCCGACGGGTACGTCCACGCAATGAAATGAACGAAAGGAAGCGGTTGTATCAGGTATGCGAGGAGCCTGACACCAAGGGGTAAAGGGTAGGGTCATGTTGGGGACCATACGCAGATTTTGGCGCGATCAGCGGGGCATAGCGCTGCTGCTCGTTACCATTATGTTGCCGGCGATCATCGGCTTCTCGCTCCTGGCGATCGACATGAGCCGGGTCAACAACATGCACAACGACCTGCAGAAGGCGGGAGATGCAATGGCCCTCGCCGCGGCTGCGGAACTGGATGGCCGCACGGACTCGATCGTACGCGCCGACAGGGCGCTGGCGACCCTGGTGAGCAACCAATATACCTTCTCGACAGCCAACGTTCCGCAAACATTGCTCGCGGCTGGAGTGACGAGGACCTACCTGCGGTCCCTTCCGGCATCTGACAGTACCGCAATCGCGGCAGCCAACATCATCACCGATGAAGTGACGGATGCGCCGAACGCGCGGTTCGTCCGCGTGACCGTGACGCCTGTTGGCTTCGCGGCCATATTCCCGGCGTCGTTCTTGACCGGAAACACCGCGAACAACAGCTTCAATGTCGGCGCGGTCTCTGTCGCAGGATTTACCTCCGGTGTCTGCAACTACACGCCCGTGTTTATCTGCAACCCCTATGAAATGGTCAACGGCACCAATTCCGCTGGCGGCGTTACACTCGAGCAGGCCGTGGCCGACACCTCCATCCGCCGGCGCCTGATCGAACTTCGTACAGTCGGAAACAATGCCGCTTACGGCCCCGGCAATTTCGGCTTCCTGGCGCCGCCGGACGGTGTCGGCAATGGAGCGCAAGCGCTTGCGCAGACAATCGCAACGTCGAGGCCGATCGGCTGTTATTCGGCCCAGGGCGTGAGCACCAAAACCGGCCAGAACACCGGCCCAATTCAGGATGCGTTCAACGTACGTTTCGGCATCAATCCCAGCGGCAATGCCTTCAACAGTGCGGAATACGGCCCCGCCTCGAATGTGCGGAAGGGAGCCTCGACCGGCGGGAATGGGAATGGGAATGGCAACAGCAATCAGTGCCCCAGCTACAACCAGCTGACGTTCAACGCCACCGGCAACATGGGACTGCCGCGCGATGCCACCACTCCATACATGGGCGGCCGCATGGGCGACGGGAACTGGAATCTGTCCAGCTATTGGAGCACTAATTTCGGCGGGACCAGCTACCCTTCTTCCTGGGATACGACAAAGCCGACGCGGTATCAGGTCTACAAATACGAGAGCGCGAACAATCTGGTTGGAACCGCTTCTGCAGGAGGCGAAGTGGGAACACCGCCGAGTGCCTGCCAGCCGCCAGTGACATCAGTCGATCGTCGTCTGCTTTACGGCGCGATTCTCAATTGCAACGCCCTAGAAGCCGCCGGGAACGATCTGAACGGCAACAGCACCAATCT
Organism: Mesorhizobium sp. WSM4898; assembly: GCF_029625845.1. Classification (NCBI taxonomy): domain Bacteria; kingdom Pseudomonadati; phylum Pseudomonadota; class Alphaproteobacteria; order Hyphomicrobiales; family Phyllobacteriaceae; genus Mesorhizobium; species Mesorhizobium sp. WSM4898. The sequence continues at coordinate 1,312,707 of NZ_JARTVQ010000001.1, read as the reverse complement.
TCCCGTGGAAGCGTTCGCAAGCTTTTTCCTGACTGAGCCCGTTCCGGGTGCCAGTGCAGGTGGCTCCGTTTTTGTCGAACTCGTCGACATAACAGGTCGCGGCGGTGCAGGGACGCTCGACAGTTTCCTCCGCGACGAAGCCCAGCTTTATCGGTGACGAAAATGCTTGGCCTCATCCTTCGTCATCTTGCAAGATTTCGGCGCGACCAACGCGGCGCAGTGTTGATCGAAATGACCCTTGTCGCACCGTTGATGCTTACGCTTTCAGCTGGCGTGTTCGAGTTCGGCAATCTCATCCACGACAAGCTTCTGATGGAGGCCGGGCTTTCCGACGGGGCCCGTTTCGCTGCGCGATGCAACAGCCAGATTTACACGGATGCCGGGCTAGCGGGCATCAACTGCGCGGATATGGCGACTAACATCGCGGTATTCGGCAATGTAGCTGGCACTGGCACCGCACGCGTCCCCGGCTGGCAGACGGCCAATGTCACAGTGACGATTGGGACCAGTTGCCACGATGCCGTGGTTGCTGGCGTCATTCAATATCGATCGACCACTGCGCAAGTCTGCGTCGTCCAGGCAGACGGGACCTACCCCTACACCGGCGTTGGCATGCTGTCGCTCATCGGCATTGGCCCGATCACGCTGAGCGGCTCACATCAAGAGCGGTTGATGCGGTTCTGACAATGATCAGGCGTTTCGCAAAATCCGAGGAGGGTGCGGCAATGGTCGAGATGACCATCGTCGCCACCTTGCTCTTTGCGTTGACGCTCGGCTTCGTCGATTTCGGCTATGCCTTCTATCAGTGGAACGCCGCCACCAAGGCGGTTCAGGTCGGAGCGCGGCTGGCCTCAATATCGGATGCCGTCGCGACCAATCTTGCGACCGCCGCACCAACGGCCAATCCCGGCGCGCCGGTCGTCGCCGGCGCTTACGGTCCGTTCGTTTGCAGTTACACCGGTGCCACGGGGGCCTGCACCAACAATGGTGGGTTCAACGCCGCCGCATTCAGCCGGGTTTTCCGCGGCGATACGGCCAATACCAACGACGATGCCTGTCCAGCTCTGACCGGCACCCAGAGACCCGGGATGTGCCACTTCTTCTCGGGCTTGGTGCGCAGCAACGTCGTCGTCACTTACACGGCGACCGGTCTTGGCTACCAGACCCGCCTCGGTGGTCCCGTGCCAACGATCACGGTCAGCCTGCAAAACCGAACCTTCCAGTTCTTCTTCCTCGAGGGACTGATGGGATTCGGCAACATCAACATGCCTTCCATGCTGAGTACAGTAACGGGTGAAGACTTAAAGAGTACGTTCCCATGAACGCCATCGACACCAGAGTGCTGCCGACGAAACGCAAGCAGGTCGCGCTGTTTTCGTCCGATGCGAATTTCAGGCACGATGTAACCACGCGGCTCGACGCGCTGGCGATCTATGACGTCAAGGTTTCGGAGGCGGTCGAGTTCCTCAAGGGGCCGCCGGTCGATGCACGTCCCGGCATCATTATCCTCGATCTCGGCGACGGCGAGCTGCTCGGCAACAATGCCCTTGTCGAGGCGCGTTCGACCTGGGCTTCGGTGCCGCTGATAGCGGTGTCGGGCGAGCTGACGTCGGAGCAGACGCGGGTGCTGGTGCGCATGAATGCGTCGGACTGGCTGCACAAGCCGCTCGACGCCAAGGAGCTGCTCAACGCGGTCACCTTCCATGACACCGGCAACCAGGGCACCAAAAGCCGGATCGTCACCTTCATTGCCGCCAGCGGCGGCGCCGGAGCGACGACGCTGGCGATCTCGGCGGCCGAGCATCTCGCCTCGAAATCGGCCGAGCGGGCGGCCTCGACCTGCCTCGTCGACCTCGACTTCCAGAGCGCCAATTGCGGCGCCTATCTCAACCAGTTCAATCAGTTCGACCTTGCCGGCATCATCGGCCAGCCGGAGCGGCTCGATGTCGAGCTGATGGACGTCATCAAGCTGTCGCGGCCGTCCGGCCTCACGCTCTATTCCTTCGAGCGGCCGCAATTGCCGTTCGAGCCGCATGGCGCCGATTTCGTCTTCCGGCTGCTCGACCTCGTCGCCTACCGCTTCGACGACATCGTCATCGACCTGCCCAACATCGAGACGCCGTGGCACGAGTCGGTGCTGCGCACCAGCGACGAGATCTTTATCGTCTTCGAGCTCAACGTCGCCTCGCTCAGGCAGGGCAAGCGGCTCTACAAGAAGATCCGCGAATTGCGCGGCAACGGCGTCTCGATCACCTTGGTCGCGAACAAGCACAAGCGCAAATGGTTCGGCAACCACTTCTCGCGCAGCGAGCTGGAGAAGATCTTCAAGGCGCCGCACATCAAGTCGCTGGTGCTCGACAACGCGCTGCTGGCCGATGCGCTGAACCGCGCCATCCTGCCCTCGGAGGTGGACGGGCGGGCCCGCTTCAACAAGGACCTGAAGCGCATGTTCAAGGAGCGGCTGGACAATGCCCAGCGCTAGCCCGAAGCGGCGGATAGCGACAGGCCTCGCCGGCGCCTGCCTGATCGGCATTGCGCTGGCGGTGCCTTGCGATTTCGCGCAAGCCGGATCGGGGCTGCCGCCGCTTCCCGCCATGGGTCCCAGCCTGCGCAAGACGGTCGCCTTCCAGACCGGCGAGCAACCGGGAACGATCATCATCCGCAAAAACGAGAAGGCGCTCTATCTGGTCACGAACAAGAGCCAGGCGCTGCGCTACCAGATCAGCGTCGGCCGCGACGGCTTCGGCTGGACCGGCACCGTCAAGGTCGCCGCCAAGACCGAATGGCCGGAATGGCGCCCGCCCAAAGAAATGCGCGTCCGCCAGCCGGAGCTGCCGGCGATGGTGCCCGCCGGTCCCTACAACCCGCTCGGCGCCAGGGCGCTCTACCTGTCGCGCGACGGACGCGACACGCTCTATCGCATCCATGGTACCAACGATCCCAAAGGTGTCGGCTTCGACGGCACGTCCGGATGTTTTCGGCTGACGAACACGGATGTGATAGATCTCTTCAAGCGCGTCGCGGTGGGCGCAAAGGTGGTGGTGGAATGACGATGATCAGCGAGGCGGATATTCCGGCAATCGAACTCAGCGAACAGGAAAAGGCGCCGGGCAGGCCGAGCCGGGCGAGAACCATCGGCGTGGTCGCGGCCGGCGCGGTCCTCGTCACCGCCATCAACGTCACCGCCGCCTTCTATCTCTATCGCGGCGTCAACGACCTTCGGGCATTGGAGGCGCGGCTGGACCAGCTCGGCCAGTTCGAGCAGAGGATCGGCGCGCGCATCGATACCGTCAACAACGGCTTCCAGAGCCGGTTCGAGACGCTGGACCGGCAGCTGCAGGCGAGTTTCGGCCAGATGAACGGCAATCTTTCCCGGCTTGAGCAGAGCCAGCCCGTCGCCGCCGATGCCGAGCCGCCGCGGGCGCCAGAGCCCAGTTTCGCGAACACGACCGTGGCCGAGGCCTCGGCAGGTGAAAACCCCTCCGTCGGCGCGCCGGCATTCAAGGGCAAGGCCGCGCCGCCCGGACCCAATCCGTCCTATCAGCGCATCCAGCAGGCCGACGGCAAAGTCTACTACAAGAAGATCAACTGACGCGGCATCGGGCGATAGCGGAAGGCATTCCGATCAGCGGGGTCTACAGATCACGCTGCAGCGCCAGGATGCGGACGGCGCGGGCTTCGGCGCGCAGCCTCGCCTCGCGCAGGAAGGCGACATGGCAATAGGCGCAGGCCGCAAGGCCAAGGCACAGCACCATGCAGTTTTTCAAGCTGAAGTCGATCGCCAGCGAGAATTGAAAGCCGCGCGGCGCCGTGAAATTGGCGATCGTGCTCGCCGTTTCCGAACGGCTGCCGGCCGCTATCATCAGACCGGCGAACATCAGAGCGGCATGGTTGGCGAGGAAAAAGCCGGCGGATCTCTTGGCATGGCAAGCCATCCAGCAGACGCCTGACGCAACGACGATGATGGCGGCATCGATGGCCATCGAGCCGCCGAGATAGAAGTCCACCTGCTGCCAGAACATCGTCGAGAAGGGGCGCAGCTCGAGCCAGATGCGCCACATGGTCGGGCTGGCCGAATAGGTTCCGAGCAGAAACGTCGCCGTCCGTTCCGCCGCCAGCAGGAACAGGATGAGAGCCGGGAAGGCAAAGAGCAGTGTCGGCTTGCGCGTCATGTCATCCCCTCGACATCCGATGCTCGATTGTAGGCCGCATTGGTTGCGCGAGACTTAACGCAAAGCCTTGCTTTTCAAGCGATGTCATCGGCGCCTAATGTATGATCCGGTGAAACGAGAGGCGCGCTTTGGGCGAGGCGAAATCGACCGGCCGGCTTGCCACGACGCTCGGCAGCCTCGGGCTGGTCGCCGGCGCGCTGCTGGTTGCCGGGTCGAGGCACTGGTTGCCGCCGGACCTCCCCTCCCCGCCTGCCCAGGTCGCGAGCGAGGCCCGACCTGCCTCGCGCATCGCCGTCCACGACACGCGGCCAGGCCAGCCGACGCGCAGGATAGCCGAGCACCTCATCGCTCCGCCGCCGCTCGACGTGGCGAGGATCGAGCGCATCGAGCCCCGCCCTCCGCTCGGCGAGCTCGGCCTCGCCGTGCCGCCGAAGACGTCGATGCCGCAGGACTGGCATGAGACGCTGCTCTATCGCCCGATCGCCACCTCGTCGGCGATCTTCGAGGCCATGGGGCGCAGGGTGATCGTCAGCGGGACCATCGAGGTCGATCCCGCCAAAACCTGCGCGTTCGGCGACGTCATCTGGCCCTGCGGGCAGCGCGCCCGCGCCGCCTTCAATGCCTGGCTGCGCGGCCGGGCGCTCAAATGCGTCCTGCCGCCCGATGCCGACCGTTTTGCCATCGCCGCGCCGTGCATGCTCGGCAAACAGGATGTCGGCGCCTGGCTGGTTGCCAATGGCTGGGCGATGGCGTCCCCCTCGGGCATCTACGGCAAAGCCGAATCCGTCGCCAGGGCTGCCGAGATGGGCGTCTTCGGCCCGCCGCAATAGGGCATACCCGGAAAGGCGCGCAACGGCCTTGCCTGCGCCATTGCGTAAAAACGGAATGGCTAAAGCAGCTCGGCGATCCTACCAAACGCTGACCCGTTTCAGCGACGAATCAGATCGAAGCGAGAACCGGGCCGCAGCCGCCGGCGCCATCCAGGGAGAAAGACACTGATTTCCTTCAAATTGTAGGCCACGCTGAAACGGAAATCGTAACACACCGCCTTTATGCCAATGCGTCCAACAGGAGATTGGCCAGTGAGTATGAAAACCGAGACCGCGCCGGCAGAGGCCTGGAAGCATGTCGTCTGGCTGACCCTGCTGGGCACCGCCGGCTGCGTCGGCCTGTCGCTCGGCCTCAACTATCTGCTGCTGCTCAGCGACGCGTTGACGCCGTTCGGCCGCAGCGTCATCACGGCCGCCCTTCTGCCCATCATCATCGGTCTGCCGCTTTTTGCCTTGCTCGGCTGGAGAGAGGTCGAGATCCGCCGCTACCGGCAGGAGCTCACCAGATCCGGCACCTACGACCATCTGACCGGCTGCCTCAACGGGGCCGTGTTCACGTCGATGGTCGACAGGCGAGCCGCCAGACCGGCCGGGCCGCGCTCCGGCGCTTTTCTCGTCATCCATCCGGAGCATCTATCGGCGATCAATTTGCGCTTCGGCCTCGAATGGGGCGACGAAGCCTTGCGGCTCATCGCCGCCGCCATCAGGTCCTCGGTGCGCAAGGAGGATCTGATCGGCCGCATCGGAACGGCGATGTTCGGTGTTTTCCTCGCGGGCGCGACCGAGGAGGACGCAAAAGAGATCGGCAAGCGCGTCCGGGAGGCGGTCGGCCAGATCTATTTCGCGCCGAAAGGCGACAAGGACGTGCTCGCCATCCGCGTCGGCGGCGTCGTCTTCGAGCATGAATTGGCTTTCGAAGACATGTTCCGCTCGGCCGAGGAAGGATTGTCCGAGTTGCAGGACGAGACCGGCTTTCACCTGTCCCATTTCAACAACTGAGCGGCGCAACCAGCAGCCAAACCGCCGACAACCTGGCGCGAGCTGCGGTTCAAATCTCTGCGTCTCAGATGCCGCCCATGCAGAGGTATTTCATCTCAAGATAATTCTCGAGGCCGTGGCGGGACCCCTCCCGCCCGATGCCGGACTGCTTGACGCCACCGAAGGGTGCCGCTTCCGACGACATGCGCCCGGTGTTGATGCCGACCATGCCGTATTCCAGAGCCTCCGCCACACGCCAGACGCGCTTCAGGTTGGACGCATAGAAATAGGCGGCGAGGCCATAGATCGTGTCGTTGGCCTCACGCACGACCTGATCGGCATCCTCGAAACGGATGACGGGGGCCAACGGCCCGAATGTCTCCTCCTGCGCCACCGTCATCGCGCTGGAGACGTCGGTAAGGACCGTCGGCTGGAAAAACGTGCCGTCCCTGGCAATCCGGCCTCCGCCGCACCGGATCGCGCCGCCCTTTGCCACGGCATCGGCGATGTGGGATTCGATCTTGGCGAGCGCCCGCCTGTCGATCAGCGGGCCGATGGCGACGCCGGGATCGAAACCGTCACCGACCTGAAGCTCGCCGACCCGCCGGACGAATTTGTCGACGAACTCATCGTGAACGTCCGACTGGACGTAAAGTCGGTTCGCCGAAACGCAAGTCTGGCCGGCATTGCGGAACTTCGCCTGGACCGCCCCGTCCACGGCGGCATCGATGTCGGCGTCGTCGAAGACGATGAAAGGCGCATTGCCGCCCAGCTCGAGACTGACCTTCTTGATCTGGTCGGAGCACTGGCGCATGAGCAGGCGTCCGACCTCGGTCGAGCCGGTAAAACTGATCTTGCGCACTTTGGGATTGTGGCAGAGCTCGCGCCCCACCGCGGCACCCTCCGAGGCATAGATGAGATTCACGACACCATCGGGAAAGCCAGCCTCGGCGGCGAGCGCGAACATGGCGCCTGCGACAAGCGGCGTCTGTTCGGCAGGCTTAAGCACAATGGCGCAGCCCGCCGCCAGCGCCGGTGAGATCTTGCGCGCCACCATCGATGCGGGAAAGTTCCATGGTGTGATCGTGCCGACGACGCCGATCGGCTGCTTGATCACCAGCATGCGGCGGTCCGTCGACGGTGCCGAGATCGTCTCGCCATAGATGCGATTGGCCTCCTCGGCATACCATTGCAGATACGCCGCCGCATGCGAGACTTCCGATCTGGCTTCGGCGAGCGGCTTGCCCATCTCCGCGGTGAGGATCGCCGCGAGATCGTCGGTGTGGGTGACGATCAGTTGATGCCACTGCCACAGCAATTCGCTGCGCTCCCGGGCGGTCAGCCCCGCCCATTCGGCCTGTGCGGCATAGGCCTTGTCGATCGCGGCGCGCGTCTCCGCAATCCCCATGTCGGGAAGTTCCGCCAGCAATTCGCCCGTCGATGGATTGAAGACCTCGAACGTGCTCCCGCCAACCGGCGTGCCAAGCGCCGGCACACGGTCGATCGCGCCGAACAGGTCAGGCGATTTCAGGTGGCGCATGATCGGCAGGCATAGGGGCAATACCGGTCTCCTCCTTCAACGAGCTGACATTTGAGAAGGTCAAGATGTATTCCGCACGTCTGCGCCTGTCATAGGGCCTGGGAAGGACGGCGGTAGACCCACCTGTGACAACTGGCTTCCTCGAACCATCGGCAGGAATGAGAGCTCGACCAAGGGAGAGGAGGTGCCCCGAAAGCGGGCTGGTGCTGCGAGAGAGGATTGAACTCTCGACCTCTCCCTTACCAAGGGAGTGCTCTACCACTGAGCTACCGCAGCAACGGGCGTCTGAATAACCGCAGACGCCTTGAATTGCAAGGCGTTGCGGTCGCCTTTCACACCCTGCGCCGTTTTGGCCCGATGTTGCCAATGTGGTTCCAAACGGGCTCGGCACGTGCTCAAGCCTGCACCGATCAGCCGAGACCTACACCGTTTTTGGTGCCAGATTGTTACCAGTCTGGATGCGAATTAGAATAGAGGCCCGTACAGAGGTTTCTCGCACCCCCGCCTTCACTCACTACCTGCGAAGGCCTTCGCGCGCGTCCTTGCCCTGTCTTCGTGGCGAATGCATGCGGTTTCGAGGATTGGCCTACCCCCGGTTTGTAGCGCGCCGATACAGGCGCCCGGCTCGGAGGGAATAACAAATGTAAATGTGGATGGGGGTGATCGACGCCACAATGAGCCAGGCCTATCGCAAATGCCCCTGCCCTTGCCGCTGCGACCGTGGGCATCGCGATGGGCGCTCGCGGCGGAACAGCTTCATCGGAGGCGGCCGATGTTGTCGTACTGACCGACCGACTGCGGCCTGTCGTGGAAGCGTTGCGGATCGCCAGACGTACGCGCAGAATCGCCCTGCAGAGCATTATCGTCGGCCTGTCACTCTCGGGCGCGGCAATGATCTCTGCCGCCATGGGGCACATAACGCCAGTGGCGGGAGCGCTGCTTCAGGAGGCCATAGACGTCGCCGTCATCCTCAATGCACTGCGTGACCTTGGCGACGGGCGCTTCGAACACGATCGAGACTGGAGAATTGAGGGGTCATGACGCATCAGAATCTCGTGGTTTGCACCAAATGCGGCGTGGTCAACCGCCTGCCGCCCAACCGAAATGGCGCCGACGGCCAATGCGGCAAGTGTGGCGCCAGACTGTTTTCGGGATCCCCACAGGATCGACGCGGTGAACTTCGATCGTCAGATCGGACGCGGCAGCCTGCCTGTCCTCGTCGACGTCTGGGCTCCATGGTGCGGTCCCTGCAAGATGATGGCCCCGGCCTATGAAGCCGCCGCCAAGGCACTCGAACCCCAATTTCGGCTGGTCAAGCTGAATTCCGACAAAGAACAGGCCCTCGCTGCGCGGCTGGGCATTCGCGGCATCCCCACCATGATCCTGTTTCATCACCAGAAGGAAATCGGGCGCGTCTCGGGAGCGATGAGCACCAGCCAGATCGTCAGCTGGGCTCGCGGGAATATGCCGACTGGCAAAAACTGAGCCTCCCGTCGAACCGGGACCCGTTTGACCCTGATCAAGGTCGCCTCCGGCCGCTGCGGTAGGAATGACCTCGAAGGAGTTTGCCATGACCACTTTGCACGACCTCACCCCGAAATTCAAAAACATCCGCCTGCTTCTCGCTCGCGAGAAGGGTCATCCGGAAGGCGACCGCGAAGAAGGCTACGACGTGCTAGCGCCACTCACCGACGAAGGACGGCTGGACGCAGAGGAATGGAAGTCGCACCGGACGGTCTGCCGTGTCCGCCGCTTCCGGACCGGCGAAGACGATCTTGTCGGCCGCTTGCGTCGCAAGCCGAGTGGCCAATGGTATTTCGACTACGCCGAGGGCGACCGCGACGACGAGGTCGGCTTTCACTTCGGAGAGGAGCGCTTCGTTACCGGTGAGTATGTTTCCATAAACCGTAACGGAGCCATGCACACCTATCAGGTCGCTCGCGTCGAGCAACCATAGGGATTCTCTGGGAAGCTGGCCAGGCCATGCCACGCCGCATACTCATTGTCATCGGCCATCCGGACCCGTCGCCTGACCGGCTCTGCCGGGCCTTGGCTTCGGCATATGCCGAAGGCGCGGAAGGGGCCGGCCATGCCGTGCGCAAGATCGACCTGGCCTTGCTGGCGTTTCCGATGCTTCGGACAATGCAGGAGTTCGAGCACGGAACCATCCCAGACAACCTTAAGGAACCGGCGGAGGCGGTCGCGTGGGCAGAGCATGTCGTCTTTGTTTTCCCGCTTTGGCTGGGCACCATGCCGGCCATGCTCAAGGCATTCCTGGAGCAAATCATGCGGCCGGGCACGGCATTCGCCTACCCGGAAATGGGTGAGGGTTTCGCAAAATCCTTGCTGCGCGGCCGCTCCGCGCGCCTGGTCGTGACGATGGGCATGCCCACGCCGATCTATCGGATCTGGTTCCTGAGCCACGGGATTGCCGGCATGCGGCGCGGCATCCTCAACTTCGTCGGTATAAGGCCGGTGCGCGAGACCTTGTGCGGCATGGTCGCGAACGCCAGCGAAGCGAAACGGGCGAGCTGGCTCAAGCATATGCAACGGCTTGGCGAACGCGCGGCCTAGTCAGACGGCCGATCATGGCCGCAGGACAGCGGCGCCGTTCAACCTGCCCATCCGCAAATCGTCCAGAGCCTTGTTGGCCTGCTCAAGCGTATAGACCTTTGTGCGCGTGCGCACCTGAGTCACCGCGTCACGGCGAGTAAGATTGGCACTGCCACCAATTCTCTTTCTTCCCAGAGAAGTCGGTAGGGCATCGACTGCCTGGATCGACGGGTGCTTCGAACTCAGTTCTAAGTAGTTTCCCGTAGGGACAAAACCGAATTTCGGCGTGGCCGGATCTGCGCGATTGCTGTTGTCACAAATTCACGGGACCACAGCCATGTACGCTCAAGCTTCCGCCAAGATCGAACTCTCGTCATATGTTCCCCATCAGAGCCCGGCACCCGTCTTTGAGGGCGCAACAATGCAGCCGGTCAGCTTCTTCCCGGCAGGCAGCGAGATTTACGCTCAAGGCGAAAAGGCGGGGGCGCTCTACCACGTCGAATTCGGTGCGGTCCGTGTTTATCGTCTGCTCGCCGACGGCCGCAGACAGATCAGCGCATTCCATCTGGCAGGAGAGACTTTCGGCTTCGAAGCCGACGCCACGCACCACTTCTTCGCCGAAGCGATCAACGCAACCGGCGTGCGGGTTTTTCACGCCTCTGCGGGAACGGACATGTCCCGCCAGCTCCTGCCCCTGGCTCTCAAGAGCCTTACCCGCGCGCAAGAGCACCTTCTCGTGCTCGGCCGCCAGAACGCAATCGAGCGCGTTGCTGCATTCCTGGTCGAGATGTCGGAGCGGCAGGGCGGGCTTAGGCAGGTCGAATTGCCGATGTCGCGGGTCGATATCGGCGACTATCTCGGCCTCACGATCGAAACCGTCTCGCGCGTCTTCACCCGCCTGAAGGAGAAAGGCGTGATCCGGCTGCTCAGCCTGCGCAGCGTCGAAATCCTCAAGTGGGATACGCTGCTTGCGATGGGGGAATGATGCCATGCGGCCAGTCGCCCCCGGGGCATAACTCTGGACGACAATGAAAGCGAGTTGCGAACTGGGTGTCGACCACTTCCCGGCCGGTCCGGTTGAAACCGTATCGATAACGCCCGGCCATGCAGCGCCTCGCAGGCCAATAGACACCCATCTCGCGTTTGCCTGCTCCTTCTGTCGGATTGACTGGGGCGCTGATTGCATCAGAAATTGCATCCAGACGGCGCAGCCCTCAACCGGACCGGTTGAGAAAGTCGAGAGGCGGGGCAAACTCTGGGAGGACGAGGATTTGACCGTTCAGCATGCGGACAGAATTCAGGCCGCGATCGCCTCGGACGCGGCGGCAACGTCCGCGCTGGTCGCCTCCTGGCGACGATCTTCCAATTTGCATCGGCTCGATCCAGCCGACCGCAGCCCGGCTCGTTACCTGACGGAGCTGGAACTGGGACGCGCTCGCCAACGGGTCGAACCGCTCATCCGGGCTGCCCAGCCCAGTCTCGACCGGCTCTATCTTGCTGTGGGTGGCGTAGGATGCTGCGTGCTCCTGGCTGACCGCGAGGGCGTGCCGGTCGAACGGCGTGGCGCTCCGGCGGATGACGAGACTTTTCATTCCTGGGGTTTGTGGACCGGTTCTGTCTGGAACGAAGAGAGCCAAGGCACCAACGGGATCGGCACTTGTCTGGTCGAACAGCGGGTGCTGACCATCCATCGCGATCAGCATTTCCACACGCGCAACACAGGTTTGAGCTGTACCACCGCGCCGATTTACGATCACCTGGGTGATCTTGTGGCTGCGCTTGACGTGTCTTCCTGTCGAGCCGATCTGACGGAAGCCTTTGCCAATCTGATTTCGGTGGCCGTGGTCGACGCGGCGCGCCGGATCGAAGCGGAGAATTTCAAGATTGCGTTCCCCAAGGCGCGAATTCTGCTGGCGCCTGTCGGCGACAAAGGTTCCGGAGCGCTGATCGCCGTCGACGCCGACGACCTCGTTGTCGGCGCCACCCGTTCGGCTCGCATGGCGCTTGGACTTACGCAACAATGTCTCGACAAGCCGATGCCTGCGCGCGATCTGCTCGGTTGGGCGGAGAACCGTCCTGAAGTCCTCGCCGAGGCGGAGCGCAGCGTCCTGCAGCGGGCGCTGGCGCGGGCGGACGGAAATGTCTCGGCCGCTGCCCAGGCGCTTGGCATCAGCCGTGCCACGCTGCACCGCAAGCTCAACCGCCTGGATGTTCACAGGCCTCATTGATCCTTCGAAACCACTCACGACTGTCGCAATTCTGCGACACCTCGCGGCCGCCCGCTGCATTCGACGCGGTGACAAAAGCGACGAAAATCGCAAACCTATCTTCCGAAGCGTCGCATCCCGCGACGCGCTTTGGGAGGAAGACACATGAACAAGGTTGAATTCTCACGCTCGATCAAGGCGCCCTTCGACAAACATTACGGCAACTTCATCCGCGGCAAATGGACCGAGCCATGCTCCGGCCGCTACTTCGAGAACCGCTCGCCGGTGAACGGCCAGCTGCTATGCGAAGTGGCGCGTTCGGATGCCCACGACATCGAGGCAGCCCTGGACGCGGCACATGCTGCGAAGGACTCCTGGGCGCGCACCAGCGTGGCCGAGCGGTCGCTCATCCTCAACCGCATCGCCGACCGCATGGAAGAAAATCTCGATCTCCTTGCCCGCGCCGAAAGCTGGGACAACGGCAAGCCGATCCGCGAAACGACCGCCGCCGATCTGCCTCTGGCCATCGACCATTTTCGCTATTTCGCTGGCGCATTGCGTGGCCAGGAAGGCAGCCTTTCCCAGATCGACGACGATACAGTCGCCTATCATTTCCATGAGCCGCTCGGCGTTGTTGGCCAGATCATCCCGTGGAACTTCCCGCTCCTGATGGCGTGTTGGAAGCTTGCTCCCGCGCTTGCGGCCGGAAACTGCGTGGTCCTGAAGCCGGCCGAGCAGACGCCGGCTGCCATCTTGCTCTGGGCCGATCTTATCGGCGATCTTTTGCCGCCAGGCGTGCTCAACATCGTCAACGGTTTTGGCCTCGAAGCCGGCAAGCCCCTCGCCTCCTCGCCGCGCATTGCCAAGATCGCCTTTACCGGCGAAACCACGACGGGCCGGCTGATCATGCAGTATGCCAGCCAGAATCTGATCCCTGTCACGCTGGAACTCGGCGGCAAGTCGCCCAACATCTTCTTCAAGGACGTTGTCGCCGAAGACGACGACTTCTTCGACAAGGCGATCGAGGGTTTCGTCATGTTCGCGCTGAATCAGGGCGAGGTCTGCACGTGCCCGAGCCGCGCGCTCATCCATGAATCGATCTACGACACTTTCATGGAACGTGCCCTCAAGCGCGTCGAGGCGATCGTGCAGGGAGACCCGCTCGATCCGGCAACGATGATCGGCGCGCAGGCATCGAGCGAGCAACTGGAGAAGATCCTGTCTTACTTCGACATCGGCCGGCAGGAAGGAGCGGAAGTGCTGACCGGCGGCGAGCAAAACCACCTGCCTGGTGATCTGGCGGGTGGCTACTACGTCAAGCCGACGGTGTTCAAGGGCAACAACAAGATGCGCATTTTCCAGGAAGAGATCTTCGGACCGGTGGTTTCGGTCACGACCTTCAAGGACGATGACGACGCGCTCGGCATTGCAAACGACACGCTCTACGGTCTCGGCGCCGGCATCTGGACACGCGATGGCAATCGTGCCTACCGCTTCGGCCGCGCGATCCAGGCCGGCCGCGTCTGGACCAACTGCTACCACGCCTATCCGGCACACGCCGCTTTCGGTGGCTACAAGCAGTCCGGCATCGGCCGTGAGACGCACAAGATGATGCTCGACCACTACCAGCAGACCAAGAACATGCTGGTCAGTTATAGCCCGAAGAAGCTCGGCTTCTTCTGATCGCCTATCTGGTTCATAGGCGCGGCTTTAGAGAGCCGCGCCTATGAGTGAAGGGTGGGGAAAGCCCATGCAAGCGAAGGTCACTGCAACGCCGGCTGCCCTCGAGCTTGTCGCCGAAATCGTTGCCGAGCATGGTCCGGTGCTGTTCCATCAATCCGGCGGCTGCTGCGACGGCTCGTCGCCCATGTGCTACCCGCGCGACGGGTTCATCGTCAGCGAGCAGGATGTGCTGCTCGGTTATATCGCCGAGATGCCGTTCTATATCGGGGCACCGCAATTCGAGGCCTGGAAGCATACCGATCTCATTATCGATGTGGTGCCTGGCCGCGGCGGCATGTTCTCGCTCGACAACGGACGCGAGAAGCGGTTCCTGACACGCTCCACGATCTGCACTGCTCGAATGTGAAGGGGACAACATCGAACTGCGCGCTCTTTGTCTCAGCGCAACGAGCATCCCGGGAATTGGATGCAACATGCCGCCTCCGAGGTGGAGAAGCGGCATGAAACGGAAACTGGACGACGATGCGACGATGGACGGGATCATGCGCGAGACGCCTGCGGCAATCCGAGTCGTTCTTCAACATGGCATGCTGTGCGTCGGCTGCCCAATTGCTTCTTTTCACACGGTTTCCGATGCGGCACGTGAACATGAGCTTGACGAGAACCAGCTCCGCCGCGATCTGGAGGTGGCCATCGACGCCCGCCGAGTGGACTGAGCATGTCGCACAAAAGTGTGCGGCCGTCTTGCGAGAACGACCTGCATAAAAACAGAACCTAAGCGCCTCGCTCAATCCGCTTCAGCGCGACGCGCGCATTAGCTCCTTGCCGCACTACCCTCGGCGATGACGAGGAGCCGATGCGGCTCGATCACGATGACCCTCTGACGGCCGCTCTTGACCAGGCCCTGATCTTCCCAGGCCGAGAGCAGCCGGCTTACCGTGTGAAGCGTGGTGCCAGTCATTTCCGCGATATCCTGGCGTGAAAGCGGGAAATCGATCATCAGCCCTTCATCGGTCTTTTTCCCCGACTGCTTGATCAGCTTGAGCAACGCATGCGCGACGCGCTGCTCCACCTGCTCGGTTGACATTTCGATGACGCGCGTGTGGGCATCCTGCAATCTTGTTCCCACCGTTTTGTAGGTACTGGCGCTGAAACTTGGAAAGCTCGTCGCGAATGTGGGCCAGAGCTGGCTTGGCCAGGCAAGCACAACACAATCGACGGCCGCGATGGCATTTGCCGGGTAGGTCGTCCGGCCCAACGCGCTGGCGATCCCCATCAATTCGCCCGGGCTGATATATCGCACGGTGACTTCATGCCCGTCCGGGGTCGATTTCACCACGCGCACATGACCGTCGAGCAGCAGGAAGAAGGAATGAGCCTCTTGCTCCTGCTCGAAAACCGGTTGGTCCCTGGCGATCCGCATGGATCTCGCCTGTCCGACAATGCGATCCAGGTCAGCGGCGGCGATCCCCTCGAACACAGACAGTCCGGCAATCAGCGATCGATCAAGGCTTGCCAACTGCCGTTCTCCCAGCTTTCAACAATGCAACGCGCTCAGGCTCCTGACCAGACTTTTGTCATGGACGACGGCCCATCGACAAGTGGAGCCTTCCGTCGCCGGAGACGGCAATTCGCTCACTTGTTTGCGCTGCCGCAAATTCCATCCTTCAGGCCTCGATAGACAAGCCGGACAGGCTCGCCGCCTGGTTTTCAAAGAGGCACATCATGGCAATTCAGCGTACGCGGCCAAGCACATATCCGGCAATCTTCTCCTACGGGTTTCGGCCCTTCTTCCTGCTGGGCTCGCTGCAAGCCGCTACCGCGATGCTTTTTTGGTTGCCCCTCTACTACGGCCAGCTCGAAACCTTCAGCGCGTTTGCGCCTGTTGATTGGCACATTCACGAATTGCTCTTCGGCTACTTGTCTGCCGTCGTGACGGGCTTCCTGCTGACTGCAATTCCGAACTGGACGGGACGACTTCCCGTTCAGGATCTTCGTCTGCTGGTGCTCGTGCTGCTCTGGATCGCGGGCAGGATCGCCGTGTCCTTTTCGGCGGAGCTCGGGTGGCTGCCGGGCGCCGTCATAGACTGCTCCTTTCTTTTGGCGGTGGTAGCCGCGGCCGCGACCGAAATCGTTGCCGGGCGAAATTGGCGGAATCTCAAGGTGCTCCTACCGGTCGCCATCCTTTTTGCCGCAAACGTCATGTTTCATGCCGAAGCGCACTATCAGGGCATCTCCGACATCAGCCGCCGCCTGGGTCTTGGAGCCGTTGCGCTCCTCATCATGATCATCGGCGGGCGCATAATCCCCAGTTTCACCCGCAATTGGCTGGTCCGCGAGAACCCCGGTCGGGTTCCCACACCATTCGGCGGATTCGATGTCGGAACGATCGCGCTGTCCGCTGTCGGGCTGGTCGCCTGGACATTTTTTCCCAATAGCATTGCAAGCGGCTTTTTGCTGGTTGCCGGAGCGCTGGCAAAT
The DNA here is from genome assembly GCF_029625845.1 of Mesorhizobium sp. WSM4898. NCBI lineage: Bacteria > Pseudomonadati > Pseudomonadota > Alphaproteobacteria > Hyphomicrobiales > Phyllobacteriaceae > Mesorhizobium > Mesorhizobium sp. WSM4898. The sequence continues at coordinate 1,296,263 of NZ_JARTVQ010000001.1, read as the reverse complement.
GCCGTTAGGATGGCCCGCTGGGCGGGTTACCGGACGCTGTCCGACCCTCTGCTTCTGATCCTGCACGTCGCGTTCGCCTTTGTGCCGATCGGGCTATTGCTTGCCGGACTGGCCGTTTTCGTTCCCGAGACGATACCTGAGATTGCCGGCATTCATGCGTTGGCGGTTGGAGCCGTCGCCGGCATGACGCTTGCAGTCATGACCCGCGCCACCTTTGGCCACACTGGACGCGAATTGCGGGCAAGCCGGGGGACATGCGCGATTTTCATGGCCATCGTTCTTGCTGCCATCCTGCGCATCATCGCAGGTGTTGTGCCTTCCTACGCAGTATTCCTTCATATCTCAGCAGCGCTCTGGGTGGCCGCTTTCGTCGGCTACACCGTCCAGTTTGGAGGCATGCTCGTGCGACCTCGCCTCAACGCGCGCTGGAAGAGTGCTTCTTGAATGGCGTGCGGCGATTTTTCGTCGAGCAATTTGAGCCAGCGCAAATCACCAGGACACCTGACGAACTAGAAGGATGCAGCGGTTGAAGCCGTGGTGAACGAAAGAAAGGACTCTCCAATGAAACTGCCCCTTATCGCTGCGGCGATCGCGTTGCTCTCCATCGCTGGCACCGCAAATGCCGAAGAACATGTCGTCCAGATGCTGAATAAGGGTGAGAAGGGCTCAATGGTCTTCCAGCCTGCTTTTGTCCGCGCCGCACCCGGCGACACGATCAAATTCGTTCCGACCGACAAATCCCACAATGCCGAAAGCATTAAGGACATGATTCCGGACGGCGCCCAGCCCTTTAAAGGCAAGCCGAATGACGAAGTAACCGTGACCCTCACCCAGGAAGGCGTCTACGGCGTGAAATGTGCCCCCCACTACGGTATGGGCATGGTAGCGCTGGTTGTCGTCGGCAAGCCGGTGAACCTTTCGGCGGCGGAGGCCATCAAGCAGGTTGGCAAAGCCAAGACAGTTTTTGCTGAACTGTTCGCTGAAGCGAGCAAAGTCGCTTCCAACTGACTTGATTCTTCAGAGATTGCCTTCGGCAATGGCGGGCCGGAGGCATAGGCCGGGCAGATCCCGAGGAGAGATCTGTCCGGCCTTTTTTGTGCCGGCCGCGCTTTACGCCGGTCTGCCGAAACAATCCCGCTGTCCGTGAGAGTCTCGCATTAGGAAGTTTCTCAAAGCAGTTTCCACAAAACCATCAGATTTGCGCCAGCGCAAAGAAGTCCTCGTCCCAACTGCTATCTTGCTGGCATCGAAAGGTCGAAACGAAAGGGAGACTGAGATGCTTACGAGACGCGAAGCTTTGTTGGGTTCTGTTCTTGCTGCGACCGCCGTCGCAGCTGCCGGAGCAGTGCCGGCCATGGCAGCGGCCAAGGCACAGGATGTGGCCGGACTGCCTCGCGAAAAGGTGACGCTGGTCGCGCCGCCCTTGGTGCACGCTCATGATCAGGCTGCCAAGGGCGGCCCAAAGGTCGTCGAGTTCACCATGACCATCGAAGAGAAGCCGATGGTCATCGACGCCGACGGCACGCAGCTCAACGCCATGACCTATAACGGCTCCATTCCGGGGCCTCTCATGGTCGTGCACGAGGGCGATTACCTCGAGCTCACGCTGGTCAACCCCGATACCAACAGTCTCGCCCACAACATCGACTTCCATGCGGCAACCGGCGCGCTCGGCGGCGGCGAACTGACGCTGATCAACCCGGGCGAGCAGGTCACTTTACGTTTCAAGGCGACGCGGACGGGAACCTTCGTCTATCACTGCGCGCCCGGCGGAGCGATGATACCCTGGCACGTTGTGTCGGGAATGAGCGGAGCGGTAATGGTCCTGCCGCGCGGCGGACTGATGGACGATAAGGGTAAGCCGGTCCGCTATGATCGCATCTACTATATCGGTGAAAACGATTTCTACATCCCACGCGACGAGCAGGGAAAGTTCAAGAAGTACGATTCGGCCGGTGATGGTTACGACGAGACGATGAAGGTCATGCGCGGCCTCATACCGACACATGTCGTGTTCAACGGCAAGGCGGGATCGCTGACAGGCGAAAACGCCATGAAGGCGAAGGTCGGCGAAACTGTTCTCATCGTCCACTCGCAAGCCAACCGCGACACACGTCCGCACCTGATCGGCGGTCATGGCGACTTTGTCTGGGAAGGCGGCAAGTTCGCCAACCCGCCTGCCAGGGACATGGAAACCTGGTTTATCCGCGGCGGGTCGGCGGGTGCCGCGCTCTACACCTTCCTGCAGCCGGGCGTCTACGCCTACGTCAATCACAACCTGATCGAGGCAGTCGAGCTCGGCGCGACCGCGCATTTCATGGTTGAAGGAAGCTGGGACGACGATCTGATGAAACAGGTCGAGGCTCCCAGGGCAATTGCCTCCTAAGAGCAGAGCGGAATCGCAGCGCAGCCCGCTTCTGGCGGATTGCGCTGCTCCCCGGGGGGTGCAGCATGTCCTTCGATCCTCTCTTCACATTCGGTGTTATCGGGGCTGCCGCCTTCATCGGCCTGGGCGTCAGCCAAGCGCTCGATGGTATGTCCTCGCGCGCGGCGATTGCGACTTCACCACGCGAGCTCGTGGCTCTGGCACCCGGTTCATTCAAACATCCGCAGCCAGGCGAATTCCTCAAGGACAACCATCCTGCCCCTGCGCCCGCCTTGACCGAAACTATCGAGGCGCCGGTGGAAATCATGAAGTTCCAGGTGAGCGCAACCGACTACGACCGTTGCGTTTCGGACGGCGCCTGCAGGCCTGCTGAGTCAAATCTTGCCGGCAACGTTCCAGCAACTGGGATCAGCTTTCTCGATGCGCAGGCCTATGCGAACTGGTTGTCGGCAAAGACGGGCGAAGCGTGGCGGCTGCCGACTGACGTGGAATGGGCCTACGCGGCGGCGGAGCGATTTCGGGCAGATATAGAAGGCGGTGAAGGCGACCCGGCCAATCCGGCAAGGCGATGGCTCACCCGCTATCGCAATGAGGCCGCGCTCGATCGCAAACCGGATCCCGAACCGCGGCAAAGCGGATCCTTTGGCCTCAATTCAAAGGGCGTTGCCGATATTGCCGGCAATGTCTGGGAGTGGACATCGACCTGCTACACACACGCGCGTGTGTCCGGCGAGGTCGTAGCCAGTGTGGTCACCAATTGCGGTGTGCATGTTGTGGAAGGTTTCCACCGCACCTACATGTCGAACTTCATCCGCGATGGCAAAAGCGGCGGCTGCGCGGTCGGCACACCACCAGACAATCTGGGCTTCCGGCTTGTCCGCGACCGCGATGGCTTCCTAAGGGCCGTGGTTCGTCGCCTTGGCCTGACCTGACTGCCTGCTGACGAGGAATATGAATGACATCGAAGTCAATTTTGACTGACAGGATTCGCCCTGTCACCGAACAGCCTCTGATGCGCCCCGGTGTGGATCGTGCTTCGATAGGAGCACTGGTGCGCAAATTCTATGCCAGAGTGAGAGAGGACGAGCAGCTCGGACCCATCTTCACCCGGGAGATCACTGGCGACTGGGGACCTCACCTCGAGAAGATGACCAATTTCTGGTGCTCCGTCATGTTGAAGAGCGGCGACTATCATGGACGTCCGGTGCCGGCTCACCTGAAACTGGAGGATGTCACCGAAGCCGACTTCGACACCTGGTTGGCTCTCTTCCGGGCGACGGCATCGGACCAGTTCGAGCCCGAAACCGCGGCGGTGTTCATCGAGCGGGCGGAGCGAATAGCAGCGAGCCTGAAGCTCGCCATGTTCTTTCGCCTGGATCGGGCGGCAGCGTGCAGGTAGGCCAATAGTCGGTTGATTGTCCTGGAACCCTTGGCAGGCTGATCCCGACTTGATTTTACGCAAAGACTAGGCCCGTCGGGGGTCATAGATTCGTCGAATGATCCTCAATCTCTGCGTCGGCACGAGCGTCATCAGTCTGACGGTCCTGATTCACACCTTCGGCCTGATCGCGATCACTCACGTGATGGCGCACCTCGTGGCGCATTTTCGCATGCACGGCCGCCGCAGCCGCATCCTCGCAATGATCAGCGTCGTGATGGGGCTTTTCGCTGTCATGACAGCGGAAGTTTGGCTCTGGGCCGGAATGTACAGACTACTCGGCGTCCTCCCGGACTTCGAGACTGCGCTCTACTTCTCCACCATCACCTTTTCCACGGTCGGCTATGGCGACGTCATACCCGCCCGCGGTTGGCGTGTCCTGGCTGCTCTGGAAGGCGTGAACGGGTTTCTGCTGATCGGCTGGTCAACAGCCTATCTGATTGCGGCCGGAACCCGTATCGGTCCGTTCAAGGCGGGCGAGCACTTTTGAGTGCTAGGCCCAGCTTTGCGCTCAGACCGCCAACGAGTGCCTGCCGGTTCCGTTTCTGAAATACTTGTCGAATTTCGCCGCCACCGTCCTGACCAGCGGACGGCTTTCTTCGGGCACGATGAAGTATTCACCATCGAGCCGAAGAAGCTGGCCTGCTCCGCTGATGGCCAATCGGCTCGCCTCGCAGAGCAGCCTTTGGCCGATATTCCCGAAGCGTTCGACAAGTTCTATCGCTGAGAAAGTGAAGTTGCACATCAGGCGCTCGATGAGCCAGGCCCTCGCCTGATCATCCACACTAAGCTCAATGCCGCGCACCGTCGCCAGTTGTCCGGCATCGACAGCCTTTTCGTATTCACCAGTTGCAACAATGTTCTGGGCATAACCCTGGCGGAACCGGCTGATCGCGGAGGGCCCAAGACCGATCAGGGTTTCACATAGGTCCTCGGTGTAGCCCTGGAAATTGCGGCGGATCCTGCCGCCGCGCGCGGCAACTGCCAGCGCATCCTGCGGCTTTGCGAAATGATCCAGTCCCAGCGCCTCGTAGCCGGCATCGACAATCATTCGCGCGGCAAGCTGCGACTGCGCCAGACGTGCGGCTGAATCGGGCAGCCAGGCCTCATCGATCATCGTCTGGTGCTTCTTGAACCATGGCACATGCGCGTAGCCGAATAGGGCAAGCCGGTCCGGCGCCAGCGTCAGCGCCTGGGTGACTGTCGCGGCGACGCTCTCGCAGGTCTGATGCGGCAAACCGTAGAGCAGGTCCAAGTTGACGGATCTCACGCCCCGCGCGCGCACAGCATCAACAATGCTTTTGGTTAGCGCGAAACTCTGCTCGCGATTGATCGCCTTCTGCACTTTGGGATCAAAGTCCTGGACGCCAAGGCTCGCCCGCGTCATGCCGATCGCGGCGAAAGCATCGAGCCGCCCCTCGTCCATGTCGTTCGGGTCGATCTCGACGCTGAGACTGGCGTCATCGAGAAAGTCGAACCGATCCCGCAACGCTGTTCCGAGCATCAGGATGTCGTCCGGTTTCAGCATCGTCGGGGAGCCACCGCCGAAATGAACGGCACGCACCCTGCCCCGGCCACTGACAAGGCCACCGACGGTTTCGATTTCCCTGTGCAGCGAGCGCAGGAAGGTGGCCACCGGCGCATAGTGCCGTGTCTGCTTGGTATGGCAGGCGCAGAACCAGCACAGCCTGTCGCAGTAGGGGATGTGCAGATACAGCGATATCTCGTCATCGCCTTCCAGCCCATCCAGCCAGCCCCGAACGACGACTGGGTCGACGCCAGGGTGAAAGTGTGGCGCCGTTGGATAGCTCGTATACCGCGGCACGTTCTCGGCCGAGCTGTTGGCCAAGGCCATGCGGATATCGTTCGCCGTTTTCTGTTGCATGCCGCAACCTAGCCGCGCTCGTCTGTTGAAGCCTTGATTCCAATCAATGCGGACCAAAGGACAAAAGGACGCAACAATCCCACAATGCAAAGGTGATACCCTGCCAACCTTGTTGGGCTCGGCCCCACTTTGTTTTGGCTTCAGATGCGATGAACGTTCGACAGGACATCCATAGTGCCGGTATCCCTGTGCTTTGCCAGTCCTGTGAAGCGCGGCACCGTGGTTTATGTGGTGCGCTCGAACCCGATCAGCTGGTTGAGCTATCCAAGACAGCGTCAAGGCACGGCGTGTCACCGGGTGCTGAGCTGATGGGCGATGCCGAAGTCGTAGAACGCTATTCGAACGTCCTCTCCGGGGTTGTCAAACTGACAAAGAGCCTTTCGGACGGGCGCCAGCAGATCGTCGGCCTGCAGTTCGCTCCGGATTTCCTGGGGCGACCGTTCAAGTCCGAAAGTGCAATCAATGCCGAAGCGGCTACGGAAGTATCACTATGCTCGTTTCCAAGGACGGTGATCGAACGGATGATGAGGGTTTCTCCGGGATTCGAACACCGCCTGCTCAAGCAGGCTCTGAACGACCTCGATGAAGCGCGAGACTGGATGGTAGCGCTGGGCGCAAGACAGCGTGCGAAAGGGTCGCCAGCTTCCTTCTTATGATTGCCAGTAATATAGAGCCGGCGTCCGATCCGGCAGCCAGGTCGGCCAGCTTCGACTTGCCGCTGACGCGTGCCGACATCGCTGATTTTCTCGGACTCACCATCGAGACGGTCAGCCGCCAGCTGACGCGACTGCGCACCGACGATGTGATCCGGATCGAGAGCAACCGCCATGTCACGGTGGACAGCCTCAGCCGCCTGCAACAACGTTGCGGTGACTGATCGCGCCAGCGCGGTTGGCGGAGCGCTACAAGAGTCGCTTAGTCCGATCCTCGGAAGAATGTGCTCGCGCTCGAACGCTATATGGCGCCGCATGCTTTCGAAGAAGCCGCGCAGCATGAAGCCGACCGCTTTCGCATTCTCGATCCTCGGTCAACTCCTCCGCGTAGCATTCGTCCTCGAGGTGCTCCGCCCGACCGTCTGATGGAGGCAAGATTGGACTCAGCCAGGGTGAGAGCCGCCTCATAGGCCGGAAGACGACCGTTTCCTCATAGCGGTGAATGGCGCGTAGCAGCGGAACGATGCTGTTGGCCACGCCAAGGCATTGCAGGCGATCGACATGCGGCAGGGCGTCGGCCAATTGCTCGAGCGTATCGCAGAGCCGCAGCTTTTCCCGATGTGCCCGTCTCATCATGGCGCCCGGCACTGCTTCATCGCCGAACCCAGCGGCTTGGGACAGATGGCCGCAGTCTTGCCAAGGCGCCGTGCCGGCGTGCCTTTCCTTCCCAACGACCGCCTGCTGACCGAACTGGCATCGAGGCTGCCCAAACCGAAACGACAGGCTTTGACCTAGATCAAGGCCGACAGTCCCCGATTGAGGAATTCATGCGGCCGTCGGCATCCGCCGGAATTCGAGATCGGGGACTTGCGATGAGATTTGGCACGGAGATCGTTCTTCTAAGCCTCTTTGCTTTTGCGGCGCTTGTGGCCGCCGGCTTCGGCGTGGACGAACCCTTTCGCCAGCATATGTGGGTCTTGTTCTTCGTCTTGGCTGGCTTCACCGCGATCCTGTTGCGCACGACGGACTTCAAGCCGGCGATCCCCGTTGACCCCGGCGCGTACATGGACGGGCCGATCCGCTACGGCGCCATCGCAACCATATTCTGGGGTGGTGTCGGGATGCTGGTCGGCGTGATTATCGCGCTGCAGCTCGCTTATCCCGACCTGAATGTCGCGCCATGGTTCAATTTCGGCCGTCTGCGCCCGCTGCACACCTCTGGTGTCGTCTTTGCCTTCGGCGGCAACGCGCTTCTGTGCACCTCCCTCTACGTGGTGCAACGGACCTGCCGCGCCCGCCTGTTCGGCGGCAATCTCGCCTGGTTCGTCTTCTGGGGTTACCAGCTCTTCATCGTCATGGCCGCGACCGGCTATCTGCTCGGCATCACCGAGAGCCGCGAATACGCCGAACCCGAATGGTATGTCGACATCTGGCTGACGATCGTCTGGGTCGCCTATCTGTTGCTCTTCCTCGGCACCGTCCTGAAGCGCAAGGAACCGCACATCTACGTCGCGAACTGGTTCTACCTGTCCTTCATCATCACCATCGCGATGCTGCACGTCGTCAACAATCTTTCGATGCCGGCCTCCTTCCTTGGATCGAAGAGCTATTCGGCTTTCTCCGGCGTCCAGGACGCGCTCACGCAATGGTGGTACGGCCACAACGCCGTCGGCTTCTTCCTCACCGCCGGCTTCCTCGGCATGATGTACTATTTCGTGCCGAAGCAGGTGAACCGGCCGGTCTACTCCTATCGCCTCTCGATCATCCACTTCTGGGCCCTGATCTTCCTCTACATCTGGGCGGGCCCCCATCACCTTCACTACACCGCCCTGCCCGACTGGGCTCAGACGCTCGGCATGGTGTTCTCGATCATGCTGTGGATGCCGTCCTGGGGCGGCATGATCAACGGCCTCATGACCCTGTCAGGCGCCTGGGACAAGATCCGCACCGATCCGATCGTGCGCATGATGGTCGCGGCCATCGCCTTCTATGGCATGTCGACCTTCGAAGGCCCAATGATGTCGATCAAGGCCGTCAACTCGCTGTCCCATTATACGGACTGGACAATCGGCCACGTCCATTCGGGCGCGCTTGGCTGGGTCGGGCTGATCTCGTTCGGCGCCATCTACTACATGGTGCCGAAGCTGTGGAACCGTCAGCGGCTCTATTCGCAGCGGCTCGTCACCTGGCACCTCTGGCTGGCGACGCTCGGAATCGTCGTCTACGCCGCGGTCATGTGGGTCTCCGGCATCATGCAGGGCCTGATGTGGCGCGAGTACGACGAGCAGGGTTTCCTCGTCTATTCCTTCGCTGAGACGGTCGCTGCCATGCACCCTTACTACGTCATGCGCGCCGCGGGCGGCGCTCTCTACCTCGCCGGCATGCTGATAATGGCATGGAACATCACCATGACCATTCTCGGCTACCAGCCCGAGGAGCAATCCCAGCCGGGCCCCACGCCCGCCCTCCAGCCTGCCGAATAGGGAGCCAGACATGGGCTTGATGGACAAACACGCGCTCATCGAGAGGAACGCCACGCTTCTTCTTGTCGGGTCTCTGCTGGTCGTGACCATTGGCGGCATCGTCGAGATCGCGCCGCTCTTCTACCTCGATAACACGATCGAGAAGGTCGAAGGCATGCGGCCTTACTCGCCGCTAGAGCTTGCGGGACGCGACATCTATGTCCGCGAAGGCTGCTACCTCTGCCACAGCCAGATGATCCGGCCGTTCAGGGACGAGGTCGAGCGCTACGGCCACTACAGCCTAGCCGCCGAGTCGATGTACGACCACCCGTTCCAATGGGGTTCCAAGCGCACCGGACCGGACCTTGCCCGCGTCGGCGACCGCTACTCCAACAGCTGGCACGTCCAGCACCTTGCCGACCCCCGCTCGGTGGTGCCGGAATCGATCATGCCCGGCTACGCCTTCCTGAAGGACACGCCGATCGACGTGAAGGACTTCTCCACGCATCTGGTCGCGAACCGGCGCGTCGGCGTTCCCTATACCGACGACATGATTGCCAACTCCAATGCGGACCTGATGGCGCAGGCCGATCCCAGCGCCGATACGTCGGGCCTGGAAGCGCGCTATCCCAAGGCCAAGATCGGCGACTTCGACGGCAATCCGCAGCAGGTTACCGAGATGGATGCGCTCGTCGCATATCTGCAAATGCTCGGCACGCTGGTCGACTTCAAGACCTATGACGAAGCCGCCGGCTATCGCTGAGGAGAGTGACCGATGGACTACAATTTGATGCGGGAGTTTGCCGACAGCTGGGGCCTGCTCGCCATGGCGCTGTTCTTCGTCGGCTGCGTTGCCTTCGCGCTCCGCCCCGGCGGCAAGGCGCGCGCCGACCAGGCCGCACAGATTCCACTCAAGGACGGCTGATCATGAGCAGCGAGCATATCGACGAAATCTCAGGCATCGCGACGACCGGTCACGAATGGGACGGGATCAGGGAACTCAACAATCCGCTGCCGCGCTGGTGGGTGATCACCTTCTACATTACCATCGCGTGGGCTCTCGCCTACACGATCGCCTATCCGGCGTGGCCGATGATCAGCTCTGCCACCCAAGGCGTTCTGGGCTTCTCCAGCCGCAACGACGTCAAGAACGAGATGGCCGCCGCCGAGACGGCCAAGGCTCAGTATGTCGCGGCGATCCAGGCCAAGAGCGTCTCCGAGATCGCCGCCGATAACGCGTTGCGCGAGTTCGCCGTCGCCGCGGGCGGCGCTGCGTTCAGGGTCAACTGCGTGCAATGCCACGGCTCCGGCGCGCAAGGGTCGACAGGGTTTCCGAACCTCAACGACGACGATTGGCTATGGGGTGGAAAGACCGACCAGATCCAGCAGACGATCACGCACGGCATTCGCTTCGCCACCGATGCCGATACTCGCCAGTCGGAGATGACCGCCTTCGCCGATGTGCTGAAGCCTGACCAGATCGCTGAGGTCAGCGCTTATGTCGCCAGCCTCTCGGGCCCTGTCCAGGACAAGAACCTGGTCGGCCCCGGCGCCAAGGTCTTCGCCGACAATTGCGCCGCGTGCCATGGCGAGAATGCAAAGGGCAACCGGGAGCTTGGAGCGCCCGACCTTACCGACGCCATCTGGCTTTATGGGTCCAGCGAGGCGGCGATCGCGGCGCAGGTCCGCACGCCCCATAACGGGGTGATGCCTGCCTGGGGCGGGCGCCTCGGCGAGACGACGGTCAAGGAACTGGCGGTCTATGTTCATTCACTTGGCGGCGGAGAATAGGAAGCGGGGCCTATTCTCGGCCCTCGGCCGTGCAAGCGACGAGGCCCGGCCGAGCCGGGCCTCGACCTGTTCCATCGGCGGTTTTTGACCTGGGTCAACGCGCTGCGATGAGACCTCCGGCAAGACTGCCCGATGAGAGCGGCTCCGTACTTTGCCGCCGTTGGAGATGCATGTGCTCGACCAGACGCAGGTAGAACGGCTCGAGGCCGAAGCGGTGAATTCCGCGAAGACCCGCCAGCCTCTCTACGCCGCGCGCAAGAAGATCTTTCCGAAGCGCGCCTCGGGCCGTTTCCGCCAGTTCAAGTGGCTGGTGATGGCGATCACGCTCGGCATCTATTACCTGACGCCGTGGCTGCGCTGGGATCGCGGCTCCTTCGCTCCTGATCAGGCTGTGCTTGTCGATCTGGCGAACCGCCGCTTCTACTTCTTCTTCATCGAGATCTGGCCGCAGGAATTCTACTACGTCGCCGGCCTCCTCATGATGGCGGGCGTCGGCCTGTTCCTGGTCACGTCCACGGTCGGGCGAGCCTGGTGCGGCTACGCCTGCCCGCAGACCGTCTGGGTTGACCTGTTCCTCGTCGTCGAGCGCGCGATCGAAGGCGACCGCAATGCCCGCATGAAAATGGACGCCGCTCCCTGGACGGCGCGCAAGCTGTTCCTGCGTTCCATCAAGCACGTCATCTGGCTGGCCATAGGCATGGCCACCGGCGGCGCTTGGATCTTCTACTTCGCCGATGCGCCGACATTGCTCATCGAAGTCGTGACCGGCACGGCGGCGCCCGTCGCCTATGTCACGATCGCCGTTCTGACAGGCACCACCTATGTGTTCGGCGGGCTGATGCGCGAGCAGGTTTGCACCTACATGTGCCCGTGGCCGCGCATACAGGCCGCCATGCTCGACGAGAACTCGTTGACCGTGACCTATAACGACTGGCGCGGCGAACCGCGCTCGCGTCACGCCAAGAAGGCACTGGCCGCCGGACAGCTGGTCGGTGATTGCGTCGACTGCAACTCCTGCGTCGCCGTCTGCCCGATGGGCATCGATATCCGCGACGGCCAGCAACTGGAATGCATCACCTGCGCGCTCTGCCTCGACGCTTGCGACGGTGTCATGGACAAGCTCGGCCGCGAACGCGGCTTGATCTCCTACGCGACGCTGGCGGACTACAATGCCAACATGGCGGTGGCGACCGCCGGCGGCACCAGTCCGGTCAATCCGGCGCTGGTGAGAACGCCGAGCGGCAGCTTCGCCGACGGATTGGCGCATTTCCACCTGAGCAAGATCTTCCGCCTGCGCACCTACATCTATCTGGGCGCCTGGTCGGCGATCGGGCTTGTCCTCGTCTATTCGCTGCTGACCCGCGGGCGGCTGGAGCTGAATGTCCTTCATGACCGAAATCCTCAGTTCGTGACGCTTTCGGACGGCTCGATCCGCAACGGCTACACCGTCAAGCTGCTCAACATGATCCCCGAGCCGAGAACGATCGAGGTCGCACTGCATGGGCTGGAAGGCGGCGAGATGAGCATCGTCGGCATCGACCGGCCGCCGGGCCGCTCGTTTGCCATCCCGGTCGAGCCCGACCGGCTCAAGATCCTCAAGGTCTTCGTCCGTCAGCCGGCGACCCTGGTCAAATCACCGGTGCAAAGCTTCGAATTCCGGATCGAGGACAAGTCGAGTTCCGAATCCGCCGCATACACCGCCAGTTTCAACGCATCCGAGAACCGCAAATGAGCACCGATACACGAAAGCCACGCGAGTTCACCGGCAGGCACATGCTGGTCTCCATTCTCGCTTTTTTTTCGGTCGTCATCGGCGTAAACCTCACCATGGCAACTCTCGCCCGCCGGAGTTGGACCGGTCTGGTCGTCGAGAACACCTATGTTGCCAGCCAGCAGTTCAACGAGCGGGCCAGGGAAGGACGCGCGCAAGCCGCGCTCGGCTGGAAAGGCAAGTTGACCATCGCCTCCGGCGAGGTCCGCTACAGCCTTGCCGATGCACAGGGAAATCCGGTGCCGCTTCACGGCGTCAGGGTCTTGTTCCGGCATCCGGCCTACGAGACCGAGGACGAGGCTTTGACGCTCGCCGCGGCCCCTGGTGGCGCTGCTTCCAAGACCGGGGAATTTGCCGCCCGGCACACACCGAGGGACGGCGTCTGGATCGTCGAGATCGATGCCGACGCCGGGCTGACATTGCCGTTTCGCGATGTTCGTCGCCTCATGATCTCGAAGGGAGCCCTGCAATGAGCTGCTGCGCACCGGGTGCCGAAATGGCGTTGGATATCGCCTTTGCGGCGTCTGCTTCGCCCTCGAGTGACGAGATCAGGCTTGCCAGCCGCAACCTCGGCGGCGACATTCACCAGACCGAGCTATCGGTGCCGGCGGTCCATTGCGGGGCCTGCATCCAGACGATTGAAGCCGCCCTTGCAAAGATCGAGAACGTCGACTCCGCGCGCGTCAACCTGTCGACGAAACGCGTAACGGTTCGCTGGCATGGCGGCAGGGTCCCACCTTTCTTTGCCGTGCTTGGCCGGCTCGGCTATCAGGCACATCTTTTCGACCCCGAGACGCACGAGAAGGACAAGGCCCTCTCGGAACTGATCCGAGCAGTCGCGGTCGCCGGCTTCGCCGCGGGCAACATCATGCTTTTGTCCGTCTCGGTCTGGTCCGGCGCCGAGGGCCCGACGCGGGACCTGTTCCACTGGCTGTCGGCCCTGATCGCCATCCCTGCCCTGGTCTTCGCCGGCGCTATCTACTTCCGCTCTGCGGCGAACGCCTTGCGTCACGGCCGCATGAACATGGACGTGCCGATAGCGGTGGGCGTGTCGCTTGCCTATGCGATGAGCCTCTACGAAACCGTAACCCACGGTGAGCACGCCTATTTCGATGCCTCGACATCGCTGCTCTTCTTCCTGCTGATCGGCCGCACGCTGGATCACGTCATGCGGGAACGGGCGCGGACGGCCGTCTGCGGCCTGTCGCGCCTTGCGGCACGGGGATCGGTGGTCCTGCGCGACGACGGCGCGCGCGACTACGTGCCGGTCGCCGAGCTGCAGCCGGGAATGCGCCTGCTTATCGCGGCTGGAGAGCGGATACCGGTGGACGGCGCCATAGTCAGCGGCAATTCCGACCTCGACTGCTCGCTCGTGTCGGGTGAAAGCAGGCCGAAATCCGTCAGCGCCGGAACCCGTGTCCAGGCCGGAACACTCAACCTCACCGGCCCGCTGACGATGCAGGCGACCGCCGCCGCGAAGAATTCCTTCCTGGCGGAAATGGTCCGGTTGATGGAAGCCGCGGAAGGCGGGCGCTCGCAATACCGAAGGATTGCCGACCGGGTATCGGCGCTTTACGCGCCGATGGTCCATATCGCGGCTTTCGCGACCTTCCTTGGCTGGATGGTGGCATCCGGTGATTGGCACCGAGCCATGACCATCGCCATCGCCGTGCTCATCATCACCTGCCCCTGCGCCCTCGGTCTCGCGGTGCCGATCGTGCAGGTCGTGGCGGCCCGGCGCCTTTTCGAGGCCGGGATCATGGTCAAGGACGGCTCCGCCATGGAGCGCCTGGCCGCAGTCGATGCGGCTGTCTTTGACAAGACCGGAACACTCACCCTGGGTCAGCCGCGCCTCACCAATGGATCATCGATCGATCCGACCATGCTGGCGATGGCGGCCGGCATGGCCGCGCAGTCGCGTCATCCGTTCTCAAAGGCCCTGGCGATCCACGCCGGCTTTTGCGGCCAACCCGAGCTTGTCTCGGTGCGGGAAGAACCCGGCTTCGGCATCGAGGCCGAAGCCGGCGGCGACATCTGGCGCCTTGGCCGGCGCGGCTGGGCCGGATGGAAGGCCCGGACCGGAGGTGAAGGCAAGCTCGGCGGTTATGGCGGAACTGTCCTGTCAAGAAACGGCACGATCGTCGCGTGCTTTGCCTTCGAGGACGCGCCTCGGTCCGATGCCAATGCGGCTATCGAGAGCTTGAAGCGCGCCGGCGTGTCGGTCGAAATGCTCTCCGGCGATACGGAGAGAGCCTGCGGCGAGGTTGCCAGCTCACTGGGCATCGACAGCTTTGTGCCGGCGCTGCTTCCTTCGGGCAAGGTCCATTGGATCGAGACGCTGGCCCGCGCCGGCCACAAGGTTTTGATGGTCGGTGACGGACTCAACGACACGCCCGCGCTTGGGGCGGCGCATGTGTCCATGGCGCCTGCCACCGCGGCCGACGTCGGCCGCAAGGCGGCCGACTTCGTCTTCCTGCGCGAAAGCCTACTGGCGGTGCCGCTTGCCTTGGACCTGTCGCGCAAGGCAGGCCGGCTCATCCGCGAAAACATCGCAATCGCGATCGTCTACAATGCCTTTGCCGTGCCGATCGCCATCCTGGGATATGTGACGCCGCTGATCGCAGCCATCGCAATGTCAGCGTCCTCGCTGATCGTGATCGCGAACGCGATGCGGCTGAGAGGAGCCGCGACGACGGCCGCTCCCCAGCAACGTGAGCGTCGTCAGCACCGCACCGACACCGTGGAAGCGGCCCGTTGATGACTACGCTCGCCTATCTCATTCCTGTGGCCCTCTTCCTGGGCGCGCTCGGCCTGTCGGGCTTCCTGTGGGCGCTACGCAGCGGACAGTACGAGGACCTTGATGGGGCTGCCGAGCGGATCCTGATCGACCCGGATGACATCGAGAACGAAATCGCGCACCGAAAATGAGGTAGATCAAGGCGCAGCCCGCCTGGAAGCCTCTAAACATGCGAGAAACGATGGAGGCGTACATGCAGGCCAGTGCCATAATGACAACCCCGGTGATCACGATCGACGCGGCAACCCCCGTCGCCGGCGCAGTCGAACTGATGCTGTCTAAGAAGATCAGCTGTCTGCCGGTCGTCGGCGCTGACGGAACGCTGGCCGGCATGGTCAGCAAAGGCGACTTCCTGCGTCGAGCGGAGCTTGGCACCCAGCGGGCCCGCGCACGCTGGCTGCAGTTCCTCCTGGGCCCCGGCAAGATCGCAGACGAATATGTTCGCGCCAACGGACGGCGGGTTGACGAGGTGATGACAACGGATGTCGTCTCGGCGTCGCCTCGTGCCTCGCTCGCCGAAATCGTTGAACTGATGACCCGCCACAACATCAAGAACGTTCCGATCGTCGCAGCTGGCGAGATTCTCGGCATCATCACGCGCTCGGACCTCTTGCGCGCTTTGGCTCGTGTCCTGCCGAAATCGGGCGCGACGACCACCGATGACGAGTTGATCCGCAGGAGCGTCGTCGCTGAGTTGCAGAGCCAATCCTGGTGTGGTGGCGACTTGATCGGCGTGACGGTGGACAACGGGGCTGTCGAATTGAATGGCGCGATCTTTGACGAGCGCCAGCGCAAGGCGGCGGTCGTGGCGGCCGAAAACGTCGCCGGCGTGAAGGCGGTCAAGGACAGCCTGTTCTGTGCGGAACCGTTTTCGGTGGTGCTTGTGTCCTAGAACGACGCCTGCCGGAGCCACAGCGCGGTTCCGGTTCTGCCGGGGCTAGGTGGCCGCCAACGGGACCAGTGGTCCGAGAAGCAAGACGGCGAATGCTATCAGCGCTGCGCCAGCAACCCGGTCAACCGTGGTTCGGCCCCCGCTGAACCTGCTGCCAAGCAGGATCCAAAAGGTTCCCGCGACAGCCGTGGTCGCCAGCAGCACGACCCAGTACACACCCAGCGCCTGGGGCTTGGCGTCCGCCGGCACCAATGCCAGGCAATAGATGAATCCCTTCGGATTGATGGCACTTGTCGCGAAAACTGTAATGGCGTCGGCCTTTTTGGATGTGTTGGCGCCAACGCCAGACATGAGACGCAGGCCAAGAACAACCAGCAATCCGGCTGCAACCAGCTCGATCATCGGGACGGCGCCGGGCGACACCAAAGGACGAAGCGAAAACCAGCAGGCGGATGCGACCCCATACCCGCACGCCTGGGCGATGAACAGGGCGATCGCTTTCTCTCGCTTGACCGCTCCCACCATCAAAAGTGCATTGGTCGGCCCCGGCGCGGCAAAAAGCAGAAATGCTTCAAGAAGATGGAGACTGGTCAAGCTGTTTCGTTCCGTGGATGTCGACCTATTGATCGCGGAGGTCTCGCTTGCGTTGACTCTCGTCAGACCATGATCGTCAATCCCAGTGCTCTGTGACGAGTTGGTTCCTGTCCAAGATTTTGCCCGATGGCCATCCGTCAGTTCGACAGGAGGCGGCTGATGCCGCTCTCGTCGATCAGCGAGCGCGTGACACCGCCAAAAGCCCATTCCCGCAGTCGGCTGTGACCATAGGCCCCTGAAACGATCAGGTCGGCATGGATCGAGAGCGCAAAAGTCACGAGCTTGCCGCCGTCCGTGTCGCCTATGATCACCTCGCTTCGTGCGGTGATGCCGTGCTGCTCCAAGAAAACAACGATGTCGGCGAGGCTGTTTCGAACATCCTCTCCGAAGCCGGATTCCATGGTGGCGACGACCACCTCGTTTGCTTTAGCCAGGAGGGGCAAGGCATCAGACAGGGCCCTACGTGCTTCCCGGCTGTCCTTCCAGGCGACAAGGGCAGTCTTGCTCAAAAAATGCTCGGCATTGGCCGCAGTGACCAGTACAGGCCGGCCTGCGCCGAGCACAACGCTCGCGATATCAACCTCCCGGTAGACATTCTCCCCGCCATCCGCTGTTACGATGAGATCGGCTGAACGAGCTGCCAAGCCCAGAGCGCGCGTCGGGCCGCATACGTGTTGTCTCCATTCGCTGCTGACCGAGGGCGGGACAAGCTTCTCGAATAGCTCGCGCAATTCGGCGAGACGTTTCTCGATCTCGAGGCGCTGGTTCTGCATCACCTTGCCTTCGTGGACCATGCCTTCCCCCGTTGCGACCAACGGCGGAACGTCGGCGGCAGCGAGGCCGATCAGGTGAGCATCGAAGCGCTGCGCGAGCTCTGTTGCCAGATTGAGGATCGCCGCCGGGTTTGCATCAACGGCTAGGTTGACGACCATCGTTTTGTAGGACATTCGGGCACCTCGCCTGGAAGCGGAATACATCGTCATTTGCATACTGCGAACGAACCGCGCCTTGATACCGATCAAATGCTCAAAGCAGCCTGTTTGGCGAGCAGGCGGATGAGTGCTACATCATCCATCATTGCTCTTCCCCGATCCGGAGTTCGCTTGTGAGCAAGAAGGGGCAAGCTTCGCCCGAAACTGTGGCAAAAGCGGCCCAGCTGGCAGGCAGTCGACTGCAACACGACAATATGCCGGAACATGAGCTTCTTGCGCTGATGTTCGATCAGGCTCCAGGTTTCATGACCTTGCTCAGCGAGCCTGGTCACGTTTTCCAGTTGACCAATGCGGCTTACCAGCGACTGATCGGTCAGCGGCAAGTTATCGGCAAGCCGGTGCGCGAGGCGTTGCCGGAGCTCGAGGGCCAGGGCTTCTTCGAATTGCTCGATCGTGTCAGCGAAACCGGCGAGCCTTATGTGGGCCGCAATGCCAAAATCGTCCTACGCAACGCCGAGACGGGTATGGCGGAAGAACGCATCCTGGACTTCGTCAACCAACCCATTAGAGCCAGGGATGGCCGCATCAGCGCTATCTTCGTACAGGGCACGGATGTCAGCGACCTGTCGTTTGCCAACGCTTCACTGCAATTACGCGAGGATCACCTGCGTTCGATCCTGGCGACGGTGCCCGATGCAATGATCGTCATCGACGAAAGCGCCCTGATCCAATCTTTCAGTACGGCGGCCGAGACGTTGTTCGGCTACAAGGCCAGCGAAGTCATCGGTCAAAACGTCAAGTTGCTGATGCCCCCGCCTTACCGGGAGGAGCATGACGGGTATATGCAGCGTTACCTGATGACGGGAGAGCGCCGCATCATCGGGCTGGGCCGTACGGTGACCGGGATGCGCAAGGACGGATCGACCTTTCCCATGGAGCTCTCCGTGGGCGAAATGCACCCCGGAACGGGTCGCTTCTTCACCGGTTTCTGCCGCGACCTGACGGAACGCCACAGAGCCGAAGCGAGGATTCAGGAGCAGCAGCAGGAACTGCTTCATATGGCGCGGTTCACGGCACTCGGGGAAATGGCTTCGACACTGGCGCACGAGATAAACCAGCCGCTGACGGCGATCACGAACTATCTCAAAGGCAGCCGCCGCCTGCTCGAAAAGAGCAAAGACGACAATGCCGTCATGTTGGAGGATGCTGTCGAAAAGGCCGCCGAGCAGGCCTTGCGCGCCGGGGATGTCATCCGTCGTCTCAGGGATTTTGTCGCTAGGGGCGAAAGCGAGCGTCAGGTCGAACGTCTGCCGGCGCTGATCGAGGATGCCTCGTCGCTGGCTTTGGTTGGTGCGAGAGAGGCGGACGTGCGCGTCACTTACGATCTCGATCCGGGGGCCGAGCTTGTTTTGACCGACCGTATCCAAATCCAGCAGGTGCTGCTGAATCTGATGAGAAATGCCGTGGAAGCCATGCAGGGGCAGCCGCGCCGCGAGCTGCGTATCGTCACCTTAGCGCGGCACGACGGCATGACGGAAGTTAGCGTTATCGACACTGGTCCGGGCTTGCCCCCTGAGGTCTCAGCTCAGCTCTTCCAGCCTTTCGTCACCACCAAGAAGCAGGGCATGGGCGTCGGCCTGTCCATTTGCCGTACTATCGTTGAGTCCCATGGTGGTCATATCTGGGCAGAGTCGGCAGCCGGCGGTGGGACCGCATTTCGGTTCACTTTGCGCGCCGTGGAAAGGGAAGAGGTCGCCAATGGCCAGTGATGTCGTGCATGTGGTCGATGATGACGTCGACGTCCGCAAGTCTCTGGGCTTCCTTCTTGCGACAGCCGACTTTGCGGTGCGCCTCTATGAATCGGCAACAGCATTCCTGGCAACAGACCCGAAGGAGGTCGACGGCTGCATCGTCACCGACGTGCGCATGCCGGGCATCGACGGCATAGAATTCCTGCGGCAGTTGAAGGCTCGCGGCCATGCCGTGCCGGTCATCGTCATGACCGGGCACGCGGACGTGGCGCTGGCAGTACAAGCGATGAAGGAAGGAGCGGCCGATTTCATCGAGAAGCCATTCGACGACCAGGTGCTGATCGGCGCAATTCGCTCGGCGGTCGATAACCGTAACCGCGGGGTGGCGTCACACCCGCAAGCCGCCGACATTCGGAAAAATCTGTCCACGCTCTCGGATCGGGAACGTCAGGTGCTGGACGGTCTCGTTTCGGGTTTGCCGAATAAGACGATAGCCTACGATCTTGGGATCAGTCCGCGCACGGTCGAAATCCATCGCGCGAACCTCATGAGCAAGATGGGCGCCGGCAGTCTTTCGCATCTGGTGCGTATGGCTTTGATCGCCGATCCCAAGGGCTGAAAAGGCGTTGCGCGAAGGCAAGCACTTTGGTTGCGGAAAGCCGAACTGAAAACCGTTCCATACCTTCGGAATTGCTCTACGAGGGGTTCTGACAATCCTCTTGGCCTCTTTCCAGATGCCAGGCGCGCCAATGTGTCGGCCGGATATCGACCCGGATGCCGGTAACGGCATGCCGCCATCCCTCGCGCCCTTTTTCGCACGGAAATACAAGCGCGTGTAGGCCTTCCTCGTCCAGAACGGCTAGTTCGAGGCTGCGGCCAAACGGAGCGCTTGCGATTGGATTCCACATCCGGTCAGCGTGGGCCGAAAGGTGGCCCGGCGCTTTGATTTGGATCAGTTTTGGCGCGGCCTACGCCTAGAATCTGCGCATCTCAGACGACCAGGCGCCCTGCAATTTGACACAGCTCAAAGCGGCGCCCTTTCCTCGTTCGTAGTTTGGGTCCAGCGGATCGAACCGTCGCACCCACGGCGCGCCTCCTGAACAGGAAACTTACACATGAACTACCAGCGGTTCTTCGAAGACCCGATCGACCAGCTCCACGCCGAGCGGCGCCACCGCGTTTTCGCCGACCTCGAGCGCATCGTGGGCAAGTTTCCACGCGCCATCTGGCGCTCCAACGGCCGCGCCCAGGAAATCAACGTCTGGTGCTCCAACGACTATCTCGGCATGGGCCAGAACGCCGATGTAATCGCCGCCTTCCAGACCGCGGCGGGCAAGATGGGCTCGGCGCCGGCGGCACCCGCAACATTTCCGGCACTCGAGCGGCCGCCCCGCCGTCGCCAAGAGCGACCGAATCACAACCGCTGCTGGTGAGCAACGCGTGCGGGTGAGGGCCAACTTGATCCGGCGCAATGCGTGCCGGTCCGGCCCAAGCGAAAATCGACGTGGATTGAAGGATGACAAAGATGACCCATTCAGTTTCGCACAACTCTCTTACCCATGCCGCCGAGCAGGCGCAGCAATGGGTCAAGGAACTTGCAAAGGATCTGGACTGGAATGAACAGAGCGC
This sequence comes from Mesorhizobium sp. WSM4898, assembly GCF_029625845.1. Taxonomy (NCBI): domain Bacteria; kingdom Pseudomonadati; phylum Pseudomonadota; class Alphaproteobacteria; order Hyphomicrobiales; family Phyllobacteriaceae; genus Mesorhizobium; species Mesorhizobium sp. WSM4898. Next base: position 1,275,282 of record NZ_JARTVQ010000001.1, on the reverse strand, counting down.
ATTCCGGCTGCTCAAGTCGGTCCTCCACGCCCTACGCGACTGGCTGTCTCCCGAAGAGATGGCCGATCTTTCGGCCCAGTTGCCGACACTGATCAGAGGCATCTATTTCGACGGCTGGAACCCGGCCGAACCGGCTTGGGAACGCAAGAAGCGCGACTTCATCATTTGCGTGCGAAAAGGCTTTGGCTACGAGCCGGAGATCGACGTCGACAGGTCCATCGCGGCGGTATTCAGGCTCCTCGACCGACACATCTCCCATGGCGAAATCGTCCAGGTCCGCAACTCGATGAAGAAATCGCTACGCGAGCTCTGGCCGGAGGGATAAGCGATGTTTCGAGATCGTCAGGACGCCGGGCAGAAGCTGGGAGCCTCGCTGGAATTACTTCAGCTGAAAGATCCGATCGTGCTCGCCTTGCCACGCGGTGGCGTTCCCGTCGCCGCCGAAGTGGCCAAGGCCCTGCACGCACCGCTGGATCTGGTGATCGTCAGGAAGGTCGGAGCGCCAGGCAATCCGGAATTGGCCGTGGCTGCTATCGTTGACGGCGAACCTCCAGACGTTGTGCTCAACCGGGAGATTGTCGAGGCCTATTCTCTCGGCGATAGCGCGTTGCGCGTACTGATTGCGCAGGAGCGGCCCGAGTTGGAGCGGCGCCGGGCAGCATACCGTGGACGGGAGCTCCCCCTGTCAGTGGCCGGCAAGACAGTGATTGTCGTGGACGACGGGGCGGCGACCGGGACGACGATGAAGGTCGCCATCCGCGCATTGAAGCGACGCTCGCCGCGAAAGATCATCGTCGCTCTTCCCGTCGCGCCGCCGGAGACCGTGGACGAACTCGCGCAGGAAGCGGATTTGACGATCTGTCTCAACCAGCCCGCTCGTTTTCGCGCGCTCGGTTACTATTATGGCAACTTTCCGCAGCTCTCGGACGACGAGGTGATTGATATGCTGACCCTGGCTCGCGAGGACCGCCGCAGCGCTGCCCAAACCAGACGCTCCGGCGCGATGGCCATGGCCAAATCGCGGCACGATGCCCAAAGCTAGGAGTTCGAGCAATGCAGATCCGCACACTTTCCACCCTGGAGTGCACGAAGCTGTTGACAGCAAATCGCGTCGGCCGCCTGGCCTGCGCAAAAGAGGGCCAGCCCTATATCGTGCCATTCTACTATGCGCACGCCGACAACCACCTCTATGCCTTCTCTTTGCCGGGCAAAAAGATCACTTGGATGCGCGCCAATCCGCTCGTGTCTGTGCAGATCGAAGGACATGGCGACGGCCGGGGCTGGAAAAGTGTCATCGTCAATGGCCGGTATGAAGAACTGCCGGACCGGATCGGCCATAAGGTGCAGCTCGATCACGCCTGGTCCTTGCTCAGCAGGCACAACGACTGGTGGGAGCCGGGCGCGCTCAAGCCGGAAACATCGTCGGTCGCCGAGCACTTTCCGAATGTGTTCTTCAGGATATTCATCGCGGAAGTATCGGGGCGAGAGGCGCTAGCTGGTTAGTGTAACGCGGCGAAAGGGCAAAAAGCAGACCAGGCGCCCTTTGGTCGCAACCAATGGAATCGGCAACCCGGCCAAGGTATCACCATGGACACGCTCACCGTCCAGCTTGGCGTCGCCTTGGCGATAGGACTGCTTGTAGGTTTGGAACGGGGTTGGCAGGAGCGCGACGCGCCGGACCGCAGCCGCACCGCCGGCATTCGGACCTTCGGCATTGCGGGACTTCTTGGCGGCGTTGTCGCGGCACTAGCCGAAGTACTCAAAGCGATGCCGGTCCTGATCGCCGGGTTCCTCACCTTCGCCGCCATCTTCGCTTGGTATAAGGCCCGCGAGGCCGCGCATGATGAGGACTTCAGCGTCACGACCGTCGTCGCGGGACTGACGGTCTTCGCACTTGGCGCGCTCTGCGTGGCAGGCGATTTGCGAGTTGCGGCCGCGGCAGGCGCGGCGCTTGCGGCGCTTCTTGCGAGCCGAGATATGCTGCATGGGCTGCTGAAGCGCCTGACCTGGGTGGAACTTCGGTCAGCCTTGGTTCTAGCCGTCATGACTGCGGTCGTATTGCCGCTCCTGCCAGACCGCACTTTGGATCCCTGGGGCGGCTTCAACCCCTGGGAGATCTGGCTGCTGACGGTTCTGATGGCGGCGATCTCTTTCGCTGGCTACGTCGCCGTTCGCATGGTGGGGACCGCACGGGGCCTGATCGTCTCCGCGCTCGCCGGCGCGGTCGTCTCGTCTACTGCCGTCACCTTGTCGCTGGCTCGCTCGGCCAACGCGGCGCACAATCCGTTGCCTTTTGCCGGTGCGGCTTCGCTGGCGGCTATGGTTTCGATCCTGCGTGTCTGCCTCGTCATTCTTGTACTGGCACCAAGCGTGGCAGCGTTGATCGTGGCGCCGGCGCTGGTTGCTGCCCTGGCGTTCGCCGTTTGTGGAACGTTCGCGGTGGCACTCAAGCGCCAGAAGCTCGGTGAACCTGCCGCGGCGCGCAACCCGTTTGAGGTGGTGCCGTTGCTGATCTTTGCGTTGATGTTCGCGTTCGTCTCGACGGTGAGCGCCGCGTTGGCTTCACAATTCGCAGAACAGGGCCTGCTGGTCAGTTCTGCCATTTCGGCGGCGTTCGATGTCGACGCCTCGGTGCTCAGCGCATTGCGGCTGGTCGAGCATTCGATCCCGGTAGAAGCGGTAGGGGACGCGGTGCTGATGGCGCTGATCGCCAACGCGATCGGTCGCTTGTGCTTGGCCGGGTTTGCTGGCCCGACGAGATTCTGGCTGCCACTGGCCGGCATGACCTTGACCGCGGTGTTTGCTGGTTACTGCGCCACGCGTTTCGTTTAGTGCCCCACGCTCGGCACCGGAACCAGATTTGACCAACGTCAAGGCCGCAGTCCGACTTTCCTGCTGAAGTCCTCCCACTGTTCACTATTCGGGAGGGCATCATGTCCACGACAGAAATCAACATTCCAATCCGCGAGGCCGCGACCTCGGTTTCCACGAAGCTGCGGCTGGGAGCGTTGACCGCGCTTGTAATCGGCTCGATGGTCGGCTCAGGTGTCTTTAGTCTGCCCCAGAACATGGCGGCTGGCGCCGGGCCGCTGGCAATCCTGATCGGTTGGGCCATCACGGCCGTGGGAATGCTCGCGCTCGTGTTCGCATACCAGTCGCTGGCGGTTCGCCGGCCCGAGCTCGATGCCGGCCCCTACGCTTATGCCAAGGCCGGCTTCGGCCCCTTCATCGGCTTCAACAGTGCCTGGGGCTATTGGATCAGCGCATGGGTCGGCAATGTGTCCTACGCCGTAATCGTCTTCAGCGCGCTGTCGTACTTCGTTCCCGCCTTCGGTGATGGGAACACATGGCAGGCGGTGCTCGGCGCATCGATCCTGTTGTGGATCATTCATTTCCTCGTTCTTGCAGGCATTCGCCAGGCTACAATCGTCAATACCTTCGTGACCGTGGCCAAGATCGCTCCGGTGGTCCTTTTCGTCGGGGTTGTCGCGGTCGCCTTCAAGCTCAACGTCTGGTCGCTCGATTTCACCGGGCTCGGCAACGCTTCGCTCGGTTCGATCGCCGCTCAAGTGAAGAGCACGATGCTGGTGACGCTGTGGGTCTTCATCGGCATCGAAGGCGCCAGCGTCTTCTCAGCCCGTGCAGAGCGGCGCAAGGACATCGCGACCGCGACGGTGCTCGGCTTCTTCACGTGCCTGGCGCTTTACGCGCTGGTCTCGCTGCTTTCGCTCGGCATCCTCAGCCAACCCGAACTGGCCGCCCTGAAGAACCCATCCATGGCGGGCGTGCTGGAGGCGGTTGTCGGGCCTTGGGGCGCGGTGCTCATCAATCTTGCGCTCGTCGTCTCGGTCGTCGGCGCCTTCCTCAGCTGGACCCTGCTTGCCGCCGAGATCCCGCATGTCGCCGGCAAGGACGGAACGATGCCGAAGTTCTTCGGCCACGAGAGCGAGCGTGGCGTCCCCTCGACCTCGCTGCTCATCACCAATCTGCTTGTCCAAGCCTTCCTGGTGATCACCCTCTTTGCGCAAAGCACCTACCAGGCGCTTTTCTACATCGCCTCGGCGGCAATTCTCGTTCCCTACATCTTCTCGGGCGCCTTTGCCGCGAAGCTTGCACTGACCGGGGAGAGCTACGAGAGCGGCGAGCGGCGTTCGGGCCCTCTCTTCGCCGGCGTGCTGGCAACGATCTACGGGCTGTGGCTCGTCTATGCGGCGGGGCCTGCGTATCTGTTCATGTGCGCCATCCTTTATGCACCGGGCATCATCTTCTACATCTGGGCCCGCCGTGAGGCCAATCAGCGCGCCTTCCACCCGATGGAGGCCATCATCGCAGTCGCGCTCGTCGCCGTCGCAATCCTTGCCGTCTACGAGATGTGGACCGGCGCCGTCAGCGCGCTTTGAGAGGCGGTCCGATGGCAAACCTGGGGGTTTATTCGGAAGTCGGTCGCCTGCGCGAGGTGATGGTCCACAGGCCGGATCTCAGCCTGCGCAGGTTGACACCGGACAACTGCAAGTCGCTGCTGTTCGACGACGTGCTTTGGGTGAAGCGCGCGCGCCAGGAGCACGACGTTTTCGTCGATGCCTTGCGTGAGCGCGGCGTGGTGGCTCATTCGTTCGGCGATCTCCTCGCCGAGACCATGGAGATCGGCAAGGCTCGTGACTGGCTGCTCGATCGCCGGGTGCACGCCGGCGTGGTTGGCCTTGACATGGTCAACGAGATGCGAGGCTGGCTGAACGAAATGTCGGCCGGCCTGCTGGCAACGTGTCTGGTCGGCGGTATCGCTCGCGCCGAGCTGCCGTTCGAGCCCAAGGGTTTGACTGGAAGAACGCTTGCGCCTCAGGACTTCGTCCTGCCGCCATTGCCCAACCAGCTCTTCACTCGCGACAGCTCCTGCTGGATTTATCGCTCCATGTCGGTCAACCCGATGTATTGGCCCGCGAGACGACCCGAAGCCGCGAACGTCGAGGCAGTCTATCGCTTTCACCCGCACTTCCGCGACAGTGGTATTCCATTCGTATCGCCCCAGGCAGGAACAGGTATCAGCCTGGAAGGCGGCGACGTCATGCCGGTCGGCGGCGGCGTCGTTCTCGCCGGGATGGGAGAGCGCACCACGCCGCAAGCAGTCGGCGATCTCGCCCGCAGTCTGTTCGCAGCCGGCGAAGCCACACATGTCATCGCGGCGCTGATGCCCCGCGACCGCTCCTTCATGCATCTCGACACCGTCTTCACGTTCTGCGACCGGGATCTTGCCACCATGTATCCGCCCGTGGTCGACAGGCTGCGCACCTTCTCGATCCGGCCCGGAGACGGCGATGCCGCGGTCGAGGTCAGGGAAGAGAACACCGCCTTCACAAAGGTCGTGGCAGAAGCGGTCGGCCTGAAATCGCTGCGCATCATCGCCACCGGCGGCGACCGCTACGAGGCCGAGCGCGAGCAATGGGACGACGGCAACAACGTCGTCGCGGTCGAGCCGGGTGTCGTCATCGGCTACGACCGCAACGTCTACACCAACACGCTTCTGCGGCGCGCCGGTATAGAGGTGATCACCGTCGAGGGCGCCGAGCTAAGCCGCGGCCGCGGCGGCGGTCATTGCATGACCTGTCCCGTCGCACGCGACCCCATCTGAAAGGACACCCAATGTCGATCAACCTGCATGGCCGTTCGGTGCTCTCGCTGGATGACCTTTCTGCCGAGGAAATCCGCTTCCTCCTGAAGCTGGCCGCCGATCTGAAGGCTGCCAAGCAGGCGGGGCACGAGATACCGCGCCTAGTTCGCAAGAACATCGCCCTCATCTTCGAAAAGGATTCGACACGCACACGCACCGGCTTCGAGGTGGCGGCCTATGATCAGGGCGCCCACGTCACCTATTTCGGTCCTTCCGGCAGCCATATCGGGCACAAGGAGTCCATGAAGGACACCGCGCGCGTGCTCGGGCGGATGTACGACGCGATCGAGTATCGCGGCTTTGCCCAGCACCAGGCCGAAATGCTGGCGGCGCACGCCGGCGTGCCTGTGTACAACGGCCTGACGGATGAAGCGCACCCGACACAGATTCTCGCCGATTTCATGACGATGCGCGAGTTCACGCACAAGCATCTGTCTGACATGACCGTCGCATTCGTCGGCGAGGGACGCGACAATGTCGCCAAGTCGCTGGCATTGGGAGCCGCCAAGGTCGGCATCGACATGCGCATCGCATCGCCGAAGGAGCTGTGGCCAGACCAGGAGTTCTGCAACCATGTCAAGAAACTCGCTGAGCGCAGCGGGGGCCGCTTCCGGCTCGATCAAGACATGAAGGGCTGCGTCCAGGAGGCCGACTTCATCTACACCGACGTCTGGATGTCGATGGGGGAGGACAAGTCCGGCTGGCCGGAACGCATCCGTCTTTTGACGCCCTATCGGGTGACGAAGGAAGTGATGACGGCCAGCGGCAATGCGCATGTGAAATTCATGCACTGCCTGCCGGCATTCCACGATACCGACACCGAAGTCGGCGCCTATGTCGCGCGCGAATTCGGCATCGACTGCATGGAGGTGACCGACGAGGTGTTCGAGTCCGGCGCCTCGGTCGTCTTCGACCAGGCGGAGAACCGCATGCACACGATCAAGGCGCTGCTCGTCGCCACGATCGGCAACTGACATGCTGATCGTGACGGCCCTCGGCGGGAACGCGCTGTTGCGGCGCGGCGAACCCATGACCGCCGAAAACCAGCGCAACAACGTCAAGCGCGCCGCGTCCGCCCTCGCCGCGCTGATCGGCGAAGGCCATTCGCTCGTGATCACGCACGGCAACGGTCCGCAGGTCGGCCTGCTTGCGCTACAGTCGGCTGCTTCACCGGATGGGGCTTTCCCGCTCGACGTTCTGGGCGCCGAGAGTGCAGGCATGATCGGCTACATGATCGAACAGGAGCTCGCCAACCTCGCTTCCCAGAGACTATACGCCACACTGCTGACGCAGGTGAAAGTCGACCCGCACGATCCTGCATTTTCACATCCGACAAAGCCGATCGGGCCGTTCTATGATGAAGCGTCAGCAAGACGGCTTGCAGCAGAGCGCGGCTGGTCCATAGCGCCCGATGGCGAAAAGTGGCGCCGGGTCGTGCCCTCCCCCCGTCCGATCGAAATTCTGGAGGCGTCCGTCATTTCCTTCCTCGTCGAGCACGGCGTCATCGTCGTCTGCACCGGTGGCGGCGGCGTTCCCGTCATAGCGCGCGAAGATGGCGGTATGGTCGGCGTCGAAGCTGTCATCGACAAGGATCTGGCCAGTTCGCTGCTGGCGCGCCAGCTGAAAGCCGACATGTTGCTGATGCTCACGGATGTGGACGCAGTCTATGCGGGCTACGGCACGTCGGATGCCCGCGCGCTGCGCAATGTCGGAGCCACGGAGCTTTCAGGGAAGGATTTCCCTGCCGGCTCGATGGGACCCAAGATCAGTGCCGCGACCGAGTTCGTCCAGGCGACCGGCAATCCCGCGGCGATCGGCCGGCTGGAGGACGCGGTGGAGATCATAAAGCGGCGCCAGGGCAGTTGGTTCGAACCCTAACCGCTGCGTGGCTCAGGAAGTCTTGGCTACCCCGACAACGTAGTTCTTGCCGTAGGCGGCCGCACATTTTGGACAGGTCGTGTAGAAGAAATACACATCGCTTGCCTTGGTGTTGCGCTGGCGTGCGAGGTCGAGCATTTCGTCATGCCATTCTCGCGTCTGCTCGAACGCTCCCTCGAACACTTTAGTGACGAATTCGCCCCTCAGCGTGGTCATCTCTTCGTCTGGGACTGATTTCGCAACCGAGAAAAGATGCTCGCTGGTCCAGGGCGACAGATCGCGGCTGAGAACGATGTGCTGGCCATCGGCGGAGGCGCCGGCATTGTCGATGTGCTCGCTGACACGCGCGAAGACATTGCCCATGTTGACCGGAACGTGCAGCACGCTGTGCGTTGTCGCCCTCAAGAACGGCTTGTCGGCGAAGTGCAGTTGCTGATCGTCCCAGCCGCCCGGGTTGAATTTGGGGCAACAGCCCGTCGTGTTGATGCTGGCGTCATAGTGCGGTGTTTCGTTCGTCCGCATAGCTACCTCCTGAGGTGAGCAGACGGCAGCAGAGCAGCCAAAGACCTTGGCAGCATTGATCCCGGTCAACACGGCAGATGTGTCGCCACTACGCAATTGATGCGCATCAAAGCCGGTCGGCTACAGCGGAGCTATCTGAATCGGTTTGACACCTGGAAAGCCTATGGCTCACAAACAAACGCTCAGCGGCACGGCAAAACGATCCTGCGCGCGCACGACTCAGCTTGCCGACGCTTTGCGGGCCACGCTCGGTCCGCGATCGAAGTCCGTTCTGATTGAAAGGACGTGGGCGCGCTGATCGTCTGCAACGATGGGGTGACGATCGCCAAACTGTATCGATTGAACGGCTCCCGTCTTGCTCCCGACAGGGACGCTTTCTTCGCAACGGCTAAGTTGATGTGCATCAATGCCTGGGCTGGCCGGCACGCGCTATTGTTGCAGCAAATGATGGAGTCGGAGGCAAAGAAAAATGAATCAGGAGATTAGAAACAAGATCGAGACGCTGTTGGATCAGCATCGGATCATGACGATCGCAACTCTAAGGCAGGACGGTTGGCCACAGGCGACGACCGTCGGTTACGTCAACGAAGGCCTTACTCTTTACTTCCTCTGCGGTTTAGACAGTCAGAAGGCGCATAATCTGGCTGGAGATAATCGCGTATCTCTGACTATCGACCATGATACGCCGCAGGTGATGGAAATCACAGGACTTTCCATGGCGGCGCGCGCGCAGCCGGTCACAGATCGGAACGAAGCGGAAAGGGTTCTGAAGATGCTGCCGGACAAGTATCCGCCGCAAACCACCCTGCCCGGGCCGATGCCGACCCCGGAGCAGGTCCGCATTTTCCGCGTAATGCCAACGGTGATCTCCGTACTCGATTACTCAAAGGGTTTCGGCCACACCGACCTGGTCACCTGCTGAGTTCCATTGCGATAATGCCTGACGAGTGGGTAAATTGGCGTCATTGGCATCCGAAATTCCGATTGTGCAGCGGATCGGCTGGCCCGCGCGGCGGATGTTGCGTCACGGTTTCATGCGATTCGATGACGGGATCAGGCCCGCGCCGGCTAGAAACATGCGGATCGCTTTGCGAACTTGCTGCGCCTGTCCAACCAAAAGATGTCCACCGGTGTCATAGACGACCAGCCTTGCGCCCTGGATCTTAGCGGCTGCGAATTCGGCTGCAGGGAGCGTGTTGAACAGGTCGTCGCGCGCGGAGATGATTATCGTCGGTGCAGTGATGTGTTCCAACGGCAGCTCGTGCAATTCGGGGGCGCTGTCGATATTGATTCCAGGGAAGCGCAGCGACAGCGGTTCAATGTCCCTGATGAAGCTCATAACGCGGTCCTGCTCGGCCTGGGGCGCAGCCGCCACCAGCGCCGGTCGAACGCCGACAAAGCGAATGAGTATCGACGGTGCGATAGTCTCGGCTGCCCACCAGGCGAAATCGCCGCCCGCATTGACGGCCCAGAATGCGAACTTGTTGCCGCGGCCCACGTCAATCGACACTGGACTGGTCGGCGAATAAAGGGCTGGGACGACCAGAATGAGAGCGGCGACCCTGTCCGAGTGGCGGAGTGTCAGCTCGACCGCTGAACGGGCGCCTGCGGAAACGCCGACAACTACCGCTTTGGGAATGTTCAGTTCAGAAAGCAGCGCCCCGTGCGCATCGCCCTGCGCGGCTGCTGAGCGGTCTTGCGGAACGGGCGTGCGCAGATAACCGAAGCGCGAGGGCGCGACAACCCGAAAGCCCTCGCCCACAAGATCGGCAGCAAGGGCAAGGCCTTGGTCAAAGCCACCGCCGGCGCCATGGATAGAGAGCAGCGGAATGCCCGCACCGTTGTCGGCGTATTCGATCGGGCCGATGTCGAGGTTGGCCACTCGGCTGCCCCGGCCGACGGCGTCGCGCAATCGACCAAGTTCGTTCCTGTAGAGCAAGAAAGCCAAACCGGACGCTGTCGCCATAGCGATGAGCATGACCAGCAAGAAACGAACATTTCTACTCATTTGCAAAAACTTCACCAAGGATTTGGCGTGGGCCTACAGTTGGGACCACCCAATTCGGCTTTTGCGGCGGGAGGCCACGGTCAAGGAAAACGCGATGACACCGCTGACGAGAAGCAACCAGTCTTGCGGCATGCCGAGAAGGAACGCAGCACTTCCTCCTATCAAGGACCAGATCAGTGGAATTGCAAACAACCCCGGCGACACAGGCGGCTTCGCGAGGAGGAAGAATCCGAGCGTGAAGATCGTCACCGGACAGGGCGTGACACCGAACACTGGCATCTCAGGATATGCATGGCCCGTCCAAATGCCGAGAAGGGGGTAGAGGACGGCCGCATAGACGATCAAACTAATCCCCACGCTGGCGGCAGTTCCAGAATAAACCCGGAAACTCAGCTGACCCTTGCCGACGCCGGCATAGCCGAGCACTGCTGCCTGAGCGACGAACAGGGCTGCGAAGATATATGCCGCCGAGTTGATCTCGGCGAAATGAAGCCAATGATAGGCGGCGCCCGTCCATAGCCACATTACTGCCAAAATAGCGGCGATTAGGCGGTCCGCCATTCGCGGTCGCCAAATCAGCAGGACCACGGCGAGGATGCCAATCGCAAATGCTGCCAGTTGCACTGGCCAGATGGCTTCATTGTAAGCGACTAGGTTGCCAAGAAACTGACCGCGCGAGAAGGGTAACATCGGGTATGTCTCCGAGCTACCTCACCATAGCCTTGATAGCGGCCACTCCATTGATCTGGCTCAATTCAATGCCCTCGCAATTTGGTGGGCAGTTGGGGCTTGGGCAACCGCCGTCGTGTCCACACGTCATACCTGCTGATGTGAGAGCACAACGAATCAGCATGATTGCGGCAAATGCTGCTCTGGAGGGTATGAAATTAAGGCAAGCGCAGATTCGGAAGAACGCCTTCATTTGCTCCGCCCAGCGGACTCTTCCCACGCGCTATGGCAGCGCTGTTAGTTTGGCGGATCGGAGGCACGCATGGAGGCCCGCGAGCGACAGGCGGAAACCTTCACGGCGCTGCCGCGGGTCCGTCTTCGTGATGTCGGTGTCGAATTGCCAGGGCGCCTGTAGGCGCCATGGAAGCGTCTACCGCAAGGAACGCTTCGCCGACGTCTTGCCGGCATGACGCGCGCGCCGCTGGTCATAGCTGATGGTCACAGCGCGCAGGCGGTTTGATTGACGGTCCTTCACCGCGGCGCCTGCCCGGTCATCCAGTCAGGCACCCGAACGGAAGCGATATTTCAGAAGCTCGAGCGCACCGACCAGTCCGAATCCGGCTGCCAATACGAAGACAAGCTCGCGCAGACCTGGCTGCCGGAATTGGAAAAGTTCGCTGGCGGTCGGCCATAGAAGCACCAACCCAAGAACAAGCGCATCCATAGTGGCGACCGCAACTAGGGTGAGATTTGGCCGGCCAAGCGCTGCGATCAACGAGGCACCGAAAGCACGATTGACCAACACCAAACCAAGGATGCTGACCACCAAAGCACAAAAGGTCAGAGCGCGGATCTCGCTTTCTGGGATACCCGAACGAAGGCCTAGCAGAAAGATGGTGGCGACGATAGCCAATGCCAGCACACCCTGAGCCACACTCCAACCCATCAATGGACCTGTAAGCAGTGCCTCTTTCGGGTCCCGCGCTGGCCGCTTCATTATGTCTTCTTCCTCGGCCTCCGCTTCGAAGACGAGTGAGCAGACCGGGTCTACCACCATTTCCAGAAAAGCGATGTGGATTGGCCCGAACAGAATGGGCAGACCAAACAGCAAGGGCATCAAAGCGAGCCCTGCGATAGGTACGTGCACCGCGAAGATGAAGCTCATTGCCTTTCGCAAATTGTCGTAAATGCGCCGTCCGAGCCTAATTGTCTTGACGATCGAACCGAAGTCGTCGTCCAGAAGGACGATAGAGGAGGCTTCACGCGCAACGTCCGTGCCGCGCCCGCCCATGGCGATACCGATATCCGCAGCCTTCAGCGAGGGAGCATCGTTGACGCCGTCCCCAGTCATGGCGACAACTTCGCCGTTCGCTTTCAGCGCATTTACGATGGCCAGTTTCTGGTCGGGCATAATTCGCGCAAACACGGTCGTCGTCTTCACCGCTCTGCAAAGCTCTGCTGGGCTCAGCGTCCTCAGCTGTTCTCCGGTAACGACATTCGCGGCATCCAGTCCGGCCTCCTGCGCTATAGCCTTTGCGGTTGCAGGATAATCTCCGGTGATCATGAGCACACGGATACCCGCCGATCGGCAAGAGGCCACGGCGTCCCGAACCTCCGGCCGCAGCGGATCGGCGAGCCCGACCAGCCCTACAAATTCGAAATCAAAGCCAGTTTGCTCGTCGGCCAACCTGCTCTCGGCATGGCTCGCGCGCGCCACCCCCAGGACTCTTAGTCCCTCAGCCGCCATGGCATCAGCGTCATTTCGGATCGCGAAAGACCGTTCTGCGTCCAAGCGACAAAGCTTCAGGATCGCTTCCGGCGAGCCTTTGGCGGCGACGAGGCAATCCGGATCGCCGCTCCTTCGCCAGACGTTCGACATTGCCAGCAGCTCCGGTCGGAGTCCGTAGGAGCGAACCAGCTGCCGGTCGCTTACGCCGGTGCGCTTCGGCAGTCTTTCAGCCGCCAGCTCGTAAAACGCCTTTTCCATCGGATCGAACGGAACCTCGGCACTCGCAAGAACACCAAGTTCTACCAGGTCGCGGAATGCCTCGGGTACGACGTCTGAGGTCTTCAGAAGCGAGAAGACGCCGTTCGGCGTTCTCAACTCCGCAACGGCCATCTGGTTCTTGGTCAGCGTTCCAGTCTTGTCGGTGCACAGGACAGTCGCGGATCCAAGCGTTTCAATTGCCGCGGCTCGGCGGGTCAGCACTCGCACCTGGGATATGCGCCAGGCGCCCATGGCCATGAAAATCGTCAACACTATCGGAAATTCTTCCGGCAGCATCGACATGCCCAAAGCGATGCCCGCCAATATCCCGTCAAGCCATCCGCCTCGCAGCCAGCCATATAGCAGCACCGCCAAGACGCTGACGGCAGCGCCAGCCAAGGCGAACAATTTTACAAGATGCCTTGTCTGCATTTGCAGACGAGGCGCCTCACTTTCCAAGCTGCTCAGCGCCTGTCCGATTGCCCCGATTTCCGTTCGTGCTCCAGTCGCCGCCACCTCACCGACGCCCGAGCCGCGAACAACAAGCGACCCGGAAAATACGGCGGGCACGTCATCGCCGCCCGGCTGGTGTTTGGCCGTCCGGTCTAGCGGCATGGCGGCCACCTTTCTCACCGGGACGGACTCGCCGGTGAGCAAGGATTCGTCGACTTGAAGATCGCGGCTTTGGACAGGCAGGAGATCGGCCGGGACACGATCTCCCTCGGCAAGCATGACGATATCGCCTCGCACCACCTCGCGACCTGCAACGCGTAGGCGTTCACCGTCGCGCACGACCAGGGCGCGGGGGCTTGTGAGATCGCGAAGGGCCTCTAAGACGCGTTCCGTGCGCGCTTCCTGGACAATGGTTATTGCAATCGACAAAGTCGCGAAACACAGCAAGATCAATGCCTCATGCGGATCGCCAAGCAGGAGATAGACCGCGCCACCACCCAGCAGGAGCGCAAGCATCGGCTCGCGCACGATCTCGATGGCAATTCTCAACGGTGTGCGTCGTCCGGTTCTGGGTAGCTCGTTCGGCCCCTCAGCCAGTAGCCTGGTGCGCGCCTCGGCCTCGCTCAGGCCCCAAGAGGTAGCGGCGGCAGGTTTCATTTTACGTGCTCGATGCTTGGTTGCGGCCCTGGGCATTCGCTTAGGTCCAGATCTTCGAGGGTTGGGCTTCGCTTAGTGCGACATCAACACCGGCAAGCGCAGGTCCGAAAGTATTCCCTCGGTTGCTCCTCCGAGCACAAAGTCTCGGATACGAGAGTGGCCCCATCCGCCCATAACAAGGAGGCTGCCATTGATCCTTATGGCATGGTCCTCGAGCGCGGCGCCGATTTCGTTGTCGACGGCATGGATCGACTCGGCTTTGACCCGTAGGCCCCGCGCCGCCAGACCATGCGCCAGCCGATCGCCAATATCTTCGCTCGGCAGAACTTTCTCATCCGTCACAGTGATGATCGATATTGTCGATGCCCGTTCCAGAAACGGTTTGGCGTCGGCGACGGCCCTTGCGGCCACGCGGCTACCATCCCAAGCAATCACCACATGATCGAGGGCACCCACATCTTCGTCGCCCGGAAGAATCAAAGTCGGCCGACCGGAGCTGAACACGACCTCCTCCGCGGTCATGCGGCTGGACTCGGTATCCCGCGCCCATCCAACCATGCAGAGGTCAAAATAGCGCCCCTCTCCGGCGGCAGCTTCCCCGATGAAGGCCGGCTGCGCTCTCAACTCCTGACTGGTCAGTGTGATGTTGCATCGCGCTGCTTCCGCCGCGACCGTGCCAAGCAAAGCCTTGCCACGTTTCCTGCTGGCCGCGTTGACCTCGCGAATCTTTTCGGGGAGGTCGAGCAGCAAGCTGGACAAAGCGTTCGAAACGTCTGGAATGTCGACGTTGATTACGGCCGCATCCAGCTTGGCGCCGAGCTGGCTGGCCACCGCCACTGCGTTCGATACTACCTTCGGCCCAGGCGGATCTGGATACGTCGGCAAGAACAGGGATGCTAACAGCTGCATAACCTTATCCTCCTTCGATGTTACGCCCACTTCGTGGACGTAGAGTGTTGTGGCTGTTCAGTTCGACAGCAGTCTGTGGAATGATCCCGATCTGAGCAGGGATCGCGTCGCGCCTCCGAGTGCCCATTCACGGAACCGACTGTGTCCGTAGCCTCCGGCCACTATCAGGTCCGCCCCGAGGTAATCGGCAAAGACTGTAATGGCATCGCCTGCCGACAACTCTTCGCTCTCCATCACTTGGGCTCTGGCTTTCACACCGTGTTTCATCAGGAAACGCACGACGTCGGCCGCGCCGTCTCGGGCGGCGAGCGTCTCTTCCTCGGCAGTACTGAAAACGGTCACCTCCTTGGCATTGCGCAAGAAAGGCATCGCATCGACTACCGCCCGCCGCGATTCACGGCAGTCCTTCCAGGCGACCATCACCCTTTCGCCTTTGAGCGCTGCGAGGCCGTCGGCTGCAAACAGAACCGGCCGGCCCAGGGACAGCACCAACGCGCCAGGATCTACGGTCCTTTGGTAGTCGCCGGCGGCTGCCGCGGCCGGCGCCCCGGTGATCACCAGATCGGCCGCGCGTGCATGCAGGGCAACGGCGCTGGTGGGATCATCCAGTTCCGCGCGCCATGAAGCGCGCTCGTCGTTGCCGGCCACGGCGAGGAACTCGTCCCTTAGCCTTTTGATGCGCTCCTCGACTTCGTGGGATCGCTGACGCAGGACCTCTGCCACCAACGGCGAGGACTCGCTTGGCGATACCAAGGCGGAAGGCTCGGCCGCTGCCACAGCGATCAGATCCGCCTCGAACTTCTTCGCGATCTGCTGTGCAAAGAGCAGGCGTGGCGTGGCCGGAGCATCGATGTCGAGCTGAACAAGTATCGTCGTGTAGATCATGTCCGGACTCCTTCGAGGCCGGTAGCTCAGCATGAGCCAGAGCTCCATGCTTTGATGCACGTCAACTTCCTTCAGCGGAGCACGACGAGCCGGTGGCATCCAGGCCAAGATGATCCCTGAGAAGCGGATTAGGAAGAGGCCGACCAGGCGATCGGAAACGAACCGAGACGCGTTGGATCGCGCGAGTTGCCTATCCATAGAGGCTGGTGGCGCTGAAGGTGGCCGCAGCGGCTAACAATGTCCTAGCGTTACTACGGCTCACGGAATCACGACGTACTGGATACCGCCGGCATGGAAGATCCCGAGCAGCAGCAGCCTGTCGATCCTTTTGGAGGACTGCGCCACCTGCGTGGCCGAGTGCACCGCTTGCTGATCGACGCTGACGATGAAATCGCCGGCGATCAACCCGGCCTGAGCAGCGTGGCTCTCGGGGTCGACAGCGAGGATCTCCGCGCCGTCCGCCTGGCCATAAGCTGCAGAATCGGGCGAGATATCGGCCAAGGCTACCCCGGCAAGCAACCCCTCGCCCTTGACCAGCGCCGTGCTGACTGTGTTTGCTTCCTGGAGCTCCACCGGCAACTCGAGCACCTTGTTGTGCCGGTCGATGGTGAGCCTGGCTTTTGCGCCAGCGCCGAGCAGTCCAAGCGCTGTTCGAAGGTCAACGTCACTGCGTATCGGTTGACCGTCCACGGCAATGACCACATCGCCAGTAAGGATTCCGGCGCTGCTTGCCGCAGACCCTGTCATAACCCGGCTGACGAGCGCGCCAGCGGAAATCTTCAACCTGAAGGCCTGGGCCAGCAACGGCGTTAGATCCTGTATGAGCATGCCCAGTTCCCCGCGCCTGATCTTTCCGTGGGCGATCAACTCGCGCACCGCGTCCTTTGCCATATTGGATGGAATCGCAAAGCCTATCCCGACATTGCTCCCGGCCGGTCCGAAAATGGCGCTGTTGATACCCACCAGCTCGCCCTGAAGGTTCACGAGGGCACCCCCCGAATTACCGGGATTGATCGACGCATCGGTCTGGATGAAATTCTCCAGACCGTCGGAACCAAGGCCCGACCGCCCTAATGCGCTGACAATGCCCATGGTGACGGTCTGGCTGAGACCAAAAGGATTTCCGACAGCGGCAACGTAGTGGCCGACCCTGAGCTCGCTCGAGTCCCCCAGCCGCATTGAGGTGAGCCTGTCGGCCTTTATCTGCACGACAGCGACATCGGTCGGCTGATCCATGCCGATCACCTTGGCCGAAAACGATCGGTGATCCGGCAGGGTCACCGTGATCTCGTCGGCGTTTTCAAGCAGATGACTGTTGGTCAAGACATACCCGTTGTTTGCGTCGACGATCACGCCTGAACCGGCTACCTGAAACGAGCGTTCGCTTGCCGAGGGTTGCTCCGGAAGTCCGAAGAATTTTCGCAGGAAAGGATCGGACAACATCGGATCGGGTTCGGCGTTGCCCCTCCCCTGGATGGCAATGCTGACGACGCTGGGAACAACGCGTTCCAACATTGGAGCCAGCGATGGCATCTCGTTGCCAACGTGAGACGGGTCAGCCGCCCAACCGACGGAGAATGTAGGCAGGAGCCAGCTACCTGCAAGGATCAGCGCTGCGCTGAGAGCTCTGCATGCTGCGCCGGCCGAACGGTGACCTCTCTTCATCGGCTCAGACTCCTGATGTATGCGACAATCGCTCCGATCTGTTGAGGATCAGCGACAAATTCCGGCATGTCGGGATGACCTGTCGATATCCCTTCCGCCAACGCTTCTTCCAGATCCTCGATCGGATAACGCAGGTGCAACAGGCGAAAGGGCGGTGCGTCGGGATGCGTACTCTTGCCGGCCGGGCCAATTGCGTGGCAACGGGCGCAGTTTGCTTCCACGAGCTTCTTGCCATGGGCGATCTGCAGACCGTCTTGCGCCCAGGCGGATGACCCGCCAGCACAGGCGACCATAAGCGCGACAATTCTCGATACCGTCGGACGTTTCATGACTTCCTGAATAAGCGACGAATGGGCGCTCGACCTTGATTTGGCGCAAACCGGCGAAGCCGTCCCCGCTCGACCATGCGCAGCGCTGCCCAACCGTTCTCAAGTCGCCAGGTATGGCGAGACGATGGGCACATATTCAGGTCGCAAACGTTGCGGCGGCCATGTCGTCCATAGCTGCCTTCGCCTCATGGTGGACCTGGCCGGCGGTGTCCGAGGCAAGTTTGGCCCAATGTAGACGAATTTTCCCGCCTCGTTCGCTTAGTCGAATGACGCGTTCTGGATGGAGTCAACGACACGTCGAACGCATCGACGATTTCGTCACCGCCACTCAACGTCTCAAGAAGTCTCAGGTCATCGCCTCGGTGAGCGCCGAACATTTTATCGTGACGGAAGGCGATCCCCTCTAGACCTGGTCAGCGAACGCAAACAAGAACCCCACCGGCCGAAGCCGATGGGAAGACTGGAAATGATGGCAGGGGATTAGAGGGGGAGCGCCTGTGCTATCTGAAGGTAGAGCAGCACCCCGAGAGCTCCGGCCAATAGGAAAATCAGACCGGTCAGAACTTCGGAAGCGGTGCGCGGCAGCCTCACGGCTTCGGTCCTTTCAGCTGGTCCACTATCTGCATCAGTGCCAGTAACAACCCCGCAACGGTCAAAATGATCCACACCGATGTGGAGCCCAGCCAGCGCAGGCGCGTCCAGAGTTGAACGACGGCGAACCCAGCTTCGAAATGGTCCTCGTCCAGATCAAGAAATTTATCGAGCCGATCGCGCCGGACAGGATCCAGCCGGCCCGCCCAGATGAGGGCCTCGCGTTGCTTGCTGTCGAGGCGATCGAGCCAGAGGATCGTCTCCGGGTCGAGTTCGCGAAGACGCTGAGGAAACACTCCGCTCATTTCACGAGGGCCTGGATGGTATCGCCCTTGGCGTGGTTGAGCCGAACGCAGTCCCCGAGCCGGCGGCGATCTTCCGCATGCAGCCTAGTCTCCTCCTCCGTCGAGACGAAGCGATGGGGGATGTCGACCACGCCGACGCAATCCTGCATCGCGCTCGGATCGACGTGTGCGGTCGGCTTCGGCACCAGGCTATCGACCGATGGCGTCGAGGCGCTCTGACACCCCTGCAGAGATGCCATCAGGCTTGCAGCCAGAAGGATTGGTCGAAACGGGCGGTGCATTGTCTTGGTCCTTCTGCGCGCGCACCAGCTCGGCTATGCGGCCGGCGTCGCTATGCTGCTTGTCGATGTAGGCTTGTGCCGCGGCGTCGATGTCCTGCTGCCGCGTCTTGTTGTCGGCCGCCTGAGCGATGGCGGCGAGCTTGATCTTCTCCTGCCACAGCGCGTCCTCCGCCTTTTGGCCGGCGGCATATTGTCGATCGACGCGGCCGTCGACCAAGCCGGCCAGGGCCGGCCCGACATAAGGGATGTCGCGGAGCGGCCCAATCGGCACGCCTTCGTAGAAGAAGATGATGCCGCCGGCGACGATGATCGGCAGGCCAAAGCGCGACGTCGCGAAGACGAGGAACGGCCCGAGATATGGGATAGCGTAGAGCGGGTTCACTGTTGGCCCACCATGCACAGCGCCTTTTCACGCTTGCGACGTTCGAAGAGGCCGCGCAGGATTCTCCGGCCGGCCCTGTCGAACCACGTCAGGGCTTGGCAGCCGCCCGCGACATCACCAGCGTTGAGGCGGCGCGTTGCAGTGCTCTTGCCTGCCCCGGCGGGACCGACGTTGAAGGCAAGCGACGTGTAGGCCGCATCACGCGTCGCCGGCAGGCGAATGTCGATCGTCGACGGAGTGAAATAGCGGTGCAGGCCGGTGCGATGCTGGGCCACCTCGATCTTAAGAAGGTCGAGGCACTGCTGGTCGTTCAGCAGCATGTTGGCGTGGACGCCTCGCGTCGAGCCGTAGCAGATCGTCCAGATGCCGACGGCATCGCGGTAGGCGTGGTTGCTCTTGCCCTCTTCCTTAGCGATGAACGGCACCGCGATCGCAAGCGTCTGCGCCTCGGTTGCCGGACTGTCATTGAGCGAAGCGGCGCTGGATGGCCACGCGAGCAGCAGCGCCAATGCGAAGACGATCGCCGCGACGGCTACGATGCGGAGCCATTCCTTCCATGGCGACAGCCCCTGCTGGTAAACCCGCCCGACGATGCCGGCGAGCAGCAGCAGCACACCGAGCCACCAGGCGACATTCGGGTCATAGTCCTGCCCGGTCACGTGATACCAGAGCTCCGGCAGCACGAGCACTGCGAGGCCGAACACCTGCATCCAGAAACTCAGAGACAACAGCACCACGCGGCGCACGTCAGCGACGAGACGCATAACACTTCCTTTCCGCCCTAGAGGACAGCTTGATCAGATGAGAACGAGGACTCGAGTCGACGCCGGCGTGCGTGCCCGCCGTCAGAGCAGCGCGGCGGCCGTGAAGAACGCGTCGATCTGGGCCGACGTGTAGCCGAGCGCGGCGAAGCCGGTTTCCATCATCGGCTCATTGCGCACGAAGCTTCCACTGTATTCGAAGGCGTCTTGCACCTCGACAGGCTGCGTTCCGATCCAGGCGATGACCTGGGCGCGCAAACCGGCAACGCTTAGTTGGAAGTGGAATTGCCGAGCCGACACGCTTTCCGGGACAACGGCAGGCGGTGCCGGGGGAGCACTGAACACGCCATTGCTATAGGTGCCGCCGATATAGCCCGGCTCCGCGAGCGGGACGATCGCGAAGCCGTCGAGCGTGAAGGTCGGGTCGCCCTCGATGATGTTGACGACGTCGGTGCCTTGGATGACTGCCAGTTGCATGAATGCGGTCCTTATTTGAACTCGAGTATGAGAACGACGCCGGGCGCGCCAGCACCGCCAGCGCCAGCGCTGTACGAACCGCCGCCGCCGCCAGCGCCGTATGCCTGCGCGGCCGCGCCGGCATTGTGGCTGTTAGCGGTCTGGCCGCCCGCGCCGCCGCCGCCCCAAAAACTTGCGCCGCCCTCGCCGCCTTGAGAGTTGCCGGTCGCATTGGTGCCGGAGCCGCCGTCGCCGCCGCCGAGGTTGAGCGTGCCGTTGGCTGCCGTGCCGCCCCGGCCACCGAGGCTCTGAGAGGCTGCGGCAGAGCCACCGTTCGCAGTGACAGTGCCGAATGCGGATGATCCACCTGCGGCGCCGGCAGCGCCGCCCGAACCAATTGTAACGGTCTGTGCCGAGACACCGTTCATGAAGAAGATGGCCGTGGCGCCAGCGCCACCGCCGCTTTCACTGCCGCTGCCCGTGCCCGTCGTGCCGCCAGCGCCGCCGCCCGTCACGAAGACGATTGCACGGCTTGCGCCTGCGGTCGGCGTATAGGTGCCCGAGGCAGTCTTTACCTGGACGTTGACAAGCGAGCCGGCAGAAGCGGTCGCCGCAGCGGCCGCCGCAAATGCCGTGCTGGCGATCTGCGCGCTGCTCGTGCCTGCCGCTGCAGTCGGCGCGGTGGGCACGCCGGTGAGTGCAGGGCTCACCAGCGTCTTGTTGGAGAGCGACTGCGCCGACGACAGGTCAGTGACGATCGTCGTGTCGATCGCGAACTGCGTGCCCGCCAGGGTGAGGCCGTTCCCGGCGGTGTAGGAACCGACCCCCGCCGTCTGCGCGAACGTGATCGGGTCGGTGCCAATGACCGGGTTTTCCTTGGCATTCTGCGTCCAGGTCGTGGCGCCCTGCGTCGCTCCAGCCGTCACGAACGTCTGGTCGCCAAGATCGATGTCGGCGGAGAGATTGTAGTAGGTCGCACGCGTCAGGACGAATGGCGCGCCTGCGCTACCGGTCGCCGTCACCGTGTAGATGCCGTTCTGGAACGACGAGGCCTGGTTCTTGACCAGGATCACGTCGTTGAGGTTCGCGGCGACGCCATCGACCGTCAAAGCACCGTTGGCAGAGGCGGTGAGCGTGGCACCGACGCCGGATGCTCCGTTGGCATAGGTGACCGCCGGAAGCGCGGTGGTCGTGGCCAGCCTGGTCGCCGGCAGCGTCGTGGTGGCGAAGATCGCTGCCTGCACATAGGCCGTCGTCGCCAACTTGGTCGAGTTGTCGCCCGGCGTCTGCGTGACGGCGGTCGAGGCCGTTCCGAGAGCAACGGTCGGGTTCGTGGCGAAGACAAGCGGACCGCTACCGGTCTCGTCGACCATCGCCGCGGCGAGCTGCGCGCTCGTGCCGCCGGCAAGGAACGCCAGCATGTTCGCGGCAAAGCCCGAAACGTCGCCGATTGCCGGCTGAGCGAACGTCGGGTTGCCGCTGGTGTCGACTCCGGTCCCGAACTGATGGGGTGGAGCCGCCGCAGATTTTACGCCACCAAGGGCCACGGGCTGCGGCGTAGGTAGGTCAGCCCCGATCAGCGCTCGGAATGCGGGCACTCCGCTTCCGAAGGCTGGAGTAGCCAGGATGAGGTTGGGGAACTGCGATGCGAGTGAGATCCCGCTGTCCGCAAGGGCAGTGCCGCCGGTCGCCGAGAAAACGGGAATGTCGCCCACCACGGAGTTCGACGGCCCGACGATGGTGCCGTTGGCGATCGGTCCGATCGTTTGCCCGCCGATCTGGAAGAAGAGCCCAAAGATGGTCATCCAGATCTGGCCGTCGACCGGCACTCCCGGAGCAGCGCCAGGAGGGATGCTGAATCCAGCGCCGTTGGCCGTGGAAGCCTGGGTGTTGAGCGGCCCTTGCATCGTGTCGCCGCCCCGGTTCACCGGGGTATAACCGAGCGCGTCCTGCTTCTGCGAGAACAGGTAGCTCCACTGGCCAGCGGTCAGGACGTTGCCGTAGCTGAAGGGATTCATTTGCCCCAATCCGAATGTGTATGAGTGGTCGGCTTACGAGAGGGCGACGATGCGACGATCAGTCGAATTCGAAGATGACGACCACACCGTTGCCACCGGCCCCGCCTGCGCCGCCGCCGTCGCCACCACCGCCGCCGCCGCCGAGAGTGCCCGGACCGCCGGGCACCTGGACACCGGTCGAAGGAGTTGCGCCGCCGTAGCCGCCGCCACCCCAGAACGAGGTGCCACCGCAACCGCCTTCATGGCCGGAACCAGGCGATCCGCCGCCGCCGTGGATCAAGAGGGTCCCGGCGGTTCCGGTCCCCACCCCTTGGCCGCCCGCGCCAAATGAATTGGTGCCGCTGGAAGAACCGCCAATGCCGCCGGTAGCGACGGCAAGAGCGCCGAAAGAGGTTGTCCCGCCGGAACCGCCGATGAGATCGGAACCAGACGATGGATTGGGGACGCCGCCGGCGCCGATGGTGACGGTCTGCTGAGAGACGGCACCGAAATAGACCGCCGTTCCGCCCGCGCTTCCGCCGCCGCCAGTGAAGCCGTTTGCCGTGGCATTGCCGCCGCCTGCGCCACCTGCGCCGGTGGCAAAGACGAGCATGCTCTTGGCGCCAGCCGTCGGCGTGTAGGTTCCGCTCGCTGTCATGACGCGCATGGCCTTCATCGCGCCAGGGAGAATTGCGGCGAGCGCCGAGAGCGTGACCTCGCGGTCCGCACCGTCCGCCACCACATGCAGTGGAAGGCTGTCGTTCAAGGAAAGTGCGCCGGTGGGTGCCGGCAAAGTCGTGATGCTCAGCGAAAGGACCTGCTGATCGGTCGCGGCAAGGCCCGCGTTGGCCGCCACGGTCACCGCCGGGTTAAGCAGACGGAACGACGTCGTCGCGTTGTTGAACTCAAGGATTCCCATGGCGCTGGCTGGCCATTGCTTTGCCGTCAGCGCGGTCCCGTCCATGTTGACGATAGGATGGGTGCCCAGCCCGTCAATGTTGCCCGTCATGGCGCCGTTGTTGTCGAAAGCGGACTTCTGGACGACGAAGATCTGCCCGTCCACATAAGCGCTCGGCGCCGGCAGGACCGTGGCGGTGCAGACATTGGCCGAGCCCGCATCGGTACCGACCATGATGGGCGCGGATGCAGCTCCGAAGTTGACCCAATTCGCGCCGCCCGTATCGGGGTCGGACGTATTGTCGTCGGCGGTGCTCAGCCAAACGACGCCAGTCGCCGCGCCAGCCAGCAACGCGCTCTTGGGATACCCGCCGATCGCTGCCGAGAAGGCCGGATCGTAGGGGACCAGACCGCCTGCATTCTGCCACTGCGACCATTGCGTGATCTGCTGCAGAATGCCGTTCATGTCCTGGCCGAACGGCGGCACGCCGCCGGATCCGACCGGCAGGAAGTTGAGTGGCGGAAAGCCGTCGGTTAGTGAGGCCGCGCCATTCACAATCCCGATCTGCGAGCCGAGCGGGATGGAGCGGATGTAGCTCGGGCTCGCCGAAGCTCCCCAAGCTACGGGGAACTTGGCAGGCAAGGCGGAAAGCTTCATGGAGGGATCCTTAGATGATGACGACCGACGCCTTGACGCCGGTCGGCTTCGGCAAGACGCCGGAGTTCTGGACGATCGCGAGTTCGACAGGGGTCAGCTGGAAGGCGAAGGTGTAGGTCATCGTCATCGTCTCGATCGGCGAGCCCGCGTAGAACGATGCCTGGTTGAAGCCGACGGAGTTCAGCGATTCCTCGAAGCCGAACCATGTCCCGTAATTGCCGCCCTCGGTAATGTAGGCGTTGCCCCTGTTGGGGAAGAGGCTGAGCAGGATCTGGTTGATCGCCGGAATCGAGCCGTTGGTGATGTTGGCTGCAGCCTTGGCGAAGATGAGCCGGCGGTATGCCTCGTCCGACAGCGCGAAATTCGAGGTGAGCGGAGCGCCGGAATAGAACGCGCCTTGCCCGAACGGATCGGCACCCGGCTTAGCCTCATCGAAGCCGAACCAGTCCCCGGTCGTGACCTGCAAAACCCGGCTGACGCCGACGATGCGGCCCCAGACGTCGAGCCCGTAGCCCTGCGCCGTGTCGACGTTCCAGATGTAGTCGAAGAACGCATCGAAGTTGGCCGCCTGGTCGAGATACGAGAAGATGTTCCCAATCAGCTGCGTCAGCGTGGGCGCATTCGCATACTGGCTGATGACAGTGCGCCAAACGTCGAAAGGCGGGAAATCGCCGATCGGGCTGATGCCAATGGCGAATTGGCCAAAGCCGTTCGGTATCCCGGCCGGTGGCCTGGGATAGGGAGGTCCTGTGTCTTCCATGATCGATCAGGTCAGGGTGACGAAGATGTCGTTGGGGGAGATCGTCGGCACCTGGTCGATGTCGACGGCGATGTCGAAGCGATTGGGGATCGCGGCCGTCATGGTCTCGATTGACACGTTCTTGTTGTTCGAGACGACATAGGTACCGGTGCCGCCCGAGCCGGTGCCGAGCGCGGTGACGGTGGTGCCGACGGTCAGCGCGCCGGTGGTGTCGGAAATGATCTGCCCGACCGCCAGCTCCCCCGACGCAACGGCGGAGACCGTCAGTATCGTTCCGGCGATCTGGCCCGTGAAGACGGCGCTGGGGTTGTTGTTCGAGCCTACCTCGATCGAGATGATCTGCGCCCACGAGCCAAGGGCAGCCACGGGCGCGTAGAAGCGGCTCGCAAATAGCGTGGTGCCGATCTTCGCGCGCGGCCCACCATCGCCGCCAGCAAAGGCGCTGACGATGGCATTCTGGATTTGCGTCGCGGCATCGGCGGGGACGAGATGCGTGTTGACGATGTTGACCGCGAACAGGATCGCCAACGGATCGGGGATCTCGAAGCTTACCCGATAGGCAGGGTACGGCGGGACATAGCCGGGGCTCTGGTCGTAGACCGTGACCGTCGTATTGCCGTTGTATGCGCAGCCGGGCGCTTTGCGCGACCAGATCGCTTGCGCGACATCGTCAGCGTCGCCGCCGACCACCGCGACATAGAGCGAGTTCGGATAGATCGAGACGCCGCCGATGGTCTGGACGTCATTGCTGGCGTTCTCTGTTACGAACGCATCGATGACGTTCGGCACCGCCAGCACCGCGCCCAGGACCGAGGGAAGCGAGCCCTGCGAATTCAACGCGACGGAGGCAGCACGGCGCGCCTCGAAAGCCGACCGGCTCTCGACATTGTTTCCCAGCACGCCGTCATCAGGGTTCGTGATCGAATCCCAGCCGGGGATCGCTCGGTAAATCTGGTCGAGGCTTCCGGCAGGGCATGGGATCGGCCCGACCACCAGGCACTCGAACGGCAAGGTGACAGTGCCGTCGACGCCGATGACGCCATCCTCGGTGCACAGATACTGGTTGCCATCTTCGGCAAGGGCCAGCGAGCCCGTCGGGATGGCGACGCCCGGCAAGCCACTGCAGAGCGCCTGCACGACCGTCGGCTGGGCCGGGTTGCGCTCGATGAAGTAGATGCGCGCGATCGCATCCTGCATCCGGCCGGTCGCATAGGCGGGATCGACCTGGTTGGTGAAATAGAGGAACGTCGAGTTGACCTCGTCGATTACCGCCGTCTCGCTGCTGGCGAGCTGCCCCTGCGGCGTGTTCAGCGCGGGATTGAGGACGCCGCCGAACGCGCCGTTGATGTCCTCGGTCACGCCCGCCAGCACCTCCGCGCCCGACGGGATCAGGAACCCCGTGTCCGTCCATTGCGGCGGGGGAACGTTGGTGGTGTCGACCATGTGCTAGAAGCTCGCTGCGGTGGTGTTGCCGGCCGCGTCCGTCACCTGCACCTGGCCGGTGACAGTCCGATCGGTCCAGGACTGGATGAAGGTCTGCGCCGAGACCACGCCGGGCACCGTCAAGGCGGCACGATTGAAGTACGCCTTCATGAGCGAGACCGGCGGCGCCTTGCCCAGGATCTGGTCGAAGTAGGGAATGCCCTGCGTGGTGTCGTAGTAGAGCTCGCCCGCGAACAGCCTGATCGCGCTCGCCGCGTCCTGCGCCAGTGCGTAGGGCTCGTCGGCGACAGCGATGTTGCCCGACGCGTCCGCCACTAAGTCCCAGGTGTCGGTGTCGAGAAGGAGCGTCTTCATGTTCCGGGCTCCGGTGGGCCTGACGTGCCGCCGCCGGGCTGGACGTTGGTGTGAAGATGGTTGAGCACGCTGATGTTCTCGCCACCGGCGCCGGCGATGACGTCGCCCGTCACCCGCAGCTGCGCGGTGGTGATGGTGATGGAGCCGGCCGCGAACTCGATGATCTGCCCGTTCTTGTCGAAGAGCTTGATTCCGCCCTCGGTGAACTGGACGGCCTGGTCCTGGTTGGCCGGATTGGCGATGGCCCCCTGATAGATGCCGTCCGACATGTTGCCGCGCCGGAAGCTGCCCGGGTTTGACTGCGCTCCGCCGTTGGCTTTCAGCGCCGAGATGTCGCGGTCCGAGATCGTCATGTGGCCGATGTCGCCGACCTTCGGATCGTTGATGATGCCGTTGGTGCCGCCCTGGTTGCGCATCGTGGCGATGCCGTAGATGACGCCGTGGGGCGTCTGGTTGCCTTGCCCGTCCGTCTGATTGATCAGCGGCATCACATCCACCGTGGGCGGCGCGCCGACGCCGCCACCATGCACCGCGACGACCTTGACGGGGATGCCCGTGCGCGCCTGCGCCAGCTCCTGGCGAATGAGGAAGCGCAGCCGGTTGATCTCGGCGGTGTCGTCAGATGTGGTCTGCTGACCGAAATAGCCTTGGCCGCTCATGCCGGCGCCGAGGCATCAACGGCGATGCATTCGAGGAGCATGAACCACTTTCCGTGGGGCATCATTGCCTCCAACTGATACTCGAGGCGGTTGACCTTCCATGTGCCGTTGGCCGGCGTCAGGTCGCTCTGGATCTGCACCTTGCCCTGATACTTCACCGCCGGATTGTAGAGCGCGCGGACCAGCACGAAGGCCTGCTGGAAGAACGGGTAGCCGACCATGCCGGTGTCTTTCGAAATCAGCACCGTGTCACTGTTTCGCGCGTTGCCGGGCGGCGTGATGACCATCGTGCCGCGATCGATGCCGACGTCGAAGCCGCCGTCGCGCGCGATCGCCAGCATCTGCGTCCACGCCGTGCCCGGATAGTAGGGGTTGGCGAACTTGACCTTGACGCCGGCGTCTTCGAACGCCAGGCCCATCTGCCCCGCGAGAGATTTCATCATCTGCGAGGCGTCGCCGGAGCCCTCGATGCTCAGCGGCGGGATCGGCTTTGCGGCATGGAAGACGCCCGGGAGCGAGCTGATCCGGAAGCACACGTCTGGCATCGCCTGCGCGTCGACATAGGCGTAAACGATGGTGCCGGTCCACACGACGTTCTGGCCGGTCTCGTCATCTCCAGCGAGCACCGAAATGCCGTTCTTGTACATCTGAAGATACTGTGAACCGACGGTGGATAGCTGGTTCATCAGAGCCAGCGGCAGGCCCCAGATCGAAATTTCCGCTTGCCCCGAGCCTTGCCCGGCGTTGACGATGTTGCAGGCGACGCGCAGCCCGAATACCTCCGCGGTGTTGCCGCCGCCTTCAAACTGACCGTTTGCCAGCTCGAACTCGACGGAAATTCGCTTCTGGCTAAACGCCATCTCGATCACCGCCTCACATGAAGAAAGTCACGCCCATGCCGAAAGTCCTTGCCGCCGCGAGCGCCGCCCTTCTGCTTTTCACCGTCGCGCCGGCGCTGGCGAAGCCGAACAAGGCCGCGCTCGAAAAGACTTATCTCGACCTGAATGAGCAGTGCCGCGGCGGCTCGGGCGATGATCCCGACACCATCAAGGCGTGCCATCAGCGCGAGGCGGTAGCGGCGCAGCTGAAAGAACTGCACACCTGCTTTGCCGGCGACCGGTTCAAGCACTGCAAGTGATCAGCCGACGCCCGCCGGGAGCTCGCTCGCCGACACATAGGCGAGGCTGTAGCGCGTGCCGAGCCCGGTATAGTACGGGTCGGTGTCGCCCTGGTTGTCGATGAAGAGCAGATCGCCGGAGAAGCCAAGGTAAAGCGACCGGACGATCCGGTTGAGGTTCTGGCAGATCACGCCGCCGATCACGAGCACGTTGTCGACATAGAGGTCGACAAACAGGCCCGTGTTCTTCTGATAGAGGCTGATCTGCGAGACCTGCCCGTCCAGCGTCACGCCGACCGCCTGGTTCGGCACCGCCTGCAGAGGAATGATGACCATCAGAAGCCCCCGGCTGGCAGGCCAGACGATGTCTTGAATTGCTCGAGCTGCGCGCTGCTCGCCGGCGCGGTCTGCACAGTGCCGCCGTTGACCTGAGAAGCGCCGCTCGGATCCTGGGTGTTCGACATGGCGGCGCTGACGGCCTGCCGCACTTCGATCAGCCAGATATCGACCGAGAGAAGCCCCATCCCCTCATTCGAGCGCCGGCTGTAGTCGTAGTGGGTGATGTTGCAGGAGAGGTAGACAGCCTCCGGCGTCACCACGTCATAGAGGTTGGTGTCGCCGGCGACGGCCCCGATCGACGCCAGCATCGCGGCGCGGTTTGCGGCCGATCCGCCGGCGGTGAAGCGCAGCCGAGCATCATAGGGTATCTGAACCTTGTCGTAGCTCTGGAAGGCCCCCTGTTCGACCGGGAAGTCAGAGATCGACCATTGCTGGCGATACTGCACCTCCACGATGTTGTCGGCGATGATCACCGGCACTCCGCCGAAGTAGATGCCCCATGGCTGCAGGCCGAAGGCGCTCGACAGCAATCCGAAGGTGTCCTGCGTCAGAAGTTCAAGAATGCCGGCCATCACGCCAATCCACTATTTGCCTGCGCGGTGAACAGACGGCGGCTGAGCGCGTCGTTGATGTCGGCCGCAACGCCGTTGGCATCGGTGGCCTGGCTGTGAACTTCGACCTTGCCGATGTGGGCCTCCACCGAGCTGTTCGAGGTCGTGGCGGTGTGCGTGCTCGAGATGTTCGACAGCGCCGCCGAGGCAGCGCCAGTGTTGATGGCCTTCATGCCCCGATAGATTTTACCGGTGAAGGAGTCCATGCCGCTCCAGGCATTGTAGCCCTCAGCGCGCTCGAACATCGATGCACCGGTCGCGCCCTGCGCGTCGGTCTTGGCGTTGCGCAGCATGCTCCCGGCCCGGCTCTCGGAGCCGTTCAGTTCGGACAGGACGAACTGATACTGCGTCTCGGCATCGTTCCAGTCTTTGCCGCGCGCCTTGGCGAAGGCCATGAGGCGCGCCTTACGCGAACCCAGCCATTGCGCCACACCAGACGCGCCGATGCTGTTGACGGTCGAAGGGCCGCCGGCCGCCTCGACATTCATCCAGCGCGAGATAAGGCCGCGCGCGCCCGCATCCGACAGGCCGCCGGCCGTGAGGGTCTGGTAGGCCTGCGACTGCCGCTCGGGCGTCCACCAGCCTCGCGTGCCACCAGAGGCCCGCTGCGGGCCGCTAGGACCGGTGCTGCCCACAATGCCGCCGACGAGCCCGCCGAGCTTAGAGGAGGAACCGCCGCCGCCGCCGAACGCGGCGCCGATTCCGCTGAGGAGATTGCTCCAGAACCCGCCGCCCGAGTTGCTCTGCTCGGCCATCGTGACCGGTACGGGATTGCTCCTCGAGATCGGCTTGCCGTCGACGGCGATCTTGTCGTCGGCATCCTTGCCGGGATGGCTTCCCGGCGCCTTGCGCAGATGAGCCATGACCCAATTGCCTATGCTGCCATGGTCGCGGTTGTCGAGGTCGTGGCGCACATGCGCGCCGCCCCATTTGACGGCGGCCGCGCCGGCAAGAAGCATTCCAACGCCCGTTGAGATGGTGCCGAGAAAGCCCAGGCCCGCACGAGCACCGCCAGCGGCGACGCCGCCGGCACCTCCCGCAGCGAGCATGCGCATATTGGCGAGAACGCGCAGAAACTTCGCGCCGAGCCACAGGCCGAACAGGATCTCGGTGGCATGGACGATGCCGCCGACCCCGTCGACAACCTCTTTCGCGCCGTGCGCGAAATTTTGCATGCCGGTCTCGACGGCGTTCCAGTCGATCTTTTCGAGCCAGTCGATGAATTTCTTCACCGCGTCGACAATGCCGGTCCGGATCCAGTCCTGGTTCTTTTCGATCCAGGTCGTCATCCTGTCGGCCGCGTCGACCACGACCGGGCCGAGCTTGTCATAAATGGCGTTGGCGAGCGCGATGATGTGCTGGAGCAATTCGTTCCAGCTAGCCTGGAGCTTTTGCGCCGCCTCGATCGCCTGATTGCTGGGCGAAAGGCTCTTCTCCAGTTTCCCGAGATAGACGTCGATGCCTGAGCCCTTCTTGTACATGAGCTGCTCGGTCGCCGGGTCGATTCCCAGCGCCTGCGCGACATTGTGAGCCGCGCCGGCGTCGATCTGGTGCAACCTCTGCAAAGCCGCGGCGACATCGGAAAGGTAGCGATCGAGCCCATGGTTGGGGTCGATCCGCATGCCGGTCCAGGCCTGCAACTGCGAGAACTCGCGAGGCAGCGCCTCACCATTCTTGTTGAGGTTGTAGAGCTGCTTGTTGACGCGCTCCAAGGTCGACGCGGTGGCATGGGCCGAGCCGCCGAACCGCTCGGCCGCATTCTCCCAGGCCGCGATGCGCTGGGGCGATTCACCGAGACTCGAGGCGAAGCGGCCAAGCGAGGCGTCAGCATTGGTGAGCTTGCGCACAAACTCGCTGAGCGCCTGGCTGCCCGTGATGACCGCAAAGAGTTCGAGCACGCGCCGCGTGATGAGGTTGACGGTCTCGGCGGCCTTCTTCGAACTTTCCTCGACGTCCTTGCCGCCCTTGCGGAAAGCGTTGACGGTCTTGAGCCAGCTCTCCGACGTCTTTTTCTGCTGATCGGTAAAGTCCTTGGGATTGAGGCCGAGCGTGACGATCAGGCTGTCAATGACCGTTGGCATGCTCGTCCCTTTTCCTCAGCAGCATCAGGTTGTGGGCGTCGACCATCGCCACTTCGAGAAGGTCGTGGACGTCCTCGATCGACAGCCACTCGTCTAGCTCGCGGAGCGAGGTTTTGCCCTTTGAGAGAACCTGACCGATGGCTCGGGAGACATTGCCGTATTCGAGGAGGTGGACGCCGGCGACTGTGTCGAGATCGATTTCGACTGGCCGCCGGCTGTAAAAAAACCGACGTGAAGGTTGATCACCTCCTGCCGCAGTTGGATCAGCGTCGCGATCTCCTCGACGTCGCCCTCGATCAGCGGGCGCTGGATGGCGGGGTTACGGGGGTCGGGTTTGATGCCGACGCATTCCATCATCTCGTCGAGCAGCGGCTCGGCATCCTCGAAAGCGATCTTGGTGATTGCCCGGATGCCGACAATGGCGATGCCCTGCATGCCCATGCCGGCGAAGTCGTCGGGGAGTTCGACGCCGGAGCGCGCCACGGCGAGCAGCGCGCGCATCGCCCATTTCTCCGCGCGCGTCGCCGGCATCTCGCGGATGTGAAAGGTCTTGCCCTGGTCACGGCCGTCATCGGCGATCGTGACGTCGATCTCTTTACGCATGGATTACCTCAGTTCGGGACGCCTTGAACACTCTGCCAGCGGATCGCGAAACGGCGCGGCTGCAGGATCTTGGCCGCCGCCGGCATCGGCGGAAGGCTCACTAGGAAGCCCTTGGTGGAGATGTAGGAGCGCCCGAGCGACGGCAGCGTCGTCGAGCCGTTGCCCGTGTAGACGTCCTTGGCCTGGACCTGCGTCGCGGCCCAGGTTTCGAAGAAGGCGATCGACGGGGAATCGGCCTGCAACACGAACGTCTGGTTGATCGGGTTGTAGACGAAGCCGCCCGACAGGATGCCGTCGACGCCCATGGCGGTCTCCACCTGGTCGACACTGTCCATGTCGTAGATGTTGTCGGTGGCGAAGCCCTGCAGTTGAACCGGCGTCGGAAAGAGGTTCGGCACGGCAAGGGTAATGACCGCGTTCGCGGCGGTGAGGGTCGACATGGTCTGGCTCCTTGAAGGGTCGTGTCTGGTGTTTGAATTCTACGGGGCCGGTTGACAAAGCCCGCGCTCGGTCGCTCCATATTAGGTGTTCCTAAAATGGAGGCAGCGATGGCCTACACATATCGGTGCAAGGACTATCCGGGAATGGAAGCCTGTCCGGGGAGCTTTACGGCAGAAACCGCAGAAGAGGTCATGAAGCACGTCGAGCTTCATGCCAAGTCCGCGCATGGGGAAGACCCTAGGCAGTGGTCCAAAGACGATCGGCAACAGTTACAAGCGATGATGATCGCCAGCTAGACCCGCTTCGCAGCTTAGGCACAACGGCGTCCTTCTTCTCGCAAAGGTGCTCGAACCGGGTTGCCGCTTACTGGACGAGGGTCGAGGTCAGCTCGATCTGCTGCACGGACTCGCCGTCCATGTACCAGAAGTTGATCGGCGGGCTCTGGCGGGCCTGGCGCACCTGCGGGGTGGCGTCCTTGACCTGGAGATACCAGCCTTGCAGCTGGAGGGTGTCGCTGGCCTTGACGCCGGCGGCCGAGTTGATCTGCGCGATCTGAAGCGCCGACAGCGTCACGCCGGCGCGGATGGCACCGAAATTCAGGGCCTGGTTGATCGGGTCGAGGCAGGCCGCCTTGATCAGCTCATAGCCAGCCGCGTTGTAGGGCACCGAATTGATGTTCTGGAGCAGCTCCATGAGGGAAAGCTGGAGCTGGTTGTTCAGCCAAATCTGGTTGATGTAGCTGTCCAGCCATTCGAACTCGCCCGACACCGTGCCGTTCTGGAACTCCAGGAACTGCTGCGCGGCCGTCGCGTAGGCGCCGTAGAAATTATAGCCGTTGGCGATGAGGTTGCTCGCCACAGTCGCGGTGGTGACGCCTGCCACCAGGCCATCCTGCCCCCGGAATGCGAAGGTGATGCGGCCGTTGGTCTGCTGGAAGTCGATCGAGGCCGCCGCGCCGCAGATGAAGGCCGCGATCTGCGCGGGCGTCGTGATGCCGCCGGCGGGATGGTAGATGGCGCAGGTGCCGTCGAGATTGGCGCTCGAGATGATGTTGCCGAAGCTCGACGTCGCATCGTTGCCTTCGGTGGGCGTGATGTCCGTGTCCCAGGCGATGTAGGCATAGCGCTTGTTGGTGTTGTTGACCCATTCGGCAAAGGCCTGCTTCTGCGCACTGCCCGAGCCGCCATCGGGGTCGAAGATCGTCATGAACGTCGCCCAATTCTGGGTGAGCTGGGTGATCGCAGCCATGAAGG
Organism: Mesorhizobium sp. WSM4898; assembly: GCF_029625845.1. Taxonomy (NCBI): domain Bacteria; kingdom Pseudomonadati; phylum Pseudomonadota; class Alphaproteobacteria; order Hyphomicrobiales; family Phyllobacteriaceae; genus Mesorhizobium; species Mesorhizobium sp. WSM4898. Next base: position 1,241,666 of record NZ_JARTVQ010000001.1, on the reverse strand, counting down.
CGGCTGGCGTCGTTCCATCGGCGCCCTGAGAGAGCGTCGCGCCGGTCGCCTGCGTCAGGAAGAGGCCAGCCGCGACCGAGCCGGTGGAGAAGGCGGCGGACGACGCCGCACCGACAACGGCCGAGGTGATGACGAAGCCGCCGGAGACGGAGTCATAGGTGACGTCCAGCGCCGTGGCCGACGCCGTGATTGCGCCGCTCGCCACCGTTTGGGTCTCGTCGACGAAGTATGTACCCGTAAGGCCTTCACCGGTACCAAGCTGCACGATGCGCGTGCCGGCCGTCACCCCTGCACCGGCAATCGTCTGGCCGATCGCCAGGGTGCCGCTTGCGAGCGCAGTGACCGTGAGAGTGCCATAGGTTGCCGAAACCGCAGTGCTGGCGACCACCTGCTCGATCGACACCGCGTATTCGCCGATGCCGCCGGGCGTTCCCGACAGCTGGTCGGTGATCTGCGTGCCGGCCGAGACGCCAGCGCCGGAGAGCGCCGCGCCGGCGACAAGAACGCCCGACGTCCCGCCGGTCACATACATGACGTTGCCGGCAATGGAGGCGGTCACGGCTGCCGTCGCGGGGGCGATGGTGCCCGTCACGGCGGCCGCCTGCGGAGGAGCGGAGTTCAGGTCGGTCTGTATCAGCGCCGCGGCGGCCGAGAAGCTGTTCGCGCTCGACAGATCGATCGCGTTCGCGGTGCGCACATAGCCGTCGACGTTGACGCTGAGCGTGCCGCTCAAAGCCTGGAGTTGCGCCAGCGAGAGCTGGTCGGCCTTTCCGCCTTGCAGATAGGCCGCGACCGACGCGGACGCATACTGCGCGAACAGGATCGTGGCCGGCTTCTGGGTCGAGTTGTTGAAGCCGTTGAAATAAACCGCCGCGATCTCGGCCTCTTCCGAGGACGGGCCGAAGAAGTTCGCCACCGACACACCGTCGTTCGGAAACGAGAGCACCTGCCCGATCGGGACGCGGGTGTTTTGGGTCAGCACGAGGCCGTTCATCACGAGCGCGTTGCCGCCCGCGTTGAGAACGTTCGGAATGACGTTCACAAGCTGCGAGGCCGGGATGGTCGTCATGGACCAAGTCCTTTCTGTTGGAGGGGTCAGGCCGGGAAAGTCGCCTCGACGTTGACGACGTCGATCGCGGCTTGGTCGGCGAATTGCTGTGGCAGGCCGATTGCCTGGTTGGCCTGCAGATGCACGTCGACGACGTAGCGGGTCTCGTATTGCTGCTCGCCGTTGAAGAACGGCACCTGCTTGGGCTCGTCGGCATAGAGGGGCGCGCTATCGATGCCGGCATCGGCGAAGTACCGTGTCGCCCGCTCATCGCGGATCAGGGTGGTGATCGTCTGCGCCATGTCGGAAGCGCTGCCATCCGAGGCGCTATGCACGTCGAGCTGGATGACGACGTCGGTTGGCTGCACGATGGTCTCGGCACCGCTCGACAGGAACTGCGCCGCCACGGTCTGCGCCGGCGTGACCGTGTAGGTTCCGACGCCGCGCGGCGTGCCATCGGTCTGCGCGCTGATCAGCGTGCCGGCGGCCACCGGCGTTCCGAAGACGGTCGCCCCCACCAGGAGCGTGCCGAACGAGACCTGAGTGACGGTCATCACCGAATCGGCGATCGAGGCCTCAAAGGCGCAGTCTTGATAGGTGTCGACGTTCGTTGAGAGGCGACCGCGGCGGCTCACCGTCATGGTGACGAAATCGCCGGCCGGCTCCGGGACGCGGTTGTCTTGCGCCGAGATCACCTCGACGCCGGCAGGCAGGTATTGCAGCAGAAAGCATCGCAGGACCGTCTGGATGCCTGACTGGCTGGGGGCCGGGGCGCTCATCAGACGCCGGTGCCGATCCCGCGCACCATGGCTTCGCCGGCGCCGATCGGCTGGCACCACACCTGGTCGCCGGCCGCGAGCGGGAACGGAACGAAGCTCTGGGAGAGCAGGACCCAATTCGAGGCATCCGCCGCCGGCTGGCTGTCGGCGATCGCTGCCATCACGCCGCCTACGCTGGTCACCTGCAACAGCGCCGATGAATAGTTGGCGCCGTCGGCGACCTTAGTCCACTGGCCGGCGGGGCATGGTACCATGAAGGTTCCGTTTGCCATTTCAGGCTCCATCCATTTGTAGGGTCAAGGCGCACTTGCACCAGTCGGGCCAGGACTCGAGCACGTGTGCCACGAGCCAGGTGTTGCCTTCCGGGAAGGTACCGGCAGGGAAGACGAAAAGATCGCCGCCGGCTTGCAGCTCGCGCACCACGCCGAGCGCGGAACCGTTCAGGTACACGGCGCGGCGCACGCCCTGAATGTTGAGACCGTCGAGCAGCTGCAGGTCGTTGTAGCTCAGCGCCTGCGCCTGCAGAGGGACGCCAGGGACGTCCACAAAGCTCGGGGTGCGCGTGCCGTCAGCCGCCGTGGTGTAGCCGCTGGACCGTCTCAGCGTGGCGGTCACGAACGGGTTCACCGTGCCGATCGCCGCCGAGACGATCCCGTGCAGGTTCATGGTCGATCAGCCGACGCGGTAGACCGTGAAGGTGCCGGCGCCCGTGTTGCGGAAGCGCAGGATGCCGCTAGACGGGATCGTGGGGCTGCTATGCGCCGGGAAGTCCATCGAACCGACCAGCGTCATGCCGGCATTGGTGGTGATGGTCGCATCCTCGGCATCGACGATGGAGGTGTTGATCACCGAGACATCGAAGGAGTCGTTGACCTGGAAGTCGGCCGGCAGCGCCGCCTGGAGGTCGGCACCGGTCGGGAGCTGCTGCACGGAGGCCGCGCCGCCACCCTGGTCGATGGTGATGATGCGGGCGAGCAAATCGGCGGGCGTAAGCGTGCCGGAGACGGTGTGCGCCGCCGGATCGCCCTGCGTGCTGCCGACCTGCGCCGTGGCGGTCCAGATGGCAGCGCCAGGGGTCGCGTCGACGCAGACAAAGGCAGTGTCGGTCGCGGTGTTCACCCAGGCCGAGCCGACCTGATAACCCTCGCTCGAGTCGTCGGTGGCGGCCGGATCGGTCACGGCCGAGAAATTGTTCTTGAATGCCAGGTCGGCAGGAATGTCGCCGACGTTGCTCGAGAAAAGGATGGCCCTCATCGTAGTGGTCTCCGGGTTCAGGATTTCTTGACGGCATAGTCGACCGACGCCAGCATGTGGCCGGTGTCGACGAGCTGCTTGTCGTTGCCCTTGCGGGCGATGGTGGCGGGCTGCAGCGGCGGGCCGTCATAGGCGGTGATCGCCGCCTGCAGCTGGCCCTTGATGGCCTCGCCCGTCTGGCCCAGCGTCTTTTCGGCGTCGTAGCCGTTCGCGACCAGGAGATTGCCCACGGCGTCGGGCCATTCGGGGCTCTTGTCGTCGATCATGCCCCGGAAGAACGGGCGGGGCGGCGTGTCGCGGGTGCCAAATTCATTCAGCGCCGCAACCAGCGGGACGGAAGTGCCGTCGGGATAGGTCGCGCCCTCCAGGAAGCCGACCTCGACCGAAACGGCATTCTGGAGGTTCTTCGCGATCTCGGCCAGCTTCGCGGCGAGCTTGTCGCCGCCGGAGAGCTTCACCATCGCTTTACGCGCTGGGTGCGCTCTGGTCGCCGGGCTGATCGGCGGTTTTCGCCTTTGCCTTGCCCTTCGCGTCAACGGCGGAATCGGCGGGGCCGGTAGCTCCGGTGGCACCAGTTGCGGCGACCTCGGGCGCGGCGCCGGTCGCTCCGCTGTCGACGGCCGCGCCGGTGGCGCCGGTGGCACCAGTGGCACCAATTGTCCCAGTCGCGCCAGTCGCGCCAGTCGCGCCCGTCGCGCCGGTCGCCCCTGCCGCACCATCTGCGGCCGCCGTGGAGGTGGCGGGCGTCTCCGGCGCATCCACAAGCGGTGCCGGGGAAGCGAGGCGCAGGCTGCGCTCAAGGGTCTGGATGCGATCTTCCGCGTGCTTGCGGAAGGCGCGGAACTCGCGCTGCAATTGCTGGAGGAGGTCCATGGACGATGTCCTTTACTGATTGAGCCACGGGTTGAAGGCGCGGCGCGGCCCGGGCATGTAGCGCATGGTCCGGTAGGCGGCAGTGGCCTGCCAGAAGGCCGCGCCGAATGGGGTTTGCATGAACCAGGCGTTGTTTGGCGTCACGGGGAAGTCGGCCTGCACCGACACGCTGCCCTCGGCAGCATTCGAGACGCGTCCCACGATCCCGGCCGGCGCCTGACCGTTGGCGCCGTACATGAGCTGGCAGATGTGGGCGACCATGAGGTTGAGCAGCGTCGTCTGGGTCTCGGTATTGCTCACAGGGCCTCCGCCATCGTTACGGCAATAGAGCTGCGCGACGGGCAGCGCGCCCTGGAGGACCTGCGGCTGGCTCAGCATCGCGAACTGCGGGTAGATGGCCACGAAGTTCGCGAAGCTGAAAGCGACGATGACGCCCATGGCAGACCTCCCCGGGCGTTGTGGTTTTAAGCCGCCGCGTCCGCCTTGTAGGGCTGGATGCCGCGCGGCAGGTTGTTCGGATCGATCGGCTCGAGGCCCGACTTCTGCGCCTCATGCTCCTTGATGAAGCCCTCGACCATGTCAGTCTCGGTATGCGCCCAGACGAGGTTGTTCCTGACCGCGTCGAGGTCCTTGTTCTGCTCGAGCCACTTCTTGAAGAAATCGGCATCGACGCCATGTGTCAGGGCATAGCTGCTGTCCTGCGCCATCGGGGCGGGCTCCTTGCGTCGGTCGAAGCGGCGCAGATAGCCTTTGAGGACGACCGGCTGGCCGATCACCTGGGCGCGTTTCACCTTGCGGAAGCTGCCGCCGGCCGTCGGTTCGTTCTGCTCGACCATCTCGTGAAGGCGCAGGACGAGGCCATGCGGAAGCTTGCAGGCAACAGTGACAGTCGTGGACATTGATTTACTCCGGTTGGTGGAAAGGCGGTGGCCGTCGCCGATGGCGTCGGTGGAGCGGATGCTGGGATCGAACCCAGCTCACAGCCGTGGGGCGGCTGTTTCTCTCAGAGCATCCGCGAAGATGATGGTGCCCCTCGCCGAATCCAATCGCCGATTGCCGGAGAGTTCGTCTCGGTGATGATCGGGCGCTGTTTGCGCCTCGGGCATAGAAGAGTTGGGACGGCTCGACCGCTCGCTACCCACCTCAGTCCGGTTTAGTCAGAGTCCCGACCTCATGCGCCAAAGCCTTCCGTCGCCTGATGCCTGATCGCCGCGCGCGCCGAAGCTAGCCGAGCCGATCGAAGCACCGGTGTGAGCAGGGCGCCTACGCAGTCTCCGCTTTTTTGTCCAGCTGCGCCCGCGCGTCACGGATCGAGGCGGCATAGGTCACCAGCGGCCGCTTGACGCCATGGCTTATCAATGTGCGCCTCACCTGCGACGAGGCGCCCGCGATGATGAAGCGTCCTCCGGCCCGCCCTGCCTTGTGCACGGTGCTTTCAATCACGTTTGCCGCGGTCGAATCGAGAAAAGGCACTGCCGAGCAGTCGAGTATGAAGTTCTTGCTCTGGTCCGCGATGCGGTCGAGCACCGTGGCGACCGTTGCCGCCGCGCCGAAGAAGAAAGCACCGGATATGCGATAGATGACGGTGTCGGGATCCGTGGCTGAGCCAAGATCGTAGGCGAGGCGGCCGCCGTTCTCATCATCGGCGCGGTCGTCCGTCACCGGCGGGACATGCGCTTCTACCTCGACCGAACGTGCCATCCTACCGATGAACAGCAAGGCGCCCAGCGCAAAACCGATCACGATGCCGGTGGTGAGGTCGCGGAAGATGACAAGTCCGAAGGTTACCAGCAGCACCAGGGCATCGCCCCAGGACGATCGGATCAGCGCCAGGAAGGCGGGCTTCTCCACCATGTTCCAGGCCACGGTGGCCAGCACCCCGGCGAGCGCCGCCAGCGGGATGTAGCTGGCAAGCGGGGCAGCCGCCACCATGAACAGCAGCAGGAAGGCGGAATGGAATATCCCCGACAACGGTCCATGCGCGCCCGCGCGGATGTTGGTCGCCGTGCGCGCGATCAGTCCGGTCACGCAGATCCCGCCGAACAGCGCCGAGCCGATATTGGCGATGCCCTGCGCCACCAGTTCGCAGTTGGAGCGGTGCCGTCGGCCCGTCATGCCGTCCGCGACCACGGCCGACAGCAGCGATTCGATTGCTCCGAGCAGGGCAAAGGAAATTGCGTCGGGTACTGCAGAGACGAGCTTATGCGCGTCGAAGGCCGGCAGAGTCGGGTCGGGCAAGATCCGCGGAATGCCGCCGAACTGGGTGCCGATCGTTTCGACGGGAAGGCCGAGAAGCGTCGTGGCGAGCGAGGCCGCCGCCACCGCGACCAGGAGGCCCGGCCATGAAGGCCGCCAGCGCTTCATGCCCACGATGATCCCTATCGTCAGCGTGGCGACGGCAATGGCCGCTGGATTTACCGTTCCGGCCGCCTTGCCAAGCGCGATAAGCCTGGGCAACAGGTCGCCGGGCTCCTTCCCCGGCAGAGTCAGGCCGAACAGGTCATGCAACTGGCTGGACAGGATGATTACGGCAATGCCTGCGGTGAAACCAACGGTCACCGGATAGGGAATGAATTTCACATAGGCGCCGAGCCTCAGATAACCGGCCGCGAGCAGGAAGACGCCGGCCATGAGCATTGCCAGGATGAGTCCGTCAACGCCGTGATGATCGACAGCGGAGGCCACGACCACGATGAAGGCGCCGGCCGGTCCGCCGATCTGGAACCTGCTGCCGCCAAGCGCGCCGACGATGAAACCGCCGATGATCGCCGTAAACAGTCCGCGCTCGGGCTCCACATGCGAGGCGATCGCGATCGCCATCGACAGCGGCAGCGCCACGATGGCGACTGTCAGGCCGGCGATCACATCCGCCCTCAGCTGCTTGAGGTGGTAGCCCTCGCGCAGCACCGTCACCAGCTTTGGTGTGAACAGCTCGGCGAATGTCGGCCGTGCTTGATGGTGAATTGCAGGCCGAGCCTGATCCATGACCATATTCCGCTCCAAGGGCGGCGGGATCGTCGGCTGCATGTCGGCGGTCGCCGTCGCGATAACTGTTGCGACCCCGCATTGCGCTGCCCGAAACCGGCAAGGGTTTCCGGGGCGGATGCGGTTGCGGCTCAGCCTTGCGGGTTCTGCGCCACGGTGGCCTTGAGGCGTACGCCCCTGCCGCCGCGCTCGCTGGTCTGGTTCTCGCCGATCAATTCCACCCCAACCTCGTCAAGGGCCTGGATGACCTTCATCAACGTGTCGACAACGCCTCGCACGACACCCTCGCTCGCCTCCATGCGCTGTATCGTCGGAAGCGAAACTCCGGCGCGCTCGGCAAGAGTTCGCTGGTCGATACCGGCCAACGCCCTCGCGGCGCGCATCTGCGCAGCAGTGATCATCGGCCAGAACCTTTGTCTGAGTCTGCGGTATCAATGGATAATACAAATATCATGATGTTTCAAGCATCATTCATTTTGGATGAGACACTGGCCACTCGTTATCCGTAAACGGCCTTGCGCCACTGCAGCGTCGAGCCCCAAGCCAGCACCGCATGGCGCAGGCAAAGCCCCCGCGCCAGCCGGCAAGCAGGTAAAGGACAAGCTGCGGAGCCGGCAGCGGTCTTAATCCCAGGGAATCATCGGACCAGATGATATGGCCATGATGGAACGCGTCTTGAAAAAGGTTCTCGCGGCTAACGCACATGCTGCTGAGAGGGAATGGTTAGCTTCAATTCTGCTCGGCGCTTTCAGGCTGGAACCACCGGACGAGGCAGGATTGATCGCCCACGGTGCGGAGATCAAGCGCCGATAGGTGCTATGCCGACGGAAACACCAGTCGAGATGGCAGAGACCTTGAAGGCGAGCAAATCATTGCCCGCCAACAAGAACTGGTGAGCAGACTTGCGGCACAAGGGCGTACGTTGTTGCCGTATGACTCTGTAGTGTTCCTGCAATCCTTGAAGCCGTGCAGCGGGAGCGAGTCGCCTATCTGGAACGCCTTCGGCGCAAGCCTCCTTCGTCCCAGCCCCAAACCAATGCATGAATGCGGCTCGTATTGGGGCGCGCAATACTATCTCTACGCCATCTAAACGCCCACCATCTGCGAAATGCCCATCGGCTGGCGAATGATCGCGCCCCAGGTGCCGCTTGACATTTTCTTTTTCCACGAGGAGAGCGCGCGCACGATTGGATGAGCGCGGAGCTTTTCGTTGAACGCACAATAGCCGGTCGGCTGACCATCGATGCCGTCGGCAATGAACTGAACCACGTTGCCGGCTGAGATGCCCGTCGGGTTGATCGCTGTCTCCGCCCTATATTGCACCGCTGAAACGACGCGAAGGTTCGGGAAGTTTTTCTTGAGCAGGTCCTCGACATTGACGTTGAACGAGTTGGTCGCGGTCATGGCAAGCTGCGATTCCGGCGACATGGCCAGTGTCATCTTGGTGTTCTGGTCGACCAGGCCGGCTGTCTGGGTAACGAGCTGCAGCCACAGTGACTGGAGGTCGGAATAGATCTCATTCGCGGTGGCGACGATCTGGCCGTTGTTGATCCATTTCACGCCGCCGTAGGCCTTCGGCGCCGGGGTGATCGGAGCCGCCAGGTTCGGGTCGTTGAGAAGCCCATAGTTCTGCAAGCCCTGCACGCCCTTGAAGTAGGTCGTGTTGAGGAATCGTGCGAGCACGGTGACGCCGGCGCCATCCACCTCGCCGACCCAATTGACGCGCCCAAGGCCGGCGCGCTCGATCTCTAGCTCGCCATATTCGGAAATCGTCTGGAAAAGATAAGACTGGCGCTGCGGCCAGTTCATGTTGGCGCCGGCTCGGCCGTTGTCGTTGTAGTCGCCATAGCTCGAGACTTCGCCGGTCTGCTCAACGACGGGGAACATTGCGGTCTGGTCAATCCAGGTACCCTTGCGGATCTCGCCGAAGATTTCGGCAGCTTTGGTTGGGGCGAAAAGGATGCGGTAGACCTCAGGATCCACAAGCGTGGTGAGGAACGCCGGGATGCCGGCGTTCGGTGCTGTCGCTAGCTGAGGCTGTGCATCCATCGCGAGGTGATTGGTGCGGAACGCCTCGACGATGTAGGCGCGTGCATCGGGAAGGTAGATACCGGCCTGCTCGAACATCGAGCGATGCTGAGCCCACGCCGCAGCGGCCTGATCGAAGTGGTGAAATTTCATGGTGGTTATCCTCACAGATCGCCGACTTGCGGCGCATGGTTTCGAGATTGACGGGCGGGTTTAGCCCTGAGGCCAAGAGCTGACCTTCATCAGCTCGCCGGGCTGCGCGAAGGAACGCACGGTCCACTTGGTCTCGACATTGGTGGCCGCGGTGAGCGCCGCAGCGTTGACTATGGTGTTGACATCGACCGCATAGGTGCCAGCGCCACCGGCTGGGCCAGTGAGCTGCTGGGTGATAGTGGTGACGGCGGTGATGCCAGCGCCGGTCAGCGTGTCGCCGACGCCGAAGACGCCGACGATCGTGCCGCCCGCCGTGAACACGCCATAGGTGCCGGAAATCACTGTACCGGGGTCGACGTCCTGGTCGGGGATGTTAACTGCATACGTGCCCACACCGCCGGGGGTGCCAGTGAGTTGCTGTACGATCTTGGTGCCGGAGACGACGTCGGTGCCCGAGATCGTTGTGCCGGGGTAGATCGTGCCGGAATTGAGCGCGGTGACCGTCAGCACGTTGCCGACGATGGAGCCCAGGAAGCCGCTGGTCTCGGCTGCGATGGAGCCGGCCGAAGTGGTCGCGCCATTCGGCGAGCCGGACGGAGCAGCGGTCGCCGTGCCATCAGCATAGTTGGCGTAGACCTTCTGGCCGACCAGGGCAGGCGTCGCGCCGGCGTTCTTCACCCAGAAATCGCCTCCATCGAAGACGGTGATGGGGAAGCCGGCCGGGACCAGCATCGTCGATTCCTGCAGGTATTGCTCGATCAGGCCCTGCTGCTCGCGATGGACGAAGCCTGCGACTGGGCCGGTGCCGAAGGTGTTGACCACGGTCGGCGCATTGTCGCTGTCGGCTTCAACATAACTCAGCCAGGCGAAGCGGCCGATGACAGCACCTAGCGCGCCGCAGACCAGCGCGCCAGCGGCGGCAAGGACTGTAGAGCGGGGATTGGTGGAAGCGAAATCGCCCTCGACAGCGGGGGCGGGATTGTAGGCAACCTGCGTCTGAAACCCAGACATGGGCGATCTCCTAATATGAAAAGAGCCGGCTCGCTGGCCGGCTCGACGGGCTTGGAAAGGGAAGCCGCTCGCCTTAGAGCGACTTGACGATGTGGGTCTTGGCGGCCGGGAAAAGCTCGTAGAACGAGTTCACCCCGGCAGCGTCCATGGCGACCACCGGCTTCTGGGGTGCTCCAGCGCCGGGCAGCGGTTGCGCCTTGAGGATCGCCGGCAGCGCCGAGGGATGGACGCCATCGATGTTGACGCCAAGCGAGGTGAGCGCGGTGCGATAGACTGCATCAGCACTGTCGTGAGCCAGGGCGAGCTTTCCGATATAGGGCCGAACCGCCTCCTCGGCGGCGCGGATTTCGGCGGCCGACTTCAACATCTCAGCGCGTACCTCGGTCTTGGCCTGCGCTACAGCTGCGGCGATCGCCGCGTCCATAGCCTTCTTGTCGACTTTGTCCTCCTCGTCGTCATCTTCCGCTTTTTTCTTCTTCTCGTCCTCGTCTTCCTTTTCGGCGTCCTCGGCGGCTTTCTTGCGCTTCTCCTCCTCGGCGACGTCCTCGGCGGCCTTCTTCTTCTTGGCCTCCTCGTCGTCGTCCTCGTCCATGGCTTCCTGAGCGTCGGCCTCTTCGTCGAGTGCAAGCAGAAGCCCATCGAGGCCGTCGAGCTTGGCATCGGCGGCGAGCTTGCCCTTGGTGGCCTTCGCGACCGCCTCGACGAGCGCGGGCCGCTTGGCCTTGAAGTTCTTGGCGGTGATGCCGGCCAGCGCCGGGCGCAGGTCGATCTTCTGATCGGCTGCGAGTTTCGGCATGACGTGGGCAAGAATCGCGCCGTGGGCGACGGACGCCATGCGCGACAGCAGTGCTGTTTTCTTCATCGTGATGATCTCCATTTTGCTGTCGCCGACAACAACATCAGGCCCGGCGCGGCCTTCCTCAACCAAGGCAACGTGATTGGCGGAAATGTCCCGCATCACGCCGTCGTAGAATTCTCCAGCCAGCGTGCCGGGCGTCATGTCGGCCCGGTAGCGATAGCTGCTCGAAAGTTCTTTCTGCCGATCGGATTCGATCAGCGCGATTGCAGCGCCGTCCCAGATGCTGAGCGGCGCCATGAGATACGGGGCATGGAACTCGACGGCATCGCCGAGCGCACCGACCACGGCTTCGCGGGGGTGCTCCTTGGCGCTGATCGGAATGTGCTTGAGCAAGAGCGGCTTGCCGACGAAGGTCGGAGCTGCTTTCGCGAGCTCGTCCGCATCGCGGTAGAGGCGATAGATGCGCTCGGGATTGAGCCCTAGCGCCTCGAAGTCCGGGATTTCGCGGCCATAGTAGGGGCAGACGTTGGCCTTCGAGATCGGCGTCATCTCGACGCGCAGATGACCGTCCTGGTCGAACGAGCGCACGCTGTTGCGATCCATGGCGAGCGCGTCGTTGGCCTGCGCTACCGCTCCCGTGCCGCGGCATTCGTCGCACAGGATCCCAGGTCCGGCGACTTCGCCGGTGCCGCCGCAAATCGGGCAGGCGCCCTCGATCTCGATGTCTTCGCCCCGCGCGCACTTCACGAAGTTAGAGCGCAGCGAGTCCCATGCCTCGGGCGACATGTCGGCGGCGATGCCAAGCCGCTCGCCCAGCATGTCGCGCAGGCCCGGATGCAGCGGCTCGGGCAGCGAGCGCAGGGGAGCCCAGGCATAGCCGGAATGCTCGTCGGTCAGCACCGGCGCGAATTTCGTCTCGACGGCCTGAGCGAAGGTGTGATGCACCCAGCCATTCGGCGTGCCGCGCGTGTCGACGAGCTGGCGCGCGCCAGACGGCAGCGTGCCGATCTCCTCGGTGGTCTCGCGCGCTGCCGTCGTCTCGGCGTCTTCGCCTTCATCCGACTTGCCACCAGGCCAGCACCAATGGCCGGGCCAGTTGGTATCGGTCGACGAGCGACGGAGCACCAGGACATCGCCATCGGGCGCGACCAACATCAGCGAGGCCGCCTGCCCCGCGCTGTCCTTGCCGACGAACTCTTCGCCGACCGACTTCGGGATGCCGAGCACGCCTCGACCCTCGGCCGCTGCGTACATGGCGCGGCGCTGGGCCTCAGACTTCGCTCGCATCGAAAATCGCTCCTGAAATGTAAGGCTTGACCTCACATTTTGTTTGACATATGTAAGGTATCGCCTTACACTTAAGCATGATCAAGACGTTCCGAAACAAAGCCCTGCAACGCTTCTTTGAAACCGGCAAAGCACGCGGTCTCAGCGTTCAGGACGACAAGCGTGTCGCTCGCATCCTGCGCGCCTTGGAAGCGGCGGCGCGGCCCCAGGACATGGACCTTCCCGGCTATCACTTCCACGGCCTCTCGGGTCGCGACAAGGGCCGGTTTTCGGTCCGCGTCACAGGCAATTACCGCATCACGTTTGCATGGGACGGCGAAGATGCAACCGAAGTCGAATTAGAGGATTACCACTGATGAACACGACACCCATCAAGCGCGGCCTGCCCGCGATGCATCCCGGCGAGCTTCTGCGCGAAGACGTCATTCCGTCGCTCAATGTGTCGAAGACGGAGATCGCGAAGCTGCTCGGCATTTCGCGTCGCACGCTCTACGACATCCTGGACGAAAAGCAGCCCGTCACGGTGGCGATGGCTCTCCGCATTGGAAAGCTGGTCGGCAACGGCCCGGTGCTTTGGCTCAACCTCCAGCGCAACTATGATCTGGAGCAGGCCGAGAAGGCCCTCAGCGCCGAGATCGAGGCCATCCCGACGCTGCATGCGGCGTGATCACGAAAAGCCCTTGATGACGGGCTTGGCGACACAGCGGCATCCGGGCTCCTCGCCCGGCCGGATGAAGCGTTTGACGGCCGGGTCATACCAGCCGGTCGAAATCTTGTAGCGGACCTTTTCGCGGCCGGCCTGGACATGCGTGGGGCGAGGCTCTTTCCCGCCGCCGCTGTGGTGCCACTCAGCTTCATCGATGCCGAGTTCCAGCTGGCGCGCCGTGTTGAAGGCCGATGTCGCCTTGTTGTTCTGGTCGAGTGCGATGAAGGCCGCGCGCCGCTTCGTGATGCCGGAGTAGCGCTCCAGGTCCTGCACGAGGCCGGCGAGGTCGCGGCCGGTCTGGACCGGCCGCATCACCGCGCCTTCGACCTGGTCGAAATACTGCGACGGGATCGACTTGATCAGCGCCACATTGGCGTTGACCGTCGCGTCGATGACGTCGCGCATCGGCGCCGTCTTCTTGAACTCGACCGAGATGCCGCCATCGCGCAGGATCTTGCGCAGCGCCGCGCTGGACCGTTTCTCGACCGAGAGCGCGAAATAGTCGCCGAGCTTCACCGCGGCGACGTCAAAGCGCTTGGTCCATTGGACGGCGAGCTTGCGGATCGATCGGCGCAGCGCATCCGCCGGCGTCTCGTCCTGCGCTATGCGGGGCGTATTGGCCCGGTAGGACGCTTTCAGCCAGTAGATCACGCTGTCGCTCATGGCGTCGATCAAGCGCGTCAGGCGGCCCCTATAGGCCGTTTCGATCCCGACGTTCGGTCGGACGGGGCGAAGCACCTTTTCGTTGCGCTTGGCCGTCCGACGACTTTGCAGGCTGGACATCACGATCCCTCAGCGTCTCGGCGATCTCGCGATCGTCGGGCGTCTGTGCTTTGAGAAGTTCCCAGAGGTGGAGCGTGATCAAGCGGTGCCGGCGTTGTCCGTGACGGGAGCCGCACTATCTGCCGGCTCCTCGGGGTTGGCAACACCCGGGTCCCAAACAAACCGTTCCAACACGAGAACGGTTCGGAAGAACTTGTCAGGGTCGATCTCGCCCGGCGTGCTCATGCCCACCAACTCGACCAGCCGAAGCCGGATTTCGCGGGCCTCGTTCACGCCGCCTCGTCTCGTTCCTCGGACCCGCCCTTGACCACCAGGCCGTCCTCTTCCTCTTCGAGGAGGTCGGGCAGGTCCTCGACATCGATCGAGGAGAAGTCCGAGTCCGGATCGCCGGCAACGCGCTGGCGGGATTCCTCGGGCGAAATCACGCCGGCGTCGATCAGGATGACGTCGCGCTCCGCCTTGGTCTTTTCGACCTCGGCCGCTTCCTTCTCATTGGTCTCTTCGAGCTTTTCGAACTCGAAGTCGATGCCGGGGTCGGGCTCGCCCCAGAGCGAGGTCATCACCAGGCCGAGCAGGCGATGGATCGGCTGGCGAAATAGGTGCTCCTGGAAGGAGTGGACGTAGTCGTAGAAGACCTGGATTTCGCCCTCGGAGGAGGCGTTCAAACCGGCCGGCTGGACGCCGAGCAGCTTGACCAGCGGAATGTGACTCACCGACGCCACGTGCTCTTGCGCCTGCGCCTGGAGCACGTCGAGCCCGGAGAGCGGCGCCGCGACGTTCTTGAAGTCCTCGGTATCCTTGTCGATCATCATCAGGCCACGATTGGACCTGACCAAATTGAAAAGTTCGGCGCGCCGGAAGAGCTGATCACCATCCGCCTGCAGTGTCTCGCCAAGATTGGTGGCGAGCAGGAAAACGCTGAACATCGAGATGATGTCATTCACCGACTGGCGCGTCTCCAGCCAGTTGTCGACATAGGGCTTGCACATCTGCGACAGCGACAAGCCGCCGAACGAATAGGTCGGCTTCAACAGGTCGGGCACTTCGCGCCCGATCAGCGTGATGAGGCGCGAGGTGTGGACGATCTTGGCCTGCACATACCAGCTGTCGGGCCGATACCAGTTGTCCTTGAGCGGATCGCTCGAGTTGTAGTTGGTCGGATAGCACCAGACCGCTTCGACGGTGCGCAGCGCCTTGATCGGCTTCTTGGAGAACTTGGTGACGCTGAGCTTGTCCCAGCCGTCGCCGATCGGCTTTTGCAGCTCGTCGGCATCGTCGGTGTCGCCGGTGTCGATGTAGATGTGACCGCGGCCGAAGAAGCCATCCTGCTCGGCGGCGCGGCAGAAGATGTCGCGCACGTTGAGGCGCTTGAACTCGGCCTCCAGCTCCGCGATCTTGTCGGCCTTGTCCTCGCCGTCGTTCGAGGTGAAGCGGATCCATTTCCGCGTCATCTCGGTGGCGATCGTCTCGGAGATCACCCGGTATTCCGGTCGCTGCGCCAGCTCCGAGAGATAGGCGTATCCGAGGAAGGTGATCCCCTCCGAGAAGTAGCCGCTCAGCGCGAAGCCGTTGGCCCAGCTTTGAACCGCGCCGACGGCGCTGTCCATGGCAAGCCCGGTGTTGCCCGACGGGAGCACGCCATCCGGGTGCTTGGGCAGGGTGAAGACCGGCACCGGCTGTTTCGGTGCGGCCGCTTGCGCGCGGATCGCCGACAGCATCGCATCCGAGATGCGCGCGGGAGGACGCGCTCCAGGAGGAACTGCTGTCGGCGGCGCCGACGCAGGGACGTCGGCGACTGGCCCGCGTGCCCAACGACGACGCAATGCGCCCCAAAGTTTCTTGATCATCGCGGCCCCGGCTGGGCAGCGCGCCGAAGAACGTCGTCGCTGATCACCATGGCCCCCTTGATGTTGAGCAGCCTCGTAAAGGCTCCGGAAGATGCGTCGACCTGGTCCATCAGCTTGGACGCTGGGAACAGGCAGAGTTCGTCGAGGTAGAGCGTGTTCCACTCGCCTTCGACGATGTAGACGTTGCCATGCTCGCATTGCGCCGCGAACGGCTCGGCGCGTGTGACCTTGTCGCCGGTCTCGCCCTCGGCATGGACCTTGTAGCCGGCGAGCTGCGCGACGAAATCTTGCACCTGCGCCTTGCCGGCCTGACCAGGATCTTGCGGCAGGCTGATGTGGACCGTCTTGCCGTCGAGCGCGGCTTGAGTCTCGATGGTCTTGCGGACCGACTTGCCTTCCTCGCGAAGCGTCACGACGTGGCCGACATAGTAGCGGCCTTCGGGATCGCGGCCGAGCTTGACGCCGGCGGTGCGCGCGCCAGTGCCTCCTCGAGTCCCGGCCAAGTCCCAATGGCGGACCCAGATCGTGCCCTTGGGCGCGGCCCTGACGATGCGACCCTCGAACCATGCGCGCTGGAACATACCGCCGGCGCGCGGCGCTGGCCGCTGCTGATACTGGCCAGCGACGGCATACGAGGTCATGTCGTTATAGAGCTGTTTCAGCTCATCGGGCGGAAAGCGGATCGGATCGAGGATCTCGCCGTCTTGCGTGCGGGGATCCTGCCGCCAAACCAGCTGCAGCGGCAGAGCCTCGATTTCGGCGCGGCGCTCGTCCGGCAGATTGTCGTTCTCGCCGTACCAGTGCTGCTTGCTCCCGTCATAGCGCGCCAAGATCGGCTCGCCGACGGAGCTGGCAACCTTGATCGGCGTGTAGCAGCAGCGCTCCGGCTCGAACTGCATCGGCAGGCAGAGATGAACGTAATTCATCTTGCCGTCGAGGATGACGCCGGTCACGTCCGCCTCATGCAAGCGCTGCATGATGACGATGATGACGCTGCGCTTCTGGTCGTTCAGGCGGTTCTGCGCGCCTTCCCGAAATTTGCGCGTGGTGGCGGTGCGCTCGGCCGGCGATTCCGCCGTCTCGGTCGAGTGCGGATCGTCGATGATGAGGCGATCGCCGCGCTGCGAGGTGAGCGAGCCGAACGGCACGCCTTCACGGGTGCCGGTGCTGTCGTTGGCGAAGGACGTTTCGGCGCGGCGACTAAGCCGAACCTCGGGCCAGCGCTCCTGGTACCAGCGGGACAGGATCAGGTCGCGGCATTTGCGGGTGTCGCGGTTGACCGGCCCGTCGTTATACGCCGTCGACAGATACCGCATGCCCGGCCGGGAGGCAGGTCCCCACTCCCAGGCCTGCAACAGCACCGAGACGAGGAGTGATTTCGATGTGCCGGGCGGCACGTTGATGACGAGGCGATTGCGCAGGCCCAGCTCGAGAAACTTGCCCTCGACCAGCGCCTGGAGATGGTCGCAGACCACCTGCATGTGCCAGTTCCAGATCAGCGGCGTCTCTGGCTCGAGTTCCTGCCAGGCGATCTTGACGAACTCGGCGAACGAGCCCTTTGCCTTGCGCCGGTCTCGCTCAATGAGCAGGTCCTCAAGCTCGGGGGCAAGCAGGGGCGCGCCTGCGGCGGCGGACTTCTGCGCCATTCAAGTCACCCTTGCGCTTCGGCGGCCTTCCGTCGCTGCGCTGCCGCAATCAGGACGTCCAACTCCTCGTCGGTGAGGTCTTTCGGGTTCGCCCGCGCTTGGGTCTCGACCGGGCCGCCATTCTTGCCGGTCTGCTCGACGCGGCGCACATAGCCCCGGTCCTTGCCTTTGAGCTCCAGGTACCAGCGCACGGTCTGCAGATCGCCAGAGCGAAGCGCGATCACCACCTGCCCCTCGGCAACGTCGAGCAGCTCGTCGGCGATCTCGGAATCGGCCTCCTGGATTTCAGGATGCTCGTTCAGGAAGGCGTAGAGCGTGGTGCGGCCGACGTTCAGTTTCTCCGCCGCGACCGTCTTGATGCCGCCGCACTGGCGCAGCATCGCGATCACGCGCGGCACGTCGCGCTCGGTCAGTTTCGGCGATGCCCCGCCCCGGTTGCCTTCCGCCGGCTTCGGCTGTGGTGCCGGCTCAGGCTTGGGAGCAGGCTTCGGCGCCACAGGAGGCGATGCCTTGCTGGCCGGCTTCTTCTTGCCGCGCGCCGGCTTTTTTTTCGGCTCGGCTTTCGGCTTCGCTGTGGCCGTTTCAGCCTTGGCCTTGGCCTTCGGCTTCGATGTCGTCACGCTGGTCGTGGTCTTGATCACCGGACGACTCGCGCGTGCGAGTGTTCGGAATGTTCGGCGTGGCTCTTTTTTTTGCCACTGATCCCGTGACCCATGGTCATCATGCCGCGAGCCGAACCGAATGCCAGGATGCTGGTCAAATCCGGCAGCAAAGCCTTGCGGATCATGGGGTCAGCGAAATTGCGCAAATCCGCAAACTGACCCGAATGCTTGCATGGTGGCACCATGCTGACCACCGACACTGCGTTACACACAAGGGTATGCATCTGGATCACGGAAGCAGGACGCGTGCGAGGCACACGACGAAGGTGAACGACAGGATGGCGAGCACCACGATGAACGGGGTGCCGAATGGCGGGCCGGCGACGGGCGCTTCGGGCTTGGAAGGCGCGCCGCGCATGGGCAGATCATGCCGCATCGGATTTGTGCTCCGCTTCCGCTTCGAGTTGCTCCAGACGCTCGCCGGCAAGGCGCGCCATCACTGAGAGGGCGATGCCCGAATTGACGATGTTGAGCTGGCTCTTGGTGCGCACGATGGCGTCGAAGAAGTCGTCGAACCGCGACTGCGGCGCGGCATGGATGCGGAAGCGCTTCGCCCTTTTGGCGAGAGCCTCCATCTCGACTTCGAAACGCACGCGGTCTTCCGGCAGGAAAGAGAACAGCAGCTCGTCGTATTTGATGTTCGCCCCGCCGAGCGCGGTAGCACCTGGTCCCTTGTCGCCGGCAAGCACGCTGTCATCGAGCCCGGAGAACTTTTTCGCATCGATGTCGAGCGAGGCGTAGAGCTGGGCGAGCAGCGACTGGTCGTCTTCGCCGTTGATCGAATTGTGGCTCAGCTGGATCGCGACCTTGCGCTTTTCGGTCAGCGGCGTGGTGATGACGAGCGCGTCGACCAACGGCAGGCCGGCCTCGATCGCGGCGGCCGTGCGGTGATGGCCCGACAGGATCTCGAGGGAGCCGTCTTTGTTCTGGCACACCAGGACCGTGGTGGTCAGGCGGCCATCGATTTTGACGTTCTCGACGAGGCGCTTGAACATGGCCGGCGCCATGTAGTGCGCGTTCTTCTCGCGGCGGCGGAGCGTCTTCGGATCAACTTGGCGCGTCTCGATATCGAGGGCCTTCCAGTCAACGCTTGAACTGCTTGCCATACCACCACTCGAACGCTTGTTGCGGCGTCTCATCGATGCGGGCGCCGACGTAATGCAGGCGATACTTGCCTTCCGGCCCGTCGATCTCGTCCCGCTTGGTCTGCTCGAAGATGCCGCGATACTTCATCGAGACGGGATGGTCCGAGAACGCCGAGGTCTGCACCTTGTCGAACCGGTCGATGAAGCGCTTGCCCATGTCGCGCAGCAGCTCGCCGTTGCAGGCGAGCCTCGTGACGAGCTTCGACAGCCTGCCCTCGCGCGAGATGGCGAAGTCGGACAGCAGGTAGATCGACCGCTTCGCGAATTTGTCGAGGTTGTAGATAAGCCCGCCGACCAGCATGTCGTCGACCCGCACCAGATAGTTCACCATGCCGGGCGTGTGGGTGATGCCCTTTTTCAGGTAGACGTCCTTGAGGAACGTCATCTGGGCGGCATCGGCCCGGCCGATCGTCACCACCGAATCCGGCTTGATCTTGTCGAGGTCGATCGGCTTGTAGCGGAACGGCGCCGACCGCGGCACGAGCTGCAGGTATGACGACTTGCCGGTCGACACGTAGCAGTAGTGCGGGTGGCCGCGGCCGGAGACGAATTCCAGCTCCGGTTTCAGATCGTCGTAAATCTGGTCCGAGAGGATGCAATACGGGACGCCGGCCTGCCGCACGCGTTCGATGAGGCCGCGCAGCGCCTTGGGATCGAACAGCTCATATCGGGGCGCGTCCCATTTGATGTTCTCGGCCAGGAACTCGAACATCTTTTCGTAGCCGCCCTTGTAGAACGGCGGATAGGAGAAGATCGCAGCCTTGCGGTCGATGGCCTCCTCGAGATGCAGGATCCAGTCGCGCGGCGAATAGCTCTTGATCGGGATCATGCCCGGAAGCTTGCGGACCTTGTCCAGGGTGCGCTCGACATAGCTGCCGAAGTTCGCAACCAGGTGCTCGCGATGGCTGGTCTTGTAGGCGTTCGCCTTGCCGCCAGCGAAGCGGCCGAGATTGAAGCCGACAGCCAGCGCGGCGAGGCGCTGATCGGGCTCCCGAAAGTCGAACTCGTTCACGAAGTCGAGCGCGCCGTGAAACTCATAGTCTATCGGCTTGCCCAGCACGTAACCGGCGATGGCTGACGAGTAGAGGCTGACGTCGTTGGAGTGCATCTCAACGCCGGGGAAAGTGGCGAGCGTGATCTGCTCGAACCGGAACGTTCCGGAACAGCAATTATAGACCCGGCCCCACTTGTCGACCTCAGACACGCGAAGGATTTGCGCGATGCATTCCTTCGGCACAACGCCTTGAAACATAACGCCGAGGGCCTCGCTTTTTCACTTGCATCGGAGGTGTAACCGAATAAGTTACTTGTAACCAGAACGGTTACTTTGCCTACCACGGATCACCGACCAATGACGCTCAACGACCTCGCGGCCAGCCTTCATCAGGAGTCCGGATTCGGCGGCGCTCGCCTGGAAGCGATCACCTTCGCCGCTGCCATCGGCTTGGCCCGCTACGCCGGTGCCGAGCACCAGACCTATTTCAAGCGGCGCTTCGCCGAAACCATTGAGAAACTAAGCTCTGACGACGTGCTCGACGTCGTGGGCTTTGTGGCGAAAGAGGCTGGCATTCAGCCCTCGCCGGACGGCTTCAACACCAACTGATTTTTCAGGGACCGGCCGAATCGCGAAGCAATATCAGGCTGCGCGATTTCTGCCTCTCCCCCCGGCTTTTTGTCAAGCGGCGTTCGCAACCATTTTGGCAACAACCCCCTACCACGGAGACCAGAGACCATGGCCAACTACCTATCACCTACCGGAAGCCCGATCACCGGAACATTGGAGCGGCTGACCGGCCGCGCTCACATCAGCGACATCGACCCGGAGACGGGCGAGCCGGAATACGCCGGCGGCACCGAAATCTTCTGGAACGATATCCAGACCGCCAAGCGCAACGGCAAGATCGTCTTCCTCGACGAGGAGGGCGACGAGTGGACGTTCGACCAGCTCACCCGCGAGGACGTGGACGAAGAGGAGGAAGACGCCTGCGACGGACCTGACCCGCGCACTGCTGAATTGCAAGAGATCGCAGACGGCGCTTTCGGCGACGGACCCATGGCGCGCGGAGCGGCGCGCGACATGCTCAAGCGGGAGCAGCGCTGATGGCCCGCTATCTAGTCACATGGGAGATCGACTACGAGGGCGAAGGCGATCCCGAAGCGGCCGCACGCTGGGCGTGGGATATCCTGCGCAAGCCGCACTCCACCGCAAGCGTCTTCACGATGATCGATGAAGACGGGAACGAAACCAAGATCGATCTGGCCGAGCTCGACGAGGCCCGGCTGGAGAATTCCATCAGCAGCGTCGGCGACGTGCTGCGCAGGCTGACCGAGGAGGCGCGCCATGCCCATCGGTAGCCATCACTCCGCGGCGGCGGGCACCGACGTCTGGCTGACCCCTCCGGCCATCCTGGCCGCGCTCGGTGGCGCCGAGAGTTTTGACCTCGATCCCTGTGCTCCGCTCGATCGGCCGTGGGACATGGCGCGCCAGCACTACACCATCGCCGACAACGGTCTAGCCCGGCCCTGGCACGGTCGCGTGTGGCTCAACCCGCCATACTCGAACAACGTGATCGGCCGCTGGATGGGCCGTATGGCCGAGCACGCCCATGGAATCGCGCTGATCTTCGCCCGCACCGAAACGCAGGTGTTCCACGAGTGCGTCTGGCGCGCGGCCGATGCGCTGCTGTTCATGGAAGGGCGGCTGCATTTCCACGATGCCGCAGGGACTCGAGCAAAGGCCAATGCCGGCGCGCCGTCGGTGTTCTGCGCCTATGGCGCCGACGATGCTGACCGCCTTGCGGCCAGCGGCATTCCCGGCGCTTTCGTGCCGCTGCGCCTGCGCTCGCTGATCTTCGGCTTTGCCTCCGTCGGCTCGTGGGTCGACGAGGTGTTGAAGGTGATGCAGCGCGCCGGCGCGGCCGTGCGGCTCGACGATCTCTACCGCGCCTTGGCCGAGAATCCGAAGTCCGAACGCAATCCGAACTGGAAGGCGAAGGTCCGCCAGACCCTACAGCGCGGCCCGTTCGAACCGCTAGGCGAGGGCGTCTGGCAGGTGGCCGAGGGGAGGTTGCTCTGATGCGCCACTTCCGGACACGCCGATATGGCCCGTTCGAGGACACGAGGCGAAAGCGGCTCGCCTTGGCCCGAAAGCAGCGCCTTGAGCGAGAGAAACTGCCGCTCTTTTCCGAGATGATCGCAGAGGAGCAGCCAGACGCCGACACCGTTATGGCGCAGCGCGCCGAGCAAGCGGTGATCTGGGAGCAGAATACTCGCGACCGCCGCGCCGCGAACTGGCGTCGTGCAAGGAGCCGGCTTTTCGCCTACGGCGACAACATCCGGAAATCCTGCGGGCACTCTGGAATAGCGCTCCCTACCCGGGCACGCCGGAATATTTCGCCGACATGCTCCACAGCTACGACGTCGGCCGGCTCGACCCGGAGAACCCGCCATGGGTCTACCGAGGTCCGGGCGTCAAGGGTTTCGACCCTCTCCCCATCATCAACCGATCTCGCGAGCGCATGGGGTTGCCGCCCCTCTCGTCGCTCGCAGAACTTCCGAGGTACGGCAATGGCTAAGACCGCCAAGGCGAAAGCACCAGCCAAGAAGCACGCTTGGCAGATCGAGGCCGAGAAACGCGGTCAGGAGATCGCCGAGAATGTCGCCATGCTGCGCGACGGGTCCGACGAATATCTGGTCGGAATCGCTCGGGAAGCCCTCCACCACTACCACGCCGCGATGATGGCCTGCGACAAGCCCGGCCGCCTTCCCTACGAGCTAGTGATCGAGGCATGTGTCGAGACGCTCTACCGGATTGAGGAATACGGCGGCCAGGAGGAGCGCGGGGACGGTTCCGGCCGTTCCTGGCCGCCGCGCTGCCGCTCCCGCTTCAACTGCTGGAACTCGGCGTCGTCCTGGCTCGGCAAGCAACTGGCCGCGCCCGACGGCGAAATCCCGATGCACGGCCAGCCCGGTCGGTTCATGCTGACCATCCACGGCTGCCGGACCGACGTGCGCTACCCGGGTCTCTTCGGAGGGGTCGGGCTGGACGGCCGGGTGATCGACCTCGACCGGCCATTTTTCAGCGAGACCGGCTTTCGATCCTTCACCGGCGCCGGGCTCTCCCGCGAGCGCTGGTTTGTCGACGAGGCAATGACCGTCGACGAGATGCTGACGATCGTGATGGAGCAGAACCTGCTCATCGATCATCACGGCAAGACGGCGACGAAGGCCAGGCTACACAACCCTCCGTTCGGACTTAGCCATTGGCAGGGCAACGTGCGTCACCCCGCCGACGACAGCAGGCTCCGCGAGGAGCACCGCAACGATCCCGCCTACCAGCCGGGCGGTTTCATCCATGCGCTGCCGGGCCTCGCGCCGATCGGCATCCCCAGCCGCGTCGAAAAGACCGGCCAACTCGCCTTCGCATTTTGAGGGACAAGATAGATCCGCGCCTGATGCTAGGCCGTGAACGCGATAGAAAAGAATCCGCGACAGGCCGGCACACTGTGACAGGGTTGCCCCCAGGCAACCAATTTCGTAGCAAGTCGAGATCGAAAGAACTGGGATCGGACAAATGGAAGATTACGACAACCAGAAGGGCGCCAAGCCCGAAGACGTGCGCCACGCTTTGAAAGGATGGACATTTTTCCTCGTGATAATGACAGCCATCTTTGGCGCGGCCTACGCTCTGATAGAGATGTAAGATGAACTCCCCGGCAGACGGATTGCCGGAGAAGATTGGAACGGCGGTTGGTGCGGTCGTCATCATCGCCGGTGCTTAGGGGATTTATCTAGCCCTCGCGCTATTCCGAATGGACGAGCCCCAGCCTTGAGGGGAATCGGGGCTAGGGCTCACGCATGTATACGGTACAAGCACGTCCCGGACAGCAGGGCGCTCCTAGTTTTTATAGATTGGACACTCTGCGGGCGAGCTATCACCAGACGCATCAACCTGTTTGTTGATCAGAGCGGGAGGGAAAGCGCTCTCGACAACAAACCCAAGCTGCTTACATGCATTTACGCATCGGGCTAGATCAGAGTCGATTTTATCATTGCTTAAAGATTCAGGGGCAGTTGTTAGCCCGCATGAAGCTCGCGCGCCGTCGGCGTCTCGACGCATCTCACGATTGTACGCCATCCACTGCGCCGCATCCGACCAGAGCGAAGATCAGCAATGCAACGGACGGTTCGGCGGCGCATTTCATTGAGGTTAGTCCTTCCCCTCGTCCCGCTTGCGCCGCGCCAGTTCCTTTATCTGCTCATTGATGAGCTTGGGCGCATGGTCGATCTTATCCATCGCCGCATCAAAAGCCGAGCCCGATTGATCGATCCTTAGTTCTCGGGCGGATGGCGATCGAGGGCATTACTGGTCGTGGCTTCTATTGCGCTAAGCGCAGTACGGCGCACCTGTCGACACCTCTAACCTCCGACAACTGCACTGGGCGAACACGATCTTTTGTCCGTGGCCGCATTGTAACCAATTTGGTTACACGCTAACCTGTTGTGGTCACACTTTTCCCTACCACAGAGACGAGCCGACCATGCCCTACTGCGACGACTGCCTGACCCCTTTCCCCTTCGACGACAGCGAAAGCTGCCGCTGCCCTTCCTGCAGGGAGCAGCGGGCCGACCAGTTCGCGGCCGAGGAGGAAGAGGCCGAGTTTCATGCAACGGGACAGGAGGCGCGATGCACCAATAGAGGCAGAAAATCCCTTCGATAGGGCGGCGGGAGAGGTCCCGTCGCCCACCAATACCTACCACGGAGACCAGACCAGTGACCAAGCCAGTTGAATACGAGTTCACGCTGCCCGACGGCAGCAAGCGCTACGAGATCGTGATCGAGCGCAAGGACGTCTTCACCTTCCAGAAGATGCACGGCGCCGTGAGCGCCAAGCCGGTCGAGGCGAAGCCATGAACGCGCTGATCCTCCGCAACACGGTTGAGCAGATCGTCGCCTATCGCGACGCAGCCGTGGCCGCCTACCATGAAGCCGGAAACCTTAGTGCTTGACCCGGTAGAGGAAATACGGTTGGTGGGCCGCAAGGAGAGCCTTGTCCGGCGGTCCCGCCAGTTGCCCGATATAGGCGGAGAGCGCGCTGTCGGTGAAATACAGCGAACCGTCCGGACCCGTGGCCACGCCGTCCGCCCATATCACATCATGTAAGCGTACCAACGTAGTAACGCTCTTGCTCTGCGGGTCGAACGCCATGAGGCCGCCATGCTCAACATCGGTGAGAATAACCTCGCCTGATTTGTCGATGGTTATGCCGTCGCTCATAGGTTTCGCCCCTAAGACTTCCACCTTCTTGGCAACTTCGGAAGGACCGATGTTGGCGTCGAGCACGTCGGAAAGCGGAACCCGGCAAAGATGCGAATTGGTCATTCCGGCGAGATAGACCCATTTTTGATCCGGGCTGATCTCTATTCCGTCAAGGCCGACTGCGACGTTCACGAGGCCTCCGGCCATGCGGTACACGCCAAACGGGGTCTGCATCAACCAGTCCTCGGGCGAGGTGCACGGATGGGCTCCCAGAGCGGTGCGGAATGTTTGATCCTGTACAGAGAAAACGATGAGTTTCGGCCCGGTGAACCGCATTATGCCAGTATCGGCCAGGAGGACATATTTGCCATCGTCGGTCACACGCAGATCCTGGGCGAACTGCGCCTCCTTGCCAGGGAACTCAAAATACGCAAGGCGCTGCCGCGTCGCCAGATCGAAGGCCCACAGGCGAGTATGCTGGAAATCAAAGCTTGCCGGCTCGATCAGCCAAAGGCGGTTCTGCTTATCGACGGTCATGCCAAACGTGCCCTGAAAATCCTTCTGGGCCGCCATGGAGGGGAATGGCGTGATTTTTCCGTCGGCCAGTTCAAAGACGGTCGCGTCGGAAAACCGCCCCGCACGGGCGATCGGATGGTAGTTGAAATAAACATGCCCGTTTGGCGCGACCGCCACATTGCCGGGAGGGTATTCAAGGCTAACCAGCTTCTCGAGCTTGCCGAGACCACCCGGATTTGCCGAACCGATATCGGAGTAAAGCGTGCCCCTGCCATATTCGAACTTGACGAACGCCAGCGCAGCGATGACCCCAAACGTGAGGACCAGACCAATGCGCAATAGGAGCCGCCCTATGCCCTTGCCAGTTTGCTTGCTCATTGTCTGTTCCCTTCTTGTTGCAATAGTCCAGTGTTCATTGGGGCGACGGTCACAGCGTCGACCCATGTCATCTGCGTTCGGTGCCCGAACGGTTGTTAAGTCTCTGTTCCGGTTGCTCTCACCAGCGGCCAGATCCTCGCTAATGCAAGGAGCCTTGCCTCTCTGGCATCCCACCGCTATTGAGTTCGCGCCACTGGTTGGGTGTGACGCCTTCCCAGTCGCGGAAAGCGCGGTAGAAAGAACTGGTATCCTGGTAGCCCAACAGGCAGGCCACTTCGTCGATGTCGGCGGAGAGATCGGCGAGAAGCTGATGGCCCAGTTCTTGCCGCGCCTCCATGAGGAGTTCCCGAAACGTCGTCCCCTCCTCGGTGATACGGCGCTGCAAGGTGCGCTCGCTGAGACCCATATCGGTGGCAATTCCGGACAATTCCGGCCGTCCGCTGGCCAAGTTCCTTTTCAGGACCAGCTTCACTTGATCCCGGATTGAGGTGAGCGCCTGAAGTTCACCGAGAGCTGACGCGAGTGCCGGTGTGAGGATCTCCAACAGTTCCGGATTGTGGCCCGGAAACGGACGATCAAGATCAGGGGCCTTCAGAATGAGGATGTCACCAGGCGCGCCATAGCGGATCGGACAGCCGAAGTAGGCTGCATGTGCGTCGCTGCCCGGATTGGGCCGCCTCAGCTCGAGGCGCACGGGTGATAGGTTCTGCCCCGTCCCTCGCCGGCCGAGCTCGACCAGAAACGCGAAGGTGATGTCTACAGCAATCGCCGGTTCTGGCTTAGTCGCATAAAGCCACTCGCTGCTGATGGATACCTCACCGTTTTCCTCGGAAAAGTGGAGCTGCTCTGGTGTGCAAAGCCTTTTAAACCTGGCCACCCTCGACAATCCGTCACGGTAGTCTCGCGCGTGAAACGCCGCCAAAGTCGATGGCGGATGGACCGCGGTATCGGCGCTCTTCACCAGCTTGATCCCGAGGCCGCTATCCGATGAAAGAACTTCCAACGCCTCGAAGATCGCGAAGTACTGTTCAGTCGTGACCAGGCCTTGGGGGTTGAGGTGCAAAGTGGCAGGCAGGCGGGCCTGCCTCAGGATCGCTGCCGGCCGAAGCCCCAAAGCCTCGATCGCTCGCCAGAACGCCTGCGGGACTTTACATCTGTCGGCGGGAGTTGCACTCATCACCCGTTCTCCTTTGTTCAAATCGTGTAGGGCCTCAGTAAGCGCGGCTTGTGTCGTGTCCTATCGCATCTGGCTCATGATAATCCGATCGAACATGCGGTCGCCGAACCACTTCCGGATGAAAACCATGGGCTTGGCGTATTTGCCGACGACGTACCGCGTCTTCGGCCTATGCAACCCGATCGCCCTAGAAACGACATCGGCGACGACGCTCGGATTGGTTCCACGACCGTGCCCGTAGGTCTGCCTTGTTGTCCGGGCGACGATCTCGGAGACCTTGGCATAGGCACTCCTGGCGGAGCGCTTGACAAGGCCATCGGCGACGACATCGCCGAAGGCGGTCTCGATCAGGCCGGGCTCGACGACGACGACATTGATCCCGAAGGGCTTGAGTTCGAGCCTCAGACTGTCCGACCAGCCCTCAAGCGCGTGCTTGGTGGCGTGGTACCAGGCGCCAAGCAGCGTGTAGATCTTGCCCCCCATGGACGTGATGTTGACGATGGTGCCGGCACCCTTCTGGCGCATCGCTGGCAGCAGAAGCTGCGTGAGCCGTGCCGGCCCGAAAACGTTGACCTCGAACTGGTAGCGAGCCTCGTCGATCCCGACGTCTTCAACCGGTCCGTAGAGGCCAAAGCCTGCGTTGTTGACCAGGACATCGACGCCGCCCGACTGTGCGATGATGGTGTCGACGGCGGCCTGGATATCGCTATCGACCGAGATATCCATACGAAGCGGAATCGCGCCAAGTTTGGCAAGATCGCCCATCCTGTCGACATTACGGGCAGCGACATAGACCTTGAGCCCGTCCTTAATCAGCCGGATAGCGATTTCCTTGCCCATGCCGGAAGACGCGCCAGTAACAAGTGCGATTTTTGTTTGTGGTTTCACCATTTTACTTTGACCTTCCTTATTCGATGAAGTGAGTCCTAATCCAAAAAAGTGCCCGGCGCATTAGCGGCCGGCGCCATACCAGTAGCAAATCCCGCCACCGTCTCGCGTGGGCTGCCACCGATTGTCAGAGTTGGGCGGCATCTTCTGGCCGCAATGACGCTGTCAGCCCCAAGACATGGGTAGAACGTAAGAGGGAACAGCGGGCACCAGCTTCTCGATCAGTCAGATCGCGACTTTGAGCGCGATATCGATCACGTCGTCCATGCGCTCCACTTCCTGGAAGACGGCGGGTGCCTCGCCGCCATCATGTCGGCCGGCGCCGAGTTCCGCGAGACGCGCAAGGCCATGGCCTTCCGCGCCCTGATCGAGAAGCTGAACGGCCAGTTCTGCGATCTGCCGCAGGACCCTTTCGCCGAGGTCGGAACCTACGTGACCACCGTCACCGTCAAGGTCTGCAAGGACGGCCGCCGAAATCACTTTTAGGTTGCCCATATTGTAACCAAATTGGTTACATAGTAGAATACAAAATCCTTACCGCGGAGTCCAAAATGTTTCGCCCGTTACCAGAAGACGAGGAGGAGCGGCGGCGCCGGCTCCCCACCATCATCCAGGCCCTCGACATGTGGTCGTCCTGGCATAGCGACTGGTCGCCCCTCGGCTGCACCGGGGATTACGCCCTGGACATGCGGCTCGCAGATGCATTCCGCAATCTGCTCTACCGGCCGGAGCTTCGCGACCGGCTTGACTGGATCGAGCGACAGCTACGCGAGCCCCGCCATCGTGCGGTCGACGACCGCTACCAGGCCGAGCTGATCAAGTGGTGGCTCGAATTGTTCGCCAGCGAGACGCTCCCCACCATCAACCAACGCCTCGAGGCACGAGAACTGCAATGCGCTTCATCCTGATCGATTCCACACTCCGGCGCGCCATCGACTTCCAGACGCCGCGCCCTCTGGGGCACCAGCTCTTCTGCGAACTTCTTGAGAGCGACAGCCTCGACCGCGTGGAGTTGGCGCCGGGCCTGGACCTCTGGCTCTCAACCGGACCATGGCGAAGGACGTTCCAGTTTTTCCGCTCGGGCGCCGAGTTCGCGGGCAATGGGATCCTGGCAGGACGAACGCTGCTCGACGACGTCAAGAGCTTGCCGCGCGCCATCAGTTTCGAGACGGTGACGGCGTGGGTCAATTATCCCGAAGTGCGCTTCGAGGCGCCGCAGCCACGCCGGAAATATCAAAGGCCGACCGGGTTGCCCCTGATCGGCCCTCCTCTCCATCCCTACCACAGGACAGCGCCCGAAGGCGCTGGAGAGAACCCATACCTAATGCAGATGTACGGGTGAGGCAACGTACCAAAATGGTAACACACAGTGTCATTTTGGTTGCTTGAGAAGTTCACCGGATTTACATTTGGACCTGTCCAAAGCCCTACCGCCGAAAGAGACGAAGATGCGCATTTTCACCAGCTCCTGGTTCACCAAGCTGCCGCCCGAAATCCAGAAGATCGGGGTGTCGAGGGGCACGCCGCGAGGATATCCGGCGGGCTACCGCAAAATGCCCGAACTCGCCCCAGGCGAATGGTTCAAGACCGCCAGCGAACGGGAGTATAAGCAGCTCTACTTCGAAGGCCTCGACAGGCTCCATCCTGGCCGGATCGTCGCCAAGATGGAAGACCTCTCGGGCGGCAGGGACGTCGCCCTGCTCTGCTACGAGGCCCCGACCGACAACCAGTATTGCCATCGCGCCTACATCTCGGTCTGGCTGAAAGAAAAGCTCCGGCTCGAAGTGTTCGAACATGGCCTGGAGGCCGAGGGCTGCGGTTGGCACCATCCCAAGCTGCCGGCGCAATACCGCCTGCGTCAGCCACCGCAGCCCCTCCAGGTCGCGCCCTACCTCGGCGCCGAAGCGCCCGACCAGCAGGGCCGCGTCTGGAAGGTGATCGGCGTCAATCCGGAACACGTCGACCAGGCACTCGTGCAATGCGGCGACGACCAGCGCTCGATTTCCGGCGCCGTCCTGGAATCCCGGTTCAAGCCGGTGAACTGACCGCCACCGAAGTCATTGAAATTATTGTTCTTTTTTGCCTGCACCCACTTGTAACCGATTTGGTTACAAGCTAAGTTATTGAAGTAACTTAGAAATTCAGATCGGTGCAGCAGAAAGCCGTTTCCTTTCACCGCTGCAGCCTTCGCCGGAACTCCCCTTTCAGCAACGGGCCGGCGATTGGTGACTTCTCGTCAAACTGACCGGCCGAGTGAAATCGAACCGGGGACGGGCCAGGCCTAGCATAACCGCCGGAGCCGCACCGATCTGGGAAATCCCTACCACGGAGACCAGATATGAACCTCGAAATCGAAGCCCTGCGCCAGTCAGCTCCCAAGCTGCACGGCCGCGACGCGGAGTTCGCGGCATCCCTCCTGCACCAGTATGACAGCCGCTCGAGTCTCTCGGAAAGGCAATGGCCCTGGGTGGCGACCTTGACCCAGCGCGCACAAGCCGGCGAGCCCGCGGCGCCGAAGGCCAAGGTCGGCTCGATGGATGGCCTGATCGCGCTGTTCGACACGGCCATCGCCAACAAGCTCAAGCATCCGAAGATCCGCTTCGACGTCAACGGCGAGACCGTCGTCCTCGCTCTCGCGGGTGAGCGCTCCGCTCACGCCGGCCAGATCAACGTATCGTCGCCGGGACCCTTCGAGAGCCGCGACTGGTACGGCCGCATCGACCGCAAGGGAGAGTTCACCCGCTCGCGCCGGTCGCCCGGTCCTGACGGCCTGGTGGCCGCTCTCGCCGCTCTGGCCGAGAACCCCTCGAAGGCCGGCGCGGCGCACGGCAAGCGCACCGGCAACTGCTGTTTCTGCGCGACCGAGCTGACCGACCACCGCTCCATCGACGTCGGCTACGGGCCGGTGTGCGCCAAACGCTGGGGACTGGCGTGGGGTTGATCCCCGCGCCTTCCTCGAGATCCACCCCTACCACGGAGAAAGACAATGACCATCAACGTGACGCCGGCCGAGATGCTGGCGATCTGCAATGCTCTCGCCGCCTCGGGCAACCAGGCGCTTTCCGCCCGGCTGGCCGAGGATGCCGAGATGGGCGAGCCGAAGACCGGCTTCGACGAAGCGATCGAGAAGGCGCTGGCGCGCCGGTCGCACGACACCGCGAACCGCATCCGCGCCGAACGCCGCATCGCCCGCGCCCTGGTGAAGGCCTGCCTCGACCGGGGCTACCTGATTTCCGTCTACGACAGCGAGGACTGGGTGGTGAGGCGTTCCGACGACAAGGCGGCAATCATGCTGGCGCTGTTTTCGACCGACGAGGATGGCATCCATCTGCGAAGTCCCACCGGCGACAAGCTCGGCTGGTTCCAGCTGATCTATGGCAATTCGGGCTACGATGTCGTGTCCGACCATGCCGACAACGAAATCTGCAACGCGATCTGGGACGAGGTCATTTCGCCCTTGGCCGACAAGCTCGAAGGGGAAATGTGATGGAGACGATTTACATCAGCATCGCCGCCAAGGGCACGATGGAATCGCTGAACAGCGCCGCGCGAGGCAAGGGCGAAGTCGTGCTTTCGTTCTACGGCCCGAAGGGCGGGTCGCGGGCGTGTGAAACACTCACGCTCGAGTCCGCCGCCACGCTCCGGAGCTCGTCGAAAGGCTCCCGTTCGATCACGCCAGCGAGACCGTCGACGCTCTGACTCAGGCCGAGTCGTTCATTTCCGGCTTCGAGAGTGATCCGCTGCAGAAGGGCGTCGGTGACATCCTGGCCAGTTTGCGCGCCGCGATCCCGCGCGAACGGGCGCGGCCGGACATCCTGGCGGCGCTCAAACTCTGCGTCATCCGAGACCCAAGCCTGAATAGCAATGCGATGGTGGCCGAAGCCATCGCCAAAGCCGAGCCGTCGGCGACGGCGGCCGCCACCAGTCGTCCCGGCGATCAGGCCGCGATCTATGCCGAAGAGACCGGCATCGACTACGCGACCGCGCTCGTTCGCTGCAACATGGACTGAGGAGAGCCGCCATGACGATCGACATCACCACCACCGTCCATCTGTTCGCCGGCCATGTGAAGAACCCGCTCGACCTCGGCGAGCCGGAGTGGAGCGGCACGCTGGGGGAGTTCTGGCAAAGCAACCAGGAAGCCTATCCGACCTGGGGCGACATCCGCCCGCTGCTCGACGAGCTGGACGAGTATCACCATGCCCACATCGGCGGCGGCGCCGCCGGTGACTTCACGATCTACACCGCCTCGTTTCTCGCGGCCGCGCGCGCCAAGGCGAGGGGCCACTGACATGTTGAAAATGATTGCCCACATGGGCGTTACTCTTCGCTGCTACGGCAACGTCGAAGTCGAGGCGGAAAGCGTCGAGGCGGCGTTGCCTCTGCTGACCGCCGATTTCATCGCCGACAATTTCGATGTCAAGGAAGTCACACAGGACAGCGGCCAGGATTTGGCGGTGATCGATATCCACGATGCCAAGACCGGCAACCTGCTGGCGGACTATTGCGGCCACGCGCTGCCGAGCCCGTATGATCCGCAACCGGATGCCGAACTGCTGGCGGCGCTCAAACTGGAGCTGCCCTGCGTCATCGGAACCGAGGAGAGAACCGGCGTCGGGCCGTCCCCGGTTCGACAGGCGATAGAGGCAGCCATCTCCAAGGCGGAGGGCCGCGCCAATGGCTGACCGTCGCACCTCCGACGAACTGATAGAGGCGATCAAGTCGCTGGCGCCGGGCTATTACACCGAGCGCGACGGCGGCGATTGGTACTCCCTTACAGCATACCACGACCGAGTTGCGGAGGACTTCGCCCGGCGCGACGACGCGCGTCGGTGCATCCTCTGGCTCGCCGGTGAGCCGATGCCGGATGGATGGCGCATCACAAGGGTCGGCGGT
Source organism: Mesorhizobium sp. WSM4898 (assembly GCF_029625845.1). Classification (NCBI taxonomy): domain Bacteria; kingdom Pseudomonadati; phylum Pseudomonadota; class Alphaproteobacteria; order Hyphomicrobiales; family Phyllobacteriaceae; genus Mesorhizobium; species Mesorhizobium sp. WSM4898. Next base: position 1,208,546 of record NZ_JARTVQ010000001.1, on the reverse strand, counting down.
CTCTCTTGCGATCTCGATTGCGGGCAGGGCTATCGAGCCACGATCTGGACACGCTCGGTCGCGAAGGCATTTCCGCAACGCGCTGCAGAACTGGTCGGAAACTTTTCTTAGTAACCCACTTGTAACCAGTTCGGTTACAAGCTAAGTTGTTGATGTTGCTAAGAAATTCCCTGCCACGGAGACCCGACCATGAAGAAGCGCATCCCCCTCAGCCAGGTGATCCCGAACCCCGACCAGCCGCGCAAGCATTTCGACCCGAAGGCTCTCCGCGAGCTGGCGGATTCGATCCGTGAGCACGGGTTGGCGCAGCCCATCACGGTCCGGCCGCTGCCCAACGGCACCCACATGATCGTGATGGGCGAGCGGCGCTGGCGTGCGCATCTGCTGCTCGAGGAAGAAGGCGCGCTCGGCAAGCGACCGGCGATCGAGTGCCACGTCAAGAAGATGACGCGCAATGAGATGCATCTGCAGGCGATCATCGAGAACTTGCAGCGCGCCGACATCCGGCCGCTGGAGGAAGGGCGCGCCTTCCAGGCAATGCTCGACCGCGGCTGGAGCGTCGAGCAGCTTGCGAAGGATTTGGGCATCCAGCCGCACCGGGTGAAGGCCCGCACGGCGCTGCTCAATCTGGACGAGACGATCGGCGCTTTGGTCGACGCCAACCAGTTCCCGGTCGGCCACGCGAACGATCTGGTCGACTTGCCGAAGCACGACCAGGTGCAGATCGTGAAGCTGTTCACGACTGGCAGGCTGAAAGATTGGTCGGGCATAAAGGCGGCAGCGCACGCCGTGCGCGACCGGATCGAACAGGGCGGCATGTTCGACGACGAGGATCGGCCGGAGCCGTCCAAGGACGATATCGCCGCCATAAGCAGGATGGAGAAGACGGTCGAGCGCATCATCGCGGCGATCGCCGGCGGCTTCAAGGACGGCGAGTGCATCGCCTTGAAGTCGGTCGATCCCACCAAGGCCGACAAATGGGCCGACACGCTGGCGGCGGCGTCGCGCTCTATCCGTTCGATGGAGGCGCAGCTGCGCCAGGCGCATGCGCGCTCGATGCTGGTGTGAGAACCTGGGTTGGCCCCGTTGACCAGGCCGGCTTGGTGGGGAGGCCGCCGCGACTGATCCTCGCGGAGGGCAATCTGTGAGAAGTGGCCGCCGGCTCATCCACCCGTCTCGCCCGCCTGGGGGGCCAAGGTCATCAATAACTTTGTCAATTTTTCTCTTGATTTTGGTATCGTGTAAGACGATGCTCCAAATTAGCAACGGAGAATCGCCCGCGCATGTTCCCTGCAGAGCCCTTCATTCGCCACCTCATCGGCTCCTACGAGCCGGAATTGTGTAAGATCATCCGCGGCGCATGGGACAAGCTCTCGCGCAACCCTGATCGCAGCACGTTCGACCTGAAGCGCACTGTGGCGGTCAATATGCACCAAAACATTATGAACGCAGTGCGGGCCGCCTATGCCGGCTCGTCGGAAGTCCGCTTGCTCGAGGGCCATGAAACCATCAGGCTGCTGTTGAAAAAGCAGTTGGTCGTGCGTTTGAAAAAGATGGACAAGCGCGGCTACACGCGCGCACAGCCGACCCAGGCAACCTTGGCGTTCACGAACGTGAGCTCGCTGCCATATGGCTACGACGAGTTCCCCGAAATCCATACCGTCGATTTCGGCTATGTCCTTAACGAGCTGGAAACCAAGATTGAGACTATCCTCGTCGCGGCTCGGTTCGGAGAGTCGGTGATCTGGAGCTACGTAGCCAACGATGACGCCGGAGAGGCCCCAGTTGTCGGGACGATTTCGCCGCCGCTGGCGCCGGCATCAGGCGCAGCAGCAACTATCATCAGGCTTCCGGTCACCCACAAGGACCGGAAAGACGACCAGCAGAAGTAAGTCATGCCCGGTTTTAATGGAGCAATGCTGCGCTTAGCGCGGCAGTTTCGAGGATTCCACCAGAAAGAGCTGGCGGATCGTATTGGCGTGGATGCGGCTATATTGTCGCGCGCCGAGAATGGTGCGCTTCAGCCGTCACAGGCGGTCATAGAAAGCTGCGCCGAGGCGTTGTCGGTCCGCACGACTTTCTTCGAAAAGAACTATCATCCATCCGGCCTTCCGCTGAGCTTTCACCCGATGTGGCGTAAGAGGCAGTCGGTTTCGCAGCGCGAGGTTGACCGGGTTCTGGCGGGGGCGAATATCCGCGCGATGCATCTGCGGGAGCTGATGCCGTCGATCATCTTCGAGCCCGAATTGAAGTTGCCGCAGTATGAGCCCGGTGAATACGGAAGGGACTGCCGAGAGATTGCAAAGCTCGTGCGCCGGGCCTGGGGCATTCCTGCCGGTCCACTTATCAACTTGACCGACTATGTCGAACGCGCCGGCATATTTGTCTTTCACTCTGACTTGGAAAAGATCGACGTTGACGGCCTTACGCTTCGACTAGCCGGCCTGCCGCCTATCGTCGTTTTGAATGCCAATCTGCCGGCAGATCGCATGCGTTTCACGCTGGCGCATGAACTGGCGCACCTGGTCATGCATAGTGTCCCGTCGCCGTCAGAAATGGAGAACGAGGCCAACGAGTTTGCCAGCGGTCTTTTGATTCCCGCGGATGATATTCGTCCTTACTTCAAAGGACGTCGCATTGACCTGCAATTAGTGGCGAGGCTTAAGCCAGAATGGCGCGTGTCGATGGCGGCTCTGCTGTTTGCGGCAGGTGAACTGGGCTATGTCGGTCCCGGGCAGAAACAGCTTCTGTGGAAACGATACAGCGCCATGGGGTACAAAAGTCGAGGCGAGCCCCAGGAGTTGAATTTCCCCGTCGAGCCGACGACCCTTAATCGTCGCCTGATCGACGCCCACATCAATGAACTCGGCTACTCACTGGACGATTTGGGAAACCTATTCGCGCTTTGGCCGGATGACATCTGCACCATGTACGGACTTGAAAAGCCTCGCGGTGGCCTACGACTTGTTCGATGAACTCGACCCGAGGGCATTCGCTGGCGCCTCATTTGCGATCTCGGCTGCCCTCAATTTTGCGCATCGCGCGCAGCGCTCGTTTAACCCCGCATCGAACAGATAGCCCGCCGCCGCATCCTGGCTTCCGCAGACCGAGGTCGCGAGCCCTACACCCTCACGGCGAAAGTAGTGGGCCTTGCTCCCGTCGAAGGCCTTGCGCGCCCAACCTTCCCGGAAGCGTCTAAGTGTTGGGATAATCCTCATGTTGCTCGCCGTTCCACCGGAATCATCCGGCCCTTGCGAAAGATGCGTTCGGCCGCGTCGCGGGCGCTGGTGATGGTTTCACCATCGCGCCTCAAATGCCCATTGAAGTAACGCAGCAGGCTCTCGGTGACGGCCTTCCATGCCTCCACCTCTGTCGGGAAATCTTCGGCTCGCCGCCAGGTCCAAGCACCGGCTCGGCGCGGCCATCCTCGGCAAAGCGCAGCATGGCGTGATGACCGCCGACGACCGGCGTGGTGAAGCCCGCGAAATGGTTCAAAGCATGCTCTCCTGGCGGGCGAATTGTGGGTGTGGGGCCGGGAAATTCAGATGCGCGAACTCGCCATGTAGGCTCAAAGCCTTCGCGTCATGCCATCGGGCGGCATCCTCCTCGACATTGAATCCCGGGCTCGAATAGACTTTTCCAGCCAGTGCCACCTGTGCGTAGAAGGTGCCGCGACGCTTGTCGAAAAACACGCCCTTGAACCGCTTGCCGTTCTTCGGTCGACGATTCAACCCGTTCTGAGCTTGCGTGCACGGTCGGAGGTTTGACCGCGAGTTATTCAGCCCATCTGCATCGCGATGGTCGGCCCGGCCGCCCATTATGAGATTGTGAAGATAGACGCCGCCCTTTCTCGCACCAGGCTGCCTACCGCGAACATAGAATGTTCTGCCGCGCTCTTCGGCGTACCAATTGAGGCCTTCCAGGAGGTGCACGTCGGCGTCGTCGACAGTCGTAATCCTGCCGCATGGAAGCTGGAGCGCGGTCACGGGCAGAAATCCTTCCAGTCGACGCGTTTCACGATTGTTGGTCCAGCATACTCACCGACCAGGTTTTGCTCCCACACCACCCAGCAGGTGTTCATGCGAGACGACGCTTCGTTTCCGTCCCAGCCATCGCGATGCATCATCGGCAAGCGCCTAGAGAAGACGTAGACGCGCGCCGGCGGGTTCTTATCCATGACGTAGTTGCGGTCGGGATCCTCGAAGCCGCAGAGGAAATTCAGGTTGAGCAGCAGCGCCATCTTGGGCGGCCGGTGCACGCGCAGCGCATGCGCGACGAAAGCATTGAGCACGCCGCCGTAGGGCGGGTTGGTGGCGATATCGTCGCAGTCGTCGCCTGCATCGCTGGTGAGGAAGTCGCGCACGTCCTGCAGGACGCCGTGGCGATCGGCGGTGCCATAGTCGATGAGGTCGGAAAGCAAGACGTCATAGCCGGCCGCCTCCAGCATGCGCGAGATCGCGCCGCGACCGCATGCCGGTTCCTTGACGCGAGGGCCGAATGTCTCCAGCGCCAGCAGCGTGTGCACCGCTTCCGGGCACGTCTCGTAGAGATTGTTGCCGCGCTCGGCCGCGCTGGCGGTGTCGGTGCCGATCGCCACGCGCAGATTCGCCCGGCTCGGCTCGAGTCCTTCCGCGACGCGCCCGGCGATCACCCGCTCGACAATGCCAGGATCCCGCCGTTCGGCATCGGCCAGCTTGCGAGCGTCGTGGATTTCCTTTCGGGTGAGCCCGGCTTCGGCTGCCGTGAAACCGTTTCCGTCTGGAACGGTTTTCGGCCTGCCGCCCTTCGAAGCTTCCCCTCTTTCCTGGGCGGCAGTCCATTCGGTGGCAATCGTGATCTTCGCGCGCGTTTCGATCAGCAGCGCGTCACCCTGGAGCCGGCGTGCCTTCCGGATCAGATGCTCGCCGGCATGGAAGCGGGTGGCGTAGCTGCCTGCCGCCTTCGCCTGGTCATAGGCGCCAGCGGCCAGCATGCGTGCCGATGCGACGTCGCCGTCGTCGAACAGCATCCGAGCTCGCTCGATGACATGAGCGAGTCCGGAATCGTCGAAGGGGACAACCGCCTCCATGGCTTATGCCATTTCAGACAGCTTGGCCCGGGCCGGATCGAGCACCTCGAGTGTCGTCCTGATCTGGTGGAGATCGGCGTCGGTCTCCTGGTAGCAATTGTCCCGCACCAGCTTCGCCTGGGCGATGACGCGCTCGTACTCGACCGTCGCGGCGGCCTTGGTCGCTTCAAGTTCGGTCTCCTTGGTGCGCAGCCGGTCGATGTGCCGTTTCAGCGACATACCGGTGGTGGCGATCATGTTGCGAACCGAGGGTTTCGGCTGGGAGGGATCTCGGGCCAGTTCCTGGCAGACGGCTTCCGAGAAGTCTTCGTCGACATCCAGCGGCTCGGTGCCGGCGGTTTGTAGAGTGTCCATTTCAGTTGATCCTCAGGTAGATGCCGCGACACGACACGCGCGGGATTGCGCGGCCGCGAAAACGGCGCATGAAACGGGAAAGGCGGGCGATCATTGCGCTTGCTCGCCGTATTGCTCGGCGACGATGGCGCCGACGATCTCGTCGACATGGTCGTCGCTCCACCACTTGCCTTTCTTGGCGCCGATCACCTGGCCCTGCGGCGAGCGCGGAGCGCCGTAGGCCAGACATTTGCCGAGCCCGACTCGACGGGCATCAGGAAAGCCGATCATCAACGCTTCCATGGCGACATGGCGCGCGCGCATGCCGAGTTCGCCGGCGCAGACCGCAAACGGGTCTTCTCGATGCGGCCGGCAGGCCATGACGATGGCAAGGGCGATCTGGTCGGCTGTCGGGAACATCAGACGATCCCCGCCGCAAAGCGGTCGGCCGCGCGAATGGCTTGACCTATGAGCATGTGCATCATCTCGGACTGCGACCAGATAGGAGACCGAAGGGATGCGGCCTCGGCCAGGATCACGCCGTGAAGCACGTCGAGACTTGCCCGGTACCAGTGCTGGCCGAGATGGCAGTTGGCGAATGTCCGCTCGGCACCCAGCACGATAGTGCGCGCCACGGCGAGCCCCGGCGTCCAGACGACATGCGCGAAATGCAGCCTCTCCCAACGGCCAGGCTGAAGCTGGGGGAGGTGCGCCTCGATGTTTTCGGCCGTCGCGAGCCGGAAGACGCCCGGGTCAGCCTCGAAGCCGACGGCGCAGATCGCGGCATGGCCGGCGTTCTTGCGTCGATCGACGAGGTTGCGCGGCATCGCGATGTCAACCGGCATTGTTTTCCTGCTCCTCACGCCGGCGACGTTTTTCCTCGCGCTTGCGTTCCCTTCGAAGCTGGTCGATTTCCCGGACGGTCTTGCGCCGGAAACTACGGCTGGTGCGAACCAGGCCGAACTCCTTCTCGATGCCGACCAGGATCTGGCCGAGGACCCGGCTCTTGACGTCGTGCAGCGCCTGCCTCGACATGACCTCGACGCGATGCCGGTCCCAGACGCGCGTGCAGAACTCGACGCCGTGGCCGCCGGCATGCGCCAGGAAAGTCCGCTTGTAGCGCTGCGCGTCCTGCCCTTGCCGCCCTGCCCGCACGAAGCGGAGAAGGTCCATGATGTCGACCATCCGATCGGCGGCCGACTGGTGGACCACGATGCGAACCTCGGTGGTGTCATACTGCGGCATCCCGTCGGCCATGCGGGACAGCTCGCGCACATAGGCTTGGTGCTCGGTCTCGCGCGACGACGGCATGGCCGACCCGACCTTGGAGACCATTCGGCGTTCGACGTCGGGCAGGTTTCGCGCCGTGTCGACGGCGTCGGCGAACAGCAGCCAGAGCAGGTCGCGCGGCGTGGGCAGGCCACGCTTGTTCCTGGTGAAGAAGATGTCCTCGGCATGCCGCATGTGCTCAATGAAGCGGTCGATCCGCTTCTCCAGATCGGCGGGCGTATCGAGAAAAAGGCGCTTCATCTTCATCATGCCCGAGCCGCCGAAGCAGTATCCGTTACGGTTCCAGATATTGCCATTTTGGTTACACTTTGGGCAAGCGAAAGATCGCTCGGCCACCTTGTTTTACGTAGGATGCGACGACACTTAATCGTGCTTTGCACGCCCGACTCACCATAGTGGCGGCGGATCGAGCCCAGCCATGCGCCCCACTCGGGCCGCTCGGGCGTGATCACGAAATCCCCATCCTTGTCGATGGGTGGCGCGCCATGGAACTCGAGGAATAGCTGCTTTTTCAGGAAGGGGATCATCAGGGGCTTTTCCTTCCGAAGGATCATGGTCGTTCGATAGGTCTCCGCCGTCGCAATCGCCAGCGCCTTGCCGTCAGCTTCAAGGCTTGCGAACGTCCTCGCAGCCGCTTCCCGGATGTCCGGTCGCATCTTCTCTGGCCATGAGGACCACAGCATATCGAAATCCCCTCCGCCCGGCGCGTCAGCGCGCCCTGGAGGTTCTCTTACTGGTTCCCTTACAGGGTTAGTGTCCGGATTCCGGACTCGGCTATAGGCATTTTCCGGACACGGCTCGCCCTCTTTTCCGGACTCGGCCCCGTGTCCAGATTCCGGACTCGGCTCCACCACATCTTGTGCCGTGACGAAATCGGCCTCGAACGCGAACCGATAGCGCGTGTTCTCCTGCTGTTTGGTGCGGGGGTTGATATGCTGCTCCCGGCGAATTAGGCCGGTCAGCTCCAGGATCTTGAGATGCTCATTGAGCGCAGAGCGCGACATCTCGCAGTCATAGGCGAGCTTGTCTTGGGACGGGAAGCAGCCAAGGTCGGGGTTGTGGCGGTCGCAGAGATGCCAGAGGACGATGCGCGTGGCAGGTTTGAGCCCGCGCTGGGTTATGGCCCAATTTGTGGCGGCATGGCTCATGCTGGCAGTGCCTCAACTGCCGCGACCGCGGTTTCGACCGGGCAACTATACCACTCGCCAGACAGGCGCCATTTGGCCAGGGCAATGTGAGTGAGCCGCTCAGCGTCCTGATGGTCTGCGAAATGCCGCTGGAACACCACCACCGCTTTGATGGCCTTGTTGCGATTGACGACCTTGCAGCGGCGGGTGGGATCGGTCGACATCCCGATCTTTACCCCACCGTGCTCAGCCGTCATCACATACACGAAGCCCGGATCCTCGCGGATCGGTCTCGGGCCATGCCTACGAATTATCGTCATGTCGCTCTCTCAACTGCGAGGAGCGGCAATCCTACAAGCTACAAATGGTATTGCCGTTCAATCTGGTAGTTCATTGCTTATCCTATCGAGGCCAATACCGCCGACAGGATCTGTTTAGTCATGAAAGGACCGACGGTTTCTCCCAGATATGCCGCTGCTGCCACGAGATGCACAGTTGCACTTCGCTCGGCGGCAGCCGATCCAATGCTTCTTGCTGTTTGGCAAAACCCAGCCATAACTGTCTTTACTTCACCGTTTACCGTCTGCCCGCCGTCAGTCTGCTTCATTTTTATTAAACCTCCTGGGAATGTTTCAACTTGAAACATTGCCTGCGGACCTAAGGCGGAAGTAATTGGCGGAGGAAATCACACCTCCGTCAAAGTCAGCCTCTGTTCGAAGCTTTCGCGATGACGGCTACAGGTTCGTTAACCGGCTCCACATTGGAGCCTGCCTTCTGGCACAAACGGTTGTAGCGGCCGAGGAGGTCGAAGATGGCTTTGCCGTTCCAGTTGGAAGCGGTGCCATACCAAGCATCCCTCACCCGCCAGTGGCCGCGCGGGTAGCCGAGCGCGTCACACGCAGCGTTGATCTGAGCTTTGATGCCCATGCCTGGTTTGATAGTTCCGGCGGCTTTGAACACCACCTGTTGTAGCTCTGCAGCAATGTCCTGCATCGATTCCTCACAAAAAACAGGAGAAGGAACGACGACCCATCGGGATTCTCGGATGCCTTGTCGGACACATCCAACAATTTCCCCGCCATCATCGCCACGACCGCAAGGGGAATGCCGATGGGCCACGACGATGATTGCTGGAAACCGCTTGGAGTTGCGGCTTGGGAAGTTGTTGAACGCACCGACCAACTTCGGACGGAACGAGGAACCGTGTTGATCGTATCTCGGGTCAAGCCGAAGCCGGGCGCCGTGCAACGACATCTGCCGCCTCCCTGCCCAACCAATGGTTTGCGTTCACCTCACCGTCGGTCATAACGACGATGCGGTCGAGATATGGTTGCCTGGGCATCCGGCCGGCCTCGTACCGATCGACTGTCAGCCGCGTACAGTCGATCATCCGGCCCACGTCGGCGGCGCTTAGATTGCGTTCTTCACGCCATTTCGTCAGTTGATGCAGGTTTTCCATGGACGGGTTTTGTCACCAATTTGGTTACACGTCAAGGTTTGTAACCAATCTGGCACAGTTTCGCAGGAAAGCGTTTTGAGCTACCGCACTGATATGGCGAATGGAATTAAGCACTTCCGGGAGAAAGCCGGGCTCACCAAGGCTGAGCTGGCGCGTCGCGTTGGCACCACAAGGCCGCAGATGGGCCGCCTCGAGGAAGAGGATGGCCCAAACGGCCGGAAGCTTACCTTGAAATGGGCGGAGCGAATCGCGCCGCACCTCAATGTCAGGCCGGAAGAGCTTATGTTTCCGGAGCTTGCGGCGATTGACGTCAGCAAATTCAACCAGGTGTTCGAGATCGCCGGCGGCAAAAATCAAACGCCAGGCCTCGTGCTGGATCCTGAGTTTCTGGCCCGCATGCTGCCGAACTCAACGGGCCACAACCTCCGGTTCATGATGGTTGACGCGTACCAGGCCAATGGCATTGTTGCCAAAGGGGATGCGCTTGTGATCGATCTGGACGACAACATCCCCAATCGACCCGGCCTCTTCGCCCTGGAGATCGCCGGCGCGGTGCAATGGCGCTACCTTTCGCCCACGACGACAGGCGCCGTTCAGGTCCACAGCGACAACCCCGCGGCGACCAACGAAACCGTGCAGCCGGCGGACTTGAAGGTCATTGGCCGCGCTCGGCTCAGGATTTCCACACTCTGATCTGCTTTTTTTTGCTCGCTGTGTAACCATTTCGGAAACACCTCTTGCAAAAGGTACCAAATCGGTTACGATCCTGATCACGCAGAAGGATCGCTAGACCGATGGCCCAGATGCCCCTGGTTGTTTTTTTCCATCACGCCTCGCGGTCATGTGTTGAGTATCTGCGTGCTCCCGGCCGGGCTGGTGTGACCCCCCGCACCATTCGCCCGCACCAGCTCGGCCGGGTTCTCCCGATCTAAGCAGCACTGCACCCGCGACCGCTTTGTCGCGCCCATTGTGTTGCCAAAATGGTTTCACGTGTAACACAAAAGGAAACAAACGGATGACGGCGGACCAATATGCATGGTGGCGTCAGGCCTTGAAACTGGCGGGCGGATATCGCGAGCTGACCCACGATCAGCTGCTTCTGCTCGCCCCGTCGGCCGACAGCCCGGAGTCAGGATTTTTCAGGAACCGTCCGTTCAAGGATGCGCCCCTGGTTCCCGTTGCCATCTGGCGCGACGCGGCAGGCAATGTCATCTGCCTTCAGGGTGGCAAGGAAGCGGAGGCCGACAAGGTCTGGAACTATGCTTGTCGCAACCCGATCTCGGAAGCGCTCTATCATTCGGTGACGGCCGGCGAGCCATGGCCCGATGAGCCTCCGTCGGTTGCGAAGGAACACAACCTCCCGCCCAAGACCGGCGATCTGCACAAGGACCTCACTGCTGAACTGGCGGCCGAGAAGGAAACCGTTGAGGGCTTCCTGAAAAAGCCGATAAGCACCCAGGAGCAGGCCGATCAGGCGGGCGTCTGGGCAAAGCGGCTCTCCGGAATTGCCAACAAGGCCGACGAGCAATTCAACGTCGAGAAGCGTCCTTGGCTCGATGGCGGCAACGCGGTCGACGACAAATGGCGCGATCTGCGCACCGATTCCAAGGACCTCGCCAAGAAGCTGAAAAAGCATGGTGAGGCGTGGCTGAAAGAACTCGACCGCCTGGAGCAGGATCGCCAGCGCAAGGCCCGCGAGGACGCGGCCAGGATCCAGCGTGAAGCCGCCGAGGCGGCGCGCAAGGCCGATGAGGCGAAGGCGGTGCCGAGCGTCGGGACGGGCCTCGCGACGGACTTCGCGGCCGAGGCTGCACGGGAAGCCGATCGGTTGGCACACCAATTGGCGGACGCTGAACGCGAGGCCCAAGCCCGGCCGGTCTTCGCGGGCAGGACCGGCGCCAAGATGTCCCTGCACACCTATTGGGTCGCGAACATCACCGATTACGGCGCGCTGGTCATGGCCCTGAAAGACGAGCCGGAGGTGCGGGAGGCGGTCCAGAAAATCGCCGGCCGCATCGCGCGCAACAAAGACGCCGCCCTGCCGGCGGGCATGGAGCGGGTTCCAGACAAGAGGGCAGCATGACCGACCAGAAGATCGTCGCCGTGAAATTCGGCGAGAGCGACAAGACCTATGACTATTTCGCCGGCGCATTCGATGTGGCTGTCGGCGCCCGGGTGATGGTGCCGATGCGCGGCCGCGAGACATCGGTCACGGTAGCCGAGGTCAAGGATCATTCCGACGTCGCCAAGATCGCGATCGTCGGCATCGACGCGCGCACCGACGAGCAGCGCGCGGCCAAGCATCCGAACGGCCGGCACGTATGGGCGCCAGACGGCACGCTGCTCGACGAGAACGGCAACCGGCCGGTCTTCGACGACGTGGACAAATAGCCATGAGCTTGGTCCGCGTTGCCATCGTCATTTTCTGGCTTCCCGTGATGTTCAGCGCCGCTTGCAGGCGGCTCTTCCGCGAAGTCCCCGCCGCGTTCTGGTTCGCCTGGAACGACATGCGCATCGAGCAGGAAGAAATGCGCCGGACGTGGCGCGCCAACAGCTTCAACCCCGAGGATTGGCAATGAACGAACGGGCTCAGGTACCGGCCCTTATGGTCGGCGGCGCGATCAGCGCCATCATCCCTCAGTCGATCGAGGAAACTTGGCGTCTCGCCACCATGATCGTCGAGGCCGGTCTGGCGCCACAGGCGCTTGTCGGTCGCGAGCCGGCTGAGGATGCCGGCGACGACGCCTGGAAGCGTTGGGGCAAGAAGGGCACCAGCGCCGTGGCCATCGTCATCATGTCCGGCGCGGAGCTCGGCCTGCCGCCCATGGTGGCGCTGCGCAGCTTTACCGTCATCGGCGGCAAGCCGGCGCTTTACGGCGACGGACTGATCAACGTCGTTCGAAAGTCGGGCAGAGCGAAATCGGTCGAGCTGGGCTATCTGCGCGATGCGACGAAAGAGGCGCTCCTCAATCTCGGCCTGCACAAGGATGTGGTTGCCCAGATGAACACCGTCGACGAGCGCACCATCGGCTGGTGCAAGGCGGTGCGCTCCGACACAGGGGAAATGAAGGTCGAGGCCTATTCGGTCGCGGATGCCAAGCAAGCCGGCCTTTGGGACGAACGCCCGACCCGTCGCGGCAAGGTCTGGAAAAACAACCAGCATGTGTGGGACGACGTGCCTAACGATTCCTCCTGGTTCCGCCATCCCAAGCGGATGAAGCAATGGCGCGCAGCTGGCTTCTGCCTGCGCGAGCTATTCGGCGACGTTCTTGGCGGCGTGCGAGATGAGTTCGAGGCCCGCGAGATCGCCGGCGATCTGATCGAGCACCACGACGACGAGCCGGCACCCAGGGCGAGGCTCACCCCGCCACCGGTGCCCAGCCTCGACGCTATCGACCCGATCCCCGACAACGGCTTCGACAAGGACGTCGAGGGCATGCACGACGGCGCGGAAGCCGTCGAGGAGGAGCAACAGAACGAAGGCGGGGCGTTCGACTACGGCAAGTTCTTCGAGGATTTCCAGATCGCCTTGCAAGGCGCGAAGTCCACCGCGGCCGTGGAGGATGTCTGGACCGAGTTCGATGTGGAGGCTCAATTCCACGACGACGCGAGCAGCCGCGAACTGGCCGACAAGATCAAGGCGCGGCGGCTCGCTGCGCTCACACCGCCGAGCGCGGGCTGATCATGGCCGGCCGGATCGCATTCCTTCCCGACCACGGTGTCCAGGTTCTCGGTCCGCCCGAGAACTGGCGGCCGCGCGCGCTCAGCGTCCGCGAGAAACTTGAGATCGTCGTGCGCCAAGGGGGCAAGGAGCCCGGCGGCGCGCGGCTCAACCCGCTCGAAGGGGTACAGTTCGACCACGATCCGGCGTTGCAGCGGCGGCGCTGGAACCCGGAAGCCCGAGACACCATACCGCCGTCGTGCTCGCTGGAGAACATCGTCGCGCTGAATAAGCCGACGCATGGCGTCAAGACGCCGGTCGACCAGCGCGAGATCGCGAAGACCAAGCGGCTCGAGGGGCGTACCGGCAAGAGCAAGCCGAAACGTAAGATGCAGAGCCGGCCCTTCCCGAAGCTCCAGCGGGGTTTTCGATGAAGCGCGCCAGCTACACCGAACTCGCCGTCACGTCCGGCATGGTCTTCATCGCGGACCGCTGCAGGCCAGACCTGCCTAGCGTGACCAACGATGCCGAGCGCGTCGTCGAGCAATGCCTGGCCGCCTATGGCGAGCGCCGCATCATCTACCGCGACAGCGAGGGTGAGTGGGGCGAGCTGCTGCACACCGGCATCCAGTTCCGAGGCTTCGCGCCCTACACCGACCGCACGCCCGGCGAGGTGGCAGCATGACCAGCATTCGCGACCTCTCCTACGAGCACCAGATGGTGATCGAGGCGATGAAGAGCCAGCTCATCATCGCCCTGGTCCGCCGGCTCGGCAACAAAGTCGAGATGCCGGTGGCCGAGATCGATTCCACCGGCTCCTCAAATCTCACGATGAAGGCGGTGGACGGCGTGTTCACATTCGAAGTGGTGGACAAGAAGCGATGACACCGGTCCAGCGCGATCTTGCCCGGCACGCCCTCGGTCTCGACGGCCGGCGCAAGGAATCCTACCGCAACTATTTCGTGACCGGCGAAGGCAGCACCGGCTGGCGATGGTCGAGGTTGGGTACGCGACGCGGCGCTCAGGCTCAATCCTCACCGGCGGCGATGATTTCTTCCGCCTTACGAGGGCCGGCGCCGACCTCGCGCTGGATCCTGGCGAAAGCCTGAACACCGTCGAGTTTTCTCCCGTTCAACCCCAGAAGGACACGACCGCATGACCGACCAAGTAACCGCTCCGCTTCGTCTCTCCGACCTCCAGGCCAGCATCGCTCGTGCCCAGATCGAGGCGAAGATGGATGTGCTCGAGAGGACCAACGAGCGCTTGACGCTTCACCTGCAATCAATCTTCGACGGCATCGGCCGCAACGAGCAGGTCGAGCTGATCTACCCGAACGGCGAGGTGGTGCTCATCACCAAGGCCCGTAAGCGCGACCGCGGCGAAGGCGGCGAGTGATGCCGATCATCTCCGTGTATGTTGACGAGCTGACCGCAGCTCGCATGAAGGCGATTTCGGCCGAGAAGGGCCGGACGGTCGAAGACCTGGCAGAGTGCGCGGTCGCCGAAGCCGCGCTCGACTATTACCGTCTTGCGCCGGCCGCCTCGGATCCTGGTCGCGCCGACGGCGGCGCGAACATCATCACCACTCACACCAACATCGCGGGCGCGTGATGAGCACGTTCTTTCTGGCCGTCGGTTTCATCCTCATGATCAGCGCGTGCGCACGGCTCGCCTACCTCGATATCACCGGTCGCTGGGTGCCGATCGAGGGTTATGTCTTCGGAGCGGTGGTCTCATTCATCGGCGCGCTGCTGATCCTGATCGGCATTTTGCTGACGGCGGCGCCGTGATGGAAACTGCAGTTGGACGTGTCCAAACGCAACTTTCGCCCGATGAGGCGCTGACGAAGCTCTATGCTTTGCTGACGGCGAAGAACGCGCCAAAGCCGGGAAGCTTCACCAGCCTGAACGAGGATCAAAAGCGGGAATATTTCCGCCTCTCCCGACGGCGTAGCCGGGCCAGGATGCGCGCCGCCTCCTCGGTCGCTGCCACCGCAGCCAACATCAATCAGGCGCTCGCCGACGCGGCGCTGATGATCCTCGCCACCGACGCGCCCGGCGCCGACCAGGTGCGCAAGGTGCTGCAGACGATCTTTGAGCAGAGGCCGGGTGTTCCGATCTCGGTCGAGAACAAGGCCAAGCAAGGCAAACTGAAACCCAAACTGATCGCGAGGAGTGAGTGATGGAGGACCTCCCGAAGCTGGCTCTATCGGTGCGCCAGCCATGGGCGCACTGCCTCATGATGGGCTGGAAGCCGGTTGAGAACCGATCTTGGCGCGCCGGCAATCCTGGTCTCAAGTTCCGCGGCGACTTTGCCATCCACGCTTCAACCGGCACGACGCGTGACGAGTATGTTGATTGCGCCGCGCTCTGCCAGTCGCTCGGTTTCCGATGCCCGCCGCCGGCGGAACTGGCGCGCGGCGGCATCGTCGGTATCGGCACCATCGTCGACATCGTGACCGAGTTGGACAGCCCTTGGTTCTTCGGCCCGAAGGGGCTGATCATCGCCAACGCGCGACCAGTCGAGTTCATCCCGGTCGGCGACCAGCTCGAGTTTTTCGACTGGAAGCGCCTCGTCCCGTTCGCCCGGAACGGCAAGCCCGTCGTGCCGGCGAAATGGATGTTGCCGCAGCCGCCGAAGGCCGCCGCGCTCGCACCCGCCACAACGCAAGGATCGCTCCTATGAATGACATTCGGGAAATGAAACGCGACCAGCTCCTCGCCGAGATCGGTCCTGACGTCGTTACGGCCGAGATGCTGGTTGAGCGGGTCGGCGTCTGCACCCGCACGGTCTATCGCTACGTGCACCAATTGCGGGGAGCGGGCTACAAGATCCTGTCGGAGCCTGGCTTCGGCTACCTGAGACTCGAGCGCGGTCCGAAGGCGGGCGGAGTGTGAGGTGTTCTTCATCGATCTGTGGTCAGTCGGTCTGGACGAGTCGCCTTTCTTGCGCGGTTCAAGTAAGGGAACGACCCGCAAGAGGTGTCGATAGCAACCCCAATGAAATCCTACATCATCAACTTGGACCGCAGCCCGGGCAGAATGCAGCGCATGGCTGACCGCCTCAACTCTATCGGAGCGGACTTCGAACGAGTTCCGGGGGTGGACGGACGTCTGCTCAGCGATGCCGAGATTTCCGACGTCTACAAGCCCATAGCTGGCGTGGCGCCGATGACGCCGGAAGAGGTGGGCTGCTTCCTGAGCCATCGCAAATGCTGGGAGCGGATCGCGTCAGGTCCGGACGCTTACGGCTGCGTTTTCGAAGACGACATGTTGATATCCAAGCGGGCCGGTCTGTTCCTGGTTGAGGAGGCCAGCTGGATTCCTGGCGACGCGGACCTGGTCAAGGTCGAGAGTGTCGTCGGAAGGGTGTGGCTGGACCGCACCGTACATGCGTTGCGAAACGGTTTCGAACTGGCGCGCCTTCGGAGCTTCTCTTTCGGGTCCGGCGGCTACATCCTCTCGAAACCTGCGGCCGAGCGCCTTCTGCGCGTGACCAGGGTGTTCTCAGATGCGGTTGACCATGTGAAGTTCAACCCCGCCTGTGGGATAGCCGGCAGTCTGAAATCCTATCAGATGATACCGGCTCTCAGCGTTCAAACGCAGAGCTTCTATCCCAAGGGTTCCCCTTTGATCGAATTGCCGGCGCTCGCCGTGCACAGCGATCCTCGCTTTCCCGGGAACTTGATGGAGAAGCCCTGGCTGCAGCGAAAGGTCTTGCAGGCGCTGCGTCGGCTGGGACACAGGCTGCGCCGGCATTGGCGAACCGAAATCCTGTTTGCCGACCAGCCAGGTGCTTTCGGACACAAGCAAGCTTAGACCATGCCGAACAATAAAAAGGCCCTTTTTTGGTTGACTTCATTGTAACCAAAATGGATACATCATGCACAGATTTGGCTACATAAGGCGAAGAAGAATGAGCATTGCGAGTAGCGCCGCGACGACGCGTGAGCCTTACCAGCCAGGCAGGAGCGATTGGGCCGAGTGCTATGGCATGCTCTGCCGCTGGTGCGAGAAGCACACCCAATGCGAAATAGTCGAGGCCATGATCGCGATGAAGGACGGCGGCGCTTGGCCCGATGGCGGCTGGGTCTCCGATCCCGGCGCTGGCGTCACATGCCTGTCCTACGAGCCAGCAAACAGACCTTCCATGCCCAGACAACAGCGGAGGGCGATCGCCCGCACTCGCGAGGCCGACCTTCCGCCGGTCTGCGGCGGCTGCGCGGCGCGAAAGGATAGCCAGGCCTCCGTCAGCCTCCACACTAGGCGCGACTACCAGAGCGCGGTGCGCAGCGGTGCGCCATTCGTCTGCCACGAGGATCCCGAGCACAAGCGCCTTTGCGGCGGCTGGAGCCGTGCCATCGCCCGGAAGGGCGGCAAGGTCACTGCATGAAATCGGAGCCGCCGGCTCTGGTAATTGAGACTGCAACCCCTACCACGGAGATACACAGTGGAAGACAAGAGCCTACGCTTCATCGAACTGACCGCCGGGATAGTCTCGGCCTATGTCGCCAACAACCCGGTGCCGGCCGCGCAACTGCCCGACCTGATCGCCAGTGTGAACGCCGCTGTGCGCAAGCTCGACGGCCCGGCGGTCGTCAACGCGACCGCACCGAAGGAGCCGGCCGTCCACCCCAAGAAGTCGATCCGTCCCGATTTCATCATCTGCCTGGAAGACGGGTTGAAGTTCAAATCGCTCAAGCGGCACTTGATGACCGACCACGGTCTTACGCCCGACGCTTACCGCGCGAAGTGGGGTCTGCCGGCGGATTACCCGATGGTGGCGCCGAACTATTCCGCCACGCGGTCGCGGCTGGCGAAGGCCTCTGGCCTCGGCCGCCATTCCAAGGTGCCGCCGATCCGCACCAAGACGCCCGCTCGCCGCGCCTTCCAGTAGGCGCGCCATGATAGTCGCCGCCGTCATTGAGCGACTTGCGAAGGGCGATTCCCTGCGCCTCGGCTTCTCCAGTGGCCAGAGGCGGTGGTGGTTCGAAGGACCTTACCAGGTCGTGCCAGAGCATATCGTTCACGCGGCGGTGCGCGACGGGGCTGTCGCCGTGATCGAGGCCGGCGACAGCCTGTTCGGCTTCAAGGGAAATTCGCAGACCTGGCTGGTCGAGGAGCGTTCCGATGCACGGTGACCCCTTGGCCAGCTACGACGCCTGGAAGACGACACCGCCCGATTGGGTGATGCCCTTCCACACCCGTCGCTACTCCGACGAAACCCGTTGGCGCATGCACCGCGACCTCGGGCGACATCCGTTCTTCGACGGCGACGAGTCCGAATACGAATACCTCTGCGAGGAATGGGACGAGCTGGCGCGCAT
Source organism: Mesorhizobium sp. WSM4898 (assembly GCF_029625845.1). Lineage (NCBI taxonomy): Bacteria > Pseudomonadati > Pseudomonadota > Alphaproteobacteria > Hyphomicrobiales > Phyllobacteriaceae > Mesorhizobium > Mesorhizobium sp. WSM4898. The sequence goes on along the minus strand of NZ_JARTVQ010000001.1, from coordinate 1,190,283 downwards.
CGATGCGCACGAGCGCGCGCCCGAGGAAGAAGATTTCGAGGAGATGACTGCCGCGACCGGGAAGAGCCATGAATGACCAGCCGCCCGAAGTGCTGACCATGTCGCAGACACCGGAATACTGGTCGTCGCGTTTTCGCGACAAAGGGTTGCGCATGTCCGCCAGGTCGTTGCGCGAGAAGGCGATCAAGACGGGCCTCTGCTACTGTGTCGACAGGCAGGTGCTGATCTCGCCGCGGCAGATCGATGAGTTGTTTTTGTGGAGTAAAGCGTCATGCCGCTCACGATCTACAAGCGCGGCCGGTTCTGGTGGCTCACCGGAACGGTCCCAACCCGGCAAGGCGAGCAGCGCGTACACGAGAGCACTGGCGAAACTGACGAAGCCAAAGCGAACAAGGTCCGCCTGAATCGCGAGCTGCGTGCCCAGCAGGAAATCGATCTCGACCCAAAGGACTTCTTCACGTTCGCCCAAGCCGTCGAGGCCTATCTCCAAGCCGGCAAGAGCGAGAGCTACATCCAGAAGCTGCTCGAACATTTCGCCGACACCAGGATCTCGGACATGACCGGATCGGGCGTGCGTGCCGCCGCCAAGCTGCTGTACCCCGGTGCTGCCTACACGACATGGAACCGGCAGGTGATCATCCCCACCCGGGCCGTCATCAATCTCAGTGCCGATGACGGCAAATGTCGAGAAGTGGTGATCAAGGGGTTCAAGAAATCGGACAAGGACGTCCGCCGGCCGAGCACCCCGCCCAAGCGCGCGGTCGACCGTTCCTACATCGACACATTCCGGGAGCACAGCGACGACCACCGAATCAGCGCCTTGATGCTATTCATCTACCAGACCGGCGCCCGTGTCTCGGAGGCGATCGCGCTTGAGGATGATTCGCCTGATGTCGACCTGGTGAACCGCAAGGTCATTTTCCGCGACACGAAGAATGGCGAGGACGGCGAGGCCGATCTAACGGTCGAGATGGTCTACGAGATCCAGGAACTCCGCCAGTGGAAGCGGGAACGCTTGGCCGCATGGGAGGTGCGCGTACCCTGGAAGAATAGGCGCTCAGGCCCACGCCACAACGGCCGTGCCGCTAAGAAGCCGAACACCCGCCTGTTCGGCTATATCCAGCGCGGTTCGGTCTACAAGGACATCAAGCGCATCTGCGAAAAGGCCGGCATCCCCTATCTTGGCACCCATCAACCGGGCCGTCACAGCTTCGCCACCGAGATGATCGTGCGCAACGGCGTCGACATCGCCACCACGGCAACCAAGGGCCGTTGGAAAACGAAAAAGCTCCTCCTCGAAAACTACACCCACGGCGAGAGCAAGGGCGTCATCGATAAGGTCTTCGGGAAGAAGAAGCCGCGCAAGGCGGCGAACGCTGGTGACAAAGCAACCAAAGTGGTTACGAGACCTTACACCAGCCGAAAACGGCCTGCCTGATAACGACCTGATTTCACTAGAAAAAGGCCGCGTTTCCATCTTGGTTACGCCCTTACCAAGGGAGTGCTCTACCACTGAGCTACCGCAGCCTGCGATGGCGGCGCTTCTGCCATAACGAACCGGCAAGCGCAAGGCCAAGAAAACCTTAAAACGACGCATGCCTTCGTGCGAAATCGCTGCGCGGTTTTCCCGCGGCATGTGTCGAATGCCGCGGCTGTGGAGGCCGCTTGCGAGCAGGCTTCGATGACATGGCGGCGCCACAATGTTAACTATGCCTGAACCACAGCCGGCTATCCGCCGGCGAGGACCGGCGATGAACGACAAGCCAAATCCGCCGAAAAAACGCGACGGCGAGCGCAAGGACCGGCTGGCCGAGGCGCTGCGTGCCAACCTGCAGAAGCGCAAGGCGCAGGCCCGTTCGCGGCGGGATGGCAATCCTGATGATCGGCCGGAAGGATTGCCGACTGCTGGAAAAATGCACAAGGACTAACCGAAATCAGCCACACTGGCCGATCACACTCGGTCCACAGATGGGGAAATCCTATTTCTTGAACCGCACCGGCCGATAGTCTAGAGCCGGATATACTCAACCGATTGAAACCGGCCCGTCCGGGCCGAGGGGACGTTCTTTCATGGATCGCATCAGAATTGTCGGCGGCAATAAGCTTGCCGGAAGCATTCCGATTTCGGGCGCCAAGAACGCGGCGCTGCCGCTGATGATCGCCTCGCTGCTCACCGACGACACGCTGACGCTCGAAAACGTGCCGCATCTGGCCGATGTCGAGCAACTGATCCGCATCCTCGGCAATCACGGCGTCGACTATTCCGTCAACGGCCGGCGCGAGAAGCAGCAGGAGGGCTATTCGCGCACCATCAATTTCTCCGCCCGCAACATCGTCGACACCACCGCGCCCTATGAGCTCGTGTCCAAGATGCGCGCCTCCTTCTGGGTTATCGGCCCGCTGCTTGCCCGCATGGGTGAGGCCAAGGTGTCGCTGCCGGGCGGCTGCGCCATCGGCACGCGCCCGGTCGACCTCTTCCTCGAAGGCCTGCAGGCGCTGGACGCCGAGCTCGACGTCGACAACGGCTATGTCGTCGCCAAAACCAAGAACGGTCGTCTCCACGGCAACCGCTACGTGTTCCCGAAAGTGTCGGTCGGCGCCACCCATGTGCTGATGATGGCGGCCTCGCTCGCCAAGGGCGAGACGGTACTCGAAAACGCCGCCCGCGAGCCGGAGATCGTCAATCTCGCCGAATGCCTGATCGCCATGGGCGCCAAGATCCACGGCGCCGGCACCTCCACCATCACCATCGAGGGCGTCGAGGCGCTGTCGGGGGCGCGCGTGCGCGTCATTCCCGATCGCATCGAGACCGGAACCTATGCCATGGCGGTGGCGATGACCGGCGGCGACGTGGTGCTGGAAGGCGCGCGCCCCGACCTGTTGCAGAGCGCGCTCGATGTCGTTGCCGAGACCGGCGCCGAGATCACGCCGACCAATGCCGGCATCCGCGTCAAGCGCAACGGCGCCGGCATCGCGCCGGTGGACGTTACGACCGCGCCCTTCCCCGCCTTCCCGACCGACCTGCAGGCGCAGTTCATGGGCCTGATGACGATGGCGAAGGGCAAGTCGCGCATCACCGAGACGATCTTCGAGAACCGCTTCATGCATGTGCAGGAGCTTGCCCGCCTCGGCGCCCACATCACGCTGTCGGGCCAGACGGCGATCGTCGACGGCGTCGCCAAGCTGAAAGGCGCGCCGGTCATGGCGACCGACCTGCGCGCCTCGGTGTCGCTGGTCATCGCAGGGCTTGCCGCCGAAGGCGAAACCACCGTCAACCGGGTCTACCACCTCGACCGCGGTTTCGAGCGCCTGGAGGAGAAGCTTTCCGGCTGCGGCGCGGTGATCGAGCGGATTTCGGGCTGACAAAGCGCCTCGGTTGCGCAGAGCGGAAAGACCGCATAACAGAAGATTGACTAATCAACCTTCAGGTGCGCATTCCGCATGGCCCTCAAGCTCATCGCGCTCGACGACCAGGATCTGAGCATCATCTCGGCCCACGTCCAGGACGCCGTGATGAAGGTCTCCGACCTCGAATACCTGCCGGCGGCCAAACGTTTCGTGCTGACCATGAACCGCTTCGTCTGGGAGGCGAGGTCCGGCTTCTTCCGCCAGCACAATGAACGGCGCCAGTGCGTGCTGCATTTCGACCGCGTGCTCGGCGCCAAGACCAGCGGCATCGCCCGCGACAAGCCGGCGGAGATACTGTCGCTCTTGGCGGTCAGCTTCGTCGCATTCAGCAAGCCGGCCGGCATCATCGAGCTGGTTTTTTCCGGAGGCGGCACGATCATGCTCGACGTCGAGTGCATCGAGGCGCGGCTCGCCGATGTCGGCGGCTCCTGGGAAGCCACCTCGCGCCCGGTTCACAGGACCTGAGCACCGACGATGGCCATCACGCTTAGCCAAACCGACGCCGATTTCGAGCTGCGTTTTTCGGCATTCCTCACCACCAAGCGCGAAGTGTCGGCCGACGTCGAAGCGGTGGTGCGCGACATCGTCGCGCGCGTGCGCGCCGCAGGCGACAAGGCGCTCATCGACTACACGCTGAAATTCGACAAGGCCGATCTCAACAGGCTCGGCATCGCCGTCTCCAGGGCCGACATCGAAAAGGCATACGCCGCGGCCGACCCAGCCACAGTCGAGGCGCTCGAATTCGCACGCGACCGCATCCGCTCCCATCACGAGCGGCAGAAGCCGAAGGACGACCGCTACACGGACGCCGCCGGCGTCGAGCTCGGCTCGCGCTGGACCGCGATCGATGCCGTGGGGCTCTATGTGCCCGGCGGCACAGCGAGCTATCCGAGCTCGGTGCTGATGAACGCCGTGCCGGCCAAGGTCGCCGGTGTCGAGCGCATCGTGATCGTGGTGCCGGCCTCCGGCGGCGTCATCAATCCGCTGGTTCTGGTCGCGGCCGACCTTGCCGGCGTCTCCGAGATCTATCGCGTCGGCGGCGCGCAAGCCGTCGCCGCGCTCGCCTATGGCACCGAGACGATCCGGCCGGTCGCCAAGATCGTCGGGCCGGGCAATGCCTATGTCGCGGCAGCCAAGCGCCAGGTGTTCGGCAGCGTCGGCATCGACATGATCGCCGGGCCGTCGGAAGTGCTGGTCGTGGCAGATGCGGACAACGATCCGGACTGGATCGCCGCCGATCTGCTGGCGCAAGCCGAGCACGACGCGTCGGCGCAGTCGATCCTGATCACCGACAATGCCGCATTCGGCACGGCGGTGGAGCAGGCGGTCGAGCGCCAGTTGAAGAGCCTGCCGCGCGCCGCGACGGCGGCGGCGAGCTGGCGCGATTTCGGCGCCGTGATCCTGGTGCCGACGATCGAGGCTTCGCTGCCGCTGGTTGACCGCATCGCGGCCGAGCATGTCGAGCTCGCCTTCGACGACGCCGAAAGCTTCCTCGCCGGGATGCGCAATGCCGGCGCCGTCTTCCTCGGCCGCCACACGCCGGAAGTCATCGGCGATTATGTCGGCGGCTCCAACCACGTGCTGCCGACCGCGCGCTCGGCGCGCTTCTCGTCTGGTTTGTCCGTGCTCGATTTCGTCAAGCGCACCTCGATCCTGAAGCTCGGCCCGGAGCAGCTCAAGGCGCTGGCGCCGGCGGCGATCGCGCTCGCCAAGGCGGAAGGGCTCGACGCCCACGCACGATCGGTGGCGATCAGGCTGAACATGTAGCGATGTCCGGCCACCACCAAAACCGCGACAGGCTGATCGACGTCGAGCTCGACGAATCGATCGGACGTTCGACGCCCGATGTCGAGCATGAGCGGGCAGTGGCGATCTTCGACCTGATCGAGGAAAACAGTTTCCGGCCGGTCAACGACGATGGCGCCGGCCCATACAGGCTGAAGCTGTCGCTGGCCGAGTCGCGCCTGGTGTTCGCCGTCAGCCGCCAGAATGGCGCCGATGTGGTTACCCACATCCTGTCGCTGACGCCGCTTAGGCGCATCGTCAAGGATTACTATCTGATCTGCGAAAGCTATTATGAGGCGATCCGCTCCTCCACGCCCAGCCATATCGAGGCAATCGACATGGGCCGCCGCGGCCTGCACAATGAGGGCTCGCAAACACTGATGGACCGGCTCGCCGGCAAGATCGAGATCGACTTCGACACGGCGCGCCGGTTGTTCACGCTCGTCTGCGTGCTGCACTGGCGGGGGTAGTCCTGGCCGCGCTGCCGCATTCGATTCTTTTTGTGTGCGGCATGAATGCCGTGCGCTCGCCGATGGCCGAGCAACTGGCGCGGCGGATGCTGCCCGCCACCACTTTCGTCGCCTCGGCCGGCGTGCGCAGCGGCGAGCGCGACCCCTTCGTCGATGCCGTGCTTGCCGAAGAGGGTCTCACGCTCGGCGAGCGGCAGCCGAGGACGCTGGACGAGCTGGAAGACGATTATTTCGACCTGATCGTTACGCTGGCGCCCGAAGCGCATCACGCCGCGCTCGAGCTTACCCGCTCGCTCGCCGTCGAGGTCGAGTACTGGCCGATGCCGGACCCGACCGACACCGGCGGCACGCGCGAGCATATCATGGCCGCCTATCGCGATGTGCGAGAGCGGCTGAAGACGCGCATAAGCCGGCGTTTCTTGCTTCCGGAAGCAAAAAACGCGACGGATTAAGCATGTTCACAAGCGGGCGATTATCATATAGGTTCCGCCGCAAATTCCGGCTGGAGTCGGACGAGTTCAGGTCTGTTCGACCTGAAATCGTCCGGCTCCAGATCAAGAGTAGAGCATGATGTCGTCCGAAAACCGCTTCACACTTTTCGGCATCATGCTCTAAGCCCCGGAACCGCCATCCAAGCAAAGGTATCGAATGCCGAAGGAAGAAGTCCTCGAATTTCCGGGCGTGGTCACGGAACTGCTGCCCAATGCGATGTTCCGGGTGAAGCTCGAAAACGAGCACGAAATCATCGCCCACACGGCCGGCCGCATGCGCAAGAACCGCATCCGTGTGCTGACCGGCGACAAGGTCCTGGTCGAAATGACGCCTTACGACCTGACCAAGGGCCGCATCACCTACCGCTTCAAGTAACAATTCGGCGCGAACCGCGATGAGCATCCTGCAGAAGCTCGTGCTTGCCTCGGGTTCGCCGCGTCGCATCGAGCTGTTGCAGCAGGCCGGCATCGAACCGGACCGCGTGCTGCCCGCCGATGTCGACGAGACGCCGCTGCGCGCCGAGCATCCGCGCTCGCTGGCGAAGCGCCTTTCCAAGGACAAGGCCGAGAAGGCGTTCGCCTCGCTGAAAAGCGAGGAAGACTATGCGCCGGCCTTCATCCTGGCCGCCGACACGGTGGTGGCAGTGGGGCGGCGCATCCTGCCCAAGGCCGAGACGATCGACGACGCGGTGAACTGCCTCGGCCTGCTTTCCGGCCGCTCGCACCGGGTCTATTCCGGCATCTGCCTGATCACGCCGGGCGGCAAGCTCAGGCAGCGGCTGGTGGAGACCAGGGTGCGCTTCAAGCGACTGCCACGCGAGGAGATCGACGCCTATGTCGCGTCGGGCGAATGGCGCGGCAAGGCCGGCGGTTATGCCGTGCAGGGCCTCGCCGGCTCCTTCGTCGTCAAGCTGGTCGGCTCCTACACCAATGTGGTCGGCCTGCCGCTCTACGAGAGTATCGCGCTGCTGTCCGGCGAGGGCTTCAAGCCGCACAAGAACTGGCACGTCGCGCGGCCATGAGCCCGGACGAAAAGGTCACGCCGCTGAGGCCGAAGCGCCCCTGCCCCGAATGCGGCAAGCCTTCGGTGCGGGAGCACTATCCGTTCTGCTCGACACGCTGCAAGGACATCGACCTCAATCGCTGGCTGAAAGGCGCCTACGTCATTCCCGGCCGCGACGACGAAGAGGAAGAAGACGGAGGCCCCAAGCAAGGCCCTTCGTCCACAGACGAGCAGTGAAGGCCCGTAGCAATACGCCGTTTCCCGGCGATTTTTCTTTATCAACACCTAAGCGCTGGACAGGGCGAATTCCCGTGCTATAACCCACGCGCTTTCGAGGGGGGCGCCACCCGGCGCTTCCGTGAAACCCGGCGGACGAGCCCGTTAGCCGGCGCAGGCCCAGATAGCTCAGTTGGTAGAGCAGCGGACTGAAAATCCGCGTGTCGGTGGTTCGAATCCGCCTCTGGGCACCATCACCCTCTTCTCCCCGCATTCGCTTTCGCCGAAGCTTCTACGCTGTAGCAAGCAGCTGGTGTTGGCGATCTTTTTGCTAGCGATGGCGCAATTTGGCGGGATTAGGAGCGCTGCGCTGGAGCTGTTACGGCTGCACGCTTGCCAGCCGTTTAGCCGTGCCCAGGTTCTTCGAGCTTTTCCAGTCTCGCGGACAGCCGGTCAAGGTCAGTTGTGCCCTGGCCGAAAAGGCTCATGGCCCTCATGGCGACCAACTGGCGGTCTTCCTCGCTCTCAAGTCCATGCCTTGAACAATAGCGATGGACAGCTTTTGAGAGGATTTCAAGTTGGGTGGAATCCAAAACACCATGCAGGGACATGCGTGCCTCCTAGCCAGGGGCGAAAGCACGATACCGCTTTCAAGCGTCCGCTTGCCTCACTACTCGGTACGAACGACAAAGGGGTGATACGCCTCTCCGGCAAGTCGCGCGCTAACAAATGAGGCCGTGATGAAAATCGCGCCTGAGCGGTTACGTCTTCTTGAGAAGGCGCGCCTGCCGAAGAAGCGAAGCTGCGTCGATGCTGATCAAGTCGATGAGCTCGCGTGCTTGGCTGGGGGGATGCCGGTCCCGCGGGGCTGAAATCGCACCCGAAATTCCTTTTCGGCCTGTGACATTCCACCTGAACGTCGGGTACGCGAGCCTTGGCGGCCCCCGTCTCGCTTGTCATGTGACAGCCATCAAAGACCCAAGAATATCAATCGGCACTTCGCGAACGTTTTCTCCGCTCCAGGCTTTTCGCCTTTCGGCGAGCGATTCTGAGTTCGCCAAGCGTCGGCCGCCACCACCCTCTCGATCGTTCCGCTGATCCGGCAGCGCCGGCCATGTCTTGATCAGTTCAGCCAAGGTCGGCGGCCGCCACCTCGCCCAAACGGCGCCGAAGCCGGTCTCCATCGACTGTGGGTAGAACGGCGCCAGCTCAGAGGGGTCGGCCAGCTCGCCTGAAATCCCGGTGAAGACAACAACGTCATATTGCACCGTCGCCACGGCGCGACCGAGCGGAGGCAGGTCTTCGGCTGGAACCGGATAGCGCCGGCGCCTGCGTTCGGCATGGCGCAGCCTGGCGGCCTTGTGCTCATCGGAGTGTTTACCAGCCTCCCGCCGGCGTTTCCTCTCCTCCGGCTCGGCGCGCTGGGCGGCTCTTTCGATGCTTGGCCAACGGCGCCGCAGCTCCTCATAAGCGCGAAAAGGCACCCGCCAGACCCGCAATTCGTCGTCCCAACTCTCCCATGGAACCGCTCGCAGTTCCTCCAGCACGGTCTTCGAATAAGGCGTGCGAGTGCGCAGGTCGTCCGCGACTTCCAGATAGTGGCTCGACAGTGGATCGAAGGCGAAGGCATCCCGCCCCTTACTGTCGTCATGGGCTGCGCAAGCCGCTGTCTCCTGTGCCAGCCAGCGCTCGATCCGCCGCGCCGCCGTTTTTCCGGGCACGAACCAGCTCCTGAGCTCGTCGCTCCACCTCGCGCGCGGAAACGCAAGCTGGAACCGCTCAACTGCCGCTCGATCGTACGGGAAGCGCGCTTCGGCACCACGAGGCTTCTGCGGTTCAAAATGGGCTTCGGATTTTTCCATCGGATTGCGCTTGCTAGCTCTGCTCGCAAGGAACGCCGCGCAAGTTCCTTGGGTTCAAGCCACACAGCCGAGACAAGCCGAACTGCTCGAGGAACCGCGAGCGGAAACCTTCCCGGCATTCGACGGTTAATCCGGATCAGGAGAGGTCAGCCCATGGCGAGACGACGTGATGCAGATGAAACAGCGGCGAGCCGGCCCAGAAGGCCACGTTCGCGCCCGCTGAAAGGCGAAGAAACGGAAGTGAACCATATCGTGGAAACGCAAAACATCTCGCCGGCCCAGGCGCGGGAGCTGGTGCGGCGTCACGGAAACGATTGGCGCAAGATCGATGAGGCCGCCAAATCCTACAAGAAAGACAGCTAGTATTCCAAACCAAGTATCGGGGTGACTGCCCGGAGAGATCATCGGCCAAGATAACCGGATGACCAGGATCGCTACTTTCAACGTAAATGGCGTCAATGGGCGATTGCCGGTCCTCCTGAAATGGCTTGGCGAAACCGGCTAGGACATCGTCTGCCTGCAGGAGCTCAAGACATCCGATGAGAAGTTCCCTGCCGAGGCGATCCGACAGGCTGGTTACTGCGCCGTCTGGCATGGGCAGAAATCTTACAACGGCGTAGCGATTCTGGCCCATGGGAAACAGCCGCAGGAGCGCAGGCGCGGACTGCCAGGCGACCCGGACGATACGCACAGCCGCTACATCGAGGCCGAGGTGGATGGGCTGGTGATCGGCTGCATCTATCTGCCGAACGGCAATCCCGCGCCTGGACCTAAATTCGATTACAAGCTGGCGTGGTTCCAGCGTTTGATCAGCTATTCCCAGACCTTGCTTAAAGAGGAAACGGTCCTGTGCGGCGATTACAACGTGGTGCCAACCCCGATTGATGCGGTGGTGCCGGCGCGCTGGTTGGGCGATGCAGTGTTTTTCCCGCAGAGTCGTGACGCTTACGCCGATTTGCTGAAGATGGGATGGATGGATGCGGTTCGGCAGATCCATCCCGAGAAGGGGGTCTACACCTACTGGAACTTCTCCTACCGGGGCGGTTATGACCGGAGCTCCGGCCTGCGAATGGACCATCTCCTGATCAGTCCGGCACTTTCAAACCGGCTGCGAGGGGCGGGCGTCGATGCTGCGGTAAGAGCTTTGGAAAGGCCAAGCGATCATGCCCCGGCGTGGATCGAGCTGACCTGGCCTGGAAAGCTCGACTGAGGTTTCGATGGCCTGCCCAGGAGCGGCATCAGCCCGAGCGTATCACGCCGGGCTCATCGGTCTGTTCGTGGGCTTGTCCGACAGCTTGGGGCGCGGCCACAAGGTCCTGGAATCCGATCGTGGCGACCAGATACCCCGCTTCGTCGTAGATTCTCGTAACCCACGATGTCGGGTCGACGCCTTCGACAATCCCATCGAGCATCGCCTCCTTAGCCGCGCGTTTCGCCTCGGCCTTGGCGGCATCCAAATTTTCCATGTCGACCTGGATGGCCGGCTGCGCCGTACTTTCGATGAACTCAAAACGGAACTTCGGCATTGGTTTCTCCATTCGGCGCCGCCGGGAGCGGATCGGGCGGGCTCTCAATCTTGCCGTTGCTGGAAGTTTCGTCTCCGAGCACTGCTTCCGCGATGTATTGCTTGAGATCGCCGACTTCGTCGCCGATATCCTCAGCCAGTATTCCCAGGCCTTCGGCATCGGCGATGCATTGTTCGGCGAGCTTCTCGGCGGCGATTTCGGCCGGGATTGCAGCTGCGGCTTCCGCCTTGTGCTCGTCGATCCATTCCCCGACGAAATGTGCGGTCTTGTTCACGATGATATCCGGTTCCTGAGCGGAAACCGTGTCAGCGTCAGTTGGCTTCGTGTCCATGTCTAAACCCGCCCTCTAGGATCCTTCTTCAACGCCGATTGCCTGCGAAGGATGCAGGCGTTGGTCGAAAGTTGTTATAGCTTCAGGCTTGCACTTCAGACTCCCGGGTCAAGGCTGGAACCTGCGTCAGGATCAACAGTTCTTGAGCATGGCAAATCACCCGATAACGAGTTTCCTCACCTCAATCGGGACTTTAGCGTCCCGTCCCGCCGCATTCCTGGTGCTGCTGGCCTACGCAGCACTGTGTGTCGTTTTCGATCGGCAAAGTCTGAATTGGTATGGGGCGGCCACCCTGGCGCCTCCAGCGGGCGCGTGAAAGGTGAGATTTGGTCGGAACCGGCGGAGGCTGCTCAGCAGCCTCAAGTATTTGGCCGTCGCGCTTGTCGCCAGTCTGGTCACGCTGCTCGCGATCAACTTGATCCCCGAGACCCGTGTCATCCGCACCATCGTGCCGCACCGTTTCGATGCGGCAGATCCGCAATTCGCAAGGAGCATGAGCAGCTATTCGCAGGGGCAGATGTTCGAGGCGAACGCCGTGCAGACCCTCGTCAACGGCGACGAGATTTTTCCCGCCATGCTGCAAGCGATCCGTTCGGCCCGAAAGACCATCAACATGGAAACCTACATCTATTGGTCGGGCTCGGTCGGCTACGAGTTCGCCACGTCTTTGGCTGCGAAAGCCCGAGAGGGTGTCGAAGTGCGCGTGCTCGTCGATTGGCTTGGCAGTCTTCCCTTCGATGAGAAGCTGATCCAAATCATGACGAGTGCTGGCGTTCGGTTCGAGCGCTATCGGCCGATCCACTGGTACACGCTCGACCGCGTCAACAACCGGACGCATCGCAAGCTGCTCATTGTGGACGGGCGGGTCGCCTTCACAGGCGGGGTCGGCATCGCGGACAACTGGCTGGGAGATGCGCGCAACCCCAATGAGTGGCGCGACACGCACTACCAGATCGAAGGGCCTGCTGTGCCCGGGTTCCAGGCGGCCTTCGCCGAGAACTGGCTGGAAACAGTGGGCGAGACGTTGCAGGGCGAGAACTTCTACCTGCCGCCCGAAGCCGCGGGTGCGCTCCGTGCCCAGCTGATCCTTTCTTCGCAGCCGAACGGCTCCGAAAACATGGAGCTGATGATGCTGGCCGCCATAGCCGCGGCCAAAGACCACCTGCGCATCGGCATGGCCTATTTCGTCCCGGACGACATCGCCCTGCAGCAGATATTGGACGCCAGAAAAAGAGGCGTCGCCGTCGATGTGATCGTTCCCAATTCCCTGACGGATGTTCCGATCGTCCGCAAAGCTTCGCGCTATTTCTGGGGCAAATTGCTCGAGGCCGGGGTGCGGATCTACGAGTTTCAGCCCACGATGTATCACCCCAAACTGCTGATCGTGGACGACGTCTGGGCGAGCTTCGGTTCCACCAACCTGGACCAGCGGTCTTTGCGTTTGAACGATGAGGCCACGCTCAACGTCTATGGCAAGGAATTCGCACGAACGCAGATCGACTTGTTCAACGAAGATCTGAAGCGCTCGAGGCAGATCAGCCTTGCCGAATGGAGATCGCGTCCCATGCGCGAAAAGTTCACCGATTGGCTGGCCAGCACGCTCCACGCGCAGCTCTAGTCAGCCCATGGAGCCGAACGCAAACACCAGCCGCTGCTTGTCTCTTCGGCCGCCCGTCACCCAGATCGGCGGAGTTGCCAACCCACCCCAGGTGAGCCAGGGTCGGCCGCCACGGGGCGGCTCTTGACGCCGAAAATCGCGCTTCCAATATTTCACCTCAGCGCCGCCGGCACATGCCCAACACCTTGCTGAGCATCTGTTTGGCCTGCCGGCGATCGGCGCATCAAGCGGAGGAAGGTCATGGGCCCAAATGTCTTCGGGGAGCCCGTTGGGCGTGCTTTGATTTCTCGGCAAAGCGACAACTATGGTCACGACCACGGCGCGGCAGAACCAGGCGCAATGAGCACTGATGTGTTCGCTGAACCTGTCCTTGTTGATGACGTGCCATTTGGCGTGAGGAAAATCCGTTGCGCGATGGACGCCATCGAATTCCTGGAGGAGTGGCCGTTCGAGAAGCGGTGCCGCCTGCACGGTTTGGCCAGCGACGCTTGCTGCGCGGCATATGATGGCCGCGGGCCGGTCGCCGCGGCCAGGAAAGTGTTCGTCAGCTGGGCGATCCAGACCGGGATTTGCGCGAGCGCGCCTTGCCTCGAGCTCGACGCCGCCGAGGCAGCGGATCAAGTCACAGGCAGTGGCACGTCCTGATGAGGAAGAACACGCCGACCCCATAGGGAAGCAACAAAAGCAGCAGGGCCAGCCAGTAACCGGGCTGTGCGATCGGCGCGAAATCTGAACGAAGCTGCTCCATTGCCCGTCCAACGCAGGGCGGCACAGCTGGTTCCTCTACTGCACATGTCGCAAGACCAAGCAGCCGCGTACCTCCTGCTGTTGACGGCTGCAGCGATCGAGGAACGCTGGCCGCCTCCCAGGAGCGGTGATGGCACCGCCAGGTCCTTGGTGCTGTTGGGCCGGACTTCGATATGGATGCACCTGCCACACGCAATTCTTGCAGTCCCTTTCTGGGCAGCAGGAACAAAGGGGCTCGTTGTCCGTTCGGTTTCGCGCAGCAAGAGCAGGATCAGCTTGCAGAACGGCGAGACCGGAGTTTCTGCCGCCAGATTTCTGTTTTCCCTTGTTGTCCGCGTTGAACAAGGTGTTCCGAAGCGCCATGCATTTCCGCCAGTGTCCGTCGGCCGCTCTTGGCCTCCTGCTCTTGGCCATCGCGGTGCTGCCACACAATCCCGCTTGGGCGCAAGCGCCCTGCCCGACCGATCACGACAAACTGCTGTCGGCCTTGAAGGCCAATGTCAAGGCGAGTGGCGGGCCGGCAAATGGCGGCTTCGAGAGCAATGAATGGGCCGCGATCGTTGCCCGTGACGGTACGGTCTGCGCCGTCGCCTTCAGCGGCCCTACCGTGGACGCGCAATGGCCCGGCAGCCGGCTGGTCGCGGCCGAGAAGGCCAACACGGCCAACGGGCTCAGCCTGGCGAATATGGCCCTGTCGACCGCCAATCTTTATGCCGGGGTGCAACCAGGCGGGCCGCTGTTCGGCCTGCAGGCCACCAACCCCGTCAATCAGGCGGCGGCTTACGCCGGCGACGCCAAGACATTCGGCAGCCCCAATGATCCGCTGATCGGCAAACCGATCGGAGGCGTGGTGGTGTTCGGCGGAGGCCTGGCCCTGTACGACGGCAAGGCGATCGTCGGCGGCCTCGGGGTCAGCGGCGATTCCTCCTGCGCCGACCACAACGTCGCCTGGCGCGTCCGCGCAGCGCTCGGCCTCGACAAGGTTCCGGCAGGCGTCAATCCCAACCGCAAGGACGCCATCATCTATGACCTCGACCCAGGCGGCAAAAGCGCATCCGGCTGGGGTCATCCGCTTTGCGCCGGGCGCGAGGCCGACATCGCCGCCGAACTGGGCGCCAGCGTCGGAGGCTCGGTCCCGAAATGAAGGCAGCGCGACAGCTGACGGCGAGGTGTGCGCAGTCCGGACGCGCTCGCCTCACCCGGGCTGCGCGGCAATATGCGGGATTAAGCATTGTTGGGGCGATGATGCTGGCCTGTCTCCCAGATCTGATGGCCGCCTCGGAGTCGCCCTCGACGCCTGCGATCTCGCCGCCGGCCTCCGCCGCCCCGCCCGACGACGGCCAATGGACGATGCCAGCCAAGAACTACGCCTCGACCCGCTATAGCGAGCTCGCGGAAATCAATGCAGGCAACGTCAAGAACCTGCAGGTCGCCTTCACCTTCTCGACCGGCGTGAACAAGGGCCAGGAAGCGGCACCGCTGGTGGTCGGCAGCACGATGTATATCGTGACGCCCTTTCCCAACATCGTCTACGCGCTCGACCTCTCCAAACCTGGCGCACCGATCAAGTGGAAATACGAACCCAATCCCGAGCCCGCGGCACAAGGGGTGGCGTGCTGCGACGTCGTCAATCGCGGCGCCGCCTTCACCGACGGGCGCATCTTCTTCAACACGCTGGACGGCCACACGATCGCGCTCGATGCGAACTCCGGCCAGCCGATCTGGAACACCCATATCGGCAACATCAATGTCGGCGAGACCCTCACCATGGCGCCGCTGGTGGTGAAGGGCAAAGTGCTCGTCGGCAATTCGGGCGGCGAGATGGGCGTACGCGGCTGGGTCAAGGCGCTCGACGCCGGCGATGGCCATGTCGTCTGGACGGCTTACAGCACGGGTCCCGACAAGGAGGTGCTGATCGGCCCGGATTTCAAGCCGCATTACGACATGGACAAGGGCAGGGACCTCGGTGTGACGACCTGGCCGCCGGAGGCCTGGAAGATCGGCGGCGGCAATATGTGGGGCTGGATCTCCTATGATCCCGATCTCAATCTGATCTTCCACGGCACCGGCAATCCAGGCCCCTGGAACCCTGACCTGCGCCCCGGCGACAACAAATGGACATCGGGCATTTTTGCCCGCGATCCCGATACCGGAGCGGCCAAATGGTTCTATCAGTGGACGCCGCACGATCTGCACGACTATGACGGCATCAATGAGCAGATCCTGCTCGACATGAACTGGCAGGGCAAGCCGCGCAAGGTGCTGGTCCGGCCGGAGCGCAACGGCTATCTCTACGTCCTTGATCGCACCACCGGCGAGGTCCTGTCCGCAAAACCCTATGGCCCCGTCAACTCCAGCAAGGGTGTGGATCTCAAGACGGGCAGGCTGATGGCAAACCCCGACAAGAAGACCGGGACCGGCAAGGTCGTCCGCGACATCTGCCCGACCGCCTCGGGGCTCAAGGACTGGCAGCCTTCCGCCTTCTCGCCGAAAACGGGCCTGCTCTACATCCCGCACAACAATCTGTGCATGGACGAACAAGGCGTCGAGGTGAACTACATCGCCGGCACGCCCTATGTCGGAATGAACGTGCGCATGATCCCGGGGCCCGGCGGCAATCGCGGCGCCTTCACCGCCTGGGATATCGCCGCGGAGAGACCCGCCTGGAGTCTCAAGGAAAACTTCCCGGTATGGAGCGGCGCGGTCGTAACCGCCGGCGATATCGTCTTCTACGGAACCATGGAAGGCTGGTTCAAGGCCGTCAGCGCGAAGACCGGCGAACTGCTTTGGCAGTTCAAGACCTCCTCCGGCATCATCGGCCAGCCGGTGACTTATCGCGGCCCCGACGGACACCAATATGTCGCGATCCTGTCCGGCGTCGGCGGCTGGGCCGGCGCCATCGTCTCGGGCGATCTCGACCCGCGCGATGCCACTGCTGCGCTCGGTTTCGTCAACGCGATGAAGGACTTGAAAAACACGACAACGGCGGGAGGCACGCTCTATGTGTTCCGACTGCCTTGATGCATTCAAACCGACGGCACTGGCGAAAAGATCCGCCCCGCGGGCCCTCGTGGCCGGTCTCGTCGCGTTGGTCTGGCTGGTTCTGGCCGGCGCGGCGGATGCGCGGGAACTGCGCGCCTGCGCCGATCCCAACAACATGCCGTTCTCCGACGCCAGCGGCGAAGGCTTCGAGAACAAGATCGCCGAGATCGTTGCGGCCGACCTTGGCGCGAAGCTTACCTACACCTGGTGGGCGCAGCGCCGCGGCTTCGTTCGCAACACGCTGAAAGCGGGGCTTTGCGATCTGGTGCTCGGAACGCCGGCAAATGTCGAAATGCTGCGCACCACCTCGCCCTACTACAGATCCTCCTACGTCTTTGTCGCACGACAGGATGGACCGGACGTAACGTCCTTTAACGATCCACGGCTGCGCGACATGCGCATCGGCGTTCAGCTCATCGGCGATGACGGCGCCAATTCGCCGCCGGTCCAGGCGCTCGGCCGTCGCGGCATTGTCGGACATCTCGTCGGCTACCCGGTCTACGGCGACTATTCCGCTCCCAACCCCGCGGCGCGCATTGTGGAAGCTGTGGCGAGCGGCGAGGTCGACGTCGCCGTGGTCTGGGGCCCGCTCGCCGGTTACTTCGCTACGAAGCAAAAGGTGCCGCTCCGGATCACGCCGGTCACACCTCGCATCGATGGACCGCAACTGCCACTGATGTACGACATCTCGATGGGCGTTCGGCGCGAGGACGAGCGACTGCGCGGCGATGTGAATAGCGCGCTCGCCAGGCACAAGGCCGAGATCGACGCGGTTCTGACGCAATATGGCGTTCCGCTTCTCGACATCGCCGGGAGCCCGGTGCGATGAGGCTGGGTCTCGCGACGCTGCTGTCCGTGACGCTCGCCTTGGCGGCATGCCAGCGCGAGGAGCGGGACACGCGCCCGCAATCTTCGCTCGGCTCCGGCGGGCAGCCGACGCCCGTGACTACGCTGGAACCTGGCGGCCAAAGGCCCTCCCCCAGCAACAACAAGGCGTCGAGCTTCGAGGCGAACGCCTTTCATCTCAGCGAGGGCAAGCGCCTGTTCGGCTGGTTCAACTGTTCGGGATGCCACGCCAATGGCGGCGGCGGCATGGGCCCGGCGCTGATGGACCAGAAGTGGATCTATGGCAGCTCCATGGAAAGCATTCACGCCACCATCCGCGACGGACGTCCGAACGGCATGCCGAGCTTCCGCAACAAGATCCCCGACGATCAGATCTGGGAACTGGCGGCCTTCGTGCGTTCGCTAAGCGGCAACGCGCCCTCTTCCGCTGCGCCACAGCGAAATGACGACATGATGCCCCATCCGTCGGAAAACCGCATGCCGGATGCCGCCACGCTGGGGAAGTCGCCGTGAAAGGCCTCGCCTCGATGGCGTTTGCCGCGGCAAGCGTCCTTTCTCTCCAGGGATGCGCGGGCTGGCAATCGGCGCTCGACCCGAAAGGCCCCGCGGCGAGCGAGTTGGCATGGCTGATCTGGTTCTTCATAGGGCTTTGCTCGGTAGTGTGGGTGCTGGTGATGATCGCTCTCGCCGCACCGCTGTTGATGCGGCCACCCAGGCGCACCGAGCCGCTGATGCTCGACGCCAGCGCCGACCATCGCAAATTGCGCGTTGTGGTCATCGCTGTCGGGCTGACCGCAGCGACGCTGGTCGGGCTGACCCTGCTCAGCTTCTTGGCCAACAGGACGCTTGCGGCAATCGGCTCGAACGCTGCGCTCACCATTCGGGTGACCGGGCACCAGTGGTGGTGGGAGGTGCGCTATGAGGATGCCACGCCGAGCCGCATCCTGACGACGGCGAACGAAATCCACATCCCCGCCGGCGAGCCGGTGCGGCTTCTTCTGACCTCGACCGATGTGATCCATTCCTTCTGGATCCCAAGTCTGGCCGGCAAGCTCGACCTCATCCCCGGTCACATGAACGTGCTGGATGTCAAGGCGGACAAGCCCGGAACCTATCGCGGCCAGTGCGCCGAGTTCTGCGGCGCGCAGCATGCGAACATGGGCACCTTTATCATCGCCGAGCCGCGGGCAAAGTTCGACGCCTGGTGGAACGACCAGCTGCAGCCGGCCGCGGCCCCGACGGGCGACGAGGCGAAGGCGGGCGCGGACTTGTTTCTCAAGCGTCCCTGCGTGATGTGCCACAAGATCGGCGGCACGCCCGCGGGCGGAACGGTCGCTCCGGATCTCACCCATATTGCCAGCCGGCAAACACTTGCCGCGGGAACCTTGACGATGAGCCGCGGCAATCTCGCCGCCTGGATAGCCGACCCGCAAGGCATCAAGCCCGGCTCCCACATGCCGGTGGTTGAGCTCAATGGCGACGAGCTCAACGCGATCGTCGCCTATCTCGAGGGCCTGAAATGAGCAGCGCGGACCTGGCCAGCGAACGCGACCTGCCGCCGGAACGTGAGGCGACTGCCAAGGGCGACGTTGCCCCCGAACGTGATGGGCCGCGCGACACCGGCATGGACGATGCCAGCCTTCACCGCTGGCTCGCGCGCACATGGCGGACGCCGCCCGGCATCATCGGCGCGTTGTCCAGCGTTGATCACAAGGTCGTCGCAAGGCGCTATCTGATCACGGCATTCGGGTTTCTGTGCCTGGGCGGGCTGAGCGCCGTCGCCATGCGCATCCAGCTTTCGGGACCGCAACGCGGCCTGATCGGGCCGGACCTCTACAACCAGCTGTTCACCATGCATGGCGTCACCATGATGTTCCTGTTTGCCGTGCCCATCGTGCAGGCGACCGGCATCTATCTGGTGCCGCTGATGGTCGGCAGCCGCAACATCGCCTTTCCGCGCCTGAACGCGTTCAGTTATTGGATTTATGTCTCGGGAGGTCTCTTCGCCTGGGTGTCCTTCGCCCTTGCAATGGCGCCGGATGTCGGCTGGTTCGCCTATGTGCCGCTGTCAGGTCCCGAATTCAGTCCCGGCAAGCGCGCCGACGTGTGGGCGCAGATGATCACCTATACCGAGGTCTCATCGCTGGCGGTCGCCGTCGCGACCATTGTCACCGTATTGAAGCAGCGTGCGGCAGGCATGTCGCTGGACAAGATCCCGCTCTATGTCTGGGCGTTGCTGGTGACCTCATTCGTCGTCGTCTTCGCCATGCCGGCGGTCATGATCACCTCGACCTTCCTGATCCTCGACCGGCTGGTCGGAACGCATATTTTCAATCCAGCGGAGGGCGGCGACGCCCTGCTGTTCCAGCACCTGTTCTGGTTCTTCGGTCACCCCGAGGTCTACATCATCTTCCTGCCGGCGACAGGCATCGTCTCCGCGATCATTCCCGCTTTCGCTCGAAGGCCGGCGTTCGGCTATCTCGGGCTGGTCCTGTCGTTGATCGCGGTCGGCTTTCTGTCGTTCGGTCTCTGGGTCCACCACATGTTCGCGACGGGATTGCCGAAGCTCGGTGCAAGCTTCTTCACGGCATCCAGCATGTTGATCGCCATTCCCAACGGCGTGCAGATCTTTTGCTGGCTGGCGACCTTGTGGGACGGCAGACCGGTGATCCGCACGCCGTTGCTCTTCGTCTTCGGTTTCTTCTTCATCTTCGTCATTGGCGGTCTCACCGGTGTCATGCTGGCCTCGGTGCCGCTCGACCTGCAGGTGCACGACACCTATTTCGTCGTCGCGCATTTCCACTATGTGCTGATCGGCGGCTCGGTTTTCCCACTGCTGGGTGCCGCCTATTTCTGGTTCCCCAAGATCACCGGCCGCATGATGAGCGAGCGCCTCGGACGCTGGCATTTCTGGCTGGCCTTCATCGGCTTCAACGCGGCCTTCTTCCCGATGCACCTTGTCGGCCTGTGGGGCATGCCGCGCAGGGTCTATACCTATCCGGCCGAGCTTGGCTGGGGGAACATCAACCTGTTCATCACCGGCGGCGCGGTGCTCTTCTTCCTGAGCTTCGTGCTGTTCACCTTCAACCTCGTGCATGGCGCCTTGAAAGGCGCGCCGGCCGGCGACAATCCCTGGGATGCCGGCACGCTGGAATGGGCCACGTCTTCGCCGCCTCCAAGCTATAATTTCGCGCGCATTCCAATCGTCACGAATGTCGAGCCGCTCTGGGCCGAACGCGAGGCCCTTCCCGTCGCCACCGGCCTTCGCGTCGATGTGCGCGAGCTCCTCATCTCGACGGTGGCGGAAGCGCATCCCGATATCCGCGAGAAATCGGCGACGCCGTCGATCTGGCCCTTGTTCGCTGCGATCGCTGTCGGCGGCACCTTTCTGTATTCGATCTTCACGCCCTGGGCGATCGTCTGGGGCGCCGCGCCGATCGCGATCACCCTGATCGGCTGGTTCTGGCCGAAAGATACGCCGGAGGACGAGGAATGAAGCAGCGTCCCGCCGCCGATCTGTCGGGCCTGCCAAGCTTCGGGCTTGGTCCGCGCAGACCGACCTGGTGGGGTACGCTCGGTTTCATGGCATTGGAAGGAATGGGCTTTGCGCTGGCGGCCGGCGCTTATCTGTATCTGGCGACCTTGTGGCCCAACTGGCGTCTGAGCGCCCCGGAGCCCAACCATTGGCCGGGAACGATCGTGACGCTGCTTCTCATCGTCAGCCTGGTGCCGAACCACCTCCTCAACCGCTACGCCAAGCAATGCGCCATCGGGCCGGTGCGGATCGGCATGGTGGTGATGTCGCTGCTCGGCAGCGCGCCGCTCATCGTGCGCTGGTTCGAGTTTCCGGCCCTGAACATCTATTGGGACACCAACGCTTATGGCTCGATGCTCTGGGTGCTGCTCGGCCTGCACACCATCCATCTGATCACCGATGTCGGCGACACGATCGTTCTGACAGTGCTGATGTTCACGCGCCACGCCTATAGCGGCCGGCGTTTCGGCGACGTCGGCGACAACGTCTTCTACTGGGATTTCGTGGTCTTGACCTGGATCCCGATCTATCTGTTCATCTACTGGGCCCCGAGGCTAGGCTGATGCGCGCGCTGCGTTTGGGAACGTCCTGGGGTGGTCTTGTGTCGGGGCCTCTGGCCTGGGCCATCTCTACGCAGCTGAATTACGCGCTGGTGCCCTGGCAATGTAATCGCCAGGTCCCGGTGGTGCTTTCCGTCGCACTGGTGCTCATGGTGTTTTCGCTCCTCGGCGGCGTCCTGTCGTGGCAGGCGAAGCGGCAAGGCGGCGCCGCCTTCAAACCGGAGCGTACACGCAGCACCGAGCGATTCATCGCCGATCTCGGCATGCTTTCGGCTTTGCTGTTTGCCCTCGTCATCGTCATGCAGGCCAGCGCCGCGCTCATCCTCGACGAGTGCCTGCGATGAGTTTCGAGGCGTTCTTCTCGACCTCGATCTGCTACGGCGCCGGCGCGCCCGAGACCGGGTGGACGCTTGCCCTTCCCATCACGCTTCCGCTGGCCGCGCTCGCGCTGGTCTATGCGACCGGCGCCAACCGGCTGTGGCGCCGCAGCAGCCGAGGCCGACCAGAGCGGATACGACAAACCTTGCTGTTCGCCGCAGGGTGGTGCGTGCTGACGGGAGCGCTGGTCAGCCCGATCCATGCGCTCGGCGAGCGGGTCTTTGCCGCTCACATGATCGAGCACGAGCTGCTGATGGCGCTGGCGGCTCCGCTGCTGGTTGCAGCCCGCCCCGGCGCGGCACTGGTATGGGCATTACCGGTCGCGTTTCGGCAGAGAACGGGAAGGCTCACGCATGGCAAGATGCTGCAGGCGGTCTGGGCCTTCGCCAGCCGCCCTCTCAACGCAACAATCATCCACGCGATCGCCATCTGGATCTGGCACATCCCGTTCCTGTTCGAGGCAGCCCTGCAGCGGGGCGTGCTGCACTATACCCAGCATGCGAGCTTCCTCGGCACTGCCTTGCTGTTCTGGTGGGCGCTTCTGCCCCGTTCCGGTCGGCAGCAGGCCTATGGCAGCGCTGTCATGCATCTCTTCTTCACCTCGATGCACACCGGCCTGCTCGGCGTGCTGCTGCTGCTGTCGCCCAAACTATGGTATCCGGAAAATGCCGGTGGCGCAGCGCTGTGGGGTTTAAGCCCGATCGAGGACCAGCAGCTTGCGGGTCTGGTGATGTGGGTTCCGGCTGGCCTGATCTATGGCGGAGCCGCTTTGCTGCTCGCCGGCCTCTGGATAAGCAAGAGCGGAACCAGGGAGGCGACGCATGCGCGCCGATCTGGCTAGACTGATCGCCGGCGCCCTCGCCGCCATGATCGTAGTTGCCGTAGCCGTCGCCGCCGTGGCCTTATGGGCCGACCGGCGTGATCGTGTCCGGCACGAGTCGGACGCGGCAACCGGCGGCGTGGGCGCGCGCGCCATTCCGATCATGACCGCGAACGGCTGCTCCGGCTGCCATACGATCCCTGGCGTGCCGGGCGCGCAAGGTCAGGTCGGCCCGCGCCTCGACGCCAGCCTCGCCGGCCGGGTCATTATCGGCGGCGTGCTGGCGAACAATCCGGAGAACCTGATCCGCTGGATACGTGGCGCCAGAGAGATTAATCCGCACACCGCCATGCCATCGACGAGGGTCACCGAGCAGCAGGCGCGTGATATCGCGGCCTATCTCTATGCTTTGAAATAATTGAACCCCGCCGCGTCGGAACCCGGGCTGTCACGCAACCTTCGACAGGACGCTGAGATCGCATCTGGCGAGGCCATATCGCCAGCGATGGTTCGTCGCCGCGACACGGCTCTGGTAAAAAAGCGTGAGCTGTTCGCCCTCGATCATGACGGTGGAGTGACCGTTTTCTCCTGGCCCGCCTGGATCAAGAACCGGACCTATCGAGACGTAGGGTCCGGTAACCTCGGCGGCGATGGCGAAAAACACGCGTTGTCGGCTTCCTCGCGCTCCCCGCGGAAGGAAGCACGTGGCGTTCAGAAGCACGCGGCCATCGGGGAGCTCGACCAGTTGGGCGCCTTCGATCCCCCACTCGTAGTCGGGATCATCGCGCGTATTGTGGTGTGGGATCTCACTATGGTCGAGGATCCTGCCCAGCCGCTTCCAAGGTCCGAACCACGAGTCCGACTGGCTGCGCGCCAGGTAGACATCGGGTTGCGGCACACGACTGAATTTCGGCATGCCGGAATAGACGATGTAGCGCTTGCCGCCGATGATCGCCGGATGCGGATCATAGATCCCATCTTCGTCCGTGCCAGGGATCGACAGGATTGCCGGGTTGAGCACCACCCAGTTGAAGCCATCATTCGACACCGCGTGCTCACAGCGGCCGCCGGACTTCATGAACTCGGTCTGGATGAACATGTGGAAGACGCCGAGCTCGTAAACAACACCGGGCGCGGCAACGCCCGATCCTGTGACAGGAAGCTCGATGGGTTCGTGCTCCGTCCAGGGACCATGCAGCTCCGGCGCGGTTGCGTGAAGTATCTTCCAACTCTCGGTTGTTACCGTGCCGCTCGAGCCGAAGACGTGCCAAAGCCTGCCGTCAAAGACGGGGCATGGATCCTTGAGATCATCCACCGCCTGCGGATGGAAGAGCGGGAACACATTCGTCTCGAACTCGATCTTCATCACTTGCCCCAGCAATTGCCGGCCGTTTGAGGCTCGTTTGGCTCCGGTCCAGGCGAATCGTTGGAGCCGTCGAACAGCTTAGCTGCCCATGCTACCGAAATACGGCCACCGAGTGACCGTCCCCAAGAACCTGCGTGCGAAGCTTGGCTCCACCTCCCAAAGGGGCAGCAGCACCGCGGCATGATCCTTCGCCGCTTTAACGGTTCGCGGCTGGAACAAGTTATTCGACGGAAAGTTAGACGGAAAGGTGGATCTCGCCTCCGCTGCCTGCGATTAACAAATGTTAATCGCAATATACATCGTTCTGCCACTAGGGAAAATTTGTATGGACGCGGCAATAAGAATACCAACTCGCAGAAAAACCACGAAGACGCAAGACTTACTGGTATGCTTCTCTCATTTACGATGGAATTTTGTCTATCAGCGTCCACAACATATTCTTACCTTAGCCGCGAAGGAACATGAGATTATCTATTTCGAGGAACCTGTTTTCGAGGAGCGCTCGCATCCTTCGATGCGTTTCTCAGAGGTGGCGCCGGCAATTCGGGTCGCGACTCCTCTGCTTCCAATTGGCACAAGCCCGGCCAGAGCTGATGCCGTGCAGCGCAAATATCTCGACCGGATCATCGCTTCGACGCCGCACACTAACCTGACCGCCTGGTACTACACGCCCATGGCCCTACGCTTCAGCGCGCACATCAATTGCGATGTCTGCGTCTATGACTGCATGGACGAACTTTCGGCGTTCAAGAATGCGCCAACCGAGCTGGCCATGATGGAGCGAGCGCTCTTCGGGCGCGCCGACGTGGTCTTCACCGGCGGCTTGAGCCTCTTTGAAGCGAAGCGCTGCCAGCACCGTGCCATCTATCCGTTTCCGAGCAGCATCGACGTCAGCCACTTCCACAAGGCAAGGACACCCGGCAAGGACCCGGCCGATCAATTCGGCATTCCTCATCCACGGGTGGGCTTCTTCGGCGTCATCGACGAGCGCCTCGACATCGATCTCGTGGCCCAGGCCTCCAAGGCGATGCCAGACGTGCATTTCGTCATGCTCGGTCCGGTGGTCAAGATCGACCCGAGCAGCCTGCCGACAGCGGGCAATCTGCATTGGCTCGGCGGGAAAGCCTATGCCGACCTTCCAGATTATCTGCGCCACTGGGACGCCGGCTGGATGCCGTTCGCGCTCAACGAGGCCACACGCTTCATCAGCCCGACAAAAACGCCGGAGTTCCTCGCCGCTGGCCTGCCAGTGGTCTCAACAGCAATCGTCGATGTTGTGCGAACCTACGGCGCAGCCGGGCTCGTCGACATAGTGGACGCCGAGGACGTCGACACCAAGCTGCGATCCGTCCTTACCCAATCGCGCGAGGCGCGGCTTCAGCAGGTCGATGCCTATCTCGCGGACATGTCCTGGAAGCGCACATGGAATGGCATGGCCGCTCATATCAGGAACGCCAGTGCTCGGAAAAAGGTCGTCCCGTTCCGCAGGAGCGCCTGACCATGTTCGACTGGCTGATCGTCGGCGCCGGCTTCGCCGGCAGCGTTCTCGCCGAACGCATTGCCTCGCAGCGGGGAGAAAGCGTTCTCCTCATCGATCGCCGCAATCACATCGGTGGCAACGCCTATGACTGCTACGACGAAGCAGGCATCCTCATCCACCGCTACGGGCCGCACATATTCCATACAAATGCGCGGTCCATCGTGGATTATCTGTCACACTTCACGACATGGCGGCCGTATGAACATCGTGTGCTGGCGGCGGTCGACGGAATGCTTCTCCCGATCCCCATCAATCTCGATACGATCAACCGCCTCTATGGTCTCGATTTGGATCCGGTGGAACTGGAAGACTTCTTCGCGTCTCGCCGCGAGACCATCGAGGAAGTCCACACGGCCGAGGACGTCGTGGTCAGCACTGTCGGGCGGGAACTCTATGAGAAATTCTTCCGCGGCTACACCAGGAAGCAATGGGGCGTAGACCCCTCCCAGCTCAGCAAATCGGTAACCGCCCGGGTTCCGACCAGGACCAACCGCGACGACCGCTACTTCGGCGACAGCTTCCAGCACATGCCCGCGAACGGGTACACGCGCATGTTCGAGCGCATGCTCAACCATCCCAATATCAAGATCATGCTGCAGACGGATTATCGTGAGGTCCGGGACCGGATTCCGTTCCGCAAGCTGATCTACACCGGCCCTGTCGACGAATTCTTCGACTGGAGACTTGGCCGCCTGCCGTATCGCTCACTGCGTTTCGAGCACGTGACCGTCGAATGCGAACAGTTCCAGCCGGTCGCTGTGGTCAACTATCCGCAAACGGAGGACTTCACCCGGATCACCGAGTACAAGCATCTGACCGGCCAGAAGAACGCCCGGACAAGCCTCACCTATGAATACCCGACCGACATTGGCGATCCGTATTACCCGGTGCCCAGGCCGGAAAACGAAGCGCTCTACAAGCAATATGAAGCCTTGTCCGCCAGTCGCCCGGATGTCTGGTTTGTCGGCCGCCTTGCGACATACCGCTATTACAATATGGACCAGGTCGTGGGTCAGGCTCTGGCTACTTTCGCCCGCATTCAGAAGACGGTCCCAATTGGAGGCGCCTTGCAGCCGGCAATGGCTGTGCCGGGCTAAAGCCGCTTGCTACTCCGGCAAAGGCTGCGTGGGTCGAGAACGCTGGCCAAACAGCCTCTGCTGCCTCGCCAGTTCATCGGCCATGGGCTGACGGGTGCGGCGCGATCCATCCGCATGGATGACGGAGAAAAGGCCAACTTCGGCGTGGCGTGAATTGTCCCATCCCGGGTAAGCCGTAATCGGATAAAGGCAGATTCCCCCGACCGGCGCGCCTTGGCTCACGGCGTCCCGCACCTCGTCGCACACATAGTGAAGCCATGCCGGGCCTCCCGATCCTTCCGCACCGGTCTCTGCAATGTACATCGGCTGTCGGTAGCGTTGGGCGACCTCGACGAGCATTTCCGACAGAGCCCGGTATTCGTGATGCCCCATCGGGATTGTTGGCCCGTGCAGGTACCACTGATTGTGCGGGTAGAAATTCAGACCGATGACATCGATGAGATCTTCGCTGCCGCCAAGCTGCGGCTCGACGCGCCCCATCAGCATGTCGTACGCTTCGAACTGTCCTTGACGGACTTTTTCAGCCGCCCGCATTTCCGCGCGGCTTCGATCGCGCGGCGCGATGTGAATAAGCGGCTCGGCCCAGATGAACCGGCATTCTGGATCCGCTTGGCGCATGGCTCGTATGCCTTGCACGGCAGCCTTGACGAGGTGGCGTTTGAACCAACCCCTTCGCCTTGGGCCGGCCGGTGGAAAATAGCCCACTTCGACTGCCCAGGCGAAGAACGATATCTCGTTGATCGGGCAGACGAGCGCAGGCTTCCCGCTGACGGCCCGATGCAACCGGACAGCTTCCGCTGCGAAATCGGCATAGCGCTCGATCAGCTCCTTCCCGCCCTGGTCAAGATAATCGGGGGTTCCGTAGTGAAAGACATCCCAGATGACCTGAACGCCGGCGAGATTTGCCGCTTCGATCATCGGCGCCCAACTCGACCAATCGTACACGCCCGGCGCCTTCTCGATCAGGTGCCAGCGTAGCCCGTCACGAACAGTTCTGAGCCCAAGGTTCGCGCAGCCGCGATAGTCGCGTTCTGCGTGAGAATCATGGCCAGTCGCCCGCACGAGATCGAGACGCACGCCATCCTTTCGCCGGTGCGAGGAGCATTCGAAACCGCCCATGAAAAAACTGTCGAATGTGACCGCGCTGGCAGCCGGATTCACGTTTGGGCTAACGGCTTGCGGCACATTCCTACTCCTTGCATTGGCCGGCACGGTCGACCAACGGCCGAAACCCTCTTTGGGTTGGGCAAATTCTTCGTTCTTGCCGCGTGCTGAACGGCGTTCAGCCCAGCGTGATCTCCTGATCGTTCACAACCTCGGCCAGCCGACTGAGGAAACTCACGAGACCGACTTCCGGATCGTCGTTGTCGCCTGTGAGCACGGAGATACCCCAACGCCCCAGCACGGCTTCTTCGACGGGGTCTCGGCTCGCCATGAAAATGTATGACGGCGGCCGATCCGCCTCGTAGCCCGAACGGTTCCATGTCTGCCAAAGCCGATGCAACAGCAGCCGGATGTTCAGGTCCGAGAGACTATAGCCGACGAACAGAACCGTGCTGCCCAGCGCATCGGAACGAAACCGCACATCGAGCGGCGAATCGAAGGATAACCGATCGAGATAGTCGGTTTCCGTAAGGACCAGCGAGGAATCGTCATCGAAGTCGCCGTGGAATTTCACGATGCAAGCGACGTCCCGGCGAGCCTTCGAGACATCCCTAGCATTTGCCACCTTCACATATGCGCGGCCGTGTATCTCAAAGGCGACTTCGAGGTTCCGGTCATAGTTGGTGGTGTAGATCACCGGAAAATCCAGCGCGACGATCAGACGATGCAGTTCGGACTCCCGAATCTTCTCCCTCGTCACGGTCCAGTGCCTGTCCATCCAACTGCGCAACGGCCCGATGCTGCCATGCTTGATCCGGTAATACTCGGCCAGGGTTTGGAAGCGATCACGCGGTCTCGCGCCATCCAGGCCGAGTTCGCTCGCCATGCGTTCAATCAGCTTCTCCCAGGAAGGCAGCCCCACGCTCATCGAAACACCAGCTCCGACAAAGAGCACCGCATTGCGCTCTCGGATCGCTTTAGCGAGTGGAAGAATCGGGTCCTCGTTCATTGCCGAAGCTGAGTGGGCTGCCGGGGGTGGGGCATGACGCATACTTCCGAACCTGGAGGTGGATGAAGTGTTCCCCGCTCAGCCGCGAAAATTGTAGAAGACCGCCGATACTCCCGGTCGGTCTCGGCAAGGTCTCGGAGCTGCCATCGAGCAAGGCAAAGCAGAGACGGACGGGCTGGCTTCGGTCCCTCTCAGCATCGGCGAATCGCCAGCGCGACATCGGTCGCGAACGGTGGCACCTCCAGCTTCAACCTACCGTCCGCTTGCGCCCGCCATTCCGCCGCTTGCGTGCCGGCCGCAGTATCCCAGCCGACTATGCGGTAGCTACCCGGAGCCAGCCCAGGCAGGTCGATCATGACGGGCTCGGTTTGCGCGACGGCCCGCAGCATGCCGTTGGGCCCGATCGTCTCGCGGTGAACCAGCCAGGCCACCGCCTGGGCATCGTCGCCGCAGGCTACCGCCGCGACATCGGGGCGGGAAACCCGCACCCGGCCGCCGAGATGGACACGTCGGAACCGACGCCAGTCGATCAGCGGCAGGAAACCCGCCAGCGAGCGCTGCGCCCGCCGCATGCCGGGTGTGAGCACATGCGGCGTGCGGTTCGGCCAGCGCATACCGCCACCGGCACCGCCGGCAGCCAGGTGCGCCCATTGCACATGGCGGAAATATTCGTCATCGAACGGCTCCGGCAGCGTGATCTTCTTGTCCTTGAAGGTATGGATCGGGCCATGTTCGCTGTCGAGGAACGGGCGGCCATCGCGAGTTTCGGCCAGGGCCTCGCCGACGATCCGCCCCAGGCCGAGCGCCGGGGCCACTGTGTCGCTGGGATGATCGATCGTGCCTTCCTCGTAGATGTGGAGGGAGGCGAAGTCGAGATCCGGATGCCGGAAGATAGGTTCGCGGAGCGGCATGTGCGCCCGCCAGCGAAGCTCCGGTCCGAAGAGCGAAACCGTTTGCGGGTGGGAGCGGCCGTAGAGCGAAATCTCCAGCCGGCGAACGAAAGCACCGAGATCGTGGATGAAGTCGCCGAAATCGTCGGCGCTGCCTTCGGCCTGCTCGGGATGGATCTCGTTCCAGAGGTCCCAAGCGAAGAGCGCGCCGCTGCCGCCCCATCTGCGCACCGCGAATTCCAGCCTTGCCTTGATGGCGCGGCGCGTGGCCGTGCAGACCAGAAAGCGCGAGGGCTGATCCAGCACGCCGCCGTTCCTCTGATTATAGGGGTGATGACGCCAGTGCCGCCACTGCCAAAATGTATCGAACGGGGTGAGCAGTATTCTCAAACCGTGCTTTTCACAGAGACGAAAAAGATCGTCCCACAGCCGCACGATAGCAGGAACGAAGCGACCGAGCGGCCGCTCGAAGTAGCGGTGGCGGACCTGAGCATATTCCAGCATCAGCCTGAGGCAGGTGACGCCGCTTTGCTTAAGCCAGCGGAGGTGAGCCTCCACGCCGGCTATGTCCTTGCGCCGGAACAGTCCATTTAGCTCGGGCCAGCTTATCGCGTCATTCTGCCCGATCGGCATCCACGGCTCGCCGTCCTCAGTGGCGAAATACGAGCCGCTCACCGTGATCCACTGCAGACCCGCGGACCGGACAGCGAGTACGCCCTCCGCGTCACTGGTCGTGCTTCCCGTTAATCCCGTATTGTCCAAGTGGCTTTCCGGTATTCCCCAAGGCACTCCAAACTGTCTCAGGGGAAAAATGTTCACCGGCGCCGGAGCAAAAATCGCAGCCCGCCCGGGCCTCATCGCCGAGAGAATGGCCCGTTATTAAAGAATGGCCAGCTGATCTGCTCCAGCTTCGCTCGACTGAAAACCCTAGCTAGGATCCGCTCGCCACCATCCCGGCCGTAGGGGCCTGGGCAGGCCACCGAAAGCCAACCAAGTCAAGTCATAGCGACGAGTAGAGATTCGCCGGCGGGATCTCGCCAACCAGGAAGGCCGGCTTCAGGCGATCCTCTGCTGAAGCTGCGGCATGTCTTCGCTCTTCCGCAGACCCGTCGCGACGACCGACACCCGAAACTTTCCGGCCAACGCCTGGTCGAAGATGGCGCCGACGATAATGTCGGCGTCGGCGTCGACCTCTTCCCGTATCCGTGTCGCGGCTTCGTCGACCTCGAAGAGCGTCATGTCCGTGCCGCCGCAGATCGATACGAGCAGGCCTCTGGCGCCCGTCATGGAAGCCTCATCGAGCAGCGGGTTGGCGATTGCTGCCTCGGCCGCCGTCCTTGCGCGGCCCTCCCCCGAGGCCTCACCGGTTCCCATCATCGCCCGGCCCATGTCCCGCATCACCGACTTCACGTCGGCAAAATCGAGATTGATCAGGCCTTCCTTCACGATGAGATCCGTGATGCAGCCGACACCGGCGTAGAGAACACGGTCCGCCATAGCGAAGGCATCGGCAAACGTCGTCCTGGCGTCGGCGACCCTGAAAAGGTTCTGGTTGGGGATGACGATCACGGTGTCGGCGCTTTCGCGAAGGCGTTCTATGCCCTCTTCGGCGGCCTGAGACCTGCGCTTGCCCTCGAACGTGAAAGGCTTGGTAACGACGGCCACCGTCAAAATGCCGGCATCGCGCGCCGCACGCGCAATGACGGGCGCGGCGCCAGTCCCGGTGCCGCCTCCCATGCCCGCCGTGATAAAACACATGTGCGTTCCCGCCAGATGATCCATGATCTCGTCGATGGATTCCTCAGCGGCCGCGCTGCCGACGTGGGGGAGAGATCCGGCGCCCAAGCCCTCGGTCACATGCGCGCCCAACTGGATCAGCCGCGGCGACTTTGACATGGTGAGCGCCTGGGCGTCGGTATTGGCGACGACGAACTCGACCCCCTGCAGGCCTTCAGCGATCATGTTGTTGACGGCGTTTCCGCCAGCGCCACCGACCCCGACAACGGTGATCTTAGGTCTCATCTCCAGGATTTCCGGCTTGGCGGTCATTGTGATCTCTCTACGGGACGCAGTGGCTGCGCCAGAGCAACTAGCAAACGAATCAGATGGTCCCGCCAAGATCAGGGAATCAGAGGACAGGCCTCGCCGCAAGGTCAAGCTGAGGGCGTCAAATCGCAAGTTTGCTTCAGGAGCGCCATGGTTCCCGAGCGCAACCCTGCGTGAACCGGTGCCGGTGCGGGGGGCGACGAAAGACAAATGGTTCAGTCGAAGCAGCCCGCGTCCTCTTCCCTGAGATACGTCCGGGCCGCTTCGGACCTTCGCGCGGCCAGCTGCCCTGAGGACCGCGATCCGTCGCAAGCAGAGCCGGAGACGTCCTGCTCACGAGGTTGATAAATCCCGCCGGCTCTCTAAGTTCGCCTTGGGGCACCTTGACTTCGCGCTGGTCCGGCAAACGATCGGACTTAGGCGCAAGAACGGTAATTCGTCGATGACAAGCGCGGTGTCGGGCACCTTGGCGGCCCTTTTGTGCTTTCTGGCCCTGACCGCTGCTGCTCCACGTGCGTTCGCCCAGCAACCGACCGTGCAGCCGGCCGGAGCGATCAAGCCGGACGAGAAGATAACCGAAATCAAGATAGGCTATTTACGGGCCTACGCGCCGCGCCTGACGCTTTCCCTGCTGGACGCCCCGCCGCGTGACGAAGGTGTCGCCGGCGCCAACGTCGCCATTGGCGACAACAACACCACGGGCAAGTTCATCAAGCAGAAATTCAGCCTCGATGTCACCGAGATAAAACCGGAAGCCGACGCGGTTCAGGCATTCAACGCGTTGATTGCCAAAGGCGAACGCTATGTCCTCGCGGACCTCTCGGCCAAGCAGCTGCTGTCGATCGCCGACATCGCCCGCGACAAGGGCGTGCTGATCTTCAACGTGGGCGCCACCGACGACAGACTGCGCGAGGAGGACTGCCGAATAAACGTCTTCCACATCGCGCCGACGCGAAGCATGCTCGCCGACGCTCTGGCGCAGTATCTGATGGTGAAGAAATGGCCGAACTGGGTGCTGCTCTACGGCTCGCATGACGAGGACCGCCTCTATGCCGACGCGTTGCGCCGCGCGGCAGCCCGCTTCGGCGGGCAGATCGTCGCGGAGAAAGAATTCAAGGATACCGGGACGGCGCGCCGCACTGACACCGGGGCGACGCAGACACAGCAACAGATTTCGGTATTCACGCAGGACCTGCCGGAGCATGACGTGCTGCTTGTGGCCGATGAAAGCGAGGTGTTCGGGACCTACGTGCCCTACCGCAGCTGGACGCCGCGGCTCGTCGCAGGCACGGCCGGTCTTGTGGCATCGTCATGGCATCCCGCGAGTGAACAGTGGGGCGGCATTCAAATGCAAAATCGCTTCCTGAAGACGGCAGGCCGGCGAATGATGTCCAAGGACATGTCGGCCTGGACGGCCGTGCGGGCCGTCGGCGAAGCCACTACGCGCACCAATGGCGACGATCCGAAAAAGATCAGCGATTACATCCGCTCGGACGACTTCTCGGTCGCCGCCTTCAAGGGACAGAAGCTGACCTTCCGCAAATGGAACCTCCAGCTTCGCCAGCCGATCCTGCTTGGCGATACCAGATCGGTCGTCTCGACATCTCCCCAGGAGGGCTATCTCCACCAAGTCTCCGAACTCGACACCCTCGGCATCGATCAGCCGGAAACGAAATGCGTTCTCAGGTAGCGCCGATCGGGAGGAATTCGTGCAGAGCCGAGCTTGCGTACTCGCCATTCTCGCAACCGGCGTCATGGCCGGCCCGGCATCGGCCTACACGGCCTACGTCTCAAACGAGAAGGACAATACGATCACCGTCGTCGATACGGCGACGATGCAGGTGGTCAAGACCGTCGACGTCGGCCAGAGGCCGCGCGGCATCACAATCTCGCACGACGGCAAGTTCATCTATTTGTGCGCCAGCGACGACAATACGATCCAAATCATCGATACCACGACGCTGCAGGTCGTCGGCACGCTGCCCTCCGGCGACGATCCCGAATTGTTCGTGCTTTCGCCCGACGGCAAGGCGCTCTACGTCGCCAACGAAAACGACAATCTGGTCACCGCGATCGACCTCGACAGCAAGCAAGTCACGTCCGAGATCCCGGTCGGCGTGGAACCCGAAGGCATGGCCGTCAGCCCCGACGGCAAGACCCTGGTCAACACCTCGGAGACCACCAGCATGGCGCATTTCATCGACACCGAGAGCCATGAGGTAACCGACAACGTGCTGGTCGACACGCGCCCGCGCTTCGCCGCGTTCAAGCCCGACGGCTCGCAGGCCTGGGTCAGTGCCGAGATCGGCGGCACCGTCAGCGTCATCGACAACGCCAAGCGCCAGGTCGTGAAGAGGATCAAGTTCGCGATTCCCGGACTGCGAGCCGAAACCATCCAGCCGGTCGGCATCGCCATCAGCGCCAACGGGAAGAAGGCCTATATCGCGCTCGGCCCGGCGAACCATGTCGCAGTGATCAACACCGAAACCTACGAGGTGGAAAACTACATCCTCGTCGGACAGCGCGCCTGGCATCTGGACTTCACCCCCGATCAGAAGACACTGATCACAACGAACGGCAATTCCAACGACATCACTTTCATCGATACGGCGACCGAGGAGCCGGTTCAGTCGGTCACCGTGGGGCAGCAGCCGTGGGGGGTGGTCATATCGCCCAAATAGAAAAGCAGCCGAAAGATTAAGGCCTGAAGCCGGGGCCAAAGACGTCGAGCGCGCTAGATAGCATCCTGAAGGAGCATCCATGCAGCATGCGAGGACGGCGAAAACGGGGATCGGAGCGGCGGCACTCGATGTCGCCGGCGTCAGCCATTCCTATGGCCCGAAGCGGGCGCTCAACGACGTCTCGTTCTCGATCGCGCCGGCTACTTTCACCGCCCTTCTCGGTCTCAACGGCGCCGGAAAGACGACCCTGTACTCGCTGATCAGCCACCTCTACGACACGCGCCAGGGATCGATCCGCATCTTCGGCCATGACGTCAGCCGTGCGTCCGGCGAGGCGCTCAGGCGGGTCGGCATCGTGTTCCAGGCGCGCACGCTCGACCTCGACCTGAGCGTATACCAGAACCTCTCCTATCACGCCTCGCTGCACGGCATCGGACGGCACGAAGCCCGACAGCGCATTGCAGCGATGATCCAGACAGTCGACATGCAAGGCCGTCAGCATGACAAGGCTCGCAGCCTTTCCGGCGGCCAGATGCGGCGCATCGAGATCGCCCGGGCGCTGCTCCATCGCCCGTCCCTGCTGCTGCTCGACGAGGCGACGGTGGGTCTCGACATCCAGTCGCGCGCGGGCATTCTCGCCACCATCCGCAAGCTGGTCGAAACCGAGGGCATCGGCGTGCTTTGGGCCACCCACCTGATCGACGAGGTTGAAGATGGCGACCATGTCGTCGTGCTGCGGCAAGGTGACCTGGTCGCCAAAGGCAAAGTGGCCGACGTGGTCAAAGCGAGTGGTGCCGCGTCGATCCGCGACGCCTTTTCCAGACTCAGCCGCGGCGAAGCAGCCGGCCAGGCGGAGATCTCGCCATGAGCACTCCCGCAATGCCGGAAAAGGTCGCCGCCGTCACCCCGGTGAAGTCCGACGCGTTCGGCTTTCGTCACTACCTCATCTGCCTCAAAGGCGTCGTCGTGCGGGAAGGGCTGCGCTTCCTGCACCAGCGCGAGCGCTTCATCTCGTCGCTGGTGCGACCGCTCGTCTGGCTGTTCATTTTTGCCGCCGGGTTCCGGCAGGTGCTCGGTGTCTCGATCATCCCGCCCTACAAGACCTACGTGCTCTACGAGGTCTACATCACGCCGGGCTTGTGCGGCATGATCCTGCTGTTCTCGGGCATGCAGTCTTCGCTGTCGATGGTCTACGACCGTGAGATGGGCAATATGCGCATCCTGCTGGTCAGCCCATTTCCCCGCTGGTATCTGCTGGTGTCGAAGATGCTCGCCGGCGTCTCCGTGTCGATCGCGCAGGTTTATGCCTTTCTGATCGTTGCATGGTTCTGGGGCGTCAAGGCGCCGCCGCTCGGTTACCTATTCGTGCTGCCGGCCCTGTTCCTGTCGGGGATGATGCTTTGC
The DNA here is from genome assembly GCF_029625845.1 of Mesorhizobium sp. WSM4898. Classification (NCBI taxonomy): domain Bacteria; kingdom Pseudomonadati; phylum Pseudomonadota; class Alphaproteobacteria; order Hyphomicrobiales; family Phyllobacteriaceae; genus Mesorhizobium; species Mesorhizobium sp. WSM4898. Next base: position 1,154,508 of record NZ_JARTVQ010000001.1, on the reverse strand, counting down.
GCGCTCGGCATGCTCCTGTCCTCGATGATCAAGCAGCTCGAGAATTTTGCCGGGATCATGAACTTCGTGATCTTTCCCGGCTATTTCGCGTCGCCGGCGCTCTATCCTTTGTGGCGCATCCAGGAAGCGAGCCCGCTGCTTTACAAGCTCTGCCTCGCCAACCCCTTTACCTATGCCGTCGAGTTGATCCGCTTCGCCTTCTACGGGCAGATCGATTGGGTGTCGCTGGGCGTCGTCGCCGGCTGCACGCTGCTGTTTCTCGGGGGGGCCATCATCGCTTATGACCCTTCGCGCGGACTGATAACCCGCAAACAAGGCGCGGGAGGAAACGGTTGATGGAACGGATGCGCCTGGTTCGCAGCCTGGTGCGGCTGTCATGCTCATGCCCCACGCCGGCGCCACGGCCGCGAACACCGATCCGGACTGGGCCCTGCATGCAGCGCAAGGTGCCGCAACTGGTCGCCGGGGTGAGCTTGATCGAACGGGAGAGACACGAAGCTAAGGAACTCATCCCTGAGCTAGGCAGTTGTGTTTTGTTCCTGGGTTTTGGCTGTTTGAGAACCCAGCGTTTCATTTGTCCGTTTGTGAGGTGATGGATGAGCCATTGCATTGCCCGCAATGGCGCCAATGAGGGCCGGTCCCTTCGGGCTGGCTAAAGAGGAGAATGCAATGAAGAAGAAGAGCTGGAAGAAACCGACGATGTGCCAGGTTGCCGCGGGCTTCGAGATTTCGCGGTATCTGCCTGCTGAAACGCCTCCCAGGAAGTAGGCCGCAGAGCTGCGTGTCCCTGGCTGCGGGGGCATGCATCCCCTTGCCGCTTGAGGTCGTCGAGACGGGGGTTGCGCGGGAAGCGCGGGCGCGAAGCCGTTTGGCACCGAGAATTTGGCGTCGGTCAAATGGGCCGCAGAGCAGGCATCGCCATGCGCGTGAAGATCATAGGATCGGCGGCGGGAGGCGGCTTTCCGCAATGGAACTGCAACTATCGCCTGAGCCGCTCGGCTCGGAGCGGCATGGCTGGCGTGCATTCGCGGACCCAGTCGTCCATTGCCGTATCGGCGGACGGGACAGGCTGGGTTCTGTTCAACGCGTCGCCCGACATTGGCCGGCAGATCGGGCAAACGCCTGAACTGCAGCCCGCGGCCGATGCGCCGCTGCGCTCGACGCCCATCCGCGCGGTCGTGCTGACGAATGGCGACGTCGACCATGTCGCCGGCCTGCTCAGCCTGCGGGAGCGGCAGCCCTTCGCAATCTATGCAACGGCACAGGTGCTGGCGACGCTGGCGGCGAATTCGATCTTCAACGTTCTCGATCCGGCGATCGTGCCGCGCCGCCTTCTGGCGCCAACGGAGGAACTGGCGATCTGCAACGCGGACGGCCAGCAGACCGGCGTGGTCGTCGACGCCTTTCCCGTGCCCGGCAAGATCGCGCTCTATCTCGAGCAAAGAGGCGATCCAAGTGCCGATTTCAGCTCCGACACGGGCGACACGATCGGCGTGCGTGTCAACGGGGCTGGAAGTCGCGCCGCTGTCTTCTACATTCCCGGCTGCGCGGGCATCGATGCCGCCCTGCGCACGCGTCTGGCGGACGCCGCCTGCCTTCTATTCGACGGCACTGTCTATACAGACGACGAGATGATCCTCGCCGGCGTCGGCCAGAAGACCGGTGCGCGCATGGGGCACATCGCAATGTCCGGAGAAGAGGGTTCGATCGCCGCCTTGGCCGATGTGAGGATCGGCCGCCGCGTCTTCATCCACATCAACAATACCAATCCTGTTCTCGACGAGAGTTCCGCCGAACACGCGACGGTCAGAGCGGCTGGCTGGGAAATCGGGAGCGACGGAATGGAGATCGAACTTTGAGCGACTTCCACGACGCGGCGCGACATGGTCTGTCCAAGAGCGAGCTCGAGGCGGTGCTGCGGCAGGTCGGCGCCGAGCGTTATCACAACCGCCATCGCTTTCATCACAGGATGACCAGTGGCGGGCTGACGAAGGCCGAAATGCAGGCCTGGGCATTGAACCGCTACTGCTACCAGGCCGTCATTCCGCGCAAGGACGCCATGATCCTGGCACATGCCGAAGACCCGGCGTTTCGCGCCGCCTGGCGCAAACGCATCGAGGATCACGACGGCGAGGACGGCTGGAGCGGCGGCATCGCGCGCTGGCTGCATCTGGCGACCTCGCTCGGGCTCGATGCCGAAGCCGTCAAGAGCGAAAGGCTGGCGCTGCCGGCGACCCGCTTCGCCGTCGGCGCCTATCTTTCCTTCTGCACGAACCGCACGCTGCTCGAGGCGGTGGCATCGTCGCTGACCGAGATGTTCTCGCCGATCATCATCGGCGAGCGAGTGCCGGCGATGCTGGCCAAATACGACTACATCACCGACGACACGCTGGCCTATTTCAGCCGGCGGCCCGAACAGGCATCGCGCGACGCCGACTTCGCCCTCGCCTATGTGCTGAGCCACGCCGATACGGCCGAGCGCCAGCAGCAGGCGATCGATGCGCTGGTGTTCAAATGCGATATATTGTGGGCCATGCTCGATGCACTTCAACATGCCTATGGCGCGCCGGGAAACGTCCCTCCGGGCGCCTTCCAGCCGGAGGCAACCCGATGATGGCGCTGCGCGAGAGAGCCATCGTCTCCTTGCAATCAATGCCATCGCTGCCGAGGCACGTGCGTATTCAGTACGACCCCGTGCGACAGGCCTTCGCCGTGCTTTCGCCGGAAAAGGTATTCTGGCCGAACGATATCAGTCTCGACATATTGCGCCGCTGCGACGGGCGGTCCGCGGTCGGCTACATCATCGCTGGTCTTGCGGCCGATTACGATGCTGAACAGGAGGCCGTAGCGGCCGATGTCATCGCCTTCCTGCAGGAATGGTCGGACAAGCTGTTGGTGAAGCTATGAGCGAGCCGCTTCTGCCTCCGATCGGCATGCTGGCGGAACTGACGCATCGCTGCCCGCTGCAGTGCCCTTATTGCTCCAATCCGCTCGAATTGCTCAAGGCCGATCGTGAGCTCGACACCCAGACCTGGCTCGATCTTTTCTCGCAGGCCGCCGATCTCGGCGTTCTGCAGGTGCATCTGTCGGGCGGCGAGCCGACGCTGCGCCGCGATCTCGAGCAATTGATCGCCGGGCTTTCGACGCGCGGCGTCTACAGCAATCTCATCACCGCCGGCATCAACATTGCCGAGGGCCGCATCGAGGTCTTTGCCGAAGCCGGGCTCGACCACCTGCAGCTGAGCTTCCAGGGCGCCCGCCCGGCGACGACCGACCGTATCGGCAACCACAGCGGCAGCCACGAAAAGAAGCTGGAGACGGCACGCCGCGCCCGCGCGGCCGGGCTGCCGCTCACCATCAATGCGCCGATCCATCGCCACAACATCGAGGAAGTGCCGGAATTCATCGACCTGGCTCTTTCGCTGGACGCCGAGCGGCTCGAGATCGCCAATGTGCAGTATGCCGGCTGGGCGCTGGCCAATCGCAATACCCTGATGCCCGAACGCGCCGCCGTCGAACGGCAGGTGGAGATCGTCGCGGCGGCGCAAGAACGGCTTGCCGGCGTCATCAACATCGATTTCGTCCCGCCGGATTATTTCGCCGTCTATCCCAAGCCGTGCATGGGCGGCTGGGCGCGCGACGCCTTCATGGTGACGCCCGACGGCACGGTGCTGCCATGCCATGCCGCGCAGACCATTCCTGCGCTCCGCTTCGAGCGTTTCGGAGAGCGCTCGCTAGCCGAGATCTGGACCGATTCACCGACATTCAATGCCTTTCGCGGTACCGAATGGATGCAGGAGCCGTGCCGAAGCTGCGAGCGGCGCGAGATCGATTGGGGCGGCTGCAGATGTCAAGCGATGGCGATTGCCGGCGATGCCGCCGCAACGGATCCGGTCTGCATCAAATCGCCGATCCATGCCCGGGTGGGCATGCTCACCGACGAAACGCGGCGCGCCGCGGCAGACAATGCGGCGGGCGAACCCTTCATTTACCGTCGGATAAGAGCTGTGGCGGAGCTCGCCTGACCGTCTTCTCGTAGGTAGGTCCCCAATAGGATAAACCGGAATTCGGCATGGCGGGATTTGGGCGAAAGCGCGTCGCCTGAATCCGTTCCGGCACGACGCGCTTTAGAGAGGGTCAAGGCGCAGTTTGTCCCGGGCGATCTTCCAGGCGGATTCGACGTGGCGCCGTGCCGCGGCTTCCGCCTCCTGCGGCTTACGCGCCCGGATCGCATCCATAATCGCGTTCATCTCGGCGATCGCCGGCTCGCGACGGTTTGCCGAGGCGATCGTCATCGAACGCAGCTGGTTGATGCGCACATTCAACCCGCTGACGATCTCCCAGGCGACACGCTTGTCCGCAGCCTCGAAAAGCGCTTCGTAGAACTTCGTCGTCGCGCGCATCACTGCCGGCGGCTTGCCCGAGGCCCAGGCCTCGAAGAGCTCGCCGAGGGCGTGCTCCAGTACGGCCAGTTGGCCATTGGTGGCCGATTGCGCGCAGGCGCGCGCCGCGATGCCCTCGAGCAAAGCCCTGAGCTCATAGATCTCGTCGGTGCGGCCGATATCCGGTTTGGCCACAGCCGGACCATGCCCGGGGATCATCTGCACAAGGCCTTCAGCCTCCAGCTGCCGCAGGACCTCGCGCACAACCGATCGGCTGACGCCGAGCTGGTCGCAAAGCGGCCGCTCGACCAGCCTTTCGCCGGGCTGGAAATGAAAATCCATTATGGCCTCGCGCATGCGCTCAAGGGCCAATGTTCTCAAGGTTTTGGCGCTGCGATCGATGCGAAGCGTGTCGTCCTGCATGTCTCTGCTCCCTTGGCCGCCACGAAAACAGATTCCATGGCCGGTTGACAAGGTATTTGGTGCTCCATACTATGGTATACCATAAGACGACAGAAAAGTTGGCGTTTTCTCGAGCGCCACCTGACAGAGGTTTCCATGCAGCCGGCCATTCGCAAGATCGTCACTTACAGCGAGAACACGCTGATCGAAGGCGGCAAGGCAGCATCCAAGCCGCTGCGCCTGATCGGCGTCGCCGCCGTGCTGACGAACCCCTGGGCGGGTCGCGGCTTCATCGAGGATCTTTCGCCCGAGATCCGCGCCTTTGCGCCGGTGCTTGGAGAAACCCTGACCCGCGAGATCGTTGCCGCCGCCGGCTCGGCCGAGGCGATCGAGGGCTACGGCAAGGCCGCGATCTGCGGCACGTCGGGCGAGATCGAGCATGCCTCGGCGCTGATCCACACACTGCATTTCGGCAATCATTATCGCCGCGCCGTCGCCGCCAAGACCTATCTCGCCTTCACCAATCTGCGTGGTGGGCCGAACACACCGATCATGATTCCGCTGATGGACAAGAATGACGAGGGCCGCCGCTCGCACTATCTGACCGTGCATTTCCAGATCGGCGACGCACCGGCGCCGGACGAGTTGGTCGTGGCGCTCGGTGCTTCGATCGGCGGCCGTCCTCACCATCGCATCGGCGACCGCTATCAGGACCTCAAGGAAGTGGGCGACCTGCATGGATGACGCCGTCGCACCTGGATGGACCCGGGCAGCCGCGCCCGACGGAACCGGCTTTATCCGCGCCGGATCGGGCGCGCCGGTGCTGTTCATCCACGGCGTCGGCATGAACGCGACGATCTGGCAGCCGCAGATCCAGCGGATGGCTGACCGCTTCGACCTGATCGCCATCGACATGCTTGGCCACGGTCGCTCGCCGCTGCCGCCGCAGGAGCCGGAACTCGCCGACTATGCCGCGCAGGCGATCCGGCTGCTCGATCATCTCGGCCTCGACAAGGCGTCCGTCGTCGGTCACTCGATGGGGGCTTTGGTCGCGCAGGAACTCGCGCTGCTAGCGCCGAAGCGCATCCGCCGTGTCGTGTCGCTCAACGCCGTGTTCCGTCGTCCGCCTGATCTGGCCCAAGCCGTGCTCGAGCGCGCGGCGGCGCTCACCGGCCACGGCGATGCGGCGGGGGTCGCCCAGACCATCGCCCGCTGGTTCGGCGATCCGGTTCCGGCCGAGCTCACGGCGGCGGCCGAGAAGGCGGCGGCAGCGTTGAGCGAGGTCGATCCCGAAGGCTACGCCCGCACTTATCGCCTGTTCGCCCGTGCCGACCGCGACCACGCCGAGCGCCTGCAGACCCTGGCCATGCCGGCCCTGTTCATCACCGGCTCCGAGGACAAGAACTCCTCGCCGGCAATGTCGGCCGCCATGGCCAGGCTCGCGCCGCATGGCCGCTGCACCGTTCTCGCCGGCCAAAGGCACATGATGGCGGTGGCGGCACCGGATCTCACCTCACGATGCATCGCCAAGTTCCTGAACGAAGGTGAAAGCCTGGAGCAAGGAGCAGCAGCGGACGCCAGCTTCGACAGCGGCGAGTTCCGGCGTGCGCTCGGCTCCTTCCTAACAGGCGTCACCATCGTCACCACGATCGGCGCGGAAGGCGAGCCGCGCGGGTTCACCGCCAACTCGTTCACATCGGTGTCGCTTGATCCGCCGCTGGTGCTGGTCTGCATCGCCCACAAGGCGCTCGGTCATCCGGTGTTCGCGACATCGAAGAGCTTCGCCATCAACATTTTGAACGAGACCCAGAAAGCGGCCTCCGGCATCTTCGCCTCGAAGGCAGCGGATAAATTCGCGTCGGTCGACTGGCGCCCGGGGAAGACCGGCAGTCCGGTTCTCGACGGCTCGGTCGCAACCTTCGACTGCGATATGGAGCGGTTGGTCGAGGCGGGCGACCATTCGATCCTGATCGGCCGCGTCCGCGACTTCCAGCACAATACCTCGCAGCCTCTCGGCTATTGCCGCGGCGCCTACATCACGCCCGGGCTGAGTCAGGAGGCGCTGGCCGCCGCCCAGCCCGGCACCGATGTCGGCGCCATCCTCGAAAACGGCGGCCGTATCCTGTTCCTCGAAACGCCAGACGGCTTCCTCGAACTGCCGCGCGGCCGGGGGCTGGGCTCGGCAAGCGACGGCAAGAGCCTCAACGGGCTTCTGGCCGCAAAGGCCATCGAGGCCCAGCTCGGCTTCCTCTTCGCCGTATGGGACGACGCGGGCAATCCCTCGCGCACCCATGTTTACTATCGCGGTACCTTCGACGTGCCGGCTTCCAGCGATCGAGGCATCCGGCTGATCGACATCGACGCGATCGACGGCTTGAAGATCGCCGATCCGGCCATCCGCTCGATGCTCACCCGCTATGTGCGCGAATGCACTGAAGACGCATTCGGCGTCTATGTCGGCAACGAGGTCGAAGGCGAGGTAAGGCCGCTCGCCAGGACCGCCGCCCTCAATACAGGTGACCAGGGATGAAGTTCTCGCTCTTCGTGCATATGGAACGCTCGGATCTCGCCAAGCCGCATTCGGAGTTGTTGCGCGAGTTGGGTGAGCTGGTCCTGCTGGCGGAACAGGCGGGCTTCGAGACCGCCTGGATCGGCGAGCATCACGGGATGGAGTTCACCATCTCGCCCAATCCATTCATCAACATCGCCTATCTTGCGGCCAAGACCAGCCGCATCCGCCTAGGCACCGGAACCATCATCGCGCCCTTCTGGCACCCGATCAAGCTTGCCGGCGAGGCGGCGATGACCGACGTGATTGCCGGCGGCCGGCTCGACATCGGCATCGCCCGGGGCGCCTACAGCTACGAATATCAGCGCGTCTTCCCCGGGCTCGATGCCTGGGGCGCCGGGCAGCGCATGCGCGAGATCATTCCGGCGATCCGAGGTCTCTGGGACGGCGACTACGAGCACTGCGGCGAATTCTGGCAGTTCCCGCCAACCACCTCCTCTCCCAAACCCCTGCAAAAGCCCTACCCGCCGATCTGGGTGGCGGCGCGCGATCCGAACTCGCACGACTTCGCTGTCGCCAACGGATGCAAGGTCCAAGTGACGCCACTGGCGTCCGGCGACGATGAGGTTGCAAGCCTCATGCAGCGGTTTAACGACGCCTGCGCCGCGCATCCTGAAATCCCGCGTCCGCAAATCATGCTCTTGATGCACACGTTCGTCGCCGAGGACGCCGCCGATGCCGATCGGCTGAGCCAGGATCTGTCGAACTTCTACTGCCAGTTCGGCGCCTGGTTCCAGAACAAGAAGCCGGTGCACCAGGGCATTTTGGAACCGCTGAGCGCCGAAGAGATCGCGGCCATGCCGCAATACACGCCGGACAAGATGCGCCAGAACCTGGTGATCGGCGAGGCGCACGAGGTGGTCGCGCGGCTGGAAGCCTATGAGACGCTAGGCTTCGACCAGTACTCGATCTGGATCGACAGCGGCCTTTCGCACGAGCGCAAGAAGAAATCGCTGCAATTGTTCATCGACCGGGTGATGCCGGCCTTCATCTGATCGCGAACGAACGGGCAAGGCCATGACCGACGCCGCATTCAGGAACTTCATCGACGGCCGCTTCGACGAGCCGTCGGCCAGCTTCGACAGCGTCGATCCGTCGACCGGTGCGCCATGGGCGAAGATGCCGGCTGCAAGCGAAGCCGATGTCGACCGCGCCGTCGAGGCCGCGCATCGTGCGCTGCGCACCGGCCCTTGGGCATCGATGACAGCAACCGCGCGAGGCAAGCTGCTGGTCAGGCTCGGCGATCTCGTGGCCGCCAATGCGGGCCGCCTGGCCGAGCTGGAGACGCGCGACACCGGCAAGATCATCCGCGAGACGCGCGCCCAGATCGCCTATGTCGGCGACTATTACCGCTACTATGGCGGACTCGCCGACAAGCACGAAGGCGCGCATGTGCCGATCGACAAGGCCGATCTCGACGTCACCATCCGCCGCGAGCCGATCGGCGTGGTCGCCGCGGTGGTGCCGTGGAACTCGCAGCTTTTCCTCTCGGCGGTCAAGCTCGGCCCGGCGCTTGCCGCGGGCTGCACGGTGGTGCTCAAGGCCTCAGAGGACGGCCCGGCACCGTTGCTCGCCTTCGCCGAGTTGGTCAGCGAAGCAGGCTTTCCGGCCGGCACCGTCAATATCCTCACGGGCTTCGGCCAGGAGTGCGGACGGCGCCTGACCAGTCATCCGCTGGTCTCGCGCGTCGCTTTCACCGGCGGCCCGGCCACGGCGCGCGCCATCGTCAGGAACACGGCGGAAAACCTCGCGCACACGACGCTCGAGCTCGGCGGCAAGAGCCCGGTCGTCGTCTTCGCCGACGCCGACCTCGACAGCGCCGCCAATGCGGTCGTCGCCGGCATCTTTGCGGCGACCGGACAGAGCTGCGTCGCCGGTTCGCGCCTGCTGATCGAGCGTACCGTAAGACAAGAATTCCTTGGTCGGTTGAAGCGCAAGGCCGAAGCGATCCGCATCGGCGATCCTCAGGATCCGGCCACCGAGATGGGGCCGCTCGCGACCCTGCGCCAGCGCGACCGGATCGAGACCATCGTGGCCGAAAGCCTCGCCGCCGGGGGCACGCTGGTCACCGGCGGCAGGCGCCCCGACGCCGGCGCCGGCTTCTACTATGCGCCGACGATCATCGATGCCGGTGATAGCAACCTGCCCTGCGTACGCGAGGAATTGTTCGGGCCGGTGTTGAGCGTGCTCGCCTTCGACACCGAGGCCGAGGCATTGGCTCTAGCCAACGACACGCCCTTCGGTCTCGCCTCCGGCGTCTTCACCTCGAATCTCGGCAAGGCGCACCGCATGGCGCGCGACATCCGTGCCGGCGTCGTCTGGGTCAACACCTATCGCGCCGTGTCGCCGCTCGTTCCCTTCGGCGGCTACGGGTTGTCGGGTCTTGGCCGCGAAGGCGGGCTCGACGCCATCCGCGACTACACGCGCTCGAAATCGGTCTGGATCAAGACCTCGGACGAGCCGATTCCCGATCCCTTCGTCATGCGCTGAGAACGCATGCCGAGGGTGCAGCGACAAGAACAAGAAACGGAACAGAGAAATCAGAGGAGAATGACATGAGACTGATCTTAGCCGGCGTGCTCGCCGGGCTGCTATCGGCAACCGCCGCCAAGGCCGACGAAATGGTATTCACCAGCTGGGGCGGCACCACGCAGGAAGCGCAGACCAAGTCCTGGGCCGAGCCGTTCGCGGCGAGCTCCGGCATCAAGGTGCTGCAGGACGGCCCGACCGACTACGGCAAGCTGAAGGCCATGGTCGACGCCAAGAACGTGACCTGGGACGTGGTCGACGTGGAAATGGATTTCGCCATCAAGGCCGCCAAGGACGGGCTGCTCGAGCCGATCGACTTCGCCGCCGTGCCGAAGGCCGATCTCGACCCGCGCTTCAGCAACGAGCATGCCGTCGGCAGCTTCTACTATTCCTTCGTGCTGGCCTGGAACAAGGGCGCCGTTTCGGGTGAGCCGACAAGCTGGGCCGACATGTTCGACACCAAGAAGTTTCCCGGCAAACGGACCTTCTACAAATGGTCGGCGCCGGGCGTGATCGAGATCGCGCTGCTCGCCGACGGCGTGCCGGCGGACAAGCTCTATCCGCTCGATCTCGAGCGCGCTTTCAAGAAGCTCGACACGATCAAGTCGGATATCGTCTGGTGGGGCGGCGGCGCGGAGTCGCAGCAGCTCATCGCTTCGGGCGAGGCTGCCTTCGGGCAGCTCTGGAACGGCCGTGTCTTCGCGCTCGAGAAGGACGGCGCCGATGTCGGCGTCTCCTGGAACCAGAACCTCACCGCCGCTGACGTTCTCGTCGTGCCGAAGGGCGCCAAGAACAAGGACAGCGCGATGAAATTCCTCGCCGCCGCGACCAGCCCGACCGGCCAGGCGAAATTCGCCGAGGCAAGCGGCTACGCGCCGATCAACACCAAGGCCAAGGCGGAAATGCCCGCCGACGTGGTGAAAGGGCTGCCCGACGCGCACGTCGAGGGTCAGATCAATCTCGACGTGAACTACTGGGCCGAGCACCGCGACGAGATCGCCACGCGCTGGTACGCCTGGCAGACCAAGTAGCGCCACAGCAAGCCGGAGGCGCGGCAAGCCGCGCCCCCTTCGGGACGACGGGAACCGCTCGATGCAAGCACACTCCCTCAGCCGCGGCTCGGTTGCCGGCCTGCCGGCCGGCAGCGGCGGCGCCCTGCCGGCCTTGGTGCTGGTCGGCCTGTTCTTTGTCGTGCCGGTGGTCGCGCTCTTGCTGCGCAGCGTCACCGATCCCGAGCTCGGCCTGCAGAACTATGCCGCGCTGTTCGGCAGCGGCACTTATGTGCGGGTGTTTCTCAACACCTTCCTGGTCGCGGCCGTCGTCACCGTCGTGACCATCCTCGTCGCGTTTCCGGTCGCCTGGATGCTGGCGATCATGCCGCCGGCGCTCGGTTCGGTCGTCTTCGGCATCATCATCCTGTCGATGTGGACGAATCTCCTCACCCGCACCTATGCCTGGATGGTGCTTTTGCAGCGCACCGGTGTGATCAACCGGGCGCTGATGGGGCTCGGCGTCATCCAGGAGCCGCTGCCGCTCATCAATAATTTGACCGGCGTCACCATCGGCATGGTCTACATCATGCTGCCCTTCATGATCCTGCCGCTGGTCGGCACGCTGCGCGCCATCGATCCGATGACGCTGCGCGCCGCCGCCCTTTGCGGCGCAAGCCCGTCGCAGGCATTCCGCCGCATCCTGCTACCGCTGTCGCTGCCCGGCATCGCCGCCGGCGGGCTGATGGTCTTCGTCATGTCGCTCGGCTATTTCGTGACGCCCGCGCTGCTCGGCGGCACATCGAACATGATGCTCGCCGAAATGATCGCCCAGACGGTGCAGTCGCTGCTCAACTGGGGGCTCGGAGGTGCTGCGGCCTTCGTGCTGCTCGCCGTCACCATGGTGCTCTACGCGATCCAATTGCGCATGGTCGGCGCCAGGCGCCTCGCCGGAGGGCTCTAAGATGCTGCTCGACTACGACCGGCTCGGATGGCTGCGTGCGGCGCTCGCCGGCTTCACTGCGCTCATCGCGGCTTTCCTTCTGTTACCGGTGGTCCTCATCGTCCTGTTGTCGTTCGGCTCGTCGCGCTGGCTGGCCTTTCCGCCACCCGGCTGGACGCTGAAATGGTATCAGGAACTGCTCGCCGACCCGGCCTGGGTCGACGCCGCTTTGACCAGCGCGAAGATCGCCGCGATGGCCGCCATCCTCGCGGTTCTGATCGGCCTGCTCGCCTCCTTTAGCCTGGTCAGGGGCGAGTTTCGCGGCCGGCAGCTCCTGCGCGGCCTGCTGCTGACGCCGATGGTGCTGCCGGTGGTGGTTTTCGCCATCGCCATCTACGCCTTTTTCCTGCGCATCGGGCTCGCCGGCACGACGATCGGTTTCGTCATCGCCCACACGATCCTGGCGCTGCCCTTCGCCATCATTCCGATCGCCACCGCGCTCGAAGGTTTCGACAAATCCATCGAGGACGCGGCGATCGTGTGCGGCGCCAGTCCGCTGCAGGCAAGGCTCAGGATCACCCTGCCCTCGATCCGCATCGGCATCTTCTCGGCGGCGATCTTTTCCTTCCTCGCCTCATGGGACGAGGTGGTGGTGGCGATCTTCATGGCGAGCCCGACCCTGCAGACCTTGCCGGTGAAGATCTGGGGCAGCCTGCGTGCCGATCTGAGCCCGGTCGTCGCCGCCGCCTCCAGCCTGCTCGTCGGCCTCACTCTCGCCCTGATGATCGTCACCGCACTCCTTCGCAGAAGACTGTCCAGATGACCCAGCCATTCCTGTCCATCCGCGCGGTGAGAAAGGCGTTCGGCGCCTTCGTCGCCGTCCACGACGTCACCATCGATGTGCCGAAGGGCGAATTCCTGACCTTTCTCGGGCCGTCAGGCTCCGGCAAGTCGACGACGCTCTATGCGATCGCCGGTTTCCAGGATCCGACGTCGGGCGACGTGCTTTTGGAAGACAAGTCGCTGCTTTCGGTGCCGTCGCACAAGCGCAACATCGGCATGGTGTTCCAGCGCTACACGCTGTTCCCGCATCTGAGCGTCGCCGAGAACGTAGCCTTTCCGCTGCGGGTGCGCCGCCGGCCGGATGCCGAAGTGAAGCGCAAGGTCGCCGATATGCTGGCGCTGGTGCGCCTGGAAAAATTCGCTGAGCGCTATCCCGGCGCGCTGTCCGGCGGCCAGCAGCAGCGCGTGGCGCTTGCCCGCGCGCTCGCCTACGATCCCCCGATCCTGTTGATGGACGAGCCGCTCTCGGCCCTCGACAAGAAACTGCGCCAGGAAATCCAGGCCGAGATCCGCCGCATCCACCGCGAGACCGGCGTCACCATCCTCTATGTCACGCACGACCAGGAAGAGGCGCTGCACCTTTCCGACCGCATCGCCTTGTTCAAGGAAGGCCGCATCGAGCAGATCGGCACCGGCGAGGACCTTTATCTCAGACCAGCGAGCGAGTTCGTCGCTGGCTTCATCGGCAATTCCAACTTCCTGCCGGCGGAGCACCTCGAAACAGAGAACGGCGTTGCCTTGGTGCGGTTGGCCGATGGCTCGATCGTCAAGGGCGTGAAAGCCACACAGGCGCTCGGCCGCGGCCAAAAGGCCAGACTGATGGTGCGGCCGGAAGCGTTCCGCCTGACCCCCATGGAGGGGAATGCATCGCTTGCCGTCGAGATCGTCGACACCGCCTTCTTCGGCGATCGCCGACGCGTCGTGGCGCGCACCGGGTCGGGCGACGAGATCGACGTCAGGCCAACTTCGGATACAGCCGAACCGGGCGGCACCGATGCCGCTTCGGGACGGCAGATTTTCTTCGATCCCGCTACGGCCTTCCTGTTTCCGGTCTGAAGCCGGGCTGGGTCATCCCCGCGACTGGCTCGCCGCCATCCAGTGCCACGTCGTCACAACCGCGACATGGCCGGCGTCCCCGATCACTCCGTCGAGCGCGCAGAGCCTGTCGCGTTCCGTCGCCATCCGCTCGGAGAAAGTGCCGAAAAGGATCTCGATGACGAATTGCAACGCATGATCGACCATCCGTGCGACTGCGCCATGTTCCGGAGCTGAGCGAGATGGACTTCACGTCCGGGGATTTGAAAGCCCGCCGACCACGGCGTCGCCATGGAACAAGGCATGAAAGCCGCGGCCGAAGCGGCGCAAGCCGCCGAAGGCACGCTGCGGGATATATTCAATACCGCGGCCAAAGGCTTTCTCAACGCAGTCGGCGCCTCCTCCGGACCGCTCTACGCAACCGCGCTTTTGCGCGGTCAAGGCCGCGGGTCCGCGCGCATCGATGCCGACCGGCGAGTTGCGTACCATCATTGCGGCGATGCGCGACGGCATCGCCCAGCGTGGCAAGGCGGAACCCGGCCAGAGGACAATGCTCGACGCCTGGGGGCCGACCGCCGACGCGGCAGTCAATGGCCGCAACGCCGATGCCATAGCCGCCGCTGCCCGCCGGGGCGCGGAAGCGACGCGCGACATGATCGCAACCGTCGGTCGCGCCGCGCGTCTCGGCGAGCGCTCGCTCGGCAATGCGGACCCCGGCTCGGTCTCGGCCGCAATGCTGGTCGAAGAAATCTGCAGGGCGATAAAGATCGCTTAGGCGGTGTGCCGCCATGCGATCAGCACTTGCCAGCAGGCCTGCATTCGATACAGGAGGCGCTTCAGCCGTTTACGATCGATTGTATCGATCAACTCTCCAGCGACATGACGGCAAGGTGAAGCGCGCGGACGCCCTTCTTAATGATCGGCTCATGTCGGCGTCGGGCGAGGACCGCCGTGTAGACGGGCTGATGCAGAGTTGGAGCTTCTTCCACGATGTGGGAGGGGCGCTCGGCGGCGAAGCGTCGCGCATCGTCGGCGCGCATGTAGCATGTGCCGCCGGCCCGCCGCAGCATATTGTCCGCAAGCGTCTCGGAGCCCATCGAAAGCCGGCACGCAGTCAGGTTTGGCAGCGCCTCGGCATGAGCCTTCTCGAGCACCACCGTGTAACCCGGCCGGATGTAACTGTCGGGGCTTACATCGCAAAGCCTGCGCGCCGTGGTCGAGACCATCACATATTCCTCGACCATGAGCTGGTCATATGTGATCTCGGGCAGGTAGCGCGGAGCATAAACAACGGCAATATCGAGGTTTCCCAGGCTTAGATCCGATATCATCTGCGGCGAATAATCGGATTCGACGTGGATCGAGGACCGGGGCAAGACTTGCAGCAGCATTTCCAGCCAACCAGGCAGGATCGAGCGGGTCATCCCGACCTGGGCAGCGACCCGTAGGCTGCCCTCGAACCTGTTGAAGGCGCGCACATCGTGACGCGCCTGGGACCAGGTCGACAGCATCGACCGCGCATAGGCCTCAAACCGCCGCCCTGCCGCCGTCGGCTCGGCACCGGCGCGGCCGCGGTGGAAGAGCTCGGATCCAACGGCGGTTTCTAGATTTTTGATACGGGTGCTGACCGTCGATTGCGTCAGTCCGAGGCGCTCCGCCGACCGGTTGAAGTTCCGCGATTCGATGATGTCCAGAAAGGTCTCGACCTGTTCCAGCTGCATGGGCCAGCCAATCGATTTTTACGATCGTATCGGCCCGATCATACGCTTGATCCAAACACTGACAAGGCGGAAGTTCGATGCAGGAATCCAGAGGCGTTCAGCGGCGCCCGCATCATCAAGAGGGACAAGTGTTCATAGTCGATTGCGATTGCCACAATTACTGGTCCAGCGCGACGGTGCTGGAGCCCTACCTGTCCGGCGTCTGGAAAGACATGTTCATCGAAGGCGAGAAGACCGGCCCCGTCGGCGCCTTTCCGCACGGCCATCGCCCCTGGTTTCATCCGCAGGATTTCTCCCGGAAGGACGTGCGGCCGAAGGTCGAGGCGGACAATTACCTGATCATGAAGGAGAAGCACCTCGATAAATACAATATCGGAGGGCAATCCTGACTGGCGACGAGCCGATCGAGGCTTCGACGCTGGCAAATCCCTATTACGCCAGCGCGCTGGTAAGCGCCTATAACGACTATCAGATCAATGAATGGCTGCCGAAAGACAGCCGCTTGATGGGCTCCATCGTCATCGCGCCGCAGGACCCACGCCTTGCGGCGGCGGAGATCCGGCGGCTCGGCGCGCATCCCCGGATGGCGCAAGTTCTGGCCTCCCAAGGCTCGGTGCGGCCGTATGGCGATCCGTTCTATCACCCGATCTTCGAGGCCTGTGCCGAGGTCGGCTTGCCGTTCGCCATACATCTTGGCGGGCATGGCGGCATCAACTGGAATGCCGTCGCGCCCGCGCCCACGACTTTCTTCTGGGAGACCCATGCGATCCTGCACATGTCGGCCATGTCGCATGTCGCGAGCATGATCGCGCATGGTGTGTTCGAAAAATGGCCGGATCTTTACTTTGTCGTCATCGAGTGCGGCATCGCCTGGGTGCCGTCGGTGCTCTGGCGACTTGACGCCGACTACAAAGCCCTGCGCAAGGAGACGCCATGGCTGAAGATGCTGCCGTCGGAATATTGTCGACGCAACATACGCTTCTCCACGCAACCATTGGAGCAACCGTCGAACGCCAAACACCTCTGGGCGATCCTGGAGGCGATGGACGGGGAGAACACGCTGCTGTTTGCGTCCGACTACCCGCATTGGGATTACGATGACGTCAACACGCTGCACATCCCGCCGGAATGGCGCGGCAAGGTGCTCGGCCAGAATGCGCTGGACGTCTACAAGCGGATCCCCCGCCCGCAAGCCGCCGCGGCAGCGTGACGAGGACCCAAATGGCCGAGAAGACGTATATTTGTCGCGCCGACGAGATCCAGGTCGGGACGCCATTCATCGCCAAGGTGCGCAGCCTGTCGATCGGCGTGTTCCGGATCGGCGATAGTTTCCATGCGCTGCTGAATGTTTGTCCTCACCGAGGCGCTCCGCTTTGCGAAGGGCCGCAATGCGGAACGACCGCTCCCGTCGAGGGACCCGAATTCATCTACCACCGCGAGAACGAAATCGTTCGCTGCGCCTGGCATGGGTGGGAGTTCGACATCCAGACGGGTGCGGCCCTGGTCAACCCGTCCGTTCGCGCGCGGACGTTCCCAGTCACCGTCGAGGCCGGGAGCATTTACGTGACGGCCTGACCAGAGCGGCGCGCGCCTTGGCGACCGGTTAGGCGCCGTTACCCGAAGCAGCCGTCTTATGCGCCCGGCTCTTGGCATGCTGCTGCTGGCGCCGATCGCATCGGCATCCGCTGCAATAGGCCGCTGACGGTCGGCGGCGGTTTTTTCGCGACAAACCGCTGGGCTATGGCGAAGACGCATTTGCGGCTTGGCAGGTCAACATGTGGCGTTAGAAATGGGAAGCTGGTGCCGACCGGCGATACGGCATGCGTCCCTTCTATGACGCCTCCGCCGGCCACACCCCAACCAAGGAGCATTCCATGACCTGGAGCGGCGTGTTTCCAGCAGTGACGACCAAGATGCAGGCTTCCGGCGCAGTCGACCTGAAAGCCACGCAAGCCAGCATCGAGCGGCTTGTTCAGAACGGCGTGTCGGGCGAAATCGTCCTGCCCATGCTTGGCGAGAATGCCACGCTGACACAGGCCGAGCGCGATGCCGTGGTTGCAGCAGCCAGGGAAGTCGTGGCGGGACGGGTGCCGCTGCTCTCCGGTCTTGCGGAATTGTCCACCGACGACGCGGCCGCGGCGGCTCGCAACTACCAGAAGCTCGGAGCCGAGGGGCTGATGACCTTCCCCAGTCTCGCCTATCGCACCGACCGCCATGAGACGGTGGCATGGTACAAGACCGTGGCCGAGGCCAGCGACCTGCCGGTGATGATCTACAACAATCCGCTCGCCTACAAGGTCGACGTCGACGTCGAGACGCTGAAGGCGCTGGTCGATGTTCCTGGCATCGTCGCCATCAAGGAAGAGACCGGCGATATCCGCAGGGTAACCGACCTGTTCAACGCCTTCGGCGACCGTTTCGACATCTTTTGCGGCGTCGACGATCTTATCCTTGAAAGCCTGACGCTCGGTGTCGCCGGCTGGGTTTCGGGCATGACCAATGCATGGCCGGCCGAGTGCGTATCGCTGTTCAACGCCGCCCACAACGGCGATTATGCGGTAGCGCTTCCGCTCTATCGGCTGATGACGCCGGCATTTCATCTCGATACGGACGTCAAGCTGGTGCAGTACATCAAATTCGCCGAGCATCTGGTGTACGGCGCTCCGGAACACGTTCGAAAGCCGCGCCTGCCGATCGGCGGCGAGGAACGGTCGAAGGTGGAAGCGGTCATCAGGAAGACGATTTCCGATCTCGCAGCGCTGAAACGTGTTTGAGAAACGTTTGCAGGTGACGGCGCTGCGGACCGCCGAGCAGTCGGCCATGGTCAACTGCCGGTTCGCACCCGCACCTTTTCGGCGAAGGCCTCCACCTCGCCCTGGCGAGGTTGCTTGCCGGTGTGCGTGAGCAGGTAGGCCGGCGTCAGAGACAGACGGTTGCTCACCGGCTCGACGATCTCGAGCGAGTAATAGCCGATCTGCGTGAAGTACAGCACGCGCGCCCGCACGAAGGCTTCGGTGTCTGCGTAACCGTGCCGCAAAAACATCGCCCGGATGGCACCGACCCGCGCATCGTCTTCCTCGTTCACGATACGATGGACCTTGGCGGACTGGCGCGACCAGGCACGCACGGCGAAGTCCAAGCGCGGATTGAACAGCCTCTCATCCAGCCAGCACTCGAAGACATTGAGCACGGCCTCAGTTATCGACGCGGCGGGCCGGCCGGCCTGCTCGAGGATGAAACGGGTGTTGTTGTTGCGCCAATAGTCGAGAAGCTGATCGAGCAGGTCCTGACGGCTCTTGAAGTACCAGTAGAAACTGGAACGGGAGACGTTCAGCTTCTGCCCGAGCGCGAGGACGCGCACCGCCTCCACGCCTTCGGAGATCAACGTCTCCAGCGCGAGCTTCATCCAGTCCTCGCGCGTCACCTTGGTGTTGCCGATCAGACCGGACCGTCGCACGACTGCATCTGCACTGGAATCGGAAGGCATGTCGGGCCGGCCAGGTTTGAATGCCGGCTAGATAGACCTGAAACCGCCCCCGCTACAATACTTGCACCTGTTCGAGCCACTCCCAAAGATACGGGGCAATGCTCCGGTCGACGTGCACACGCGCCCGATCGGGGTTGCCGAACCGGTAGAAGAGAACGCCGGCGCCGGCAAAAAGGATCGAAGCCGAGGGACTTGCCTGCCTCGGATCGAGCGCCGTTCCCCTGGCGACCAGACCGGCCAATCCCGGCCCTTTGATCTCGAAGACATGCAGCCCGGCATCCATGACCGTGACCGCGAAACCGGCCGCGTGCCAGCCGGCCGCGACGGGTAATGGCCGTCCGCTCACGGCGAGAATGCGATCGCGCGCGATGCGCACCATGTATTTGTCGCTGTTGGCAACCGTGCCGGCTTCGACCCCTTCCCCCGCGAGACCCGAAGCCTGCGCCCAAGCCGTCAGGTCGCCGCTGACCAGAAGCTGGTTCAGCCCGTCCAATGTGCGCACGCTAATCCCGTCCGTGTTCAGGACCGCGGTGGTCCAGTCGGGCGCTGGGGGCCATTTTTCGGCAAGGTTACGCATGCAGGCGGCTCCCTTCCGGATCGAAGGCGCAGGGCGCGACGATGGTGGCCCGGCGCAGGACGCCGAGATGCTGAACGTCGATCGTTTGGCCATGCCGCGCGGCACCCCGTTCGATGAGCGCCAGGGCGACCGGACGCCCGAGGGTCGGGCTTTGATAGCTGGAGGTGACGAAGCCGATGCTCCGGAGCCGGTCGCCGCTTTTCTCCACACCATGCGCGCCGGTCGCCAGCGGCGCCTCGCCTTCGCCGACAGCCAGGCCGACAAGCTGATTGCGATCGGTTCGGCTCGCCGCTTCGGTGAAAAGCGAGCGCCGGCCGACGAACTCACCTGTACGCTTGGTCCGCGGTCCCGCGACGCCGAGGTCGTGCGGCATGACGTTGCCGTCGGTGTCCTTGCCGATGACGATGAAGCCCTTCTCGGCGCGCAGGATCATCAGGGATTCAAGCCCGAGCAGCACGGCGTCGAACGCGCGGCCTTCCTGCTGCATTCTTGCCCAGAGCACCTCGGCCCGGTCGGCGCGGATGGAGATCTCGTAGCTTCGGTCGCCGGTGAAGGAGACCCGGGCAATGCGCACCTCGTCGCCGGCAAAGCGGCCGGCGGTAACCGCCATGTGCGGCAGGCTGGCATCGTCCAGCGCGGCACCCAGATCGAGCGCCTCTATCAGCCCGCACGCGTTCGGGCCCGAGACGGTCAGGGTGGCGTATTGGGCGGTGGCGTTGTGGATATAGACCGCATCGCGGCCGAAACGATCCTGCCGCCATTCTTCGAGACGCGCGTGGACAGCGGCGACATGCGACGACGAGCAGGAGACGATGAAGCGGTGCTCGTCGAGACGAACCAGCACACCGTCATCGAAGACGACGCCATTTTCCGACAGCATGAAACCGTAGCGGCAATGGCCGGGTTTGAGGGTCGACATGGTGTTGTAATAGATGAAGTCGACGAATTCGGCCGCGCGTGGACCGATCACCTCGATCTTGCCGAGCGTCGAGCCGTCGAAGAGCGCAACGGACTGCCGGGCGCGCCGCGCATCCTCCTGGATCGTGGCTCCGGCTTCGCCGCTTCCGTAATAGGCCGGCCTCAGCCAGCCGCCATATTCCTGGAACACTCCGCCTGCTGCGCGATGGTTTGCCTCCAGCGGTAGGCGACGGACCGGGGCGTGCATGCTGCCCCGACGCGCTCCCGCCAGGCTGGCGAACGGCACAGGCGTGAAAGGCGGCCGGTAGGTGGTGATGCCGACATCCGAGATGGCGCGGCCGGTAGCCGCGGCCAGCAGCGCCAGACCGTTCAGGTTCGACGTCTTGCCCTGGTCGGTCGCCATGCCAAGGGTCGTATAGCGCTTCAGGTGCTCGACGGAGACAAAATTCTCCCGCGCCGCCAGTTCGACGTCCTTGGCGGTGACGTCGCTCTGGTAGTCGATCCAGACGCGGCCCTTGGCTTTGGGCTTCGGCCACAGGCTGACGACGCCAAGCGTTCTTTCCTCGCCAGTGCTGCGAGGTGCCGGCGGCGCCGAGCCGAACCCGCCGAGGGCCGCCAGGCCGCTGGCCAAGGTCTCGGAAAGCGAGACCGTGCCGGCGACGGCGCCGGCTACGCCGATCCCCTCGATCGCTTCTGCGGGAATGAAAGCCGACAGTTGATCGCTCCAGGCGAGCTTGCCTTTTGCCTGCGAGAACAGATGCACGGTGGGTGTCCAGCCGCCCGAGACGAGCAGGCAATCGGCCGCAAGGGCGGTACCGTCGTCGAGCAGAACACTCTGAACGGCGTTGCGGCCGCGCGCCGCTGCAATGGCGCGTCCGGCGAGGGCCCGAATACCGCTCTTCGCCTGTACGCCACCCTCACGCCGGCAATCAACCACCGTCACCGAAGCGCCGGCCGCAGCCAGCGCCGAGGCCGGCTCGTAGGCGCTGTCATTGTTGGTTGCGACCACGATCTGCCGGCCGACAAGGACGCCATGCCTGCGCAGGTAGCTCAACGCCGCGTCAGCGGAGAGTATGCCCGGAAGGTCGTTGTTGGCGAACGGGACCGGCCGCTCGATCGCGCCCGTCGCCAGCACGATGCGGCGCGGGCGCACGCGCCACAGCGTGTCGGGTCGGCCGTCGCGGTGAAGCTGGTTGAGCGCGACCAGATTGTGATCATATAGGCCGAAGGCGGTCGTATCGCTGAGCACGAGATGCCCACTGCTCTTCAGCCGGGCCACCGTGGCATCGACCCATGCCGCACCCTTGGCACCGTCGACTTCGCCTACACGGTGGCGCAGCGACCCGCCGGGATGCGTCCGGTCGTCGACCAGGACGACCGAGTGCCCGGCTGCCGCCGCGCCGGCAGCCGCGGCGAGGCCGGCCGGTCCGGCGCCGACCACCAGGACGTCGCAATGGTGGTTGATCTGGTCCGAGACGTGACGCGGCTTCCAATTGCGGTCGACGACGCCGAGCCCGGCCATGGCGCGGATGCGCGGCTCGAACAGGTGCCAGTCCGGCCACATGAAGGTCTTGTAGTAGAATGCGGCGGGCAGGAAACGGGCAAGGCGGTCCAGCACCGCGTTGCGGTCGGCCAGCGCCGTCGGCGACGCGTTGACGCTCTTGACCGTGAGGCCGTCCCGCGCCGGCACGGTCGTTGCCCGCGCATTCGGCGCGCGGCCGCCGGCGCTTTCGACATCGACCAGCGCGTTGGGCTCCTCCACGCCGGATCCCCAGATGCCACGCGGCCGATGATATTTGAAGCTGCGGCCGACGATCGCCCGGCCGCTCGCCAGCAAGGCAGACGCGATCGTGTCGCCGGCAAAGCCGTCGACGCGCGTGCCGTCGAAAGTGAAGCTCAGCGGGCGGGCCCGATCGATGTCGCAGCCGCCATTGGCAAGACGCGAAGCGCTCATGCGCCATGCTCCGCGTCGCCGAGCACGGAGGAACCCGACACCTTGTGATTGACGCTGTCGCGGCTCATCGCAAAGCACTCGCCGCAGGTCAGGTGCATCCAGATCTCGCGAGTCGGCCCCTTCGGGTTGTTGCGCATATGGAGATAGCCGGCCCAGCGCTCGGCCGTCACGTCCCCGCCGTCGGGCCGCAAATTGCCGGCCTCGCCGCCATAGTGAAACTCGCTTTCTTCGCGCGGCCCGCAGAACGGACAGGGAAAGAGCTGCATCTTTTCTACACCTTCAATGGGCAATGCCGGAGCCGGCAGCCTCGTCGATCAGCCGGCCGCGGGCGAAGCGGTCGAGATCGAAAGGCCGGCTGATGTCGTGGTGCCTGCCGGTGGCAAGCAAATGGGCAAGCAGCGTGCCGCCGGCGGGAATCGCCTTGAAGCCGCCCGTGCCCCAGCCGCAATTGAGGAAAAGCCCGGGCAGTGGCGATTCGCCGATGATGGGCGAGGAATCGGGGACGACGTCGACGATGCCTGCCCATTGCCGCATCATCTTCAGCTGGCCGAAGATCGGGAACATTTCGAGCATGCCTGCGATCACGCCTTCCAGCACCGGCAAGTTGCCGCGCTGGCCATAGGACGGGATGCGGTCGAGCGCGCCGCCGATCACCAGTTCGCCCTTGTCCGATTGGCTGACATAGACGCCCGTATCCGGCGAGATCACCACCGTGTCGATGATCGGCTTGACCGGCTCGGACACGCAGGCCTGCAGTGCATAGGAATTGACCGGCAGCCGGAATCCCGCCTTCGCCGCCAGCACCGAGGAGTGGCCGGCCACCGCCATCCCCGTACGCTCGGCCCGGATTGCGCCGCGCGACGTGACGACCCCACGGCAGCGCCCGTTCTCAATGATAAAGTCGCTGATCTCGCAGTTCTGAATGATGTCGACGCCGAGACGGCTGGCGGCGCGCGCATAGCCCCAGGCGACAGCGTCATGACGGGCCGTGCCGCCGCTCGGCTGCCAGGTGCCGCCATAGACGGGGTAGCGGGCATCCGGGCCGAAATTGTAGATCGGCACCACCCGGCGGACGTCCTCGACCGAGAACAATTCGCAATCGATGCCGTTGACCTGGATGGCGTTGACGGACCGGGCAGCGGTTTCCATTCCCGCTTCGCTATGCGCGAGGGTGAGAATGCCGCGCGCGGAAAACATCACATTGTAGTTCAGATCCTTCGATAGCCTCTTGTAGAGACTATGCGCCAATCCGTAGATCGCCGCGCTTTCAGGGTAGAAGTAATTTGAGCGGACGACGGTTGTGTTGCGGCCGGTGTTGCCGCCGCCGATCCAGCCTTTCTCGAGCACCGCCACATTGGTGAGGCCGTGGTTCTTTGCGAGATAGTAAGCCGTGGCGAGGCCGTGGCCGCCACCGCCGACGATGACGGCGTCGTAACGCGGTTTGGGCTCCGGCGAGCGCCAGGCCTTCTCCCAGCCCGTCTGGCCGGCGACGCCTTCCTTGAATAGCGAAAGCGCTGAATAGTGCCTTGTCATGCGCTCAGGCCCGCATCACGTGAGCGATAGTGCAACGGGCCAAGAAACCTTGAGACGCCATATCGGCGGCGGAGTACCGAACCGGCGCAATCAACTCGCCCCGTCCTCGAAAGTCCATAACCCATCCCGTTCTGCCGCGGTTCGACAAAGTCGTCCACCTTCGCGCGGGGCGAACTTAGCTTGAATGGACACCTGTGTCCATTGAGGAATCGAGGCTGCGCCTCGCAGGGAGCGCGGCAACCGGCCATCTAAGCCAAGTGAAATGCATTTGCGCGTGTCAGGCGCATGGCGGATTTCATTTGCTTGGTGATCCTCCTCCCATGGGGCAAACTCCCGCCGGGCTGTCAGGAGGAGAAATGAGAGCACGCGCAGCGACGGTCGGAGATCTCGAGGATGTTTTCCGCGGCCTGTCCAAGCGAATGTCGGACGAGTACCTGGCGGCCGGCAAGGACAGCAAGGCCGCCTACGACAATCTGATGATGAACCTGAAGGAAGGCCGGGCCCATGCGCTGGTCGAGGGCGCGCAGGCCGTCGCCTTTATCGCCTGGCATGAGCATGGCGACGCGGCCGACACGCTGTTTGCCGCGCAGGAGGACTTCTTCAGAGCGGCAACCGTTCGCTTCTGCAGGCGTCACATCCGCCACATCCAGGCGCTCGCCGGCAACCTGCCCGTGCACTCGCGCAGCTGGCTCGATGGACCGGACGTCGCAAAATGGTTTCGGCTCATCGGCTATGTCGAGCGGGGACAGGAGAATGGCGCCACCCTGTTCGAACTGCCGCCGGCGCCCAATGGGTGACACGGGTTATTGGCGCAGCGGCTTGCACCGCGCAGCAATTGGCGGGATGGTGTGGAAGGCAGCCGGGGGCGCTGGCAGGCCGGAGATGCATGGCTGCTGGAAATCAAAATGGTGCGAGCTTGTTTGGCCCTTGTCGCCCTTGTTGCCCTTGCGAGGCCAACAGAAGCAGGCGAGCGAGCGGCTCCTCTCTTCGACCGCTCCGATCTGGCGTCCGCGTATTCGGGTGAGTCCGACCTCGTAACCGCATATACGACCGGGATGGCCCGGTACCGTCTTCAGCTCATGGCGCGTACCGGCACCGCCAATCTCGCCGCCCCTCTCGAACCTTTGGCCCTGCGGCCGGAATTTCGCCAGCGGACATGGCGCTCGGCCGATGGCAGCCTGCTGCAGGGCTTCGCCGGCAAAGGCGGCTTCCGGCTGACTGTCGGCAACTGCCTTGCCCGCCTCTGCGCGGCCAGCGAATGCAGCGAGGCCGGCTGGCCGGTCTATGCCTGCAGCGACGGCCATAAGCGCAAGATGTCGGTGAAGAGCTTCGTGACGGCAACCTTCGACGGCGTCCCTTACCGGCGGTTGAGCGCTCCGCCGGAACCGTGATTTGATTGCGGTCGACGACGCTGCCGGTTCAGCAAAGTCAGGTACTCGTCACCACCCGAAACGCTGGCTGCACCGCTTCTCGTCACCGGAGCAGCCACATCAGCACGGGACCGCCAGCGAGCGTGGCGACCAGGCCGGCCGGGATCTGGCGCGGGATCAAGGTGCGGCCGATCTGCGAGCGAAGGGCAATGCGAGAAGTGCAAGCACGGCGGCCAGGTTGCGCCGGCGTCGCCCGGCATGGCATCTGTCGGCCGATGACACGCAAGCCCCTACGACAGCTTCCCGAATTCCCGCGACGACCGATCGCTGGAAAAGTCAGCCTCAACCGAGCGCTGTCGAAGCTAGGATTCTGCTCGCGCAAGCAGGCCGAACTGATGATCGCCGAAGGACGCGTTCGCGTTGCCGGCAAGGTGGCGCGCGATCCCTCGCTGCGCGTCGATCCGGATCGCGACCGCATCGCAGTCGATGGCGCACAGGTCGCCGCGGAACGAAAAGTGTATCTGATGCTCAACAAGCCACGCGGGCTGGTCACAACGCGCGACGACCCCGACGGGCGCGGCACCGTCTATGACTGCCTTGCTGATCTTGACCTGCCCTTCGTGTCGCCGGTCGGCCGTCTCGACAAAGCGAGCGAAGGTCTGCTGTTGATGACCAACGACACGCGCTGGGCGAACGGCTTGCTCGATCCTGCCTCGCATGTCGCCAAGACCTATCATGTGCAGATTGCTTCCGTGCCCGACGAGAAGATGCTCGAGCGGTTCCGCCAAGGCGCTGTCGTCGACGGGGAATTGCTGACGGCGAGCTCGATCGCGCTCTTGCGCAGCGGCGGGCGCACGGCCTGGCTGGAGATAGTCCTCGACGAAGGCCGCAACCGCCAGATCCGCCGCATGCTCGGCGCCTTCGACATCGGCGTGCTCAGGCTGGTGCGGGTGGCGATCGGGAGGCTGCAGTTGGGTGATCTCGCGAAGGGCAAGGCGCGGCATTTAACGGCCGTGGAGCTGGCGATGCTTGCCGCTTAACAGGGGCCGGAACTACTTTTGGTTCCAGCGGCGGATGACCGGTTCGGTCAGGTCGTGCTCGTAGCCGAGGATGCTGAGGCTCGCGGTATCGAGGACGAAATGTTCGCCGCCTTCCGGCGGCAGGCTGATCCAGCGCGCCGCAAGCACGCGCAGGAAATGCGAGCTCGAGAAGATGAGCACATTGCCGGCCGCCGTCCGGATTTCGGCCACGATCGCATCGGCCCTTGCGCCGACATCGGCTGCCGTCTCGCCGCCCGGACAGCCGTCGCGAAACAACTGCCAGCCGGGACGTCCGGCAAGGATTTCCTTCGTCGTCACGCCTTCATAGGCGCCATAATCCCATTCCTGCAGGTCGGCCTTCTTGAGCGCGCGCTCGCCGAAGCCGGCCAGCCGGCAGGTGTCGAAGGCGCGCTGCGATGGGCTCGACCAGACCGCCTGGAAGGTCTGCTCCTTGAAGCGGTCGGCGACGCCGCGTGCGGCCTGTTCGCCTTTCGCGGTCAACGGAATGTCGGTGCGGCCGGTATGCTTTCCCGATGCGCTCCATTCCGTCTCGCCATGGCGGACAAGGTAGATTTCGGGAAACGCGCTGCTCATCCGCCGGCCCTCACGCTTAGATGCACCGGCAAGAATGCCGGCCCGCGCCACCCTATGCGGCGTCCGACAAAAAGAACAGGCCGCGGCAGAGCCACGGCCTGTTTCGGCTTGGGTGGACGCTCGTTGTCTGTGCAACTCCGGATCGAAGGCTACGGTGAAGTCACCGAGGCAATTTTCCGGGAATTGTTTCGATCGCTCAGGCCGGCTGCAGGCCGCCTGAGAGCGCGAGGTCTGCCTCCTCCGGCATCTGGCCGGCCATGGCGGCGGCGAACTGCTGCTGGTCGAGCTCGCCTTCCCAGCGCGCCACGACGATGGTCGCGACGGCATTGCCGACGAAGTTGGTGAGCGCGCGACACTCCGACATGAAGCGGTCCACGCCGAGGATCAGCGCCATGCCGGCAACCGGCACCGAAGGCACGACCGAAAGCGTGGCCGCCAAGGTGATGAAGCCCGCGCCGGTGATGCCGGCGGCCCCCTTGGAGCTCAGCATGGCAACGAGCAGCAGCAGGATCTGGTCGCCGAAGGTGAGCGGCGTGTCGGTCGCCTGGGCGATGAACAGCGCTGCCAGCGTCATGTAGATGTTGGTGCCGTCGAGGTTGAAAGAATAGCCGGTCGGGATGACAAGACCGACCACCGAGCGATTGCAGCCGGCGCGCTCCATCTTGGCCATCAGGCCGGGAAGTGCTGCCTCCGACGATGAGGTGCCGAGCACCAGGAGCAGCTCTTCCTTGATGTAGCGGATCAGCGCGAGGATGGAGAAGCCGTTGTACCATGCCACCGCGCCCAGCACGATCAGCACGAAGAGCAGCGACGTCAGGTAAAAGGTGCCGATCAGGAAGGCGAGATTGGCGATCGCACCGATGCCGTATTTGCCGACGGTGAAGGCCATGGCGCCGAAGGCGCCGATGGGCGCAGCCTTCATCAGGATGGCGACGAGGCGGAAGATCGGCGCCGTCAGCGCCTGCAGGAAGTCGACCACCGGACGAGCGCGCTCGCCGACCAAAGCGAGAGCGACGCCGAACAGCACCGAGAAGAACAGCACCTGCAGGATGTCGCCCTGGGCGAAGGCGCCGGTTATGGTGTCGGGGATGATGTTCAGCAGGAAGCCGACGATCGTCGTATCATGCGCCTTCTCGGTGAAGGTCGAGACCTTCGAGACGTCGAGCGTCGCCGGATTGATGTGCATGCCGGCGCCGGGCTGGACGACGTTTGACACGATCAGGCCAACGATGAGCGCCAGCGTCGAGAAGACGAGGAAGTAGATCATCGCCTTGCCGGCGACCCGGCCGACCTTGTGCAGGTCGGAGACGCCGGCGATGCCGGTCGCGACGGTGAGGAAGATTACTGGCGCGATCACCATCTTGACCAGCTTGATGAAGGCATCACCGAGCGGCTTCAACGAGGCGCCGATGTCGGGATAGAAATGGCCAAGCAGGATGCCGGCGGCGATCGCCGCCAGGACCTGCACGTAAAGATGCCGATAAAAGGGAACTTTGCCGCGCGGTTCCGCGGCAGCGATTGCCGTCTGCATGATGTCCTCCGTTCGGCCCCGATCGAGAAGCTCGACCTCCCGGGGCAGTTGACCTTCACAGCCTCGCGGCTGCTGCGGATGCATTTGCAACGGCCGTGCCAGATTGCGCCTTGAGGCGTCGAGCATTGATTTTGTTTGGTTTTCTGACGCAACGCGCTTTGCCATTCGACAGCGCAGTGCGGCGATCCGCATAGCTCGAATTGTGCTTTGTGCGAAATCATGCACAAATGGGCGATGCTGCAACGCCCCGCCGCTGCCCTCGCTTCGACGCCCGAACTGCTCGCCGGGCGGGCGCGGCGCGCCTGGCTGCTGTTTGCGGCGGTGGCGCTTCTCATCGTCTTTGCAGCGCTCTATGGCGCCGGCCTCTACGGACGCTCGACCGAGATCGAGGCGCTGTCGGCGCAAGGGCGGACCGACGCCAATCTCAAGGTGGCGCTGCTGCGTGCGGTGCTCGAAAACCCGCGCGCGCTGCCGCTGCTTCTGTCCGAAGACCAGCAGGTGCATGACGCGCTCGCTGAGCGCAGCCCCGCCTCGATCGACGTGCTGAACCGCAAGCTCGAAGGGCTGGTTTCGGGCACCAAGGCCTCGGTGCTTTACGTCACCGGCCCGGACGGGCTGGCCATCGCTTCCAGCAACTGGCGCGAGCCGGTTAGCTTTGTCGGCAATGACTACGGTTTTCGCGCCTATTTCTCGGGCGCCATGCAATCCGGCACGGCCGAGTATTTCGCGCTCGGCAATGTCAGCAAGCGCCCGGGCCTCTACATTTCGCGCCGTGTCGGGAGTGCGGCGGCCCCGCTCGGCGTCGTCGTGGTCAAGATGGAGTTCGACCAGCTCGAAGCCGACTGGCACGAGGCGAACCGCCCGGCCTATGTCAGCGACGAGCATGGGGTGGTGCTGATCACCAGCGTGCCCTCCTGGCGCTTCATGACGACGGCGCCGCTGGCCGCTCCAGTCGCGGCCGACATCCGCGCCAGCCAGCAGTTCGGCGAGGCTCCGCTGGTGCCGTTGCCCGTCACGAGGCCGCAACCGCTCAGCCCCGATGTCGCGTTGGTGCACGCCATCACGCCCGGCGGCAGCGACGCAGAGTATCTGCGGCTATCCACCGCCGTGCCGTCGACGCCATGGCGCCTCGACTATCTCGTGCCGGCGGAAGCGCCGATCGCGGCGGCGCAGCGCGAAATGCGTTTGTTGGCCCTCGGCGTCCTTGTCCCGCTGCTCGCTTTGGCCGCCTATCTGTTGTGGCGCCGGCAGTCCGCGCAGATGCGGATCGCTGCCGAGCAGGCGGCGCGCGCCGAACTCGAACGGCGCGTCGTCGAGCGCACGCAGGACCTCAGCCTCGCACGCGACCGGCTGCAGGCCGAGATCGCCGACCACCGCAGCACCGAAGCCAAGCTGCAGGTCATGCAGCAGGAGCTGGTGCAGGCCAACCGCCTGGCGACGCTCGGCCAGGTTGCCGCGGGCGTCGCGCATGAGATCAACCAGCCGGTGGCGACCATCCGCGCCTATGCCGACAATGCGCGCGTTTTCCTGGAACGCAAGCAGCCGGCGTCGGCGGAGGAAAATCTCGGCGCCATCGCTGCGCTGACAGAACGCATCGGCTCCATCACCGAGGAGCTGAAAGCTTTCGCCCGCAAGGGTCGCACCGCCGCCGAGCCGGTCGAGTTGCGCAGCGTCATCGAAGGCGCCGTGGTGCTGCTAAGGAGCCGCTTTGCCGGCCGGCTGGACGCGCTGGCGATCACGCTGCCACCGGCGACGATGAAAGTGATGGGCAACCGGCTGCGGTTGGAGCAGGTGCTGATCAACCTGTTCCAGAACGCGCTGGAAGCGCTCGACGGTCGTGACGGTGCTCGGGTCGAAGTGTCCGCCGCGGAAACCGCCGACGGCGTCGCGCTGATCGTATCCGATAACGGACCGGGGATTCCGCCGGCGATCCTGAAATCGCTGTTCACGCCTTTCAATACCTCGAAGGAAAAGGGCTTGGGGCTCGGGCTCGTCATCTCGAAGGACATCGTCGCCGACTATGGCGGGCGCATCGAGGTGACGAGCAACGGGAGCGGCACCCGCTTCACCATCCATCTCTCGAAGGCTGACCCGACATGACAGACGGCAATCCGGTCATCCTGATCGATGACGATAGCGACCTGCTCAAGGCGACGAAGCAGACGCTCGAACTTGCCGGTTTTGCCGTGTCTGCCTTTTCCTCGGCAAGCGAGGCACTCGTCGGCCTCGATGCCGGCTTTGCCGGCGTCTTGGTGTCAGACATCCGCATGCCCGAAATGGACGGCCTGCAGCTTTTCGACCTCGTGGTCGACCTTGACCCGGATATCCCCGTCATCCTCGTCACCGGGCACGGCGATATCGCCATGGCGGTAAAGGCGATGAAGGACGGCGCCTATGACTTCATCACCAAGCCCTTCGCGGCCGACCGGCTGGCGCAAAGTGTATGGCGCGCCGCGGAAAAGCGCCGTCTTGTGATGGAGAACCGCGCCTTGCGCGAAGCGGCCGAGCAGGCGCAGGAAGGCCTTCCGCTGATCGGCCAGACACCGGCTATGGAGCGGCTGCGCCGCACGCTGAGACAGATCGCCGACACCGATGTCGATGTGCTGGTGACCGGCGAGACAGGCTCGGGCAAGGAGGTGGTGGCGAGCCTGCTGCATCGCTGGAGCCGCCGCGCCAAGGGCAATTTCGTCGCGCTCAATTGCGGCACGTTGCCGGAGACAGTGATCGAAAGCGAATTGTTTGGCCATGAGGCCGGCGCCTTCACCGGCGCGCAGAAGAAGCGCGTCGGCCGCATCGAGCATTCGAGCGGCGGCACGCTGTTCCTCGACGAGATCGAAAGCATGCCGCCCTCCACTCAGGTGCAGATGCTGCGCGTGCTCGAAATGCGCGAGGTGACGCCACTCGGCACCAACGAAATCCGGCCGGTCGACCTGCGCGTCGTTGCCGCCGCCAAGATCGATCTCGGCGATCCCGGCCAGCGCGGCAATTTCCGCGAAGACCTCTATTATCGGCTCAATGTGGTGACGCTTTCGATCCCGCCGCTGCGCGAGCGCCGGGACGATGTGCCGTTGCTGTTCGGGTATTTCGCCGAGCGCGCCGCTGCCCGCTTTCATCGCCAGGTGCCCGCGGCGCCGGCCGCCGTCCAGCGCCATCTGCGCGAACACGACTGGCCGGGCAATGTCCGCGAGCTCGCCCATTTTGCCGAGCGCTTCGTGCTCGGACTGGAAGAGATCGGCAGCAGCCCCGCCGCTCAGCCGACAGATTTGGACGTCTCGATGCCCTTGCCGGAACGGCTGGAGCGCTACGAGGCCGAGATCATCCGCGAGACACTTGGCCGCAATGGCGGCGATGTCCGGCGTACGATCGAGGCGCTTGGCATTCCGCGCAAGACCTTCTACGACAAGCTGCAGCGGCACGGCATCGTGCGCAGCGATTTTTCCAGAGAGATCAAGCTTGTGGAACCCGATCGAAGCCCTCGGCGTTGAGGCTATCCAGGAAACCGTGGCACGTTGGCACCAGCCGGGTGGCGAACGCGTGATGGCGGTGGCGTTGCCGGTTGCACTTGGCTAGCGTTGATGGTTTGTTGCCGCTCAGCGGAGAACGAATGATGCGCGAATCCCTCGGTCAAGACGAATACGGCTCGGCCAGCCCCTTTGATCCGGACGATCTGCCGAATCTCAACGCCATGGGACCGGCGATGGGCAGCGGCAATGATTTCGAGAAATATGCCGTTGCCGTCATCATCGTGTTCGGCGCGCTGATCATCGGCGGCCTGATGGCCGCCTCGATGACCTTCGGCCACCGCAACGGCTTCCTGTTTGCGTTGGGCGGCGCCACTTCGGCCTGGATTTCGGGCAACGCGCTGCTGATTGACCGGCCGCGCATTTATGCGCTGTTCGTCGGCATTGCCGCGGTGCTGCTGATTGCCTCAACCATCACCCTTGTCGTGTAGTCAGTAGCCCAGCGCCTCGCCGGAAGCGGCGCGGCTGTCGATGGCTCCGTTGTAGCGGGCGCCGCCACCTTTCTCGATCTCCGCCAGGCTCTTGCCGCCGACAAGGATGCCGGCCGCCTGGCCCCAGGTCTGGTCGCTGAGATCGAGATGATAGCCCATGCCGGCAAGCAGCCTTTCGGTGTCGGGAGAAAGCCCGAAAGGCTCGACATAGACGGTGTCGGGCAGCCATTGATGGTGGATGCGCGGGGCGTCGATCGCCTCCTGAATGTTCATGCCGTGGTCGATGACGTTGACGATCGCCTCCAGCGTGATGGTGATGATGCGCGAGCCACCCGGGCTGCCGATGACCATGAACGGCTTGCCGTCCTTCACAACGACGGTCGGGCTCATCGAGGACAGCGGCGTCTTCTTCGGCTGGATCGCGTTGGCCTCGCCTTGGACCAGTCCGTAGAGGTTGGGCACGCCGGGCTTCTGGGTGAAATCGTCCATTTCGTTGTTGAGCAGGATCCCGGTGCCGTCGGCGACGACGCCGGCGCCAAAGGAACCATTGAGCGTATAGGTGACGGCTACCGCGTTGCCGTCCTTGTCGATGATAGAATAATGGGTGGTTTCCTTCGAC
Source organism: Mesorhizobium sp. WSM4898 (assembly GCF_029625845.1). Lineage (NCBI taxonomy): Bacteria > Pseudomonadati > Pseudomonadota > Alphaproteobacteria > Hyphomicrobiales > Phyllobacteriaceae > Mesorhizobium > Mesorhizobium sp. WSM4898. The sequence goes on along the minus strand of NZ_JARTVQ010000001.1, from coordinate 1,121,520 downwards.
TCGCCGAAGCCCTTGGGCATCAAGTCCTTCGAGACGCCGGCGCGGAACGGATCGATCTTGTCGCGGATGTCCTTGGCATAGCCCTTGTCGAGCAGTTTCGAGACCGGATTGTCGACGAAATCCGGATCGCCGAGCGCCGAATTGCGGTCGACATAGGCATGACGCATGGCCTCGACCATGACGTGGACGGTCTCGGCCGAGCCGGCTCCGAGATAGGACAGCGGATAGCCTTCGAGCACATTGAGGATTTCGCAGATGATGACGCCGCCCGAACTCGGCGGCGGCGAGGAGATGATCTCGTGGCCGCGATAGGAACAGGTCACCGGCTTCAGCTCGCGCACCGCGTATTGCTCGAAATCGCCTTTGGCGAGGATGCCGCCCTTGGCGCCGCTCGCCTTGACGATCGCGTCGGCAATCGGCCCCTTGTAGAAGGCATCGGGGCCTTTCTCGGAGATCGCCGAGAGCGAGGCCGCAAGGTCCGACTGAACTAGCTTCTCGCCGATGCCATAGGGCTTCCCGTCTTTTTTCAGAAAAATAGCGGCCGCTGCCGGATCCTTGGCCAGCCGGTCGGCGCCGCCGGCGAAGGAGGCCGCGTCGCCCTGGTTGAGGACGAAGCCGTCCTTGGCATAGGCGATCGCCGGGGCCATGAGATCCTGTCTGGACAAGGTCCCGTATCTCTCGCGCGCCATCTCGAAGCCGGCCACCGAACCAGGCACGCCGACGGCGAGATAACCGTCGAGGCTGGCACCTTTGATCGGCTTGCCCTCCTTATCGAGATACATCGTCTTGGTCGCCGCAAGGGGCGCGCGCTCGCGGAAATCGATGAAGGTCGAACGGCCGTCCTTCAAGCGGATGGTCATGAAACCGCCGCCGCCGATATTGCCGGCATTCGGATAGACGACGGCCAGCGCATAGCCGACGGCGACCGCCGCATCGACGGCGTTGCCGCCCTTCTTCAGCACGTCGACGCCGACTTCGGTGGCGAGATGCTGGGCGGTCACCACCATGCCGTGCTCGCCCTTGGCGGGAGCCGGCGAAGCCGCAAAAACGGCGGCCGATGGTGTGAAGGCAACAGTGAGCGCAAAGCTGACGGCGATCAGCGTCCGGCGGGTGAGATGCATGGTGGGTCTCCAAGGCGGGGGGACACCCAGGAAAGACCGTTGGAGCGCGTTAGTCCAATAACAATTGGAGTAGCATTGGGCAGAGCCCCTCACCTGCCCCGAATTGCGAAGGGCAATTCGGGGCAGTCCGACCTCTTCCCGCGGGGGAAGGAGCTCGTCAGCGCCGACGCCAACCTCTTCTGCCTTGGGAGAAAGGCGGCCGCGAAGCGGCCGGATGAGGGTGTCAGACGATCCCGCCGCCACCGCCGGCGACGCCCGGCCGCTCCGCCGCGACCTTCGCCCGGTAGCCGGCCTCGCGATAGGCGGCGACTGGATCAATGGCGCCGCCGGTTCTCAGCCGCGCCATGGCGAGGATCGGCTCGACATCGGTGCGGTAGGCGGTCTTCAGCGTCTGCGTCGCCATCAGCGCGTCGTTCGCTTCCTGAAAACCGTCCAGCGCCTTGCGGTCGACCAGCAGCGCCTGCGCATAGGCGCGCTGCACCTCGACCGCGGACAGCATCAGGCTTTCGATCGGATCGGTGACGTTATGGCTCTGGTCGAGCATATGCGCGGGATGGAATCCCTTGGCACCCGAAAGCTCTGCATCGACCAGCTCGTTGAAGACCAAAAACAGCCGGTAAGGATCGATCGAACCGGCGTCGAGATCGTCGTCGCCATATTTGGAATCGTTGAAGTGGAAGCCGCCGAGCTTGCCGAATTGAATCAGCCGCGACACGATCATCTCGATGTTGACGTTGGGCGCGTGGTGGCCGAGGTCGACGAGGCAGAAGGCCTTGTCGCCGAGCTCCTTGGCGATGATGTAGTTCGTGCCCCAGTCCTGCACGACGGTCGAATAGAAGGCCGGCTCGTACATCTTGTGCTCGGTAAACAGCCGCCAGTCGTCCGGCAGGCCGACGTAGATTTGCCGCATGGCGTCGAGATAGCGCTCGAAGGCCTTGGCGAAACTGACCTGGCCGGGGAAGTTCGAGCCGTCGCCGATCCATACCGTCAGCGCCTTCGAGCCAAGCGTCCTGCCGATCTCGATGCATTCGAGATTGTGCTCGACCGCCTGGCGGCGCGTGCCGGCATCGGCGTGCGACAGCGAGCCGAATTTGTAGGAGAGCTTCTGGTCCTTCGCGTCGGAAAAGGTGTTGGAGTTCATCGCATCGAACCCGAGCCCGAAACGCGCCGCCGCCTGCTTCAGCCGGTTCGGATCGGCCTTGTCCCACGGGATATGCAGCGAGACGGTAGGCGTCGCTTGCGTCAGCTGGCCGATGACGGCGCAATCCTCGATCTTGTCGAAGATGTCGCGCGGCTCGCCGGCGCCGGGAAAACGGGCAAAACGCGTGCCGCCGGTGCCGACGCCCCAGGACGGGATCGCGACGCCGAATTTTTCGACCGTGTCACGGATCGCATCGATAGCGATGCCGCGCCGGTCGAGGCGCTCGCCGAGGGAGGCGTAGTCACGCTCGAGGGCGGGTTGGCGAGCTGAGTTGTGGTTGGCGACGAGGTCGGCTGAGATGATCTGTTCGGGCATTTTTTCCTCCCAATTCGTCGGCGCTGCCCCTCATCCGCCTACCGGCACCTTCTCCCCTTATAGTGACGGGGAGAAGGGACGCGCTCCAGCGCTGGCGCCCCCTCTCCCCGTTCTTACGGGAGAGGGTAAGGGTGAGGGGCAGCGCTGGCTCTGACAATTTACCGCGTAAAGCTCTGCGCGTTGCCGGCGTCGACATTGACGATGTTGCCGGTCGACTTGGCCGACATGTCGGAAGCGAAGAAGTAGATCGCTTCGGCGATATCTTCCGGAAATACCGAGCGTTTCAGCATCGAACGCGACCGGTAATGCTCCTCGAGATCGTCGGTCGACATCTTGTAGGCGGCGGCGCGCTGTTCCTTCCATTCGCCGGTCCAGATCTTGGAGCCGCGCAGCACGGCGTCCGGATTGACGACGTTGACCCTGATCTGCGCCTCCGCACCCTCAAGCGCGAGACAGCGCGCGAGATGGATCTCGGCCGCCTTGGCCGTGCAGTAAGCGGTGGCGTTGGGCGAAGCGGCAAGGCCGTTCTTGGAGGCGACGAAGACGACATTGCCGCCGATCTTCTGCGCGCGGAACAGCCGGAAAGCCTCGCGCGAAACGAGGAAATAGCCGGTCGACAGGATGTCCATATTCTTGTTCCACAACGCCAGCGTCGTCTCCTCGATCGGCGCCGAGGAGGCCAGGCCGGCATTGGAAACCAGAATGTCGATGCCGCCGAACTCGACCGAAGTTTCGGCAAAGCCCGAAGTGACCTGATCTTCCGAGGTCACGTCGATCCGCACCGGACGGACGAAGTCTTTGCCGTAAGCCTTCGACAGCTCTTCGTGAGCGCCGGCAAGCGCGGCCTCATCGATATCGGCCAGCACGACGCAGGCGCCTTCGCGCAGCAGCCGGTTGGCCGTGGCGCGGCCAATGCCGCCGGCGCCGCCGGTGACCAGCGCGATCTGTCCCGCCAGCGCCTTCGGCTTCGGCAGGCGCTGGAGCTTGGCTTCTTCCAACTGCCAGTATTCGATGTCGAAGGCCTCCTGAGCCGGCAGGCCGACATAGGACGAGACCATCGAGGCGCCGCGCATGACGTTGATGGCGTTGACGTAGAACTCGCCGGAGATGCGCGCCGTCGCCTTGTCGCCGGCGAAAGTGAACATGCCGACGCCCGGCATCAGATAGACGACCGCGTTCGGATCGCGGATGGCGGGCGAGTCCGGATGTTTGCAACTGTCGTAGTAGGCCTGGTAGCCGACGCTATAGGCTGCAATGTCGTCGGCGAGGCGCGCGATGACGGCATCGACATCCGGCCTTGCCGGATCGAACTCGATTACCAATGGCCGGATCTTGGTGCGCAGGAAATGGTCCGGACAGGACGTGCCCAGCGCCGCCAGCGGGCGCAGGTCTTTCGAATTGACGAATTCGAGCACTACCGGCTGGTCGTCGAAATGGCCGAGCTTATGGCTCTTTTCCGAGATCAGGCCGCGGATTCTCGGCATGAGTTTCGCGGCAATGGCACGCCGTGCCGGCGCGTCGAGCGCCTTCACCACCTCGCCGCCGAAGATCGCCTTGCCGTCGGATTTGCGCTCGAACCAGTCGATCGCCTGATTGATCACCGAAATCGTCGTTTCGTAGCATTCCTTCGGCGTGTCGCCCCAGGTGAACAGGCCGTGGCTTTCGAGAACCACGCCCTTGGCGTCGGGGTTCTCGCGGCAGAATTTCTCCAGCCAAAGCCCAAGCTCGAAGCCCGGGCGCTTCCAGGGCAGCCAGCCGATGGCCTCGCCAAATACCTCTTTCGTGATCGCTCTGGAGTCCTTCGCCGCGGCAATCGCGATAACGGCATCGGGATGCATGTGGTCGACGCAAGCCTTCGGCACAAAGGCATGCAGCGGCGTGTCGATGGAGGCCGCGCGCGGATTGAGGTTGAAGGTGCAGTGGGGCAGATAGCCCACCATCTCATCCTCGTGGTCGACGCCGCGATAGAGGCTCTTTAGCGCGCGCAGCTTGTCCATGTAGAGGGTCGCAAACCCGTCGACCTTGATCGAAGCGCTGTCGCCGCCCGAGCCCTTGACCCACAGCACCTCGACGTCCTCACCGGTCAGCGGGTCTTTCTGCCAGACCTTGGACGAGGTGTTGCCGCCGCCATAATTGGTGACGCGCTTGTCTGAACCCAGCGTGTTCGAGCGATAGACCAGAAGCTCGGGACCGCTCATCCCTTCGGCCCTTGCATCGTCCCACAGATTGGCGAGGCGCGAGCCGGAGCGCTTGTCGAGCATAGGTATCCTCCCTTGGGACGCTAAAACCGAGCAGTCCAATTTGGCTGGAATGTCTACCCAACAGGGCCTCTTGTCAATCATAAACGATCAAGATCGATCATATTGCACTGCACAATGAAAATATGTGATCGGAAATGATTGACATTGCGCGTTTTCTGGTGCCTGATAGCCAGGCAGGGAGGAACCATGCACGAAAAAGAGCGCCACAGGATCATTCTGTCCGCCGTCCAGGAAAAGCCTGTGGTGACGGTGCAGGAAATGGTCGACCTGACGGACTCCTCCGAAGCGACGATTCGGCGCGATATCGCGGCGCTGCATGTGCAAAAGCGGCTGCGCCGGGTGCGCGGCGGCGCCGAGGCGATCTCACCGCCGCAAGTCATCGGCCTTGCCGGCCGGCCCTTCTCGGTCAACGAAACGCTGAACGCCGCGCAGAAGCGGGCGATCGCCCGCGAAGCGGTGAACCTTTGCAAGGACGGCGAGCCGATCATCATCAATGGCGGCACCACGACCTTCCAGATGGTGCATTTCCTGACCGGCCGCCGCATGCCGATCTTCACCAACTCGTTCCCGATCGCCGAGCACCTGCTCAAGCACTCGAAGAACACGGTGATGCTGTCGGGCGGCACGATCTATCGCGAGCAGAACATCATCCTGTCGCCCTTCGACAACGACGTGACGCGCAATTTCTATGCGCGGCGCATGTTCATGGGCGCTCAAGGGTTGGGACCGCTCGGCTTGATGGAAGGCGACCCGCTGCTGATCCAGGCGGAGCAAAAACTGATCGACCAGGCCGACGAGCTGGTGGTGCTGGTCGATTCCTCGAAATTCCGCATGCGATCCAGCCTGATCCTGTGCGGGCTGTCGCGCATCACGACCGTGATCACAGACGACGGTATCGACGACCGCGAAGCCAAGATGCTGGAAACCGCGGGTGTGGCGCTGATCGTCGCCCGCAAACAGTCAAGCGACAAGGAGGAATCTTCACTGCAGGCCTGAGGACAACTCGCGCCCGCAGCGGCGATGGAATGCAACGCTCAAGGGAGGATATTCGAATGAGCTTTTTGAAGAAACTGCTGGTCACGGCGGCCTTTTCCGCCGCCATGTTCGTGAATGGCGCCTATGCCGAGAACGTCAAGATCGCGCTGGTCGTGAAGTCGCTCGGCAACGGCTTCTTCGACGCCGCCAACAAGGGCGCCGAGGAAGCGGCCAAGGAACTGGGCGACGTCGACGTGATCTATACCGGTCCGACCAAAGCGACGGCGGAGGCGCAGATCGAGGTGATCAACTCGCTGATCGCGCAGAAGGTCAATGCCATCGCCGTCTCGGCCAATGACGCCGATGCGCTGGTGCCGGTGCTGAAGAAGGCGATGGATCGCGGCATCACCGTGATCTCGTGGGACTCCGGCGTCGCCAAGGAAGGCCGCCAGCTCCACCTCAACCCGTCCGACACCAATTTGATCGGCGAGACCATCATCAAGCTCGCCGCCGACTACCTGCCGGAAGGCGGCGATGTCGCCATCCTCTCGGCATCCTCGACCGCGACCAACCAGAATGCCTGGATCGAAGCGGCCAAGAAGGTGCTGCCGGAGAAGTTCCCGAAGATCAAGCTGGTCGCCACCGTCTATGGCGACGACGACTCCGCCAAGAGCACCGACGAAGCCAAGGGCCTGTTGAAATCCTATCCGAACCTCAAGGCGATCATCGCGCCGACCACCGTCGGCGTCGTTGCCGCCGCGCAGGTCGTCACCGACGAGAACCTGATCGGCAAGGTCAACGTCACCGGCCTCGCGCTGCCGTCGGAGTTCAAGAAGTTCATCGACAACGGCGCCAGCCAGGCGGTCGCGCTGTGGAACCCGATCGACCTCGGCTACTCGGCGATCTATCTCGCGCATGACCTGGCGGTGAAGAAAGAAGAGGCCAAGCCCGGCGCCACGCTGTCGATCGGCCGCGTCGGCAAGGTGACGCTCGACGACACCAACTCGGCTGCGATGGCTCCGCCCTTCCAGTTCGACAAGACCAACATCGAGAAGTTCTCAAAGATCTATTGATCTGAGGAGCTTGCACCCTCCCCCTTGTGGGGAGGGTCGGCGAGGCGGTGTCGCGAAGCAAAACTGGCGAGACGGGGCGGGGGTGACGACGCTTCCATGCACCAGGACCTTAACTTGATATGCTAGACAACCCCCATCCCGCTCACGTTGTTCGCGACCCTCCCCGCGAGGGCGAGGACAAATTGGCCCCGCGCCTGACGCTCTCAGGCATCTCCAAGAGTTTTCCGGGCGTTCGGGCGCTGCACAATGTCAGCCTGTCGCTCTATCCCGGACAGGTGACGGCGCTGATCGGCGAGAACGGCGCCGGCAAGTCGACGCTGGTCAAGATCATGACCGGCATCTACCAGCCCGACGCCGGCGAAATCAGCATCGACGGCCAGGCCGCGACGCTGCCCAGCGCGCATGCCGCCTTCGGCCACGGCATCACCGCCATCCATCAGGAGACGGTGCTGTTCGACGACCTTTCGGTCGCCGAAAACATCTTCCTCGGCCATGCGCCGCGCACCCGCTTCGGCACCATCGACTGGCGCACCATGCGCAAAAATGCGCGCGAGGTGCTGGAGACGATGCGCGCCGGCCACATCGACGCCGACACCCGCCTGAAGGACCTCGGCATCGCCAACAAGCATCTGGTGGCGGTGGCGCGCGCCATGTCCATCGACGCGCGCATCGTCATCATGGACGAGCCGACCGCCGCACTTTCGATGAAGGAGATCGACGAACTTTTCCTCTTGATCGAATTCCTGAAGAGCGAAGGCAAGGCGGTGCTCTTCATCAGCCACAAGTTCGACGAGATCTACCGCATCGCCGACCGCTACACCGTCTTCCGCGACGGCGAGATGGTGGGCGAAGGCCTGCTCAAGGACACCGGCCAGAACGAGATCGTGCGTATGATGGTCGGCCGCAACGTCGACCACATCTTTCCGCAGCGCGAGCCGAAGATCGGCGCGCCGGTGCTGTCGGTCTCCGGCCTGTCGCACCCGACCGAGTTCGACGATATCGGCTTCGAATTGCGCAAGGGCGAAATCCTCGGCTTCTATGGCCTCGTCGGTGCCGGCCGCAGCGAGGTGATGCAGGCGATCGCCGGCATTACGCGCACCAGCCGCGGCACGATTTCGCTGGACGGCAACTCAATGGCGCCGAAATCGGCGGCGGATTCGATCGAGGCCGGCATCGTCTATGTGCCGGAAGAGCGCGGCAAGCAGGGTGTCGTCATCGGCCTGCCGATCTTTCAGAACGTATCGCTGCCTTCGCTTGCGCGCACCTCGAAATCCGGTGTGCTCAAGCTGGCGGAAGAATTCTCACTTGCCCGCTCCTACACCGAGCGGCTGGACCTGCGCGCCTCGTCGCTCAGCCAGGATGTCGGCACCCTTTCCGGCGGCAACCAGCAGAAGGTGGTCATCGCCAAATGGCTGGCGACGACGCCGAAGGTCATCATCCTCGACGAGCCGACCAAGGGCATCGACATCGGCTCCAAAGCCGCTGTGCACGGCTTCATGGCCGAGCTCGTGGCGCAGGGGCTATCGGTGATCATGGTCTCCTCGGAACTGCCGGAAATCCTCGGCATGTCCGACCGGGTCGTGGTCATGCGTGAAGGCCGTATCGCGGCCACCTACGACAACAAAGGCCTGGACGCCGAGACGCTGGTCAGGACCGCAGCGGGGATCGCGGCATGAAGAATTTTCTCAAATATCGCGAGATCTGGCTGCTCGCCGGCATCGTCCTGTTGATCGGGCTGATCTCGACCCGCTTCCCCGGTTTTGCCGATCCGGCCAATCTGCGCCAGGTGTTCAACGACACCTCGATCCTGATGATCCTGGCGCTCGGCCAGATGGTGGTGATCCTGACGCGCTCGATCGATCTGTCGATGGCGTCCAACCTCTGCTTCACCGGCATGGTGGTGGCGATGCTCAACGCTGCCCATCCGGCGATCCCGATCCCGGTGCTGATCGTCATCGCACTGCTTGTCGGCCTCCTACTCGGCGCCATCAACGGCTTCCTGGTGTGGCGGCTGAATATCCCGTCCATCGTGGTCACGCTCGGCACGCTCACCATCTATCGCGGCGCCACCTTCGTCGTCTCCGGCGGCGCCTGGGTCAATGCCGACCAGATGAGCCCCGACTTCATCAACTTCCAGCGCGCCGCCTTCCTCGGCCTGCCGGTCCTGTCGTGGATCGCGCTTCTCGTCATTGCGCTGTTCTTTCTGGCGATGACGCGCACGCAGATCGGCCGCTCGATCTATGCCATCGGCGTCAACCCGACCGCCTCGGTCTATGCCGGCATCGATGTCGGCCGCACCAAGTTCATCGTCTTTTGCATTTCCGGCATGATCGGCGGGCTAGCCGGGTACTTATGGATCTCGCGCTACGTGATCGCCTCGGTCGAAGTCGCCAACGGCTACGAGCTCAACATCATCGCCGCCTGCGTCATCGGCGGCATCTCGATCGCCGGCGGCATTGGCTCGGTCGGCGGCGCGGTGCTCGGCGCGCTCTTCCTCGGCATCATCTCCAACGCGCTGCCGGTCATCAACATCTCGCCCTTCTGGCAGATGGCGATCTCGGGCAGCGCCATCATCCTGGCCGTGGTGCTCAACGCGCGCGGCGAGCGCCGGCAGGGTCGCATCATCCTCAGAAAGGCGGAAGCGGCATGACCGACACCCCTGCCCCGCGCCATATCCCCGACCGGCTCGACAAGCCGCTTTCTTCGGCGATCTTTTCCTGGGAGGCACTGCTCGTAGTCATCGCGATCCTCATCTTCGCGGTGAACAGCTTCGCCTCGCCCTATTTCCTCGACCCGTGGTCGCTCTCGGATCTGACCTTCAACTTCACCGAAAAGGGCCTGATTGCGCTTGCAATGGCGCTGCTGATCATCTCGGGCGAGATCGACCTGTCGGTTGCCGCGATTGTCGCGCTCGCTTCGACGATGATGGGCATGGCGGCGCAGGCGGGCGCCGGCACGCCGGTGCTGGTCGCGATCGGCATCGCCGTGGGGCTCGGCTGCGGCGCCTTCAACGGATTGCTCGTCACCAGGCTCGGCCTGCCTTCCATCGTCGTCACCATCGGCACGATGAGCCTGTTTCGCGGCATCGCCTTCATCATCCTCGGCGACCAGGCCTATAAGGGATATCCGGAGAGTTTCGCCTTCTTCGGCCAGGGTTATGTCTGGTGGGTCTTCTCGTTCGAGCTGGCGTTGTTCCTTTTCGCGGCGCTGGTCTACTGGTTCGTGCTGCATCGCACGAGCTTCGGCCGCCGCGTCTTTGCCATTGGCAACAATCCGGTCGCCTGCCAGTTCTCCGGTGTGCGCGTCGACCGCATCAAATTCATCCTGTTTTGCCTCACCGGGCTGATGTCGGGCATCGCCTCGGTGCTGATCACGTCACGGCTCGGCTCGACAAGGCCGTCGATTGCGCAGGGCTATGAGCTGGAGGCCATCACCATGGTGGTGCTGGGAGGTGTGTCGATCCTCGGCGGCGCCGGCAGCATCCTCGGCGTGGTTCTTGCCGCCTTCATCATGGGGCTGGTGACCTTCGGCCTCGGCCTGCTCAACGTGCCCGGCATCGTCATGTCGATCTTCATCGGCCTGCTGCTGATCATCGTCATTGCGCTGCCGATCGTCTGGCGGCGGCTGCGCGAAGGACGTTTCGCCTGATGGAGAAACACGCCTTCAAGATGAAGCTCAATCCCGGCATGAAGGCCGAGTACAAGCGCCGCCATGACGAGATCTGGCCTGAGCTGGCGGAGCTGCTGAGAGATGCCGGCGTCTCCGACTATTCGATCTATCTCGACGAGGAGACCAGCATCCTCTTCGGCGTGCTGTGGCGACGCGACGATCACGGCATGGCCGACCTGCCGAAACATCCTGTGATGCAGCGCTGGTGGGCGCATATGGCCGACCTCATGGAAACCAAACCCGACAATGAGCCGGTGGCGGTGCCGCTGGAAACCATGTTCCATATGGCATGATCCGCCACGTCGCCGTCATCGATATCGGCAAGACCAACGCCAAGGTGGCGCTGGTCGAGCTCACGACGCCGAGCGAGATCGCGCTGCGCCGCACCGCGAACGCGCCCGTTTGGCAGGCGCCCTACCCCCATCACGATGTCGAGGCGCTGTGGACGTTCATCCTGAACAGCCTCGCCGATATCAACCGCGAGCGGCGGATCGATGCGATCTCGATCACCACGCATGGCGCGACCGGGGCGCTGGTCGACGCCGCCGGCGAACTGGTGCTGCCGGTGCTCGACTATGAGTTCGACGGCCCCGACCAGCTTGCGGCCGACTACGACGCCGTACGCGCTCCCTTCGCCGAAACAGGCACGCCGCGGTTGCCCATCGGCCTTAATCTCGGCGCGCAATTCTTCTGGCAGCAAAAGCGCTTTCCAGTGGAATTCGCCAAGTCCGCCGCGATCCTCATGTATCCGCAATATTGGGCGCTGCGGCTGACTGGCGTCGCCGCCAACGAAGTGACATCGCTGGGCTGCCACACCGATCTGTGGAACCCCTGGACGTCCGACTATTCCTCGCTGGTCGACAGGATGGGCTGGCGTCCGCTGATGGCGCCCGTGCGTCGGGCGAAGGACAGGCTCGGATCGATCCTGCCGGCGATTGCCCGACTGACAGGGCTCGACCCCGCGACTCCCGTGTTCTGCGGCCTGCACGACTCCAACGCCTCGCTTCTGCCGCATCTGTTGTCCGATCGGCCGCCCTTCTCCGTCGTCTCGACCGGCACATGGGTGGTCTCGATGGCGGTCGGCGGCAAGAAGGTCGAGCTCGATGCGGCGCGCGACACGCTGGGCAATGTCAATGCGCAGGGCCATCCCGTGCCGTCGGCGCGCTTCATGGGTGGACGCGAGTTTTCGCTGCTGACCGAGGGCCAGGCGCAGGACTGGACCGAGGCCGATGTTGCCGCCGTGCTGGCACGCCAGGCCTTGCTGCTGCCTTCAACCCAACAGGGGTCTGGGCCATTCCCGCACCATGCCGCGCAATGGGTCAACGCCGAGGGCTTGCCCCCCGGCCAGCGCTTCGCCGCCATCTCGTTCTATCTGGCGCTGATGACCGCGACCTGCCTGGAGTTGATTGGCGGCGACGGGCGGACGACGGTCGAAGGGCCCTTTGCGCGGAACCCGCTTTTCATCCGCATGCTGGCGGCGGCAACGGGACGGGCTGTCATTGCGTCGGAGACGTCGACAGGAACGAGCATCGGCGCGGCACTGCTGGCGTCAGACGGCGCTACGGTCATCAGCAAAGGCGAGCGGACCGAGCTACCCGCAGATCCGGCTTGGCATGATTACGCGCGAGCGTGGCAGCGGGTCGTCGGGACGTGATCCCCGCCATGGTATTTGCCACAACTTGACAGGTCACGCCGACCAGCGCCGACATAGGCCGGTGGCAACTTGCGGACCGAACGTCTCAGCCCGCTGTCGCGTAAAGCAACCCTTGCGGATCGATCTCCGGCTTGCGGCCGGCGACGAGGTCGGACAGGAATTTTCCCGAGCCGCAAGCCATGGTCCAGCCGAGATGGCCGTGGCCGGTGTCGAGATAGAGGTTGCGGTATTTCGCCTGACCGAAGATGGGCACGGAACTCGGCATCATCGGCCTCAGGCCTGCCCAAAGCAGCGCCTTCTTCTCGTCGAAGGCGCCCGGGAACAGGTCCTTGCCGGTTTCCAGGATGGTTCTGAAATCACGCGGCTTGAAGCTGCGATCGAAGCCTATGAATTCCGCCGTCGAGGACATCCGCAGCCGGTTGCCCAGCCTCGAATAGCCGATCAGCCGGTCCTCGTCGGCGCCGCCCATGGTCGGGCCCTTGCTCTCGTCCTCGAGCGGGACTGTCACGGTGTAGCCCTTCACCGGGTAGACCGGCAGGTCGATGCCGTAGCGGCGGCCGAACAGGCCGCTTTCGGCTCCCATCGAGATGACGACGGCGTCACCCGCAACCGGTCCGGCCGAGGTCATCACGGCTCGCACCCGGTCGCCCTCGATGTCGAGGCCCTCGATTGTCGTGCCGAACAGGAACCTGACGCCGAGCTTCTCGGCCGCATAGGCGGCGAGCTTGTCGACGAATTGCTTGGAATCGCCGGTCTGGTCGATTGGAGAATAGATGCCGCCGGCGATCTTGTCCTTCACGCTGGCAAGCCCCGGCTCCAGCTCGGCTAGGCGGTCGCGGCCGACGATCTCGATCGGTAGGCCGTGCTCGCCGAGATAGCGGTAATTGTCGGTGCCGGTGTCGAAGCTTTTCTGCGAGCGGAAGAAGTAGAGGATGCCTTTCTTGCGTTCGTCGTAGTGGATGCCGGTCGCCTCCGAGAGCGCATTGATGCAGTCGCGCGAATAGAGCGCGAGCTTCAGCTTGACGTCGGTGTTGGCGCGCAGGCGCGCTACGGTGCACTCGCGCAGGAAGCGCAGGCTCCAGGCATAGAAATACGGATCGAGGCGCAGCCGGACCTTGATGCCGAGGTCATGGTTCCAGAGCGCGCGCAGAAAGGTCTTGAGCGCCGCCGGCGAGGCCCAGGCGGTGGCGTCGCCCGGCGAGACCAGGCCGGCGTTCGACTGGCTGGTGCCGCGCGCCGCTGCCTCATGGCGCTCGATCACCGTCACCTCATGACCGTCTTTAGCCAGATAGTAGGCGGCCGCCGTGCCAATCACGCCGGCGCCGAGCACCAAGACCTTCATGCCGTCCCTCAAGGCTCATTCCAACAGTGCGCCTTCGGCGCACCGCCGCATGAGCCTCAATACCGCGTCTAAACTCGCCGGACGAGCCCTTGGCCCAACAGGTCGGTCTCAATACGCAATTCCGGGACGAAGGCTACGGCGAAGTCGCCGAACCCAACCGCTACACACTTTCCTGAACTGCTTAGTTTCGAACGGAGTTCTTGGTCGTCAGGATGCGTTCCCAGGCCAGCGCATCCTTGACGATCTGGTCGAGATCGTCGCGCTGCGGCGTCCAGCCGAACTCCTTGCGGGCAAGGTCGGAATTGGCGACCACGGCGGCGGCGTCGCCCGGCCGTCGCGCACCCATGCGAACGTCGAAATCATGGCCGAAGGCGCGGCGAACGCTGTCGATCACTTCCAGCACCGAATAGCCATGGCTGTAGCCGCAATTGGCGACGAGGCTCTCCCCGCCATCGCGCAGCCGCTGCAGTGCTAACCGGTGCGCCGCCGCCAGATCGCTGACATGGATGTAGTCGCGGATGCAGGTGCCGTCCGGCGTCGGATAGTCCTTGCCGAAGACCTGCATGAATGGTCGCTTGCCGAGGGCCGTCTCGCAGGCGACCTTGATCAGATGCGTGGCGCCGGGCGTCGACTGTCCGGTGCGGCCCTTGGGGTCGGCGCCGGCGACATTGAAATAGCGCAGCGCCGTATAGCGGATGTCGTGCGCAATCGCGGCATCGCGCAGCATCCACTCGCTCATCAGCTTGGAGAGGCCGTAAGGGGATTCCGGCGCCAGCCGCGCGTCCTCACGCACCGGCTCCAGCCCGGCGCCGCCATAGACGGCTGCGGTGGACGAGAAGATGAAATGCGACACGCCCTCGCGCACGGCGGTTTCGATCAGCGCGCGTGTCTTGCAGGTGTTGTTCTCGTAATAGCCGAGCGGATCGGCGACCGATTCCGGCACCACGATCGAGCCGGCGAAATGGATGATGGCGTCGACCTTGTTTTCCCGGATGATCCGGCCGACCAGATCGCGATCGGCGACGTCGCCGACGACGAGCTTCGCCTCCGGCGCCACCGCCCATTCGAAGCCGGTGGAAAGCCTGTCGAGCACGACGACGCTTTCGCCGGCGTCCAAAAGCTCCCAGACCATGTGGCTGCCGATATAGCCGGCACCGCCCGTCACCAAAACCGTCATCGCTTACCTCGCTGATCAAGATTTATCGGAAACTGTCTCAACAGCCGCCGTGCTGGAAACCCCGCCGTAAGCCCATTAGCCTCCCATTTTAGTGTTAAGTCTGTAACAGTTCCGCCTGCCCGAGGCATCGTACCGAAACAAAGCTGGTTCACATCCCCGGGAATAGGCCATGATCCGGCATCGTTAGGAACAGGCGCGGGGCGTGGCATTTTGACCGGTGCGGCGCGGTGGACGTAACATAGGCCCGTGACTATGATCCGGCGCAAAATTGGGAAGCCGACATGAACTACCAGCGGTTCTTCGAAGACGCGATCGACCAGCTCCATGCCGAGCGGCGCTACCGCGTTTTCGCCGACCTCGAGCGCATCGTGGGCAAGTTTCCACGCGCCATCTGGCGCTCCAACGGTCGCGGCCAGGAAATCACCGTCTGGTGCTCCAACGACTATCTCGGCATGGGCCAGAATCCGGACGTCATCGCCGCCTTCCAGAACGCGGCAGGCCGGATGGGCTCGGGCGCCGGCGGCACCCGCAACATTTCCGGCACGTCCAACCCGCTGGTCGAGCTGGAGCATGAGCTCGCCGACCTGCACGACAAAGAGGCGGCGCTGGTCTTCACCTCCGGTTTCGTTTCCAACGAAGCCTCGATCTCGACCATCGCCAGGCTCTTGCCCAACTGCCTGCTCATCTCGGACGAGTTGAACCATGCCTCGATGATCGAAGGCGTGCGGCGTTCCGGGGCCGAGAAGAAGATCTTCCGCCACAACGACGTTGCGCATCTGGAAAGCCTGCTGCAGGCGGCAGGACGCGAGCGCGCCAAGCTGATCGTCTTCGAAAGCGTCTATTCGATGGACGGCGACATCGCGCCGATCAAGCAGATCGTCGAGCTCGCCGAGCGCTACAACGCCCTGACCTATATCGACGAGGTTCATGCTGTCGGCATGTATGGTGCGCGCGGCGGCGGCATCACCGAGCGCGAGGGTCTTGCCGACCGCATCGACATCATCGAGGGGACGCTGGCCAAGGCCTTCGGCACGCTGGGCGGCTACATCACCGGCACGAGCGCTGTGATCGACGCGGTGCGCTCCTATGCGCCGGGCTTCATTTTCACCACCGCGCTGCCGCCCGCGATCGCGGCGGCCGCCACCACCTCGATCAGGCATTTGAAGCGCTCGCAGGCCGAGCGCGACGCCCAGCAGCGCCAGGCAGCGCGGGCCAAGCAGGTGCTTGCCGCGGCCGGGCTGCCGGTGATGGAATCGGCCACCCATATCGTGCCGGTGCTGGTCGGCGATCCGGAGCTTTGCAAGATGGCGAGCGACCGCCTGCTTGGCGTCCACGGCATCTACATCCAGCCGATCAATTATCCGACGGTGCCGCGCGGCACCGAACGGCTGCGCATCACGCCCACCCCGTTCCATTCGGACGCGCTGATCGCCGAACTGCAGGACGCGCTGGTCGAGACCTGGGATGCGCTCGGCATCCCCTATGCCGCCTCCGGCCGTCCGGCCGTCGCCAAGAGCGACCGGGTTATTCCACTCCTGGTGCCGAAGTCAGGCGGCTGAAGCCGCCCGTCTCACACCGTCTTCATCCATTTCGCCAGGCGATTTGCCGCTTCCTCGAGCTGATCGAGGCGGCGGTGGAAGCATAGCCTGAGGAAGGCCTCCCCGCCGGGGCCGAAGGCCGTGCCGGGCGCCAGCCCGACATTGGCGTTGTCGACGATGTCGAAGGCGGCGGCGCGGGAATCGGTGATGCCGTCGACAGTGAAGAACAGGTAGAACGCACCTTGCGGCACGGTGAAGCGCGCCTTGCCGGTGGCACCCAGGATGTCGCAGACCAGATCGCGCGCCGCACGTGCCCGCTCCACCTGCTCGACGATAAAGCCGTCACCCTTGTCGAGGGCCGCAACCGCGCCGCGCTGCATGAACTGGGCGACGCCCGAGGTCGAATACTGGATCAGGTTCTCGAACACCTGCTGCAGCGCCGGATGCGTCTTGATCCAGCCGACTCGCCAGCCGGTCATCGCCCAGTTCTTGGAGAAGCTGTTGACGAACAGGATGCGGTCTTCCGCCGTTGCGATATCGAGGAAAGACGGCGCGCGGCCGTGGCCATAGTGGAACAGCGCATAGATCTCGTCGGCGATGATCCAAAGCTTCTTCGTGCGGGCCAGATCGAGGATCGCTTGAAGCGTTTCCTTGTCGGCTGTCCAGCCGGTCGGGTTCGAGGGGGTATTGATGAACAGCGCCTTGGTACGCGGCGTGATGGCGGCTGCGATCTTGTCGACATCGCAGGACCAGCCATTCCCGGACTGGTCGAGCGTGACCGGCACGGGAACAGCGCCGGCGACACCGGCGGCGGCAGCGAAATTCGGCCACGCCGGCGAGAGATAGACGACCTCGTCGCCGCTGCCGGCGATCGCGTCGATGGCCAGTTGAATGGCATGCATGCCCGAGCCGGTGACGATGAATTCTTCCTCGGCGAAGCGCTGGCCGAAATGCCTGGCATAGTAGCGGGCGAGCGCCTGCCTAAGCTCGGGAATGCCCTTCTGCCAGGTGTAGAAGGTCTCGCCATTGGCGAGGCCGCCTGCGGCGGCATCGCTGATGAAGGAAGGCGTCGGCAGGTCGCCCTCTCCGGCCCAGAGCGGAATCAGGCCTTCGCGCAAGCGGCCGTGATTGACGACGGCGACAATGCCGCTTTCGGGGGCAGCACGGGCTTCGGCGCGCAAGGTCTCAATCAGGGTCATGGACAAATCCGTGCTCGTTTTGCTGCGCTCTTACCAGATCACCGAACAGAAAACCCCAGCCGCAAGCGGCCGGGGTTTTGGTCCAGCAAAGAACGTTGGACGCGTTATTTCCTGGCGAGCAGGTCGCGGATTTCGGTCAGAAGCTGGACATCCGCCGGCGGCGGCGCCGCGGCAGGCGCGGGCTTCTCTCGCTCCAGCCGCCTGCGCAGATTGTTCACCGCCTTGACCATCAGGAAAATGATGAAGGCGAGGATCAGAAAATTCAGCACGACGGTGATGAAGCTGCCATAGGCGAAAACGGCTCCCTCTTTCTTGGCTTCGGCCAGCGTGGCCGAGTGCACATTGGAGGACAGCCCAAAGAAGTAATTGTTGAAGTCAAGCCCGCCGAAAATCGCGCCGATGATCGGCATGATGATGTCATTGACCAGCGAATCGACGATCTTGCCGAAGGCGGCGCCGATGATGACGGCGACGGCCAAGTCCATCACATTGCCCTTGGAGATGAATTCCTGGAATTCTTTCAGCATCCGACCCTCCTTGCCATAACGGGCCGCGCTGCCGCCCCGGCTCTCCGGCGCCGGCCCCGAAGCCACAATAACAAAAACCCCCAGTTGCAAAACCGGAAAAAGGTCGGAGCCGCCGGTTTGTGCCTAACCGGTTCGCGCTTCTGGGCGTCACCAAGCACCTATGCGCCGAAAGCCGCGGTGGACTTGGCGTCAAAGCTGTGGTTGCGTTTGATAACCGGACGAGCAGCCGGTCAGGAAGGAAGTTCGAACCGTGCAAGGCTGGTTCGTCGTCATCATCGCGATCGCCTATGTGACGCTGCTTTTTGCCATCGCCAGCGTCGGCGACCGGCGCTCCGTGGCAGCCGGACTCGGCCGCGCACGGCCCTCCATCTATGCGCTCAGCCTCGCCATCTACTGCACCTCCTGGACCTTCTTCGGCTCGGTCGGGCTATCCTCCGAGCGGGGTCTCGAATTCCTCGGCATCTACACCGGCCCGGTGCTGGTCTTCGTGTTCGGCTTCCCGCTGCTCAACCGCATCGTCCGGCTGGCAAAGAGCGAAAAGATCACCTCGATTGCGGACTTTCTCGGCGCCCGCTACGGCAAGAGTTTTGCCGTCGCGGCGATCGCGACCCTGATCGCCACGGTCGGCGCCGTGCCCTATATCGCGCTGCAGCTCAAGGCGATCTCCGGCTCGGTCAGCCTGATGATCGAGCACTATACGGGATCGCCGCCTTCCTTTGATCCTTTTGTAAGCGACATCTCGCTGGTGGTGGCGATGCTGCTGGCGCTGTTTGCGGTCCTGTTCGGCACCCGCCACGCCGACGCCACCGAGCACCAGGACGGGCTGGTGCTGGCGGTCGCGGTCGAGACGGTGGTCAAGCTCGCCGCCTTCCTCGCCATAGGCCTTATGGTCACGTTTCTCATCTTCGGCGGCCCCGGCGACATGCTGGCGACGCTCGGGGCGAATGCCGAGGTGCGCCAGGCGATGGGCTACAACACGTCCTTGGTCACCTGGCTGGTGCTGACGACCTTGAGCGGCTTCGCCATCCTGATGCTGCCGCGCCAGTTCTACGTCACCATCGTCGAGAATCGCAGCGAGGCCGAGCTGCGCACCGCGACCTGGGTGTTTCCGCTCTATCTCGTGGCGATCAACCTCTTCGTCCTGCCGATCGCCTTTGCCGGGCTGTCGCTGGTCGGCGCAAGGACCAGCAGCGACCTCTACGTCCTGTCGCTGCCGCTATTCAGCGGCCACGACGTGCTGGCGATGATCGCCTTCATCGGCGGCCTGTCGGCGGCCACCGCCATGGTCATCGTCGAGAGCGTGGCGCTGTCGATCATGATTTCCAACGACCTCGTCATCCCGCTGTTCGTGCGTCGATTGCTCAAGACCACTTCTTCGGAGAACGAAGACTGGTCGACGCTGATCCTGAACGTTCGGCGAGCGTCGATTTTCATCATGCTGTTCATCGCCTTCCTCTATTACCGCGAGAGCACCAACAGCGCGCGGCTGTCCTCGATCGGGCTGATGTCCTTTGCAGCGATCGCGCAATTCGCGCCCGCCCTGGTCGGCGGGCTGATCTGGCGCCGCGCCAATGGCCGGGGCGCCGCGCTCGGCATGGTCGCCGGCATCGCGGTCTGGGGTTACACGCTGCTGCTCCCTTCCCTCGTCGGTCCCGGCTCCGACTTTGTCGTCCATGGACTGTTCGGCTTCGAGGCGCTGAGACCCCAGGCGCTGTTCGGCACCGTCGGCGAGCCGCTGAACCACGGCGTGCTGTGGAGCCTGTCAGTCAACACGCTGTTCTTCGTGATGGGTTCGCTGTCCCGCGCATCGGTGCCGCTGGAGCGCATCCAGGCGGCGATCTTCGTGCCGCGCGAGGCGGGGCCGATGCCAAGCCTGCGCCGCTTCCGCACCGCGGTCACGGTCAACGACCTCAAGGACACGATTTCCCGCTATCTCGGCGTCGAGCGCACCGAGCGCTCCTTCCAGTCCTTCGAGAAGAACGCGAACGTCTCCCTGCACGGCAAGGAACAGGCCAGCATGGACGTCATCCGTTTCTCGGAGCAGTTGCTGGCGAGCGCCGTCGGGTCGTCGTCGGCGCGGCTGATCCTGTCGCTGCTGTTCCGCCGCAACGACCGCGACTCCAAGGATGCCTTCCGGCTGCTCGACGACGCCACCGAGGCGCTGCAGCACAACCGCGACCTGCTGCAGATCGCGCTCGACCAGATGGAGCAGGGCATCACCGTCTTCGACCGGGATTTGCGGCTGATCTGCTGGAACCGGCAATACCGGGCGCTGTTCGATCTGCCTGACGAGATGGGCCAAGTGGGCGTGTCGCTCGACCAGATCCTGCGGCATCTGGCCGAGCGCGGCGATATCGCCGCCGACCAGCGGGTGACGATGCTCAACCGGCTGACCAGCTTCGTCGGTCCTTGGCAGATGGAGCTCAGGACCAGCGGCCGCATCCTGGAGCTGCGTTCCAACCCGATGCCCGACGGCGGCATCGTCGCCACCTATGCCGACATTTCCGGCCGCGTCGAGCAGGACCTGGCGCTGAAGCGGGCCAATGAATCGCTGGAGCAGCGGGTCAGGAGCCGCACCGCCGAGCTCACCCGCGTCAACGAGGAGCTGGCGCAGGCGCAGATGCTTGCCGAGGAGGCCAATCTCAGCAAGACGCGCTTCCTCGCCTCCGCGGGCCACGACATCCTGCAGCCGCTCAACGCCGCCAGGCTCTATTGCTCCTCGCTGATCGAAAAGGCCGGCAAGGGGCCCGCCGGCAGGGCCGCGACCAACATTGAATCCTCACTGGAATCGGTCGAGACCATCCTCGGCGCGGTGCTCGACATATCGCGGCTCGACGCCGGCGCGTTGAAGCCCGAGGACACCGCCTTCAGCCTCGGCGGGCTGCTTGGCCAGATCGGCAACGATTTTCGCCCGCTCGCCGCCGAAAAGAAGCTCGGCCTGAAAATCATGCCGTCGTCGCTCGGCGTGATGACCGACCGCAATTTGCTTCGCCGGCTGATCCAGAACCTCGTTTCCAATGCGATCAAATACACGCGCGAAGGCCGCATATTGGTCGGCGTGAGAAGGCGCGGCGAGCTGGCCGAGATCCAGGTGATCGACACCGGCATCGGCATTGCCGCCGACAAGCTGAACACCGTCTTCCACGAATTCACCCGGTTGGACGAGGGCGCGCGCGAGGCCGAGGGCCTTGGCCTTGGCCTTTCCATCGTCGACCGCATCGCCAGGGTTCTCAGGCTCGAAATCCGCATCTTCTCCAACCCCGGCAAGGGCACGCGTTTTTCCGTCATCCTGCCGGTCGCCGAGATCGCGGCGCCGCCGCGCGAGACGGGAAAGGCGCCCGCGCGCGCGCCATCCTCACTTGCCGGACTCAATGTGCTGTGCATCGACAATGACGCGCGAATCCTCGACGGCATGCGACTGCTGCTCGAAGGCTGGGGCTGCGGCGTCGAGACCGCTTCGGGATCGCAGGACCTGATGCGCCCGGGTGCGGCAAGGCCGGATGTGGTGCTCGCCGACTATCATCTCGACGGCGGTACCGGGCTCGACGCCATCGCCAGGCTGCGCGCCACCTACGGCAAGGATCTGCCCTGCGTGCTGGTCACCGCAGACCGCTCCAGCGAGGTGCGCACTGCTGCTGGTCTGCTTGATGTGCCGGTGATCAACAAGCCGCTGAAGCCTGCCGTGCTGCGCTCGATGATGGCAAGGGTCAGGGCACTGGCGCCCGCGGCGGAATGATCAGCTCACCGGCTGCAGCGGGTCGCCGCCGATCTTGGAAAGCTGGATGACCGCCTGGGTGCGGCTGTCGACGCCGAGCTTCTGCAATATAGCCGAAACATGCGCCTTGATGGTGGCTTCGGAGACGCCGAGCTCATAGGCGATCTGCTTGTTGAGCAGGCCTTCGGCCAACATGCCGAGCACCCTCGTCTGCTGCGGCGTCAGCGCCTGCAGGCGCTTGATCAGATCGGAAATCTCCGGGTCGCGCTCGACGCCGAGCTCGATGCCGGCGGGTGCTGCGATATCGCCGGCAAGCACAGTCAGGACGGCGCTGCGTATCTCCTCCATGCTTGCCGATTTGGAGATGAAGCCGGACGCGCCGAGATCGAGCGCGCGGCGGATGGTGGCTGGATCGTCATGAGCCGACACCACCACCAGCGGCACCGAGGCATGGATGCCGCGCAGCGAGATCAGTCCGGACAGGCCGCTGGCGCCCGGCATCGACAGATCGAGCAGCACCATGTCGATGTCTTCATTGGCGACGACCAGCGCCTTGGCGCTTTCGAAATCGCCGGCCTCATGGATGGCGGCGACATCGCCTATGCCGGCGAGCGCTTCCTTTAGTGCGCCGCGAAACAGCGGATGGTCGTCGGCAATGACGAAAGTGTGGCCCGACGGCAAATACTCCTCCCCGGATCCCATTGCTGATTGTGTGCTTTCTTAGGGGATCGGAACGATTATGCGGCGGCGCGGCGCGTTTTCAAGCAGCAAAGGCCGCGCGCGCAGGCTTTTTCCCGGGAGCTCAGGTCTTTTGCGGGCTGGGCTTCGTGCCACCGTCGCCTTCCTGCCTGTCGATGTCCTTGACGATATCCATGAAGCTGCGGAAGAAGCGCTCCATGTAGCTCATCGTCTTGTTGAAATCCTCCTCGCTCGGCAGTTGGGACTCCAGCCGGGCCGAGAGCGAGTTCTCGAGCTTCGCGACGCGCTCGTCGAGTGCCTTCACCGTGCTCTGCAGCCGGTCGATCTCGTCCTGGAAGGCGGAGCGCTCGTCGGCGGCCAACTTGCAGACGAGCTGGCCGGAGCGCTCCTCGCAGATCGACATGGCGCCGGTCTGGGTGTCCATGCGGACATAGCCGTTGGCGGACTTTTCGAGCCGATAGCGGTCCGTCTCCTCGGAATAGGCCGATGCGGCGACCAGCGAGCAAAGCGCCGCCGGGATTAGAATGTGCTGCAGACGCATGTTATCCTCCATGAGCCGTTGTGCGAACAATATCACAGGTTTGCGCCTGAAATGGGGAAGAGTTCGCAAGCACCCTTTCCCCCATGTATCGTTCGGACTATAGCGCGCCAATGTCTCAGTTTATCTACAAGATCGCGCCTGAAGCCATGTGGAGCGAAGCGGAACGGAACGGCCGCTTCACCGGGGCGCCGATCGACATCGCCGACGGCTTCATCCACTTTTCCACCGCAACTCAAGTGCGCGAGACGGCGGCCAAGCATTTCGCCGGCCAGGCGGACCTGCTTCTCATCGCTGTCGACGCGGCAAAGCTGGGCGACGCGCTGAAATACGAGGTGTCGCGCGGCGGCGCCCTGTTCCCGCATCTCTACGCCGCGCTCGCCCTCGACGCCGTGCTCTGGGTGAAGCCGTTGCCGCTCGGCGCCGACGGCCACGAATTCCCGCCGCTGGAGGACGAATGAGCGTGCTCGACCGGATCGGCCAAAAGCTGCTTTTCTCGTTCGACCCGGAAACGGCGCATGGCCTGTCGATCGCGGCTTTGCGCTGCGGCCTGCCGGCCGCCTCGCCTCCCCCGCGCGACGCGCGGCTCGAGGTCAGCGTCTGCGGGCTCGATTTTCCGAACCCTCTCGGC
Source organism: Mesorhizobium sp. WSM4898 (assembly GCF_029625845.1). Taxonomy (NCBI): domain Bacteria; kingdom Pseudomonadati; phylum Pseudomonadota; class Alphaproteobacteria; order Hyphomicrobiales; family Phyllobacteriaceae; genus Mesorhizobium; species Mesorhizobium sp. WSM4898. The sequence continues at coordinate 1,097,885 of NZ_JARTVQ010000001.1, read as the reverse complement.
ATGGCGGCCGGCTATGACAAGAACGCCGAAGTGCCGGACGCGCTGCTCAAACTCGGCTTCGGCTTCGCCGAGGTCGGCACCATCACGCCGCTGCCGCAACCCGGCAATCCGAGGCCGCGCATCTTCCGGCTGACCGCCGACGAAGCGGTGATCAATCGGCTGGGCTTCAACAATGAAGGGCATGCGGCCGCCGAAAGACGGCTTGCCGCGCGCAAAGGGCGGCCGGGTATTGTCGGCGTCAACATCGGCGCCAACAAGGACAGCGCCGACCGCATTGCCGACTATGAGCGCGGCGTCGCCCGCTTCGCGGCTCATGCCAGTTATCTGACGGTCAACATCTCCTCGCCCAACACGCCGGGCCTGCGCAACATGCAGGCGCGCGAGCAACTGGGCGAACTCCTGTCGCGCGTGGTGGCGGCGCGCGCGGCTGCGTCGGTTCAGCCGCCCATCTTCCTCAAGATCGCGCCGGACCTCGTTGAAGCGGAACTGGAAGACATCGCCGCCGAAGTCATCGAGAAAAAGATCGACGGGGTTGTCGTCTCCAACACGACGCTTGCCCGGGTCGGGTTGCGCAGCGCGAGTCTGGCCGGCGAAGCCGGCGGGCTGTCAGGCAAGCCGCTTTTCGAGCGCTCGACGGCGGTACTCGCCCGGATGCGCAAGCTGCTCGGCCCACAAGTGACGATCGTCGGGGTCGGCGGCGTCGACTCGGCGGAAACCGCGCTGGAGAAGATCCGCGCCGGCGCCGATCTCGTCCAGCTCTATACCGGCATGATCTATGCCGGCCCGGCGCTGCCCGGCCGCATCGTTGCCGGCATGGCGCGGTTTGTGGAGCGCGAGCGGCTTGGCTCGATCCAGGATTTGCGCGACTCGGCTTGCGAGCGCTGGGCTTCAAAGCCGATCAGCTGAATGCCGTGCGCATCCTGAGCCTCAGCACCGCAAGCAGGCTGAAACCCCGCACCAGCAAAAAGACGTGCAGCGCGGCCCATAGGCCGTTGTTGCCGAAGGCGGGTGCCAGCGTGATCAGTGCCGCGGCGAAGGCCAGGAAAGACAGGAGCATCATGTTGCGCATGTCGCGCGACCAGGTGGCGCCGATGAAGACGCCGTCCATCTGAAAGGCGAGCACGCCGCTCAGCGCGGTGAAGGCCGCCCAGGGCAGATAAGTGTCGGCGACCGCGCGGACCTCCGGAGCGGTTGTCACCATCGCCACCAGCTGTGCGCCGGCCGTCAGCAGAATAAGACTGGCGACCGCCGCCAGGCCGAAGCCCCAGATCAGCGTCAGCCGGACAGCTTGCCGGAACGGGGTGGCCGCATGCGCGCCGATGGCGCGGCCGGCCAATTGCTCGGCTGCGGTGGCAAAGCCGTCCAGGAAATAGCCGGCGACGAGGAAGAAGTTCATCAGCACGGCATTGGCGGCGAGCGTCACCGTGCCGAATTGGGCGCCCTGCCTGGTGAACAGCGCGAAGGCGGCAAGCAGCGAGAAGGAGCGGATCATGATATCGCGGTTGAGCGACAGCATGCGCCGGTAGGCCGGCAGGTCGAGGATGCGCCGGCGCGACGGCCGCTCCAGCTTGCGGAACCGCCTCAGCACGATGGCAAGGCCGAGCAGCATGGCCAGGAACTCGCCGGTGACGGTCGCCCAGGCAACGCCCGCCACGCCCCAGCCGAGCTCGAGGCCGAGCAGGAAGCAGAGCAGGATGTTGATGCCGTTGAGCACGGCCTGCAGCATCAGCCCTATCCCGCCCTCGCCACGCCCCAGCACGTAGCCCAAGATGGCATAGTTGATGAACGAGAAGGGCGCGGCAATGAGCCTGATGCGGATATAGACCGACATCGCCGCGCTGACACGCGGCTCGGCGCCCATGAACCACTGGCCGCCTACCGCAAACAGCGGCGCAAGTGCTGCAAGCACCACGCCGGCGACGACCGCGATCAGCACGGCCCGCCAGAGCACCGCCTGCTCCTCCAGCGGATCGCCGCGTCCGAAAGCCTGAGCGACGAGGCCGGTGGTGCCGGAGCGCAGGAAGTTGAAGGTGGTGAAGACGACGTCGAAGACCAGCGCGCCTGCCGCCAGTCCGCCGAGAAGAGCCGCATCGCCGAACTGCCCGATCACCGCGGTGTCGACGATGCCGAGCAGCGGCGTCGTCAGATAGGCAAGCGTCATCGGCACCGCGATCGCCAGCACCGACCGGTTGGTGACGATGAAGGTCCCGGCGTTGAGGTGGGTCGCACCCTTGTCCAAGGATTGCTGCCTTGCTCATTGCGGCTTGCTAGAACGGCCGATGTGCCCCAGTTTGCCGCTGCCGCGCAATCGCCATCGGGTGACGGCCAACCGAATTCCAGCTCTGGCGCAGGCCGCCCCATCATGCCTTTGCAGATCGTCCACCATCCCGACTACGACGCCGGCTTTGCCGTCAATCACCGCTTTCCGATGAGCAAATATCCGTTGCTGATGGAGGCTTTGCACAGCCGCGGGCTGGCAGCAGCGGGAGCGCTTTCGATGCCGGAACGGGCGCCGGCGGCGTGGCTCAAGCTCGCGCACGAGGCCGGCTATGTCGACCAGGTGCTCACTTGCGAGGTGCCTGAAAAGATCGAGCGCGAGATCGGCTTCCCGGTCAGCCAGCGCGTGTCATTGAGAGCGCAGCTAGCAACGGCAGGCACGGTGCTGGCGGCGCGGCTGGCGCTGAAACACGGCATAGCCTGCAACGCCGCCGGCGGTAGCCACCATGCCAGGCGTGCCCAAGGCGCGGGCTTCTGCACCTTCAACGACGTGGCCGTGGCTTCCCTGGTCCTGCTTGCGGAGGGCGCCGTCGAAAACATCCTGGTCGTCGATCTCGACGTGCATCAGGGCGACGGCACGGCGGACATTTTGAAGGATGAGCCGCGCGCCTTCACCTTTTCCATGCATGGCGAACGCAATTATCCGGCGCGCAAGATCGCCTCCGATGTCGATATCGCGCTGCCGGACGGCACCGGCGACGCTGCCTATCTCGACCGGCTCGGCGCCATTCTTCCAGAGCTTTGCGCAAGGCGGCGCTGGGACATCGTGTTCTACAATGCCGGCGTGGATGTCCATGCCGAGGACCGGCTTGGCCGGCTGACATTGACCGACAACGGCCTGCGCAGCCGCGAGGAGCTGGTCATCAGCTATTTCCGCAAGGCCGGCATCCCGCTATGCGGCGTCATCGGCGGCGGCTATTCGAGCGACGTGCCGGCGCTTGCCGCGCGCCACGCCATTCTGTTCGAGGTCGCGGCCGCGTATGCCTGACGCTCGGCAGGCTACTTCCTGTAGCTCGCAATCCTGAGCAGGATAAAGGCGGGCACGACGATCGCGGCGCCGAGCAGGATATAGCCCAGGAAGCGGTCGATAGTATGGAAGCCGAGATTCCACAGATCGATGAAGAACTGGCGGATGCCGTAGAGCACGTCCATCGGCGACCAGCCGAAAGCGTGCATGACGAGGCCGACGAGGAAGGAAACCACCAGCAGCTTCACAAGCACCCTGAGTGGCGTATCGCCGAGAAAGCGTGTCAGTGCGGACAAGGCCGTTCTCCGGTTCGAGCTGCCCGATTCGGGGCGCGACCTCAGAAATACGCACTCGGATACCCGGCATCAAGCCGAAGGCCGCGCGCGAAGCCATCGTGCTGGCAGCCCTGATAGCCCGATCCGGCCGGCACACGCGGCTCGCACGGTCAGATCCGCCATCGGAAGATGCGGGCCCAAAGCGGCCGGTCGCGGTAGACTTCCCTGGAGCGCCACAGCCTGTTGTAGCGGTTGCCGCCGCCGATACCGAGGTGCGATATCGGCTTGCCGCCCCGCTTACGCTTGATCGCGACCGGCTCGCCATCATGGCTGAGGCAATGGCCGAAATCCGCGGACGGCTGAAGAGGCGCGGCAGACGGCACCGACCTGAGGGCTTCGCCGACGATAAGGTCTTCCGGTTCGCAGGTCAGCGCGACGGCCTTGCCGAACAAGGTCGGGCCTGTGGGGCAGAGCGCAGTCGGCCCGTAATATTCCCGTTTCACATTGGCGCAGACAAGCTCGATCGCCTTGGCGAGCGCCTTGTGGCGAGGCGGCGCGGCAACAACGCCGATGCTGGTGTCCCAAGGGGTCGAGCTGAGGAAATCGCGAAAGATCGACAATTTTCCATCGGCGCGCGGCACTCCGCGCAGGAAGAAATAGGAGAGATCGGCATAAAGGCCGCCTTGCTCATGGAGCAGGCAATATTTGGCGAGGTCCGCCTTGTAGGAATAAGGTCGCAGCGTCCTGAAAGCCGAAAGCACCTCTGCTCCGAAATGCGTCGAAATGAACTCCGCCAACGCCGCTTCCCGGAACAGGCGGTGCTCTTCGCCCGGATGAGCAGCCGTGAGCGAGTGGATGTTTTCGGCAACGAGCCCGGAAACGTGCTCGCTGCCGTCGTCGGTGATCAGAATGCTGAAGAGAGGCATCCGGCTTCCGTCTCGATCAACGTGCCTTGGTGAGCCTTCAACTTGCCCCAGTCGCGCCACTGGTGGGGACTGGCCTTCAGATAGGCCAGGTGCCGATCGGCGAAGTCTTGCGCGGCGCTCTGGATCAGTTCGGCCTTGTCCTGGCTGCGATCAAGATCGATCGGATTTTCCACAGTCACCCGTATCTTGCCTGTGCTGTCGTCACGAACGACGAAGACCGGCAGCAGGGGAGCGCCGGCGATCCTGGCCAACCGGGGCGCGCCGCCCGCAAATTCAATGGCCGACTGGCCGATTCGCGCACGCACGAGCAACTCACCCTCCCAGGCGCCAGCGGTGATGGACGCAAACTTGCCCTGGCGAAGCAACCGCCTCGCCTCGTTCATGCTGGCGGCGGGATTGGCGCGGTCGATCACGATACGGCCCGCGGCATGTCTGAGCTCGACGCCGGTTCTGATCGGGTTGAGGAACCGGATGCCGAAGCGCGATTTCGAGAAACCATGCTCGGGCCTGCTGACATGGAAGACATCGAAGCCGGCTTTGGCGAAAACCATCTTCGCCGCAAGCGCATTGAAGGCGAAATGCGCAATCCACAGGACGGCGCCACGGCCCTGTTCGCGCGCCGCATCGAGATGCTCGGCGCCGAGGAGTTCGATCTCGGGTCGCCAGCCGACGAGCCACTCGCGGACGATCTGGATGTTGTGTTCGCTGCGCATCGCGTCGACCCGGAGCCGGTCCTCGCGGCCGGCTATGCCAAAGGCGGCAAGATCCGGTTGGTCACCAACGTCGCGCCGAGACTCAGGCGCCCGTTTCAGCCGCTCCAGCCAAAGGCAGACACTGCGCCATCTCTTCTCAGGCACGAAAAGAGAGACGAATACAAAAACAGGAAGCCTCAGCAGGAATCCGAGATCTTCCACAGCAAAGGCTTTTCCGGAGCGAGAGGCTCGCTTCCTCTTCCGAACATTGATTTCCAAGCTGGGTCCCCACCCTTAACCCCTGAGCCATTACCATGTTGTGGCGCGGCGTCAAAGCGCCGGTGGATGGCTCTCGGCTTTTCAATGTATCGCCGATTGCTAGATGCGGGGCCATCATGGTAACGAGGCTGTTGCGCGGGTATGATGTAATGGTAGCCTGTCAGCTTCCCAAGCTGAACGCGCGGGTTCGATTCCCGCTACCCGCTCCATCCCTCGCTACAGTGCCGCGCGGTCGCAGCGATCTGGCAGAGCGTCCTCAGGCGGCCGATGGCGAATGCGATCGTTGCCGCTTGCCGGTCAGGCCAGCACGCCGCAGAGGGGAAGATGCTTTGCGGCCTCGGCGGCTTCCATCCGCACGATGGTGCGCGACAGGCCGCCGCGTTCCTCGATCCACAGGCGAACCCAGTCGGGATATTGCGAGATCAGGTACCCGGCGGCGATTGCGTTCTCATGGGCGCCGACGCCGTAAGGCAGATGGAAGCCGAAGGATGCACGCGGCGTGATGCAAAGCTGCTCGGCGGGCAAAGACAGATAGAGCGTGCAGGCGCTGTCGCAGGCACCGTCGAATTCCACAGGCTCGTTCGCGGCGCGCAGCTCGGCGACGTGCAAAGCGAAGATCACGATCTGACCGCCGGGATTTTCCTGCACCGTTTCGGCATCTGCGGGCAGCGTTGTCAGGGCGGCGGCGAGGAATGCTAGCGCCTTGGCTATCAGCCTCCGCTTAACCCGCGCGCGCGGCAGATCGGCGTGCATATTGGTGACCTCGCTCATCCGGCGAGACCAAGGCTAACATTGCGATGGTTAACAACAGGCAGCTTTGAAAACATCGAACATCCAGATCGCCCAACTGCCCGCATCCTCTCGACTGGAAAATCAACGTGCTTTTTGACCGCACTCCGAAGGGAGCCACCTCGTTCGGCGAAAGCGCGCAAACGAAAGAGCCGCTCGAAAGGCGAGGGGCTTGGGCCCTAGAAGAGGATCGCCGCGCGATCTATGGCGGAAAAGAAGCCAGCCACCTTGCGGCGGCCGGCTCTGGACCGGTTGAGCAATCCAGGACCACGTCTCGGTCCGGAATTCCGTAAAAACAGTTCTTTACTGCGGGTGAGCGGCTCTTATCCAAAGCTGAACCGCTATGGACCCCTAAAGCCAAAAGCCAATCCAAACACGTTCGCGCCAGCAGCGGCGACGCCAGCGGCCACGACGCCAGTAGCGGCGGCAAACACGTCTCCAAACGCGGCGCCGACTGCGGCGGCGACGGCCGTGATGCCAATGACGATGGTAAACCTGCTCCACTTCAGCACGTTCGTCTCCATCCTCGAAGACGGCGGTATCGGGCTTATCGAGTTGATCGAGAATTCCGTTGCCGCTTGGAATTCCGGCAACCGCCCTACTGGGGCCAGCGAGGGTTGCAATTGCCGCTGCCCCCGCAACGCCAAGCATTCCAGTCAGAAACAAGCGACGTTCCATCAAAGACCTCCCGATAGTTCAGCATCGGCAGGTGGTTCCCTCACCCAAACGGGCTCCAGCGAACTGCCGATCTGTTTGAACGCACAGGTAGCATTCTCGTTCCATTACCCCACTTCGCGCAGGATGAAGTCGTGCAGCATCTTGGCGGCGGGCGAGAGCGCCCGGTTCCTGACCGTGATCAGGCTGTAGGGCCGGACCTCGATGTCGAACTCGGTCTGAACGACATCGATCGCTCCGGACAGCCCGTCGCCGCTCTGGATGAACTTGGCCACCTGCACCGAAACGGGGGCGATGGCGTCAGATTGCGCCACCATTACCAGCGTCAAGAGCAGCGACGAGGTGTTGAGGATGCGGTCGGGAAGCGGGATGTTGCGGTTCAAGAAATTGCTTTCCATCGCCTGGCGCAGGGGCGAGCCGCCGGACTGGAAGACCCAATCATAGGCAGCCGTCTCCTCCAGGCCGACCATCCCGCCGCCGGCAAGCGGATGGCCGCGGCGCACGATCAGGCAGGCCTTCTCGATGCCGATGACGCGCGATTCGAACAGCCGCGGATTGAGGTCATCGGGGATGCGGGCGATGATGAAGTCGTGGCGGGAGGCGATCAGCTCGCGAGCGAGCACGTTCGAGGTCTCGACCTGCATGGTGATCTCGATGCGCGGATAGATGCGGCGGATCTCGCGAATCGCCGGCACCGCCAGTTCGATCGCCGGCGCAGTCACGGCGCCGAGAAACACCGAGCCGCCCTTGCCTGCCTTGAGTTCCGAAATCTCGCGGTCGGCTTCGCGCATTTCGAGCAGGATCGAGCGGGCGCGCCTGGCGAGCGCCTGACCGTAAGGGGTCAGCGTCACGCCGCGCGGCAGCCGCTCGCACAATTTCACGTCGAGCACCGCCTCCATCTCGGCGATCATGCGCGAGGCCGCCGGCTGGGAAATATTCATCACCTGGGCGGCGGCGCTCACCCGTCCGTGATCGTCGAGCGCGGCGATCATTCGCATATGGCGCAGGCTCAGGCCGCTGCGCAGGAGCGTTTCGCCGTCCCCCGGAAGCTTCTCGTAACTCCCTGAAATCGCATCAGGATCGCGCAGCGCCGCCATGATTTCCCAGCCTCTCCGGCAGTTCTCTGCTCTACGCTAAATCATACCAGTTTCGGTATAGCAACCAGCAAAGATCGCATTTGACAGTTATGTCAAAGGGACACACCCTTCGCGCGTTCCGAGACGCAGCGATCGGCAACGAGCAAAATCGTATCGATTGAAACTGCGTCGCGGGGCCGATTGGGAGGATACCGGAGATCGATAAAGCCGACAGAGGCGCGACTGCGCTCCTGTTCGACTGCGCGGCCCGCGAAGCCCCGAGGTGTCGCGTCCATCAACCAGGGAGAGTAAATGTGAAGATCATCAAGACGCTGGCCGCCGTCGCGGCCCTTGGCATTGCCGCCACGACCAATTCGGCGCACGCCGCCGACAAGGGTCTCGTCGGCGTGCTGATGCCGACCAAGACCTCGCAGCGCTGGATCAACGACGGCGACGCCGTCAAGTCCCAGCTCGAAGCGCTGGGCTACACGGTCGACCTGCAATACGCGCAGGACGACATCCCGAACCAGCTCAGCCAGCTGGAAAACGAGATCACGAAAGGCCCGAAAGCGCTGATCATCGCTTCGATCGACGGCACCACCATGGCCGATGCGCTGCAGAAGGCCAATGACGCAGGCGTCGTCACCATCGCCTATGACCGGCTGATCAAGAAGACCCCGAATGTTGACTACTACACCACCTTCGACAATTTCGGCGTCGGCGTGATCCAGGCGAATTCCCTGGTCAAGGGCCTCAAGGAGCGCTTCCCGAACACCAAGCCGTGGAACGTCGAGCTGTTCGGCGGCTCGCCCGACGACAACAACGCCTTCTTCTTCTACAACGGCGCGATGTCGGTCCTGCAGCCGCTGATCGACGACGGCTCGATCAAGATCAAGTCCGGCCAGATGGGCATGGACAAGGTCGGCACGCTGCGCTGGCTCGCCGCCACCGCCCAGGCCCGCATGGACAACCTGCTCTCGGCCAACTACTCGGACGGCAGCCGCGTCGATGGCGTTCTGTCGCCCTATGACGGCCTGTCGCGCGGCATCACCGCCTCGCTGCGCGCTGTCGGCTACGGCACGGATGCTCAGCCCTGGCCGATCGTGACCGGTCAGGACGCCGAGACCGCCTCGGTCAAGCTGATCATTTCGGGCGAGCAGTATTCGACCGTGTTCAAGGACACCCGCGAGCTGGCCAAGGCCACCGTGCAGCTGGTCGACAAGGTGCTCTCCGGCGGCAAGCCCGACGGCCTCGACACCAAGACCTACAACAATGACGTCAAGGTCGTTCCCTCGATCCTCTTGACGCCGCACGAGGTCGACAAGTCGAACTACAAGGCGCTGGTCGTCGACTCCGGCTACATCAAGGCCGAAGAGCTGAAGTAATCCAGCCTTTAAGGGAGGGGTCCTGCGCGACGCAGGGCCCCTTTTCGTTCAGAAGCGACCCCGGTATTGTTTTTGCCGGCTTCTGCAGCGCCATGCGCCATCGCGACGCGAGCCAGACTGCAGTATGTTGATTTCGCGCATAACGCCTTCCGGAAACGGCAGGCATGCGCCAGGGAGCGGAATTCCTGATGAGCTCGACGATTTTGGAGATGCGCGACATCACCAAGACGTTCCCCGGCGTGAAGGCGCTGTCGAACGTCAACCTCAGCGTCGAGGAAGGAGAAATCCACGCCATCGTCGGCGAGAACGGCGCCGGCAAATCGACGCTGATGAAGGTGCTGTCGGGCGTCTACCCGACCGGTACCTATGAAGGCGAGATCGTCTTTCGCGGCCAGGAATGCCACTTCAAGGGTATCCATGACAGCGAGCATATCGGCATCGTCATCATCCACCAGGAACTTGCCCTGGTGCCGATGCTGTCGATCGCGGAAAACATCTTCCTGGGGAACGAGCACGCCAGCTACGGCGTCATCGACTGGAACGCCAACGAGAAGCGCACCAAGGCCCTGCTCGACAAAGTCGGCTTGAAGGAAGATCCCAAGACGCTGATCACCAATATCGGCGTCGGCAAGCAGCAACTGGTCGAGATCGCCAAGGCGCTCAGCAAGGAAGTGAAGCTGCTGATCCTTGACGAGCCGACCGCCTCGCTCAGCGAAAAGGACAGCCAGGCGCTGCTCGATCTTCTGCTCGAGTTCAAGCGCCAGGGCATGACCTCGATCCTGATCTCGCACAAGCTCAACGAGGTGAACCGCGTCGCCGACAAGGTGACGGTGATCCGCGACGGGCGCACCATCGAGACCCTGCCCAGGAAGGACATCAGCGAGGACCGGATCATCACTTCGATGGTCGGCCGCTCGCTCGACGACCGCTACCCGCCGCGCGAGCCCCAGATCGGCGAGGTTATTTTCGAAGTGAAGAACTGGTCGGTGTACCATCCGATCCACGCCGAGCGGCAGGTCATCAAGAACGTCAACCTCAATGTGCGCAAGGGCGAGGTGGTCGGCATTGCCGGGCTGATGGGCGCCGGCCGCACCGAATTCGCGATGAGCCTGTTCGGCCGTTCCTACGGCCGGCATATCAGCGGCGAGGTCCTGCTCAGGGGTAAGCCTCTCGATCTTTCGACGGTGAGCAAGGCGGTGGAGAACCGGATCGCCTATGTCACCGAGGACCGCAAGACCTTTGGCCTCAACCTTATCGACCACATCAAGCACAACGTGACGCTGGCCAATTTGGGAGGCGTCTCCAGCCGCGGCGTCATCGACGACATGCGCGAGATGAGCGTCGCCAACGACTATCGCAAGAAGACCAACATCCGCGCATCCAGCGTCTATCAGTTGACCGGCAATCTTTCGGGCGGCAACCAGCAGAAGGTGGTGCTGTCGAAATGGCTGTTCGCCGACCCGGAAGTGCTGATCCTCGACGAACCGACACGCGGCATTGACGTCGGCGCCAAGTACGAAATCTACACGATCATCGCCCGCCTCGCCGCAGAGGGAAAGGCAATCGTCGTCATCTCGTCGGAAATGCCGGAATTGCTCGGCATCACCGACCGCATCTATGTCATGAACGAAGGGCGTATCGTCGGCGAAATGGCGGCAAGCGACGCCAGCCAGGAAAAGATCATGCGCGCCATCGTTCGGGGAGAAGGAAAAAAAGCCTCATGAGCACAGAAAGCGCTCCCGCGCCGCAGAGCGGCGTCGCCGAAGACGTCAAGCATGGTCCGCGTGTCGCCGTTTCGGCGCTGACGACGAACCTGCGCGAATACGGACTGATCATCGCGCTGATCGTCATCATGCTGTTCTTCCAGTACACGACGTCCGGCACGCTGTTCAAACCGGTCAACCTCAGCAACCTGGTGCAGCAGAACTCGTTCATCATCGTGATGGCGCTTGGCATGCTGCTGGTGATCGTCGCCGGCTATATCGACCTCAGCGTGGGATCGGTCGCCGGCTTCATCGGCGCGCTTGCCGCAATGATGATGGTCATCTGGCCGCTCGGTATATTCAGCAATCCTCTGGTGGTCTCTATCGTTTGCCTGATCGTCGGTGCGCTTATCGGCGCGGCGCAAGGCTATTGGATCGCCTATCACCGAATACCGAGCTTCATCGTGACGCTGGCGGGCATGCTGATCTTCCGCGGCATCTGCCAGGCACTGCTTGGCGGCGGCTCCTCGGTCGGCCCGCTTCCCGACAGCTTCAAGGCGTTGAGCTCCGGCTTCATCCCCGACGTCATCGGCCCGCTGACGCTCATTCCGCCGACGGTGAATGCGGCCGGCAAGACCATCGTCGGCAGCGGCCTTACGCTGCACATGACGACGATCGTGCTCGGTCTGGTCGCGGTGCTCGCCTATGCCTATTTCGGCTTCAGAACACGGCGTAAGCGCGAACGGCATGGCTATGAGGCCGAGCCCTTCCCGCTGTTCGTCGTCAAGACGCTGGTCGGCAGCGCGCTGGCGCTGTTCCTGGTCTTCCAGTTCGCCAGCTACAGGGGCCTGCCGGTGGTGCTTCTGGTGATGGGCGTGCTGATCTCGCTGTTCGTCTTCGTCACCAAGCGCATGACCATTGGCCGCCGCATCTATGCGATGGGCGGCAACGCCAAGGCGGCGCAGCTGTCGGGCATCAACACCGAAAGGCTGACGCTGCTCGTCTTCATCAACATGGGCGTGCTGTCGGCGCTGGGCGGCCTGATCATCGCCGCTCGCCTCGGCCAGGCCGTCCCGGCCGCCGGCCTGGGCAGCGAGCTCGACGTGATCGCCGCCGTCTTCATCGGCGGCGCCTCGGCAATGGGCGGCGTCGGACAGGTCATCGGCGCCGTGGTCGGCGGCTTCATCATGGGCGTGATGAACAACGGCATGTCGATCATGGGCGTCAATGTCGACTGGCAGCAGGTGGTCAAAGGCCTGGTGCTGCTCGGTGCCGTCATCTTCGACGTCTACAACAAGAACAAGGCGTAGAGGCCGGAGGCAAGGACTAAGGAGGCATACGGGTTCTAGATCGCGAAGCTGCCGGCAACCCGTCGGCGCGAAGAAGTCCTGGAAGGACCAGGCTCGCGAGTGCAATCCGGACGAAGAGTTTCAACCGTGGCGCGGATCGGTTCCGGGCTGCGCCGGTCAGGGCTTGCCAATCGGCAGCCGGGCCAAGGCAAAAGAGAGAGGGTTCATCATGCTGATTTCCCAGATCCTCGATGACGCCGAGACGATCCGCGTCGTTGCCCGCAGCGGCGGCAAGACCCGGATCATCAACGGCGCGCGCAGCGTCTATTCGCTGGCGATGGAGGCAGCCCGCACCGGCACCGGGATCGAGGCGCTCATCGAGCGCAAGGGCTATGGCGAGGCGGTCGACCTCGACGCCGTCTACAAGAAGGGACGCCTGGTGTCGCCTATCAACCATCCCGACCCCGCGCATCTCCACCTTACCGGCACCGGGCTTACACATCTCGGCTCCGCCGCGACACGCGATTCCATGCACAAGAAGCTCAGCGACGGCGAGGAGCAGCTCACCGATTCCATGAAGATGTTCCGCATGGGGCTGGAGGGCGGCAAGCCGGCCAAGGGCGAGATCGGCGTGCAGCCGGAATGGTTCTACAAGGGCAACGGCACCATGGCGGTGGCGCCCGGTGCCGCGCTGATGTCGCCGGCCTTCGCGCAAGACGCCGGCGAGGAGCCGGAGATCGCCGGCATCTATGTCATCGGCGACGACGGCGCGCCGTTCCGCGTCGGCTTCACGCTGTCCAACGAGTTTTCCGACCATGTGACCGAGCGCGTGAACTACCTGTTCCTCGCCCATTCCAAGCTGCGCAACGCCTCGTTCGGACCGGAAATCCTGATCGGCGAGCTGCCCGCCGACATAAGGGGCTCTTCACGAATCTGGCGCGACGGCAAAGTGCTTTGGGAAAAGCCGTTCCTGTCCGGCGAGGCGAACATGTCGCACACCATCGCCAATCTCGAGCATCACCATTTCAAATATTCGGCCTTCCGCCAGCCGGGCGACGTGCATGTGCACATGTTCGGCACCGCCACACTCTCGTTCGCAGACGGCGTCAGGACCGAGGAAGGCGACACGTTCGAGATCGAGGCCAAGGATTTCGGCCTGCCGCTGCGCAACCCGCTCGAGATCGAGAAGCCAGTGAAGGTGGCGGTGAAGGCGCTGTGAGGTTAGCGTGATCTCCCCCACGAGGGGGGAGATTGGCAGCTTCAACCTCAATAAATATCGAAATCGAAATACTTCGATTGGATCTTCTTGTAGGTGCCGTCGGCAACGATGGCGTCGATGGCCGCGTTGAGGCGGTCGCGCAGGGCGGTGTCCTCCAGGCGCACGGCGATGCCGGCCTCGGTCTCGGTGCCCTTGACGTCGCCCACCAGCTTGCAGCAGCCGTCGCTCGCCTTCTTCATCCAGTCGACCAGCACGAACTTGTCCGAGATGACGGCGTCGAGCCGGCCGTTGAGCAGATCGGTGACCGCCTCTTCCTGGGTCGGGTAGAGCTTCGCCTCGGCGCCGGCCTTGGCGTAGACGTCCTGGACGTAGTTGGCCTGGGTGGTCGAGGCCTGGGCACCTACCGTCTTGCCGGCAAGCGAGGCCGGCTCGGTCGAGGCGATGTCGGCGTCCTTCAGGGCGACCAGCGCAAGCGGCGTGGTGTAGTATTTGTGGGTGAAGGCGACCTGCTTCTTGCGTTCCTCGGTGATGCTCATCGAGGCGATGATGGCGTCGAATTTCTTGGCCTGCAGGGCCGGAATGATGCCATCCCAATCCTGGGTGACGATCTCGCATTCGACCTTCATCTGCGCGCAGAGCGCATTGGCGATGTCGATGTCGAAGCCTTCGACCTTGCCGTCCGGCGTGATGGTGTTGAAGGGCGGATAGGCGCCCTCGGTGCCGATCTTGATCTTTTCGGCCGCGTCTACCGAACCGACGCCGAGCGCCAGCATGGCGGCGGCCGCGGCCGACAGGATCCATCTGGATATCTGCATTTTCATCCCCTTGGGTTCAGTTGCTACATGGTCAGACGCAGCCAAGCACGGCGCGCCAGGCCGGGCAAGCACAGCCTGGTTGGGCGATCAGCGCGCGGCGCGAAAATGCTTGGAGAGCTTCAGCCCCTGCGCCTGATAGTTGGAGCCCAGCTCGCTGCCATAGAGCGCCTGCGGGCGCTTCAGCATATGCTCGTAGACGAGGCGACCGACGATCTGGCCGTGGTCGAGGATGAACGGCACCTCGTGGCTGCGCACTTCAAGCACCGCGCGACTGCCGCTGCCGCCGGCGGCGGAATGGCCGAAGCCCGGGTCGAAAAAGCCGGCATAGTGGACGCGGAACTCGCCGACCAGCGGATCGAAAGGCGTCATCTCGGCGGCATAGAGCGGCGGCACGTGCACGGCTTCGCGAGAGACCAGGATGTAGAACTCGTCCGGGTCGAGCACGAGCTCGCCGGCCCCGCTCTTGTAGAGCGGTTCCCAGAAGTCGACCACATCCTGAGCGGCGCGCTTGTCGACGTCGACGAGGCCGGTGTGGTGCTTGCCGCGATAGCCGACCAGGCCGTCCTTGTCGCCGTCGAGATCGATAGAGAGCGCAATGCCGCCGCCGGAGATGTTGGGCGGCTCGGTCGCAACCAGCATCTCTGCGTGATGGAGGTCACGCAACTCATTCTCCGACAGCACGGCGTTGCCGGTGCGGAAGCGGATCTGCGACAGGCGCGAGCCGGCGCGCACGACGATCGGGAAGGTGCGCGGGCTGACCTCGAGATAGAGCGGGCCATGATAGCCGGCGGCGATCTTATCGAACTCATGGCCGCGGTCGGCCATGACACGCGTGAAAATGTCGAGTCGTCCGGTCGAGCTCTTCGGGTTGGCCGAAGCCGAGACTTCCGCTGGCAGCGCGAGGCTTTCCTGCAGCGGCACGATGTAGACGCAGCCCGTCTCCAGCACCGCGCCCTCGGCGAGATTGATCTCATGCAGCTTCAGCCGGTCCAGCTTGTCGGCCACCAGATGATCGGGACCGGGCAGAAAGGAAGCGCGCACGCGAAAGGCCTTGTCGCCCAGTCTCAGATCGAGGCTAGCCGGCTGGATCTGGTTGGTGTCGAGCGCGCGCGGCGACTTCAGCGCGCCCGACTGGAAGAGCGCCGCGATGTCCTGATCGGGAAGAATGCCTGTCTGCCGCAATGTCTGGCTCCGGGCGAAGTCATTGTCGTCGCAGTTTCCTGTCGCAAAACCGCGGGACACTTTTGCGGAAGCTGCGTGGTACAAACCTCTTAATCAAGCCGGCAATTGACGCAAGCGCGGTGCGGGTCTAAAGGGTCGTTATCCCGTGGTGATTTGGCCGGTCGGCTTGCAGCCACGTTAAACAAGTCGCTAAAGGACCGTCGGGCCGCAAGGCCGTATGGACCGGTTGCGACGTCGCGGCCGGTTTTTTTGTGTTTGGAAGCAGGGCGATGACCAAGACGCGTAACTGGAAACCTCAGACGGCACTCGTGCATGGCGGGACGCTGCGTTCCGGCTTCGGCGAGACCGCCGAGGCGATGTATCTCACCCAAGGCTATGTCTACGAGACGGCCCAGGCAGCGGAAGCCCGCTTCAAGGGCGAGGAACCCGGCTTCATCTATTCGCGCTACGCCAACCCGACCGTCGATATGTTCGAGAAGCGCATGTGCGCGCTGGAAGGCGCGGAAGACGCACGTGCCACCGCTTCCGGCATGGCCGCCGTGTCCGCCGCCCTGCTCTGCAGCGTCAAGGCCGGCGATCACATCGTTGCGGCGCGAGCCCTGTTCGGCTCCTGCCGCTGGGTGGTCGAGACGCTGGCGCCGCGCTATGGCATCGAGGCAACGCTGATCGACGGCACCGACATTGCCAATTGGGAAAAAGCGGTCAGGCCGAACACCAAGCTGTTCTTCCTGGAAAGTCCGACCAACCCGACGTTGGAAGTGGTCGATATCGCCGCTGTCGCCGCTTTGGCAAATTCGATCGGCGCACGCGTGATCGTCGACAACGTCTTTGCCACGCCGCTGCAGCAGAAGCCGCTGCAGCTCGGCGCCCATATCGTGATCTACTCGGCGACCAAGCACATCGACGGACAAGGCCGCTGCCTCGGCGGCGTCATCCTGTCGGACAAGAAGTGGATCGACGAGAACCTGCACGACTATTTCCGGCACACCGGCCCGAGCCTGTCGCCATTCAACGCATGGACGCTGCTGAAGGGCCTCGAGACGCTGCCGCTGCGCGTGCGCCAGCAGACCGAAAGCGCCGGTAAGATCGCGGACTTCCTGGCCGGCCGGCCGGAGATCGCCCGCGTCATCTATCCGGGCCGGGCCGACCATCCCCAGGCGGATATCGTCAGGAAGCAGATGTCGGGCGGCTCGACGCTGATCTGCCTCGACGTCAAGGGCGGCAAGCAGGCGGCCTTCGCCTTGCAGAACGCGCTCGACATCGTGCTGATCTCGAACAACCTCGGCGACGCAAAGAGCCTGATCACGCATCCGGCGACGACGACGCACAAAAACCTCACTGACGAGGCCCGCGCCGAGCTTGGCATCGGACCAGGCACGCTCAGGCTCTCCGTCGGGCTGGAGGATACCGACGACCTGCTCGCCGACATCGAACAGGCGCTGAAGGCGGCGAAGGAATGAACCGCCACGGCTGCAAAGAGCGCGCTTGAGCCGCAGCCGGCTCAAGCAATCTCTTCGAGTTCAGTCATCCCGCTGTTGCGGATGGTCATTGCGTTGCCACGCCATTCGACGGCTCCGCCAAGCCAGCCGCGCGCCCAGATGGCGGGAAGCATCGCGTCGCGCACGATCATCGCGGTGACGCTGCGCGGCGACAGATACCAGCCCTTGGACCAGGCGAGCATGCATTCGGGCACATAGGCGATCGCCAGCACGCAGAGCGCGGTCGCGGGCAGGCTGACACCGGCGCTTGCCGCCGCGATCAGCGCCAGAAGCAGCGGCGCGACCACACCGGTCAGGATTTCGGGCGCGAAGAACAATGGGAAGGTGACGCGGCGCAGCCGCGCCCAGCGCGCCTGGCGCGACCAGATTTCGGCGAGCGTGCGCTGGCCGAGCGGCTGCTCGAAGGGCGCGGCCACGAGATTGACCCGAAGGCCAAGGCTGTTGACCAGCTTGGTCGCCGCCGCGTCCTCGGCGATTTCGGCGGCCAAAGCCTGGATGCCGCCATTTGCATCCAGCATCGGCTTGTTCCACAGCATGCTCTTGCCCTGGGCGAAGCCAAGGCCGAGCGCTTCGCCGGCATATTGCCAGCGCGCCTGCAGCGTGTTGAGGAAGACGCATTCGACTTCGGCCCAGAAACCGTCCGGCCGCGAGCCGATCGGCGTCGAGCAGACGAGGCCGGTGTCCGGTCCCCAGGCCGCCATCAGATGCTGGACATAGTCCTTGGGCATCAGCACGTTGGAATCGGCGAGGATCACCCAGTCGTGCCGCGCCGCCTGCCAGCCCTTGATGCAGTTGTTGAGCTTGGGATTGGCGCTGATCCTGTCATCGCCGACGAGGAGCCGCGCCGGAACATTCGGAAATCGCGCGATGGCGGCGTTGATCAGCTTGACCACGGGATCTTCGGCGTGCGCGACGCAGAAGATCATTTCGTAGCGCGGCCAATCGAGCGAGAAGGCGCGGTCGAGCGTCTCCTGCGTGAACGGCTCCACGCCGCGCGACGGCACGACGATCGAGACAGGCGGCTGTTTGCTGGAAGGCGGAGGAATGACCCGCCTGGGCTTCAGCCGCGACGATGCGAGCAGGATGCTGGCAAGGTTGGAAAAAAGAAGGGCCGAGGAAGCAAAGGCGGCTGCGAGGGTCAGTTCCATCGAGATCTGGTCACTCCGGAAAGGCCGCCCGCGGCCGTTTCATCACTCGACAAAGCGCCCGAGTCGCCCGCACGGTTTGTGCACACCAACATTGTCATGTGTCACTTAAATGACATTGTTTGTCGGCACTTGCGGTGGAAAAGCCGGCAGGCTGGCGACGCTGCGGAGGTAGAACCGCGAAGCGCGCTAAAATGTTCCCTGCGGCACCGGAGTGGCTCATGTATCGCGCCGTGACGCGCAACATCGAAGTGCAGGTCAGGCCGTTCTATCTGGAGGACCGTTCCGATCCGTCCGAGAACCGTTATGTATGGGGCTACCAGGTGACGATCGACAACCGGTCGGACGAGTTCGTGCAGCTTCTGTCGCGCTACTGGCACATCACCGACGGGCGTGGCCGAGTCGAAGAAGTGCGCGGCGAGGGCGTGGTCGGCGACCAGCCGGAGCTCAACCCCGGCGACAGCTATCAGTACACGTCGGGATGCCCGCTCTCGACGCCATCCGGCATCATGGTCGGCCACTACACGATGCGCAACGGCCGCGGCGAAACGTTCGACGTCGCCATTCCGGCTTTCTCGCTCGATATGCCGGGGACGAAGAGGACGGTGAATTAAAGAACTCGAGTTCCCCGCCTCCGCAAAGCGGGGGCGAGGAACCGGAGCTTTCTCACTCCGCCGCAAACTCCGCCGGATCGAAGTCGTACTGCGTCGAGCAGAACTCGCAGGCGACATGGATGCCGCCGTCCTCGGTCGAGTCCTTGATCTCCTCGGCCGAAAAGCCTTCGAGAATGCCTCGGATTTTGTCGCGCGAGCAGGAGCACTGGTCGGCAACCGGCACACCGCGGAAGACGCGCACGCCGTGCTCGTGGAACAGCCGGTAGAGCAGCCGCTCGGCGCCCACCGTCGGATCGATGAGCTCGGTCGGCTCGATGGTGCCGAGCAGCGCCAAGAGTTCCCGCCAGGAATTGTCGGCCGGTTCGTGCGCCACGTCTCGCGGATCGCCATCCCCGCCCGAAATGTCGGGCACGCGCATGCGTTCGGGCGCCTGCGGCAGGAACTGCGCCAGGATACCGCCGGCGCGCCATTGCTCGCGGGCCCCGCCCGGGCCCGGGGTCACCAGCTTCGCAACCGACATCCTCAGATCGGTCGGGATCTGCTCCGACTGGCGGAAATAGGTGCGCGCGGCTTCTTCCAGCGATGTGCCGTCGAGTTGGACGATGCCCTGATAGCGCTGCGTGTGCGCGCCCTGATCGATGGTCAGGGCCAGGACGCCGGTGCCGAGCAGCTTCTCCTGCGAGATCTCGCCCGAGGCAATCAGTGCCTGCAGCCGGTCGGCGTCGAAGCGCGCATAGGCGCGCAACGAATGCGGCGTGGTGAAGTCCGCCACCAGCATGTCGACCGGTCCGTCGGTGCGCGTCTGCAGGATGAACTTGCCCTCGAATTTCAGCGACGTGCCGAGCAGCACGGTGAGCACGCAGGCCTCCGCCAGCAGGCGCGCGACCGGCTCGGGATAATCGTGACGGCTGAGAATGGCGTCGAGCATCGGCCCGAGCTGCACGGTGCGGCCGCGCACATCCAGGGGCGCTACTTCGTAAGGCACGACATGGTCGTCGCCGGCGAAGCCGAATTCGCCGAGTTTGGGTTGATGCTCAGCCAAGGAAAGCGTTTCCAGCATGACAAAACTCCGGGGCGCGTCCATCCCGCTTTCCAGGCGGCATGGGTCGAAGCGCGTTCGATTTCAGTGATGGCCCGCAAATAGGCATCACACATCCCCGGATCAAGTTGGCGCGGATCAAGTCAACCCCGGTCAAGCGCCCAGGCACCAGGCCAGCACCGCCTTCTGGGCGTGCAGCCGGTTCTCGGCCTCGTCGAAGACCACCGAATGCGGTCCGTCGATCACCTCGTCGGTGACCTCCTCGCCGCGATGCGCAGGCAGGCAGTGCATGAAAAGCGCGTCGGACTTCGCCCTGGCCATCAGCGCGGCGTTGACCTGGTAGGGCAGGAAGACGTTATGGCCGCGGGCGCGATGCTCCTGGCCCATCGATACCCAGCTGTCGGTGACGACGCAATCGGCCTGGTCGACGGCCTCTTCGGCCGAGCCGGCAAACCGCACCTTGCCGCCATTGGCCTTCGCCCAGTCGACATATTTCTCGAACGGCTCGCTGCCCTCCGGCACGGCGACATTGAGGTTGAAGCGGAACCGCGCCGAGGCTTCTAGAAGCGAGTGCAGCACATTGTTGCCGTCACCTGTCCAGGCGAAGGTCTTGCCGGCCACCGGACCGCGATGCTCCTCATAGGTCATGATGTCGGCCATCAGCTGGCAGGGATGGGTATCGTCGGTCAGCCCATTGATCACCGGCACGGTCGCGTTTTCGGTGAGTTCCAGCAACCGGTCATGCGAGGTGGTGCGGATCATGATGGCATCGACATAGCGCGACAGCACCTTGGCGGTGTCGGTGATGGTTTCAGAACGGCCGAGCTGCATCTCGGTGCCGGTCAGCATGATGGTCTCGCCGCCGAGTTGGCGCATGCCGACGTCGAAGGAAACGCGCGTGCGCGTCGAAGGCTTGTCGAAGATCATCGCCAGCACCTTGCCCTCGAGCGGCTTCGAACGCTCGCCGGCCTTGAGCCTGGTCTTTCGCGCCATCGCATCGTCCAGCATGATGCGCAGATCGCCTGCGGAAACGGCGGACAGATCGGTGAAGTGACGAACGCTCATCGGCAGATTCCAGAACTACTTCGCGGCTTCGGCCGCGATCGCGTCGGTCAGGCCCTTGGCGCCCGACCGAATGCGCTTCAGCGCCTCGCCGATCTCCTCGTCGGTGACGGTGAGCGGCGGCAAAAGCCGAATGACGTTGTCGCCCGCCGGCACCGCAAGCAAGTGCTGGTCGCGCAGCGCCATGTTAACCTTGGCGTTGGGCATGGCACATTTCAGCCCAAGCATCAGGCCGGTGCCCCGGATGCCTTCGATGACCTCGGGAAATTCGTCGCCGACCGCCGCCAGTCCCTGCTTCAGCAGCAACGCCTTGCGCTGAACGTCCTCGAGGAAGCCGTCGGCCAGCACGACGTCGAGCACGGCATTGCCCACCGCCATCGCCAGCGGATTGCCGCCAAAAGTGGTGCCGTGCACGCCGGCCGTCATGCCGGCCGCCGCTTCGTCGGTCGCGAGGCAGGCACCCATCGGAAACCCGCCGCCGATGCCCTTGGCGATCGCCATCAGGTCAGGCGTGACGCCCGCCCACTCATGCGCGAACAGCTTGCCGGTGCGCCCGATGCCGCACTGGACCTCGTCGAAGATCAGAAGCAGGCCGTGCCGGTCACAGAGCTGCCGAAGCCGCTTCAACGACTGCGTCGGCACCGGGCGGATGCCGCCCTCGCCCTGCACCGGTTCGATCAGGATAGCCGCGGTTTCCGGTGTGATCGCCTTCTCGGCGGCATCGATATCGTCGAACGCGACCTGGTCGAAGCCCTCGACCTTCGGACCGAAACCCTCGAGATATTTGTACTGACCGCCGGCGGCGATCGTCGCCAGCGTGCGGCCGTGGAAGGCGCCATCGAAAGTGATGATGCGGAAACGCTCCGGATGGCCTTTGACGAACTGATAGCGCCTGGCCGACTTGATGGCGCATTCCAGAGCCTCGGCGCCCGAATTGGTGAAGAACACCTTGTCGGCGAAGGTTGCATCGACCAGCCTTTCGCCCAGCCGGCGCTGCTCCGGGATCTCGTAGAGATTGGAGACGTGCCACAGCTTGGCCGCCTGCCCGGTGAGCGCCGCGACCAGATGCGGATGGCTGTGGCCCAGCGAGTTCACGGCGATGCCGCCGGCGAAGTCGAGATATCGCTCGCCCTTGTCGGTGACCAGCCAGGTCCCCTCCCCGCGGTCGAAGGCCAGGGGTGCGCGAGCAAAAGTCTCGTAAAGCGCCGAACCGCTCATTATATGCGTCTCCGGAACCGGAAATCAAAAAAGCCGCCAATGCGGCGGCCTTTGCGGCTTATCATGTTTTTCGGCCATGAAGTCAACGAAAAGGTCGCGCAGAAGCGCGCGGCAAGGCTCCAGCGCCACGCCGGCCCATCAGCGGTTGGGCAAGTTGGGGAAAACCGTAAAAACCGAATCGGTGTTGCCCTGGGGACTCTTGTCACCGAGTCAGCGCATAAGGTAATTGTAGTCGAGAAATAACTAGATTTCGTGCGGCGGATCTAATCACCCGGTACATGTGGTGTCGTTTGCCCGGCGAGAGCCGGCTCGGGAAAGGATTCTGACCGCCGCACGCCTCAGCAGGAGCGCGGTCTCATGAACTGGACTGACGAGCGAGTCGAACTTCTCAGGAAATTGTGGTCGGAGGGTCTCAGCGCCAGCCAGATCGCCGCGCAGCTCGGCGGTGTGAGCCGCAATGCCGTCATCGGCAAGGTGCATCGCCTGAAACTGTCGGGCCGCGGCCGCGCGACCGCGGCGCCGGCACGGCAGAAGAAGGCCACGCAGGGCGCCTCGATGCAGAAGTCCGTGGCTCGTGCCGCCAGCGCAGCCCGTCATGTGACGGCCTCCATCGGCGCGACCGCTCTGCAGGTGCAGTTCGAGGCGGAGCCGGTGGCGCGGCACTATATCCGCCCGGTCGAGAACGTTGTCGTGCCAATCTCGCGCAACCTGCAGCTCGTCGAGCTGACCGAGCGCACCTGCAAATGGCCCAACGGCGATCCGCTGTCGGAAGACTTCAGCTTCTGCGGCAACGACGCTGGCGAAACCGGGCCGTACTGCAAATACCATGCAAGGGTGGCGTTCCAGCCGGCGGCGGAAAGGCGCAGAAGCCGCTAAGCGAATAGCGAATAGCGAATAGCGAATAGCGAATAGCGAATAGCGAATAGCGAATAGCGAATAGCGAATAGCGAACGAAATAGGAATAACATCGGTATTCGAGTCCGGTACAAGCTTCTTTATCGCTATTGGCTACTCCCTATTCGCTATTTCACAGCCATCCATTCTTCCTGAACCGCCAATACAGGAACGCGCAGATCAGCGCGATGGCGGCCAGGACTGTCGGGTAGCCGTATTCCATCTTCAGTTCAGGCATGTCGTCGAAATTCATGCCGTAAATGCCGGCGAAGGCCGTGGGCACCGCCAGGATGGCCGCCCATGAGGCCAGCTTCTTGGAGATCGCCGTTTCCTGGCTCTGTCCGACCAGAAGGCTTGCCTCGAAGGCGAAGGCGAGCACCTCGCGCAGGCTGTCGATCTTTTCCTGCACGGTGCGGATGTGGTCCGTCACGTCGCGGAACAGCGGATGCATGGCGGCATGGATCTGCGGCAGCTCGGCGCTGGTCAGCCGCCGGCAGACCTCGACCAGCGGCAGCGCCGCGTTGCGCAGCCTGAGCAGATCGCGGCGCAGCATGTAGAGCCGCTCGATGTCGCCACCGCTCATCGGCTTCAGCAGCACCTTGTCCTCGATCTGCTCGACCTCGTCCTCGATCTGCTCGAGCACAGGCATGTAGTTGTCGACGATGAAGTCGAGAATTGCATAGAGGACGAAATCCTCGCCCTTGGCGAGCGAGGACGGGCAGCTTTCCCAGTGCTGGCGCACCGCGGCGTAAGAGGTCGACGGGCCGTGCCTGACGCTGACGATATAGCCGGTGCCGACGAAGAGATGCGTCTCGCCGAAGGTGACGCGGCCATCGATCAGTTGCGCTGTGCGGGCGACGATGAACAAGGCATCGCCATACTGTTCGATTTTCGGCCGCTGATGCGGGTGTTCTGCGTCTTCGATCGCCAGATCATGCAGGTGGAACTGCGCCTGCACCCTAAGCAGCAGGTTGCGGTCCGGCTCGAGCAGGCCGATCCAGACGACATGGCCGGGCTTTGCCGCCCATATTCCGGCCTCTTCGATCGTAATGTCGGCGACGCGCTTGCCGGCGGAATAGACGCTGGACGCAACAATGCCGGATGTCGGCTGCGGGGCCGCGGTCAGGTTTCGAACTTGCTCCATCGCAAAACCTCCCGAGACGGCGACTGACAAAACTGCTGCACCTGGAGGAGCTTAGCCTAAATTAGAAAGCCGTTCGAGTGGCCGCCCTTCACTTGGCCGATCTTGGGTCGCCGATACCGCGTCACCCGGCCGATAGTGGGCCAGGCAACACCACCTGGTCGGTCTTGTCGCCCTTCGGCCGCTCGGCCGGCATCTGGTCGCCGGTGACGATGTAATAGATGGTTTCGGCGATGTTGGTGGCGTGGTCGCCGATCCGCTCGATGTTCTTGGCGCAGAACAGCAAGTGGGTGCAGGGGGTGATGTTGCGCGGATCTTCCATCATATAGGTCAGAAGTTCACGGAACAGCGAAGTGTACATGGCGTCGATCTGGTCGTCGCGGTCGCGCACGAAGCCGATCTTCTCGACCGAGCGCGAGGCATAGACGTCGAGCACTTCCTTAAGCTGCGTCAACGCCAGATCGGCTAGCGCCTTGAGGCCGCGGAAGAGGCTGCTCGGCTGGCGGCCGTCAATGACCGCCGCGACGCGCTTGGCGACGTTCTTGCCGAGATCGCCGACGCGCTCGATGTCGGCCGAGATGCGGATGGCGCCGACGATCTCGCGCAGGTCCGTCGCCATCGGCTGGCGCCTGGCGATGATGACGATCGCCTTGTCGTCGATCTCGCGCTGTCCCTCGTCGAGAACGAGATCGTCCTGGATGACTTTCTGTGCCAAACCCGGATCGGCGTTCACGAGGGCCGCGATAGCCTGCTCGACCATGCGCTCGGCATGCCCGCCCATGGCGGCGATGCGCTTCGACAGGAATTTCAGTTCTTCGTCATAGGCACTGACAATGTGGACGGACTGCATCGATATGCCTTCTCGGTTCCTGCCGGCTGGTGCGTTCCCTCAATCTGCCGCTGATACGCGAGCCGGATGACAGAAAAAAGAAAATGCCGGTTGCCAACCAATATAGGATCATTGAGCCGGCAAATGAACCGTGAACGCCGCGCCCTTGCCGACTTCCGACTTGATCGACAGCCTTGCGTTATGACGTGTCAATATATGCTTGACGATCGAAAGGCCAAGGCCGGTGCCTTTCTGAGTCCGGCTGTTTTCCACGTCGACGCGGTAGAAGCGCTCCGTGATGCGGGGGATGTGTTCCTCGGCAATGCCTGGACCATAGTCCCTTATGGTCACGTCGATGCCTGGGTCGTGGCCGTCCTCGGCGTGTGCTATCGACACGGTGACGCGTCCGCCCGACTGGCCGTATTTGCAGGCATTCTCCAGCAGGTTCTCGAAAACCTGGAAGAGCTCGTCGCGGTCGCCCGGCACGGAAATCGGCCCATCGATGAAGTCCCGCTCGATGGCGATGCCGTTCTCGTTGGCCAGCGGCGCGAGCGAGTCGATGACGCTGTCGATGGTCTGTCGAAGGTCGACTTCGGTTCCCGGCCGCAGATAGGGCTTCATCTCCAGCCGCGACAGCGACAACAGGTCGTCGATCAGGCGCGCCATGCGGCCCGTCTGGTTCTGCATGATCTGCAGGAACTGGTCGCGCGCTGCCGCATCGTTGCGGGCAGGCCCGCGCAACGTCTCGATGAAGCCGGCGATCGAGGCGAGCGGGGTGCGCAGCTCATGGCTGGCATTGGCGATGAAGTCGGCGCGCATGCGGTCGATGCGGCGCGCCTCACTCTGATCCTTGAACACCAGCACGTAGAGATCGGTGCCATGGCCGATCGAGGACGCGCTCACCCGGTATGTGCGCTCGACCGGCAGCTTTTCCGTGTAGTCGACGACATCGGACGCCATAGTTCCCGGGACGATCCCGTCAAGCAAAGCCTGCATTTCCGGAGCGCGGAATTTGAGCGATAGCGACATGCCGGGCGCCAGCCCACCGAAGGCGGCGAAGGCGGCGGCGTTGGCGTGGACGATAGTGGCGGTCCGGTCGAAGATGATCAGCGGATCGGCAACGGCGGCGGCCAGATATTCGCCGGACAGCCGCTGCAGCCCGCCGACTTCGACGGCGGCAGTCCCGCCGGCTGACTGGCGCTCGGCGGCGATCGGCAGCATTGCGGCCGCGACCAGCAACGCCACGGCCAGCAGAGGCACAAAGATCGAAAGGCCGCCGAAACCATAGACGCCGAGGACCGCGACCAAGGCCGCGGCCAGCAACCAGCGGCTGCGCCGCAGCCGGGCTATGGCTGCCCGCGTTGCGCCCTTCTGGTCTGCGCCCTTATCGACCATGCGCTGCCTCGTATCTCCCATCGGTGAAAGGTCAGCCGACTGGACCTGCGCATGACCCCAAAAATCGGAATCGATTTTCTGGAGTGTTCATGCGCAAAATCAAAGTGCTACCGCGCGTCCAGACGGACGCAACGCCTCAGAGGCTCCCATAGCACGAGTCCGCAAGCTGGAAAGGTTCGTCCCGATGAAAAAAGCCGAGGGAAATGCCGACGCGGCGCCTGCCGCAGGACCGATCAAGATGAGGATAGGCGGTAAGGAACGCGAGTTCGACATCGACAACCCGGTGCTGCCGGACTGGATCGAGGACAACAAGCTGACCGCCGGCGGCTATCCCTACGACAAGAAGATGAAGGGTGAAGAGTACGACGAGGAACTCGAGCGGCTGCAGATCGAATTGGTCAAGGCGCAGGCCTGGCTGCAGGCGACCGGCAAACGGGTGTTGGCGCTGTTCGAGGGGCGCGACGCGGCCGGCAAGGGCGGCACGATCTTCGTCCTGCGGCAGTACATGAACCCGCGCACGGCGCGCAACGTGGCGCTGACCAAGCCGACGCCGACGGAGCATGGCCAATGGTACTATCAGCGCTATGTCGACCATTTCCCGACCTCCGGCGAGTTCGTCACCTTCGACCGCTCCTGGTATAACCGCGCCGGCGTCGAGCCGGTCATGGGATTCTGCACCCCGGAGCAGCACGAGACATTCCTCGACGAGACGCCGCATTTCGAGCGGATGATCTGCAACGAGGGTATCCACTTCTTCAAATTCTGGCTGAACATCGGTCGCGAGACGCAGCTTGAACGGTTCCATGATCGCCGCTGGTCGCCATTGAAGAACTGGAAATTCTCGCCGATCGACGTCGCCGGCATCAGCAAATGGGACGATTACACCAAGGCGCGCGACCTGATGTTCGAGCGCACTCACAAGGAGTTCGCGCCCTGGATCATCGTGCGCGCCAACGACAAGCGCCGTGCGCGGCTTGCGGTGATCCAGCGTATCCTTCTGTCCTTGCCTTATGACGGCCGCGACCTCGACGCCGTCGGCAAGCCCGACAAGAAGATCATCGGGGAAGGCCCGTCGTTCCTGGAGAAATAGCTTGCACCATGCCCGCGGCCGGCGGCCAACATTACAGCGCCGCGCACCTTCGCGGGTACGCGGCGCTGAGACTTTCCACCAAGGTGTCACGCCGCGAGGCGGGCGATCCGCTGCAAACGCTTCAGCGTGGCGTCGTCCTGCAGCGCTTGCTGGAACAGCGATATCTCATGGTCGATGCGGTCGCACAGAACGTCCGTATCCCCCTTGAGCAGGCCGCGGGTCTGCAACAGCGCGGCAACCGGCTTCTTGGCGAGCTGCCTTGCCCGCGCCAAGGCTATTTCCTCGGCGCTGCCTTCCACGATCTCACCGACAAGGCCAAGCGCCTTGGCGTCGTCGACGCCCAGTGTGTCGCCCAGGCAAAAGAAGCGGAAGGCGCCGGCATAGCCGAGCTTCTGGGGTGCCAGGATGCTGGTCGCCGCGTCCGGTACCAGGCCGAAATCGACGAACGGCACCCTGAACGTGCTGCCCCTGGAGGCGATCACCATGTCGCAGTGGAACAAGATGGTGCAGCCGACGCCGACGGCGTCCCCGTCCACGCAGGCAAGGACCGGCTTGGGAAAGGTCGCAAGCCTGCGAAACATATCGGTGACGGCGGCAATCAGCTGCTGGTGCTTGGCGGCGTCGAGGAACTCCGAGAAATCGCCGCCGAGGCAAAAGCAGCCGGCGAGGCCGCGCAGCACGACCACGCGAATCTCGTCGTTGACGGCGGCCTCGTGGAAGGTCCTGGCGAGGCTCGCATAGGCGTGCCTGTCCAGCACCGGCCGGCCGTCATGCGAAGACACGGTGACGACCAGCGTGTGGCCGCGCAGCTCAGGTTCGGGGTGGAAGCTCATGACAACCTCCTCACGAAGCCTGTCTGAGGCCGAGCTGGCCGGGATAGCCTCTCATCAGCACCGGCGGGAAGTGGTTGCGGCGCTGGCGCACCACCTCCAGCGTATGCTCGGAAAAGGTGAGCAGCGTCGCCACCACCTGCTGGTTGCCATAGGTGCGCTGGTAACCGAGCGGCGTCGCCAGGAAGTGCAGCTGCAGCGCGCGCAGCACCCACATCGGTTCGAACTCGATGATGACCTGGTTGACGTTGCGCTTGAGGCCCCATTCGACGAAACCTGCGATCAGCTCGGTGCCGACCGTCGAGACGCCGCGCTTGCCATCACGGAAGCCCGGCGCCACCGCATAGCGGGTCAGCTCCCAGACTCGCGGCCCCGAGGGCGGCGTCCCCTCATAGAGGTCCGTCAGCACATCGGTCAGTAGATGCGGCCGCGTCGTCGGCAGCATGCGCTGATAGCCGGCTAGCTCGCCGTTGCGGATGACGAGGTGATGCTCGGCCTCGTCATGATCGAATTGGTCGATCTCGAGGCCGTCCGGGCGGTCGAGATCGGTCCAGCCCATCTCCTCGACGAAGATCTTGTAGCGCAGGCGGTGAACCGCTTCCCACAGATCGGGGCGCTCCATCAATTCCTGAGTTGTGAGGGAAAAAAGCATTAGCCGTCTCCTGGGCTTGAGAGGAAGATACGGCCGGGCTCTCCGGAAAATATTACGCGATCGCGTAGGCAAGAATTTTTAGGTCGGCACCGACCGACCCCGCCAATATAGCCGCGCCTAACTGCCTCCGCGACCGCCTGCACGCGGTTGGCGACGCCCAGTTTGCTTTGGCGTTAAGAAAGTATTAGCCCTCTCTTAAGACAAGGACACCGCTCGCCCTTGCTTAAAATATTACGCGAATGCGCATGGGACCGTTTCTGGGCCAGCACGGCCGATTTAGCTAATATAGCCACGCCTGATCGCCTCGGCGACTGCCTGCACACGGTTAGCGGCGCCCAGTTTGCTCTTCGCGTTGAGAAGGTGTTTCTCGGAGGTATGCTCCGAAATGCCGAGAATCTGCGAAATTTCCCACTCGGACTTTCCGACAGCTGCCCATTGCAGGCATTCGCGCTCACGCGGTGTGAGTTCGATGTGGTCGACGACCTTGCCGGCCATCGTGTGAAACTGCATGGCGCGGCCGATGGCGTAGGTGGACACCAGCGAGACCATTCCGAATTCGACGTCCGACAGTTCAACGGACTCGCCACCCAGCGAGACCATGACGATCTGGCCGTCGAGCGTGACCAGCGGGAAGGCGAGGCCGTCGCGCAGCTTGAACTCGCGGGCGTCGCCCATGACCTCGTCGCTGCTCTTGTCGATGACGATGGCCTGGGAAGCCTCCCGCCACTGGAACGGGGCCTGCAATTGCTTCATGTGGCTGACGACCGGATCATGGTCGACATAGTTGCGCGCCACATAGCGCTCCAGCCACTCGCCCGGCCAGTCGCAGAGCAGCACATGGTCCTTCTGCTGGCCGCGCGGCGTGCCGGGTTGCGGGACCGTTCCGGCCATCAGCGCCGTCAGCCCGAAACTCGAGGTGACGCCGAGCAGCCGCTCGCACACTGCCGCAGCAGTGTTGGCGTGCTGTAATTGGTCGATGTATTCCAGAGTTCTATCGAACATGCTCATCGCAACATCTACCCCATGTTGCTTCTGCTTTTCGTACCGATAGTAGATGCCCGAACCACCCTTCGCCATCAACCCCGGACCACAAGTTTCTTCGCGACACCTGCCCCTGTTGCGGGCGCGCGCTGAAACTTGCAAACGCACTGAACCATACGCCGAATTCGCCCGTTTGAAATCAAAAACATTGTGCCTGCACTGTTTTCGTACGAAAAGCCAAGGACATGATTGGGCGGAGCGTTATCGTGCCATTCCGATGGATATTTCTGGCCCTCCTGTCGGCGCTGATCGGAGCGTTGCCATTTGCCGACGCGACTCGCGCGGCGGAGCCGCAGGTTCCGGTGCTGTGGGATGCCAAGGAGCGGCTGCCGAAGCCCGATCTTTCGGCGTTGCCGAGGCTGAGATTCCTCACCACCACCGATTTTCCGCCTTTCAACTTCCTCGACGGCTCCGGCCGGCTGTCGGGTTTCCACATCGACCTGGCGCGGGCGATCTGCGCCGAACTCGGCATCGTCGAGAAATGCCAGATCCAGGCGCTGCCCTGGAACGATCTCGACGACGCGCTGCGGAAAGGCGAAGGCGAGGCGATCATCGCCGGCATCGCGGCGACGCCGGAAAGCCGCGAGAAATACGCCTTCTCGCGTTCCTATCTGCAGTTCCCGGCGCGCTTCATCATGCCGAAGGCCAAGGCGTTTACCGAGCCGATCCTCGACAAGCTGCGCAGCAAGCGGGTGGGCGTCATCGCCGGCTCGGCGCATGAGAAGATGCTGCGCGACTATTTCAGCACGGTGCAGGTCGTGCCCTTCGACAAGCCCGAGGACCTCTACGCGGACCTCAAGGCCGGCAGGATCGACGCCGCCTTCGGCGACGGCATGCGCTTCGCCTTCTGGCTCGGCGGCTCGGAAGCCGCCGGGTGCTGCCGCTTCGCCGGCGGCCCTTATCTGGCGCCCGAATATCTGGGCTCGGGCATGGCGATCGCCACCAGGGCGGGCGACCCGGCGCTGGCCGCCGCCTTCGACTACGCGCTGCAGGAAATCTCGATCAAGGGAACCTTCGCCGAGTTCTATCTGCGCTATTTTCCGGTGAGCTTTTTCTAAGTCAGTGTGCGCAGGCGGGCCTTCGCCGCACGGGCGATCGCCGCCACGGTGAGCGTGTCGAGATCGAGTTCCCGTCGGATGAGCTGCAGCACCCTCAACTCCTCCATGCGCATTTCGAGATCGACTGCCGCGACCTCGAAAGCGGCGGCATAGGCGGTGTCACGCAA
Source organism: Mesorhizobium sp. WSM4898 (assembly GCF_029625845.1). Classification (NCBI taxonomy): domain Bacteria; kingdom Pseudomonadati; phylum Pseudomonadota; class Alphaproteobacteria; order Hyphomicrobiales; family Phyllobacteriaceae; genus Mesorhizobium; species Mesorhizobium sp. WSM4898. The sequence continues at coordinate 1,066,662 of NZ_JARTVQ010000001.1, read as the reverse complement.
CCGCTCCGGCAGCGCATCGGCGACGCGCGCAAGGACGCCTTCCAGCCCGTCCTTATCGTGCAGAGCCTGCTGGCACGCTTGAGCCACGCCGACCAGGCTGTCGCTGTTGAAATCGACAAACACGGGCCAAGAACGGACGACGTCCCCGATCCGCGCCAGTTCGACATCGGTCATGTCGCGGTCGGATGCCGAAGTGATCACCATGAGATAGATCAGGGCTTCGTGCGGCGTCAAAGGCATTCAAAACTCCTTGATGGTGAGGCTTCAACGTAGGATTGCCATTGAGGCGCCGCAAGGAAAAGCGCCGCAAATCGTTGACGCTCCGGCCCGTCGCGCCTAGAGACCGGGTGAAAATCTTTGCGCGCCCAAGCCGACACATCTGGCCGGCAGATTACCTGGAAAGTGACATGACGGGATCAAACATCATCGATCTCAATGCCGAGATGCTTGCGGCCGCCGGCGAAAGCAAGGCATGGCCGTTCGAAGAAGCCAAGAAGATCATTGCCCGCTACAAGAACAAGGACTTTCCCGATACCGTCCTGTTCGAGACCGGCTACGGCCCGTCCGGCCTGCCGCATATCGGCACCTTCGGCGAGGTGGCGCGCACCACGATGGTAAGGCACGCCTTCCGCGTGCTGACGCAGGACAAGGTCAAGACCAAGCTGTTGTGCTTCTCCGACGATATGGACGGCATGCGCAAGATTCCCGACAACGTGCCCGATCGCGCGGCGCTCGAGCCCTACCTGCACAAGCCGCTCACATCGGTGCCCAATCCGTTCGGCGGCGATTATGCGAGCTTCGCCGACCACAACAACGCGATGCTCTGCCGCTTCCTCGACACGTTCGGCTTCGACTATGAGTTCGCCAGCGCGACCCAATACTACAAGTCCGGGCGCTTCGACGAAGTGCTGCTGCGCGCCGCCGAGCGCTATGACGAGATCATGGCGGTGATGCTGCCGACGCTCGGCGAAGAGCGCCAGGCGACCTACAGCCCATTCCTGCCGATCTCGCCGAAAAGCGGCCGCGTGCTCTACGTGCCGATGAAGCATGTCGACGCCAAGGCCGGCACCATCACCTTCGACGACGAAGGCAGCGAGACCACGCTGCCGGTCACCGGCGGCCATGTGAAGCTGCAGTGGAAGCCGGATTTCGGCATGCGCTGGGCAGCGCTCGGCGTCGATTTCGAAATGTTCGGCAAGGACCACCAGACCAACGCGGCAATCTACGACCGCATCTGCAACATCCTCGGCGGCCGCGCGCCGGAGCATTTCGTCTACGAGCTGTTCCTCGACGAGAACGGCCAGAAGATCTCGAAGTCGAAGGGCAATGGGCTCACCATCGACGAATGGCTGACCTATGCGCCCACCGAGAGCCTCGGCCTCTACATGTACCAGCGGCCGCGGCAGGCCAAGAAGCTTTATTTCGACGTTATCCCGAAGGCGGTCGACGAATATTACGCCTTCCTGTCCGCCTATCCGCGCCAGGAATGGAAGGAGCGGCTCGGCAACCCGGTCTGGCACATGCATGATGGCAATCCGCCGGCCATCGACCTGCCGGTCCCGTTCGCGCTGCTGCTCAATCTGGTCAGCGCCTCCAACGCGCATGACAAGGCGGTGCTGTGGGGTTTCATCTCGCGCCATGCGTCCGGGGTGACGCCGCAGACGCACCCCGAGCTCGACCGGCTGACAGGGTATGCCATCCGCTATTTCGACGACTTCGTGAAGCCGACCAAGGTCTATCGCGCCGCCGACGAGGTGGAGCGCGAGGCGCTGGCGAAGCTTTCGGAAGCGCTCGGCGAGCTGCCGCAGGGCGCGGACGGCGAGGCGATCCAGAACGCGGCGCTCAACGTCGCGCGGCGGATCGAGCGCTATCAGGACCATTCCAAGCAGAGCCCGGAAGGCGGACCCGGCGTGTCGGTCGCCTTCTTCCAGATGATCTATCAGGTGCTGATCGGGCAGGAACGGGGGCCGCGTTTCGGCTCTTTCGCGGCGCTCTACGGCATTACGGAGACGCGCGCGCTCATTGAGCGGGCCCTGGCTGGTCAGCTGGCTGCGTAACGTCGCCATCTTCCGCCGGCAGGATGGAACTCGGCGCGGCGGGCGCCGGGCCGGTGGCGGCCGGCAATGCCGGCAGGCCGCCGAGATTCGGAGCGGCGCCGAAAATGCCTTTCCTCGCCGCGCGCGCCTTGTCGCCCGCCTCGACATAGGGGCCGCCTGGCGCCGCGCGGGCCCAGCCGTTTTCCACCAGCCACAGACCGACATCCTTGTTGCCGACCCAGCACTTGACCGCGATGGCCTTCTGCCCGTCTTGCGGCGGCACTGAGCAGACCAGGGTCCGGCCACGCAGGAAAGCGCGGAATGCCGTCCTGGCGCGAACCCCGCAGTCCCATGACTTGCCTTCGTCGCTGCAGGTCTCGTCCTCTTTGACGATGTCGATGCCCGACACGGCGATGGAGTAATCCTTGGCCTTGATCAGGCCGGCGGCGGTCGCGACGGGCTGGAGCAACTTGGTGCCCTCCTCGCCATCCGGCATTTTCGTTTTCCGCGGCTTGGGCGGACCGGCCAGCGCCAGATCGCTGAGCGGCGCGCGCGGCTCGACCCGTTCCAGTTCCTCGGCAGGCACTTCGGGTGGCGCCACCACGTCGGGATCGATTGCCCGCGAATGCGCCACCGGCTTCGGCGGCTGCGGCGCGGCAGGCGCCAGAATGGCGGACGTCGCCGGTTCCGCAGTTATCGGTTCCCGAGGCGCCACATCGGCGTCTTGCCCCGGAAGTGCACTGGCCGGATCGATCTGATCGACCGCGACGACGCTTTCGCTGCCCTTCAGCGAGTGGCCTCCGGCGACGACCAGCGCCGCCATTGCCGGAACCGCCGCAAGCGCCAGGGCAAGATGGAGGACCCGCACCAGCCCGGACCTACTGGCTTGCCCAGACGATCCGCGCCACCCACTCGACCTCGCTCATCGAGATGTCGCGGTCCGGGTGAGCGGGGTTAAGCGAGACCAGCACGACCGACTTCGCGGTCTGCCGGTCGAGCACCTTGGCCATCACCTCGCCGGCGGTGGTCTTGACGACGACGCGGTCGCCCTTGCGCGTCGGCGCGCCCGGCTCGACGATCAGCACGTCGCCATTGCGGTAGAGCGGCAGCATGGAATCGCCCTGGACCTTCAGCGCATAGGAGGTTTCCGCCGCCCGCGCCGGAAGCTCGACCAGATCCCAGCCCTGCCCCGAGGGATAGCCGGCATCGTCGAAGAAACCGCCGGCACCGGCCTGGGCGAAGCCAAGCAGCGGCACGGCCATACGCGGCGGCGGCGCGGCGGAGGCACCGTGACCCTCAACCAGCACGGTGAATTCTTCCAGCGAGGCGCCGGTGGCCTCGATGATCTTGGCCAGCGATTCAGTCGAAGGCCAGCGCGGCCGGCCGTCGGAGGACAGGCGCTTGGATTTGTTGAAGGCGGTCGAATCGAGGCCCGCGCGGCGGGCGAGACCGGAAGCCGAGAGCGAATAGCGCTCGGCAAGAGCATCGATTGCGGCCCAGACGCGATCGTGTGAGAGCAAGTCCGCTCTCCTTCGAAAAACAGGAAAAAATGCCTCACTGCTGTCTAACGCGCGACCATTCAATTGTCCACCGGCGCGAACAGCGGATTGCAGAGAAAGTCGCCGCTTCCGCAAGATTGACGGGCCCGATCCTGAGCCGGGCGCCGGCACCGACATGTCGCCGCGTGCGCGATGCATCGTTCGACCCCGGCCGAAACGTCTCGGTGCGCAAGCTTGGTAGGGTACGGTTCTCGAATTGCGAAGGACTGCTCATGTTGCCGAACCACCAATGCATCGCCCCATCCGTTCTGTATTTTGGGACGCCTGTCGTCCTGATGGTTACCCGAAACCATGACGGCACCGCCAGCATTACACCCATGTCGTCCGCGTGGGCCTTGGGTTCATGCGTGGTCCTCGGCTTGAGTTCGGCTACCCAGGGCGCCATCAATCTTCTGCAGGATGGCGAATGCACCCTCAATTTTCCCGCGGCCAGCCTCTGGGCGAATGTCGAACGGATCGCGCGCACCACGGGTGCGAATCCAGTTCCATCCCATAAGGCCGAATTGGGGTTCGTTCATGAGGCCGACAAGTTCGCTTTAGGCGGCTTTGCGATCCAGCCCAGCGAATTGATCCGGACGCCGCGCATCGCAGAATGTCCCCTGCAGTTCGAAACACGCCTGCTGACCTGCCATCGTAGCGCGAAGCAGCAAGGCGCATCCTCGACCCACCTCATCATGGACGTAGACGTGCAGCGGGTTCATGCGCACCGCAGCATCGTCTTGCCGGGAACGAACCACATCGACACTGCGCGATGGAATCCGCTGTTCTATGTGTTCCGGCACTATTTTGGCGACGCGGTCGATCTGGGCAAAACCTTGCGGGCTGAACATTGAACGCTTGCTCGATCAGGCCCGCTTGGCCTGCTCGCGGAGGTTCCGGTGCGAGATCATGAATGCCCGCTCGGGCTCGGTCGGCGGGCGCGGTTGGGCCGAATGGCCGAGCGCCGCGACGACTGCCTCAACCTCGAGAAAGCGGCGGCCGCGCCGGTCATAGACGCCGCCGGTGGTCAGGATCAGCGCCGCCGTCTCCCCATTGTCGAGGACGAAGCGGTGCTTGCCGATCACCGAAGTGCCTTCCCAGGTCTCGATCGACGACACCACCTCGAAGCGGCTCCACAGCCTGATCTCGCGCACATAGGCCGATTGCAGCCCGCCGATCATCGGCGCCCAGCCGTTCCGCCGCGCGAGCGCGACAAGACCGACGCGAAGAAAAACATCGATACGGCCAAGATCGGCCAGCATCATGTAACGGGCATTGTTGAGATGGCTGTTGAAATCGATGTCGGTCGGCAGGCAGCGAAAGACCAGCCGGCTCTGATCGCCGATTTGATAAGGGCCACGGCTACGCGCCGTGGCCATCATGCGCGCGAGGCGCCCCCAAACATACATCGGAGTTCGTCAGGCGGCCTTCTTGACCTCGCCCTTCTGGTAAGGGTCGAAGCGCTGGTAGAAAGTCTCGCCCTTCTCGGCCATGTCGAGCAAAAGCTTGGGCGCCTTGAACTCGGCCCCGTATTTCTTCTGCAGGCCCTTGGCGATCTTGACGAAACGCTTGGCGCCGATGCCGTCGATGTAGGAGAGCGCGCCGCCGGTGAACGGCGCGAAGCCGAAGGCGAGGATCGAGCCGACGTCCGCCTCGCGCGGATCGGTGACGATGCCCTCCTCCATGACGCGCACCGCCTCCAGGGCGATGGTGACCAGCAGGCGCTCTTTGAGCTCCTCGTAGTCGACCTTCTCGGGCTTCAGCTGCGGATAGAGATCCTTGAGACCCGGCCACAGCTTCTTCTTCGCCGGCTTGGCAGGATAGTCGTAGAAGCCCTTGCCGTTCTTGCGGCCGAAGCGGCCATGCGTGTCGACCATGGTGTTGATCAGCGCCATCTGCTTCGGGTCGACGGCTTTCTCGCCTAGATCCTTGATGGTCTGCTTCATGATCTTCTGGGCAAGGTCGATCGCCGTCTCGTCGGTCAGCGCCAGCGGGCCGACCGGCATGCCGGCGGCCTTGGCGGCGTTCTCGATCATCGCCGCAGGGACGCCTTCGATAAGCATCTTGTAGGCTTCCGACATATAGCGCAGCACGCAGCGATTGACGTAGAAGCCGCGCGTGTCGTTAACGACGATCGGCGTCTTCTTGATGGCGCGTACGAAGTCGATCGCGACCGCGAGCGCCTTGTCGCCGGTCTTCTTGCCGAGGATGATCTCGACCAGCATCATCTTGTCGACGGGCGAGAAGAAGTGGATGCCGATGAAGTTTTTCGGCCGCGCCGAGTTCTTCGCCAGCGAGGTGATCGGAATGGTGGAAGTGTTCGAGGCAAAGATCGCCGAGGACTTCAGCGCCGCTTCCGCTTTCTCGGTGGCGAGCTTCTTCACGCCTGAATCCTCAAACACCGCCTCGACGACAAGGTCGCAGCCGGCAAGATCGGCATAGTCGGCCGTCGGCGTGATCAGCGACAGCAACCTGTCTTTCTCTTCGGGCTTGGCGCGGCCCTTCTTCACCTGGTTCGAAATCAGGCTGTCGGAATGCGCCTTGCCCTTCTCGGCCGACTCCATGTCGCGGTCGAGCAGCACGACCGGAATGCCCGCCCTGGCCGTGACATAGGCAATGCCGGCGCCCATGAAGCCGGCGCCGAGTATGCCGATCTTCTTGAACTTGCTGTCCGGCACGCCGGTCGGGCGGCGCGCGCCCTTGTTCAGTTCCTGCAGCGACACGAAAAGCGAGCGGATCATCGCCGCCGCTTCTTTGGTCTGCATGATCTCGGTGAAGTAGCGCTGCTCGATCCGGAGCCCGGTGTCGAAGGGCACCAGCAGGCCCTCATAGACGCATTTCAGGATCGCGGCGGCCGCCGGATAGTTGCCAAAGGTCTCGCGGCGCAGGATGGCGATGGCCGGCGGCCAGAGATTGGCGCCGGCCGCCGAATAGATCGGACCGCCGGGCAGCTTGAAACCCTTTTCGTCCCATGGCGCCACCGGCTTCAGGCCGTTTTTGATCATCGCCTTGGCGGTCTCGACAAGCTTCTTCGGCTCGGCGATCTCGTGGATCAGGCCCATCGACTTCGCCTTTTGCGGCGTCAGATTCTGGCCGCTGGTCAGCATCTGCAGCGCCTGCTGCTGATCGGTCAGCCGCGGCACGCGCTGGGTGCCGCCGGCGCCCGGGAAGATGCCGATCTTCACCTCGGGAAGCGCCATCTTCACCTTGTCGGAATCGGCCGCGACGCGGCCGTGGCAGGCGAGCGACATCTCGAAGGCGCCGCCCATGCAGGTGCCGTTGATCGCCGACACCCACGGCTTGCCGCAGGTCTCGATCTTGCGGAACAGACCGGTCATGTAACCGGCATTGTCGAACAGCGCCTTGGTCGCCTTTTCGAGGTCCTTTTCCTTTTCGACGGCGAAGGTGGCGAGCATCTTCTGCAGCATGGTGATGTCGGCACCGCCGGAGAAGCTGTCCTTGCCGGAGGTGATGACCGCGCCTTTGATGGCGGCGTCGCCCGCCACACGATCGACGATGGCGTTGAGCTCGCGCATCGCCTCTTCGGTGAAGACGTTCATCGAGCGGCCCGGCATGTCCCAGGTGACCAGCGCGATCCCATCGGCGTCCATGTCGAGGGTGAAATTGGTGTAGCTCATCTTTTCTCTCCCCGTCAGACGCGTTCGATGATGGTGGCAGTGCCCATGCCGGCGCCGATGCAGAGCGTGACCAGCGCGGTGTTCAGGTCCCGGCGCTCCAGCTCGTCCAGCACCGTGCCGAAGATCATCGCGCCGGTGGCGCCGAGCGGATGGCCCATGGCGATCGCGCCGCCATTGACGTTGATCTGGTCATGCGGGATGTCGAAGGCCTGCATATAGCGCAGCACAACGGAAGCGAAGGCCTCGTTGAGCTCGAAGAGGTCGATGTCCGACAGCTTCATTTTGGCACGCTTCAAGAGCTTTTCGGTGACGTCGACCGGGCCGGTCAGCATCAGCACCGGCTCGGAACCGATATTGGCGAACGAGCGGATGCGCGCGCGGGGCTTCAAGCCCATGGCCTTGCCGGCCTTCTTGGAGCCGAGCAGTACAGCAGCGGCGCCGTCCACGATGCCGGACGAGTTGCCGGCATGGTGGACGTGGTTCACTTCCTCGACTTCCGGATGCTTCTGCACGGCCACCGCACCGAAGCCGCCCATCTCGCCCGGCATGACGAAGGACGGATTGAGCGAGGCGAGCGACTGCATGTCGGTCGAAGGCCGCATGTGCTCGTCACGGTCGAGGATGGTGAGGCCGTTCTGGTCCTTGATCGGGACCACCGAATTCTTGAAGCGGCCGTCCTCCCACGCCTTGGCGGCGCGCTTCTGGCTCTCGACGGCGTAAGCGTCGACGTCGTCGCGGCTGAACCCGTATTTCGTCGCGATCAGGTCGGCCGAGATGCCCTGCGGCACGAACCAGCCGGGAAGCCCGACGGAGGGGTCCATGAACCAGGCGCCGCCGGACATGCCCATGCCGACACGCGACATGGATTCTACGCCCCCGGCAATGACGATCTCGTCCGCGCCTTGCGCGATCTTGGCGGCGCCGAAATTGATGGCATCGAGTCCGGAAGCGCAGAAGCGCGATATCTGCATGCCGGGCGCCTTGGTGTCGTAGCCGGCCTCGAAGGCGGCGGCGCGCGGAATGACCGAGCCCGCTTCGCCGACCGGATCGACGCAGCCGAAGATGATGTCGTCGACCGTGCCGGTGTCGAGCGCGTTGCGGTCACGCAGCGCCTCAAGCGTCTTTGCCGCGAGCCGCACCGCCGGCACCTCGTGCAGCGAGCCATCCTTCTTGCCTCTGCCGCGCGGCGTGCGCACGGCGTCATAGACGTAAGCTTCGGCCATTTTCGTGCTCCTTGGATTTGCCGGTCGCTGCGCTCAGAGAGAGCGCCCGATCAGCAATTTCATGATCTCGTTGGTGCCGCCGTAGATGCGCTGGACGCGGGCGTCGCGGAACATGCGGGCGATCGGATATTCGTTCATGTAGCCATAGCCGCCATGCAGTTGAAGGCATTCGTCGACGACTTTGCCCTGCAGGTCGGACAGCCAGTATTTGGCCATAGAGGCGGTGACCGGGTCGAGGCCGCCGTCGATGTGGCGGGCGACGCAGTCGTTGTAGAAGACGCGGCCGATCGTGGCCTCGGTCTTCAGCTCGGCCAGCTTGAACTGGGTGTTCTGGAAATCGATGATCGCCTTGCCGAAGGCCTTGCGCTCCTTGACGTAGTCGATGGTCAGCGCCAGCGCCCGCTCGATCATGGCGATCGCGCCGGTGCCGATCTGCAGCCGCTCCTGCGGCAATTGCTGCATCAGCTGGACGAAGCCCTTGCCTTCCTCATGGCCGAGCAGGTTGGAGGTCGGCACGCGCACGTCGTTGAAGAACAGCTCGGAGGTGTCGTTGGCCTTGAGCCCTATTTTGTCGAGGTTGCGACCGCGTTCGAAGCCCTCGACCTCGTCGGTCTCGACGACGATCAGCGAGGTGCCCTTGGCGCCCTTGTCCGGATCGGTCTTGGTGACGACGATGATCAGGTTGGCAAGCTGGCCGTTGGTGATGAAGGTCTTGGAGCCGTTGAGCTTGTAGTGATTGCCGTCCTTCTCGGCACGGGTCTTGACGCCCTGAAGGTCGGAGCCGGCGCCGGGCTCGGTCATAGCGATGGCGCCGATCAGCTCCCCGGTCGCCAGTTTCGGCAGCCATTTTTCTTTCTGCTCCTCGGAGCCGTAATGCAGGATGTATGGCGCGACGATCGAGTTGTGCAGGCCGATGCCGAAGCCGTCGACCCCGACGTGGCCGATAGCCTCGATGATGGCGCTCTCATGCGCGAAGGTGCCGCCGGAGCCGCCATATTTCTCCGGCATAGAGGCGCAGAGCAGGCCGGCGGCGCCCGCCTTCAGCCAGCTCTCGCGGTCGAAAATCTCGTTCTTCTCGAACTCTTCGTAGCGCGGCGCGATCTCCTCCGACATGAAGCGGCTCGCCATCTCGTAGAGCATGCCGACTTCGTCCGCCGCCCAGGCGGGCTTCGGCAGGCCAAGAACTTCGGCTGGATTTGTCATGCTGTTTCCTCCACTGCGCCGGCGTCCCCCTCCCCCTTGAGGGGAGGGTGGCCGCGAAGCGGCCGGGAGGGGTCGCCGATGAGGTGCTCGGCCTTGTCCTTAACAAACTGCGCCACATGCCATGCACTGTTAATGACATCAGGCTCATCAATCCTGACAACGACATACCCGAGTGACGGCAAACAGGCGTCGCGGTTCACATCATGACGTCTGCCAGCTTCGGTTTCGTGCAGGTCGCCGTCGACCTCGACGATCAGTTTGACCTTCGGGCAGACGAAATCGACAATGTACGGGCCGATCGGCGATTGCCGCCTGAACTTCAGGCCATCAGCCGTCAGCTCGCGCAATTCGTACCACAGCAGGGACTCGGCCTTCGCCGTGTGCAGACGAAGCGAGCACGCTTTCTGTCGCATCTCGAAACTGACCCGCGTGCGGGGCATTGTGTTAGTCCTTCTCCCAGGGTGCGTCGCCAGAATTGGCGTCGAGTTCGTCGCGGGCGACCCCTCCCGGCCCTTCGGGCCACCCTCCCCTCAAGGGGAGGGGGACGCCGAGCATTTCTAGAACGCTTCCGCCGGCAGCGCCATTAGCGTATCCGCGCCACTGGAAATGCGGGCGAGGCGCGTCGCGCTCTCCGGCATGATCCGCTCCATGAAGAAGCGCGCCGTCACCAGCTTGTTGTCGTAGAACGACGCGGCCCCATTGGCACCTTCGGCGAGCTTCGTTTGGGCGGCCTTGGCCATCTGGCCCCACATGTAGCCCAATGCCACCAGGCCGAAGAGATGCATGTAGTCGGTCGAGGCGGCGCCCGCATTGTCGGGCTTGGCCATGGCATTCTGCACCAGCCACATGGTCGCCGCCTGCAGGTCGTTGAGGCCCTTCTTCAGCGCCTTGGTGAAGGGCGCCATCTTGTCGTCAGCGCGGTTTTCCTCGCAGAATTCGCCGACCTCCTTGAAGAAGGCCTGCACGGCGCGGCCGCCATTCTGCGCCAGCTTGCGGCCGACCAGATCAAGCGCCTGAATGCCATTGGCGCCTTCATAGATCATGGCGATGCGGGCATCGCGGACGAACTGGCTCATGCCGTGTTCTTCGATGTAGCCGTGGCCGCCGAACACCTGCTGCGCCATCACGGCGTGATCGAAGCCCTTGTCAGTCAGCACGCCCTTGACCACCGGCGTCAGCAGACCGGTGTAGTCGTCGGCCGACTGGCGGTCCCTGTCGTCACCGGAGCGGTGCGCGACGTCCGACTTGATCGCCGTCCACAGGGCCAGCGCGCGGCCGCCCTCGTTGAACGCCTTCATGGTCATCAGCGAGCGGCGGATATCGGGATGGACGATGATCGGGTCGGCCTTCTTGTCCGCCGCCTTGATGCCCGACAGCGACCGCCCCTGGAGGCGGTCCTTGGCGTAAGCCACCGCGTTCTGATAGGCGATCTCCGAGACCGAGAGCCCTTGCAGGCCAACGCCCAGGCGGGCCTCGTTCATCATCGTGAACATGGCTTTCAGGCCGCCGTTCAACTCGCCGAGCAAAGTGCCTTCGGCCTCGTCATAGTTCATGACGCAGGTCGAGTTGCCGTGGATGCCCATCTTCTCCTCGATCGAGCCGCAGGAGAGCGCGTTGCGCGCGCTGACATTGCCCGAGTCGTCGAGCTTGAACTTCGGCACGATGAACAGCGAGATGCCTTTGACGCCTTCCGGCGCCCCTTCGACGCGGGCCAGCACCAGATGGACGATGTTGTCGGCCATGTCGTGCTCGCCGGCGGAGATGAATATCTTCTGGCCGGAAATCCTGTAGGTGCCGTCGCCATTGGGCACCGCCTTGGTGCGCAGCAGGCCGAGATCGGTGCCGCAATGCGGCTCGGTGAGATTCATGGTGCCGGTCCAGGCGCCCTCGATCAGCCTGGGCAACCAGGTGGCCTTCTGCTCGTCCGTGCCATGGGTGACAATGGCCGCGATCGCGCCCTGCGTGAGGCCGGGATACATCATCAGCGCCATATTGGCGGACACCATGTATTCGGAGACCGCGGTGTGGACTGTATAGGGCAGACCCTGGCCACCGAACTCGGCCGGTGCCGCTAGGCCCATCCAGCCGCCCTCGCGATACTGGCTGAAAGCGTCCTTGAATCCCTTGGGCGTGGTCACGCTACCGTCTTCATGGCGCACGCAGCCTTCCATATCGCCGACCCGGTTCAGCGGATGCATGACGTTTTCGGCTAGCTTGGCGCCTTCGGCAAGGATCGCCTCGACGACGTCCGGCGTAGCGTCCGAGAAGCCCGGAAGATTAGAATAGCGCTGGTAGCCGAGCACGTCGTTGAGCACGAACAGCGTGTCCTGGACGGGCGCCCTGTAGATCGTCATGCCTTCCTCCACCCTTGCGGTCCCGGCCGGCCAGCAAGTTTCCGATCCGGATGTGGATGGGAGGCCGAGCCAATGTCGATGCCCCCGATAGCAAATATTGACGTTTGCGTAAACGTCAACTTCGTCGCAGCCCGAAATTTTTGATTAGCGCTCGCTCCAAGGCAACAAAAAAGCCGCGCGGCTGCAGCCACGCGGCTTTCTCTATCCTAGGCTATGCCGTTAGCGTGAGATCAGCCGGCGGCGCTTGCCTGCGGCGCGGCCCGCTCGGCCAGCATCTGGCGAACGATCGCCATCGAATTGCTCAGGTCGCTGATAGCCTCATCGATCAGCGCGCGCTGCTTCTGCAAGCGGGCAAGCTGCTTCTCGGACTTGTCGAGCGCCAGCCGCAACTGCTTGGTGTTGGATCCGGTCGGATCGTAAAGATCCATCATCTGCTTGACGTCCCGCAGCGAGAAACCGACCTTGCGGCCGAGCAGGATCAGCTTCAGCCGGGCCTTGTCGCGGCGCGTGTAGAGACGGGTCGAGCCGTCGCGCTTCGGATTGAGCAGGCCCTTGTCCTCGTAAAATCGCAGCGTGCGCAAGGTCACGCCGTACTTCTTGGCCATCTCGCCGATGCGGACGAATTCTTCGTCGGTCTCGACCGATATGTGATTGCTATTGGCCGCGGCTTCGCCGGGCGAAACAAGTTTCATGGTCACTGGCTTTCCCCTGATGGCGTCGCGGTCACGGACCAAAACGTCGCCTGAGTGGAAGCGGGGGCGTGCTTCCAATCGTGGTTTCGACAATTCAATCGCAAGAGGCACGGCTTCGCACCTTTTACGTTTACGTCAATTCTATACCGACAGCCGGCACCTGACGCAAGGGCGTTGTCGGAAACACTCCTTTATGCCGCACTCGGATGCCATTGGGGCGGGCGGGTCAGGATTATGTCGCCACTTCTTAAGCTTGGTTAACGCCTTGTTTACCACGTTGGGCGAAATGTGCGCATGTCGGTCACCCGTGTTTATCCTGTAGCGAATTTTTCACGGTTTTCGAAGCGTGGGTGAGAAACCCGGGAAGCCCGTCTTCCTCCGCAGCAAAACCGCGCGGACGCCTTCGTTCCCGGCAGACTCTGGGAAACCGGTCTCAGCCGGTCATTCTGAACACGGGCGCATCGATGAACAGCAAGCGGTCCTATCTCGATACACTCAACGCCGGTAGGCAGCGCCGGTCGCAGACCTCGCTGGAGGATCTGAGCCGCTCGCTCGAAACGCTGGAGCAGCGGCTGGAGCGGACGCGCAGCGACACGCCCGAGCGCCCCGATCCGCGGCGGCCGGCCCCCGAGCCGCGCTATGCGGCCGCGCAACCTTATGGTTCGCCCCGCTGGTACGAGGAACCCTACACCACGCAGAGGGACCAAAATCGCGGACCGCAAAACCGCGGGTCGCAGAACCCGGCGGCCGCAGCTTCCGACTTCGGCCCCAATTATCAGGCCATTGCCCGCGACATCGACCGGGTGCGCGGACAGGAAGATGGCGTCGCGATGGTTGGCAAGATCGCGGTCGAATTGCGCGGACTGCGCGAGGAGTTGCGCCATCAGATGACCGCCGGCCTGCAGCGCGAATTCGACGCGCTGCGTCAGGATATCGATCGCGCCATGCAGGCGGCGAGCCAGCATGGTGCCCCCGCCGACAAGAACAGCGCCGAGCTCGGCCTCGAGTTCGAACGGCTTTCCGGCGCCATCCACACGCTTGCCGAAAAAAGCGACGATCGCAGCGTCAACCTGCTGCGGCTGGAGTTGGAGCAGGTCAAGGCGGCGCTCGACACGCTGGCGCGCGAGGAAAGCGTGCGGGCCGTCGACCAAAGCGTGCAGGCCGTCGACCGCCGCTGGGACGATTTCGATCGCCGCTGGAGCGCCTTCGAGGATCGCGTCGACGCCGACCAGCGCCAGCGCGCCGAGGGTCCCAACCTTTCGGCGCTGACCGACCGCCTCGAACAGATCAGCAGCGCGGTCAACAACCTGCCGCAATCGCTGTCGCTCGCCTCGCTGGAGGAAAAGGTGCGCACCCTCGCCGGAGCGGTCGACCGTTTCGCCAGCCAGCAAACGATGCGCGGCGGCGAGACGCTTGCCATGATCGACGAGCGGCTGGACGAGATCTCGCGCGCCATCGTCGCCTCGACGGTGGCCACGCAGGCCAATGCCTTCGATCCGGAAACCTTCGGGCGAATCGAGAAACGGATCGCCTCGCTGGCGGAGCAGATCGAGGAGGTCGCGCAGTCGCGTCCCGGCGCCGAGGTCATCGACCGCCTCAACCTTCTGTCCAGCCGTGTGGACGAGCTCGCTGGGCGCGCCCATCTGCCGGAGCAGGCGATGGAGCGACTCGGCAAGCAAATTGCTTTGATCACCGACAAGATAGACCGCGCGCCGGCGATGCCCGACGCCGACCACATCTTCCAGGGCCTGGAGCAGCGTTTCGACGCGCTGTCCACGCTGCTCGAGCGCCGCCAGGGTGATGCCATCGAGCAGAGCAACCTGCTGTTCCGCGAACTCGACCGGCGGCTGGACGAAGTCGCCGACAGGCTCGACCAGCGCATGCGGCAGGACGACGGCGCTGGCATCATGGAGGCGATCGACGCCCGCTTCACCGCGCTTGCCAAGCGCATCGAGACGCGCGCGCCCGATCCCGCCAACGAGATGGCGATCCGTGGCCTGGAAAGCCGGCTCGAGGACATCTCCAGCCGGCTGGAATCCTCCGCCGCGCAGGTCGCCGGCATTGATCCGGCACTGATCCGCAGCCTTGAGTCGCAGGTGACCGCCCTTTCGGCGCATCTTTCGAAGCCGAGCGCACCGCTTCCCGATTTCGAGGACATCAGCCCTCGCCTCGACGAGATCGAGAAGTCGCTGGCCGGCACGCGCGATTCCATCCTCACCGTCGCGCGCGAGGCTGCGGAGAACGCCGTGCGGTCGCTGGGCGAATCGAGTTCCGGCACGGCTGCTTCCAACGCAGCCGCCGTGAGCGGGCTCGCGCAGGACCTGAAGACGCTCGAAGCGCTCACCCGCCGTTCCGACGAGCGCAATTCGCGCACGTTCGAGGCGATCCACGACACGCTGCTCAAGATCGTCGACCGGCTCGGCTCGCTGGAGGCCGAAGGTCCCAGTGAAGCGGTCAGCGAACTGATCGACCCGCAGCCGGGCGGCAAGCGGGTCGCCCGCACCGGCAAGATCGCCGTCCAGGACGCGCCGTCGATGGATATCGACCAGCCGCTGCCGCTGACCGGAGACATCGCCGATCTCGATACGCGCGCCGCCTCCATCCTGCGCCACGATCCGGTTTCGCGAAACGAGCCGGCTGCACCGGGCGAACCTGTTACGCGTAGCGAACCTGTTACGCGTGGCGAATCTGTTACGCGTGGCGAACCTGTAATGCGCGGCGAAGCTGCCGCTCGCACGCCCGCCGAGGCCGCGGCCGCCGCCGCAATGGCTGCGCTCGGATCGGACGAAATTGGCGAGAAGGCTGAGACCACCGGCCGCAAGAAGTCGATGTTCAGCGGACTGGCGCGCGCCTTCAAGGGCAAGAAGAACGAGGACACGCCGCCGCTTGCCGGCTCGGCACCGGCCGGCGACGTTCCGACCGTCGACATCGACGAACCGCTCGATCCCAGAGCCGCCAACCGGCCGCTCGAACCTGGTTCCGGCGCGCCGGACCTCAACGCCATCATGAAGCGCGTGCGCGACGAGCGCGGCGGTCAGCCGGCCAAGCGCAGCGAGACAGATGCCGCCAAATCCGATTTCATCGCGGCCGCCCGCCGCGCGGCGCAGGCCGCCGCCGCGGAAGCCGACGCGCTGAAGCGGCAGTCGACGATGACCGGCCCGGTGAAGGCGCTCAGAATCGGCGATCTGCTCAAGGCGCGGCGCAAGCCGATCCTGATGGCGGCGGCCGCGATCATGATGGCACTGGCCGGCCTGCAGCTCGGCAAGGCGTTCTTCTCCGACCCCGCACCGGTCGCCAGCAACGACGTCGCGCCGATCGTCTCCACCCAATCGGTCGAAACCGCCTCGCTCGATGTCAGCACGCCCAAGCCCGACACGGGCACTGCGAAGCCCGAGAGCGCGCCGGCGCGTGCCGTCAGGCAGGCCGAGCCGTCGAAGGACGATCCAACGCCACAGGCCGCCTTTCAACCATCCGCACCCGAAATGCCCGCGGCCGCGGCGCCAGCCGAACCGGCGCCTACTCCGGCGACTCCGTCCGCGCCTGCCCGGCCCGCGCCGATGGCTTCGGCGACACCCTCGGAGCCAGTCTCTCCGGCTGCGAACGGGCCTGCCATGGACACGGACGGCGACGCGCAGCCCACCATCGGCGCGCCGGCGAGCACACCAATGCCCGGTGCCTCCGCAGCCGGTGCTTCCTCGGCCGGCACGCCGGCAACCACGTCCGCCGATACCACGGGCACCGTCCCGCCGGGCGGCGGCCAGACGGCAAGTTCGGCCGCCAAGATCGATGTCCCGGCCGATATCGGTCCGGTGGCGCTGCACGACGCGGCCGCAGGCGGTGACGCCAAGGCGCTGTTCGAGATCGGCTCGCGCTACGCGGAATCGCGCGGCGTCAAGGAAGACATGGCGGCGGCCGCCAAATGGTATGCGAAATCCGCCGAACTGGGCTTCGCACCGGCCGAATACCGCATCGGCAATTTTTACGAGAAGGGCATCGGCGTCGCGCGCGACATCAAGAAAGCCAAGACCTATTACCAACTCGCGGCGGAACAGGGCAACGCCAGCGCCATGCACAATCTGGCGGTTCTGTTCGCCATGGCGGCGGACGGCGTGACCGACAATGAGTCGGCGGCGCACTGGTTCCAGGAGGCGGCCGACCTCGGCGTCAAGGACAGCCAGTTCAATCTCGGCATCCTTTCGGCCAAGGGCGTCGGCATGAAGCAGAACCTGGAGGAATCCTACAAATGGTTCGCTCTCGTCGCCAAGACCGGCGACAAGGACGCTGCGGCCAAACGCGACGAGATCGCCAATGCGCTCAGGCCCGAGCAGCTCGAGCGGGCGCGCGCCGCCACGGACCTGTGGAAGGCCAAGCCGCTCAACGCGGCCAGCAACTCGGCCGACATTCCGGAATCCTGGCAGGACAGCACGCCGCAGACCACCGCCGGCATCGACATGAAGAAGGCGGTGAAGAACATCCAGCTGATCCTCAATAAGAACGGCTATGATGCCGGCGGCGCCGACGGCGTGATGGGCGACAAGACCAAGAACGCGATCATGGCCTTTCAGACCGACAACAAGATGAAGCCGACCGGCGAGATCGACGCGCCACTCGTCAAGGCGCTGCTTGCGCACAAATAACGGCAGGCGCGTCGCTTCCGCGACGGCTTGCCACAGATTTGCCTGTTAACTGATTGAGACGGTTTTCGTTTCGGCGCGGCGGTGGGCTTCCTGTCGGGCATGTTCGGGGTCGGCGGCGGCTTCCTGATCACGCCGCTCCTGATCTTCTACAACATCCCGCCGGCGATCGCGGTGGCCACGGGGGCCAACCAGGTCATAGCCTCCTCCTTCTCCGGCGCGCTGTCGCACTTCAAGCGCGGCACGCTCGACTTCAAGCTCGGCGGAGTGCTTTTGGCCGGCGGCATTGTCGGCTCGACCGCCGGCATCTATGTCTTTGCGCTGCTGCGCCGGCTCGGCCAATTGGACCTCTTCATTTCGCTGCTCTACGTCGCGCTGCTCGGCACCGTTGGCGGGCTGATGCTGGTCGAGAGCGTCAACGCGCTGCGCGCCTCGCGCAGCGGCGCGGCGCCGGTGCTGAAGAAATCCGGCCAGCACAACTGGATCCACCGGCTGCCGTTCAAGATGCGCTTCCGCGCCTCGAAGCTGTTCGTCAGCATCATCCCGGTGCTCGGCCTCGGCGCGGCAATCGGCTTCCTGTCGTCGATCATGGGCGTCGGCGGCGGCTTCATCATGGTGCCGGCGCTGATCTACCTGCTCAAGGTGCCGACCAACGTCGTTATCGGCACCTCGCTGTTCCAGATCATCTTCACCTCGGCCTACACCACGCTGGTGCATGCCACGACGAACCAGACGGTCGACGTGATCCTGGCCTTCCTGCTGATGGCGGGCGGCGTTGCCGGCGCGCAATATGGCGCCAAAGCGGGCCAGCGGCTGCGGGGCGAGCAGTTGCGGGCGCTTCTGGCGCTGTTGGTTCTGGCCGTCGCCATCCGCCTGGCCATCGACCTCTTCGTGACGCCTCCCAATCGCTATTCGCTCGCGGGCCTGACCTGATGGGGCCGTTGAGAGCGTTCGCAGCCGCCATCCTGTCGCTCGCTGCCGCAGCACTGCCGGCGGCGGCACAGACGCCGGCGACGGAAAGCATCCAGATCGGCCTGTCGACCGACGCCATTTCGATTACCGCCGGGTTTTCCGGCGCTGACCTCACCATTTTCGGCTCGCTAGAAAATCCCGATCCGCTGATCGCGCGCCAGGGACGCTACGATGTCATCGTCGTGCTGGAGGGTCCCGCCCGCCCCGTCGTCGTGCGCCGCAAGGACAGGGTGCTCGGCGTCTGGATCAATCTGGAATCGGAGACTTTCGAGAACGTGCCGGTATCCTACTCGGTGGCGACGACCCGCCCGCTGCAGGACATCACCGAGCCGAACAGCTACAAGCAGCTGTCGCTCGGCGCTTCGAACCTCTACATGCAACCGGCCGAGCCCAGCGACAGCCCGATCACGATCGAGGAATTCACCTCGGCACTTCGCGAGCGCAAGACGGCGACCGGCCTTTACAGCGAGAATGTCGGGGGCGTCCAGTTCCTGTCGCAGAACCTGTTCCGCGCCACCGTCCGGCTCGCGCCCAACATCCCGGTCGGCACCCATAAGGCACGCGCCTTCCTGTTCAAGAGCGGCATGTTCGTGAAGGAGAGCTCGGCCCAGCTCGAAATCCGCAAGTCCGGTTTCGAACAGTCGATCTTCCGCGTCGCGCACGACTATTCCTTCCTCTACGGCGTGTTCGCCGTGTCCCTTGCCATGCTCACCGGCTGGCTCGGACGCATCGTTTTCCGCAAGGATTGACGTTTTTCGCGCGAATGAGGGTTCCCCTGTTCCCGGATTTGGGATAAGTCGCCGCCTCCCAACTCGGGGACAAGCACACATTCAATTCGGCAGAGCGGTCCGGCGACCGGGTGACGGCGCGTTTTTCGACGCCGGCGATGCGCTGCGACGAAACCAATGACAGGAGGCTGCTATGCATCCAGCATTCGGCGGCATCGATTTCGGCACGTCCAATTCCACAGTGGGCGTGATCCGCAACGGCCGGGCGCAACTGGTGGCGCTGGAGGGCGAACAGCCCACTTTGCCGAGCGCCGTCTTCTTCAACTTCGAGGACGGCCACACCTGTTTCGGCCGCCGCGCAATCGCCGACTACACCGACAGCGTGGAGGGCCGGCTGATGCGCTCGCTGAAAAGCGTTCTCGGCAGCTCGCTCGCCAACGAGAAGACGCGCATCAAGGCGCGCCTGATCGGCTTCACCGACATCATCGGTTTATTCATCAGCCATTTGAAGAAGCGGCTGGAAGAGGATGCCGGCGGCCCGGTCGAACGCGTCGTGCTCGGCCGCCCCGTGCAGTTCGTCGATGACGATGCCTACGCCGACGCTAAAGCGCAAAGCGAGCTTGAAAAGGCAGCGCGCGCGCAGGGCTTCAAGCACATCGCCTTCCAGTTCGAGCCGATCGCGGCCGCACTCGACTACGAACAGAATGTCGCCCGCGAAGAGCTGGCGCTGATCGTCGACATGGGCGGCGGCACCTCCGACTTCTCGATCGTGCGCGTCTCGCCGGAGCGCGCCCGCTCGGACGACCGCAAGGGCGACATATTGGCCAATCGCGGCATCCATATCGGCGGCACGGATTTCGACCGGCTGCTTAGCATCGCCCATATCATGCCCGAGCTCGGCTATCTGACCCCGACCAAGGACGGCAAGCGCAATCTGCCGGCAAGTTATTTCATCGACCTCGCCACCTGGCAGCGCATCAATCTCATTTACACCGCGAAGGCGATGTCGGATTTGAAGCAGATCCGCTTCGAAGCCGAGCGCGCCGATCTCGTCGACCGCTTCATCCACATTGTCGAGCATCGTTACGGCCATGCGATGGCCGGCCTGGTCGAACGGGCCAAGATCGCGCTGACAGAACATTCCTGGGCCGAGGTGAAGGTGTCGCTGCCCGGCGTACGCTTCGCGGCCGGGATCACGCGCGCCGGCCTGGAAGAGACGATCGGCGGCGATATCGAACGGGTGGCCGCGACGGTCAGGCAAACGATTGCCGACGCAGGCGTTCCCGCTTCGGCCATCACCGCTGTGTTCCTCACCGGCGGTTCGACGGCGATCCCGCTGGCAAAGCGGCGGATCCTTTCGCTGGTGCCGCAGGCCTCGGTTATCGAAGGCGATATGTTCGGCTCGGTCGGGCTTGGGCTCGCGCTTGATGCGCGGCGCAAATTCGCCTGACGCTTCCTTGCTCTAGCCCCTGCCCGTTGACGGCGCGTCCTGCTTGCCGGTGAGATGCGCCTTGAGCGCCATTTGCGCGAGGCTCGCCTGCCGGTCGCGATGGGTAATCATGGCGAAATCGCGTTTCGGCAGAACGACCGGCACGGATCGCAAGCTGCCTTCCGCCAGCGAGCGCGCAATGACGAGCTCGGAAATGATGGTCGCGCCGGCACCAGCCTCCACCGCCTGACGCACAGCCTCGTTGCTGGGCAGAACAAGAAAGATCTGCAACTCGGCCGGCGGAACCCCTTCACTGCGCGCGAAATCCTCCAGCGCCTCGCGCGTGCCCGACCCGCCCTCCCTGATGATCCAGCGCAACGACCTGATGTCGAGGTTTCCCGCCGGCGTCATCGGAAGCTCGGGATGTGAGCCCGCCACGACCAGCATGGGGCGATCCTCATCGACCGTGGCGCGCCGCAATATGTCGGACTCGGTTCGGCCTTCGACCAGCCCGAAATCGGCCCGGCCGTCCAGCACATTGGTTTCCACTTGCCGCGTGTTGCCGATGGTGACGCTCAGGCGCACCGCCGGATAGGCCTCGTGGAAGGACGCCAGGCGCCTCGGCAGCCAGTAGCTGGCGATGGTCTGACTGGCCGATATCGACAGGCTGCCGGTGATGGTCTGGGAAACATGCTCCAGCACGTTGTGGGCAGCCGCTGCCCGTTCCAGAACAGCCTTGGCTTCGGGCAGGAAGCGGTGGCCGGTCTGCGCGAGCTCGATGTTGCGGCCGACCCGGTTGAACAGCCGCACGCCATGATGGCTTTCAAGCGCGCGGATGGCGGCAGAGGCGGCCGATTGCGAGATGCCGAGCAGGTCGGCCGCCTTGGTCATGTGGCCATGCTCGGCGACGGCGACGAAGATGCGAAGCTGATCGAGGGTCATGGCCAACTAAGAAGCAAAATCGATCGGAATTACAAGAGCGGCTTGTTAGACAGATCAATCGCTTTGTTCTAACTTTTTACCCGAGCTTGGAAAAAATTGGCCGTTCTGCCGCCAAGGTTGGAAATGATCGGGCGCTTCAAATCCCTTTTCGCGCATTGGAGCCGCCAGCTGAAGCGGCAGCTCGCCGGCGACCGCTACCATCCTGAGCTGCACTATATGCGCGGGCCCGGCCCGAAGACCAAGGCCAAGATGGCAAGCGACAAGAGCGTTCGCGGATCATGAGCCTAGCTGAACCACGCGGCGCAAACTCCGCGCCCTCGCAGCGGCCGCTGGCCGACAGCCAGGCGCCTGACGAAGGCGACGGCGTCGAGACCTCGCCGAGCGTGTCCGACCGCATCGCCAAAACCACCTGCTACATGTGCGCCTGCCGCTGCGGCATCGACGTCCACATCAAGGACGGCAAGGTGCGCTACATCAACGGCAACAAAGACCACCCGGTGAACCGGGGCGTGATCTGCGGCAAGGGCAGCGCCGGCATCATGCAGCATTACAGCCCGGCGCGGCTGAGGAAGCCGCTGCTGCGCACAGGGCCTCGTGGCTCCGGCGAGTTTCGCGAGATCGAATGGGACGAAGCGCTCACCATCGCCACCGAGCGGCTGTCGGCGGTCCGCCGCACCGATCCGAGAAAGCTTGCCTTTTTCACCGGGCGCGACCAGTCGCAGTCGCTGACCGGCTGGTGGGCGAGCCAGTTCGGTACGCCCAACTTCGCCGCCCATGGCGGCTTCTGCTCGGTCAACATGGCGGCCGGTGGGCTCTACTCGATCGGCGGCTCGTTCTGGGAGTTCGGCGAGCCCGACTGGGACAATACGAAATACTTCATGCTGTTCGGCGTCGCCGAGGATCACGATTCCAATCCGATCAAGATCGGCCTCGGCAAGCTCAAGGCGCGCGCCGCCAAGGTGGTGTCGATCAACCCTTGCCGCACCGGTTACAACGCGATCGCCGACGACTGGATCGGCATACGACCCGGCACGGACGGACTGTTCGTGCTGGCGCTCGTCCATGAGTTGCTCAAGGCCGGCCGCATAGATCTCGACTATCTGCTGCGCTACACCAACGCGCCGGTGCTTGTCGTACAGGAGCCCGGTTCCGCCGATGACGGATTGTTCATGCGCGATGATGACGGCAACCTGTTGGCTTGGGACAGGGTGGCGAAGGCGCCCGTCAATGCCGCCGATCCGGATGCCAAACCAGCACTGACCGGCAGCTACACGGTCAATGGCCGCCGCTGCGCACCGGTATTTCAGCTGATCGCCGACCGATACCTGCACGAAAGCCATTCGCCGGAGGCGGTGGCGGAGCGCTGCGGGGTCGGCGCCGACACCATCCGACGGATCGCGGCGGAGCTGGCGCATATCGCCTTGGAGCAGGCGATCGAGCTGCCGGTCGCCTGGACCGATTGGGCCGGCCGCCGGCACGAGACGATGAAGGGCCGGCCGGTGTCGATGCATGCCATGCGCGGCATCTCGGCCCATTCCAACGGCTTTCATACTTGCCGCGCCATCCACCTGCTGCAGGTTCTGCTCGGCACGGTGGACGTGCCCGGCGGCTTCCGCTTCAAGCCGCCCTATCCGCGTTGCGCGCCGCCGGGGCCAAAGCCCGCAGGCAAGAACGTCCGCCCGATGACGCCGCTGGAGGGTATGCCGCTCGGCTTCGTCTCAGGGCCCGACGATCTGCTCGTCGACGAGGTCGGCACACCGATCCGCATCGACAAGGCCTATTCCTGGGAGGCGCCGCTTGCGGCCCACGGCCTGATGCACAGCGTCATCCGCAATGCCTGGGCCGGCGATCCTTATCCGATCGACACGCTGATGATGTATATGTCGAACATGGCCTGGAACTCCTCGATGAATACCGTCGAGACGGTTCGTATGCTCACCGACAAGGACGAGGCGGGCGACTACAAGATCCCCTTCATCATTTATTCCGACGCCTATTATTCCGAGACGGTGCCGTTCGCCGACCTGGTGCTGCCCGACACGACCTATCTCGAGCGGCACGACTGCATCAGCCTGCTCGACCGGCCGATCAGCCATGCCGACGGGCCGGGCGATGCCATCCGTCACCCGGTGGTGCAGCCGGACCGGGATGTCCGGCCGTTCCAGTCGGTGCTGATCGAGCTCGGCGCGCGGCTCGGCCTGCCCGGCTTTGTCAACGAAGGCGGTTCGGCGAAATACCGCGACTATGCCGACTACATCGTCAACCACGAGCGCACGCCCGGCATCGGCCCGCTTGCCGGCTGGCGCGGTAAGAACGGCGACGCGATCGGCAAGGGCGAGGTGAACCCGGACCAGTTGCAGCGCTACATCGACAATGGCGGTTTCTGGCACCACGGGTTCGCCGACGACCAGCGCTATTACAAGATGGGCAACCGCGCCTATCTCGACTTTGCCGTGCAGATGGGATTCATCTCCAAGGCCGATCCGATCATCTTTCAGCTCTATTCGGAGCCGATGCAGCGCTTTCGCCTCGCCGCGCGCGGTCATGGCAAGGTGCAGCCGCCGGAGGCCGAGCGCGACCGGATCGAAGCCTATATGGACCCGCTGCCGTTCTGGTACGCGCCCTTCGAGGACGACGCCGTCGATCTCCAGAAATATCCGCTGCATGCGCTGACGCAGCGGCCGATGCACATGTACCATTCCTGGGGCTCGCAGAATGCGTGGCTGAGACAAATCACCAGCCAGAACCGGCTGTTCGTGCACCGGGAGACCGCAGCGAGGCTTGGGCTGGCCGACGACGACTGGGTGTGGATCGAAAGCATCAACGGCCGCGTGAAGGGGCAGATCAAGCTGATCGACGGCGTCAACCCGGACACGGTCTGGACCTGGAACGCGATCGGCAAGCGGCGCGGCAGCTGGGGCCTGAAGGACGACGCCGCAGAGAGCAATCGCGGCTTCCTGCTCAATCACATCATCGGCGACCAGACCGCAGCCACCGTCAAGGGCAAGCGCTATTCGAACTCCGACCCCGTCACCGGACAGGCGGCATGGTTCGACGTGCGCGTGCGTATCGCCAAATGCGCCGCGGAAGAGGCCGGCTTCACCGAGCCGCAATTCGAGCGCTTGCGGCAGCCGCCAAATTTCGAGCCGTCACCGGATGTGCTTCGCTTCGGCGATGGATTCCGCATAAAAAGGGAAGCCGCCGAATGACCTGCCTTCCCGCCCAAACCGAGAAGAAGCTCGGCCTCGTCATCGACCTCGACACCTGCGTCGGCTGCCAGGCCTGCGTTACCGCTTGCAAGGAATGGAACACCGGCGGACACATGGCGCCGCTGACCGACATCGAGCCGTATGGCGGGCGTGTCGACGGCGTCTGGTTCAACCGCGTGCACAGCTATGAGCACACGACCGAACATGGCGGCCGCACGGTGAACTTCCCGCGCTCCTGCCTGCATTGCGAGCAGCCAGCCTGCGTCACCGTCTGTCCGACCGGCGCCTCCTACAAGCGCGCCTCCGACGGCATCGTGCTGGTTGACGAGGACAAGTGCATCGGCTGCAAGCTGTGCAGCTGGGCCTGTCCCTATGGCGCGCGCGAATTCGATACGGATGTCGGCGTGATGAAGAAATGCACGCTGTGCGTCGACCGCATCTACAACGACAATCTGACGGCAGAGGACCGCGTGCCAGCCTGCGTCGCCGCCTGCCCGACCAGCGCCCGGCATTTCGGCGATCTGGGCGATCCCGCCTCGGCAATCTCGCACCTGGTAGACGAGCGTGGCGGCGTCGAGCTGATGCCCGAGCTTGGCTACAAGCCGACCAACAAATACCTGCCACCGCGTGCCCGCACCGAGCGCGCGGCGAAGGTCGACGCGCCGGCGCTGGAACCGATCCGGGCCGACGGAGGCTTCCTCGGCTGGATCGACCGCATGCTTTCGAACTGAATTCACGCAGCCATGCATCCCGCCTATTCCGTCGTTTTCTTCACCACCGCCACCGGGGCCGGTTACGGCCTGCTGGCGCTGCTCGGCGTTCTTGGCGGGCTGGGATTCATCGCGCCCGATTTCTGGCTCGGGCTGGTCGGCATGGCGCTTTCGCTTGGCTTGATCGCGGCCGGCCTGCTCTCCTCGACCGGCCATCTCGGCCGTCCTGAACGCGCCTGGCGCGCCTTCTCGCAATGGCGAAGCTCCTGGCTGTCGCGCGAAGGGGTCGCCTCGGTCGCGACCTTCATCCCGGCCGGGCTGTTCGGCATTGGCTGGGTGCTGATGGGCAAAAGCGGCGGTTGGGTCGCCATCGTTGGTCTGCTGGCTGCCGCCGGCGCCGTCGTGACAGTCTGTACGACCGGAATGATCTATGCCTCGCTGAAACCGATCGCGCAGTGGCACAGCCGTTATACTTTGCCGGCTTATCTTATCTTCTCGGTAATGACGGGTGGCTTGCTGCTCAACGGCCTGCTGCGAAGCTTCGGCACCGGATCAACCGTGGTTCTGGTCGGCGCGCTGCTTGCCACGCTCGCAGGGTGGGGCTGGAAGCTTGCGACTTGGCACTACAACGACCGGCTGGAAATCCCGACCACGGCCAACACGGCGACCGGCCTGGCCGGCGGCACGGTGCGGTCCATCGAATGGCCGCACACCGAAGAAAACTACCTGCTCAAGGAGATGGGTTTTCGCATTGCGCGAAAACATAGGGCGAAGCTGAGGCGCATCACGCAGGTGCTGGCCTTCGCCGTGCCGGCCATCTTGCTCGTGATCGCCTTCGCCTTGCCACGGCCTTTCGCAGCAGCCGCATCACTGCTTGCAGCGTTCTTTCAGTTCGCGGGCATGCTGGTCGAACGCTGGCTGTTTTTCGCCGAGGCAAAGCACACCGTCACGCTCTATTACGGCAGATGAAGCCGCTTCAGCCCGGCCGCAGCATCGAGCCGGAAATGGCAAAGATGCGCTCCGCACCCAGCATGTAGGCAACAAGCGTTTCCAGGCGGAACAGTCCGGCATAGGCGCGGTCGAGCACGTTGAGCGAGCCGGTATAGGCGCCGAAGGCCGGCATGATCATGCGGCCGCCGTCACCGGCGAAACAGCGCCGCCTGACCGAGCGCCCGCGCTGGACGATGCGGGCGCAGGGATGCAGATGGCCGGCGATCTCGCCCTCCACCCGCAGCTTGGATGGCTCATGGCGGAAGACAAGCGAACCGATGGCGAGTTCCCTCACCGTCTCGCCAGGCAGGTCGGCGGGAGCATCCGGATCATGGTTGCCGGCAACCCAGAACCAGTCGCGGCCGGCCATCATCGCCTCCAGCCGCTCGCGGAAGCTTAGATGCATGCGCTCGGCGCCGCCGCCGTCGTGGAAGGAGTCGCCAAGGCTGACAACGATCCGCGGACCGTAGTCGGCGATCACGGCCTGCAGCCGCAGCAAGGTCGCACCTGTGTCATAAGGCGGGATCAGCGCGCCGCGCCTGGCGAAAGACGAGCCCTTTTCGAGATGCAGGTCGGAGACCGCAAGCAGCCGCAGATCGGGGAAATAGAGCACGCCGCGCCGGTCGCAAACCGCGCGTTCGCCGGCGATGCCGACGAAGTCGGCCTCGGCGACCAGCGTTGCGCGCGACAGCGAAAAATTCATCCCCTCTTGCCTTCTCTCAGTCGGCCATCTTCGGCCCCATGGCCTCTTCAACGAGGGTGGCGGCATCCATCAACAGCGTTTCATCCGCCTCGCCATGCACCGGCATCTTGCCGATTTCGAGCATGATCGGCACGGCTAGCGGCGATATCTGTTCCAGGTCCTTATGCACGATTCGACCGCGGATGCGCGAGAGCATCTCGGCAAGTCTGCTGACATCGAGCAACCCGGTCGCTGCATCGGCACGCGTCGCCTGGAGCAGGATGTGGTCGGGCTCGTGGCTGCGCAGCACGTCATAAATCAGGTCTGTCGAGACGGTGACCTGGCGGCCGCTTTTCTCCTTGCCGGGATGACGTTTCTCGATCAGTCCGGAAATCAGCGCGCAGTTGCGGAAGGTGCGCTTGAGCAGCCAACTGTCGGCAAACCATGCCTCGAGATCGTCCCCGAGCATGTCCTGATCGAAGAGCGCAGCCAGCGATGGTTTTTTGTTTTTGAACATCCAGCCCATGTCGGCCAGCGACCAAATCGCCAACGCATAGTCGGTGGCAACAAAGCCGACCGGTTTGGCGCCCGCTCGATCCAGGCGGCGCGTCAGCAGCATGCCCAGCGTCTGATGCGCGAGTCTGCCTTCGAACGGATAGGCTACAAGATAGTGCCGGTTTCCGCGTGGAAAGGTTTCGATCAGCAGATCGTCCCGTTTCGGCAGGACGGATTTATCGGCCTGAAACCGCAGCCAATCGGCCACCTGCTCGGGCAGCTTCTTCCAGCGCTGCGGATCGTCGAGCATGGCGCGCACCTGCTCGGCGAGATAAGTCGAAAGCGGGAATTTGCCGCCGCCATAGTAGGGGACCTTTGCTTCGCTTCCGGGAGCATTCGACACGAAGCACTCATTGTCGCGGATACCCTCGAAGCGCAGAACCCTTCCGGCGAACATGAAAGTGTCGCCATAGGTCAAGGTCTCGAGAAACGCTTCCTCGATCTTTCCCAAGACTCTGCCGCCGCGCGAGGCCGCGCCCTTGCTTCCAGCCTGGACGTAACGAACGTTGAGGGCCGGCACTTCGATGATGGTCCCGACATTGAGCCGGTACTGTTGCGCCACGCGGGGATTGGATACTCGCCACAAGCCTTCCTTGGTTTGGCGGATACGGGCGTAGCGCTCGTAGTTTCTCAGCGCGTATCCGCCGGTGGCGACGAAGTCGATGACCCGGTCGAATGTCGGGCGGTCTAGGCTGACATAGGGCGCAGCCGATCTCACCTCGTCAAACAGCGCGTCGGCGTGGAACGGGGCACCGCAGGCGCAGCCGAGCACATGCTGCGCCAGCACGTCGAGCCCGCCATTGACCAAAGGCGGCGTGTCCTGCGCGCCGAGATAGTTGGCGTCGAGCGCGGCACGGCATTCAAGCACCTCAAACCGGTTGGCCGGGATCAGGATCGCCTTCGATGGCTCATCCATGCGGTGGTTGGCGCGGCCGATGCGCTGTGCCAGGCGGCTGGCCCCCTTCGGCGCGCCGACATGCACGACCAGATCGACATCGCCCCAGTCGATGCCCAGGTCCAATGTCGAGGTGGCGACGATAGCGCGCAAGGCGTTTTCGCCCATCGCCTTCTCGACCCGCCGCCGCTGGGCGACGTCGAGCGAGCCGTGATGCAAGGCGATCGGCAACGTGTCGTCGTTGACGCGCCACAGCTCCTGAAACAGCAGCTCGGCCTGGCTGCGCGTGTTGACAAAGAGCAGCGTCGTCTTGTGCCGCTTGACCTCGTGATAGATCTCCGGAGTGGCGTAGCGGGCGGAATGGCCAGCCCATGGCACCCGCTCTTCGGAATCGAGAATGGAGATGTCGGGCTTGGCGCCGCCTGTCACGACGATTAACTCGGACATGGCCTCAGGGGAAGCCTGGCTGACCAGCCAGCGCCGCAACTCATCCGGCTCGGCGACCGTAGCCGACAGGCCGATGGTCTGCAGCTCAGGGACGAAGGTGCGCAGCCGCGCCAGGCCTAGCGCCAAAAGATGCCCGCGCTTCGAGGTGACGAGCGAATGCAATTCGTCGAGGACGACATAACGCAAATCCTCGAAGAAGCGCCTGGCGGCGGCGGAGGCAATCAGAAGAGCGAGCTGTTCGGGCGTGGTGAGCAGGATGTCGGGCGGTGCGAGCTGTTGCCGCTGGCGCTTGTGCGAGGGCGTGTCGCCGGTACGGGTCTCGATGGTCACCGGCAGTCCGATCTCCTCGACCGGCTTGCCGAGATTGCGCTCGATGTCGACGGCCAGCGCCTTCAGCGGCGAGATGTAGAGCGTGTGGATGCCACGATGCGCAGCACCGGGCTTGCGGCGCGGACGTCTGGCGAGCTCGGTAAGCGAGGGCAGGAATCCGGCCAGCGTCTTGCCGGCGCCGGTCGGCGCGATCAGCAGCGCCGATTGGCCGGCTTGAGCCTTCGCCAGCAGTTCGAGCTGGTGGGCGCGCGGCGACCAGCCTTTTGCAGCGAACCATTTTACGAACGGCTCGGGGAGAAGGACGGCGACATTCTGTTCGGCGAGGCGCGGCTGCTCTGTCACGCGCAAAGAGGTAGCGCGCTGGCAAGCGATCGCCAAGGAAAATCGGAACAAAAGGGGATCATTCTTCCCCTCTCCCCGTGTGGGAGAAGGTGGCCCGGCGCGCAGCGCCGAGACTAATGAGGGTGATCCAGCTTGGCGCTACTTACCCCTCATCCAGATTGCCAGCCGACTTGCGAAGAGCAAATCGGGGCAATCCGACTTCTCTCCCATGGGAGAGGTTAGGGCGGCGCTAAGGCCTGCGGAACCCGGTCGGGCCGCCATAGAGATAGCCGATCCGCTCGACGGCATCCTTCAGCCCTTCGCGCGAGACCAGCATCGTGTGGCCATTGGCGTGGATCATGTCCTTCGCGTCGGTCATGATCGCGACGTGGCCCTTCCAGAAGACGAGGTCGCCGCGCTGCAGCCCGGAATACTCAGTGCGCGGCTCGAGCGGCGTCCCGATCGATGCCGCCTGCATGTCGGAGTCGCGCAGCACATCCTTGCCGGCCATGCGCATCGACAGTTGCACGAGGCCGGAGCAGTCGATGCCGAAGCCGGAGACGCCGCCCCAGAGGTATGGCGTGCCGAGGAAGCTTTCGGCGACCGTCACAAAGTCGTCTGCAACCTCGGCGAGCGGCCGCAGATGGCGGGCAATGACGGCCTGGCCGGATGGCAGCAGCGCGTAGTGCGTGCCGCGCGTTTCGGCGGAACCCGTAACCGTCACCGCGGAGCCCATCGACAGTTGCCCGCCGATCGGGAAGCGCAGGTCCGGTCCGGGATAGAGGAAGGTGCGCGGCACGGAGACGATGTGGGTGGGCGCATGCTCACGTGCGCCGAGTACATTGTCGGCGGCATAGCCGACATAGCCGTCGCGCTCGGCCTGCACCCAGGCCCAGCCTTCCGCAACCTCGAAGACCAGCACGTCGTCGCCGAACAGCGCCTGCGTGTTGATGCCGGCATCGGGGCGCGGCGCCTTGCGCAGGTCGGCGACGGCGGTGGTGATCCGCGCCGGGCGGCCGGCGACAAAGCGATCGGCGGCGACTTCCCCCTTCAGCCTGGCATCGGCGAGATCGGAACGAAAGGCGTGAAGGCGGGCATCCCTGGCGGTCAAATCGGTAGTCCAGTCAAATGGGTTAATCGGTCAAACAGACGAGTTATCGGTCAGATGGCAGCCCATGCGCCTTTGCGACGATACCATCGCCGAAGCGCTCGACAAAGAGCGCGCCCTCCACGGTGCGCCGGATCAGCACGTTGCGCTTGTCGAGCTCGTCGCGGTGGCGCGAGACCAGCTTCAGCGCGCCCATCGTGTCGAGCGCGCGGGTAATGACCGGCTTGGTGACGTTGAGCCTCGCGGCCAGCCCGCGCACCGTATGCGGCGGCGGATCGAGGTAGATGGTGAGCAGGATGGCGGTCTGGCGCATGGTGAGGTCGGGCGCGTCGTCGCGCACCTGCGACAGCAATACCTGCTGCCACAGTCGCAAGGCCTGGCTCGGGCGCATCGAGATCGACATTTGCCAAGCATGACGGCAAATTGTTTCGCTTCCGTTTCAGTCCGCGGCGGCTTTTGCCAGTTTTCTCGTCACACTCACCCGAAGCGCTTCGAGATCACTCGTTCCAGCGCGCGAATGCCTTGCGCTTCACCCCCGGTCAAGCCGTATGGGCGATCACTCGGGTTCCAGGCGAAGATGTCGAGATGCGCCCATCCGGGCGTCTTCTCGACAAAGCGCTTGAGGAAGAGCGCCGCCGTGATCGATCCGGCGAAGCCGTCCGTCGTGACATTGTTGACGTCGGCGATCTTCGAGGAAAGCTTCGCGTCATAGGGACGCCACAGCGGCATGCGCCACAGCGGATCCTCGACAGCAAGCGAAGCCGCAGCCAGGTCGGACGCCAGTGCCTCGTCGCCGGTATAGAAGGGCGGCAGATCGGGGCCGAGCGCAACACGGGCCGCTCCGGTCAAGGTCGCCATGTCGAACAGCAGGGCCGGCCTTTCCTCGTCGGCAAGCGCCAGAGCGTCGGCCAGCACCAGCCGGCCTTCAGCATCGGTGTTGCCGATCTCCACCGTTATGCCCTTGCGGCTCCTCAGCACGTCGCCAGGCCGGAAGGCATTGCCGGCGATCGAATTCTCGACCGCAGGGATCAGCACGCGCAGCCGCACATTCCGTTTCGCCGCCATGATCATCGAGGCGAGACCCAGCACGTTGGCGGCGCCGCCCATGTCCTTCTTCATCAGCAGCATGCCCGACGACGGCTTGATGTCGAGGCCGCCGGTGTCGAAGCAGACGCCCTTGCCGACCAGCGTCACCTTCGGCGCGTCGCTCGGGCCCCAGGTCATGTCAATCAGCCTCGGCGCGCCGGCCGAGGCGCGGCCGACAACATGGATCATCGGAAAATTCCGCGCCAGGAGATCGTCACCCTTGACGACGGAGACGTCGGCGCCGTGCCCGGCTGCCAATGCCTGGACGGCCTCCTCCAACTCATCCGGCCCCATGTCGCTCGTCGGCGTGTTGACGAGGTCGCGCGTCAGGAAAATAGCCTCGGCGGTGCGGCGCACATGCGCGCCGTCGGCGCCCGACGGCAGCACGAAGCGCAACGCCCTGCCGGGTTTCTTACCGTAGCGGGTGAAGGCGTAGCCGCCGAGGACGACGGCCAGCGCCGCAAGATCGGGCGCTGGCAGCTCCTGGGCGAAATGCCATTCGCCCTCGGGCAGCGACCGCGCCAGGGCGCCCACGGCAAGCTGGCTCTCGCCGTCGCCGGTGCCGAACAGCGCGCCGGCGAGACCGCCACCTTCGGCCGGCAGAACGAGCGTGCGGCCCGCCTCGCCGGAAAAGCCGTTGGCCCGTGCCCAAGCGATGACGGAAGGGGAAGGGCCAGTGCCGTCGAGGCCATCCTTTCCCACCAGGTAGACTGGCAAGGCTGCTTCCGGTTTCTGGTCAATAAGTTCGACAGGCATTCGATGGTCTCCGGCCGGCACGGCGAGTCGGCTTCTTAACGATCCGTTAGGGTTAACAGAATATTTCTGTGGGAGGGAAGACGGCCAGCTTAATGGCCGCGCAGGAATGGAGATAGGCGCCGATGCCGAT
The DNA here is from genome assembly GCF_029625845.1 of Mesorhizobium sp. WSM4898. Classification (NCBI taxonomy): domain Bacteria; kingdom Pseudomonadati; phylum Pseudomonadota; class Alphaproteobacteria; order Hyphomicrobiales; family Phyllobacteriaceae; genus Mesorhizobium; species Mesorhizobium sp. WSM4898. Next base: position 1,034,054 of record NZ_JARTVQ010000001.1, on the reverse strand, counting down.
CAAAGCGTTGACCTTCACAAGCAAGCGTCTGGTCACCACGGCATTGATGGCGGTGCTGGCGGCCAGCGTGGCCGGCTGCGGCAGTACCAGCAAGTTCACGACCGGCTCCATTTCCCGCTCCGACAACCGGCCCCTGGAAACGATGTCGGCCAGCGAACTGCACAGCGCCACGACCAGGCTCGGCGAATCCTACGCCAGGAACCCGAACGACAAACGCATCGCCACCAACTATGCCGCGGCGCTGCAGATGGATGGCGACGCCGACCAGTCGCTGGCGGTGATGCGCAAGCTCGCGATCGCCTACCCCAAGGACCGCGACGTCCTCGCCGCCTACGGCAAGGCGCTTGCCGCCAACGGGCAGTTCGAGCAGGCGCTCGATGCGGTGCGCCGCGCGCAGACGCCGGAATATCCGGACTGGCGCCTGGTTTCGGCGGAAGCCGCCATCCTCGACCAGATGGGGCAGCGGGACGAGGCACGTCAGGACTACCGGAAGGCGCTCGAGCTCAAGCCGAACGAACCCTCGATCCTTTCCAATCTCGGCATGTCCTATGTGCTGGAGGGGGATCTGCGCACCGCCGAGACCTATATGCGCTCGGCCGCGCAGCAACCCAACGCCGACAGCCGGGTGCGGCAGAACCTGGCGCTGGTCGTCGGCCTGCAGGGTCGTTTCGACGAGGCCGAAAAGATCGCCTCGCAGGAGCTTTCGCCGGAGCAGGCGCAGGCCAATATCGCCTATCTGCGCCAGATGCTTGCGCAGCAGAATGCCTGGAGCCAACTCAAGGATCAGGACAAGGGCAAGGCGAAGGTCGCGACCAACTGACTGCCCGGCACCTACAGAGGTCATCGTTCTACGGAAACCGCGAGTTGCTCTAGCTGTTTGTTTTTTCCGCAATTCCGGACGGAAAACCGTTACACACTTTTCCTGGAATTGCTTCAAGGCTGGGCCAGACAGCAAAGCCGCGCGGCGCCTGCCACGCGGCTTCTGTCATGACTTCGATGGCTTCGCCTATTGGCTGCTGGAATTGTGCTGATCGCCAAAGATGCCGCGCTGGCTGACCTGGATGCCGGCCGGCCCTAGAATGATGGCGAACAGAACCGGCAGGAAGAAGAGGATCATCGGCACGGTGAGCTTCGGCGGCAGTGCTGCGGCCTTCTTTTCGGCCGCATTCATACGCATGTCGCGGCTTTCTGAGGCGAGCACGCGCAGCGCATGCGCCACCGGCGTGCCGTAGCGCTCCGCCTGGACCAGGGCCTGGGTCACCGCCTTCACGGAATCCAGGCCGGTGCGGCTTGCCAGGTTCTCGTAAGCGACCCTGCGGTCCTGCAGATAGGAGAGCTCGGCATTGGTGAGCACGAATTCCTCGGCGAGGGCGACGGACTGAGTACCGATCTCGTCGGCGACCTTGCGAAGCGCTGCTTCCACCGACATGCCGGATTCGACGCAGATCAGCATCAGGTCGAGCGCGTCCGGCCACGCCAGTTGGATCGACTGCTTGCGCTTGGTGGCGCGGTTGTTGACGTAGAGGATCGGCGCATAGAAGCCGCCATAGGCGACAAGAATGCAGACGAACAGCTTGATGAAGGCAGGCTGCTGCGCCAGACCGCCGAGAAGGAACAGATAGATCGCCGCGAGCGCGAATCCGACGAAGGGCAGGATCAGACGAAAGAACAGGAAGCGCGTCAGCGGATTCTGGCCGCGGAAGCCCGCGACTTTCAGCTTCTGCAGCGTGCCTTCGTCGGCAAGCGCGCGCTTGAGATCCAGCCGTTCGACGATGTTGCGCATGCCGATCGACTGTTCCTCGCGCAAACCCTTGCGGCGGCGATCGGCTTCATTGGCGAGCCGCTGACGCTGCTTGGCGCGCAGCTCATCACGCTCGAGCGCCACGGTTTTCATGCGCGCCTTGAGCTGATTGCCGCCAAGCGCAGGCATGAGCGTGAAGACGGTCGCAAAAACCGCGATGCCGACCAGGAGCGCGATAAGAAACGAAGGATCGGTTAGCGTCTTGACGACCTGGTCTGTCATTGGATCCGCGTCCCTACACTTCGAAGTTCATCATCTTGCGCATCACCAGGATGCCGATCGACATCCAGACGCCGGAGCAGCCGAGGATCAGATTGCCGACGCTGGTGGTGAATAGCGGCATGATGTAGTTCGGACTTGTCAGATAGACGAGAAAGGCGACGACGAACGGCAGGGCGCCGATGATGACGGCGGATGCCTTTGCTTCCATCGACAGCGCCTGTACCTTGGCCTTCATCTTCTTGCGGTCGCGCAGCACGCGCGAAAGGTTGCCCAGCGCTTCGGAGAGATTGCCGCCGGCCTGCGACTGGATCTGGATGACGATGCCGAAGAAGCCGGCCTCGGTGCATGGCATGGTCTCGGACATGCGCATCGTGGCATCGGGGATCGACATACCCATCTGCTGGGAATCGACGATACGGCGGAATTCGGAGCGGACCGGCTCCGGGGATTCATTGGCGATCAGGCGGATCGCGTCGTTGAGCGGCAGACCAGACTTCACCGCACGCACGATGATGTCGAGGGCATTCGGGAATTCCTCCAGGAAGGCCTTCACCCGGCGCGCGCGACGAAACGAGACGAACCAGCGCGGCAGGCCGAGGGCTCCGGCCAAGAGAGCGCCGGGCAGAACCAGCAACGGCGCGCCGGCAAGAAAGGCGAGGATCGTAAGCACGATGCCGCAGATCACCGAGTAGATGTAGAAGCGCTCGAGGGAGACGGTCATGCCGGCCTGGCGGATCTGGGCCCTCAGCGGCGGTTTCTTGACGTTGCGGTCATTGGTTTTCTGCTTTTCATCGAGCTGCTTGAGCGAATCCTGAAGCGTCTTGCGCCGTCTGACCGCTTCCGCGGCGCGGTCGCGCGTAGCCTTCACCACCGATCGGTCGGTCTCGGCCGTCTTGATCGTTTCAAGGCGCTTGCCGGCCTGCTTCTCGTTATCGATGCGCTTGAACAGGAAGGCATAGGCTATCGCGCCGGCGCTGAGGCCCGCGAGCACGACGAAAGCCAGAACCGTGGTGTCAATTCCGAACATCGACCGGGGCCCCTACACCTCCAGATGCACCAGAGCGGTTCAGCTTTTTACAAAAGCGCTGACCCGCTCTAAGTATTTGTTTTTACGCAATTCCGGACGGAAAACCGCTACGCACTTTTCCTGGAATTGCTCTAGTCAGCGCGTTTCTCCATGGCCTCGAGCGCGTTGGCGAGGCGCTGCTCCTCGCCATAGTAGCGGGCACGATCCCAGAAATGCGGCCGGCCGATGCCGGTGGAGACATGCTCGCCGATCAGACGGCCGCTCGCGTCCTCGCCCTTGATGTTGTAGAGGACGAGGTCCTGGGTGATGATGACGTCGCCTTCCATGCCGATCACCTCGGTGATGTGGGTGATGCGGCGCGAGCCGTCGCGCAGACGAGCCGCCTGGATGATCACGTCCACCGAGCCGACGACGATCTCGCGCACCGTCCTCTGCGGCAGTGAATAACCGCCCATGGCGATCATCGATTCAATACGGTTCAGGCATTCGCGCGGGCTGTTGGAGTGGATCGTTCCCATCGAGCCGTCATGGCCGGTGTTCATCGCCTGCAGAAGGTCGAACACTTCCGGTCCGCGCACCTCGCCGACGATGATCCGTTCGGGCCGCATGCGCAGGCAGTTCTTGACGAGATCGCGCATGGTCACCTCGCCCTCGCCTTCGAGATTGGGCGGCCTGGTTTCGAGACGCACCACGTGCGGCTGCTGCAGCTGCAGCTCGGCCGAGTCCTCGCAGGTGATGACCCGCTCCTCGCGATCGATGTAGTTGGTCAGGCAGTTGAGCAGCGTCGTTTTGCCCGAGCCGGTACCGCCCGAGATGACGACGTTGCAGCGGACGCGGCCGATGATCTTCAGGATCTCCGCGCCTTGCGGCGAGATGGCGCCGAACTTGACCAGCTGGTCGAGCGTCAGCTTGTCCTTCTTGAACTTGCGGATGGTGAGCGCGGTGCCATCAAGCGACAGCGGCGGCGCGATCACGTTGACGCGCGAGCCGTCGGGAAGGCGCGCGTCGCAGATCGGGCTCGATTCGTCGACGCGGCGGCCGACCTGGCTGACGATGCGCTGGCAGATGTTGAGCAGTTGCTGGTTGTCGCGGAAGCGAATGCTGGTCGGTTCGACCTTGCCGTTGACTTCGATGTAGACGTTCTTTGAACCGTTGACCATGATGTCGGCGATGTCGTCGCGCGCGAGCAGCGGCTCCAGCGGCCCATAGCCGAGCACGTCGTTGCAGATATCCTCGAGCAGCTCTTCCTGCTCGGAGATCGACATCGCGAAATTCTTGATCGCGATGATGTCGTTGACGATGTCGCGGATTTCCTCGCGCGCGCTTTCCGGATCGAGCTTGGCGAGCTGCGAAAGATCGATCGTGTCGATGAGCGCGGAAAACACCTGGCTCTTGGTGTCATAGTAGGTTTCGCTGCGCTCGCGCTGGACCCTTTTCGGCGGCTCGGGCGCCATCGGCGGCGCCTCCACCGGACGGCGAACGGGGGACGCGGCGGGCGTGCTCGGCGCGGGCGCGGCCGGCCGATCGACAGCGATCGTCCCAGCCGGAGCGGGAGCGGCCGGAGGAGGTGCTGGCGGACGGAATTCGGGAGCTGCCCGGCTGCCGTCGTCTGTGCCTCTTTTACCAAACATGATCGACTACCCGATGCCGCTCAGTGAGCGTCACTTCTTGCTGCGTGAAAGCTTGCCGAGGATGGCGCCAAGGCTTGCCTTCTTCTTCGCCTTGATCTCGCTGCGCCCTGTCAGCACATGCGCTATTTCGTTGATCGTGCCGACGATCGGACTCTTGGCGTCCATTTCGCCGAGCATGCGGCCGTTGTTGGCCGCGTTGCCGAATAGCAGCGGCTCGAAATTGATCACCGCCATCGGCGAGATGCCGAGCGGTTCGGAAAAATCCGATGCCGCGATCTCCGGTCGTTTGGGAACGCCCGCCTGATTGATGATCAGCTTCGGCGGCGGATCGTTCGGACGCAGCCGCTTCAGCATGTCGACCATATTCTTGGTGTTGCGCAGATTGGCGAGTTCTGGCGTGGCCGTGATGACGATCTCGTCGGCCTTGATCAGCGTGCTCTTGGTCCAACCGCTCCAGACGTGAGGGACGTCGAGCACGAGCAAGGGCGCGCTGCGCTGCGCCGTTTCGATGACCTGGGAGAAGGCGTCCGGATCGAAATCATAGACGCGCTCGAGCGTGGAGGGTGCCGCCAGCAGCGACAAATGCTCGGCGCATTGCGCGAGCAGCCGGTCGAGATAGACCTCATCGACGCGCTCGGGCGAAAACACCGCCTCGGCGATGCCCTGCGCGGGGTCCCGGTCGAAGTTGATATTGGCGGTGCCGAAGGCGAGATCGAGATCGGCGACGACGACTTCGGACTTGAACAAGGACGACATCGCCCAGGCGACGTTGTGGGCGATCGTCGAGGAGCCGACGCCGCCCTTGGCGCCGATGAAGGCGATGGAGCGGCCGATCGGATCGGACTCGGGATCGACGAATATCGACGAGACGACGCTGACGATATCGGTCATCGAGACCGGCGCGATGACATATTCGGAAATGCCCGAACGGATAAGCTCCCGGTAGAGTCCGACATCATTGTAATGGCCGATGACCACGACCTTCGAGGTCGGATCGCAATATTCGGCGAGCTGAGCGAGCTGCTCCAGCAGCTGTTTCGGCTCGCTGCGCGATTCCAGCAGGATCAGGTTTGGCGTCGGCGCCGACTGGTAGAATTCGATCGCGGTGGCGATGCCGCCCATATGGACCTTGAGATGGGCCTTGGCCATGCGACGATCCTCGCCGGCGCGCCCGATCGGATTTGCGACGCCTTCGGTCTCGCAGAAAGCCTGGATCGAGATGCGCGGCACCGGGCGCAGCGCCTGCATGGCGGCGATGTCCTGTTGCGAAAGATCGCCGGGATCCGCAGGCGTGTCGTAGGCAAGGTTGCTCATCGTCATGCTCTTTCCGTGATCCGGCGCGGGCTCAGTAAGTCACTTCCGAATTGCCGAGGAACTCATCCGAAATGCCTCTCGCCCGGTAGACGTCGATCACCGCGCCGCGATTTTCGGCATCGATGTCGGACTGCTTGCGTGGCCCGAGCAGATCGTTGGGATTGGCCATCTGGGCGGCGAGGTTGTTCTGATAGGAGCACCCGAAATCGGCGTAGTGCTTGTTCTCGGAAGTCTGGGTCAGATCCTCGGGCCAACGCCCGCATTTGTCGGTCTGTGCCCTCACCGCCACGAAGGCCACGCGGACCGGCGCCGAAGCCTCGGGCACGGCCGACTGATAGGAGGTCATGATGATATTGTTGCGCTTGACGCCTGCGGCCATCGCAAGCCTGGCGAAATCGCGGCTCGCGGCCTGAGCGGCGGCCTGGTTCGCGGAACCAACCGGGGCCGCGATCGTCAGCGCCGGCGCGGCGCTCCTGTCGTAGCCGTCGAGGAAGCCGAGCAGAGTGTCGCGCTGCGAAGCCGTCATGCCGCGATCACCGGCGCCGACCGGGAGGTCGATCTTCTGGTTCTTCTCGGCGATAACGATCGGATGATTGGTGCGGTAGTCGTCCGGAATGGAGCCCACCGTCACACTGTCGCGATGGAAGTTGGCGCATCCGGTGAGCGACGCCGCAAGGGCGATCGCCAGGACCGGAGACGCCCCGCGGAATCGTCCGCGGCCGGATTGTGCCGCTGCGATCGTCATCGCCTTCGTTGTTGAGTTCGACATGTCCGCTTTCCCGCTCACTTGTAGATGAAGCCGACGACGCCGTGGTAACGGCCAGGTGGCCTATCGGTCTGCATGGTGCCGTAGACGCGATTGACGCGACCGAGGAACATGCCGGCGCCGTCGCTCGGCGCATTGAAATTATCGTCGGGCTTGGCCAATTCGTTGCGCGCCACTGGCCGCGCCAGATAGGGCGTGATGATGATGACGAGCTCGCTCTCGTTGCGCACGAAGTCGCGGCTGCGGAAGAGCGCGCCGAGGACCGGAATCTTGGTCAGTCCGGGCAATCCATTGACGGCCTGCCTGACGTCGTCGCGGACAAGGCCTGCGATCATCATCGAACCGCCGGAAGGCAGTTCCACCGTCGTATCGGCCAGGCGCTTACGCAGCGACAAAGCGTTCATACCGGGGCTTGTCCCGCCGTCGGACAGCGAAACCGATCCCTCGGTTGTCGGCTCGGAAACGGCAGTCCGCACCTTCAGGCTGATGCGGCCGGGTGACAGGACCACCGGCTGGAACTCCAATCCGATGCCGTATTCGATTTTCTCGATGGAATAGGTCTTCAGACCCGTCTGGTTGTCGGTGGAGACGTTGGCCGAAACGCTGTTCACCATGTTGTATTCGCCGCCGACCTTGAAGGTCGCCTTCTCGCCGGACACCGCAGTGAGCGTCGGTTCTGCCAGTGTCTTCATAACGCCGGCCGATTCCATGGCATTGATGTAGGCCTGGATCGAGGACGTCCCGACATTGAAGCTCGAGTTGGACAGCTGCTTGCCGAGGCCGGTGAAATTGTCGCTGAGAGCGCCCCAGGAAATGCCGTTGCTGCCGCCGTTGCCGATCATATTGACGCCGAGCTGCTTCATCACCGAGCGGCTGACTTCCGCAACCGTCACCTTCAGCGTCACCTGATCGTCGCCGATGATCTGCAGCAGATTGACGATCTTGGAGACGCGGCGCTCCTGGTCGGGATTGTTGATGTCGACGCCGCCATTGGCGGACCCGCCGGCGGCCGTCTGTGAATATTGGCCAGTCGTCGCTTCACCGCCCGAGACGAAGATGGTGGCCAGGTCGACGGCGCGCTTGGCGTCGAGCGGTGTATCGACATTTCCCGTGAGAATCACGTTGTCGTTCAGCAGTTCGACCTTGATCTGCGACGTCGGGAGGAAGCGCTTGAGATAGTCTTCCAGCCCGGCCACGTCGCGTTCGACCGCCAGGTCGAGACTGGCGATCTGCTCGCCGTTGGGACCGAAGACGAAGATGTTGGTTTCGCCGACCGCCTTGCCGAACAGATAGATGCGGCGCGCCGTGCGCGTCACTGCGTCGGCGACCGCGGGATTGGCGACGAGTATGTCGTAGGCGTCGCTCGGCAGGTCGATGACCACCGACTTATTGAGGCCGAGCTTGACGCGCTGCGAGGCAACCGAGGCCGTCACACCCGCTGCCCTGTTCGCGGCCTTTGCCTCGACGAGCCCAGGTGCATTGGTGCCGATCAGGAACAGGCCGATTGCGGCCGCCGCGATGACGGGCAGTTTGCCGATTAGCCTCATTTCCTTGCTCCCACTTCGGAAACCTGGCCCGACTTGATCAATCGCACCGTGCCGCGCCGGCCATTGCCGTTCACCAGATAGTCGGCCTCGCCCAGGTTCTTCTCATTCGTGTCGGTGATCGAACGCAGCGCCAGGGTCAGGCGGTCCGCCATCTGCTGCGCCACCGTGATGATCTCCGCCTGCTGCGGCGTTAGCTCCAGCGTCGCGGTCTGGCCGACCCTGGTCTTCTTGCCTTCCTCGTCCTCCTGGATGGTCTGGTCGATGGCCAGGACACGGATGTTCTTCAGGATGGTCTCGGTATTGAAGCCGCTGCCGCCATTGCTGGCGTCGGCCCGCCGGGTCATGATGACGTCGACGAAGTCATTGGGCAGGATGAAGCCGCCGGCGGACGTATCGGCCGATATGGCGGTCGCGACCGCGCGCATGCCGGACGGCAGGATCGAGGACATGAAGCTCTGCCCCTCGCCGACCAGCTTGGAGCGCCGCAACGGCTCACCGGCATACATGGCTACACGCGCCACCGAGCCCTTCAGCTTTTCGACTGCGTCCGGTTCGGCCGCACGGGTGATGAAATTGGCGTTGATGCCGCTCGCCGGCCACTGCTCCCACCTGATGTTGTCACCGAGCTGGCTGCCCATTGCGACATCGCCGGAAAGCGCTAGCACGTCCTGCAGCGCGATCGCCGGCTGCTTGGGAGCGTTGACGACGACTTGAGCCGGCGGCGCCACTACCATGTTCTTCGCGACATAACCCGCGCCACCCGCCGCGGCCACGGCCACGCTCAGAATAATCAGTCGGGATGCTGGCATTCGTCCGGACCCTTCGCCTCAAGGCAAACCACCTCGCCAAGCCGGACTTTGCAGCCGCAATCGTCAAAACAAGGTTAATGCAATGCTTACGATCGTGATTAATTTAACGTTTACTCAAATTGGACCGAACCGCCTTGCCGTTAACAAAAAAGGCGGCCAAGTGCCGCGAGAACCCTTGTCACAGAAACTGATTTTCCGAAGGCAACAAGCTGTTTGGTAGGCGTAAAGCCAGACTCCGAAGCGCACCGAGCGCATCTGAAGATGGAGATATGCTTTAGGTCGTGAGCCTATCCAGCGCCCAGACCATCAACGAAGAATCCGGAAAGGTGAGGAGCCCGCCAAGACCAAGCGCGACGCCATAAGGAATGCCTGCGGTCTCGTCGGCGAAATGGCGGAGAAAACGGTTGTGGCCGGTGTAAACCGCAAATGGCGATTTCCGGTAGGCCAGAATGGCAACCGTCAGCAGGCCGCCGATCAATGTCGAGGTGACTAGGTAGCCGATGAGATTGATGTTGAGCCCCATCCATACGGCGGTCGCGGCCAGCAGCTTGGCATCGCCTCCGCCCATGCCGCCGAGCGCGAACAGTCCGAACGTCGCGGCCAGCACCAGGGCACCTGCCGCGAAATGCCCGCCATAAATGGCCCAGTCCATCCCGGTCAAAGGAGCGACCAGAGCGAACGTCGCCACGAGCAGCACCGGCACGCGGTTGGCGATCGTCATCGAAAGCATGTCGGAGATCGCCGCAAACAGCATGCAGAATGGAAAGACGACGAAGATTACAGCTTCAAGCATGAGACAACACAATGCCGTGAGAAAAGTAACACGCCCAGTCTAGCCACACGCCATTAACGGTCGGTGAGTGCCGACGATCAAATTCGCGCGCAACCAGATGCTGCAACGAACAAGGGCCGCCTCGAGGCGGCCCTTGTCGTCGAGAGCGACTTCGTCGTCCTCGGGTTGTTGTTAGTTGGAGTTTTGGACCGCGCTGGCAATTGCCTTGAACTTGGTGTTCAGGGCAGTGCCGAGCTGGCCAGCGCCGACCATGATGGCGAGCGCGATGAGGGCGGCGATCAGACCGTATTCGATGGCGGTCGCGCCGGATTCGTCCTTCACGAAACGTGCGATAAGGTTAGACATTCGAGAGCTCCTACTCCACGTGTTACAGCACTTCCGTCAACTTCTCTTGCCGGTTGATCGGATGTGCCAAATCTAGAGGGAAGCCCTTTCGATCGGCTTAATAAATACCCTTACCGATTCCTTTCCGGAGGCGATCCCGTTGCTTGGTTAACCGTGGCCTAAACCTCCAGAGGCGGAGTGGCGGGCAGGAAAAGCGCGGAGATCCGGCCCATCCGCGATTTCGCTAAAACAGCGTATGCTCTCAGGCTTATGACCGCCGAGCCGGCCAATCCTTATCGCGGCCATGCGGCGCTTAACCGTCGGTTCACCAATTTCGTTCATGTTCCGTTGAACAGTCTGCCGCTCCGGAGCGCTTCAATGACCTCGTCGAGATCGCCATTTTCAGTCGTCGCGCTGTTGGCTGTCGCCGCATCCGTCATGCCGGCCAGCGCCGGCGCCGGCATCGAGGTCACCATGAATCAAGCAAAGATCGTCAAGTTGTCGCGCGCGGCCGATACGATCGTCGTCGGCAATCCGGCCATCGCCGATGCCGCCGTGCAGGACGCCTCGACGGTCGTTCTCACCGGCAAAGGTTTCGGCGTGACCAATCTGGTCGTGCTCGATTCCGATGGCAGCCCGATCATAGATGAGCAGGTGACGGTCGTCCGACAAGCCGCGTCCTCGGTGCGCATCTATCGACGCGCCGAAGTCCAGACCATGTCCTGCACGCCCTATTGCGAAAGCTCGTACAAGAGCGAGGCTGAGAAAACGTCCGAAACGGAAATGAACGCAGCCCGCTGAGCTTAAGGACGCAAGCGCCCGCAGGTTAACAGCGGGTTAAGGGCAGTCCACCGAGTTTAACGCTGATCCAAACCGGACCTCAATGGGTGGTCGATAGGTTGCAGCCGACATTGCAAGGATCGGCAGGAACGGAACATGAGCAGGGCGCCCAAGGGTGACATGGACGGCAAGGCCGAGGCAAAGGCACGCCCCGGTTTCTTGAGCGATAGGCGCGGCAGCACGGCATTGGAATTCGCAATGCTGGCCATGCCGTTCGCCTTGCTCGTTTTCGCCATCCTGGAGAGCTGCATCTCGTTCGCCGGCCAGGAAGTGATGGCCAACGCCACCGACGATATCGCGCGCCAGTTGCGAACCGGCCAGCTCAAGAAGGCCAACGTCACCGACGCCTCGATCAAGACGCTGATCTGCGACAGGCTGGAGATCATGGTCGCCACGAACTGCCCCGGGTCGGGGTCAGATGCTTCACTTCTGGTGGACCTGCGCGAATATCCGACCTTCGCCGACGCCGCGGCGGCGGGCTTCAAAATCCAGAACGGCGAAATCGTGCTGACAGGCACGAGCTCGACGACTTTCACGGTGTCGCCGGGGCTGGCGGAATCGAAGAACATGCTGCGGGTTTTCTACAAATGGCCGGTGATCACCGATTTCCTGGCCAAACAAATGGCCAATCTGAATGGCGGCAAGACGCTGCACTTCGCATCGGTGACCTGGCAGAACGAACCATTCGACGACTAAGGCAGGTCGCGTGACGCGACCTGCTTCAGCTTTTTGATTGTCGGCATGTCTCCCGAAACCGGGTCCACTTCGGGAGACATGCTTCAAGATTGCGGCCGGCCGAGACTTGAGGCGGTGTGGGGGCAGGATATGTACCGTGCGGGGGCACAGCGACGAATTTCGGCTTTCGTGGCCAAGGCGGCACGGTTTTGCCGCGATCGCCGCGGCGTCGCGGCAATCGAGTTCGCTTTCATCGTGCCGGTGCTGCTCATCATGTACTTCATCACGATGGAAGCCTCGCAGGCCATCGAGACCAGCAAGAAGGTCAGCCGCATCGGCAGCATGGTGGCGGATCTCGTCACGCAGCAGACCAGCGTCACGAAGGCCGATCTCGACGCGATCATGAAGATCGGTACCTCGACGCTGCAGCCCTACAATCGCTCTACGCCGACGATCATCATCACCGGGATCCAGATCTCCGACGAGGCATCGCCCAAGGCGACGGTGGCCTGGTCGCGCAAGCTCGTGGGCACCACCTATAGCGCCGACTCGGCGAAGACCAGTCCCACCACCGTTCCGCCGACGCTGAATATCCGCAACACCTTCCTTGTCCGGGTGGAAAGCGACCTCGGCTATAAGCCGATCATCACCTGGTCCGCCGACAGTTCGTCGACGCTTGGATTGACCTCGGCCTTCAACAACATATCGATGGGCGAAACATACTATCTGAGGCCGCGCCGCGGTCCTACGGTTCCTTGCACCGACTGCTGACGGACTAATCCCCGCCAGTTTCCCGCCGCACGATGGCCAGGGCCGTTGCATAGTCCTTTGAGACGGCCAGTTCGAAGCCGCCGGAGTGCGTCGGCTCCAGAAGATCGTAGACATCCGGGGTCAGCGACTTGAGATTGGTCAGAAACACGGCCAGCCGTCGCTTGGCTTCGGCGTCGAGATCGCTGCGCACCACATGAGGCCCATATCGCAGCGGAGCCGAGCTCCACAGCACCCGAAGCGACGTCTTCGGGACGCCGGCGGCCGCAAGCCGCATGATGGTGCCGCCCGTGTCGGTAGGCTGGCCGTCGGCGCCGATAGGCTCCCAGCCGAACAGGCCGTCGGCTTCTCCGTCGCCGAGCATCGCCTCGGCCGCGGTGGCCGACGAGGCGCGCGCCAGGAAAGGTGAATCCTGCGCGATCGGCACGCCTTCGCCGGCCAGTTCGGTCAGCGGCAGGAGGGAACCGACGACATTGTCGGCGGGCGCGATGGCGATCCGATGCGAGGCGATCGCTGTGAGGCCCGGCACTTTGCCGTCGCGCGTCACCAGCACGGAACGGACGCCGGCGGCTCCATCGGCATCGACAGGCGCCACCAGCGGCTCGACACAGCCGCAGCGCTCCGAAGCCGTAGCATAGGCGAGCGCCGAATAGACCGCATACTGTATGCGGCCGCTCGCCTGAGCCTCGATCAATGCCGCATAGTCGCGAGCAACGACGAACTCGACCTTCATGCCGAGAGCGTTCGTATAGGCATCCGTCAAGCGCGCCAGACCAGGTACCGTGTTGCCGCCTCCAGGCTCGGCGACGATTCCTATGCGAAACGTGCCGATGTCGGCGCGCCAGTCGGCATGCGCCGGCGGGGCCGCGGAGAGCACCGCGAGAGCCGCCGCGCAGGTCCTCAATGCCTGGCTTGCCGTCGATTTTGCGCCCATGCCCATTCTTGCCGCACTCTCTCGATCCGCACCACTTTGCACCAAGCCGTTGCGGTCTGGTATCCGATTTGCCAACGCCGCTGCGGAACTCTATGTCTGGCTGGTTAGATTGGCACGATGGCACCCCTATGGCGCGGGCTTTCCTATTCGTTCTCGATTCTTTCGGCATCGGCGGAGCGGCCGATGCCGAACGCTACGGCGATGCCGGCGCCGACACATTCGGACACATCGCGCAGACTTGCGCCGAGGGCCGCGCGGATCGTGGAGGCCTGCGCCGCGGACCGCTCGCCGTCCCCAACATGATGTCGCTCGGGCTTGCCCGCGCGGCCAAGACGGCAACCGGGCTGACGGTCGACCTCGACGCGCCGCTGCTTGCCGCGTCGTTCCATGGCGCTGCCCAGGAGGTCTCTAGCGGCAAGGACACGCCGTCGGGCCATTGGGAGATTGCCGGCCTGCCCGTGCGTTTCGACTGGGGTTATTTTCCCGACACCGTGCCCGCCTTCCCGGCCGAGCTGACCGGCGCGATCATCCGCGAAGGCAAGGTGCCGGGCATCCTCGGCGATTGCCATGCGCCAGGAACCGAGATCATCGAGCGCTTCGGCGAGGAACACATCCGGACCGGCAAGCCCATCTGTTACACATCGGTCGACTCCGTATTGCAAATCGCCGCGCACGAGACGCATTTCGGCCTGGAGCGGCTCTACGAGCTTTGCCTGACGGTGCGCCGGCTGGTCGATCCGCTCAACATCGGGCGGGTGATCGCGCGGCCCTTCGTCGGCGAGACAAGCGCCACCTTCCAGCGCACCCACAACCGCCGCGACTATGCCGTGCCGCCGCCGGAGCCGACCTTGCTCGACCGGCTGACCGAGCGCGGCAGCAAGGTCATCGCCGTCGGCAAGATCGGCGACATCTTCGCCCATCGCGGCATCGCGGAGGTGCGCAAGGCGGGCGGCAACATGGCGATGTTCGACAAGGCGCTCTCCGCCATGGACGACGCCGGCGAAGGCGATCTGGTCTTTGGCAATTTCGTCGATTTCGATACCGAGTTCGGCCATCGGCGCGATGTCGCCGGCTATGCCGGAGCGCTCGAGGCCTTCGATCGCCGGCTGCCGGAAGCGCTGTCGCGCATCAAGTCGGGCGACCTTCTCATCCTCACCGCCGACCACGGCAACGATCCGACCTGGCGCGGCACCGATCATACCCGCGAACGCGTTCCGGTGATCGGGATAGGGCCGGGACTGAAGGGCGGCGACATCGGGCTCAGGCCGACCTTCGCCGATATCGGCGAAACCATCGCGGATCATCTCGGGCTTGCGCCTGGCCGCCACGGCACCTCTTTCCTCGCGACGATAGGCGGCCATGCCGGAACTGCCTGAAGTCGAAACGGTGCGGCGGGGGCTGCAGCCGGTCCTGGAAGGGGCGCGGCTCGTCAATGTCGAGGCGCGACGGCCAGACCTTCGCTTTCCCTTTCCCGAACGGTTCTCGGAGCGGCTTGCCGGCAAGACCGTGACGGCGCTTGGCAGGCGCGCCAAATATCTGACGATGCACATCGAAAACGGTCCGGTGCTGATCTGCCATCTCGGCATGTCGGGATCGTTCCGCGTCGAAACCGATGGGAACGGACAAATTCCTGGCAGCTTCCATCACGAGCGCTCGAAGAGCGCGGCGCATGACCACGTCGTATTCGATGTCGACTCCCCGAAGGGCGAGCGGTCCCGCGTCATCTTCAACGACCCGCGCCGTTTCGGCTTCATGCTGTTTGCCGAAGGCGCGCCGGACACGCATCCAATGCTGGCGGGGCTGGGCATCGAGCCGACCGGCAATGCGCTCGACGGTCCCCTGCTCGCCTCGCTGCTCGAAGGCCGCAGATCGCCGCTCAAGGCCGCGTTGCTCGACCAGCGGCTGATCGCCGGGCTCGGCAACATATATGTGTCGGAAGCGCTGTGGCGCGCCGGCCTGTCGCCGCTGCGCGAAGCCGGCACCATAGCCGGCTCCGGCAAGAGAGCGAAAGAGCAATGCGAACGCCTGGCCGCCGCCATCCGCTCGGTCATCGCCGACGCGATCGCCGCCGGCGGATCCTCGCTGCGCGACTATGTCCAGGCAGACGGGTCGCTTGGCTATTTCCAGCATTCCTTCGCGGTCTATGACCGCGAAGGCGAGCCTTGTCCGAAGCCGGGCTGCAGCGGCCATATCGAACGCATCGTGCAGAGCGGCCGATCGACCTTCTATTGCCGGACCTGTCAGCGGTGAGCTAGACCGGTCTCCTCAATCGAAGCGAGGAGACGATGCCATGGCCTATGAAACCATTCTCGTGGAGACACGCGGCAAGGTCGGGCTGATCACGCTGAACCGGCCGAAGGCGCTCAATGCCCTGAATTCGCAGGTGCTGGCCGAGATCGTGGCGGCGGTGAATGCGTTCGGCGCCGATGCCGGCATCGGCGCAATGGTGCTCACGGGTTCGGAAAAAGCCTTCGCGGCCGGCGCCGACATCAAGGAAATGCAGGCGATCTCCTTTGTCGACGCCTATACTGGAGACTTCTTCGTCGGGTGGGAGGAACTCACCCGTGCGCGCAAGCCGATCATCGCCGCGGTCGCCGGCTACGCGCTTGGCGGCGGCTGCGAGCTAGCCATGATGTGCGATTTCATCATCGCAGCCGACAACGCAAAATTCGGCCAGCCCGAGATCACGCTCGGCGTCATGCCGGGCATGGGCGGATCGCAGCGATTGACCCGCTTCGTCGGCAAGTCGAAGGCGATGGACATGTGCCTGACCGGGCGGATGATGGACGCTGCCGAGGCCGAGCGCTGCGGATTGGTGTCGCGAGTGGTGCCGGCGGCCGAGCTGGTCGAGGAGGCGCTGAAAGCGGCAGCGAAGATCGCCGAGTTTTCCCTGCCGTCGGTGATGATGACAAAGGAAGCCGTCAACCGCGCTTTCGAGACGACGCTTGCCGAGGGGCTGCGCTTCGAGCGCCGCCTTTTCCACTCGCTGTTTGCGCTCGATGACCAGAAGGAGGGTATGGCCGCCTTCGTCGAGAAGCGGAAGCCGAATTTCAGCAACCACTAGGGCTTGTCGGCCTAATGCGTGCCGCGATTTTGGCAAGAAGCCGGGCATACACAAAGACAACTGCTTTAGGTGCGCAGACCCGTTTCAGCGCGGTACGGCTTCAAGCCCCAAAAAGACCGCGAAGCGGCGTTGACGCGCCGGAAAAGCTGAACTATAAGCCGCACCAACCGAGGCGGCCCGTGGCTGCCCGTTTGTTTTTTGCGCCCTGCGACCCGCTGGCGCCCACCAGATCAGAAGAGAGGCATCATGGCCAATACGTCCTCGGCCAAAAAGGCAACGCGCAAGATCGCCCGCCGCGCGGCGATCAACAAGAACCGTCGGTCGCGCGTCCGCACCTATGTTCGCCAGGTCGAAGAGGCGCTCGCCGCCGGCGACAAGGTTGCTGCGCTCGAAGCGTTCAAGGCCGCGGAGCCGGAATTGATGCGCGCCGCAACCAAGGGTGTCCTCCACAAGAACACGGCTTCCCGCAAGGTTTCGCGGCTAGCCCAGCGGGTCAAGGTGCTGTCGGCCTGACCGACTTCCCTTTAGAACCGTTATCCTTGAACCCGGCCGCACAGGCCGGGTTTTTTTCGTTTGCCGGCAAGTACTTAAAAAGAACGGTCGGACAACTACGATTGGGCCGAATTTCAAAGTAGCCAATGTTTTGCCGGCATATACATAATCGCTCATGTCGACGACCGCTAGATGCGGGCACGGCCACAGATGAGCCTGCCACAAAATCCATATATTTTTCAAAAGCTTACAGACGGTCATCCACAGCTTGTTCAACTCGCGAAGGAGCGGCGGGGGACAAGTAGCTGTCAAGAGAATTATTTCAGAAAATTTCCGAAGGTGTGGCCTTTATCACATTCCACGGAAAAGGGTTTGAATCACAATGGCTTTATGAAAATGGGCCGCAGTGGCACCTGCTTTGAACACGTCTCCGGTAACCAGATTCGTTAAAAATCCGTTAGACGTGGCCTTGCCCTATCCACAGCGATTTCGGTAATGTCCATCCATCGAAGGGACGGGCACCTGCCCTTAACCCAGCCTGAATCGGCCAGCAAAAAATGGCGGAATTCATGACGCGGAGCAATTCCGCGTGCGGCTTGGTTTGTCTCTTCGGTGCGGGTAGGGGACTGGCGTAATTGTACATGGCAGTCGACGTTGGGCCGGCATTTTCGCCGGGCGGTGTTGCATTGTCTTGGCATGATCAAGCCGGCTTGCGAGAGCCGGCAGAGGTCCCTTGCGCAACGTTGCAACGATATCGCCGGCGGCGGCGATAGAGGCGCAGCGAAAAACGTCGCCGGACCCAGGGTGCAGGAGGCGCACTCCCGGCGGAAAAAGGGTACGAGAGACAAGGAACTTGATCATGCAGAGCGGCATCGAAGGGGAGATTGCGGGCGAACTCCCATTCCCAGCAACTATCGTCGGAGGGGACGACATGGCGGCATCCAGCGACGCTGAACAGAAGTTCGAGCGGGTCAAGGCCCAATTGAAGGCGCGTCTGGGAGCCGAGGTCTATTCGAGCTGGTTCGGCCGCATGAAGGTTGCCGAGGCGTCGCGCGGCATGGTCCGCATCTCCGTACCGACCGCCTTCCTGCGGTCGTGGATCAACGGTCATTACCTTGATCTTATCGCCGAACTGTGGAGGCACGAGGATCCCGACCTTCTCAAGATCGAGATCGTCGTGCGGACCGCCACGCGGCAGGGCCGCAACAATGTCGAGCCGGAGATCGCGCCGGCGCGCAAGATGACCAAGCAGGCCCAGACCGCGCTTGCCGCCGGCACCGCGAGCGCCGGTCGGGTGGAACGGACGCCGGCGCCCCGCCAGGGCGTGCCAGTGGAGACCGAGTTCCGCCACAATGTGCTGGGGTCGCCGCTCGACCCGCGCTACACTTTCACTTCGTTCATCGAAGGCCCTTCGAACCGTGTTGCTTTCGCGGCGGCCAAGGCGGTGGCGGAATCGCAGTCCAGCGCGGTGCGCTTCAACCCGCTCTTTCTCCATGCGACCGTCGGCCTGGGCAAGACGCATCTGTTGCAGGCGATCGCGGCGGAATCGCTGCGGCACAATCCGAAATCGCGCGTGGTCTACCTGACGGCGGAATATTTCATGTGGCGCTTCGCCACCGCGATCCGTGACAACAATGCGCTGACGCTCAAGGAGCAGCTGCGCGACATCGATCTGCTGATAATCGACGACATGCAGTTCCTGCAGGGCAAGTCGATCCAGCACGAGTTCTGCCATCTCATCAACATGCTGCTCGACAGCGCCAAGCAGGTGGTGGTCGCCGCCGACCGGCCGCCGTCTGAACTGGAGTCGCTGGAGCCGCGGGTGCGCTCGCGCCTCAACGGCGGCGTGGCGCTCGAAATGTCGGCGCCGGATTTCGGCATGCGCCTCGGCATGCTGAAGCTGCGCCTTGCCACTGCCAAGATCGACGATACCTCGCTCGACATTTCGGATGAGATCCTCGATCACGTCGCCAGAACGGTGACGGGCAGCGGGCGCGAGCTCGAAGGCGCCTTCAACCAGCTTCTGTTTCGCCAGTCCTTCGAGCCGCAGATCACTATCGACCGCATCGACGAGATCCTCGGTCATATTTACCGCTCGGGCGAGCCGAAGCGGGTGCGTATCGAGGACATCCAGCGCATCGTGGCGCGCCACTATAACGTTTCGAAGACGGAACTGCTCTCAAACCGCCGCACGCGCACCATCGTCAAACCGCGGCAGGTAGCGATGTATCTGTCCAAGGTGATGACGCCGCGCTCGCTGCCGGAGATCGGACGCCGTTTCGGCGGCCGCGATCACACGACGGTCCTACACGCCGTGCGCAAGATCGAGGATCTTTCCGGCGCCGACAACACGCTGGCGCAGGAACTCGAACTGCTCAGAAGGCTGATCAACGAGCAGGCCTGAGCGCTTCGCCCGCTTTATCCCCAGAAAGCCCGCGCAACCGGCTGGAACCGGTGGCGCGGGCTTGCGTTTGCAGGGTTTTTACTGTCAGCTTACATAGATTCTGAGCTTTTCGGAGCTTTTTGCGGGGCGCCGCCGCCCGGTGACCCGCTCATTCATTGAAGCGAGCCTGTTTCGTCATGCGTGTTATCCTGGAACGATCCAATCTCCTGAAGTCCCTCAACCACGTCCATCGCGTGGTGGAGCGGCGCAACACCATACCGATCCTGTCGAATGTGCTGCTCAGCGCCGAGGGCGCCAGCCTGGAAATGAAGGCCACCGACCTCGACCTTGAAGTGACCGAAGCCACGCCGGCCAAGGTCGAGCGCGGCGGCGCGACGACGGTTCCGGCGCATCTGCTCTACGACATCGTGCGCAAGCTGGCCGACGGCGCCGAGGTGATGCTGAAGACCGACGAGGACGGCAACGCTATGACCGTCACGTCCGGGCGCTCCAGCTTCCGCCTGCAGTGCTTGCCGCAGTCCGATTTCCCGGAGCTTTCGGCCGGCTCCTTCTCGCACATCTTCCGGCTCGATTCGGTAGCGCTCAAGGGCCTGATCGAGAAGACGCAGTTCGCGATCTCGACCGAAGAGACGCGCTACTATCTCAACGGCATCTTCCTGCACACGCATGAGGCGGGCGGCAAGCTGAAGCTGCGCTCGGTCGCGACCGACGGGCACCGACTGGCGCGCGCCGAGATCGACGCGCCGGCAGGCTCGGAAGGCATGCCCGGCATCATCATCCCGCGCAAGACGGTGAGCGAGCTGCAGAAGCTGGTCGACGACCCGGATATCGCGGTGACGACGGAGCTGTCGGATACCAAGATCCGCTTCACCATCGGCAGCGTCATCCTGACCTCGAAGCTGATCGACGGCACCTTCCCCGATTATCAGCGCGTCATCCCGACCGGCAATGACAAGAAGCTGGTTATCGACCGCCAGAGCTTTGCCGCCGCCGTCGACCGCGTCTCGACCATTTCGTCCGAGCGCGGCCGAGCCGTGAAACTGTCGATCAATGACGGCCAGCTCACGCTCGCCGTCAACAATCCGGATTCCGGCAGCGCAACCGAGGAGCTGGCGGCCGACTACTCGTCCGACCCGATCGAGATCGGCTTCAACGCCAAATATCTGCTCGACGTCGCCGCCCAGCTCACCGGTTCGGAAGCCAAGTTCATGCTGGCGGATGCCGGGTCTCCGACGCTGATCCACGACATGGCCGACGAAACCGCGCTCTACGTGCTGATGCCGATGCGGGTCTAGGCTTTGTCTCTTTTGTTGACGCAATTCCAGACGGAAAACCGCTATGCACTTTTCCTGGAATTGCTCTAGCAGGCCTCACATGTCGCCGTGACCTCGGACGCCAAACAGCTTCGGCAGCAGAGCTATATAAGTAAGCTTACACTTACAAATTTTCGCAACTATGCGGGACTTTCGCTTGATCTCGGCCCCGGCGCTGTCGTGCTGTCCGGCGACAATGGCGCCGGCAAGACCAATCTGCTCGAAGCCGTTTCGCTGCTGACGCCGGGGCGCGGGCTGCGCCGCGCGCCTTACGCCGACGTCGCCCGCGAGGGCGGCGATGGCGGCTTTGCCTTGCATGCGCGCATCGAAGGACCGGAAGGTCAGGTCGAAATCGGCACCGGCATTGCCGGCGGCGATGGTGCCGCGGAAGGCGGCAGGCGCGTGCGCATCAACGGCGCGCCGGCAAAATCGGCCGAGGATATGCTCGAATGGCTGCGGGTCGTCTGGCTGACGCCGGCGATGGACGGGCTGTTTCCAGGGCCGGCCGCCGACCGCCGCCGCTTCCTCGACCGACTGGTGCTGGCGATCGACCCCGGCCACGGGCAGCGCGCGCTCGATTACGAGAAGGCGATGCGTGGCCGTAACCGTTTGCTTACGGAAGGCTCGCGCGACACCGGCTGGTTCGACGCGATCGAGATGCAGATGGCCGAAACCGGGGTGGCGATCGCGGCGGCCAGGGCCGAGCTGGTGCGGCTGCTTGCGGCCATGATCGACAAGCTGCCGGGCAGCGGCCCGTTTCCGCAGGCCGACATCAGCCTCGCCGGCGAATTGGAAAGCGAAATCGCGGTCACACCGGCAGTCGACGTCGAGGAGCGATTTCGCGCCATACTCGCCAATGGCCGCGAGCGCGACCGCGCCGCCGGCCGCACGCTCGACGGTCCGCACCGCTCCGACCTCGCGGTCCGCCACCGGCCGAAGTCGATGCCGGCCGAATTGTGCTCGACCGGCGAGCAGAAGGCGCTGCTTGTCGGCATCGTGCTGTCGCATGCGCGGCTGACCGGCGAGATGTCGGGCCTGACGCCGATCCTG
Organism: Mesorhizobium sp. WSM4898; assembly: GCF_029625845.1. Lineage (NCBI taxonomy): Bacteria > Pseudomonadati > Pseudomonadota > Alphaproteobacteria > Hyphomicrobiales > Phyllobacteriaceae > Mesorhizobium > Mesorhizobium sp. WSM4898. The sequence goes on along the minus strand of NZ_JARTVQ010000001.1, from coordinate 1,012,280 downwards.
TTGCTCGACGAGATCGCCGCGCATCTCGACAGCGGCCGGCGCACTGCGCTGTTTTCCATCCTCGAAGAGCTCAACTGCCAGGCCTTCATGACCGGCACCGACGCGGCGCTGTTTTCCAGCCTTGCCGGGCGGGCGCAATTCCTGACGGTCGATCACGGCAGCGTCGGCCCGACCGGCTGAACTGTCGAAGAGTTGAAAGCCCCTTGCACGACGATTTGTCCTGCGGGACAAGGCTTCGCCTTGCATGTGAGTGACAAAGCTTCGCTTCGCTTTGCATATGCATGACAAGGCTTCGCCTTGCATGTCAGTGACAAGGCTTCGCCTTGCATGTGCATGACAAGGTTTCCTGCCCGCTATATGGTCCGGCCATGACGAATGCTGCACTCACCGACGAAGAGCTTGAGCGCTATGCCCGCCACATCGTGCTGCCCGAAATCGGCGGCCCCGGCCAGCAGAAGCTGAAGCGGGCGCGGGTGCTGGTGATCGGCGCCGGCGGGCTTGGGGCCCCTGTGCTCGAATATCTCGCGGCGGCCGGCGTCGGCACGCTCGGCATCGTCGACGACGATGATGTCTCCTTGTCCAACCTGCAGCGGCAGGTGATCCATGGCAGCGATACGATCGGCATGGCGAAGACCGACAGCGCTTCGGCGGCGATCATGCGCATCAACCCCAATGTCAGGGCGGAACTGCATCGCCTCAGACTGACCGAGCAAAATGCCCCTGCCCTCGTCGCCCAATACGATATCGTGGTCGACGGCTCCGACAATTTCGAGACACGCTATGCTCTGGCCGATGCCTGCGCGCAGGAAAAGAAGCCCCTGGTCACTGCCGCCGTTGGCCGCTTCGACGGCTCGGTGACGGTGCTGAAGCCATTTGAAACGGGGGCCAATGGCCAGCGCAATCCAGGCTACCGCGACCTTTTTCCGGAAGCGCCGCCCGAAGGGCTGGTGCCATCCTGCGCCGTTGCCGGCATCGTCGGCGCGCTGACGGGCGTCATCGGCACGCTGGAGGCGATGGAGGCGATCAAGCTGATCGCCGGCATCGGCGAGCCGCTGGTCGGCCGGCTGCTGCTTTACGACGGGCTGACCGCATGTTTCGACACCGTCCGCTACAAGGCGGTCTGAGCGCATGGATCAGTCGGTTACTCTCCTCGTCAGCGAGCTTCCGCCGGACTTCGCGCAGTGGGACGAATTGCTGACGCTGATCCGGCGCGCCTTCGCCTATATGGACCGCGTCATCGACCCGCCATCCTCGGCGCATCATCTCACACCCGAAAACCTCAAGAGCAAGGCGGGGCAAGAAACGGCGTTCCTGGCCATGGAGAACGGCCGGATCGTCGGCTGCGTCTTTGCGTTGGAGCGGGCAGACGATTTCTATGTCGGCAAGCTTGCCGTCGAGCCCAGCCTCCAGGGGCAAGGCATAGGCGGACGGCTGATGCAGGCCGTCGACGATCTTGCCCACCGACGCGGCAAGCAGGCCCTCGAGCTGCAGACGCGTATCGAGCTTACGGCGAACCACGCGGCCTTCGCCCGGCTCGGATTTCGCGAGACCGGGCGCACCGCGCATGCGGGCTACGACAGGCCGACCTCGATCACCATGCGCAAGGTGCTGTCTTGAGCCTCGCGCTCAGCCCGGAGGAACAGGCAACCGCCGCCGGTAAGGACGGCGCGGGAATGGCGATGCGCATCGTCGCCGAGAGCGCGCGCCTGCTCGGCGCGCCGGGGCTGATCCCGATCTGTTCGGCGCATATCGACGGCGCGCTCTATCATGGCGATTCCGGCACGCTGTTCGCCGAGCGGCTGGTCGAAGGCGGCGCCAGTGTTGCCGTGCGCTCGACGCTCAATGTCGGGGCGCTCGACCTGACGGGCTGCTCGCGCATCCGCCTGGAAGAGCCGCAGCGCGGCATGGCGCGGCGGATGATGGATGCCTATCGCAAGCTCGGCTGCGAACAAAGCTGGACCTGCGCGCCCTATCAGGCCGGGCACAGGCCGGCACAGGGCAGCGATGTCGCCTGGGGCGAGTCCAATGCGGTGGTGTTCTGCAATTCGGTGCTGGGCGCCCGCACCAACCGCTACGGCGATTTCCTCGACATCGCCTGCGCCATCACCGGCCGCGCACCGGATTATGGCCTGCACCTGGCCGAGAACCGCCGGGCGCGGCTGGTGTTCGACGTCTCGGGCCTATTGCCTTCCTTCCTCGCTTCCGAGATCGCCTGGCCGGTGCTGGGCAGCCTCTATGGCCGCGAGGTCGGGGATACGATCGGCGTCGTCGTCGGCATCGCCAATCATCCCGGCGACGACGCGCTAAAGGCCTTCGGCGCCGCTGCCGCTTCCTCCGGCGCGGTCGGGCTGTTCCACATTGCAGGCGTCACGCCAGAGGCGCCGAACGTCGAAACCATTCTGGCCGAGCCGAAACCGGAGGCGGTGATCCACGTCACGCCGCAGATGGCGGCGAAGGCTCGCGCCGGCCTGTCGACGGCGGCGGTGCCGAAAACCATCGATGCGGTCGCCATTGGCAGCCCGCATCTGTCCTTTGCCGAGTTCGAGATGCTGGAGCGGCTGATTGCCGGAAGACGGCTCGCCGTGCCGATCTATGCCTGCACCGGCCGTCATGTGCTTGCCTTCCTGGAGCAGGACGGCCGGCGGAAGAGGCTCGAAGCGAGCGGGGTCGTCATCGTTGCCGACACATGCGTGGTGGTGACGCCGATCATGCCGGAACTTGCCGGCGGCGTGCTTATGACCAATTCGGGCAAGTTCGCGCATTACGCTCCGGGCAACACCGGCTATGCGGTGCTCTATGCCTCGCTCGCCGATTGCGTCGAAAGCGCGGTCGCCGGCAAGCCGCGCTTCACGGACCTCGCCGCATGAGCGCCGCCACGGAGATATTGGTACGGGGCAAGGCCGGTAAAGGCGAAGCGCTGGTGCTGACGGCGCCGATCAGCTTCTGGGGCGGCGTCGACCCGAAGACAGGCCGCATCGCCGATGTCCGCCACCCGCAGCATGGCGAGGTGATTTCCGGCCGGGTGCTGTTCCTGCCGGGCACTATCGGCTCCTCGTCGGCTTCGGCAGTGCTGATGGAACTGGTCCACAACGGCCGCGGGCCGGCAGCCCTTATCCTGCACGAGCCGGACGCCATTCTTCTGCTCGGCCTGATCGTCGCGCGCGAAATGGGCTGGGAAACGCCTATGGCGGTGCGGCTCGGACGCGGTGTGTTCGACGCCTATCGCGGAAGCACCGTCAAAGTCGACGACGACGGCGCCGTGAGCGTCGCCGCCTGAACAACCCGTGGTTTTTCAGGTCCTGAGCGGCAACACACGGTCCGGCGGGCGATGGCCGTCGAAGAAGGCGCGAATGTTGATGATCACCTTCTCGCCCATGTCGATGCGGCCTTCGAGCGTCGCCGAGCCCATATGCGGCAACAGAACGACCTTGCCCTTGTGGGCGAGCTTCAACAGCTTGCTGTTCAGCGCCGGCTCGTGCTCGTAGACGTCGAGGCCGGCGCCGGCGATCTTGCCGTCCTGGATGAGTTTGATCATCGACTCTTCGTCGATGATGTCGCCCCGCGCTGTGTTGACGATGTAGGCCGCCGGCTGCATCAGCGCCAGCCGCCGGGCCGACAGCAGATGAAAGGTCGCCGGCGTCGACGGGCAGTTGACCGAGATGATATCCATCCGGGCGAGCATCTGGTCGAGGCTTTCCCAATAGGTCGCTTCCAATTCGTCCTCGACCGCCGGCAGCACGCGGTGGCGGTTGTGGTAGTGGATGGACAGGCCGAACGCCTTGGCGCGCCTGGCGACCGCCGTGCCGATACGGCCCATGCCGACAATGCCCAGGCGCTTGCCCCAGATGCGGCGGCCGAGCATCCAGGTCGGGGACCAGCCGGCCCATTTCTTCTCGCCGGTGAGCACGTTGGCGCCTTCGGCCAGCCTGCGCGGCACGGCGAGCATCAGCGCCATGGTCATGTCGGCGGTGTCTTCGGTGAGCACGTTCGGCGTGTTGGTGACGGTGATGCCTTTCTTGGCCGCCGCCGAGACGTCAATCTTGTCGACGCCGTTGCCGAAATTGGCGATCAGCTTGAGGTTCTCGCCGGCCTGGGCGATCAGCGCGGCATCGATGTGGTCGGTGATGGTCGGGACCAGCACGTCGGCTTCCTTGACCGCCGCAACCAGCTCAGGCTGGGTCATCGGCCGGTCCTCGACGTTGAGGCGCGCGTCGAACAGTTCGCGCATGCGGGTCTCCACCGGATCGGGCAGCTTGCGCGTGATGACGACGAGGGGCCGTTTTTTACCTGCCATTGTTTCCCCGAAGCTTCCTCGAAACCGATCTCGTTGAGACCTCTTTAACCAAGACAAGCGAAACTTGAAGCCAGTCGCGGTATCAGCCCACTCCTGTAACAAGCGGTGCCGCCGAAGACAAAGAAAAAGGGGCGCTCCTCCCACGGACCGGCGCCGAAAGGAATGAACGTGTCTGGTTTCGCCTCGCTCCGCCTGGCTTTCAGCGCAGCCGTTCTCGGCACTCTGCTTTGGGCGCCGCAGACATCCGCGCAAGGCGCGGCCACGTCGGCGCAGACCGTGACGCTGGGGCCGAGCGGCCTGCCGCTGCCGCGCTTCGTCAGCCTGAAATCCGGACGCGTCAACTCGCGCGTCGGTCCGGGCGCCAACTATTCCGTCGACTGGATGTACATGAAGGCCGGACTGCCGATGGAAATCATCCAGGAATTCGACACCTGGCGCCGCGTGCGTGACGCCGACGGCTCCGAAGGCTGGATCAACCAGTCGCTGCTTTCGGGCCGCCGCACCGCGATCGTCGCCCCCTGGCAGCGCGGCAAGGGCGGCCGAATCAATCTGCTCGACGATCCCGACAAGGACGCCGGCGTTGTCGCCATCCTTGAGCCAGGCGTGATGGGCTCGATCAAGAAGTGCGACGGTCAGTGGTGCGAGATGACCTTCGACGGCCATACCGGCTGGGTCGCCCAGTCGCAGGTCTGGGGCGCCTACCCGGGAGAAAAGGTCAAGAACTGATCTATTTCGTCTGGACCATGATCTGATCCAAACCGTAGGTCAGCGTAGCAAAACCGGTTCCGACTTTTCGCGATCATGGTCTTCGAGCCGTATCGCCAGATCGACGGGCCTCATCGCGCGCAGATCAGTCGCGGCGCTTGGGGCGTAGCCTCACCACGATATCGACGTTGGCGATCTCCATGCCTTCCGGAGGCTCCGGCAGGTTGGAGACGCTCACCGGGCCGCTGGCGATATCGAAGATCCGGTTCTCGCCCTCGACATAGAAGTGGTGGTGATCGGAAGTGTTGGTGTCGAAATAAGTCTTCGACCCTTCGACGGCGAGGATGCGCAGCATGCCGGCCTGGGTGAATTGATGAAGGGCATTGTAGACGGTGGCCAGCGAAACCGGCACACCGGCGGCGATCGCCTCTTCATGCAATTCTTCGGCCGAAAGGTGACGGTCGCCCTTGGCGAAAAGCAGGTCGGCCAGCGCAACGCGCTGGCGCGTCGGCCTCAGGCCGGCTTCGCGAACCCGCTTGTCCACAGCGACATTTTCCTTCCGGCAGCCCGAATCCATCTATCCCGTCTAAGCTTGCAAGCCCCATAGACCGGTCCAGAATGGCAAAAAGAGGTCAATGCCAAAAACTGGACACCACCCGACATATATTCTGTCGCCCAAATGCGATCAATAGCCGCGCATTGACCCAGGCAGGCGCACGGGTTAAGCGCAAACGCCGGTTTCCGGCCACAAACAGAGTGTGTTAGGAAACCAACGACATGGGCGCCCTGCCGCCCGGAACGAGAACGGGGACGGAATTAATGGCGGGTCAAAAGTCTAGCTACGACTACGAGGAACTGCTTGCCTGCGCCCGCGGCGAGCTGTTCGGACCGGGAAACGCCCAGCTGCCCTACCCGCCGATGCTGATGTTCGACCGGATCACCGAGATCAGCGAGACCGGCGGCGCCTTCGACAAGGGCTTCATCCGTGCCGAGTTCGACATCAAGCCGGATCTTTGGTTCTTCGCCTGCCATTTCATCGGCAATCCGATCATGCCGGGTTGCCTCGGCCTCGACGCCATGTGGCAATTGACCGGCTTCTATCTCGGCTGGCTCGGCGAACCCGGCAAAGGCATGGCGCTGTCGACCGGCGAGGTGAAGTTCAAGGGCATGGTGACGCCATCGGTCAAGAAGGTCGAATATGGCGTCGACTTCAAGCGCGTGATGCGTGGCCGCCTCGTGCTCGGCATCGCCGACGGCTGGCTCAAGGCGGATGGCGAACCCATATACGCGGCAACGGATCTGAAGGTGGGCCTGTCCAAGCAGTCCGCCGCCTGATCGCCATCGCCACGGGCCCTGGCGTGTCCGGCGGATGCGCAAGGACGCCGCGGTTTTATTTTGCGTATGATCGAAGGCGGAAACCAATTAGGTTTTTCGTCAAACTACGCCGGAAGGAGTTGCGAATGAGACGCGTCGTAGTGACAGGCCTCGGCATTGTGTCGTCGATCGGCAACAACGCCAATGAGGTGCAGGCCTCGCTTTACGATGCCAAGTCCGGCATCAGCTTTTCCAATTCCTTCGCCGAGCACGGTTTTCGCTGCCAGGTATGGGGCGCGCCGACGCTCGACCCGTCGGCGATGATCGACCGCCGCGCAATGCGTTTCCTGAGCCAAGGCGCTGCCTGGAACCATGTCGCCATGGATCAGGCGATCGCGGACGCCGGGCTCGGCGAGAGCGACATCACCAATGAGCGGACCGGCATCGTGATGGGCTCCGGCGGACCGTCTACCAGGACCATCGTGGAAGCCGCCGAAACGACGCTCAAGAACAGCAGCCCGAAGCGGATCGGTCCGTTCGCGGTGCCGAAGGCGATGTCGTCGACCGCTTCGGCCACCTTGGCCACCTGGTTCAAGATCCACGGCGTGAATTACTCGATCTCGTCCGCCTGCTCGACCTCCGCGCACTGCATCGGCAATGCCTGTGAGCTGATCCAGTGGGGCAAGCAGGATATGATGTTCGCCGGCGGCCACGAGGATCTCGACTGGACGATGTCGGACCTGTTCGACGCCATGGGCGCCATGTCGTCGAAATTCAACGACAAGGCATCGGCCGCTTCGCGCGCCTATGATATCAACCGCGACGGCTTCGTCATCGCCGGCGGCGCGGGCGTTCTGGTGCTGGAGGAGCTGGAGCACGCCAAGGCACGCGGCGCCAAGATCTACGCCGAGATCGTCGGCTACGGCGCGACCTCCGACGGCTACGACATGGTGGCGCCGTCCGGCGAAGGCGCCGTGCGCTGCATGCGGCAAGCCCTTGCAACCGTCTCGACGCCGGTCGACTACATCAATACGCACGGCACATCGACGCCGGTCGGCGATTCCAAGGAAATGGGCGCCATCCGCGAGGTGTTCGGCGACCAGATGCCGTATATCACCTCGACCAAGTCGCTGACCGGCCATTCGCTCGGCGCCGCCGGCGTCCAGGAATCGATCTACTCCATCCTGATGATGCAAGGCGGCTTCATCGGCGAGAGCGCCCATATCGAGGAGCTCGATCCCGAATTCGAGGGCATGCCGATCGTGCGCAAGCGCATCGACAACGCCAAGATCGACACCGTCCTGTCCAATTCCTTCGGTTTCGGTGGCACCAACGCAACGCTGATTTTCCAGCGCTATTCCGCATAAGGATTGCCTTTTATGGAAGGGTTGATGAAGGGCAAGCGCGGGCTTGTCATGGGGGTCGCCAACGATCATTCGATCGCCTGGGGCATCGCCAGGAAACTGTCCGAGCACGGGGCGGAGCTTGCCTTCACCTATCAGGGTGACGCCTTCGGGCGGCGGGTCAAGCCGCTGGCCGAGAAGCTCGGGGCCTCGCTGGTCGTGCCTTGCGACGTCGAGGACAGCGCCTCGGTCACCGCAACCTTCCAGACGTTTCGCGAAGCCTGGGGCGGCCTGGATTTCGTCGTTCACGCCATCGGCTTCTCCGACAAGAACGAGCTCAAGGGCCTCTACGCCGACACCAGCCGCGACAACTTCGTCCGCACCATGGTGATCTCCTGCTATTCCTTTACAGAGATCGCCCGCAATGCCGCCGCGCTGATGACCAATGGCGGCTCGATGATCACGCTGACCTATGCCGGGTCGGTGCGGGTCATGCCGAACTACAATGTCATGGGCGTCGCCAAGGCCGGACTGGAGGCGAGCGTGCGCTATCTCGCCAACGATTACGGCCCGCGCGGCATTCGGGTGAACGGCATCTCGGCAGGACCGGTGCGGACGCTCGCCGGCTCAGGCGTATCCGACGCACGCCACATGTTCTCCTATCAGCAGCGCAATTCGCCGCTACGGCGCACCGTCACCATCGACGAGGTTGGCGGCTCGGCGCTCTACCTGCTGTCCGATCTATCTTCGGGAGTCACAGGCGAGATCCACTATGTCGATTCCGGCTATCACATCGTCTCCATGCCGACGCTAGAGGAACTGAAGCAGAACGACGGCCCCCGCGAATAATTCGCTAACGAAAAAAGCACCTTCCAGTAAAATTGGAGGCATTGGCGGAAACCCATTTTAAGGAGGTATCCGCTAAACGGCCCTGTAGTTCAGGGACCTTGCATGTCTGCAGTCAGCAACCCGAAGCGAACACCGCTGTTCCGGCTGATCACCATCGCCAGCTCGGCCATGGGCAGTTTTATCCTCGGACTCTGGGGGTTGCGCTTCGGCTTCGGCGACGGCCTGGCCGGCATGTCTGCCGGGACGATGGCGGCTATCATCGCCGCGCTCTGTGCCCTTTCCGCCGGCGGCGCCGCGATGTCCTTCTTCGCAGGCATCGATGAATCGGCCGAATACGTCTTCAAGGAAACCCATTTCGACAAGATGACCGGCCTGCTGACGCGCCAGGCGATCGTCGGAAAGGTCGCGGCGGCGGCAGCGGAAACGCTGGAGACCGGCGAACCGGTCTACTTGATCGATATCGACATCGACCGCTTCAAGCAGATCAACGATGCCATCGGCTACAGTCACGGCGACGAGCTGATCCGCGCCTTCACCAAAAGGCTGAAGGAGAGCATGCCGGAGGGTGCGGTGATCGGACGGCTCGGCGCCGGCGAATTCGCCGTACTCTTGCCGGACCGCGAGATCCGGGGATATCTCGAACGGTTCCTCGAAACATTCATCAACCGCATGATGGAGCCCTACCAGCTCCAGACGCATCTGCAGTCGGTCAGCATGTCCGTCGGTATCGTGGCGATGCCGAAGGACGGCGTCGATCCAGTGCTCATCCTTCGCCGTTCGAACCTGGCGCTGCAGAATGCGCGCGCAAGCGGCATCGGCAACTGGTCGGTCTTCCACGCCGACATGGGCCGCGTTGCGGACCACCGGCAATGGATTGAATCGGAGCTGAAAACCGCCTTCGACCGCGGCGACTTCAGCCTCCACTACCAGCCGCAATTCGACCTGCAGGGCGGCCGTGTCGTCGGCTATGAAGCGCTGATCCGGTGGAAGCATCCGGAACGCGGCATGATCCCGCCGATGGAATTCATTCCGATCGCCGAGGAAACCGGCATGATCAACCCGATCGGCGAATGGGTGCTGCGCAAGGCTTGCAGCGACGCCCAGTACCTGCCGGAGGATTGTTTCGTCGCCGTCAACATCTCGCCGGTCCAGTTCATGACCAGGGACTTCGTCGGCATCGTGCGCCAGACCATGGCATCGACCGGCATCAAGCCGTCGCGGCTGGAACTCGAAGTCACCGAAACGGCGATGATGCAGGACCGCGACCGCGCGGCCGTCATCCTGCGGCAACTCGCCGAGATGGGCATCTCGGTCGCCGTCGACGATTTCGGCACCGGCTATTCCAACCTGAGCTATCTGATCGACTTCTCGTTCGGCAAGCTGAAGATCGACCGCTCCTTCGTCAGCCGCATCGATACCGATTCCAGCTCGGGCGCTGTCGTCTCGACCATCGTCGGGCTATCGCGGGCGCTCGGCGTCGGCATCATCGCCGAAGGCGTCGAGACCGAGAACCAGGCGACGCTGCTGAGAGCCGCCGGTTGCGAGGTCGTGCAGGGTTATCTGTTCGGCCGCCCCGCGCCGCTCGAGATCGAGCTCGGCGCGTTGCGCCCTGTTCATGCCAGGCGCGAGCCGGCACGCCTCGTCAGCCTGCAGTAGGGCGCTGCGTTCTTTTCCTGGAGCAATCACGGGGACGGAAAACCATCTCACGCTTTACCTGGAATTGCTTTTAACGCCGCGCCGAAAACACCTTGAACATGCCATCGCGCGCGACCTCGGCGTGACTGGAGAAGGCTCCCGCCAGCACCTGTTCGTAGGGCAACTGCCGGTTCGCCACCATGAACAGGCGTCCGCCTGGTTTCAGTGCCTTCGACGCCGCACGGATCATGCCAGCGCCGATGCCCGGGTCGGCAGCCCTGCCGCTGTGGAAGGGCGGGTTCATGACGATCGCGTCGTAACCTCGCTCGACCGTTTCGGTCAGCAGATCGGTCCAGAAGAAGCGGGGCTCGACTGCGGTTGCGCGGATATTGACCTTTGCCGCCTCCAGGGCCTCGAAATCCGCTTCGTAGAGGTCGAGACCGGAAAGCCCTGTCGAGCGTTCCATCACTCCGGCCGCCAGATAGCCCCAGCCGGCACAGAAATCGGCTACATTGCCCGCAAGTTCCTGCGGCAGGCTGTCCAGCAGAAGCTTCGACCCTGCGTCGACCCGATCGAAGGAGAACATGCCGGGCGCGGTGCGGAAGCGGCCTTCGACGACCAGATCGGGATTGGCGGCGCGAAGCGCCCGGGCCGCATCCATGCCGGCCCGGCGGAACCAGAAGGCGACGCCGTGATGCTTCGGCAGGTGGGCTTCGAGCGGCGCCAGCGCGCCCACGCGCTTGCGCAGGCTATCGATGCCGTCTTCCTTGCCGCCGGCGACGACGATCAACCCGCCGGGCGCGACGCGCTCGATGGCTTCGGCGATGCGCAGCTTGTTCTGGCCGCGATGCCGGCCGGCCAGCACAAGGGCAGCATCGAAGGCCGAGCCTTCCGCCTGCGGCGTGACCGAATAGCCGGCTGCCTGCAGAGCACGAAAATGCGGCCGAAAACCTTGCACGAGATGCAGCGCCGCAGCGACGCCGCCGGGCAAACGGAAACCAGGCTCAGCGCCAAGAAACAGGATGCGGGCATCGCTTCGCGGCCAAGGCAGCGCTTCGGCCTCGAACGGATAGAACAGCGTCTTCAGCGGCTCAGCGGCCATTCACCTACCCTTGAAGGGCGCTTGAAATAGAAACGGGCGCGACCTTGCAGCGCGCCCGTTTCAATCATGCGGTCAGGCCAATCAGGCGGCGTCTTCCTCGCCTTCCGGCTTCTTCTTTTCCTGAACGATTTCCTTGCCGGTCGCCTGGTCGACGACCTTCATCGACAGGCGCACCTTGCCGCGCTCGTCGAAGCCCATCAGCTTGACCCAAACCTTGTCGCCTTCCTTGACGACGTCGGAGGTCTTGGCGACGCGCTCATTGGCGAGCTGCGAGATGTGGACGAGGCCGTCGCGCGGGCCGAAGAAGTTGACGAAGGCGCCGAAGTCGGCCGTCTTAACGACGGTACCTTCGTAGATCTCGCCGACTTCCGGCTCGGCGACGATGGTGTGGATCCACTTCTTCGCCGCCTCGATCTCCTTGGCGTTGGCCGACGCGATCTTGACCGTGCCGTCATCCTCGATGTTGATCTTGGCGCCGGTCTTCTCGACGATCTCGCGGATCACCTTGCCGCCGGAGCCGATGACGTCGCGGATCTTGTCGGTCGGGATGTGCATGACCTCGATGCGCGGCGCAAATTCGCCGAGCTCGGCGCGCGAGGAAGATATGGCATGCGCCATCTCGCCCAGGATGTGCAGCCGGCCTTCCTTGGCTTGGCCGAGCGCGATGCCCATGATCTCCTCGGTGATGCCATCGATCTTGATGTCCATCTGCAGCGAGGTGACGCCGTTGGCGGTGCCGGCGACCTTGAAGTCCATGTCGCCGAGATGATCCTCGTCGCCAAGGATGTCGGAGAGCACCGCGAAGCGCTCGCCTTCCTTGATCAGGCCCATGGCGATGCCGGCCACGGGCTTGGCGATCGGCACGCCGGCATCCATCAGCGCCAGCGAGGTGCCGCAGACCGTCGCCATCGAGGACGAGCCGTTCGACTCGGTGATCTCCGAGACGACGCGCAGCGTGTACGGGAACTGGTCCGCCGAAGGCAGCATCGGGTGGATCGCGCGCCAGGCAAGCTTGCCGTGGCCGATCTCGCGGCGGCCCGGCGAGCCCATGCGGCCGGTTTCGCCAACCGAATAGGGCGGGAAGTTGTAGTGGAGGAGGAACTTCTCCTTGTACATGCCGGTCAGCGAATCGACGAACTGCTCATCCTCACCGGTGCCCAGCGTGGCGACAACCAGCGCCTGAGTCTCGCCGCGGGTGAACAGCGCCGAACCATGGGTACGCGGCAGGACGCCGACTTCGGCGACGATCTTGCGCACGGTCTTCAGGTCGCGGCCGTCGATGCGCGAGCCGGTGTCCAGGATGTTCCAGCGTACGACCTTGGCCTGGAGCTCCTTGAAGACGCTTGCGATCTGCTCGGAGGAGTATTTCGGATCCTCGCCTTCGGCCGGCGTGAACGCGGCCTTGACCTTCGCCTTGACGGCGTCGACGGCCGCGTAGCGGGACTGCTTCTCGATGATCTTGTAGGCGTCGCGAAGCTCGTCGCCGACAACCTTGAGCATCTCGCCTTCGAGCTGCGAATGGTCCGGCGCGGTGAAGTCGCGCGGATCCTTGGCGGCGACCTCGGCCAGCTTGATGATGGCGTCGATCACCGGCTGGAAGCTTTTGTGACCGAACACGACGGCGCCGAGCATGAGCTCCTCGCTGAGCTCCTTGGCCTCGGATTCGACCATCAGCACGGCGTCGGCGGTGCCGGCGACGACGAGGTCGAGCTTCGATTCCTCCATCTCGTCGATATGCGGATTGAGCACATACTCGCCGTTGATGTAGCCGACGCGGGCGCCGCCGATCGGGCCCATGAAGGGCACGCCGGACAGCGTGAGCGCGGCCGAGGTAGCGACGATCGACAGGATGTCCGGATCGTTCTCGAGATCGTGCTGGACGACGGTGACGACGATTTGGGTGTCGTTCTTGTAGCCGTCAGCAAACAGCGGGCGGATCGGGCGGTCGATCAGGCGGGAAACCAGCGTTTCCTTCTCGCTCGGACGGCCCTCGCGCTTGAAGTAGCCGCCCGGAATTTTGCCGGCGGCATAGGTCTTTTCCTGGTAATTGACGGTGAGCGGGAAGAAATCGAGGCCGGGCTTCGGCTCCTTCATCGAAACGACGGTGGCGAGAACCACGGTCTCGCCGTAGGTGGCGAGCACCGCGCCGTCAGCCTGGCGAGCGATCTTGCCGGTTTCCAGGATGAGCGGACGGCCGCCCCATTCGATTTCCACTTTGTGTTGATTGAACATATCTTGTCCTTCATGTGCGGAAAGGGCCGCGCCGTCTCAACGGTCGCGGAGCATCCCTTCCCTGGCTTCCTTCGGGCAGCCACGGGCAAGACAACGGGAAGCTCGACAGGTGGCGATTGCCGAGCGAGCATCCTGCAATCCTGCCCCATGACCGTCCATGGGCGGTTCCGAACGGCCCTTTGCGCTTCCGGAACCGGGTCTGGCCGACCGGTCGGCCGGTCCTTTGCGCACGACGCCGGAAACCCCTGTTTCCGAGACGCGCCATGCGCGAATGCGAATTTCGAGAGCGCGCGGCGCGCTCCACTCCAGCATCGGGCACCGGAGCGACCGGTCCGCCAATGCGCGACCGGCGGGCTCTCCGCAGAGAGCCCGCCGGTCAATTCGTCAGCGACGGAGACCGAGCTTGTCGATCAGCGTCTGATAGCGCGTGTCATCCTTGCGCTTGAGGTAATCAAGCAGGCTGCGGCGCTGGGAAACGAGAGCAAGCAAACCACGGCGGGAATGGTTATCCTTCTTGTGGTCCTTGAAGTGCTCCGTCAGGTTCTTGATGCGCTCGGAAAGGATGGCAACCTGGACTTCCGGGGACCCGGTATCGCCCTTCGCGGTCGCGAATTCGGCCATCAGTTCTTTTTTGCGATCGGCAGTAATCGACATCGTGTTTTTCCTTATCTGTTCGAGGAAACGGGACGCCCTCAGCCGGGATGTCGTCCAGCAGGGGCCGGTGCAAGCAGCGCGTCAGGGCGCGAAGCTGCCGCGCATATAGTGCAATTTCCCGCAAAACACCAGCCTAATTGTCAAGCCGGCTTGTCGCATGTCCTGCCGCAAAAACAGAGGGTTCTGCTGCTACAGCCACTTCTTCCATTTGAAGAAGGCGACGAGCCCGACAGCAACGACCAGCATGAACAAAAGTGCCGCCGGGTAGCCGTAGTAGGCCTTGAGCTCCGGCATGTTCCAGGGCGAGCTATCCGGGTCGAAGTTCATGCCCCAGACACCGACGAGGAAGGTGAGCGGCATGAAGATCACCGAGACGATGGTCAGATAGGAGATGACGTCGTTGGTGCGTGCCTGGGTCAGCGACAGATGCATTTCGATCAAGCCGGTCAGCATGTCGCGCTGGGTCTCGACCAGTTCGATCAGCCGCAGCGCATGGTCGAGCGTGTCGTTGAAGAATATCTTGGTCTCGGCCTGCACGAAGGGCACGTCGTTGCGGATCAGCGTCGCCAGCGCGTCGCGCATCGGCCACAGCACGCCCTTCAGCACATTGGCGTCGCGCCGCAATTCGTGCAACTGCCGCATCTGGTGCTTGTGGGGCGTGCTGAGCATCTGGTCTTCGATGCCGTCGACCAATTCGCTCACCGTCTCGATCGGCGGGAAATAGCTGTCGACGATGGCGTCGATCAGCGCATAGGCGAGATAGTCGGCGCCGCGCGAGCGCAGCCGGTTGGGCATGGGAGCCGCGATGCGCTTGCGCACTGGATCGAACGGGTCGCCCTCGCGCTCCTGAAAGGTGACGACGAAATTCTCGCCGAAGAACACCGCGATCTGCTCGTAGCGATGCGCGGCGACATCGTCGATCATGCGCATGACGACGAAGGCGTGGTCCTCGAAGAAATCCACCTTCGGCCGCTGGCCGGTGTTGACGACATCCTCGAGCGCCAGCGGATGAAGGTCGAAAATCCGGCCGATCTCTTCGATCAGCGGGATGTTCGCGAGCCCCGTGCAATCAAGCCAGACGACCGGCCAGCGGTCGCAATGGGTGTTGAGCTCGTCGAGGCTGGCATTGTCGATGGTTTTGTATTTCTCCGGGGAGATCAACGTCAGCCGAAGCTCGCTGCGCCGCGCCGCCGGATCGGCGATCAAGGTGCCGGGCGAAGCGCCGACCGGCGGCCGGCGGATTTTCAGCGGCGCCCGCCTTCCGACGGTCTCAGCCATTGCCACAATCCTCTGGGCCATAATCCTCTGGGCCATGATTCCTCTGGGCCATGAGCTCCCCTGGGGCGCGACGTCATAGCAGATCGCTGCTCTAACCGTCGGTTTTCATGCAATTCCGACGGGAACCGTTACACGTTTTCCTGGAACTGCGAGCCGAAACTAGCCGAGTGCCGTCAACCGGCAAAGACCCGCTTGGGCTTGAACATGCCCTGTTCTATGGCGCCGATGGCGACGAGCTTGCCGCGCGCCGTGGCACAGGCCTCCTCGGCCTCGACCGGCGCGTCGCGCCCTCGAATGATGACGGGATTGCCGAGGCGGATCTTGGTCGCGGCGTCGTCGCTGACGGCGACCTGCGGCAAGCAGTCAAGTGCTGCGGCGGTCTCGACCAGCAGCGCATCGATGGCGCCGAAATCGACCGACACCTCGGCTTCTTCGTCCGCATTCTCATCCGTCTTGCCGCCGAAGCGCGCCGCTTCGAGCTCGGCGACGGTGACGAAATCGTCCGCCGTGAACGGCTCGACCTCGACGCGGCGCAACTCGGAGATGTGGCCGAAGCAGCCCAGATCGCGACCCATGTCGCGCGCCAGCGAGCGCACATAGGTGCCCTTGCCGCACTCGACCTCGAAGACGGTTCTATCGACACCATGCTCGACGATGTCCAAACGGCCGATTTCGATCTCGCGGGCGGGAATGTCGACCGTCTCGCCGTCGCGGGCAAGATCGTAGGCGCGCTCGCCGGCAATCTTGACGGCAGAGAATTGCGGCGGCGTCTGCATGACGACGCCGGTGTATTTCGGCAGCAGCGCCCGCACCTCGGCCTCGGCCGGGCGGCGGTCCGAGCTGTTCGTCACCGGCCCTTCGAGGTCGTCGGTCGACCGCTCCTCGCCCCAGGCGACGGTGAAGCGGTAGACCTTGGCGCCATCCTGCACGTAAGGCACGGTCTTGGTCGCCTCGCCGAGCGCGATCGGCAGCATGCCGGAAGCCAACGGGTCGAGCGTGCCGGCATGGCCGGCCTTCTCCGCTTGGAACAGCCATTTGATCTTGGAGACGGCTTCGGTCGAGCCCATGCCGACCGGCTTGTCCAGCACCACCCAGCCGGAGACCGGCCGGCCCTTCTTCTTGCCGCGGCGCGCCACCTATTCCTCGTCCTTGTCGTTGTTTTTATTCTGGTGGTCGAGATCGCGCGCGACCTCGGGCGATTTCAGCAATTCGTTGATCCTGGCGAAATTGTCGAAAGACGTATCGAGCCGGAAGCGAAACTCGGGCATGTACTTCATCTGCCTGAGCGCGCCCGAGACGCGGCCGCGAATGAATTTCGCATGCCTGTTGAGCGCCCCGACCACGGCATCGGCGTCGCCGACACCAAGCGGAGAAACGAAAGCGGTGGCGATCTTGAGGTCGGGCGACATGCGTACTTCCGAGACCGAGACGACACTGTTCTCGATCACCGGGTCGATGATTTCGCCGCGCTGCAGGGTCTCGGATAGGGCGTGACGCACCTGCTCACCGACGCGCAGCATGCGCTGGGAGGGGCCTGATGTTGTCGAACGGGACATTTTTCTTCAGTCCTGAAATCGTGAAGCGCGGGATGGGACCGCGCCACATGTCTCAACTACGAAACAAGGATCTCGGGCGGCAGCCTTGCGGCCGCCGCCCGGTGAATTCCGGCAAGTATATCCGAAATTAGAGCGTCCGGCTCACCATTTCGACGCGGAAGCACTCGATGACGTCGCCGACGCGCATGTCCTCGTAGTTCTGGAAGGCCATGCCGCATTCCTGACCGCCCGGCACTTCCGAAACCTCGTCCTTGAAGCGCTTCAGCGTCTTCAGCGTGCCTTCGTGGACGACGACGTTGTCGCGGATCAGGCGCACGCCCGCGCCACGCTCGACCTTGCCTTCGGTGACGCGGCAGCCGGCGATCTTGCCGACCTTCGAGATGTCGAAGATCTCGAGGATCTCGGCATTGCCGATGAAGGTCTCGCGCCGCTCGGGCGAGAGCATGCCGGAAAGAGCTGCCTTAACGTCATCGACGAGGTTGTAGATGATCGAATAGTAGCGGATCTCGATGCCGGCAGCGGCAGCAGCCGTGCGCGCCTGCGCATTGGCGCGGACGTTGAAGCCGATGATCGCAGCGCCCGAGGTCTCGGCAAGCGAGACGTCGGTTTCTGTGATGCCGCCGGCACCCGAATGGACGATCCGTACCCTGACCTCGTCGTTGCCGAGCTTTTCGAGCGCAGCGTTGATCGCCTCGATCGAGCCCTGCACGTCACCCTTGATGACCAGCGGAAACTCCTTCAGCCCGCTCGCTTGCAACTGCGACATCATCTGCTCGAGCGAGCCGCGCTGGCCGGCATGCTTGGCCACCGCCTTCTCGCGCGCCAGGCGCTGGCGATACTCGGTGATCTCACGCGCACGCGCCTCGTTGTTGACGACCGCGAAGCGGTCGCCTGCCTGCGGCGTGCCCTGGAGGCCGAGCACCTCGACCGGCATTGCCGGCGGCGCTTCCGGCACATGCTCGCCGCGATCGTTGACCAGCGCGCGGACACGGCCCCATTCGTTGCCGGCGACGATGATGTCGCCGGGCATCAGCGTGCCGGTCTGCACCAGCACGGTGGCGACCGGACCGCGGCCCTTGTCCAGCTGCGCCTCGATGACCGCGCCTTCGGCGGTGCGGTCGGGATTGGCCTTGAGGTCGAGGACTTCGGCTTGCAGCAGAATCGCTTCCAGCAGCTTGTCGAGATTGGTGCCCTTGGTCGCCGAAACCTCGACGTCCAGCACCTCACCGCCCATCGATTCCACGAACACTTCGTGGCGCAGCAGTTCAGTGCGCACCTTCTGCGGGTCGGCGTCGCGCTTGTCGATCTTGTTGATCGCCACGATGATCGGCACGCCGGCCGCCTTGGCGTGATTGATCGATTCGATCGTCTGGGGCATGACGCTGTCGTCGGCCGCCACCACCAGCACGGCGATGTCGGTCACCTGGGCGCCGCGAGCGCGCATCGCCGTGAAGGCGGCGTGGCCGGGCGTGTCGATGAAGGTGATCTTCTGACCGTTCTTCTCGATCTGGTAGGCGCCGATATGCTGGGTGATGCCGCCGGCCTCGCCTGAGACGACATTGGCGTTGCGGATGGCGTCGAGCAGCGAGGTCTTGCCGTGGTCGACATGGCCCATGATGGTCACCACGGGCGGACGCGACACCAGGTCTTCCGGGCGGTCGGCGATGTTGAACAGGCCTTCCTCGATGTCGGACTCGGCGACGCGGCGGACCGTATGGCCGAACTCGGAAGCGACCAGCTCGGCCGTATCGGCGTCGATGACGTCGCCCGGCTTCAAGATCTGGCCCTGCTTCATGAAGAACTTGACCACGTCCACGGCGCGCTCGGACATGCGCTGCGCCAGTTCCTGGATGGTGATGGTTTCGGGCAGGATCACTTCGCGCATGACTTTCTCGCGCGGCTCGTTGTGCATCGCGCGCTTGAATTTTTCCTGGCGGCGGCGCATCGACGACAGCGAGCGGCCGCGCGCATCTTCATCCGACAGCGCGGTGTTCAGCGTCAGCTTGCCGCGGCGACGGTCTTCCTCGCCCTTGGTCGGCTTGGCCGGCCGCGCGACTTCCGGCGTGACCAGACGGCGCACAGGCGCTCCGGCGCCGGCACCACCAGGGCGCCGCGGCTTGACCTCCTCTTCCTCGTCGGCCGTGGCCAGTTCGGCGGCTTGCGGGGCGCGGCGGCGCGCTTCTTCCTCGGCGCGGCGGCGGGACTCGGCCTCGGTTTGCAGACGTGCCTCTTCTTCGGCCTGACGGCGGGCGGACTCCTCACGCTCGCGCTTGCGGCGCTCTTCCTCCTCGGCGCGGCGC
Source organism: Mesorhizobium sp. WSM4898 (assembly GCF_029625845.1). Taxonomy (NCBI): domain Bacteria; kingdom Pseudomonadati; phylum Pseudomonadota; class Alphaproteobacteria; order Hyphomicrobiales; family Phyllobacteriaceae; genus Mesorhizobium; species Mesorhizobium sp. WSM4898. The sequence continues at coordinate 993,018 of NZ_JARTVQ010000001.1, read as the reverse complement.
TTGGCCTCTTCCTGGGCGCGCTGACGATCCTCGATCTCACGCGCCTTGGAGCCTTCGAGCGCCCTGCGGCGCGCTTCCATCTCGCCGCGCGACAATTCGTTCAGCACCATGCCGGAGCGTTCCGGCTGCGGCGGCGCCTTCGGCGCTTCCTGCACGGCAGGCGCGGGTGCCGCGGCTGCGGGCTTCGGGGTGAAGACGGACGGCGCCACCGGCTCCGGCTTGTCGCCGGGCAGCGAGAACTTGCGCTTCTTGGTCTCGACCACGACCGACTTGGTGCGTCCGTGCGAGAAATTCTGGCGCACGGTGCCCTGCTCGAGGCCAGGGCGCTTCAGCGTCAAGGTCTTCTTCGGCGTAACGCTCAACGTCTTGTCGTCGCCCGATTTCGTATCGCTCATTCCATATCCTCTGCGGCATCATCATCGTCAGCAACGGCCGCAAGCATTGCCAAATCGTCCGGGGTTCCGCCCCGATAACGGTCGAGCGCAACCATGCGCTTCTCAACCGCCTTACCCGCATCCTGCGCGAGGACGGCAGCATGTATCACATTTGTACCCCCCAATGCCAAGCTCAACTCGGCTTCGGGGAAAAGTTTGTAGGCCGGTGTAGCGGGGCCGCCGAGATGAACGGTTGCCCGCCGCGCCTGACTGATCTTGCGCACGCCATCGTCCGAGGCTTCCCTCGCGTGCAGCACGAAGAGCGCCTGCCCGTCGCGCACGGCAGCCTCTACCTTGGCGGCGCCCAGTACGACCGCCCCGGCCTTGCGAGCAAGACCCAACATGCCCAGGGCGGATCTGGAAAGCAGCACGTCGACCATGTCGCCGAGTTCGGCTGGAACGGTGACCTGCGCCTTGAAGGCGCGGGCAAACAGGTTCTTCGCCGCTGCCTTGTCGATATGTAGGCGATCGGCGGTGACCCAGCAACCGCGGCCGGGCAGATTTCGCTTGATGTCCGGAACGACGGCCGAATCCGGGCCGACGACGAAGCGGATCAGTTCATCCGCTTCGGCCTGCCTGCGCGTGACGATGCAAGTGCGATCGTTCATGTCGTCCACGGGTTTTGCGATTGGTGGTCACCTCACGCACCGACGGTTTCACCGGCCGCTTCTTCAGCGGCCAGTTCTTCCTCGGAAATCCAGCCGGCCTTTTTGCGAGCGGTCAGCACCATCTGCTCGGCATCGGCGCGCGAGACGCCGTGATCGGCGAGCACACCGGGATAGACCTTGGTCTCGCCGTCCTTGCGCTCCTTCCAGCCGATCAGGTCGTCGGCGGCATAGCCGGCGAAGTCCTCGATCGTCTTCACGCCGTCCTCGCCGAGGGTCACCATCATGGCCGTGGTGATGCCCGGGATTTCGCGCAGCTCGTCCTCGACGCCGAGCGCCTTGCGCTTCTCGTCGTGCTCGGCCTCGATCTTCTCCAGATATTCGCGGGCGCGCGACTGGATTTCCGAAGCGGTGTCCTCGTCGAAGCCGTCGATCGAGGAGATTTCGCCAGAATCGACATAGGCGACTTCCTCGACGCTGGTAAAGCCTTCCGAGGCAAGCACCTGGCCGACCATCTCGTCGACATCAAGGGCTTCCATGAAGAGGGCCGAACGCTCGACGAATTCCTTCTGGCGGCGCTCGCTCTCTTCCTGCTCGGTCAGGATGTCGATGTCCCAGCCGGTGAGCTGCGAGGCAAGACGAACATTCTGGCCGCGGCGGCCGATGGCCAGCGACAGCTGGTCGTCCGGCACGACCACCTCGATGCGCTCCGCATCCTCGTCGAGCACCACCTTGGCGACTTCCGCCGGCTGCAGCGCATTGACGATGAAGGAAGCGGCCGAAGGCGACCACGGAATGATATCGATCTTCTCGCCCTGCAATTCGCCGACCACCGCCTGGACGCGGCTGCCGCGCATGCCGACGCAGGCGCCGACCGGATCGATGGAGGAATCCCGCGAGATGACGGCGATCTTGGCGCGCGAGCCCGGATCGCGGGCGACCGACTTGATCTCGATGATGCCGTCGTAGATTTCCGGCACTTCCATGGTGAAGAGCTTGGCCATGAACTGCGGATGCGTGCGCGACAGGAAGATCTGCGGGCCGCGCTGCTCGCGGCGCACGTCGTAGACATAGGCGCGGACGCGGTCGCCATATTTGTAGTTCTCGCGCGGGATCAGCTCGTCGCGGCGGATGATCGCCTCGCCGCGGCCGAGGTCGACGATGACGTTGCCATATTCGACGCGTTTGACGGTGCCGTTGACGATCTCGCCGATGCGGTCCTTGTACTCGTCATACTGACGATCGCGCTCGGCCTCGCGCACCTTCTGGACGATGACCTGCTTGGCCGACTGCGCGGCGATGCGGCCGAAATCCATCGGCGGCAGCTGTTCGGCGATGAAGTCGCCGAGCTGGGCGTCGGGATTGCGCTCGCGCGCCGTGGAAAGGGCGATCTGCGTCGCGTAATCCTCGACCTTCTCGACCACTTCCATCAGCCGCTGCAGCTTCATCTCGCCTGTATTGGGATTGATGTCGGCACGGATATTGGTTTCCTGCCCATAACGCGAACGCGCCGCCTTCTGGATCGCATCGGCCATCGCGGCGATGACGATCTGCTTATCGATCGACTTTTCACGCGCGACCGCATCGGCGATCTGCAGCAGTTCGAGCCTGTTGGCGCTTACAACCATTGTCTTTCTCCCGACTTCGCTCCGGGCTTCGGCCCTGAAGCTCAATCAACTTTCCTGTTCGGTTTCGTTTTCTTCGCCGGCGATCGCATCTTCTTCCGCTTCGCCCCGGCGTTTTTTTGCTTCCTTGCGGGCCCTGTTGTCCTTCGACAGGGCCTCGCGGATAAGATCGTCGGTCAGCACCAGGCGCGCCTCGGCAATCGCGTCATAGGGCACGCGTACCGTCGGCTCTTCGCCATAGGCCGCCTTGTCGCGCTCCAGCAAAATGCCGTCGCAGTCCGCCTCGGCGATCTTGCCTTTGAAGCGCTTGCGGTCGCCGATGAGGACCGACGTCTCCATCTTGACCAGATGGCCGGTCCAGGTGGTGAAATCCGATTTGCGCACCAGCGGCCGGTCGATGCCCGGCGACGAGACTTCGAGATGATACGCCTTTTCGATCGGATTTTCGACATCGAGCGCGGGCGAAACCGCGCGGCTGACCTCTTCGCAATCCTCGACGGTCATGGTGCCGTCGTCGCGCTCGGCCATGATTTGCAGCGTCAGCCCGTTCTGGCCGGTCAGTTGAACCCGCACGAGGCGGAAGCCGATGGCCTTCAGCACCGGCTGTATGATCAGCGCAATGCGCGCATCGATACCGCTTTCGCGGATGATACGGTCGTCGGCCTCGCTTGCCGCTGCGGTCATAAGTTTCCTGTCGCCTTGTCGCTCCGGCCGGCCGGTAACAAAAAAGAGCGGGACCGGGTGGACCCACTCTTCGTCATACCGACCAAGAATTTGAGGCTGATATAAACGATCCCGCCCGGCGTTTCAAGCCTGACGATGCATCGGAAGCCGCGACGGTAGCAACGTTGCGTGCCGAGCATGGCAGCCATGCGCCGGCGCCTCTGTAACCTTCGCCTGCCGGCACCCATTTATGTTGCTGTGCAGAAAGAAAGGTCGCGCGCACTGGCGCGCGAAGGTATTTGTCATGGACCGTGGATTGTTTTTTGTGATTGGCGATTTTCTTGGCACGTTCGGCAGCGCGGCTGCCGCATCGCGGGCCGTCGAGGCGAACCGCAAGCCGCGCCGCAGCGACCTGAAGAAACTCGGCATCGACCCGGCCGCTTTCGACAAGCTCGGCCGCTTTTAGGCCGCCCACGGAAGAAACGGACAATAGCTGAGTTCGAGCTTAAGCCTCGAGGCGCAGAATTCGTTGGCGGTCGCGGCTTCTTCGAGAGGCAGCCCTCGCCCCTACTTCTGGGCTTCTACGAGCGACGCAGCGATTGCAGCAATCGAACGGAACAAGACAAGCGGATCGTCCTTCGTCGGCAGAAATCCCCGTCTTTGCCAGAATTGCGCCGCCTCCCCGTCGATTGCATTGACCATGAGCGCACGTCCTCCAATCAGATCTGCAGCCTGAACGCAGCGCTGGAGCGCGTGCTTCAGCAAGCCAGTGCCGACACCGCGCCCAGCCCATTCTGTATCGGTCGCAAGCTGGCCAAGGAGAAGACAGGGCACCGGATCGGGCGGTTGCCCTGTGCGAATCGACCGGGGCAAGATCGACGGCACCACAGCCGTCGGCGCCAAGGCATAATATCCGACCACTCGGCCGGCCTCGTGGACAACGAGAACGGCCGTGAAGCCTTTCTCCTGATTGGAGAGCGCGCGCGTTTTCAGCCAGTGATCAAGTGTAGGTTTCCCGCAGGAAAAACCAGAAACGTCGTGAGCTGCGCCAAGCGGTTCGGGAGCCGATAAGGCCACGGCCTAGCGCTTTGCTGCGTAACCGGCTTCCCAGGGCGCGGGCCGCTTTGCCAATTCCACCATGTCGGGAACCGGAGCGACCGGGGCTGACAGAACCTCGATAAACTCCGCGAAGCCTTCCGGGCTCATGCGGATAAGGCGGCTGTCCATCAACACATCTTCGGCCGCGCGCACGGCAGCATCGCGCACGAAATCCGTGCGGGACCGGCCGCGGAGAGCGGCGGCACGATCAATGATCGCCACGTCCGCCTCCGGCAGGCGCATCGAGATCGGGTATTCCTTACGTTCCACCGTGGCGGCCATAGTTAATCTCCCTGCCGTTAATATGGCGCATGTAGCGCGAACCGCAATACATCAATCGTCCAAGCCGGCCGCAAGCCGAGTTCTCTGCGACCGGAAGACCGCTTTGGCAAGCGGTCCCCCCGCTGCTGAGCGGCTGGTTACCGGTCCCTGGGAAGTTAGTGCTCGATAGCGTCCGGCCTACTTCCGATTAAAGGTCAGATAGGCGGGCGGCCTTCCCGCGCGAAGGGCCTTTGCCTCGTAGCGGGTGCCGGGCCAGCCCTCATAGGGCGTGTGCCAGTCGGCAGCCTCGTTTGCCTGCCAGGCGAAACTGCCATTGGCGCTGCAGGCGAGCAGCGTCCAGTTCACATAGCTGTCGATATCGGAGGCGAAGCGGAATCTCCCGCCCGGCTTCAGCACCCGGGCCAACCGGTCGAGATTGGCGGGGCTGACAAAGCGCCGCTTCCAGTGCTTCTTCTTCGGCCAGGGATCGGGATAAAGCAGGTCGATGCCGTCGAGCGAGGCTGGCGGCAGCCAGTCGAGCAGACGCGTGGCGTCGTCGTCATAGACTCTCAGATTGGCGAGCGGGCGCTTGTCGAGCGCCGTCATCATCTTGGCCATGCCGTTGACGAAGGGCTCGACGCCGATGAAACCGGTCGCCGGAGCCTCCGTCGCGCGATGCAGAAGATGTTCGCCGCCGCCGAAGCCGATCTCGAGCCGACAGGCTGAAACGTCCGCCTTGAACAGCGTTCCAAGGTCCGCGGGTGCCTCCGCCGTCAGGTCGAGGCGATAGGCGCGCAAGCCACGTTCAAGCGCCTCGACCTGCTGCGGACGAATGGTCTTGCCGTGCCGGCGGCCGAAAAATCCTTCGGTCGCGCGGCTTGGCCTGTCGGTTGGCTCCATGAACAGGTCTGGCGACGCCCTCAGGCGGCAATCGCATCGGCAACCGCGTCCTTGAGCGCCTTGGCAAGGTCCGTCTTCTCCCAGGAGAAGGAACCGTCCCGGCCGGCCTTGCGGCCGAAATGGCCATAGGACGAGGTTTTCGCGTAGATCGGCTTGTTGAGGTCGAGATGACGGCGGATGCCGGAAGGCGAGAGGTCCATCACCTTGCGCAGCGCCTCCTCGAGCCTGGCCTCGTCGACCCTGCCGGTGCCGTGCAGGTCAACATAGACCGACAGGGGCTGGGCGACGCCGATGGCGTAGGAAAGCTGGATGGTGCAGCGGTCGGCGAGCTTGGCCGCTACCACGTTCTTGGCGAGATAGCGCGCCGCATAAGCAGCCGAACGGTCGACCTTGGTGGTATCCTTGCCGGAGAAGGCGCCGCCGCCATGGGGCGCAGCACCGCCATAGGTATCGACGATGATCTTGCGGCCGGTGAGGCCGGCATCGCCGTCGGGCCCGCCGATCACGAACTTGCCGGTCGGGTTGATGTACCAGTTGCAGTCGTCGGCGACCTTGAGTTCGCCAAGCGCCTCGCGGACGTAAGGCTCGACGACATTGCGGACCTTCTTCGAATCCCAGCTCGAGTCGAGGTGCTGGGTGGAAAGCACGATCTGCGTCACTTCCGCCGCCTTGCCGTTGGCATAGCGCACGGTGACCTGGCTCTTGGCGTCCGGGCCGAGCTTGGCGGCCTCGCCGTTGCCTTCGTGGCGCGCGGCGGCAAGCAATTCGAGGATCTTGTGACTGTAGTAGATCGGCGCCGGCATCAGGTCCGGCGTCTCGCGGCAAGCATAGCCGAACATGATGCCCTGGTCGCCGGCGCCTTCCTCGCCCTGGCGGTCGGCGGCATTGTCGACGCCCTGGCCAATGTCCGGCGACTGGCCGTGCAGCAGCACCTCGATCTTGGCCGTCCTCCAATGGAAGCCGGCTTGCTCGTAGCCGATCTCACGGATGGCCCTGCGGGCGACCGATTTGAACTTGGTCGGATTGACGACCGGGTGGCCCGCCGCATCCTTGAGGATGTTGCCTGCCTTGTCCTTCTTCAGCAGCGTCTCGGGAACCCTGACCTCGCCGGCGATGACGACGCGGTTGGTGGTGGCCAGCGTCTCGCAGGCAACGCGCACCTTCCACGGGTCCATGCCCGTCTTCCTGGCCTCGCGATAGACGAGATCGACGATCTCGTCGGAGATACGGTCACAGACTTTGTCGGGATGGCCTTCGGAGACGGATTCCGAGGTGAAGAGATAGTTCTGCCGCGTCACGGGTGTCCCCTCTTGAAAAGGATCGGCAAGGCTGCCGATTTTGGCGCGCCACGTGTTAGCGGTGCCGGGCGCCGCTCGTCAAGCGGCGCGACAGATCTGGCATGACTATCGGCACAATCAACTTGTGCCACCGGCGGCAGGGCACCGCCGGCGACATGAGCCTGGATTCACTCGGCGTCGTCCGGCGAAAGGGACTTCACAAGATCGATAATCCGGCGCCGCACCTTGACGTCGGGAATCTTGACGAAGGCACGATTGAGCTGAAGCCCTTCCGGGCTGCCGCAGAATTCGATCGCGAAAGTCATCGAGGCATCCTCGGCAAATCCCCGATTGCCGGCGACGGCCTCCTGACCCGGGGCGTCCTCGAAGAAGAAGGCGACAGGGACGCTCAGGATGGAGGCGATTGCCTGCAGGCGGCTGGCGCCGACCCTGTTGGTCCCCTTTTCGTACTTCTGTATCTGCTGAAACGTGATGCCGAGATTTTCACCCAGCTTTTCCTGGCTCATTCCAAGCATATTGCGACGCAGCCGAATACGACTGCCGACATGAATGTCGATCGGATTCGGCTTCTTCTTGTTCTCTTCTGTCATTTTTTCCTCGCCGAATTTTTCCGGCTTTTTCTATTTTTGCCGCCCAAACGAAACCGGAGCCACCTGCCCCAACAGACCCCTCCAACCGACTTCGAGAAAATTTTAGGCGTTACAGTATGAGTTTCTAATGTGCCGACTGTCAATTCACCCGTAGCCGCTGCCTTACATTCAATGTGAGGGCCGCGAGGGCAAACAGCAACATGATCAGCAATCCGTTAATTCGCCGCTGATCGGCGGTTAGCAGGGCGCGCCCGGAAACCGGCACATGGGCGTCGATGGCGCCGCGCGCATCGACTGCCAGGGCATCGACGATGCGCCCACGCGAATCGACAACGGCGGAGATGCCGTTGTTGGCCGCACGCAACAAAGGCACTCCATTCTCCACCGCACGAATCTGCGCCTGCCTGAAGTGCTGGTAAGGGCCTGGCGTGTCGCCAAACCAGGCGTCGTTGGTGACGTTCACAATAAGCTCGGATGACGCTGCATCGATTGCAACGAGGTCAGGAAAGATGACCTCGTAACAGATGAACGGAACCGCGCGCAGGCCGTTCGGCACCGCGATCGGATGGCGTTCGTTGCCGGCGGCGAAATTCATCGGTCCGGCAACGAGCTGACCTATGCCGAAACGCTCGAACAGGCCGGCAAAAGGCAGATATTCGCCGAACGGCACCAGATGCACCTTGTCGACAGCATCGACGATCTCGCCCTTGTCGTTGATCGCCACCACGGAGTTGTAATAACGGCTGCCGGCATTGCCTGCGCCACCCTCCTCGCGCACCACGCCGGCAATCAGCATCTGGCCGTCGCCCAGCATATCCCCCAAGGCCGTCAGCGCGTCCGGACGCTCCGTGAACAGGAACGGCACGGACGTTTCCGGCCACAGGATCAGTTGCGGCTTGGCATGGCCTTGCTCCGGTGCCTTCGCCGAAATCCCCATCAGCGTGGCGAAGATGCGGTCGCGCACCGAGGCATCCCATTTCTCGGTGAGGTCGACGGCGGGCTGAACGATGCGCACGTCGATCGAGCGGGTGGCCGGCGGGGCTGGGACGGCAAGCCTGAAATAGCCGAAGCCGACGTGAGCGGCAACGAGAGCGACGAACAAGGCCAAGCCCAGCCTGAGATGCCGGCGCGCCGCGACAAGCGCCGGCAGGGAAAAGACAAAAACGGCGAGCGCGTTCATGCCGATCATGCCCGTCACCGACACGCTTTGCATCAGGAGGGGCACCGGCATTGCGGCATAGCCGACGGCATTCCAGGGAAAGCCGGTGAACAGGAAATCGCGCAGCCATTCCGCAAGGCCGAAGCCGAAGGCAAGTGCGGCGATGCGGCCGATATCACTGCTCCAGCAAAGCCGCGCCACGAGCGTCGCAAAACCATAGAAGAAGGCGAGCCCAAAGGGGATGCCGACGACGGCGAAGGGCAGCGCCCAGGCGAAGCTGTCGGCCTCGACAAGAAGGGCCTGGCCGATCCACCAGAGGCCGGCGAGGAAATAGCCGAAGCCGAACCACCATCCGATGGCGAAAGCCGGGCGAAGGCGACGCAGCCAGCCGTCGGAGGCTTCACCGGTGGCGCCGTCGAGCAGCCAGACAAGCACCGGAAACGAGACGAAACAGACGGCGAAGAAATCGTAAGGCGCCTGGGCGAGAACCGCGAGCGCTCCCGCGACAAACGCTACCAGCGACCGCCGCCACCCCCACAGCAGAATTATCCGGCCGGCAAAGCGCTGCATTCAACTTTCCAAGTCGCGCGAATCAGGCAGCCAGAGATTTAACAGGCCGAGCCGGATGCTCCAAACACGAGTAAGCGCAACCAAATTCACGGTCGCGCTAACAGTGCCACCCTTCAATGCTGAGGCCGCTCAGTCGCTCGGCCTCCTCTTTGGGCATAATGCGCACGGTCTGTGTGAAGGTCCAGACATGGCCTTCTGGATCGCGGGCTCGATATTGCCGTTCGCCGTAGAAGCGATCGATGGGCTCCTCAACGATTTCTGCCCCCGCGGCGCGCGCTTTCTCGCAATGGGCGCCGAGGTCTTCCCTCAATCGGATATAAACCGACTGCGTGTTCTTGCCGCCGACAGAGGCGGGGCTGGCAATATGCGCGGCCCATTCGCCATCGACGATGATATAGCCGTCGCCGAACCGCATTTCGGCATGAACAAGTCGCCCGTCGCTGTCGCTCGCCAGCATGCTCGGCTCGAAGCCGAACGCCGCCTGAAGCCAGGCCAAAGCCGCGCGGGGATCTTGATAGAAGACGCCGGAGCCGAGGACAGCGTGCTTGAACGGGTCGTCGATCGGCATGAGCGAATATCAGGCCTGCTCGGTGCGCGCCGCGCGGCGGCGCTGCCGTTCGCCCTTCGGGCTCTGCACGATGCGCACCCGCTTGACGCGGCGCGGATCGGCGTCGAGCACATGGAATTCGAAGCCCGGTATGGCCTGCACCACTTCGCCACGGGCCGGAACCCGGCCGAGCGTGTTGAAGATCATGCCGCCGATAGTGTCGACATATTCGCCGTGCTCGCCGGCGGCGAAATCCTCGCCGATCATCTTGGCGACCTCGTCGATCTCGGCCTTGCCGTCGACCACGAACACGCCCTCTCCGATCCGGGTGATCATCGGCTCGTCGTCGTCGTGCTCGTCCTCGATGTCGCCGACCACCATCTCGACGATGTCTTCCAGCGAGGCGAGGCCGTCGGTGCCGCCATATTCGTCGATGACCAGCGCCATCTGGGTCCGCGTCGTCTGCATGCGCCCCATCAGGTCGGAAGCAAGCATCGATGGCGGCACGAACAGCACCGGACGGATCAGGTCGAGATCGCCGATGGTGCGGGCGAGATCGACCTGGGCCAGATCGAGGATGGTCGGCGCCTGGGTCTTCCTGTTCGCCCGGCCCTTCTTGACGCGGGCGACCTTGGTAATGTGGGCAAGAACGTCGCGTATGTGGACCATGCCGCGCGGATCGTCGAGCGTTTCGGAATAGACCGGCATGCGGGAATGACCGGACTGTTCGAAGAGGCCAAGCAGATCGCCAAGCGAGGTGGTGATCTCGACCGCCTCGATATCGGCACGCGGCACCATGACGTCCTCGACGCGCACTTCGCGCAGCCGCAGGATGTTGTTGAGCATCGCACGTTCGCCGGGCGAGAAGGATTCGGCATCGGTGGCCGTCTCGGCCAGCGCGTCGGCGATCTCCTCGCGCAGGTTGGTGCCGTTGCGGTGCCTGAACAGGCCTAGCACGCGATCGAAGAGAGAAGGACCGGCATGCGGAGGCTCGGCGGCCACGCTGCCGGTCGGAATACTCGGACTGGAGCCCTCTTCCGATTTTTCGGAAGGCTTGGCCGCACTGCCGGCGTCCGGACGGGCGGCAGTTTCTGGTTTATCGTTCATCGCCATCAGGTCAATTGGTCTTTTTTGTTACGCGTAGGGATCGGGAATGGCAAGCCTCGCAAGCGCCGCGCGCTCGATCGCTTCCATCTCCTCGGCCTCGGCGTCGGTCTCGTGATCATGGCCCAGAAGATGCAGCAGGCCATGGATGACGAGATGGGTGATATGGTTCGCCAGCGGCTTGTCTTCCAGTGCGGCCTCACGCGCAACGGTCTCGGAAGCAAGCACGATGTCGCCCAACATCGGCGGCAGCTCGGCGCCTTTCGGAACGGAAAAAGCTGGGAAAGACAGCACGTTGGTCGGCTTGTCCTTGCCGCGCCATTCGGCGTTGAGAGTGCGGATATGGGCGTCGTCGGAAAAAACGACGCTGAGCTCCGAAGCGCCGCTCGCGCCGGTTTCGGCAAAGGCGGCAGCGACGGCCTGATCGACCAGGTGCGCCAGCTCGGCCTCAGGGGGCCAGTCGCCGGCCTCGACGAAAATATCGATGTCGACCGGCGTCTTGCCGCTGGATCCCGGATTTTCAGCCATGGGGCTTGGATCAGCTCTCGGCGCCGAGGCCCCTGGCGAACTTGCCGTCCCGGTCATAGGCCTTGACGATCTCGGCAACCAGTGGATGGCGCACGACATCGCCCTCGTTGAAGCGGACCGTGACTATGCCCGGCACGCCGTCGAGGATGCGCAGCGCCTCGACCAGGCCCGACTTGGTGTTGGGCGGCAGGTCGATCTGGGTCGGATCGCCGGTGACGATCATGCGCGAGTTCTCGCCGAGACGGGTGAGGAACATCTTCATCTGCATCGGCGTGGTGTTCTGCGCCTCGTCGAGGATCACCGCGGCATGCGCCAGCGTGCGGCCGCGCATGAAGGCTAAAGGCGCGATCTCGATGACCTCGGCGGCGATCGCCCGCTCGACCTTGTCGGCCGGCATCATGTCGTATAGCGCGTCGTAGAGGGGCCGCAGATAGGGGTCGACCTTCTCCTTCATGTCGCCGGGCAGGAAGCCGAGCCGCTCGCCGGCTTCGACCGCCGGGCGCGACAGCACGATGCGCTCGACCATGCCGCGCTCGAGCAGCATCGCCGCATGGGCCACCGCCAGATAGGTCTTGCCGGTGCCGGCCGGGCCGATGCCGAAGACCATTTCGGAGCGCTCCAGCGCGCGCATATAGGCGTCCTGGTTGAGCGAGCGGGCATAGATCGTGCGCTTGCGCGTGGCGATCTGGGCGGCCGAAACCTTGCCCTTGCGCTCCATAGTGGGCAGCGTCAGCTGGTCGTCGGCGGCGATCGCCATGCGCACGGCGCCGTCGACGTCGGACTGGCCGATATCGACGCCCTTCTGCAGAATGCCATAGAGCGTGTCGAGCGCGCGGCGCGCCTGCTCGGCGGCCGAAGCCGTGCCCTTGATCGCAAGCTGGTTACCGCGCGAACGGATGTCGACGCCGAGCTTCTGCTCGAGACGGGCCAGATTCTCGTCGAACTGGCCGTATAGGGCGCTGGCAAGCTTGTTGTTGTCGAAGGTCAGTACGATGTGCGCCATGTCGGAGGCCCCGGATGCCTGGTTCTGGGGCGGATTCTTCAGTTCAGCAGCGCTCAACCGTCTCTCCTCATCTGCCGAGGCTTGTGGCTATGCATGTCGTTGTCCCGAAACCGCGAGCACTTTTTGGGCGACATGCATCAGGCCAACTCGGCGAACAGGCTGTTGGGACCTGTCTTCGTGATTCGTACGTCGATAATGTCACCGATTCCGCCGGCCTTGTCGTCAACAATAACAAGCTGCAGCCAGGGCGAGCGGCCGACGATCTGACCGGCATGGCGGCCGGGCTTCTCGATCAGCGTGCTGACGGTGCTGCCGACCAGGCTGGCGATGAATGCCTTCTGCTGCTCGTTGACCAGCGCCTGCAGGCGCTGCAGCCGCTCGTCCTTCACGGCTTCCGACACATGGCCGTCCATCTCGGCGCCCGGCGTGCCGGGACGCGGCGAATATTTGAACGTGAAGGCCGAAGCGTAATTCACCTCGCGCACCAGTTCGAGCGTTGCCTCGAAATCCGCTTCCGTCTCGCCGGGGAAGCCGACGATGAAGTCGCCGGACATGGCGATATCGCCGCGGGCGGCGCGGATGCGATCGATGAGGGCCAGATAATCGCGTGCCGTATGCCTGCGGTTCATCGCCTTCAGTATCCGGTCGGAGCCAGACTGCACTGGTAAATGCAGATAGGGCATCAAGGCCGGCAGGTCACGGTGCGCGGCGATCAATTCATCATCCATGTCGCGCGGATGGCTGGTGGTGTAGCGCAGCCGCGCCAGGCCGGGAATTTTCGCCAGGCGGAAGAGCAGGCGGCCGAGGCCCCATTCCTCGCTGTTTTCGCCCTCGCCGTGCCAGGCGTTGACGTTCTGACCGAGCAGCGTCACCTCGCGCACGCCAGCCTCGGCGAGGCGCTCGGCCTCGGCGACGATCTGGGCCACCGGCCGCGAGACTTCGGAGCCGCGCGTATAGGGCACGACGCAGAAGGTGCAGAACTTGTCGCAGCCCTCCTGAACGGTAAGGAAAGCGGTGACGCCGCGCTTTGCCAGCTCGGCGCGCTTCGGCTGCGGCAGATGCTCGAATTTGTCCTCAATGGCGTAGTCGGTCTCGACGATCTTCTCGCCGCCGCGTACCCTCGCCAGCACGTCGGGCAGCCGGTGATAGGTCTGAGGGCCGATGACGAGATCGACGGCCGGCGCACGGCGTATGATTTCCGCCCCTTCGGCCTGCGCCACGCAGCCGGCGACGCCGATCAGCAGCTCACGGCCGGCCTCGGCGCGCTCGGCCTTCATGTCGCGGATGCGGCCAAGCTCCGAATAGACTTTTTCGGCTGCCTTCTCGCGGATGTGGCAGGTGTTGAGCAGCACCAGATCGGCGTCTTCGACGGCGTCGGTGGCGACATAGCCGTCGGCCGCCAGCGCATCGGTCATACGCTGGGAATCGTAGACATTCATCTGGCAGCCATAAGTCTTGACGAAGACTTTTTTCGCCGCCCCGGCATGCACCGGCTCGCGCTCAGGCGCGGTGCCGATGTCGTGGCTTTCAATCGTGTTCAATTCCATCGGGCGGCTTCTAACGCCTTTCCGCGACAAAAAACAGCCGATTCCGGCAGGCTACGGCGCCGCGCGTCGGTTTTTCAAGCTATGCGCTGACGACTGGGACGCGGCTCGGCGAGCGCAGCCTGCATCATCTCGCGCACCCTGGCTTCCATCAATCTTGCCGTTTCCTTGCGGTTTGAACCCTTGGAGAAGGGCACCGGATCACCGAAATGCACTTCGGCATCGAGCGAGCCTTCGGCAAGCAAACCCTTCAAATGCGGCATCAGGTCCTGGTCGCCGATCCAGGCGGCGATCGGCCGGTGACGGCGGCCCATCGGCACGCCATGCAGGCGCGTATAGGCGATCGCCACCGGCTGGATAAACACTTGGTCCGCCGCCCCTTCCGAAATCGCCATCGAGGCGGCACCGAACAAGGTGCTCTTGAACGGCAGCACCAGATTGCCGTCGCCGGTCGAACCCTCGGCGAACAGCACCATCGCATCGCCCTTGGCCATGCGTTTGGCGATCTCGCTCGCCTGGTCGCCGGAGGTGCGTTTGCGCTCGCGCTCGATGAAGACGGTGCGCTGCAGCTTGGACAGCATGCCGATCATCGGCCAGCCTTCCATGTCGGCCCTGGCGATGAACTTCACATCGACAAAGGAACCGAGCACCATGATGTCGGTCCAGGAGATGTGGTTGGCCGCGATGAGCAAGGGGCGCTCCTTCGAGAGCGCGCCTTTGACGTGCACGCGCATGCCGAGCGCCTTGAGGATCATGCTGTGCCAGATTTTGAGGACCACCGTCTCCGGCCAAAGCCTCGTCTTCATCGACAGGAGCTGCAGCGGCGCCAGCACCAGCGTGCCGGCGGCGACGAGGCCGAACGCCAGGAAAATCCGCAATTTCTTGATCATTCGCTCCGGCCCTATCCCACGGTCTGGCTAGCGAAGATCGCGGCGCATGACAAGCGCGCCGGTCGGGCCGTGCTCGGTCGACCGGTAGTAGTTCGGACGCTGGCCGACCTGACGGAAGCCGAGCCGGCGATAGAGCGCGATGGCCGGCGTATTGGTCTCGTCGACCTCGAGGAACAGCGCCTCGGCGCGCTGCGCATGCAATTCGCGCAGCACCGCATCGATCAATTGCCAGCCAAGCCCCTGGCGCCGATGGGCGCGAGCCACCGCGACCGTAAGGATCTCGCCCTCGCCTGCCGCGAGCCGCGCCAGCACGAAACCGACCGGCGGCTTCGCACCCTGCCCGGTCTCGCGCGCGGCGTAACCGAACACGGTGTCCTGTTCGAGCAGTGCCGCGAACTCGCCATCGGTCCAGGGGCGAACGAAATCCTCGCGATGCAGCACCGCAACGGCGGCGCTGTCGGCCACCGTCAGCGGTTCCAGCGCATAATCCCTGCGGCGCGGCTGAAAGAAAGGGATGCGCATCAGGATTTTTTTCCCTTTGGTGCATGATCTTCTCCAGAACCCGGCTTCCCGGATTCATGGTTCCGCCTTGGCAGAATGAAACCGGCCTGCGGCTTGGCGTCGGCGCCGCGCAGATAGAGCGGCTTCGGCTTTGCGCCTGGCCCTTTCGCGGCGGCCAGTCGGGCATAGGTCGCGATGTCGGCTGTGGCTACGGCCGGCCCGGTGTCGAAGTCCGGCCCGGCCGCTGCCGCAATCAGCGGCGCGGCGGTGCCGGTGAGGACCGCTTTCGCATCGACTGCCATTCCGGTCGCTTGGGAAAGCGTGGCCACCGTTGGTCCGTAAGTCAGAACTAACGCTTCATCGAAAAGTGCCGCATGGAGTTCCTCGCGGCCGGCGTCGAGCGCCGCCAGCACGGCACGGCCGGGAAAGGCATTCGCGGCTTCCGCCGCCAACGCTTCCAGCGTTGTCACGCCGATAGCCGGGATTTTCAGCACCAGGGCCAAGCCGCGCGCGGTCGAGACGCCGACGCGCAGGCCGGTGAAGGAACCGGGGCCGATGGAGACGGCTACAGCGTCCAAGCCTTGATAGCCGATCCCGCTGGCCTTCAATGCCGCCTCGATGACGGCCATCAGATGCTCGGCATGCCCTTTGCCGAGGTCGAGCACCTGGCGGCCAAGCTCGATGCCAGCGTCAGCGTCGTGGACGCAGGCGGCGCAGAGATTGGCGGCGCAGTCGATGGCGAGCAGCTTCATAGGGCCGGTTAACCAACTGGATCGAAACACATTCCCTGTGCCCGGCATGGCCCGCCGCCGCAAGGGCCACGCCGCATAAATGTTATGCGGCTTGGCTTTAGCGCGACATCAGGAAGCTGGCCTTGACAGCGATCAGCCCGCAGCCGCGATGCGCAGCACGTGGTTGTCCCAGACATAATCGGGTTCGGCGCGCGTCCCGCCCGCACCGCCGACGATCTCGCCAGCGCCGGTCGTTGCCATGAAGTCGGCGCCGTCCGGCGCGAGACCGCAAACTTCGACCAGCGACTTCGTCGCGATAACGCGTCCGCTGGCGGCATCGATGACGGCCAGCGAATTACCCTCCGGCGAGGTCACGGCGACGGTGCCGGCATCGGGATTGGCGGCAACCGAGCCGATATAGTTGCGGAAGCCCGACAGCACGTCCTGCGGCATTTCCAAAAGCTCGAGCTGCTTGCCGCGCGCGGCGCGGCCGACCAGCGCCGGCCGGTCGATCGCCGGCCCGCGATACTGACAGCCGAACCAGACGGTGCCGGTCCGGTCGCGGTCCATGTGACGGATCGACAGCTGATGCAGCGCCGGCGGCAATTCGTGCTTTTCGATCAGGTCGCCAGTGATGCGGTCGACCAGCGCGTAGGACGGCTTCATCGTTGCGATGTTGAGCTCGGCGCGGCCGAAATTCGGATGCGTTTCGATGCCGCCATTGGCGATGGCGAGCGCCCTGCCGTCGCCGAGCAGCAGCAGTTCGTGCGGACCCGTGCCGTAGGTCGGGAACTCGCCGACGCGGCTG
This sequence comes from Mesorhizobium sp. WSM4898, assembly GCF_029625845.1. Classification (NCBI taxonomy): domain Bacteria; kingdom Pseudomonadati; phylum Pseudomonadota; class Alphaproteobacteria; order Hyphomicrobiales; family Phyllobacteriaceae; genus Mesorhizobium; species Mesorhizobium sp. WSM4898. The sequence goes on along the minus strand of NZ_JARTVQ010000001.1, from coordinate 976,159 downwards.
AACTTCGCCCGCGCGTCATAGACGCCGACGACGCCGGCGGCGTTGTCGAAATCATTTTCCGTTGCATAGAGCAGCGCGCCGTCGGGCGAGAACACGCCGTGACCGAAGAAGTGCCGGCCGGCAATGCTGGCGATGATCAAAGGCTTCTCGCGGCCGGTGTGGTCGAAGACCATCGCGAAGGTGCCGGGCTGGCGGGCGAAGACGACCGAGCGTTTCGACACCGGATCGAACGCGACGTCGTGGCCACGGTCGGGCAGATCGAGCGTGTGCAGGATCTTGCCGGCCTCGGAGAGCACGGCGGCGCCGAAGCTGCCGTCGCGCCTGACGAAGGCCGTGGCGAAGACGGCGTCCGTTGCAAGCGTCTCCGCCCAGGCGCGCGGCGCCATCGCGGCGGCGAAGCCGGCGCCTGCGGCACGCAGAAAGTCGCGGCGATCGATGAGCGGCGTCGTCACGGCGTCAATCACCATCCAGCGACGAAAAGCCGGCGGTCAGGCCAAACTCGGCGGTCATCCTGGTGCCGATCAGGGTCGAGAGGCTGGAGGTGATCAGCGCGAGATGCTCGAGCTTGTCGCGTAGCGCCGGATCGGCGAGCGCCTTGTCGATCGGGCCGCTAACAGACTTCGCCGTCGCCACGCCGTTGGTCAGCTGGATGTGGATGGATTCGGCCATCCACCGCGCATCGGCGGGCAGCGCACCGCCAAGCTTCGAGGCCTGAAACAGCTTGTCGATGCCGGACAGATTTCCGGCCAGCGAATTCAGCGTGTTCTGCGAACGCCAGTAGATCGCCTGCTTCGGCTTGTCAGCATCGGGCTTCGCGCCAAGAAAACCCTTGAGCCGCACGTCGCGGATCATTTCCAGCTCATTGATGAAAACGCCGACCAGTTCCGTGACCGCTTCGGTGCCATCACGATAGAGCGGGTTCTTCGGCCCCGGATTGGCCCAGAGCGAGGCAAAACCATCGGGCTTGCTCCATGCTTCGCGGACCTCGCCGGCGATCGCCTGGATGTTGCTGGCCACCGCCGCCCCGTAGGCGCAGCGATAGGGATCGTCCTTACTGGCAAGCGTTTCGGCACCATCGCCGAACAGCACATATTCCAACGCACCGAGGCCCTGCATGGCAACGCTCTTTCGCGCGAGTTGCGCCGGATCGTCGGCGGATGGATCCTTGGCAACGAGGGTCGACTGCACCTGCCTCAATCCGATGCTCTTGCGGTCCGGCCAGTACAGCATGCGCTCCAGCCGGTTGTTTTCCTTGATGGGCCCGAAGGCGATGATCTCGGCCACCGACCAGGCTTCGACTGTGGCGGAAAACTCGGTACGCGCCGCGTCGAGATTTTGCTGGGACGGCGCATTGCAGAGCTGGCGCATCGCCTGGGTCAGGGTCCCGGCATGATCGTCGAGGCTGGCGTAGGCCGGGCGGACGAAGCCGTCGATCGCGCGTCCGATAAGATCGGAAGCTTTGACCGCGGCCTGGGTCGGCAAGGCCGCGGCCAGCAAGAAAGGAAGGGCAAGCGCGGCGGCACGTCGGTTAAACATCAGAGCGACTCCAGGAATTTGATCAGCGCATCGCGGTCGGCCGCAGCTGCGCCGGCAAAGCGGTCGCGCGCCTTCTGGCCCTCGCCGCCATGCCACAGGATCGCCTCTTCGAGCGTCCGCGCGCGGCCGTCATGCAGATAGAAGCTGTTGCCATTGACCGTGGCGGTCAGGCCGATGCCCCAGAGCGGCGGCGTGCGCCATGCGCTGCCGCTCGCTTCCCCCACGCGCTGCCCGTCGGCGAGACCCTCGCCCATGTCGTGCAGCAGGAAATCGGAATAGGGCCAGATCAGTTGGAAGGCTTGCGCCTTGTTGGGCATGCCGCGCATGGTGACGAATTTCGGCGTGTGGCAGGAAATGCAGCCCATCTCGTAGAACTGCTTCTTGCCGGAAAGAACCTCCGGCTTGTCGAGGTCGCGCCGCGCCGGCACAGCGAGGTTCTGCGAATAGAAGGTGACGAGGTCCATGACCGGGGGCGGCGCTTCCGCCGCGCCCAGGCGCTCTTGGACGCCATTCGGCAGGGTAAGGCACGCCTTCTCAGCCTCGGTGCAATCGCCCCAATGCTTCGGCACTTCAGGCGTCGAGATGCCGATATCGCCGGCAAAGGCATCGGCGGCCTGCTGCCGGATCGATGCGGCCTGAGCTTTCCAGCCGAAGCGGCCCAAAGTTATCGCGCCGCTCAACTCCTCGCGAACTATGTTCGGCCGGCCGGAGATGCCGTCGCTGTCGCGGTCATGCGGATCGGCAAGGGCAAGGATGTCGGCCGGGGCGATCTCCTCGATCAGTCCGAGCCCGATCATTGGCGGCGTCAGGCGCGGCGACAACGTCGTGCGCGGGTCGAGCGGGCCATATCCCAGATTCTCGACCGAGTAGCGGGGCTTGCGCAGCAAAACGACGGCACCGTCGCCCAGCGTGACCTTCTCTTCCGAATAGTCGATGCGCATGTGGCCTTCACCCTTGAGGCCGGGAACGGCCAGATCCTGCAATTGCGAGCCATAGACAGGATCGGGGAAATTCGGCAGCTTGTGGTCGGCAAGTTCGGCTCTCTCCTCGGCATTGCTTGCATCGCGCGCCAGCCGCAAGAACATCGAGGTCGAGCCTGTGCCGCTTCCCGGCGGACGGCCGCGACCATCCTTCAGATGGCAGTTCTGGCATGCGCGTTCGTTGAACAGCGGCCCGAGCCCGTCGGACGCTTGGGTCGATGACGGCGACGACACCCAGTTCTTGCGAAACAGCGCATTGCCGAGCTTGAAGGTCCCTTCCTCCTCAAAGGTGATGTTGGCGGAAGGCTGCGAGAAGGCGTCGCGGTTGACGTCCTTCCTCGACGTGCCGGCGCCGCCCTGCATCAGCTCGAACGGTTCGGGCTTTGTAAAGTCGGTCGTAGGCTTGGTGACCGCCAACACCCGCGCCTGATCCTCCGGCGTCAGATCTGTGCGGCTCGTCGGCAGACCCGCCGGCTCGCCCGCCATGGCGGGAGCAGAAAGCGTGATTGCCAGCAGGAGCGTGGCACCGCGCCAGATCCGGTATCGCGGGTTCCTCGGGAGCAGCAGGCCGGCTATCTCGGCCCGCCATGAGCGGCGCGAAAAATCTATCGGGCGCCGCATTTCCGCATGTCCTTACTCCGCCTCGTTGGCCGAGTCGGCGTTGAGCTGGCCGTACTTTTCCTCGCCGATCGAGGCGAGCAGGTCGAGCTGACTCTCCAGGAAGTCGATGTGGCCTTCCTCGTCCGTCAGCAGATCCTCGAACAGTTTCATCGACACGTAGTCGCCCGCATCCTGGCAAATCTCGCGCGAGCGCTTGTAGGAGGTGCGCGCGTCATATTCGCCGGCGAGATCGGATTCGAGCACTTCCTTTACATTCTGGCCGATACGCAACGGCGCGACCGACTGCAGGTTCGGATGGCCTTCGAGGAAGATGATGCGGGCAACCAGCCGGTCGGCGTGATGCATTTCTTCGATCGATTCCGCCCGCTCCTTCTTCGCCAGCTTGGTGTAGCCCCAGTCTTCGAGCAGACGATAATGGACCCAGTACTGATTGACGGCACCAAGCTCCAGAAACAGCGCTTCGTTAAGCCGCTCGATGACCTGCGGTTCGCCTTTCATGGGTTCTGCTCCCGAATTGGCCGCGCAGTCCTCTGACGCGGTCCAGGTGTGAAACGATATCCGCGCCGCTCCCCTCTGAACGGGCGTGGTAATTCTCGGTGACCCGAATGATCGTTTCCACCACATTTGGAAAGCAGCCGCAACAGCGGCCGCGCTTGCGCATGGCATGATAGACCTTGGCCGGCACGATAAGCTGCCAGGGATCTTCATCCAGCAGACCGATGATCGTCTGCTCGATCTCCTTCTCGGTGATGATGTTGCAATGGCAGATCAGCATTCACTTGCTCTGGCTGGCGGCACTGTTCTGGCGCCGTTTGGCTTGTTTCTCAATTGAGCATGATCTTGTCCAAAAACCGGCTTCCACTTTTTGGGATCATGCTCGGGTGCTACTTGAACACCTTGTCCGGAGCATCAAGGCTGTCGGAGCCCTCGAACGCGATGGCATTGAGCTTGAGTGAGCCGACCGCGCGTTCGATCGACTTGGTCTGGTCGATCAGCGCGTCGATCGCCGCCTGCACCGTGGCGTTGCCTTCCGCATTGCCCTCGGCGATCTGCTGGTCATAGGCCTCGCCGGCCAGCGCCCGCGCCTTGATCGCTTCCATCTTGGCGACCGAAGTATCGAGCTTGTCCGACAGTTCCTTGTCGATCGCCGGATCGGCCACCTTCATCATGTCCGACACCGACGGGCCGGAAACCACGGTGCCGTCGAGACGCGTATAGTTGGCGTGATAGGCGGCGCGGATGCCGATCGCATCATAGAGATGCGAGTTGTAGGTGTTGTCCGAGAAGCAGTCCTGCTCCTCCTCCGGATCGTGCAGCAAAAGGCCGAGCTTCATGCGCTCGCCGGCCAGTTCACCATAGGAGAGCGATCCGATGCCGGTGAGGATGGTGGAGATGCCGGAATTCGGCTCGCCATCGACGAGGGTCTTGCGCGCGGCGCCGTCTTCCTTCCAGTTGTTGACCATCTCCTGCAGGTCGGAGACCAGAAGGTCGCTTGCCGACTTCAGATATTCCGCGCGGCGGTCGCAATTGCCGCCAGTGCAGTTCTTGAGATCGTAGTCGGTGTACGGGCGCTCGCCGGCGCCTGGACCGGTGCCGTGCAAATCCTGGCCCCAAAGCAGGAATTCGATGGCGTGATAGCCGGTCGCGACATTGGCCTCGACGCCGCCGGCTTCCTGCAGCGTGCCTGACAGGAACTCCGGCGTCAGCTTCGAGGCGTCGACCTTCTTGCCGTTGATCTCGATCTCCTTGTTCGCAATGACGTTCGCCGTATAGAGCGAGTTCTCGTCCGACTCGGTGCCGTAGCTCTTGGCGACATAGTCGATCAGGCCTTCGTCCAGCGGCCAGGAATTCACCTTGCCTTCCCAGTCGTCGACGATCTTGTTGCCGAAGCGGTAGACCTCGGTCTGCTGGTAAGGCACGCGCGCCGCCTTCCAGGCGTCGCGGGCAGCGTTGAGCGTCTCTGCCGAGGGCTTGGCGAGAAGCGCGTCGACGGCCTTGTCGAGCGCCTCAGCCGTGATCAGCGAATCCTCGTATTTGGCGAGCGCGATGTCGGCATAGGTCTTGATCACCGCCTTCGCATCGGTTTCGGCCTTCGCCGGCAGCACGAACACGGCCGCCGTCAGCGCCGCGGTGGCGCCGATCGCGGCAAGCCTGGTGCCCCAACGTAGCGCAATAGTTCGCGGCGTGATTATCGCTTTCATCAATCCCATCTCCTCAGAAATTCAATGACATAGGCATGCGGCCGCCGGCGCGCGGCGCCAGCGCAAGCACGAATGACCGGAAAGGCAAAGTTGCCGCGCAATGGCGCGGCCAATCAGCAAAAGACACCGAAATGCCTCCAATCGAAAGGGTTCAAGGCCCAGACATCAAAGGAATGCGCCAGCGGCGCAGCCCTCCATAAAGCGGCGGAGCGGCTGGAAGTCAACTGGCGGTACAGAGAAAATTCAATTGAAACAACAGTTTAGAATTATTCTAAACTGGAATTATCAACTTTAAGGCGGCGCATGCGGCGGATATCCGGATTGACAGGCGGCCATCCTGGGTGCGACCCGGACCACGGCTCTTGCGGCGGCGGCAGACAATCGCCACTTGGCGGAAGATCCTAGATTTGAAGGCAAAAAGGGCTGCGATGAAGAACGGGGTGGTCATTGTCGGTGCGGGTCATGCGGGCGTGCAGGCGGCCGCTAGCCTGCGTGAGGAAGGCTATGACGGGCCTGTCATCCTGATCGGCGACGAGAACGAGCCGCCCTATCACAAGCCGCCGCTGTCCAAGACCTTCATCAAGGATGCCGACGCCAAGCCGCAGCCTTTGCGCGGCGAGGCCTTCTATTCCGGCAATGCCATCGACTACCGGCCGGGCGTTTGGATCGACAGGATCGATGGTGGCGAGCGCAGGCTGGACGTTTCCGGCGGCGGCACAATTGCCTTCGACCGGCTGGTGCTGGCCACCGGCTCGCGGCCGCGCCTCCTCAAGCTCGATGGCGCGGAGCTCGCCGGCGTGGTGTCGCTGCGCTCGCTGGCCGATGCGCGGCTGATCCGCGAGTTGAGCGCGCAGAGCGAAGAGGTCGTCATCCTCGGCGGCGGCTTCATCGGCCTCGAAATCGCAGCGACGCTGAGGGCCGCCGGCCGCAGGGTCACCGTCGTCGAGGCGCTCGACAGGCTTCTCGGCCGCGCCGTGGCGCCGGCAATCGCGGCGCATGTGCGCCAGCGACTGGAGGCGATGCGCGTGCGCGTGCTCACCGGCACCACGGTTGCCCGTCTGGAAGGCGAAGGCGGCCGCGTTTCGGCCGCTATCACGTCAAGCGGCGAGCGCCTGCCGGCGCAATTGGTGATTATCGGCATCGGCGTGGTGCCCAATGTCGAGCTGGCCGAAGCCGCCGGCATCGCGATCGCCAACGGCATCCGCGTCGACCAGCATATGCAGAGCTCGATCCCGGAAATCCTCGCCGTCGGCGATGCCGCCTCCTACCGGCATTGGTTCACCGGCGGCGACGTGCGGCTGGAATCGGTGCAGAACGCCACCGACCAGGCGCGGCTTGCCGCGCGCACCATCGTCGGCCATGCCGAACCCTTCGCGGCCGTGCCTTGGTTCTGGTCGGATATCGGCGACATGAAGCTGCAGATGGTCGGCCTGACGCAAGGCGGCGACAGCCATGTCGTGCTGGGCGAGCCGGCCGAGAACAGGTTCTCGATCTACCACTATGCCGGCAACCGGCTGCTGGGCATCGAATCCGTCAACCGCCCGGCCGACCACATGCTCGGCCGCAAGATGCTCGGCGCCGGCTTCTCGCCCGCGCCTCACACCGTGGCAGCCGGGCCGGATGCGCTGAAGGCGGCGCTTGCGGCCTTCAGCCAGGACGAGCCGGCAAGGGCCAGCGCGTAGAGATTGCCAATTTTTGCCATCAGCCTTACATTGGTTGAATGAGCACGATGAATATCTCACTGCCCGACAGCTTGAAGCATTTCGTCGATCAGCAGGTGACGGAACGCGGCTACGGCACGAGCAGCGAATATGTGCGTGAATTGATTCGCCACGATCAGGATCGTCAGCGTTTGCGCGGTCTGCTTCTTGAAGGCGCTTCGTCCGCGCCAGGCGCTCCTGTCGGTGACGACTATTTCGCGGCGCTGCGCAAGCGAGCGCTGGGCCAATAATTGGTTGCCGTAAAGGCGTTTATTCCTCGTGCCCTTGCCTTGCGGGATATCGAGGACACTGTCGATTATTATGCACGCGAAGCTGGTTCGCACGTGGCGCTAGCCTATGTCGAGGATCTTCAAACTGCCTACAAAGCGATAGCCAACCATCCTGCGTCGGGCTCGCTGAGATATAGCTATGCGATTGGACTACCCGGTCTGCGCAGTGTGCAATTGAAGCGCTATCCGTACCTGATTTTCTATGTCGAACAGGCCGATCATATCGATGTGTGGCGGGTCCTGCACGCCAAAATGGATATTCCAGCCTGGTTACAGAATCCGAACTCCTGACGGCGAGTTGCCGCACCGGCCTGGGCCGCCAGGAGAATCATTCGCACTGTCCGCCCCTTAGGCCGCCCGCGCCTCGCGGATCGAGGTCTCCAATATATCCAGCGCCTCCGTCATGACGCCGTCCTGGATGGTGATTGGCGACAGGAAGCGGATGACGTTGCCGTAGACGCCGCAGGTGAGCAGGATGAGGCCCCTGTCGAGCGCCTTCAGCCGCACCGCATTGGCTAATTCCGCCGAGGGCAGGCCGTTCTTCACATCATTGAACTCGACGGCGTTCATGAAGCCCGGGCCGCGGATGTCGACGATCTCCGGCACGTCCTCGCGGATCGACGCCAGCCGCTGCTTCAGCCTGGCGCCGAGCGCGTTGGCGCGCTCGCACAGTTTTTCTTCCTCGATGACGTCGAGCACGGCATGCGCCGCGGCGACGCCGATCGGGCTGCCGCCATAGGTGCCGCCGAGCCCGCCCGGTCCAGGCGCGTCCATGATCTCGGCGCGGCCGGTGACGGCCGACAGCGGGAACCCGCCGGCGAGGCTCTTGGCCATGGTGGTGAGATCCGGCGCCACGTCATGGTGCTCCATCGCGAACATCTTGCCGGTGCGGGCAAAGCCGGTCTGCACCTCGTCGGCGACAAGAAGGATGCCGTGCTGGTCGCAGGTCTTGCGCAGTGCCGTCATGAAATCGCGCGGCGCCTCGTAGAAGCCGCCCTCGCCCTGCACCGGCTCGACGATGATGGCCGCGACCCTGGCCGGATCGACATCGGCCTTGAACAGCTTGTCGAGCGCTGCAAGCGAATCCGCGACCGACACGCCGTGCAGCGCGACCGGGAACGGCGCATGGAAGACATCGGCCGGCATGGCGCCGAAGCCAACCTTGTAAGGCACGACCTTGCCGGTCAGCGCCATGCCCATGAAGGTGCGGCCGTGGAAGCCGCCGGAAAAGGCGATGACCGCCTGGCGACCGGTGGCGTTGCGCGCGATCTTGATGGCGTTCTCGACCGCCTCGGCGCCGGTGGTGACGAAGACGGTCCTCTTGTCGAACTTGCCGGGCAGCATGCCGTTCAGGCGCTCGGCGAGGCGCACATAGCTCTCGTAAGGAACGACCTGATGGCAAGTGTGGGTGAAGCGGTCGAGCTGCGCCTTGACCGCCTCGATCACTTTCGGATGGCGGTGACCCGTGTTGACCACCGCAATGCCCGACGAGAAGTCGATGTATCGGCGGCCCTCGACGTCCCAGATTTCCGAATTCTCGGCACGATCGGCGTAGATCTGCGTGGTCATGCCGACGCCGCGCGAGATCGACTGGTTCTTGCGTTCGGAAATGGCTGAATTCTTCATCTCACACCTCATCGGGCAGGCGCCCGCTCCGTTTTGATGCCGTCAAAGCCTCTTCTGACCTTATTTCAGGTTTTCCTCAAGTCGGCACATTGGCCCAGTCGATTGGGCCTGCCGCAAGGCCGAAATCGGTCTCGACCAGCCGGCCGATCATCAGGCAGAAACAGTTTCCTTTTCCGGCCGATCGATTATCCTCGCTGCAGCCGCGACGTGCCGCTGCCGGGAGCGGCTCCCGCGGGCCGAGGGAACCATGAGCAGGAACGCGACATCGTCCGCCTTGCCGTCCTTGCCGCTCCGCCCTGCATGTTGGGTGCGGGATGGCGCCAAAGCAGACGTGATCGTTGCTGCGGAGAGTTAAAAGCCAGGTCGCACCCCGTCGCGAACCTGCGAGAGAAAACTACACCCTCACAAACCCCTCGCTCGCTCGAAGCAAGGTGCGCGTATAATCCTCGCTCACGCGGTGGCCGATCAGCTGGCTTGCGGTCAGCGTCTCCACCGCTTCGCCGTTCTGCATCACCATCAGCCGTTCGCACATATGGGTGATGATGGCGAGGTCGTGACTGACCATCAGAAAGGTGAGCTTGCGCCGCCGCCGCACCTCTTCGAGCAGGTTCAGCACCTCGGCCTGGACAGAAGCATCGAGCGCCGAGGTCGGCTCGTCGAGCAAAAGGATCGAAGGTTCGAGGATCAGCGCGCGCGCGATCGCCACGCGCTGGCGCTGGCCGCCGGAGAGCTGGTGCGCATAGCGGAAGCGGAAACCCTTGCCGAGGCCGACTTCGTCCAGCGCGCGCTCGATGCGCTTCTCGCCATCCTGGATTGCGTGAATGGCGAGCGGTTCCTGCAGCAGCCGGTCGACGGTCTGGCGCGGATGCAGCGACCCATACGGATCTTGGAAGACCATCTGCACGTCGCGGTAAAAGGCCTTGTCGCGGGTCTTGCCAAGCGTCTTGCCGTTGACAGCGATGGTGCCGGCAGCGACAGGCGCAAGGCCGGTGATTGCCTTGAGCAGGGTCGACTTGCCGGAGCCGCTTTCGCCAACCAGGCCGTAGGACTCGCCTTCCCTGACTTCGAGTTTAACGCCCTTCAGCGCGCGGAAGCGGTCGAAAATCACCTCCAGCCCTTCGATGGTGATGGCGGCCGTCATGCCGCCCACTCCGGCTTGCGGTCGAGCACCGGCAGCGGGTGTCGCTCGAAGCCGATCCTCGGCATGCAGTTGAGCAGGCCGCGCGTATAGGGATGCTGGGCCTCGCGCAGCTCGGACGCCTTGAGCTGCTCGACCACCTTGCCGGCATACATGACGACCACGCGGTCGCAGAAGGAGGACACCAGGCGCAGATCATGCGAGATGAAGATCAGCCCCATGCCGCGCTCGGCGACCAGCCTATCGAGAATGTTCAGCACATCGAGCTGCACGGTGACGTCGAGCGCCGAGGTCGGCTCGTCGGCGATCATCAGTTCCGGCCCGGCGATCAGCATCATGGCGATCATCGCGCGCTGGCCCATGCCGCCCGAGACCTCATGCGGGTGAAGGTCGAAGACACGGGCCGGATCGCGAATCTGGACCGCCCGCAGCATCTCCAGCGCGCGCTCGCGCGCTTCGGCCTTTCCAACTTTCTCATGCGTGCGCAGCGTCTCGACGATTTGGCGGCCGATGGTCATCACCGGATCGAGCGAGTATTTCGGGTCCTGCAGGATCATAGCGATGCGGTTTCCCCGCAGCGCACGGCGCCGGCTGGATGACACCGAGAGCAGATCGATGCCGTCGAAGCGCAGCTTTTTCGCCGACACCTCGGCCTGCGGCGGGGTCAGGCCCATGATGGCGCGGCCGGTCTGCGACTTGCCGGAGCCGCTCTCGCCGACGATGCCCAGCCGCTCGCGGCCGAGCGAGAAGGAAACGCCGCGAACCGCCTGCACGATTCCGGTGCGTGTCGGGAAAGTGACGCGCAGATCGTCGACTTCGAGCAGCGTGCCTTTCGTTTGCCTATCGGAATTGCCGCTCATTGGTTGCCGCTCATCGGTCGCCACTCATTGGTCGCCACTCCGGGGATCGAGCGCGTCGCGCAGGCCGTCACCGAGCAGGTTGAAGCCGAGGCTGACGATGAGGATGGCAGCGCCTGGCGCGGCAGCCACCCACCACTGGTCGAGGATGAAGCGGCGGCCGGACGCAATCATCGCGCCCCATTCGGGCAGCGGCGGCTGCGCGCCGAGGCCGAGGAAGCCGAGGCCGGCGGCGGTGAGGATGATGCCCGCCATGTCGAGCGTCACCCGGATGATCAGCGAGGAGATGCAGAGCGGCATGATGTGGCGCAGCACGATGCGGAAGGGCGAGGCACCCATCAATTGCACCGCCTTGATGTAGTCGGAATTGCGCACCGTCAGCGTCTCGGCGCGCGCGATGCGCGCGTAAGGCGGCCAGGAGGTGATGGCGATCGCCAGCACCGCGTTCTCGATGCCGGGGCCGAGCGCCGCAACGAAGGCCAGCGCCAGCACCAGCTTCGGGAAAGCCAGGAAGATGTCGGTGATGCGCATCAAAATGGCATCGGTCCAGCCGCCGGCATAGCCTGCGACGGTGCCGACCAGCAGGCCGATGGGCGCGGCGATGATGGCGACGAGGATGACGACATAGAGCGTCCAGCGCGAGCCGTAGAGGATGCGCGAGTAGATATCGCGGCCGAGGTCGTCGGTGCCGAACCAATGCGCGGCGCTCGGCGCCAGCAGACGGGCATTCTTCAGGTCACCCACGGTTGGCGAGTAGGGTGCCAGCACGCCGGCAAGCGCGGCTACCACCACCAACGCGAGAATGATGAGCAAACCGACGAGCGCGAGCCGGTTGGCTGTGAAGCGCCGCCAGGCCACATAGGCGCGGCCGAGCCTTGCCTGCATGCGCGAGGACGGCCGCTCGCTGAGCAGCCATTCGCGACGGGTTTGCATCGTCTCGGCGCTCATTCGACTTTCGTCCGTGGATCGAGGAGCCGATAGAGCAGGTCCGACAGAAGGTTGATGGCGATGAAGACCGAGCCGATGATGATGGTGCCGCCGAGCACCGCGTTCATGTCGGCGTTCTGCAATGAATTGGTGATGTAGAGGCCGATGCCCGGCCAGGAGAAGACGGTCTCGGTCAACACCGAGCCTTCGAGCAGGCTGGCATAGGAAAGCGCGATCACCGTCACCATCGGCACAGCGGCGTTGCGCAGCGCGTGGCCCCAGATGATGCGCGTCTCCGACAGGCCCTTGGCGCGCGCGGCGACGATATATTCCTGCGCCATCTCGTTCAGCATGAAGGAGCGCGTCATGCGGCTGATATAGGCGAGCGCGAAATAGCCAAGCAGGGAGGCCGGCAGGATGATGTGGCGGTAGGCGTCGTAGAAGACATCCCACTGTCCCTGCATGGCCGCATCGAGCAGGTAGAAGCCGGTGATCGGCGTGAAAGTGTATTCGTAGACGACGTCGAGCCGCGCCGGAAAGGCGACCCATTGCAGCTTGGCGTAGAACAGGACGAGGCCGAGGAGCCCCAGCCAGAAGATCGGCACGGAATAGCCGATAAGGCCGATGATGCGCACGATCTGGTCGACGAAACTGCCGCGACGGACAGCAGCGAGCACGCCGAGCGGCACGCCGATGACGGCGCCGATGATCGTGCCGAGCGTCGCCAGCTCGATGGTCGCCGGAAAGACGCGGCGGATGTCGGACATCACCGGATTGGTGGTCAGCACCGAAGTGCCGAAATCGCCGCTGAGCGCGTTTTTGACGTAGATGTAGAACTGCTGGATCAGCGGCAGGTCGAGGCCCATCTCGCGGCGCGTGCGCTCGACGACGGCAGTAGGGGCCCGGTCGCCGAGCACGGCCAGCACCGGATCGATGGGAATGACGCGGCCGATGAAGAAGGTCACAGCGAGAAGACCGAGATAGGTCGTCACCGCGATGACCAGGAAACTGCCGAGCGCGGATAGAATGGCGACGGCACGGGCGCTGCCGCGCCCGGCCACCGCCTGGTTTTCAACTATGCTCACGCGGCGCGTCCGAGAACGCTATTCCTTCGAGACCGCACCGACGAAGTTGGTGTCGAAGCTCGGTCCGAGCGCGAAGCCCTTGAGGTTCTTGCGCAGGCCCGCCACTTCGAGCTGCTGGTGGATGACGACGAAGGGGCTGGTGTCGAGGATCTTCTTCTGCAGATCCTTGTACATGTCGGCGCGCTTAGCCGAATCCTTCTCCAGCAGCGCCGCCTCGGTCTGCTTGGTCAGGTCCGGAATGTCCCAGGCATTACGCCAGGCCAGGGTCTTGATCTTGGCGGCGTCGGAATTGTCCGGGTTCGAGGCGAAGGTCTGGGCATTGGAATTCGGGTCGAAATAGTCCTGGCCCCACTGGCCGATATAGATGTCGTGGTTGCGGGCGCGGTATTTGGTCAGCGTCTGCTTGCCGTCACCGGGAATGATCTCCAGCTTGATGCCGGCCTGACCCAGCGTCTGCTGGATCGATTCCGCCATGCCTGTCTCCGGCTGTTTACTGCGTACGTCCATGGTCACGCTGAAGCCGTTAGGCAGGCCTGCCTTGGCCAGCAGCTCCTTCGCCTTGGCGACATCGAGCTTGAACGGGTTGTCGTCGATGGCGCCGAGGTCGCCCTTGGGCAGGAAGGACTGGTGGATCTCGCCGATGCCCTTGAGGATGGTCGAGCCCAGCGCATCATAGTCGACCAGGTACTTGAAGGCCTGCCGAACCTCCGGCTTGGCGAGGTTGGCGTTCTTCTGGTTGAGGCTGATGTAATAGACCGTGCCCTTCGGCGCGCTGGTGGTGGTGAGATCGCCATTCTTGGCGATGGCGTCGAGATCGTTCGGCTCGAGGTTGCGGGCGACGTCGATATCGCCGGCCTCGAGCGCCAGACGCTGCGCCGAGCTTTCCTTCATGAAGCGGTAGATAACGCGGGCGAGCTTGGCCTTCTCGCCGTTGTAGTTGTCGTTGCGTTCCAGAACGACGACTTCATTGGCGCGCCATTCGCGCAGCTTGTAAGGGCCGGAGCCGGCATAGCCGGTCTTCAGCCAGGCATTGCCGAAGTCGTTGTCCCATTTGTAGTCGGCGCTCGGCGTGACGGCGGCGACATGTTCCTTGACCAGCTTGCTGTCGACGACCGAGGCGACGGTAGCCGACAAGCAGTTGAGCACGAAGCTCGGCGCATAGGCCTTGTCGACAACGAACTGGAAGGTGGTGTCGTCGACCGCCTTGGCCTTTTCGGTGACGTTGTCGCCGCTGATGCCGAACTGGTTGATGATGAAGGCGGGGCTCTTGTCCAGCTTGATCGCGCGCTCGAAGGAATAGGCGACGTCGGCGGCGGTGATCGGATTGCCGGAGGCGAACTTCATTCCGGGCTTGAGCTTGAAGGTGTAGGTCAGGCCGTCGTCGGAAATAGTCCAGCTCTCGGCGAGATCGCCCTTGACTTTGGAGGTGTCGCTGAGGTCGAGGCGAACCAGGAGATCGTAGGTGTTGCCGGTAACCTCAGCGGTTGACAGCTCGAACGCTTCGCCCGGATCCATCGAGATGATATCGTCGAAGGCGAAGCCTTCGACCAACGTGTCGGCAGGCGTGACCGCAAAGGCCGGCACCGCGAGCAGCGCCGACATCGCCACACCCGCGAGAAAGCCACGAGAGCGAAGAGCAAACCTTTCCAGCATCATGGTAGTCGTTCCCTGTTTTGTTGATTGTTGACCTGAGTTCCCGGCTCAGGGTTGCAGAATTCCTTGGGACCGATCGACGGCCCACCGACCCTTACCGTCGTGGTTTTTGTCCAGTTGGTCAACACCCTATTCGGCGGCGTTCGAACCCGCAACGCGCATTTTGCGAGATAGCTTATTCGGCCAGAATGGGCCACCGCGAGTCGACCCAGGCGCCGGCTAACCGAAGCCGTCGATTAAGAAAATCTGCCAAATCTTGGCCGCTTGGAAGTCGCCCGTCATTTCAGCTGCGCGACCAGGTTCGCGTCCGGAAAGCAGGTGGCGGTCTTGCCGTTCTTCGCTTGCCAGACGCCGATCGAGCGGCGTGTCTTGAAGCCGGGCAGGCCGTCGGCGCTGCCGACATCGTAGCCCTTCGCCTCCAGCGCTTGCTGGAGGGCAGCGATATCGGACCGGTGGAGATCGCCCACCCGCCCCCAGGTACCGGCAAAGGTGGCGTCGCCTTTGGCGATGCGATCGGCGGCGTGGCCGATGAACAGCGCATAGAGATCGCTGGTGTTGTATTGCTTCAGCACATAGAAATTCGGCGTGACGATGAAAGCGGGGCCGCTGCGTCCGGCCGGCATCAGCAGGAAACCCTCGGCCTTGAGTTCACTGGCAGGAAACGCCTTTCCGTCGACGCGCCTGATGCCCATCGCCACCCAGTCGGAAATCTTCTTGCCCTGGTCGGGTCCTTCGAGCGCGCAGGAGACGTTTGCCGGCGCAATCACCTCGGTCCCCCAGCCGCGCCCCCTCACCCAGCCATAGTGGACAAGATAGTTGGCGATGGAGGCGAGCACGTCCGGCGTCGAATTCCAGATGTCGGGCCGGCCGTCGCCGTCGAAATCGACGGCATGCTTGAGGAAGGACGTCGGCATGAATTGCGGCTGGCCGAGCGCGCCGGCCCAGGAGGACTTCATCGCATTGACCGGAGCGAGCCCGCGCTCGACGAACTCTAGTGCGGCCAGCACCTCGGTGCGGAAGAAATCCTTCTTCGTCGACATGAACGCCTTGGTGCCTAGCACCTCGAAGGCGTCGTAAGGCATCTTGGCGGCGCCGAAGCCGGTCTCGCGACCCCAGATCGCCAGCACGATCTCGCCAGGCACGCCGTAGCGCTTCTCGATGAGCCCAAGCACGCGGGCGTTGGCGCTCTCGCGCGACCGTCCTCCGCCGGTGACGGCCCGAATGGTCTTCTCGGCGAAATAATTGGCGGGCGGACCGAACTCCGCCTGGTGCTGTTTTTGCGGCGTCGCCGGCTTCTCGCCGGGCATGACGAGATCCGGCAGTTTCAGGTTCGGCTTCACGCCGATGAAGGCGGCGTCGAAGGTCTTTTTGGAAATGCCTTTGGCCTTGGCCTCGGGCCAGAGGTCGTTTTGCAGCCAGGCCTGGAATTGGTTGTCGATGGGCGTGGCGCGAGCGGGGAGGGTGAGGAGGACGGCAAGCGCCGCAAGGAAAAATGCGAAGCCGAATTTGGAAAAGCCGCGTTCTGTCGCGCCCCCCTCTGTCTTGCCGGACATCTCCCCCACTTGGGGGGAGATTGGCTGTTTCGGTGCCCCGCCTCTTCCTGCGACCTTGGATATTGGCGAAAGCCGGCGTGACGTCTGATCTCCCCCCTTGCGGGGGAGATGTCCGGCAAGACAGAGGGGGGTGGGACGGAGTGCGGCCTTTCCGGGAAAAACGCCAGTCACCAATCCCCTCCCCTCAAAACGCCGTCCTCGAGCGCAGCGCCGCGGCAAGCGTGCCTTCGTCGAGATAGTCGAGTTCGCCGCCGACCGGAACGCCATGCGCGAGCCTAGTCACCTTGACCTCGAAACCCGAGAGCTGATCGGTCAGGTAGTGCGCCGTGGTCTGGCCCTCGACGGTGGCGTTGACGGCAAGGATCACCTCCTTCACCTCGCCGCCGGCGACACGGTCTACCAGCGAGCGGATGTTGAGCTGGTCCGGGCCGATGCCATCGAGCGGCGACAGCGTGCCGCCGAGCACGTGATAGCGCACATTCATGGCGGCGGCGCGTTCCAGCGCCCAGAGATCGGAGACGTCCTCGACGACGATAAGCGTGCCGGCATCGCGGCGTGGATCGGTGCAGATCATGCACGGGTCGGAGGTGTCGACATTGCCGCAGGTCGAGCAGATGCGCACTTTATCGGCCGCCTCGCCCATGGCTGCGGCTAAAGGCTCGAGCAGCTGCTCCTTCTTCTTGATGAGATGGAGAGCCGCGCGCCTTGCCGAACGCGGCCCGAGCCCCGGCACCTTGGCCAGGAGCTGGATCAGGCGTTCTATCTCTGGACCGGCGATTCTTTTCGACATCGCTCTGATCTAGAGCAATTCCGGGAAAAGTGCGAAACGGTTTTCAGAGCGCTTTGGTGACATCCGCAACAGGAAATGATCCGCCATGCCGTCATGGCGGATCATTTGATGGCGGGTTGGCTCAGTAGGCTTCGAGCGGCCGGGACTGGCTGACAATCAGCGCGCCGATGGCGTCGGTGTTCTCAGGCGTCGACTGGAATCCCATCGCCGCTTCCTGCGGAGCGCTCGGAACGGAGGTGATGTAGCGACCTTTCAACGTGCCGCCGAAGCGGGAGGCGTCGGGCTCCTCCATCGGCTCCTGCATCGCCACCATGATCGGCTTCGCCGTGACGCGGCCGGCCTTCTGCCCTGGCGCGGCGGAGGCCGTCACATAGGTCTGCTGGGCAGCAACGGTTGTGGTCTTGGCCGGAAGCGCTGGCGCGGCAGCCGCGGTCGTAGCGGCCTGCTTGGCCGGATCAGCGTGAACGATCGTCTTGACCACCGGCTCGGCGGAAGCGACGAGGACCGGAGCGGTGGGGTCGGTCTTCTGCGACTTGCCGGAGGCCATGGCGAGCATCGGCTCATCCGGCAACGGCTGCCAGTTGCGGCCGCGCTTCTCATAGAAGGCATTGCCGCCGGCCACCATCGTGTAGTGCATGTTCTTGTAGGGGAAACGCAGGCCGGCGGTGTGGAAGAACATCGTGTTCTTGAGCTTGGCCTTGCGCTCGCCTTTCAGCACTGCCTCGGCGGCTTCTTCGACATCTGGCAATGCCCGCGAATTCATCGGGCGCGTCAGCACGCCCGGGGCGAACTGGCCCTTTTCGCCGACGACCTCGCAGATCGTGCTGCCATGCTGTCCCGAGCGTAGCCGATTCATCACGACCGTGCCGACGGCGATCATGCCGTCACGGCTCGACCGGTTGGACTCGAAGAACATCGCCCTTTGCAGGCACTCCTTGTCCTTCATCGAGTATTTATAGGAACGCGAGCTGAGGAAGCTCGGGGTGACGGCGTCGGTCAGGCTCGCCACCGACATGCCATGTGAAGCGGTCTGGCTGCAGCCGGCCAGGAGCAAGGGGGAAGCGGCGATGCCGATAAGCAGCAGCGGCGTCTTCCATCGCGTCGCGATCAACAAAAAAGCCTCATTTCCAGATGCCAGCCCGCCCCGAGATGTGGCAAGAATGAGACTCTTTCAGGCAAAAAGATGGCTAGATGGTTAGCAACCTCTGGACTTGGGTAAAACTTTATGAATGTCGCGAAATGAGCCCGTGAGCATGCCGGCAAAATGGTTAATATTGCGGCCCGGGCTCAATTTTCGTTCACAATCAATTAACTGGTGGCAGATGCCCTAGAACGGCAATTTCATTCCGGGCGGTATAGGCAAGCCCGCAGTCAATGCCTTGGTCTTTTCCTGCATGACCAGCTCGACCTTATTTTTGGCATCATTGTGAGCGGCCAACAGCAAGTCTTCGAGGATCTCCACCTCGTCGTCCTTCAGCAAGGACGGATCGATCTTCAGCGCCTTCATTTCGAACTTGCCGGTCAGGGTCACGCTGACCAGGCCGCCACCCGCCTGCCCAGTGGCTTCCAGGGTGGCGATCTCATCCTGCATGGCCTGGAACTTGGCCTGCATTTCCTTTGCCTTGCCCATCAGGCCGAGAAGATCCTTCATCGTGAAACTTCCTCTTGTTGGAATCTACGTTAACGCGAGTATGATCTTGACCGAAACCGGTCCGTACTCTTTCCCTGACGCGTTCGTCAGCTCTAAATCTCTTCGTCGTCGGCAGCCGGCTCAACCGGCAGGTCGGCGTCAGCGCCTTCCGCTTCCGGCACATCGGGAATGCGCACGTCGATGATCTTGGCGCCGGGAAAGCGGGCGAGGATGGCGGCGACGGTCGGATCGCTCCTGGCATCGGAGAAGGCGTTCTCGCGCTTTGTCGTCTCCATCTCGGCCAGCGTCTTGCTACCCTCTTCCTTCGACAGCGAGACCAGCCAGTTGCGGCCGGTCCAGGCACGCAGCTTGGAGGTCAGGTCGTTGAGCAGCATCTTGGGCGCATCGTCGGTCAGGCTGACGTCGATGCGGCCAGGCTCGATGCGCACCAGCCGCACGCAGCGCTTGACCAACACCTTGAAGGCGATGTCGCGGTTGGCATCGGCCAGGGCCGCGATGTCGGCCAGCGACTTCACCGGAACGGCCGGTGTTTCGATGACCGGTTCGGGCGCCGGGACGAAGGCGGCGGGCGCGGGCTGCATCTCGACCAGCCGCATGGTCTGCCCTCCGCCGTTAGAGGCCGGCATCCGCGCCGGCGCCACGGCATTTGTGCCGCCGCCACTGCTTGCCGGCGCTCCATTGGCGCGCGGAGCGCCATTCGGCACAGGGGCCGCCCCCTCGAGCGATTTCAGCGCTTCGTCCAGCGTCGGCAGGTCGGCGGCATGCGCCAGCCGGATCAGCACCATCTCGCCGGCGCTGACTGGACGGTTGGAGGACTGCACCTCGGGAATGCCTTTCAAGAGCATCTGCCAGGTTCGCGAGAGCACGCGCACCGACAGCGTGCTCGCAAATTCGGCGCCGCGCCGCCGCTCGTCCTCGGAGAGCGAGGCATCATTGGCCGCGGCCGGCACGAACCGCAGACGCGTAACGAGGTGGTTGAATTCCGCCAGGTCGGTGAGCACCGCGGCCGGATCGGCGCCGGTATCGTATTGCGCGCGGAATTCGGACAAAGCCGCTGCAACATCACCCTTCATGACGTGCTCGAACAGGTCGATGATACGGGCGCGGTCGGCCAAGCCCAGCATGGCGCGAACAGCGTCGGCGCTGACGGTGCCGCTGCCATGGGCGATCGCCTGATCGAGGATGGAGAGCGAATCGCGTGCCGAGCCCTCGGCGGCCCGCGCAATCATCGCCAAAGCCTCATCATCGACGGAAATACCTTCCTTCGCGGCAATCGAGGAAAGATGCGCGACGAGCGCGCTGGCATCGATGCGCCTCAGGTCGAAGCGCTGACAGCGCGATAGAACCGTGATCGGCACCTTGCGGATCTCGGTGGTGGCGAAGATGAATTTGACATGCGGCGGCGGCTCTTCCAGCGTCTTCAACAGGCCGTTGAAGGCCTGGGTGGAGAGCATGTGCACTTCGTCGATGATGTAGACCTTGTAGCGGGCCGAGACCGGCGCGTAGCGGACGCGGTCGATGATGTCCCTGATGTCGTCGATGCCGGTATGGGAAGCCGCGTCCATCTCGATGACGTCGACATGGCGGCCTTCCATGATCGCCTGGCAATGCTCGCCGGGGGTCGAAAGGTCGACGGAGGGCTGGTCGACAGTGGCGGTTTTATAGTTCAGGGCGCGTGCGAGAATGCGCGCCGTCGTCGTCTTGCCGACACCGCGCACGCCGGTCAGCATCCAGGCCTGGGCGATGCGGCCAGTGGCGAAGGCATTGGTGAGCGTGCGGACCATCGGCTCCTGGCCGATCAGTTCGGAGAAATTGGAGGGGCGGTATTTGCGCGCCAGCACGCGATAGGCGCCGGCCTTACCTGTCTCCAGGCTTTCTGGCCCCGAATTTCCGGCTTCGCTCATTCGCCGTCAAAAGCTCCAAGGACCGCGACGGAAGGCGGCCGATTCCTGCGCACAGTCTCGCCCGCACGGCTCGGCGCCGTCAATGTCGCGGGAGTAAGGCGAAGAGGCGGGAGGCTGGAACAATGACCCGTTCCGGGCTCGTTAGGGCTGCTTCCTTCCGGACCTGACCCGGTTGGCGAGTGGATCGTCCACCACCAACCTCCCAAGCTCCATATCGGCAATTCAGCGGCGAAATGCAAGGGTCGTTGTGGATCACCGGCCAGGCCATGCGGTGCAGACGACCTTCAAATCCGCAGGAGCGGTCAATGATTCGCTTGCAGCCACCTTGCCGTCGCTCTAGCGTTCAGGGTTTGAAGCATTCTCGAAAAGTGAGGGAAACGCCCATGCTGCCTGGCCTAAAGGCCGGTTTCACACTGGACGCCCGATTGGAGGCGGACAGTGAGCAGCTCATGTGGCTCGGCCTGTGCGAGCTCCGGCTGATGAACGATCGCCGCTGGCCGTGGCTGGTCCTGGTGCCGCAGCGGCCGGGCGTGGAGGAAATCCACGACCTGACGCCGCTCGACCAGACGATGCTGACCTTCGAGACCAATATGGTGGCGCACGCGCTGAAGCGGGTGACCGGCTGCACCAAGATCAACACCGGGGCGCTCGGCAACATCGTGCGCCAGCTGCACGTCCATGTCATCGCCCGCAGCGAGAGCGACCCCGGCTGGCCAGGGCCGGTCTGGGGGCATGGCATGCGCGAGCCGTATGAGCGCTCCGACATCCGCCGGTTTGCCGAAAAGATCAAGGCAGCGCTATAAAGCCATCAGTGTCCATTCCTGCCCCTCCTCGAGTCTCCTATGAACTTTCGTCTGTTTGACGCGCCTTTGCGCGAGCCGAGCCAATTCGTCGGTTTCGCCGGCAACCGGATCGACCGGCAATCGGAAAACCGCGCCGACGACGCGGTCGAGAAGGCGCTTGGCGAGCGATCGGCGCGGCTGATGCTGATGCATGGCGGCAGGCTTTATCTGAAGCTCGACGACGGCAAATTCGACCCATGGTTCGAAGCGGCGGAAAGCCAGGCCTTCGAGGTTTCGCTCGACGGCGGCGTGCTGCTCGGCCTTTCGGAGAGCGGCCCGGTGCTGGCCGTGCCCGCCGGCATCGAACCGGAAAATCTGCCGGAAACGGTGAAGGCGATCGACTACCGCTCCGTCTATATGCAGGGGCTGATAGACGAAGCGGCGGCCGGCGCGCTGGCGCAGGGCGCTGCGCTGCTCGCCTGGCATGCCAGCCA
Organism: Mesorhizobium sp. WSM4898; assembly: GCF_029625845.1. Classification (NCBI taxonomy): domain Bacteria; kingdom Pseudomonadati; phylum Pseudomonadota; class Alphaproteobacteria; order Hyphomicrobiales; family Phyllobacteriaceae; genus Mesorhizobium; species Mesorhizobium sp. WSM4898. The sequence continues at coordinate 954,371 of NZ_JARTVQ010000001.1, read as the reverse complement.
CGCTTTCTGCAGCAAATGCGGCAATCGCTCGGAGATGCGCGCCGGCGGCTACAGGCGGCATTGCCCGGCCTGCGGCACCGACCATTTCCCGCGCACCGATCCGGTGGCGATCATGCTCACGGCGACGCGCGAGAAATGCCTGCTCGGGCGCGGCCGGCATTTCGGGCCCGGCATGTATTCGGCCCTTGCCGGCTTCATCGAGCCCGGCGAGACGATAGAGGCGGCGGTGCGCCGCGAGACGCTGGAGGAGGCCGGAATCCGGCTCGGCCGCGTCGTCTACCACGCCAGCCAGCCTTGGCCGTTCCCCTATTCGCTGATGATCGGCTGCTTCGGCGAGCCGCTCAACGAGGACATCCAGGCCGACCTGAACGAGCTCGAAGACTGCCGCTGGTTCTTCCGCGATGAGGTGCGCTCGATGCTGGAGAGGACGCACCCGGGCGGCCTGATCACGCCGCCGAAAGGGGCGATCGCCCACCACCTCATCCGCGCCTGGGTCGACAGCGAATAGGAGCCGAGAAATGATCCGTCATACCGTCGTGTTCACGCTGAAGCATCCGCCGCATTCGTTGGAGGCGAAGCGGTTCCTCCACGATGCCAAGAAGATCCTGACCGCGATCAAGGGTGTGACGCATTTCGAGCAGCTGCGCCAAGTGAGCCCCAAGAACGACTATCAGTTCGGCTTCTCGATGGAGTTCGCCGACCAGGCTGCCTACACCAGATACAACGAGCATCCCGACCACGTCGCGTTCGTGCGCGACCGCTGGCTGCCTGAGGTCGAGAAATTTCTCGAGATCGACTATGTCCCGCTCGGCTTTGGCTGAGATTGGATCGAGCGCCGGCGTCTAAGATTGACGCGGACCTCCATGAGGTCGTTATCCCAGGGCGGAGCGACGCGAAGCGGAGCGCAGACCCTGGGATCCATGCCGTTACCTCAGTCGAGGGGCGCAGCGGAGCAGAATCTGGACCGTCCTAACGCGTTGAAGTCCCGGCATGGATCCTCGGGTCTGCGCCGCGTCGCTTCGCTCCTTGCTTCGCCCGTGGATGACGAAGCATCAAGGCCTTTGCCAATCTCGAAGGTCCTAGGAACCACCTAATCGGCGACCTTCCACTGCTCGCGCGACGCGCTTGCCGGATAGACGCCGAGAATGCGCATTTCGCGCGAGAAGAAGCGCAATTCGTCGAGCGCCAGCTTGACCAGCGGATCATCGGGGTGGCCCTCGATGTCGGCATAGAACAGCGTCGCTGTGAAGGCGCCGAGCTGGTAGCTCTCGAGCTTGGTCATGTTGATGCCGTTGGTGGCGAAGCCGCCCATGGCCTTGTAGAGCGCGGCCGGCACGTTGCGGACACGGAAGATGAAGGTGGTCATCATCCTGGCTTCCAGCGACGGGCGCTCGGCCCATTGCTTGTTCTTGGTCAGCACGACGAAGCGGGTGACGTTCGAGTCGGTGTCCTCGACATTCTTCTCGATGATGTCGAGGCCGTAGAGCTCGGCGGCAAGCGCAGGCGCAAGCGCCGCCATCGTGCGGTCCTTGACCTCGGAGACCATCTTGGCCGATCCCGCCGTGTCGCCGGCGACCACCGGCTTCCAGCCATTCTTGCGGATGTATTTGCGGCATTGGCCAAGGGCATGGATATGGCTGTGCACGCTTCTGATCTCTTCGCGTTTCACGCCCGGCAGCACCATCAGCTGGAAATGGATGGGCAGGAAATACTCGCCGACGATGTGCAGGCGCGATTCCGGCAAAAGATGATGGATGTCGGCGACGCGCCCGGCAATCGTGTTCTCGATCGGGATCATGGCGAGCTCGGCCTTGCCGGTCTCGACCGCGTTGAAGGCGTCTTCGAAGGTGGGACAGGGCAACGGCTCCATCGAGGGGAACATGTTGCGGCAAGCGGTATCGGAATTGGCGCCCGGCTCGCCCTGGAAGGATATTCTGTTGGTCTTTTCAGGCATGCGCCAAGGTCTCGCTTACGGATGTCTCAGTTTGAAAGAATTTGCCTGGCGCGCTCGAGATCGTCGGGCGTGTCGACGCCGAGCGGCAGCGACCGGACGATCTCGGCATCGATGCGCATGCCGGCTTCCAGCGCCCGCAGCTGCTCCAGCCGCTCACGGCGTTCGAGCGGCGACGGCTTCAGCGCCACGAAGCGTTCCAGCGCTGTCCGGCGGTAGGCATAGAGGCCGATGTGGTGATAGAGCGGGCCCTCCCCCCACGGCGCCTTGGCGCGCGTGAAATAGAGCGCCTTCAGCCTTGTCGCCGAGAGCGGCGAGCCGACGATCTTGACCACGTTCGGATTGGTCCTTTCCTCGTCGCGCACAATCTCGACGCCGAGCGTGGCTATGTCGACCGACGGGTCGGCGAAGGGCCGCAGCGATGCGCCGATGATCTCAGGATCGATGGTCGGCAGATCGCCCTGGACGTTGACGATGGTTTCGACCTTTTTCTCCGGGTCCAGCAGGGTGAGGGCCTCGAAGATGCGGTCGGATCCCGATTCGTGGTCCGCGCGCGTCATCACCGCCTCGAAACCGTGATCCCTTACCGCCGAGGCGACCGCTTCGGTGTCGGTCGCCACCACCACACGGCCGAGCCCGGCCTCGGCGCCGCGGCGGGCGACATGGACGATCATCGGCGCGCCGGCGATGTCGGCCAGCGGCTTGCCCGGCAGGCGCGTCGAGGCCATGCGGGCGGGGATCAGGATCAATGTCGACATGGGACTTCTGGGACAGCCGGGGAAGCGGATGGAAAAGTGGCAAAACGTCTCACTGGAAGCGCCCTTATAGGTGTTGCAACGACGAAGCAAAAGACCTAGTTTCCGCGCGATTTAACGGGCCCGTTGGGGCCTTCGCTATACCGACGGACGGAGTGGACGGGACGGTCCGCCGGAAAAGGGAGCAAGGGGCGTATGGATTCCAACGAAGTCAACAAGCTGCTCGCCGGATTCCTCGGAACCTGTTTCGTCGTCTTTTCCGTGGGTATCGTTTCCGACGGGCTGTTTGCCTCCCCCGCTCCCGAGAAGCCGGGCTTCGCCATCGAGGCGGCCGAGCCGGCCGAAGGCGGCGGCGCTGCCGCGCCCGCGGCCGAAGCCAAGCCGATCGCCGACCTGCTCGCAGCCGCCAATGCCGAGACGGGCGCCGCCATTTTCAAGAAGTGCCAGGCCTGCCATTCCGGCGAAAAGGGCGGCCCCAACAAGGTCGGTCCGGACCTCTGGGACATCATCGATCGCCCCGTCGCCGAGCATGAGGGCTTCGCCTATTCGGCCGGCATGAAGGATTTCTCCAAGGGCGGCGCCGAGAAGTGGACCTACGACAACCTCAACCACTTCATCAACGCGCCGAAGAAGTTCGTGAAGGGCACGGCGATGGGCTTTGCCGGCCTGCCGAAGGATGAGGACCGCGCCAACGTGATCGCCTATCTGCGCACGCTGTCGGACAATCCGAAGCCGCTGCCGCAGCCGGGCGCTTCGGCGGAAGCCAAGCCCGCCGAAGGCGCCGCCGCGGCGAAGCCGGCCGCAGGTGCGGCACCCGCCAAGCCGGCCGAAGGTGCGGCTCCGGCAAAGCCGGCCGAAGGTGCCGCCCCGGCCAAGCCGGTCGCGCCCGCGCAATAAACATTTCGTCATAAAGACACCTTGGAAAAGCCGGGTTCGTCCCGGCTTTTTTGTTAGGAAAGCCGCATATGCTGAGACAAAAGCCGGCGCTTGCGGTTTTCACCGGCGTCAAATGATCTAGATTGCCGGTGGGTACTGTTGCGACGAGGAGAACGCATGACGGTCGGCCGCTCCCGGACGTTTTTCGCATCGATGCTGGCGATCGCCTTCGCCGCCAGCCTGCAGGCCAGCCTCGCTGATGAGTGGCACACCACGTCCTCGCTGACCGGCCCGTCCAAATACGGCGAAAATTTCCAACGCTACGACTATGTCAATCCGGACGCTCCCAAGGGTGGCGCCCACGACTCCGTCGTTGTCGGCACTTTCGACAGCTTCAATCCCTATATCGTGCCGGGGTCGCCGGCCGCGGGGCTCGCCGGGTTCGGCGGCGGCCTGCTCTACGACACGCTGATGGACCAGGCGACCGACGAGGGCAGCGTCAGCCACCCGCTGGTTGCCGAGGCCTATAAATACCCGCCCGACTATTCCTCTGCGACCTACCGGCTCGACCGGCGAGCGAAATGGCATGACGGCCAGCCGATCACGGTCGACGATGTGGTCTGGTCGTTCCAGGTGCTGAAGGCCAACGCCCCCCAATACAACCGCTATTTCGAGAACGTTACCGACGCGGTGGCGATTTCCGACCGCGAGGTCGAGTTTCATTTCAACCAGAAGGGCAACCGCGAGCTGCCCAAGATTATCGGCGATCTGGTCGTCCTGCCGAAGCACTGGTGGGAGGGCACCGATGCCAGCGGCAAGAAGCGCGACATCACCAGGCCGACTCTCGAGCCGCCGCTGGGATCAGCCGCCTACAAGATCGCCAGCTTCAAGCCGGGTTCCGAGATCGTCTGGCAGCGCGTGGCTGATTACTGGGGCGCCAAGCTGCCGGTGAAGATCGGCCGGGAGAACTTCGACACTCAGCGCTTCACCTACATACTGGACGAGAATGCTGCGTGGCAGGCCTTTACCAAGGGCGGGCTAGACGACATCAAGGCCGAAAACAGCTCGCGGCGGTGGGCGACGGCTTACAACTTTCCGGCGGTGAACGCCGGCGACGTGATCAAAAAGGAATTCAAGACCACTTCGCCGGAGCCGATGCAAGCCTTCATGCTGAACCAGCGCCGGCCGCTGTTCCAGGATCGCCGGGTCCGCGAGGCGCTAACCTATCCCTATGACTTCGAGACGATGAACCGAACGCTGTTCTTCAATTCCAACACGCGCACCCAAAGCTATTTCCAAGGTACGGAACTCGCGTCGAGCGGATTGCCGCAAGGCAAGGAACTCGAAATCCTCGAGAAGTATCGCGACAAGCTGCCGCCTGAACTGTTCACCCAGGAATTCAAGCTGCCGGTCTACGACTCACCGCAAGCGGAGCGGAAATATCTGAAGCAGGCTGTCGACCTCTTCGCCCAGGCCGGCTGGGTGATCAAGGGCGGCAAGATGATGAACGCCAAGAGCGGCGCGCCGTTCAAATTCGAGATCCTCGGCACGTCCGACACGGATCAGATCCTCTCCGGCAACTATATCGCCAATCTGCGCAAGATCGGCGTCGATGCGACGCTGCGCATCATCGACCCCAGCCAGTACGTCAACCGCGTCAACAATTTCGACTACGACGTCATCACCAACGTGCTGCAGCAGTCGGATTCGCCCGGCAACGAACAGCGCGATTTCTGGAGTTCGAAGTCCGCCGATTCACCCGGCTCGCGCAATTACTCCGGCATCAAGGACCCGGTCGTCGACGCGCTGGTGGACCGCGTCATCTTCGCCACCGACCGCGACGATCTCGTCGCCGCCACTCATGCGCTCGATCGCGTGCTGTTGTGGAACTACTATACCGTGCCGCAATACTACCGGGCGGTGGTCTGGCTTGCCTACTGGAACAAGTTCGGCATGCCCGAAAAGCAGCCCAGCTACCGTGGCGCCGATATCGACTCCTGGTGGATCGATACGGCGAAGGAAAAGGCATTGACCGCCAAATACAGGGGCAACTGATGAGGCGGCAGACATTGCTTCCTCGTCGCGACTTCCTGGCGCTCGGCGCGGCGGCGACTGCCGCAGTGCTGCTGCCGGGTCGGGCTTTCGCTCAGACCCCGACCGGTGTCAAATTGCATGGGCTGTCGGCGTTCGGCGATTTGAAATACAAGCCTGACTTCGCGCATTTCGATTATGTCAATGTCGATGCGCCGCAAGGCGGCACCTTCAATTTCCAGCCTTTCAACTGGGTCGCGAACCAGACCCCGCTGACCTTCAGCACCCTGAATTCATTCGTCCCCAAGGGCGATGCGCCGCAGCGCACGGAAATGTGCTTCGATGCGCTGATGGTGCGGGCGCTTGACGAGCCCGACGCCGTCTATGGGCTGATCGCCGACGGGGTCACGATTTCCGACGACCGCAACGGCTTCACCTTCTCGCTGCGCCCGCAGGCCCGTTTCCACGACGGCACGCCGCTGACGGCCGAGGATGCCGCCTTCACCTTCAAGCTGCTGAAGGACAAGGGGCACCCAGACTATTCGCTGTCGCTGACGCATCTGGAGGACGCCGTAGCGGTGGACGCCCACACGCTTGAACTCAAATTCTCAGGCAAGCAGGCCTCCCGCACGATTCTCAACGTCGTCCAGATGCCGATCCTGTCGAAAGCCTTCTATACGGCCAATCCGTTCGATTCCTCGCAGATGAATCCTCCGTTGGGTTCAAGCGCCTACAAGATCGGCCGCTGGTCGGCCGGGGCCTGGATCGAATATGAGCGGGTGGCCGACTATTGGGGCAACGATCTTCCGGTCAATCGCGGCCAGAACAATTTCCAGCGCATTCGCATCGAATCCTACCAGAACCGCAACGCCGCGTTCGAAGCGTTCAAGAAGGGCGAGATCCTCTACAGGGAAGAATCCGTTTCGCGTGTCTGGGCCACGGGTTACGATTTTCCGGCTGTCACGGCCGGCAAGGTGGTGAAGCACGAATTCCCGGCGGAAAAGGTGCCTTCCATGCAGGCCACCGCCGTCAATCAAAGGCGGGAACAGTTCCGGGACTCCCGCGTTCGGCAGGCGATCGCACTCTGCTTCGACTTCGAATGGACCCGACGCAATTTCTTCTACGGCTCATATGAGCGCTCGCAGTCTTGCTTCGAGAAATCGGATTTTCGCGCCGAAGGCGTGCCGTCGCCGCAGGAACTGACTTTGCTGGAGCCGCTGCGGGATCAGATTCCGCCCGAGACTTTCGGCGAAGCCGTGACCCAGGCTGTATCGAACGGCTCAGGCCGCGACCGCCAATTGCTGGGCAAGGCGGCGAAGCTTCTCGCCGAGGCCGGCTGGAAGCGATCCGGCGCGTTTGTCGTGAACGACAAGGGCGGACGGCTATCAGCCGAAATCCTCGTCGACGACGACGCGTTCGTGCAGATTTACTCGCCCTGGGTCGACAATATGAAGGCTGTCGGCATCGATGCCTCAATCCGGCTGGTCGATGCCGCGCAGTATCAATTGCGACAGAACACATTCGACTACGACATGATCTCCGCCGCCTTCTCCTTTAGCGCAACCCCGACCCGTGATGACCTCGAGACCTTCTTCCATTCGCGAAGCGCGTCGGTCTCAGGCTCTCGGAACCTGCCGGGCATAGCGAGTCCGGCTATAGACGCGCTGATCGACGCCGTCGGCGCGGCCAAGGACCGTGAGAGCCTCACCGTCGCCATGCGGGCGCTCGATCGGGCCTTGCGCGCTCGGCGCGATTGGATTCCAAGTTGGTATCTGGCGAATCACCGAAGCGCCTATTGGGACATGTTCGGCTTTCCCGAGCAGAAGCCCGATTTCGGCTTTCCGGTCGAAGCGCTGTGGTGGGTCGACAAGGGCAAGGCGGCGAAAATTGGCAAAGGGTGAATTTCTTGCGGGCGTCGGTGCCGCCCCTCACCTGCCTGCCGGCATCCTCTCCCCGTATAGTGACGGGGAGCGGGAAGCCTTCATCTATGGTTTCGCCAATCACAAGCGCCGTGGCGAACGTGCCGAGATCGCGGCCAGCCCCTTTCTCCCCGTCACTTTACGGGGAGAAATGTCCGGCAGGACGATGAGCGGCGGCGCCGACGCCGACAATTGGTCTGAAGCGATTGCCTCGGGGACGCCTCCAGATACAGTGGTCTTCCCCAAGGAGGGCAACATCTGATGGGCGCCTATATCCTGCGCCGCATCCTGCTGATGATCCCGACGCTGTTCGGCATCATGGCGATCTCCTTCGCCGTCATCCAGTTCGCGCCGGGCGGCCCGGTCGAGCAGGTCATCGCCAAGCTCACCAACCAGGGCGGCACCGATCGCCTCGGCGGCGGCGGTGGCGACGCGGGCGCCACCAATTTCGACGTCGCCGGCGATGTCGGCTCGAAATATCGCGGGGCCCAAGGGTTGGACCCCGAATTCATCAAGAAGCTCGAAAAGCAGTTCGGCTTCGACAAGCCGCCGCTCGAGCGCTTCGGCATGATGCTGTGGAACTATGCCCGCTTCGACTTCGGCGACAGTTATTTTCGCGACATCTCGGTGCTCGACCTGATCCTGGAAAAGATGCCAGTGTCGATCTCGATCGGGCTCTGGATCACGCTGCTCTCCTACCTGATCTCGATCCCGCTCGGCATCCGCAAGGCGGTGCAGGACGGCTCGACCTTCGATGTCTGGACGAGCGGCGTGGTGATCGTCGGCTATGCCATCCCCGGCTTCCTGTTCGGCATCCTTTTGATGGTGCTGTTTGCCGGCGGCTCGTTCTGGGATTGGTTCCCGCTCCGCGGCATCGTTTCCGACAATTGGGACCAGCTGTCCTGGCCGGACAAGATCATCGACTATTTCTGGCACATGACGCTGCCGCTGACCGCACTTGTGCTGTCGGCCTTCGCCACGACGACGCTTTTGACCAAGAACTCGTTCCTCGAGGAGATCCGCAAGCAATATGTGGTGACGGCGCGCGCCAAGGGTCTGTCGGAGCGCAAGGTGCTTTATGGCCATGTCTTCCGCAACGCCATGCTGATCGTCATCGCAGGCTTCCCGGGCGCCTTCATCTCGGCCTTCTTCACCGGCTCGCTGCTGATCGAGAACATCTTCTCGCTCGACGGGCTCGGCCTGCTCGGCTTCAAGTCGGTGATCGACCGCGACTATCCGGTGGTCTTCGCCAATCTCTACATCTTCTCGCTGCTCGGCCTGTTCGTCGCCCTGCTCTCGGACCTGATCTACACCTGGGTCGATCCGCGCATCGATTTCGAGCGGAGAGACGTCTGATGACGGCAGCTTCGGCAGAAACCAAGCCGGCCCGCGCCGCCCGGCCGTGGTTGTCGCCGCTCAATCAGCGGCGGCTGCAAAACTTCAAGGCGAACCGGCGCGGCTACTGGTCGCTGTGGATCTTCCTGTTGCTGTTCGTGCTGTCGCTGTTTTCCGAATTGATCGCCAACGACAAGCCCATCATCGCCTCCTACAAGGGCGAGATCCTGTTTCCGGTTCTGGTCGCCTACCCGGAAGAGAAATTCGGCGGCTTTTATGCCGTCACGGACTATCGCGATCCGGTGATTCAGGACGAGATCAATGCCAATGGCTGGATGATCTGGCCGCCGGTCCGCTACTCCTATCAAACGGTCAACAACGCCATCCCAGAAGCCGCACCCGCCAAGCCGTCCTGGCTTTACGACAGGAAGACGCGCTGCAGCCAGTATCCGCAGGGCGAAGCCGATCCGAACTGCGTCGTCGGCAACTGGAATTGGCTGGGCACCGACGATCAGGCGCGCGACGTGCTGGCACGCGTGCTTTACGGCTTCCGCATCTCGGTGCTCTTCGGGCTGATCCTGACGCTCGGCTCCTCGCTGATCGGCGTCGCGGCCGGCGCGGTGCAAGGCTATTTCGGCGGCTGGACGGACCTTCTCTTTCAGCGCTTCATCGAGATCTGGTCGGCGATCCCGGTGCTTTATCTGCTGCTCATCGTCTCCGCGATCCTGCCGCCCGGCTTCTTCATCCTGCTCGGCCTGATGCTGCTGTTCTCCTGGGTGGCGCTGGTCGGCGTGGTGCGGGCCGAGTTCCTGCGCGCGCGCAACTTCGAATATGTCAACGCGGCGCGCGCGCTTGGCGTGCCCAACCTCACCATCATGTTCCGCCATCTCCTGCCCAACGCCATGGTGGCGACGCTGACCTTCCTGCCCTTCCTGCTCTCGGGCTCGATCTCGACGCTGACCTCGCTCGACTATCTCGGCTTCGGCCTGCCGCCGGGTTCGGCCTCGCTCGGCGAATTGCTGAAGCAGGCGCAACGCAATCTCAACGCGCCCTGGCTCGGCATCTCCGGCTTCATCGTGATTTCGCTGATGCTGTCGCTGCTGGTCTTCATCGGCGAGGCGACGCGCGATGCCTTCGATCCGCGCAAGACGTTCAAATGAGCGACCCTCTGCTTTCCGTCCGCGATTTGAGTGTCGCCTTCGCGCAAGGCGGCAAGCAGTCGATCGCCGTCGACCACGTCTCCTTCGACATCGGCAAGGGCGAGACGGTGGCGCTGGTCGGCGAATCCGGATCCGGCAAATCGGTCTCGGCGCTCTCGGTGCTGAAGCTGTTGCCCTACCCGTCGGCCAGCCACCCCTCGGGAAAGATCCTGTTCCACGGCGCCGACCTGCTCCACGCCAACGAAAGGACGCTGCGCGGCGTGCGCGGCAACAAGATCACCATGATCTTCCAGGAGCCGATGACCTCGCTCAATCCGCTGCACACGATCGAGCAGCAGATCGTCGAGGTGCTGAAGCTGCATCAGGGGCTGGGCGATCGCCAGGCCCACGCTCGCACGTTGGAGCTGCTCACCGAGGTCGGGATACGCGACCCGCAGAAGCGGCTCGATGCCTATCCGCACCAGCTCTCCGGCGGCCAGCGCCAGCGCGTCATGATCGCCATGGCCTTGGCCAACGAGCCGGAACTCTTGATTGCCGACGAGCCGACGACGGCGCTCGACGTGACCGTGCAGGCGCAGATCCTCGAACTGCTCGCCGGCCTGAAAAGCCGCAAGCGCATGTCGATGCTATTCATCACCCATGACCTCGGCATCGTCAGAAAGATCGCCGACCGCGTCTGCGTCATGACGAAGGGCAAAATAGTCGAGACCGGGCCGACCAAGGAGATCTTCGCCAACCCGCAACACGCCTATACCAAGCACCTCTTGGCCGCCGAGCCGAAGGGCAAACCGCCGGCGGCGAATGCCGATGCCACGGCCGTCATGACCGGCAAGGACATCAAGGTCTGGTTCCCGATCAAGCGGGGCTTCTTCCGCCGCACCGTCGACCATGTGAAGGCGGTGGACGGCATCGACGTTACCGTACGCGCCGGCCAGACGCTCGGCGTGGTCGGTGAATCCGGCTCCGGCAAGACGACGCTCGGCCTGGCGCTTGCGCGGATGATCTCGTCCACGGGCGCGATCAACTTCAACGGGCGCGACATCAACCAGCTTTCCTTCAGCGCCATGCGGCCGCTGCGGCGCGAGCTGCAGATCGTGTTCCAGGACCCGTTCGGATCCTTGAGCCCGCGCATGTCGGTCGCGGAGATCATTGAGGAAGGGCTGAAGATCCACGCGCCGAAACTCTCGCCCGATGAGCGCGACGACAAGGTCGTCGAGGTGTTGAAGGAAGTCGGTCTCGACCCGGAGACGCGTCACCGCTATCCGCATGAATTCTCGGGCGGCCAGCGCCAGCGTGTCGCCATCGCCCGCGCCATGGTGCTCAACCCGCGCTTCGTCATGCTCGACGAGCCGACCTCGGCGCTCGACATGAGCGTGCAGGCGCAGGTGGTCGATCTGTTGCGCAACCTGCAGGCCAGGCACAACCTCGCTTATCTCTTCATCAGCCACGACCTGAAGGTCATCCGCGCCCTTGCCAATGACGTGATCGTCATGCGCAATGGTCAGATCGTCGAAGCCGGGCCGTCCGAACAGATTTTCGACCGCCCGCAAACCGACTATACGAGGGCGCTGATCTCGGCCGCGTTCCGGATCGAAACGGCACCGACCGGGGTCGTCAGCGAGTAGGCTGGAAATACAGGAAAGACACTCCACGAATGGAAAAAGGCAAAGTTCTGCTTGCCCTCACCGGCTTTCACCCGCAGCGCTGGCGCGAACTGCTCGCGGCCGAGCGCGAGGTGGTGCTGGAGCCCGATGGTCCGAGCGATCCCTCGATCGCTTATGCAGTGGTGTGGAAGCAGAAACCGAATCTGTTGTCGTCGCTGCCCAATTTGCGCGCCATCTTCTCGATCGGCGCAGGCGTCGACCATATCTTCGCCGACCCCGGCCTGCCCGAGGTGCCGATCGTCCGGGTCGTTGCCGACAATCTCACGCAATACATGACCGAGTATGTCGTCTGGCGCGTGCTCGACCACCATCGCCAGGGCATGCTCTACCGAGCGCAACAGCAGAAGAAGACCTGGCACGAGCCGCCGCAACGCCCGGCCGGCGACATCTCGGTCGGCATCATGGGTCTCGGCAACCTTGGCCGCGCCGCGGCATCGGTGCTTTTGGCGCTAGGCTTCGCCGTGAACGGCTGGTCGCGCACCGAGCACCCGATGCAGGGCGTGTCGACCTATTCCGGCGAAGGCGGGCTGATCCCCTTCCTCAACGCCACCGACATCCTGGTGGTGCTGTTGCCGCTGACGCCGCGCACGCAAGGCATCGTCAATTACGCCGTTCTGAAGGAATTGCGCAAACGCAACGGCCTCGGCGGCTCGGTGCTGATCAACGCCGGGCGCGGGCGGCTGCAGAAGGATGCCGACATCCTGCGCGCGCTGGACGACGGCACGCTGAAGGAAGCGAGCCTCGACGTGTTCGAGGTCGAGCCGCTGCCGAAGACGAGCCCGTTGTGGAGCCATCCGAAAGTGTTCGTGACGCCGCATGCGGCGGCGACCTCGGACCCGGCCCATCTGGTGCCGATCATGCTTCGGCAAATGGCCGCCTTCGAGCGCGGCGAAAAGCTCGAAAACGTCGTCGATCGCGAAGCGGGTTACTGAGTAGACGCCGGCTTCGAGCCCGGCAGCGCGAACTTGTCCTTCTTCTTCGGCTTGCCGCAATCGCGCCGTTCGATCGAACGGTTCATTGCGTCGATCTCGCCGCTCGCCTTGTCGCTGTCGCGCTGCGCCCTGGAGCGCATGTCCGGCGTAAACGGGCCAAAACCCATCGCCGGATTGGAGAAAGCCGGTTTTGCGGTGACCGGCAGGTTGTATTGCTGCGCCAGCGCGTTGCGATTGGCTAGCAGCTGGTCGCAGGGCACGCTGTCATATTGCAGCGAGGATTGGACGTTTTCGTCCTGGCGCTCCGCCATCGAAGTGCCGCCAACGCAGCCGGCCGTCATCAGGCAAGATGCCAACACAGCCATGGTCCAGCGCATGGTAATTCTCCGTGCCGTATCGCCACGCCCTAAGCCGACACGCGATTCGGGCTTTTTCGCGAGCAGCCGTCGCCCTCATTCCGCCGGCCTGCGACGGGCTATCACCGCAAGGCCTCCTACTGGCTCGCCGCGGTCATGCCGGATGGTCGTGCTTTCCAGCGACAGGATCGCAAACCCGCTGTCGGCGAGAACGCGCCGCACATAGGCCACGGAATGCGCGGAGCGCCGCGAGGGCAGCAATGCAAAGTCATCGCCACAGGCAAGTGTCTCGACCGAGAACGCAAAGAGGCCTTCATCGACCAGACTGTTGGCAACTGCTCCAACAATGCGTTCGAGCGCCCCGACATAGATGAACACGTCGGCGGCGACCACGAGGTCGGCTTTCGAGCCAGGTCGAGAGAAATGCTGGAGATCGGACTTGGAGAGCTTGTCGTAGATGCCTTTGGCGCGCGCCTTCCGCAACATGCTGCTCGAAATGTCATAGCCTTCCAGCCGGTCGACGATCGGGCGCAGCCTTTCGCCCATCAGGCCGGTGCCGCAGCCGAGGTCGAGCGCCAGCCGGAACCGGCCCGGGCTCGCCGCGCGAATGGCGCGATCGAGAAACTCTGGCATTCGATAACCGAGTTTCCCGACCAGCGATTGCTCGAAATTGTCGGCATAGTGATCGAACAGGGTCTCGACGAAAGCACTGGGCGGAGCCGCTGCCACCGGCGCATGGCCGATCAGCTGCAGCTTGAGCGCGGAACCCAGCCGGTCCGCGGGATCGAGCTTCAAGGCCATCGCCCATGCCTGGGCTGCCTGGTCGGGAAAACGTGCGGCCTCCTGCATCTCGCCGAGCCGGAACCAGCCCGCCGCCCATTGCGGCGCCAGCTCCAGCGCGCCAAGCAAAAGCTCCGCCGCCTGCGCAGGCTCGCCGGAGGCCAGCAGCATCTCGGCAAAGTCGGCGCGACGGTCGGCGGTCAAATAGCCGGACGAGGCCTGAAGTGGTTTCATGGTTCCATTGGTCCCGCCGGTGTGCGAACCGGCGGCCGGCTGTAGGACGAGTCAGCAGTCTGTTGCAACAGGCTTCCCGCGTCGAATTCAGCCACTATGTTCAAGGCCATGCGCGCCAGCGACCTGCTCAAGCCACGACCCGAAGGGCTCTACTGCCCGCCAGGCGATTTCTTCATCGATCCGGTTCGGCCGGTCAGCCGCGCGCTGATCACGCACGGCCATTCCGATCATGCGCGCTCAGGCCACCGCTCGGTGCTTGCCACACAGCAAACGCTCGACATCATGGGCCTGCGCTATGGCGAGGATTTCGCCGAAACCACGCAGGCAGCAGTCATTGGCGAGACGATTGATATCAACGGCGTCTCCGTCACTTTCCATCCGGCCGGGCATGTGCTGGGTTCGGTGCAGATCGTCGTCGAGCATCAGGGCCTGCGCATCGTCGCCTCCGGCGACTACAAGCGCCAGAAGGACGCTACCTGCCTGCCGTTCGAGCCGGTGCCTTGCGATGTCTTCATCACCGAGGCGACCTTCGGGCTGCCGGTGTTCCGGCACCCGCCGGACCATGTGGAGATCGCGCGCCTGCTCAAATCGGCGATGCAATTTCCCGAGCGTTCGCACCTGATCGGCGCCTATGCGCTGGGCAAGGCGCAGCGCATCATGCGGCTGCTGCGCGAGGCCGGTTACGACAGGCCGATCTACATCCACGGCGCGCTCGCCAAGCTCAGCGAGTATTACCAGAGCCAGGGCATCGATCTGGGGCAGATCGAACCGGCGACGGTGGAAAGCGGCGGCAAGGCCGATTTCGAAGGCACCGTCGTCGTCGGGCCGCCGGCCGCCTTCGCCGACCGCTGGGCGCGGCGCTTCCCCGACCCGATCGCCTGCTTCGCTTCAGGTTGGATGCGCATCCGTCAGCGCGCCAAGCAGGGCGGCGTCGAGCTGCCGCTGATCATTTCCGACCATGCCGACTGGGACGAGCTCATCGCCACGATCAAGGAAACGGGCGCCGAGGAGGTCTGGGTGACGCATGGCCGCGAGGAAGCGCTGGTGCGCTGGTGCGAGCTGGAGGGCATCGCCGCGCGGCCGCTGCATCTTGTTGGGTATGAGGACGAGGGCGATTGATGGAACAGTGTTCGCCAATCGCCGCCGCCGAGTTCTACGGCGCCACCCTCTGTCCTGCCGGACATCTATCCCTCAAGGGGGGAGATTGGCAGTTTCAGCGCCGACGCATCTCCCGCGACGCGAGAGATTGGCGAAAGCCGGCGCGGCATCTGATCTCCCCCCTTGAGGGGGAGATGGCCGGCAGGACAGAGAGGGGTGCCTCGCGCCGGCTTTCGTCATTGGCGTGTCGCGCATGAACCGCTTCGCCGAGCTCCTCGACCGGCTGGTGCTGACGCCTTCGCGCAACGGCAAGCTGACGCTGCTCACCGACTATTTCCGTAGCGTCGAGGATCCCGACCGCGGACTGGCGCTGGCGGCGATCACCGGCGATCTGTCGATCGCGGCGGTGAAGCCGGCGATGCTGCGCGGGCTGGTGGTCGAGCGGATGGACCCCGTGCTGTTCGGCTATTCCTACGATTATGTTGGCGATCTCGCCGAGACGGTGTCGCTGGTCTGGCCGCAGCCGGCCGGCCACATACCGAACCACGCGCCAACGCTCGCCGAAGTGGTCGGCAAGCTGCAGGCGGCGAGCCGCTCCGACGGGCCGCAGGTGCTCGCTAGGCTTCTCGACAGCGCCAGCATCTCTGCGCGCTTTGCCATCATCAAGCTGGTTACCGGCGGGTTGCGCATCGGCGTGTCGGCGCGGCTTGCCAAGCAGGCGTTGGCCGATCTCGGCCAAGTCGATGTCGTCGAGATCGAGGAGCTCTGGCACGGGCTGACGCCACCCTACACGGCGCTCTTTGCGTGGCTGGAAGGCCGGGCGGAAAAACCGAGGAGCGCGGCGCTCGCATTGTTCCGGCCGGTGATGCTGTCCAATGCGGTCGACGACGGCGACTTGGAGAAGCTCGATCCGGCCGATTATGCGGCGGAGTGGAAGTGGGACGGCATCCGGGTCCAGGCGGTGTGCGAGGGCGGCATCCGCCGGCTCTATTCGCGCACCGGCGACGATGTTTCCGGCGCTTTCCCGGACCTCGCCGCGACGATGGATTTCGAGGCGGCGCTCGACGGCGAATTGCTGGTCGGCGACCCGCGCGAGGCGACCGGAACCTTCTCCGACCTGCAGCAGCGGCTGAACCGCAAGAGCGTCTCGCCAAAAATCCAGCAGCAATATCCGGCCTTCATGCGCTGCTACGACGCGCTGCAAATCAACGGCGAGGATTTGCGCAGCCTCCCCTTCGCCGAGCGCCGCACCCGGCTCGGAGCCTTCGTCCAGACGCTCGATCCCAGCCGCTTCGACCTTTCGCCGCTGGTCGAATTTTCGGATTGGGAGACGCTGGAGCGGCTGCGCCAGGCGCCGCCGCATCCGATCATCGAAGGGGTGATGCTGAAGCGCTGGGATTCGCCCTATCTTGCCGGCCGGCCGAAAGGCCCCTGGTTCAAGTGGAAGCGCGATCCGCACACGATCGATGCGGTGCTGATGTATGCGCAGCGCGGCCACGGCAAGCGCTCGAGCTTCTATTCCGACTACACTTTCGGGGTCTGGTCCGGCCCGGAGGGATCGGAAGAGCTGGTGCCGGTCGGCAAGGCCTATTTCGGCTTCACCGACGAGGAGCTGCGGCAAATCGACAAATATGTGCGCGACCATACGATCGAGCGGTTCGGGCCGGTGCGCTCGGTGCGCGCCGATCGCAAGAATGGGCTGGTGCTGGAAGTGGCCTTCGAAGGCCTTAACCGCTCGACGCGCCATAAATCGGGCGTCGCGATGCGTTTCCCGCGCATCTCACGGCTGCGCTGGGACAAGCCGGCCGCCGAGGCCGACCGGATCGAGACGCTGCAGGCGTTGCTCGACAGCTAGAAATCTGCCGGCGCTTCACCCCACCCGGCGCTTCGCGCCGACCTCTCCATCAAGGGGAGGTCGGTCGCATCCCTGGAGATAGCCACTCGCTGCCGATGCCGAGGTCACTCCGCGATCGATACGCGGATCTCGTAGATGTCGACGGACTTGCCCTGCTTGTCGAAATCGGAATTGACGGCGATGGTGCCGGCCGCACCCGGGTGCTTGTTCGGGAACTGCACGTCGAACAGGTATTCGTTGCGCTCGTGGCCGACGGCATAGCGCTTGCGGCCGCAATCGCCGAGCTCGCCGAAATTGCAGTCGACCGAGATCTGCGTCTCCTTGCCTTCTTCCGAGCGGGCGATGATATCGAACATGGCATGCTTGCCGGCGAGCTTTTCCAGCACGCCCTGGCCGACATCGAAGGCGATGGCCGAGCCGGATGCGCCCGAGCGGACGCGCAGGAACTGGCCGGTGTCGTCCTTCATGACATCGGCGGCGGCGTCGGACGGTGTGCTGACATGGGTCGGATCGCTGGGCGAGAAGACGTTGATCCAGTTCTTCGACTGATCCGCCTCGCCGGGCTTCTGCGGCGAACCGGTGTCGGCTGGCTGCGAGGAGTCTTCGTCTTCCAGCGTCGGGGTCGGCTCTGGCGGACCGGTGTTGAGTTCAGCCGCCGTCTTGAAGACGCCGGTCTGCTTGGCGAAATAGAGGCCGATGCCGGCAGCCGCCAGCAGGGTCGCCGCGACAAAGATGGCGGTGAGCGGCAGGCGCCGGCCACGGATACGCCGTTCATCGCGATCCGGCGCCACTTCGGCGCCGTTGCCGATGGACGCTCCGGGAGAGTCATCAAGCGTCGGCGCGTTCGGAAGCGCCTCGTCCGGCATGATGTCGGGCACGCGGGGCAGCACGCGCGAGCGCGGCGCATCCGATGTGTCGGCCTGCACCGGACCGTCGACGGTGATCGACGGCGACGGTGCCGCCTGGTCGGGGCCCCGCGGGGCATCCACCGGCGGCGCGGGAGACTGGCTCGGCGTGTCGACCGCCGGCCCCGGCGCGGCGTTGCCGACGAATGGACCGCTGTCCAGCGGAAGCGTCACGTCAGGAACGGCCTGGACAGCCGGCAGGAATTCGGATTCGATCTCGGTGATCTTGGCCTGCACCGCCTTGCGGCGGTTGATGGCGGCTTCCACCGTCACGTTGGGGTTGGCCTGCAGCACGCGATCGAGCGCGGCAAAAGCCGAGCGATAGACCTTCTCGCGAAACGCCCGGTCCTCGGGATTGCCTTTCTCGAAGGCGTTGCGGATCGCTTTCTCGATGGCGTCCAAGCGAGCTCCCTCTGCGCGTTCGCTCACAGTTATCGATCGTTAGCCGCAGGCGACCAGTCAATCAACGGGCGGGCGGCTGCCTTGCCGACGCATCCAATGCCCATTTCGGCGTTTTTTGTTGAAGAATCAACATTTTTGTCGCCGCCGCCGGATCGGCCTGCAACGGAATCGGACGCCTGCCGGCGCGGGCCCGCAAGCCCTGCTGGCGCGGCGCTTAAGGCTGACGCGCAGCGGCAAGCGACGGAATTGCCGCGCATGAGCGCAGGATTTCGCCGCCAGCCATCTTGAATTAGCTGGCGGTTGAGTCTATTAACCGGCGCATCTTGGAAGCCCAGCGGCTTCCCGGGCCGCTTTAGCTCAGTTGGTAGAGCACATCATTCGTAATGATGGGGTCGCGTGTTCGAGTCACGCAAGCGGCACCAGTTTCCTAAAAGCGTCTAATTCCAATACCATACCTGTCGGGTGGATTTGGGTTCGCCCATAAACCCACCCAAGATCGCCCTAAGCCGAAACGCTGCGGCGTCGTACGGCAGCATTTCGCCGCTTGCCGACCTCAGCACCTCCAAGCGTGAGTGTTCGGTGTGATGCCGATACAAAAGCGCCGCCACGGTGGCGTCAACCGGTTACACAAGCCAGCCAACATCCCCGGCCTTCTGGAAGTGGCGTCAGCGTCCCCAGAGGCTGCGTGGGCGGGTCGTTGGTTGACTGTAGCGCGACTGAACGCTCCACGCTTCGCAAGCTGGATAGCGGAATCTCGTGAGGGCAAGGTCAAGTTGCTCTCCGTTCCAGCGACGGGCGGAGATTGGGAAAGATGGATAGCGTGCAGGTGAGGCGCATGGAAGCCGGCAGGACATGGACGCGGGACGGCCCGCGTGCAGGCGCCTGGCTGAGCCGTGTAATGAGCACGCAGCGCCACCTCGCAGCGATCCTGGCTTGCGACGTGGTTGGCTATTCGCGCCTGACGGAGCGCGACGAACGCGGCACGCTCGAGCGGCTGAAGGCCTACCGCAAGGACCTCCTCGAGCCGCTGGTATCCGAGAACCAGGGACGCATCGTCAAGCTCACCGGCGACGGCATGCTCTGCGAATTCGCGAGCGTCGTCAATGCGGTGACATCGGCGGTGGCGATCCAGCAGGCTGTGGCGGAACACGAGGCGAAGACGCCGGAGGAAGAGCGGATTCGCTTGCGCATCGGCGTCAATCTCGGCGACGTGGTCTGCGAGGAGGACGGCGACCTCTACGGCGACGGGGTCAACATCGCCGCCCGCCTCGAAAGCGCCGCCGATCCCGGGACCGTGGTCGTCTCGGGCACCGCCTACGACCACCTCCAGGGCAAGCTCGACTGCGGCTTCACCCCGCTCGGCAACCTGCGCCTCAAGAACATCGAGCGGCCCGTGCGCGCCTACCGCGTCGAGACCGACGCCAGCGCCTCGGTGGCTGCACCGCCTCCCCTGCCCGAGAAGCCCTCGATCGCGGTTTTGCCTTTCACCAACATGAGCGGCGACCCTGACCAGGAATACTTCGCCGACGGGCTGGTCGAGGACATCATCACGGGATTGAGCCGGGTGAACTCCTTCTTCGTGATCGCCCGCAACTCGTCCTTCACCTACAAGGGCCGGGCGGTCGACCTGCGCCAGGTCGGGCGCGAGCTGGGCGTCCGCTACGTGCTCGAAGGCAGCATCCGCAGAGCCGGATCGCGCGTGCGCATCAGCGGGCAGTTGGTAGACGCGATCAGCGGTCACCATGTCTGGACCGGCCGCTTCGAGGGCGACGTTAGCGACATCTTCGACCTGCAGGACAAGGTGACCGAGAGCGTCGTCGGCGCTGTCGAGCCGAGCATCCGGCTGGAGGAGATCAAGCAGGCGCGCATGAAGCCGACCGACTACATCAGCGCCTACGACCTCTATCTTCGCGCACTGCCGCGCTTCTACAGCATGACGCGCGAAGGCTTTGCCGATGTGCGCCGGCTCACCAACGAGGCGCTCAGCATCGACCCTGGCTTCACCTTGGCGAAGGCACTCGGCGCCTATATCCGCAGCTTATCCGTGAGCCAGTGCTGGCACGAGCCCGACGATGTGCGAGTCGCCGCGCGTATGGCGCGCGAGGTGCTGGCGGAAGCACGCGACGACCCCACCAGCCTGCGCTTCGCGGCGCAGGTGATCGCCTACAGCGCGAAGGAATACGAGATGGCGCTGGGCACGATCGAACGGTCCCTGCTGCTCAACCCCAATTCGGCGCAGGGCCATACCGGCAGCGGCTGGGTGAACGCGCATTCCAGCCGCCCGCTCGTGGCGATCGAGCACTTTCACAGGGCGATGCGGCTAAGTCCGGTCGACCCCGAGAAAGGCATCGCGCTCTCCGGCATCGGGATGAGCTATCTGATGCTCGAGCGCTACGAGGAAGCACTGGCATGGGGAGAACGCGCGCTCCACGAGATGCCGAACTACGGCTCCTCGCACCGTGTGGTGATCATGGCGCTGGTCAAGCTCAACCGGCTGGACGAGGCGCAGGCCGCGGCGCGCCGCCTGATGGAGGCGTTCCCGACCTTCACGCTCACCCTGCAGAGACAGATCAACCCGTGGCTGGACAAGGTGTTCGCCGAGCGCTACGTCGAGGCGCTGGGCATCGCCGGCGTGCCGGAGTGATCGTCGCGACTGCAACGATGCCCTCTCCTGCGCGCCGCGTGCGGCCAGGCGACCTCCTTTACCCAGGGGCCGAAAGCGGAACGCACGCTCTTCCGGGCTTTGCAGCGAATCTCGGGCATTGTCGAGAATCGCTGTTGGTGGGAAACTCCCGGTCTCTAGCAAGGAGGCCAAAATGCCCAACACTTTCAAGACCGGTGACATCGTCAGGCTAAAATCCGGAGGCCCGGAGATGACGGTGAGTGATGGCGCTGCCTCGGGCACGTATCTGTGCCACTGGTTCAACCGTGATGGCGACGTGTGGACCCCGCAACATGCCGGCTTCAAGCCGGATCAGCTGATGGTGGTCGACGAACGGAAATAGTTTCGCTCACCCTCGTTCCCGATCGGCTCCGGCCCGGCTTCTTGCCGGACTCTTGCTAATTGTCTCGTCAGAAACGACCGACGGATTTTCCCTGTTGCCGCGTTTAACGGCTGAAGCGTGGCCGCCAATGGCCATGCGCAACCGGAGACGAGAGCATGATCCGCCGTTCGATATTTGTCGTTGCCCTTGGCCTGCAGGCCGCCGCCGCGGCCGCCCAGACAGCGACGCCTGCCACCGCGCCGGCGCAGCCGGCGCCAATCGCATCCGCCTCCGCCAGGCCGGGCATCACCCTGGAAAAGTTCGAGGCGCGCCGGGAAAAGGCTTTCATGCGGGCCGACACCGACGGCGACGGCAAGGTCAGCCTCGCCGAGTGGACGGCGTTCCAGACCCAGCGCAAGGCCAAGGGCGATCCTGCCAAATCCTTCGCGCGCATGGACGCCAACAAGGACGGCTTCGTCGACAAATCCGAGCTCGACGCCTTCTTGGCCAAGCGCTTCGCCAGGCTCGACAAGAACGGCGACGGCGTTATGCGCGCCGAGGAACGGCCGGGCCACAAAACCGCTCCCAATCAGGAGCAATGACCGAGAGGTCATGCAGCACCATGATCATTGGGAGCGCCCCGCTTGATGGGCGCCGATCCGGACGAGGAACTGGTACGGCGCATCGGTGCCGGCGATCAAGCCGCCGTGCAGGCGATGGTGGCGCGCAAGCTGCCGCGCCTGCTTTCGCTCGCCACCCGCATGCTCGGCGATGCCGCCGAGGCCGAGGACGTCGCCCAGGAGACCTTCGTGCGCATCTGGCGTCATGCCTCTGGCTGGCGCCAAGGTCATGCGCGTTTCGACACCTGGGTCCACCGGGTGGCGCTCAATCTCTGCTACGACCGGCTGCGGCGGCGCCGCGAATGGGTGACGGACGAACTGCCGGAGGCTGCGGACGAGGCACCGCTTCCCGACGCCGGAGACGAAGGCCGGCGCGTCCAGCAGGCGCTGCTGCGCATCGCGCCGCGCCAGCGCGAGGCGATCGTGCTCGTCTATTATCAGGAGATGTCCAACATCGAGGCCGCCGGCGCCATGCAGGTCAGCGTCGATGCGCTGGAAAGCCTGCTCGCGCGGGGTCGACGCTCGCTGCAAGCCATGCTCATCGGAGATGGCGATGACTGAGCAGCTGGCGGCGGTTGGGACTTGGGCGGCCACGTCAAACCCGTGGAAGGGGAAACGAGATGGCTGACGAAAGAAAGGCCGCTGACGGGGCGATGAGTGCCCAACGCTTCGCTGCACTTGCGGACGCCTATGGCAGCGCCCTGCATCGCTGGCCGCGGGCCGACCAGGCTGCCGCCACGCTGTTTGCGGAGAGCGAAGAGGGTCGCGCCATTCTGGCGACCGCCGGCAGGCTCGATGCCATTCTCGACCGTCATCACGTCGAAGCCCCAAGCCGGACGCTGCATGGCGAGATTGTCGCACGGGCCACCACGCAGCTCAGCCAGGGGCGGCGCCGCCGGTTTTGGTGGCTGGGCTTTGGACTTGCCGGCGTCGGCCTTGCCGGCGCCGTGGTCGGGCTGGCGCTGGTCACCGTTGTCACGCCAGATGCCACGTCCGACCATTATGTGATGGATGCCAACGCAACGTCGTTCGGCGATGCCGGTCCCGACGCCGACACGGAGGACCTATGAGCGCTCGTCTTTTCGCGGCATCGCTGGTGCTGAACGTCTTCCTGATCGGTGCCGTCGCCGGCGGTGCAGGCTGGCTGATCGGCCGTTCCGGAGGCGGCTATTCGCTGGAATCGGCCGGCGGTCAGCTTCCCGCCAGCGACCGCAAGGTATTCCGCCAGGCGTTGCGCGAGGTTCGGCGCGAGTCGCGCGCAGTCATCCTCGACGGACAGCAGGCGCGGCGTGAGGCGGCCAACCTCTTGCAGCAGCCGACGCTCGACGCCAACGCTCTGGCCGCAGCCCTGGAGCGGGCGCGCAATGCCGACGCCACCATCCGCAGCCGGCTGGAACAGCGCATCGTCGAATTCGCCGCGTCGAGCCCGCTAGATGACCGTAAGCTGCTGGCCGACGCCCTATTGCGTCATGTCGGCAGGCAGCGGCCGATCCCGGCAAAAAATACGCCATAAGAGCGACGGAAAGCGCCGGCCGTCTCCGTTCAAAGAAAAAGAGGGACACGCCTGCCGCCACGCGAACGCGACGTGGCCGGTTCAACCTCGAGAAACTTCGGAGTATCCCATGAATGGTCTGACGAAATATTCTGTTGCGGCTGCGCTTGCCATCGGCGGGACTGCCGCGGCAAGTGCAGCCTCGGCAATGCCGCTTGCGGCGCCTGCGGCGCCTGCGATTGTCGAGCATGTGGCCTGGGGCTGCGGCCCCGGCTGGCACCCCAACCGGTGGGGTCGCTGCGTGCCCAACCGCCGCGTGATCTATCCGGGCTATTACTACTGGGGTGGCCCAAGCGTCTATATCGGCCCGGCCTGGCGTCCGTGGCACGGCGATCGTTACTGGCGCCGCTGGTAAGCCCTGCCGGCCTCATCATGCCGACTCCGGCATCATAAGGCTTTTCGACCGTGGAGATACCGCCGACGCGACCTGCGTCGGTCCGCGACGGAGGCTCTGTTGGCTCTATCCGTTCCAAATGCCGTTCCGCCCGATCCAGCCTTGGTCGCGCTCAACCGCTTCGGGCTTGGCGCGAAACCTGGTGACGATCTCGGCAAGATTGCGGCCGATGCGCGCGGTTATCTGAAGGCCGAGCTCGAGCTGTTGGATGTCGCGCTTGTCTCGGCCGACGATTCAAAAAATGCCGGCTTGTTGGACAGCACCGCCGCGATCCAGGCCAGCATGGCTGCCGCCGCGGAGCGCAAGGCAGCGCGGGAGAAGCCAGCGCCCGCCATGCAGCCTGCGGCAGACACTTCGGACGGCTCAGCCGAGGCAAAACGCAAGTCAGGCGTGCCGCCGGTCGAGGCCGATATCTATCGGGATGAAGCGCAAGCCCGTTTCGACAAGGCGCTCGGTGCCGCACCGGGCTTTGTCGAAAGACTGGTCGGTTTCTGGTCGAACCATTTCTGCGTCTCGACCGCCAAGGGCCAACTCGTGCGGGCCTGCGCCGGCGCTTTCGAGCGCGAGGCTGTCCGCCCCTTCGTGCTCGGCCGCTTCGCCGACATGCTGCTGGCCGTCGAGCATCACCCGGCGATGCTGTTCTACCTCGACAACCGACAATCGACCGGACCGGATTCGCGCGCCGGAAAAAGGCGCGGCCGCGGCCTCAACGAGAACCTCGCCCGCGAGATCCTGGAATTGCACACACTGGGCGTCGACGGCGGCTATAGCCAGGCGGATGTCACGAGTTTCGCGGGAGCGCTCACCGGCTGGACGATGGCCGGACGGAAGGGCCGCCTGGGCGAGCCCGGCACATTTGTGTTCGACGCCAATGCGCATCAGCCTGGCGAGGCGGTGCTGCTCGGCAAGACCTACCCGGCCGGCGGCATGGGCCAGGCCGAGGCCGCGCTCAACGACATCGCCCGCCAGCGGGCGACCGCGCGCCACATCGCTACCAAGCTTGCCCGCCATTTCATTGCCGACGATCCGCCGGCGGCTGTAGTCGACCGCCTTGCCGAGATCTTCACCAAGACGGACGGCGACCTGCGCGCGCTCGCGCTTGCACTGGTCGATCTGCCTGAAGCCTGGTCGCTGCCGCTGACAAAATTGCGCTCGCCGTTGGACTATGCCGTAGCGGTCCGGCGGGCGATCGGCTCCACCGCCGGGAAAGAGCCGCAACGAACGCTGCGCTGGCTAAGGGCGCTGGGCGAGCCGCTCTGGCAACCCCCGGGCCGAACGGCTTTTCCGACCGGACGGATAGCTGGGCGTCCGCCGAAGGCCTCAAGACGCGCCTCGACATCGCCTGGCAAGCGGCTCGTCAGGCGAGCGACATCGGCAATCCCGATGACATGCTTTCCACCGTGATCGGCGCCTCCGCCTCGGCCGAGACGCGCCAAGCGATCGCGCGCGCCGAGTCCAAACAGCAAGGCCTGGCGCTGCTGCTGATGGCGCCGGAATTTCAACGGCGGTGAACAATGGAGAAGCGGCATGAGTCTTCTTTGTGAAACGCCGAATCCATCTCGGCGCGCCGTGCTGACGACAGGCGGCGCGCTGTTTGCCTGGGCCTGTCTGCCACGCTTCGCCCGCGCCGCCGACCATCGCGATCCGCGCCTGATCGTCATCATATTGCGCGGCGCGCTGGATGGGCTGTCGACGATCGGCCCGCTCGGTGACCCCGACTATGCCGGCCTGCATGGCGACATCGCGCTGTCGCTCTCCGGCGCCAATGCGGCGCTGCCGCTCGACAGCTTCTTCGCGATCAATCCCGCGATGCCAGTGTTCGCGCGGCTGTTCAAGGCAGGTCAGGCGGCCGCGGTGCACGCGGCCGCGACCGGCTACCGCGACCGCTCGCATTTCGACGGCCAGGATGTGCTGGAGAGCGGCCTGCCGGGCCCTGGCAACGCCACAACCGGTTGGCTAAATCGGGCGATAGCCAGCCTCCCGGCAGGTGAAAGAGTGGCCAAGCTCGGCGGGCTGGCGGTGGGCCCATCGATGCCGCTGGTGATCCGTGGCGCAGCACCCGTGCTCGGCTGGGCGCCGCAGGCGCTGCCGACGCCCAGCGATGCGCTGGCGGAGCGTGTGCTCGACCTCTACAACCATCGCGACCCGGTGCTGGCAGCGGTGCTGCAGAAGGGCCTCGACGCCGACCGCATGGCGATGAGCGACCAGCTCGATGGCAATACGATGAAACCCCGCGGCGGCCTCGCCAACGCCGCCGGCATGCGCCAGTCCGCGCAAGGCGCGGCGAAACTGATGGCGGCCGACGACGGGCCGCGCATTGCGGCGCTGGCCTTCGACGGCTGGGACACGCATGTCAACGAGGGCGGCGCCACGGGGCGGCTCGCCAACCTGCTCGGCGGCCTCGATGGCGCCTTCGAGGAATTCGAGAAAGGGCTCGGCGAGCGCTGGAAGGACACCGCGATCGTCGCCATCACCGAATTCGGCCGCACCGCCCGCGTCAACGGCACCGTCGGCACGGACCACGGCACCGGCACGGTGGTGCTGCTCGCCGGCGGCGCGATCAAAGGTGGCCGCGTCATCGCCGACTGGCCGGGGCTGAAGCCGGCTCAGCTCTACCAAGGCCGCGACCTCGCGCCGACCAGCGATGTGCGCGCGGTGCTGAAGGGGTTGCTTGCCGGGCAGTTCGGGCTCTCCGCCGCCGTGCTCGGCGACAAGGTGTTTCCGGACTCAGGAGAGGTGAAGCCGATGCGGGATTTGGTGGCGTGAGCCTCGACTTTGCCCATCGGTGACAGGTGCGGCGTCTGCTGTCATTCGTCATTGTCGGGCGGAGCAAGGAAGCGAAGCGACGCATGCAGATCCTAGCGCCGTGAAACGGACGACAGGGTCGAAATCCGTCGGAGGAGGATTGATCACATCCTCGTTATCGGGCGGCGTCGTCGAGCGTCGCCACGGTCTTCAGCGCGCCGTCGAGCATGTCGCCCTTTTCGTCCTTCAGCGCCGCTTCGCGCAGGCGGCGGATCCAGTCGGCGGCGTCTTCGCGGCCCTCGAGCATGGCAAGCGCCGAGAGCACGCGGTCGAATTTCGACTGGGCACGGGCGTGGGTGTCGCTGTAGCCCTTGATCAAGCGGCGGCAATTCAGGATCTCCAGCCCAAGCGCATAGTTTTCGCGCGCACGGGCAAGCGCCAGTTCGTACCAGCGCTCCAGATGCTCGACCTCGACCTTGTGGCGCAGCAGGCGGCGGCGCCAGCGGCGCAGGCCGCCGATGAACCAGAGCATGGCGAAGCCGGTGAAACTGTCGGTGCGGATATGGCGGCCGCGGTTGATGCGTCGGTCAAGGAAGGCGGCGAGCTTCGGGCGATTCTCGATGTAACTGCCGATTGCTAGCGGCAGCGTGCCGCAGAATTCCTCGATGCGCGGATGGAAATATTCGGTGACCTGCAGGACCAAGCCTTCCCTGACACCGACTTCCTTGCGCACGCGCCTGTCGCGGGTCGAACGCGTCTTGAGGTCGGCGACGCGGATCATGTCGTCGTAGCACATGGCGTTGGCCAGATGTTTCGCGGCCGCGACCGACAGCGCATGGCCACGCTCCGCATTGTCCAGCGCGATCGCCTTGTCCAGCCGGTCGAGATATTCGCCGCCATAGGCGATGTCCTGGAAGTCGACGACCTTCCTCAGGCCGCGTTCAGCCATGTCGCGCACAGGCTCCGGGAGCGCCGCGACGCGGGCGACGAGTTCCTGCCAGCCCTTCAGCAGCGTTTCGGGACCGCTGATCTTCGCCGTTGGTGTGGTGTCGGGAGCGGCAGGCTTCCCGGTTGCGTTATCCCCGGCTGTCGCGACCGCGATGCTGCGCGCCCGGTCATAGGCGGCGCCGAAGGCGCCAAGGCTGGCCTTCACGCCACGGTCACCGGCGCCGATCGCCTGCTCGTAGTTTTCGCGCGCGAAGGGCAGCGCGTCGGAACCGGCCAGCGCGCCGAGCAGGCTGGCCGAGATCATCGTGCCGTGCTCGGCGGCGATCTTTTCCATGTCGAAGGCGATGAAGCGCTTGGCGGCCGCCTCGGCCGTCGCATGCACCTTTTCCGACGAGGCGCGGCCGTCGCCCGGCTCGATCTTTTCCGAGACGGCGTCGATGCGGTGCGAGGAGGCGATCAGCGTCGTGCGCTCGGGCGTGACGAAACCGCGGATGATGGCGCGGCCGGCTTCCATCAGCTCGGCGGCGATCAAGATGTCGACGTCGCCCTGCGATGGCGACAGCGCGAAGACCGGCAACCGGCCGGTGTGGCGGGCCATCTCGATGTAATAGATCGTGGCCCCCGTGCGCTGGGCGACTCCCGCCACCGACGTCGATTGCGCAATGTAGCCGCTGCGCTCGGCGACGTCGGTGATCCAATCGGCGAGCACGCCGCCGCCCTGGCCGCCGACGGCAAGCACGGCGAGTTTTATCACCCGCTCGTCATCAGAGGCGCCCGGCTTCGGGTTCAGCGGTGAAACCTGCTCAAGCATCGGCGAACATCAAACGGCGACTCTCGCGGCGGCGCTGCAACCGGCCGATCACTGCGCGGCGAGCGCTTTCCAGGAAACGGTCCCAGCGGCTCGGATTGTGCACGACATCGGCGCGGTAGAAGGAGGGGCAGAGCACGGCCGCATCCGCCACCTCGCCGCAATTGCCGCAGCCGACACAGTTTTGGTCGATCGAGGCGACCGGATCGTCGCGCAGCGGATCGTCGAGCGACTTCACCGAGAGCGACGGGCAGCCGGAGAGCCGCATGCAGGCGTGGTCGCCGGTGCAGACGTCCTCGTCGACGCCGAATTTCGGCTTGACGACCCGCTCGCCGCCCTTGACCGCCTTGTCGACCAGCGGCCTCTCGCGGCGCTGGCGGTTCAGCATGCATTCGGACGAGGCGACGATGACCTTCGGCCCCTTCTCCTCGGTGGTTAGCGCCTCGCGCAGCGTGTCGCGCATTTTGCCGACGTCATAGGTGCGGTCGATGTGGCGCAGCCATTTGACGCCCATGCCTTTCACCGCTTCGGTGATCGGATGTTTTGTGGACTTGGTGCGGTTCGAGGCGCGCGAGGACAGGATGTCCTGGCCGCCGGTGGCGGCCGAGTAAAAATTGTCGACGATGACGATGACGCCGTCATTCTTGTTGAAGACGGCGTTGCCGATCGAGGAGGTAAGACCGTTGTGCCAGAAGCCGCCATCGCCGACGAAGGAGATCGACCGGCGTTTCGCTTCCGGCGAATTGAAGGCGGAAGCCGAGGCCGGCCCGAGGCCGTAGCCCATGGTGGTGGCACCGAGCTCGAAGGGCGGCATGATCGAGAACAGGTGGCAGCCGATGTCGGAAGCGATGTGGTGCTTGCCAAGCTCCTGCTCGACCAGCTTGGTGGCTGCGAAGATCGGCCGCTCCGGACAGCCGACGCAGAAGCCCGGCGGGCGGCCGGGAACGACATTGATGAGATCGGCCGTGTCGACGCCCTCGCCCAACTTGTTCGGCGCGCGAACCTCGCCGGGCAGCAGATGCGCGGCATAGGCGCGCAGGAAGGAGCCAATGCCGTCCAGCATCACCTGCCCGGTATATTCGCCGGCCATCGGCAGATGCTCCTTGCCGACCAGCTTGGTGCCGCGCCCTGCCTTGTGCAGCATCGCGGCAAAGGCCTGCTCGATATAGTTGGGCTGGCCTTCTTCGACGACCAGCACCGCCTGTTTGCCCTCGCAGAAGGAAAGGAACTCGTCATCGACGAGTGGATAGACGGCGTTCAGCACATAAAGCGGCACGTCGGTGTCGCCATAGGTGTCGGCAAGGCCGAGCCGCTGCAGCGCGCGGACGACCGAATTGTACATGCCGCCCTGCATGACGATGCCGATCGAGCCATTGTCCGGCCCAAAGACCTCGTTGATCTTGCGGCTCTTGATGAAATCGACCGCCGCCGGCCAGCGCTTTGCGACCTTCTCCTTCTCGTGCAGGAAGGAGGCAGGCGGCAGCACGATGCGGCCGGTGTCGCGGCGCGGGGCCGACAGCGCATCGGCAACCGACATAGGCGGCCGCTTGTTATCCTTGGCGATGAAGTGGCCATGGACGTGGCAGCAGCGGATGCGCACCTGCAGCATGACCGGCGTGTTGGAGGCCTCCGACAGCTCGAAGCCATCCTCGACCGCCTTGACGATCGAGGGCAGGTTCGGGCGCGGATCGAGCAGCCAGACCTGGCTCTTCATGGCGAAGGCGTGGCTGCGCTCCTGCATGATGGAGGAGCCCTCGCCATAGTCCTCGCCGACGATGATCAGCGCGCCGCCGGTGACGCCGCCCGAGGCGAGGTTCGCCAAAGCGTCCGAGGCGACATTGGTGCCCACCGTCGACTTGAAGGTGGCGGCACCGCGGATCGGGTAGTGCACGGATGCGGCAAGCATGGCGGTGGCGGTTGCTTCCGAGGCGCTCGCCTCGAAGTGCACGCCGAGCTCGCCCAGAATGTCCTGCGCGTCGGCGAGCACATCCATCAGATGGCTGATCGGCGCGCCCTGGTAGCCGCCGACATAGCCGACGCCGCATTGCAGCACTGCCTTGGTGATGGCGAGGATGCCCTCGCCCGCGAATTCCTGGCCGGCGCCAAGCCTCAGCTTTTCAACTTCCTTGGCAAAAGACCGTTCGGCCATCTCTGCCTCCTTCCGTTACCGCCGTTTGGACGGCGGCGCGTACGTCAAACTCAAATGTCGTGCTTGCGGATGTTCTTCAGCATCTTCTGCAGGGTCGCGATCAGCGCGGCATATTCGGCATCGTCGACGCCGTCGAACATCGCTTCGAAGGCATCATGCATGGCCGGCCAGGCGCGGGTGAAAAGCGCCCGGCCGTCATCGGTCAGGAACACATGGCGGAAGCGGCTGTCGGCGACGCCCTGCTCGCGCCGCACGAGGCCCTGGCCTTCCAGCGCGTCGAGCGTGCGACTCAAGGTCGATTGCTCGATCACCGTATAGACCGAGAGGTCGTTGACGGTGATGCCGTCGGTGACCGAGAGCACGGCCAACGTGCGCACCTGCGGAATGGTCAGGCCCTGCTTGCGAAAGTCTTCTCGCAGGGTGGCGTTGTAGCGGCCCATGATGCGGTTCATCAAATAGGGCGCGAATTGCTGCAGGCCGATCTGGCCGAGGGTCGAGATGCGCTCGCGCTTTTCCGGAAGCTTCTGTTCCATCAGAGCCTCCCCGCCAGCAGGAAGCCGGAGCCGCCGCCGAGCCCCGCGCCCGGGTGCGTCGACGCGCCGATATGGTAGAGGCCCTTAATGCCGGTCTCGTGATTGCGGCTGGCCTTGAACGGCCGCCACAAGAAGGACTGGTCGATGGTGGACGAGCCGCCATAGGGATCGCCGCCGACCAGATTGATGTTCATCGCTTCCAGATCGGCAGGCGAATAGGCGCGGCGCGCGATGATGGTGTCGCGAAAACCATCGATGTGATGAGCGAGGATCGCCTCGACGCGGTCGGCGTAGGCCTCGCGCAGCGCCTCGCTCCAGCGGCCATCGGCTGGGGCCTCGAGCTTGCCGGCGGCATCGCCCTTGATGTGGCGCGGCGCTTCCGGAAGCTGCAGCCACAGGATTGCCTTGCCCAGCGGACAGCGCGACGGATCGAGCGCGTGGGGCTGGCCGACGCAGATCGTCGGCACTTCCGGCAACAGGCCGCGCACCGCTTCGTTGCAGGCTTTCGACACACCATCGAGTCCCGGCGTCAGATGCAGCAGCGCCACCTTGCCGAGGCCCTCGCCGCGCCAGGCCGGCGGCTTGTTCAGCGCGTAGTGGAGCTGGAAGTTGCCCTTGCCGTAGCGGTAGGACTGCGTGGCCTTGGTTGCTGCGTCGGGCGCATCGTTGCCGAGCAGACGGCCATAGAGCTGCGTCGGCGTGACCGAGCAGATGATGCCCTTTGCCGCCGTCAGCGTCTCGCCGGAGGCGAGCCAAACCCCGGTGGCACGGCCGCCGGCCTGGACGATCGAGGCGACGTCGGCGTTGACGCGGATTTCGCCGCCGCGCTCCTTGATCAGCGCTTCGAAGGCGGCGAGCAGGGTCTTCGCCCCGCCCTTGACGATCGGTGCGCCGGCCGCCTCCAGCGCGAAGGCGATGACCTTGGCGATCTGGCCGGAGAAGGCGTCTTCCGGCCCAAGCCCGGCATGCAGCACCCAGGGCGCCCAGAGCGCGCGGACGGTATCGGACTTGTACGCGGTCTCCAGCCAGCCCCGCGCCGGCACCAGCGCCTCGCCCAGGACGGCGGCAAGCTCGCGCGGACCGCGCCGCCACGCCTCGCCGGCCATGAGCTTCGTCGTCGGATAGGACCAGAGCGCGCCACCGAGCAGGCCGAAGAGCAGTCCGGCATTGCGTTCGATGTCGCCGACATCGCCGCCATGACGGTCGCCATCGCCGGAGGCAAATGCGTTCAGCGCCGCGATATTGGCGGCCCGGTCGGTGGTGAGCACGGCATGGCTGCCATCGGGCCGAAGCACGCCGGTGGGTGTGGTCGTGTGACAGAATTCCAGCCCGTGCCGCGCAAGATCCTTGCCGAGCGCGGCATAGGCCGGCGAGGTGATGAAGAGGACGAAGGTCGTCGCCATCACGTCATGGACGAAGCCGGGCGCCGTGATCTCATCGGTGCGCATGCAGCCGCCGATGCGGTCGTTGCGTTCGAGCACGAGCACCTTGGCGCCCTTGGCGCCAAGCATCGCCGCGCAGACCAGGGCGTTGATGCCGCTGCCGACGATGATGTGATCGGCAGCGGTCATTGCGCACTCGCAATCGAGAAGTGAACGTCAATCGCACTAAGGCGAGTTCCTTCGCGCCCCCCTCTGTCCTGCCGGACATCTCCCCCACTTGGGGGGAGATTGGCAGTTTCGGCGCCCTGCTCAATCCTAGGACGTCGGAGATTGGCGAAAGCGGAGGTGACGTGCAATCTCCCCCCTTGTGGGGGAGATGTCCGGCAGGACAGAGGGGGGCGCCGTAGAGCGCCAGCGTCGCTCCGATCCCACCTCTCCACTACTCCATTGCGCGCGAGCATGATCTTCTCCCGAAGACCGCCACCTCGCCCTATTTGCCCGGCACGAGCGCCAGGGCGCGGATCGGGCTGCCGGTGCCGTGCTCGATCTTGAGCGGGGCGGCGATCAGGATCGCGCCTTTCGGCGGCAGCTGGTCGAGGTTGCAGAGGCTGGCGAGGCCATAGCGATTGGCTTTGTGCATCAGCGTGTGCGCCGGGAAAGGCGGCTCCATGCCGCCGGCCTTGCCGGCATCGGTGCCGATCGTCTCCGAGCCCCAGCCCTTGATGTCCTTGCTGATCAGGAACTGGATGGCTTCCGCCGTCGGGCCGGGCGTGTGCGGGCCGGTCTCGTTGGCATTAAGGAACTCGGCTTCCGAACCGTTGCGCTTGTACCAGTCGGTGCGCATCACCACCCATTCGCCGGCATTGATGGCGCCGTGCTCGGCCTCCCACGCCTTGATGTGGTCGACGGTGAGAAGGAAATCGTGATCGGCGGCGGCTTCCACTGAACAGTCGATGACATTGACCGGACCGACGAAATTCTGCGCCGGAATGGTGTCGGTGGCGCCGTCTGGATAGTCCTTGCCGGTGATCCAGTGCTGCGGCGCGTCGAAATGCGTGCCCGAATGCTCGCCGAGCTTCAGCCAGTTCCAGGCCCACCACGGACCGTTCTTGTCATACTTTGAAATGGGGTGGATCTCGACCTTCGGCGTGTCGACGGCGAGTTCCGGCGGCAGCTTGATCAGTGGCGTGTTGGGCCCGAGCGGCGCCGACAAGTCGACCACCTTGATGGCGCCCGAAAGCAGCTGGCCGGCGACCTCGCCGAGGAGTTTCTGCGTATCCATTGTCTTCGTTCCCTCTTGTTCCGTGCTCATCAAGGCTCGTTGCGGCCCTTAATATCCTACTAGACGAAAACATATGCATCTGCAATTATCTTTAAGCATAAAGCATTTTGGGGCAGGGCGTGAGCGAGTTCGACGCCATCTTTGTTGGGGCGGGCCACAACAGTCTGGCCTGCGCCGCGCATCTGTCGCTCAAAGGCTGGAAAACCGCAGTTTTCGAGCGCAACACAACTATCGGCGGCGCGGTCCGGACCGCGGAATACACGCTTCCCGGTTTCAAGCACGACTTCGGCGCGATGAACCTGAGCCTGTTCGCTGGCTCTCCCTTCCATCGGAAATATGCAAATGAATTGAAAAGCCACGGGCTGGAATTTTCGCCCGTCGCCGACTGTTTCGCCAGCGCTTTCCCGGATGGAAGATGGTTTGGCGTCAGCAACGATCTCGAGAAGACGACATCGCGGCTCGGCACCTTCTCCGCGGCCGATGCCGCTACATGGCGCCGGCTGGTCGAGGCCTTTCCAGGCGAGGCGGAGCATCTGTTCCCGCTGCTCGGATCGCCGATGAGCCCGCGTGCGCTTGCCGGCACGGCCTGGAATCTTTGGCGCAAGAAAGGCATTGGCGGTGCGCTCGATACCGGCCGCTTGTTGCTGTCTTCACCCCGCGCGTGGCTCGAGGACAATTTCGAGACGCCGCATGTGCAAACCACGCTCGCCGCCTGGGGCATGCATCTCGACTTCGCCCCAGACATCGCTGGCGGCGCCGTGTTCCCCTATCTGGAATCAATGGCCAACCAGAGTTTTGGCATGGTGCTCGGCAAGGGCGGCGCCGACACCATCATCCGCGCGCTTGTCGGCATGGTCAAAGCGGCCGGCGGCAAGATCATGGGCGGCGCGGAGGTGGCGGAGATCACCGTCGCCGGCGGCCGCGCGACCGGCGTGCGGCTCGCCTCCGGCGATTTCCATGTCGCCAGCAAGGCCGTCATTGCCGGCGTCGCGCCCAAGGCGCTGACTGGCAAGCTGTTGCCGAACGGATCCGGCGATGCCGGGTTCGACGCGGCGATGAAAAAGTTCCGCCATGCGCCGGGCACGATGATGATCCATTTGGCACTGGACGATCTGCCGGACTGGAGCGCCTGCGCCAAGCTTCGCCACTTCGCCTATGTGCATCTGGCGCCGTCGCTCGATGCCATGTCGCGCACCTATCAGCAGGCGATTGCCGGCGTGCTGCCCGATCAGCCGGTGCTCGTCGTCGGACAGCCGACTGCCGTCGATCCGTCGCGGGCGCCAGAAGGCAAGCACGTTCTCTGGGTCCAGGTGCGCGTGCTGCCGGCAGAAATCCTTGGCGATGCCGCCGGCAAGATCGCGCGCGGTTCCTGGGACGCGGTCAAGGACGCCTATGCCGAGCGCGTGCTCGACATCATCGAGAGCTACGCGCCTGGTTTGCGCCAGAAGATCCTCGGCCGCGCGATCTTCTCGCCGCTCGACCTCGAGCGCGAGAATCCGAACCTCGTCGGCGGCGACCAGATTTGCGGCAGCCACCATTTGGCGCAGAACTTTCTCTTCCGTCCGGCGCGCGGCTTCGCGCGCTGGAACACGCCGGTGTCGAACCTCTACCTCACCGGCGCCGCGACATGGCCCGGCGCCGGCACCGGTGCCGGATCCGGCTTCATGCTGGCGCAACAGCTGGGAGGGCACTAGCAGCAGAATTCGAGGATGGACAAGGCGCGGTTGCCCACCAGACCTTGCGAATGAACAACGCCGCGCGACAATGAAAGTCAAAAACCGACACCAACAAGGGGAACGACCATGACCATCAACAGACGCGATTTGCTTGGGTTTGGCGCGGCAGCGCTTGGCGCGGCGACACTCGGACTGCCGAAGGCAGCCAAGGCGGCGGACGATCTCACCGTTGCCTACAACGTCAACCTGCCATCCTGGGACCCGACGACCGGGCCTTCGGCGGTGAACCCGACCATCCAAGGCCTCTACCAGTCGGTCTTCGACCAGTTCATCCCGCAGAAGCCGGACCTTTCCTTCACACCCGGCCTGCTCACCGAATGGGGTTGGAACGACGATCGCAGCAAGGTGACGATGACGGTCCGCGACGGCGTGAAATGGCATGACGGCTCGCCCTTCACCGCCGAGGACGTTGTCTGGTCGCTGCAGCGGGCGGGCGACGAGAAGACCGGCAATCCGATCCAGTTCGTCTGGAAGAACGTCAACAACTTCAAGATCGACGGCAACAAGATCACCGGCGACGTCGTGCAGTTCGATCCGGTCTATTTCAAATGGATGTCTTTCCTGACCGGCTACATCATGCCGAAGGCCTATTACGAGAAGGTAGGCGCGGAAGGCTTCGAGAAGGCGCCGATCGGCACCGGGCCCTATATGGTCGACAAATTCGAGCGCAACGCCTTCCTGCGGCTGAAGGCCAATCCGAATTACTGGGGTGCCAAGCCAGCCTTCGAGAACGTGACGATCAAGTTCGTCACCGACGCGGCAAGCCGCGTCGCCGAGGTCGAGTCCGGCTCCTCGCAGGTGACGCTCGAAATCCCCTATGAAGAATATGACCGGCTGATCGCCAAGGACGGACTCGCCGGCTCGATCAAGAATGTCTCCGACATCGGCATGATCTTCTTCAACGACATCGAGGCGATGCTCGACAAGAACGTCCGCCAAGCGGCTGTGATGGCGGTGGACAAGGAGCTCTTGGTCAAGCGGCTGCTGCGCGGCTACGGCCAGCCGATCGCCACGCTGGAGACGCCGGAATACACGGCCTTCGACGCGTCGATCAAAGTCGAGCACAATCCGGAAAAGGCCAAGGAACTGCTCGCCGCTTCAGGGTATTCGCCCAAGAAGCCGGTCAAGTTCACCATCCAAACGACCAAGGGCTTCAAGCCCAAGGATTATGAGATGATCCAGGCGATCGTCGGCATGTGGCGCAAGGTCGGCATCGAGGCCAATATCGAGGTCTACGAGATCGCCAAGCATTACGAGCTGCGGGCCGCCGACAAGCTGGCGCCGGCCGCCTTCTACAACTGGGGGAATGCGATCGGCGATCCGACCACCTCGACCGGCTTTGCCATGTATGGACCTAGCCCGCATTCGGTGTGGGACAGCCAGGACCTGATCGACATGATCAATCCGCTGTGGGGCGAGAAGGACGAGGCCAAGCGCATCGCCGGCTGGAAGGCCGTCGACAAATACATCGCCGAGCAGGCCTATGTGCTGCCGCTGATGCAGTATGCTCAGCCGATCGTGCACTCGAAGAAGGTCAATGTCGTGCAGCATGTATCGGGCGCGCTGCTGCCGGCGCTGATGACCCCGGCCTGATGACATCTGAGAAGCTGCGCTGGCGCAGCGCACCTTCTCCAACGACGCAGGCCCCCTCATCCGGCCGGTGAGGGGCCGAATGCATTAGGCTCAGCGAGCATGCTGCTGCAGAGATTTCTTGTTCGTCTGATGACGATGCTGGTCACACTGTTCGGCGTCGCCGTCGTCGTCTTCGTCGTCATCCGCGTGGCGCCCGGCGACCCGATCGCGATGATGCTGCCACCCGGCGCCAGCAATGACGACATAGCGCGTCTGCGCGCGCTCTATGGGCTGGACAAGAGTATTGCGCAGCAGTTCTTCATCTGGCTCGCCGGCGTGCTGCATGGCGATTTCGGCACTTCGATCTCGCTGCGCCAGGATGTGCTCGGCCTCGTCTTCAACCGGCTGCCGGCGACGTTGGAATTGGCCACCGTCGCGCTGTTGATGGCGGTGGCGATCGGCGTCTCCGCTGCGATCCTCGGTGCGCGTTCGCGTGGCACGGCCGTCGAAGCCGGCATCGACATCGCCAGCGGCGCGACGCTCTCCATCCCCGATTTCCTGTGGGGCCTGGTGCTGATCCTGCTGTTCGGCGTGCTCATCCCGGTGTTCGACATTTCCGGTCGAGTGTCACCGCAACTCGACCTGCCCTTCGTCACCCAGTTCTATCTCGCCGAGAGCATTCTCAGGCTCCGCTTCGACCTCACCCGGGACCTGCTCAAGCACATGCTGATGCCGGCGATCGCGCTGGCGTTGCCGCTGGCGGCGATCATCGCGCAACTCCTGAAACAGTCGCTGAAGGAAGTGCTCGACCTCGACTATGTCGTGCTCGCGCGGGTCAAAGGCTTTTCCGAAACGCAGGTTATCCTGCGCGAGGCGTTGAAGAACGCGGCGCTGCCAACGCTGACGCTGGTGGGCGTGCAGTTCACCTTCCTGATCGGCGGCACGGTCATCGTCGAGCGGCTGTTCTCCTATGAGGGTCTCGGCAATATGGCGATCGATGCCGTCATCAACCGCGACCTGCCGCTGATCCAGGGCATCGTGCTGGTCTTCGCGCTGCTCTTCGTGCTGATCAACCTTGCCGTCGACATGATGTATGCGCTGCTCAATCCGAGGCTGCGTCATGGATGAGGCGCGCATTTCGCGACGGCGCTTCAGCCCGCGGCTATGGCTGGCCGGCGGCTGGCTTCTGCTGGCGCTGCTTGCGGCCATCTTGGCGCCGCTGATCGTACCGCAAGATCCGCTGGCGCAGGACCTGATGCTCGAGCGTCTGCCGCCCTTCTGGCTCGATGGCGCCGAGCCCGGTTATTGGCTGGGCACCGACAGCCTCGGCAGGGATCTCCTGTCACGACTGATCTTCGGCGGCCGCATCGCCTTCATCGTCGCCTTCGCCGCGGCGGCGTCCGCCTGCATCATCGGCTCGGCGCTCGGGCTCATTGCCGGCTATTTCGGCGGTTGGGCCGACCGCGTCATCTCGCGCATCGTCGATGTCTGGATGGCGTTCCCGCCGGTGCTGTTCGCGATCCTCCTGGTCGCGGTGCTGGGCACCGGCTTGAGCTCCGTCATCATCGCCATCGCCGTCATCGACTGGACGCGCTTCTGCCGCGTGATCCGCGCCGAGGCGATGGGTCAGGCGCGCATGGACTATGTCGAGAGCGCGCGCATCGCCGGCTATGGCCGCATCGGCATCATGCTGCGCGAAGTCCTGCCCAATGTGCTGCCGTCGGTGGTGGCGCTCTTGTCGCTTGAGATGGGCATCGCCGTCATCGTCGAGGCAATCCTCTCCTTCGTCAATCTGTCGATCTCGAGCGACGATCCGACCTGGGGCGGCATCATCGCCGAGGGCCGGCTGTCGATCCACCAGGCTTGGTGGGTGCTGGTGTTCCCGCTGATCACATTGATCCTCACCGTGCTGTCCTTCAGCCAGTTCGGCGAAGGATTGAAGGCGCGATTCGATCCGGTGCTGCGATGAGCGCCAATATGGAACCATGCCTCGAAATCCGCTCCTTGAGCGCCGTGCTGTCCAACGGCCAGCGCGTGCTGCGCTCGGTGTCGCTCACCGTGCAGCCGGGCGAAGTCCGCGCGCTGGTCGGCGAGAGCGGCGCCGGCAAGACGATGATTGGCAAGGCGGTGCTCGGCGTGCTGCCGAAGAGCGTGCGCATCGTCGAGGGCGAGATGCTGATCGAGGGCGAGGATCTCGGCCGCCTCGATGCGAAGGCGCGGCGGACGCTGATCGGCGCGCGTACCGCGCTGATCCCACAGGACCCGCTCACCGCGCTCAACCCGTCGCGCCGCATCGGCCCGCAGATGATCGACCGGCTGGTGCGCATCCTCGGCTGGAGCGGCGAGAAGGCAGACAAGCGTATCCGGCAGTTGCTCGACGAGGTGCAGATCCGCGAGCCCGAGCGTGTTCTGAAATGCTATCCGCACGAACTCTCCGGCGGCATGCGCCAGCGCGTGCTGATCGCGGCCGCTTTCGCCGCCGAGCCCAGGCTGATGGTCGCCGACGAGCCGACGACGGCGCTGGACGTGACCGTGCAGAAGCAGATCCTGCGCCTCATCGCGCAATTGCAGCGCAACCACGGCACGGCGCTTCTGTTCGTCACGCACGATCTCGGTGTCGTCGCCAAGATCAGCCAGAAAGTGTCGGTGCTCTATGCCGGCAAGGTGGTCGAAGAAGCCGCGACCCCCGACCTGTTCGCATCGCCGCAGCACTCCTACACGCGGGCGCTGATCGCGGCGACGCCGCGCTATACCGATCCCTACGCATCGCTGAAGCCGGTGAACGAAACCGTGCTGGCCGGGCTCGCGGACGAGATCGCGGGCGCCGACAGGGCGTGGAGGCCAAGCCATGGCTGAGCCACTGTTTTCCGTCCGCGGGCTGAAGGTGGCGCTGCCCGACATGACGCGCAAGCCGCTGATCGGCCGGGCGCCACTGGCCGAGATCCTCAAAGGACTGGACTTCGACCTGCCCAAGGGATCGGTGACCGGCATCGTCGGCGAATCCGGTTCCGGCAAGTCGACGCTCGGCCGCGCGCTGGTGCGGCTGATCGAGCCGAGCGCCGGCTCGATCTGCTTCGAAGGGCGAGACATCGGCCATCTTTCGGAAGCGGAGCTCAGACCACTGCGTCGCGACCTGCAGATGATCTTCCAGGACCCGATGTCCTCGCTCAACCCGCGGCACACCATCTTCAACATCATCGCGGCACCCTTGAGGCAGAACGGGCTTGGCGACCGGCTGAAGGAGCGCGTGGCGGAAGCCCTGCAGCGCGTCGGCCTGCCGCAGAGTTTTGTCGGCCGCTACCGCCACGAGCTGTCCGGCGGGCAACGCCAGCGCGTCGGCATCGCACGGGCGCTGGCGCTGTCGCCGAAATTCGTTCTGGCCGACGAGATCGTCTCCGGCCTCGACGTCTCGACGCAGGCACAGATCCTGACGCTGCTGGAAAAGCTCGCGGCCGAGATGGGGCTGACGGTCGCCTTCATCAGCCATGATCTGTCGGTGATCCGGCGGCTCTGCCGGCAAGTCATCGTCATGCGCGAGGGAAGGATCGTCGAAGCCAGCGCAACCGACGTGCTCTTCGACAATCCGAAGGAGACTTACACGCGCGACCTGCTCGCTGCCATCCCGCTGCCTGAGATCGATGCGGACTGGCTGCAGCCGCCTGCAAAGGCGCCGGCATGAGAAAGTCAAACCTTGTCCGCACACCGAACAGCGGGCCTCGGATGTGCATGGGAGCAAAGTCAGCCCGCCAATGGAGGTTGACATGAAATACGCAAGAAGCGGCGCAATGCTCGGCGCAATCCTGTTCGGCTCAATGGGAACGGCTTCGGCCGACTCGATCCCCGGCATGCGCGGCCACGACCATACCGGCGTCACCGTGCCCGACATGAAGCAGGCCGTCGACTTCTTCACCAATGTGGTCGGTTGCAAGAAGGCGATGTCCTTCGGCCCGTTCGCCGACGACAAGGGCACCTTCATGCAGGACCTGCTCGGCGTCGATCCAAAAGCGGTAATCGAGGAGATCACCCTGGTGCGCTGCGGCTATGGATCGAACATCGAATTGTTCAAATACACCGCGCCCGACCAGAAGGACCTGACGCCGAAGAACAGCGACATCGGCGGCTTCCATATCGCCTTCTATGTCGACGATGTCGCCGCCGCGAAGGCCTATCTCGACGCCAAGGGCGTGAAGACCAGGATGGGTCCTCTGCCGGTCAAAGAAGGACCGGCCGCCGGTCAAACCATCCTCTACTTCCAGGCGCCCTGGGGACTGCAGCTGGAAGCGATCAGCTATCCCGACGGCATGGCTTACGAGAAAGGCGCCGAGACTGTGCTGTGGAGTCCCAAAGATCCAGCCAAGTGAGCTGATCGCGCCGCAATTGTTCAATTATGAAACTTTAAGCTTGAAATAATTGCCGGCAGGCGCGATACTGATGTTGGAACCGCCGGCCCCTCGGCGGTCCCTGATGCCCATTGAGCGTTTGACGCAATTCCGGACGGGAAACCGCTACGCACTTTCCCTGGAATTGCTCTAGAGGAGATCGCAAGACATGAAGGTTGCGGTTCTCGGCGGCGGACCGGCCGGCCTCTATTTTGCCATCTCGCTGAAGCTGCGCGACGCCGCGCATGACGTGACGGTCTACGAGCGCAACCGCCCCGACGATACGTTCGGCTGGGGTGTGGTGCTGTCGGCCGAAACGCTGGAGAACCTGACCAGGAACGACCCTGTCAGCGCGGTCTGGATCAGGAAGCATTTTGCCTACTGGGACGACATCGCCGTCATTCATGACGGCGTGCGCACGGTGTCGACCGGCCACGGCTTCTGCGGCATCGGCCGCAAGCGGCTTTTAATTCTGCTCCAGCGCAGAGCGCGCGAGCTCGGCATCAAGATGATGTTCGAGACCGAGATTTCCGATCCCAGGCCGTTCATGGAAAGGCACGACCTTGTCGTTGCGGCCGACGGATTGAATTCGAAGTCGCGCGCCACCTTCGCCAACGTTTTCAAGCCCGACATCGACACGCGCAAATGCAAGTTCGTGTGGCTCGGCACCACGCAGAAATTCGACGACGCGTTCACCTTCATCTTCGAAAGGACGCAGCATGGCTGGGTGTGGGCGCATGCCTACCAGTTCGACAGCGAGACCGCGACCTTCATCGTCGAATGCAGCGAACAGACCTGGGCTGCCTTCGGTTTCGGCGCGATGACGCAGCAGGAATCGATCGCTGTCTGCGAGCGCATTTTCGAAAAGCATCTCGGCGGCCATTCGCTGATGACCAATGCCAATCACATCAGAGGTTCGGCCTGGATCAACTTCCCGCGCGTGCTTTGCGAGCGCTGGTCTTACAAGAATCTGGCGCTGATGGGCGACGCGGCGGCATCGGCGCATTTCTCGATCGGCTCCGGCACGAAGCTGGCCCTGGAGAGCGCCGTCGCGCTCGCCGACTATGTCGAGTCCGAGTCCGACCTCGAAGCGGCCTTCCGCAAATACGAAGATGCTCGCCGCACCGAGGTGCTGAAACTGCAATCGGCGGCGCGCAACTCGCTCGAATGGTTCGAGGAAGTCGAACGTTATCTCGGGTTGGATCCAGTTCAATTCAACTATTCGCTGCTCACCCGCTCGCAGCGCATCAGCCACGAGAACCTTCGTCTGCGCGATGCCGACTGGCTGGCGGGCGCGGAGGAATGGTTCCAGCGCAAGGCCGGCGCCGGCGGCAACATGCTGCGCCGCGCGCCGATGTTCGCGCCATTCAGACTGCGCGAGATGGCGCTCACGAACCGCATCGTCGTCTCGCCGATGGCCCAGTACAAGGCGGTCGACGGCTGCCCGACCGACTGGCATTTCGCCCACTATGCCGAGCGCGCCAAGGGCGGGGCCGGGCTCGTTTATATCGAGATGACTTGCGTCAGCCCGGAGGGACGCATCACCCCTGGCTGCACCGGCTTCTACAAGCCCGAGCATGAGGTCGCCTGGAAGCGGCTGGTCGATTTCGTCCACGCCGAGACCGAAGCCAAGATCTGCGCCCAGATCGGCCATTCAGGCCCGAAGGGCTCGACTCGCCTCGGCTGGGAAGGAACGGACGAGCCGCTGCCCTCCGGCAACTGGCCGGTGATAGCGCCTTCAGCCGTGCCGTGGTCGCCACAGAATCAGGTGCCGAAGGCGATGAACCGCGCCGACATGGACCTTGTGCGCGACCAGTTCGTCGCCTCGGCGGAGATGGCCGAGCGCTGCGGCTTCGACATGCTGGAGATCCATGCCGCGCATGGCTATCTGCTCTCCGCCTTCATCACGCCGCTGACCAACAGGCGCACCGACGACTATGGCGGCTCGCTGGAGAACCGCATGCGCTATCCGCTGGAGATCTTCCACGCGGTGCGCGCCGTGTGGCCGGCCGAAAAGCCTATCTCGGTGCGCATCTCCGCCAATGACTGGGTAGGGATCGAAGGCGTCACGCCGGCCGATGCGGTCGAGATCGCCAAGCTTCTGCATCAAACCGGCGTCGATCTCTGCGACGTCTCGGCCGGCCAGACCACGATCGCCGCGAAGCCGGTCTATGGCCGCATGTTCCAGACGCCGTTCTCCGACCGCATCCGCAACGAGGTCGGCATGGCGACGATGGCGGTCGGCAACATCTACGAGCCGGACCACGCCAACTCGATCCTGATGGCCGGACGCGCCGATCTGGTGGCGCTGGCTAGGCCGCATCTCAGCGATCCCTATTGGACGCTGCATGCGGCGGTCGCCCTCGGCGATCGCGGCGTCAAATGGCCGGATCCTTATCTACGCGGACGCGACCAGATCTACCGGCTGGCCGAACGCGAAGCGGCGGCGGGGCTGAAGGTATGAGCGCATTTATGTTTTCACGTCGGCGCTGCCCCTCATCCGCTTGCCGGCACCTTCTCCCCGTGAAGGACGGGGAGAAGGCACAAGCTCAAACGCTGGCGGCCCCCTCTCCCCGTCCTTCACGGGGAGAGGGTAAGGGTGAGTGGCAGCGCCTTGCCTGGAGGACTGGCGCATGATCGCCGGCAAGCATGCGCTGGTCACCGGCGGCGGCTCCGGCGTCGGCCGTGCCATCGCACTGGCGCTGGCGGAAGCCGGCGTCGAGGTCACCATCTGCGGGCGCCGCAAGGCCGCGCTGAATGAAGTCACGAAGGCAAACGACCGCATCTTCGGCATCGGCGCCGATGCCACCGACGAAGCCGACATGACGGCGCTGTACGAGAAGGCCGAGGCGGCGCGCGGTCCCTTCGAGATCGTCGTCGCCAATGCCGGGATGGCTGCCAGTGCGCCGGCTTACAAGACCTCGCT
Organism: Mesorhizobium sp. WSM4898; assembly: GCF_029625845.1. Taxonomy (NCBI): domain Bacteria; kingdom Pseudomonadati; phylum Pseudomonadota; class Alphaproteobacteria; order Hyphomicrobiales; family Phyllobacteriaceae; genus Mesorhizobium; species Mesorhizobium sp. WSM4898. The sequence continues at coordinate 910,108 of NZ_JARTVQ010000001.1, read as the reverse complement.
CGCCGACTGGCGGCGCACGCTTGACGTCAACCTCACCGGCGCTTTCCTGACCGTGAAGCCAGCGCTTAACGGCATGCTGGCGCGGAAGACAGGCCGTGTCGTTTTCATTGCCTCGACCGCCGGACTGAAGGGCTACGCGTATGTCGCGCCCTACGTAGCGGCCAAGCATGGCGTCGTCGGGCTGATGCGGGCGCTCGCAGCCGAGACCGCCAAGTCCGGCATCACCGTCAACGCCATCTGCCCGGGTTTCGTCGAAACCGACATGCTGGAGGACTCCATCCAGCGCATCATCGAGAAGACCGGCCGTTCCGCCGATGAGGCACGCGCGAGCCTTTCGGCTGCGAACCCGCAGGCACGTTTCATCCAGCCGGAAGAGGTCGCCGCGACGGTGCTCTGGCTCTGCAGCGATGCTGCGCGGTCGATCACCGGACAGGCGATCTCGGTCTCGGGAGGCGAGACATGGTAGCGGGACCGACGTCTATCGGGCCGGGCAAGGACAGGTTGCGGCTGTGGATCCGCCTGCTGCGTGCTTCGCGCACGATCGAGGCCGAGCTGCGCGAGCGGCTGAAGAAGGAGTTCGACACCACGCTGCCGCGCTTCGACGTGATGGCGGCGCTCTACCGCTCGCCGGAGGGCATGCTGATGAGCGACCTGTCGCGATTCCTGCTGGTGTCGAACGGCAATATCACCGGCATCGTCGACAGGCTGGCCTCCGAAGGGCTGGTGACGCGCGCGCGCCGCAACGGCGACCGCCGCACCTCGATGGTGCGGCTGACCGAGGAAGGCGCAAAGTCCTTCGCGGCAATCGCCGCGGCGCATGAGAACTGGGTCGGCGAGCTGCTCGGCACTGTCAGCGAGGACGAAGCGCGCCGGCTGACCGGCATGCTGAAATCGTTCCGCAGCAATTGGGAGGGACGCGAATGAGCGCCATGACCAAGCTCAAGCCGAAGCACTTCCTCTGGGAGGTGGAAGGCAGGGTCGCGAAGGTCCGGCTCGACCGGCCTGAGCGCAAGAACCCGCTGACCTTCGACAGTTATGCCGAGCTGCGCGACACTTTTCGCGATCTCGTCTACGCCGATGATGTCGACGCCGTGGCGTTCCTGCCCAATGGCGGCAGTTTCTGCTCGGGCGGCGATGTCCACGACATCATCGGACCCTTGGTCAAGATGGACATGAAGGCGCTGCTCTCCTTCACGCGCATGACCGGCGACTTCGTCAAGGCGATGCTGAATTGCGGCAAGCCGATCATCGCGGCGGTGGATGGTGTCGCCGTCGGCGCCGGCGCGATCATCGCCATGGCCTCCGACATCCGCATCGCGACGCCGGAAGCAAAGACCGCCTTCCTGTTCACCCGCGTCGGCCTTGCCGGGTGCGACATGGGCGCCTGCGCGATCTTGCCCCGCATCATCGGCCAGGGCCGCGCCGCCGAACTGCTTTACACCGGCCGCACGATGAGCGCGGCCGAAGGCGAGCGTTGGGGGTTCTACAATCGGCTGGTCGATGCGGCGGGGCTCGAGGCCGACGCGCTCGAGATGGCAGCGCGCATCGTCTCCGGCCCGACCTTCGCGCACGGCATCACCAAGACGCAGTTGAACCAGGAATGGTCGATGGGTCTCGACCAGGCGATCGAGGCGGAAGCGCAGGCACAGGCGATCTGCATGCAGACCGGCGATTTCGAGCGCGCCTACAAGGCGTTCGTGGCCAAGGAAAAGCCGGTGTTCGAGGGGAATTGAGGATGGCTCTTTTAACGGAGACGTTGGCGGGACAGCGCCCCCCTCTGTCCTGCCGGACATCTCCTGCACAAGGGGGGAGATTAGCTGTCATCTCTGCCTTCGCCAATCGCCAAGGTCGCAACAATGAGCGGGGCGCCAAAACTGCCAATCTCCCCCCTTGTGGGGGAGATGTCCGGCAGGACAGAGGGGGGCGCCGTAGAGCAGAGGCCTTGAAGAGTAGCGGAGGCACCGATGCCTGACCGTTCCTTCCTTAACTGGCCCTTCTTCGAAGACCGCCACCGCCAGCTCGCCGAGCAACTCGACGCCTGGTGTGCCAAGAACCTGCCCGTCGATCACCACGATGTCGACGCGGCCTGCCGCAACCTCGTCTCCATGTTCGGCCGCGACGGCTGGCTGAAGCCGACGGCGCTCGACCCCGACAAGCCGGGGCCGCTCGACGTGCGTACGCTCTGCATCACGCGCGAGACGCTGGCGCGCCATGACGGGCTCGCCGACTTCGCCTTCGCCATGCAGGGACTTGGCACCGGCGCGATCTCGCTGTTCGGCACACCGGAGCAGCAGCGCTGGCTGCAAAAGACGCGGGCGGGCCAGGCGATCGCAGCCTTTGCGCTGTCGGAGCCGCGCTCGGGATCGGATGTCGCCAACATGGAGATGGCGGCTGTCCGCGACGGCGATTGCTATGTGCTTTCGGGCGAGAAGACCTGGATCTCCAATGGCGGCATTGCCGACGTCTATATCGTCTTCGCCCGCACCGGCGAGGCGCCCGGCGCCAAGGGAATTTCCGCTTTGATCGTGCCTGCGGACATCAAAGGCCTTGGCATCGCCGAACGATTGGAAGTTATCGCCCCGCATCCACTCGCGCGGCTCTCGTTCGACAATGTGCGCGTTCCGGCTTCCGCCCTGATCGGCAAACCCGGCGACGGTTTTCGGATCGCCATGTCGGTGCTCGACGTCTTCCGCTCGACGGTGGGCGCCGCAGCGCTCGGCTTTGCTCGAAGAGCGTTGGACGAAAGCATCAAAAGGGTGTCCGAGCGAAAACTGTTCGGCGCGCCGATGGCCGAACTGCAGATGGTGCAGGGCCACATCGCCGACATGGCGCTGGATGTCGACGCCGCTGCCCTGCTCGTCTATCGCGCCGCCTGGACCAAGGATATGGGCGCCGCTCGCGTCACTCGCGAGGCGGCAATGGCCAAGCTGTTCGCCACGGACACCGCGCAGGAAGTGATCGACAAGGCGGTGCAGCTGCATGGCGGCGACGGCGTGCGCAAGGGCCACATCGTCGAGAGCCTCTATCGCGAGATACGCGCGCTGCGCATTTATGAGGGCGCTTCCGACGTGCAGAAAGTGGTGATCGCCAGGCAAGTGATGGGAGCGGCGTGAGATCATGCTTGCGGACCGCATTTCACTTAAGGGAGGCTAGACATGCACACGATCCTGCAGCCGGAAGGCTGGGCCAAACCGATCGGCTATGCCAACGGCGTTGCCGCGCGTGGCCGGCTGGTCTTCATCGGCGGCCAGGTCGGCTGGAATGCCGAGTGCCGGTTCGAGACCGACGATTTCGTCGATCAGGTGCGCCAGACCCTCACCAATGTCGTCGCCGTTCTCGCCGAGGCCGGCGGGGAGCCGCAACACATCACCTCGATGACCTGGTATTTTACCGACAAGGCCGAGTACCTCGCTAACCTCAAAGGGATCGGCGAAGCCTACCGCGCCGTCATCGGCCGGCATTTTCCGGCGATGGCCGCCATGCAGGTGGTGGCGCTGGTCGAGGACCGGGCGAAGGTGGAGATACAGGCAATCGCAATTATTCCGGAGTGAGCCGGAGGCGCTACGGGCTTCTATTTCGCAATGGCCTGAAGCCGCGAAGGCGGCTACGCCAACTCGGCGCTGACGCTCGAGGGATCGTATCTGCCTTCCGTCCGTCAGCATTGCCGTGACAGTACGGCAACGGCCGCTTGGCTGCCGGCACAATTTGTGATCAGATGATCATACCCGCGTTGGCGGATATTCGCACATAAACTTTGCCGGCACCAAGGAAAGCAAAAGCGTGGCTCTGGGCTTCGAACCCGTATCGGGACGCATCACCGTCCAGGATGGCGTCTACCAGCAGCTTCGCCATGCCCTCATGGTCGGCAGCTTCGATCCCGGGCAGGTGCTGACCATCGCCTCGCTGGCGGAGGCTTTCGGCACCTCAAACATGCCGGTGCGCGAGGCGTTGCGGCGGCTGGCGGCAGAGAACGCGCTGGAAATCTCGCAGAACGGCTCAGCCTGCGTGCCGGTGGTGACGCGGGCGCGGCTCGACGACCTCTGCCGGGCCCGGCTCGCCGTCGAGGGGCTGGCCGCCGAGCTTGGCGCGCCGCGCCTGACCGCAGCCGAGATCGGCTTGCTGCAAAGGGTTACTGACGACCAGCAGGCGATCGGCCGCGACGGCAGCATCTACGAGCTGATCGCCAAGAACCAGCAGTTCCACTTCACCATCTACCGCGCCTCCGGTTCCGATGTGCTGTTTCAGCTGATCGAGACGCTGTGGCTGCGCTTCGGTCCGTACATGCGGCTGTTGTCCAACTATGTCGCGCCGCTGATGCGCGCCGGCACCATGGAGCCTTCGGGCCGGCACGTCGCGATCATAGCGGCCATCAAGGACAAGGATTTCACCCGCGCGCGCGACGAGGTGGTGGCCGATATCACGGCGACACAAGCGACTTTGCGGGCGATCTGTCCTGACGTGCCGGAGCCCAGACCGGTCGATTTTGCCGCTTTCGGAAGGGCGCCTTGATAGGCGGCCGCCGCAGAGTGGCTTTGAAGCCGCCTGGGCCAAGCTCCTGGACCAAGAGAACAGCCGGATTTTGAGGCGCTGACCCGCATTTCTTCAGCCGCGGCGCATTGATCCCTGTCCGTATTTGTGATCACATGATCACAGGGAGCGAGACAGCGAATGTCCGGCTATTTTCTCTATCATTCGATCGGCACCTTTCCCGGCAAGGCCGAGCGAATGGCCGCCTCGCTGACGGATTTCTCCAACATCTGGTCGGCGGAAGACGACGGTCAGTGGCCTGCCGCGCTTGCGGCGCGGCAACGCTTCATCGATGCCTGGAGGCGGCTGATCGAGGCGCCGCAAGGCACGCTGACCACGGCCGAGAATGTCACCGCCGCGCTCTATAGCCTGATCGGTGGCTTGCCGACGGAGCGGCTGGCGGGAAAGCGGCTGCTGGTCGCCGCCGACTGTTTTCCTAGCCTGCATTTCCTGCTGGCGGGCTTGGGAGAGCGTTTCGGCTTCACCCTCGACACCGTCCCATTGCGGCCTGGCGAGACCTGGGTTCGCGACCAGGATTTCATCGACCGCTGGCAGGCGGATGTCGGGCTCGCGCTCATTACCTTCGTCACCTCGACGGCCTCGCACCGCTGCGATGTCGGCCGCCTCGCCGCGCATGGCCGCGCCGTGGGCAGCATAGTCGGCGTTGATGTCACACAAGGCATCGGCGTGGCGCCGTTTTCGGTTGCCGCGACGCCGGTCGATTTCGTCGTCTCGACTTCGCTCAAATGGCTGTGTGGATCCTCCGGCGCCGGCATTTTGCAGGTCGCGCCTGACCTTCTGGCGTCCTGCCGGCCGGAGTTGCGGGGCTGGTTCAGTCAGCCGAACCCGTTCTCCTGGGACCTCGACGCTTTCACTTACGCCGACGATGCGCGCCGCTTCGATCATGGCACGCCGGCGATCCTGGCAAGCGTCGCCTCGCTGCCCGGGCTGGAGTGGGTGGAACAGACCGGCATCGACATCATCCGCGCGCAGAATGCCGGGCTCGTCGAGCGTATCATCGGCGCCGCGCTGGAGAATGGCTGGGAGATCCGCTCGCCGCTCGATGCCAGTGAACGTGGCGGCAGCGTGATGCTCGGCCTGCCGCAAGGTACCGAGCCGGCGAAGATCATAGCTGCGCTTCGCGACGAGCGGCTTTACTGCGATGCGCGCGGCACGACGCTGCGGCTGTCTCCCGGCATGGTCACCACAGAGACGGCGGTCGATGCGCTGATCGCGCAGATCACGGAGCATATCGGTTCGCGGCGACGCCGTCCGTCGTGAATTCAGGTACCGCCTCGCCTGCGGCGCCCGGGAGTTTGGCGCCGGAAAGGGGCGGATCAGGAACCGAACCAGAGGGAAGCAAGATGTTGAAACGTCTAGGACTGATTGGGATGGCCGTCGCTGCCGGCCTCGCCTTTGCGGCGCCCGCCTTTGCCGACAAGATCATGGTGGGCGCCTATCCGGCCAACCCGCCATGGGAATACAAGACCGATTCGGGTGCCTTCGAGGGGTTTGAGATCGACGTCGCCAATGATGTCGCCAAGCGCATCGGCGCAGAGGTCGAGTTCCAGGATCTCGGCTTCCAGGCGCTGTTCGCAGCGACCGCTTCGGGCCGCATCGACTTTGCCGTGTCCTCGATCTCGGTCACCAAGGAGCGGCTGCAGAACCAGGGCTTCACGCAAGCCTATTACGACAGCGACGGTACCATCGTCGGCAAGGCGGATTCCGCCATCAAATCGCTCGACGATCTGAAGGGCAAGACCATCGGGGTCATCGCCGGCTCGACGGGCGAAGCCTACATGAAGGAGAACGCCGCCAAGCTCGGCGTTGCAGAAACCAAGAGCTACAACGCCCAGCAGGACCTTCTGCTCGACGTGCAGAACGGCCGCATCGACGGCGGCGCGGGCGAGCTCGCCGGCTTCCTGTTCGCCATCAAGCAGATGCCAGCGCTCAAGATCCTGGTGCGCATCCCGACCGGCGAGCGCTTCGCCATGATGACCAAGAAGGGCCATCCGCTGCTTGAAAAGGTCAACGACGCCATCAGCGAAATGAAGAAGGATGGCACCATGGCCGCGATCCACAAAAAGTGGTTCGGCGTCGATCCGGAAGCCGGCACCAGCACGGTGACCCCTGGCCCGATCCCGCAATAAGCCGGCTAATCAGAAATTCCGGCGAGAGCGGCAGCAGCCGCTGGCGCTCTCGCCTCGACCATTTGGGTTTCGCCAAACACGGCGAACCTTGTCTCACGGTGAGCGCCGATGGAACTGATCGACACCTTCTTCAACTGGGGCATCCTGGTTCGATCGTTTCCGATCCTGATCCGCGGTCTTGGCAACACCATTCTGCTCGGCTGCGCGGCGATCGTCTTCGGCACGATCGGCGGGCTGGCGATCTGCCTGGTGCGACTCTACGCGCCAAAGCCGCTCAGGCGGCTGGCGACGCTCTACATCGACATGTTCCGCGCGCTTCCGATCCTGGTGGTGCTGATCCTGATCTATTACGCCCTGCCCTTCATCGGCATCCGCTTGTCGTCCTTCGTCTCGGCAGCACTTGCGCTGTCACTGGTGTTGGCGGCCTTCACGGCGGAAGTCTGCCGCGCCGGCATCGAGAACATTCCGAAGGGCCAGTTCGAGGCGGCCTCGGCGCTCGGCCTGCCCTTTTGGGTCGCCATGCGCAAGGTGATCCTGCCGCAAGCAATCCGTGTCGTCATTCCGCCGCTCACCAGCAACTGCGTCTCGGTGTTCAAGGACACCGCGCTCGCCTCGGTGGTGGCGATGCCGGACCTCTTGAAGCAGGCGACCGACGCGCAGGCGCTGATGGCCAATCCGACGCCGCTGATCGGCGCGGCGATCATCTATCTCGCCTTCCTGTGGCCGCTGGTGCGGCTGGTCGGCTACCTCGAAGAGCGCGGCAAAGCTCGGTCCGCGCACTGATCCCCTTAGAATGACCTCGATTAGCTGAAGGAGACTCCCGTGAACCAGCACCATGTTTCGAAAGCGCAGGAGAGCGCCGCTTCGTTCCCGGTCGAGAAGATCCGCGCCATGTTCCCGGCGCTCCGGCAGGCCGGCGACTTCATCTTCATGGACAACGCCGCCGGTGCGCAGATCCCGCAAAGCGTGCTCGACGCGGTGACCAGCCATCTGGTGGATCACAACGTGCAGCGCGGCGGCCGCTACGGCCGCAGCGTCACCGTCGACCAGTCCGTCGCCGAAGCGCGTGAAAGCGTGGCGGTTTTGATCAACGCCTACAGCCCGTCCGAAATCTGCTTCGGCATGAACGCCACCTCGTTCATCCGCCTGGTCAGCCTCGGCATCGGCCAGATGCTTTCGGAACGCGACGAGATCGTCGTCACCGACATGGATCATGACGCCAACATCGCGACATGGCTGGCGCTGGAGCAGGCCGGCGCCAGGTTCAAATGGTGGCGCATGCGCGAGGACGGCAATCTGCATGTCGACGACCTCAAGCCGCTGATGTCGGACCGCACCCGGCTCGTCGCCTGCACGGTGACCGCGCACTCGATCGGCTCGATTGTCGATGTCGCTTCGGTCGCCAAGATCGCGCATGCGGCAGGCGCGGAAGTGTTCCTCGACTGCGTGCACTACGGGCCGCACGGGCTGATCGACGTGCAGGCCTGGGACTGCGACTATCTCGTCTGCTCAGGCTACAAGAATTTCTCGCCGCATATGGGTTTTCTCTGGGGCCGCTTCGAAACGCTGAAGCGGCTGCCGACCTTCCGCGAGGACTTCATCCCGGATGAGCCGCCCTACAAGGTCGAGGCCGGCACCTTCATCTACGAGAATGTCTCCGGCATGGACGCAGCGGTGCGCTACCTGGAGTCGATCGGCCGCAATTTCTTGGCCGAGAACAACCGCTCGCGCCGCGACAACATCGCCGCCGGCATGAACGCCATCCGCGAGTACGAGCTGACGCTGGCGCGCGAGATGATGAAGGTGCTGAAGGCCTGCGGCGCGACAATTTACGGCGTCGCCGACGAGGCGCGCATCCATGAGCGCGTGCCGACCTTCTGCTTCAACATCGGCACACTGTCGCCGCAGAGGATCGTCGAGGAGATGGCGGCCTTGCAGATCGGCATCCGCGACGGTCATATGTACGCGCCGCGGCTGATGAAGCGGCTCCACCTGTCGATGGACAGCGGCGCGATCCGCGCCTCGCTGGTGCACTACAACACGGTCGAGGAAGTGCACCGTTTCGGCGAAGCGCTGCGGGCAATCATTGCGAAGCTGTCGTGACGCCCGGACGTCTGGTCGAGCCTACGCCGCCTTCTTCGCCAGCCTCGCCTTGATGCTTGCCACGTCGGCGCGCGGCGTCGCGGCGAAAAGCGTCTTGGTGTAGCTGTGCTTGGGGTCCGAGAAGACCTCGTCGCGCGAGCCGTATTCGACCGCCTCGCCGAAATACATCACCATCACGTCGTCGGCGATATAACGCACCACCGACAGATCGTGGCTGATGAAGACATAGGTCAGCTTGAACTCGTCCTGCAGGTCGGCGAGCAGGTTGAGCACCTGCGCCTGCACCGAAAGATCGAGCGCCGAGACCGGCTCGTCCAGCACCAGCAGGCTCGGGTTCAGCATCAGTGCGCGGGCAATGGCGATGCGCTGGCGCTGACCGCCGGAGAACATATGCGGATAGCGGTTGTAGTGCTCGGGGCCGAGGCCGACCTTCTTCAACATCTTCATCGCTAGGTCGCGGCGTTCCTCGGCCGGCTTGTCGGTATTGATCAGCAGCGGCTCGCCGAGCACGTCGCCGATCTTTTGACGCGGGTTGAGCGACCCGTAGGGATTCTGAAAGACGATCTGCACCTTGCGGCGCATTTCCTTGGTCAATCCGTCCTTGGCGATGTCGACCTTGTTGCCGTCGATGAACAAATCGCCGGCGGTCGCAGGATCGATCAGCGTGATGATGCGGGCGAGCGTGGACTTGCCGCAGCCGCTTTCGCCAACGATGGCGAGCGTCTTGCCCTTATCGACGCTGAAGGAGACGCCCTTCACCGCATGCACCGTGCGCGCGGGGCGGAACAGGCCGCCGCCGACATGGTAGTCGCGTTTGATGTTCTTGCCTTCGACAACCTTGGTCATGCGCCGGCTCCGGTCATGCACTGGCTTCTGGGGGCGCCGGCTCGAACAGCATGTCGGAGACGGTCGGCAGCCGGTCGCCGACGGCGTTCTCCGGCAGCGCCGACAGCAGCGCGCGCGTGTAGTTGCTCTTGGGGTTCTCAAACAGCGACAGCACGTCGGCCTCTTCCATCTTGCGGCCCTTGTACTGGACGATGACGCGATCGGCGGTCTCGGCGACCACGCCCATATTGTGGGTGATCATGATCAGGCCCATGCCGTATTTGGCCTGCAGCGACACAAGCAGGTCGAGAATTTGCTTCTGGATGGTGACGTCGAGCGCGGTGGTCGGCTCGTCGGCGATCAGCAGCTTCGGATTGCAAGCAATGGCCATCGCGATCATGACGCGCTGGCATTGGCCGCCCGACATCTGATGCGGGAAGGAGTTGAGCCGCTCGGCCGGCTCCGGGATGCCGACCTGCTTCAACAACTCGATGGCGCGCGCCCGGCGCTGTGCGCGATCCATGCCGAGATGGAAGCGCAGCACTTCCTCGATCTGAAAGCCGACGGTGAAGCAAGGGTTGAGACTGGCGATCGGCTCCTGGAAGATCATGGCAATGTCCTTGCCGATGATCTTGCGGCGCTCGGCCGGACCCATCTTGAGGAGATCGCGGCCGCCGAACGTCATGCGGTCGGCGGTGACAGTGGCGGTCCAGGGCAACAAGCCCATAACCGCCAGCATCGACACCGACTTGCCGGAGCCGGATTCGCCGACGATGGCGAGCACCTCGCGCTCGTCGACACGGAGCGAGACGCCGTCGACGGCGCGGAACGGGCCGGAGGCGGTCTGGAACTCGACGACGAGGTTCTGGATGTCGAGCAATGCCATCACGACCTCCTGAGCTTCGGATCGAGCGCGTCGCGCAGGCCGTCGCCGATCAGGTTGATGGCGAGCACCGTGATAAGGATGGCAAGGCCGGGGAAAGTCACCACCCACCAGGCGCGCAGGATGAATTCGCGCGCCGAGGCGAGCATGGTGCCCCATTCCGGCGTCGGCGGCTGCGCGCCGAGACCAAGGAAGCCAAGCGCTGCGGCTTCCAGGATGGCGTTCGAGAAAGACAGCGTGCCCTGGACGATCAGCGGCGCCAGGCAGTTCGGCAGGATGGTCCTGAGCATCAGCCTCAGGTGCCCGGCGCCGGCGACCTTGGCAGCCACGACATATTCGCGGCTCTTTTCCGCCATCACCGCAGCGCGCACCAGGCGGGCGAAATGCGGCTGCAGGACAAGCGAGATCGCCAGCATCGCATTGAACAGGCCGGGCCCGAGAATGGTGACCAGCACCAGCGCCAGAAGCAGCGACGGGAAGGCCAGGATCAGGTCCATGACGCGCATGATCGCGACGTCGACCCAGCCGCGGAAATAGCCTGCCAGCAAGCCGAGCGTGATGCCGCCGACGAGGGCCAGCGTGACGACGACGGCGCCGATGAGCAGCGAGAAACGCGCGCCATAGAGCAGGCGCGAGAGGATGTCGCGGCCGACCGGATCGGTGCCGAGGATATATTGCGAGCTGCCGCCCGCCTGCCAGGCCGGCGGCCTGAGGAAGGCGGTCTTGTCCTGCACGTCGGGTGCATAGGGCGCGAGCAACGGCGCAAAGAGCGCCGCCAGCACCAGCAGGATGAAGACGACCAGGCCGATGACGGCGCCGCGGTTCACCGAGAAATAGTGCCAGAAGGTCTTGAAGCCGGTCAGCCGGTCCGGGCTGCCGGCGGCCATCGGGGCGATTTCGGTCGACTGGCTCATCACGCCGCCCTGATGCGCGGGTTGATGACGGCATAAAGCACGTCGACGATGAGGTTAACGGCCATGACGATGAGTGCGATCAAAAGCAGACCTGACTGCACGACGACATAGTCGCGCTTGAAGATGGAATCGACCATCCACTTGCCGATGCCCGGCCAGGCGAAGATGGTTTCGGTGAGGATAGCGCCGGCAAGCAGCGTGCCGACCTGCAGGCCGATCGTGGTGACGACCGGGATCAGGGCGTTGCGAAGTGCGTGCGCACCGATGACGCGGGCGGCGGAAAGGCCTTTGGCGCGGGCGGTGCGGACATAGTCTTCACCGAGCACCTCGAGCATGGCCGAACGGGTCTGGCGCGCGATCACCGCCAGCGGAATCGTGCCGAGCACGATCGCCGGGAGGATGAGATGGGTGAGCGCCGAGCGCAGCGCGTCCCATTTGCCGTAGAGGATGCTGTCGATGGTCATGAAACCGGTGATCGGCTTCAGGAAGAACTGCAGGCCCATGCGGCCCGACACCGGCGTCCAGCCGAGATAGCCGGAAAAGAAGATGATGAGCAGCAGGCCCCACCAGAAGATCGGCATGGAATAGCCGACCAGCGCGGTGCCCATCAACGACTGATCGAACCATGAGCCGCGTTTGACGGCCGCGAATATGCCGGCCGGGATGCCGATCGCCATGGCGAAGATCATGGCGAAGAAGGACAATTCCAGCGTCGCCGGAAAGAGCGTCTTGAACTCCTGGAGCACCGGGCGCTTGGAGGAAATCGAGACGCCGAAATCGCCGGTCGCGACCTCGCCGACATAGCGCGCATACTGCTCCCAGACCGGCAGATTGTAGCCGAACTGTTCCTTGAGCTCTTCGTAGCGGGCGGGGGTGACGCCATGCTCGCCGGCCATGGCCAGGATCGGATCGCCGGGCAGCAGCCGGACAAAGGCGAAGGCGCAGATGGTGATGCCGACGAGCGTCGGGATCAGAAGTGCGATTTTGTTGAGGAGATATCTGAGCATCGTGAAATGGAATGGGGCGGCGACAATTCGCGCCGCCCCGTTCGCAAATATTACTCGGCCTTGTCAACGCCGTCGAAGCGATGAATGCCGAGCGGGTCCATCTTGAAGCCGCTGACGTTGTTGCGAACAACGGCATAGACCTGGCTGTGAGCCAGCAGGAAGGCCGGCGCCTGCTTGGCGAAGATTTCCTGCGCCTGCTCATAGAGCTTGGTGCGCTCGCCCTGGTCGCTGGTCTTCTTGGCCTTCTGGATCAGGTCCTCGAAGTCCTTGTCGCACCAGCTGGAATAGTTCGAGACGCCGATGGCCGAGCACGCGAAGAGGGTGGCGAAGAAATTGTCCGGATCGCCATTGTCGCCGGTCCAGCCGATCTGGAAGGCGCCGGGACGCTCCTTCTTTTTGCCTTCCTCGCGATACTTGGTCCACTCGTAGTTGACGATCTCGGCCTTGACGCCGACCTTGGCCCAGTCGGCCTGGATCAGCTCAGCCGCGCGCTGGAAGTTCGGGTTGTAAGGACGAACGCGATCGGAAGCCCAGAGCTGGATTTCCTTCAGCCCGGCGTCGGCCAGCACCTTCTTGGCCGCTTCCGGATCATAGGAATCGAACTTCACATCCTTGTTCCACGACCACATGGTCGGCGGGATCAGGTTCTGCGCCGGCGTCGCGCCAGCGTCCTGGAACAGCGACTTGATCAGCGCTTCCCGGTCGATCGCCTGGTTGAGCGCGTGACGAACCTCCGGCTTGTCGAGCGGCGGGATCGTGGTGTTGTAGCTCATGTAGCCGATGTTGAGGCCGGCCTGATCCATCAGGGTCACGTCCTTGTTGGCCTTGATGGTGGCGATGTCGGCCGGGTTCGGATAGGGAGCGACATCGCATTCGCCGGCCAGCACCTTCTGGATGCGGGCGGTCGCGTCAGGCGTGATGGCGAAGACCAGATCGTCGATCTTTTCCTTGCCCTTGAAGTAGTCGGGGTTCGCCGCATAGCGGATGACCGAATCGAGCTGATAGTCGACGAACTGGAACGGCCCGGTGCCGATCGGCTTGGTCGAGAAGTCGGCCATCTTGCCTTCCTTCTCGAGCTGGTCGGCATATTCCTTCGACACGATCGAGGCGAAGTCCATGCCGAGATTGGCCAGCATCGGCGCGTTCGGCTCGGTCAGCGTCAGCTTGACGGTGAGGTCGTCGACCTTTTCCCACTTGGCGACGTATTTCGGCATGTCCATGCCGGTGTAGTAATCCCAGGTCAGGTTCGGCAGATACTTCTCGCCGTTCCACGGATTCTGCTTGTTGAACTGACGGTCGAACGAGAAGACGACGTCATCGGCGTTGAGGTCGCGGGTCGGCTTGAAATAGTCGGTGGTCTGGAACTTCACGCCAGGGTGCAGGTGGAAAGTATAGACCAGGCCGTCGTCGGAGATTTCCCATTTGTCGGCGAGGCCGGGCTCGATCTCGGTGCCGCCATGCTTGAACTCGACCAGGCGCGAATAGACCGTGCGCGACGAAGCGTCGAAGTCGTTGCCGCCCGTCGTCGTACCCGGATCGAAATTGGCCGGCGACGCTTCCGAGCAATAAACAAGCGTCTTTGCATTGGCCATCCCGCCGAGGACGCTTGCAGCCAGCAACGCGGCTGCAAAAGTCATTGTCTTTTTCATTGAGCACTCCCTGATGTTCTTCCAAGCCCCTCTATCAGGCTCGCGAAGCGCGCATATAAGCACCGTTTTTGGGGCTTTGGAACACCCCGTTTGCGTACCCCACGGTAAGCAGGAAAAGAATCCGCATTTTCCTCAAATAGCAGAAAAAATGAGCAGAATTTTTCGCTCACGCTAATGTTAACAACCGCATTTTTTTATTGATTGAGGCTCTGCCGAAATGGAATGAGGAGCTCCTGCCTGCGATCCCAGGTCCTCGTGGGGACACGCCTGCGGGAGGCGTCGAGGGACAGGATTTCGGCGGCAAATCTTTCCGCCGCTGCCGCTGGGGCAAGACTTGCACGGCCGCCGATAGAGGCAATACATAGATGCCAGGCCGGATTTCTTGGAATCCGCAATCGGCCGCAGCGGGAGGAACGCTTCCGAAATCGGAAAGAGATGCGGCGCAGCGACAAGACCAGGACACCAGGGAGGGATTTGGTGGCAAAAGCAGCAAAGACAACGCCCCCGGCGAAGGCAACAGCCAAGGCCGCGCCCGTCGATGCGGGCGCGGCCAAGGCTTCATCTTCCAAGACCGCTTCGCCAGCCAAAACGCCGTCACCTGCGAAGGCCGGCTCCAAGCCGAAGACCACTGTGAAACCGGCTGCCGCTGCAAAGAAGACGAACCCCACATCCGCCGCCAAGGCTGCAACCGCAAAGACCGCCGGGCCTGCGGCAAAGGCAGCCTCGGGGTCGGCCAGGCGGCTGCCCAAGGCGATCACGGAACTCGCGGCAGGGTTGCCGGAAAAGCCTTGGCTGAAAAACTACCCGAAGAACATGCCGGCGGAGATCGGTCCGCTGCCTTACGATTCCATTGGCGACTTCCTCGTCGGCGCCTGCAAGCAGTTCGCCAGCCGGCCGGCGTTCGTGTGCATGGGCAAGTCGATCTCCTATGCCGAGCTCGAGCGGCTTTCGGCGGCCTTCGGCGCCTATCTGCAGTCGAAGGGACTGGAGAAGGGCGCGCGCGTGGCGCTGATGATGCCGAACGTTTTGCAATACCCGGTAGCGATGATGGCCGTGCTTCGCGCCGGCTTCACGGTGGTGAACGTCAACCCGCTCTACACGCCGCGCGAGCTGGAGCATCAGCTCAAAGATTCCGGCGCGCAGGCCATCGTCATTCTGGAGAACTTCGCCAACACGCTGCAGGCGGTGATCGCCAGGACGCCGGTCAAGCATGTCGTGGTCGCGGCGATGGGCGACATGTTGGGCGGGCTGAAAGGCGCGATCGTCAATCTCGTCGTGCGGCGGGTGAAGAAGATGGTTCCCGCCTGGTCGCTGCCCGGCCACGTCAAATTCAACGCCGCGCTCAAGGCGGGCTCGGCAAGCGCCTTCAAGCCGGCGGCGGTGTCGGGCGACGATATCGCCTTCCTGCAATATACCGGCGGCACGACCGGCGTGTCGAAAGGCGCGACGCTGCTGCACCGCAACGTCTTGTCCAACGTGGCGCAGAATTCGCTCTGGGTGGAGGACGCCTATACGGTCAAGCCGAAGCCGGGGCATCTCAACTTCGTCTGCGCGCTGCCGCTCTACCACATCTTCGCGCTGACGGTGAACGCGCTGATGGGCATGCAGCAAGGCGCGCAGAACGTGCTCATTCCGAACCCGCGCGACATTCCGGGCTTCGTGAAAGAACTGCAGAAATACCCGGTCCACATCTTTCCCGGCCTCAATACGCTGTTCAACGCGTTGCTCAACAATGAGGATTTCCGCAAGCTCGACTTCAAGCCGCTGATCCTCACTCTCGGCGGCGGCATGGCGGTGCAGAAAGGCGTGGCCGAGCGCTGGAAGGCGCTGACGGGCTGTCCGGTGAGCGAAGGCTACGGACTTTCCGAAACCTCGCCGGTGGCGACCGCCAACAAGTTCAGCTCCAGCGACTTTACCGGCACGATCGGCCTGCCGCTGCCATCGACCGAGATCGCCATCCGCGACGACGACGGCAACAACGTGCCGCTCGGCGAAGTCGGAGAGATCTGCATCCGGGGTCCGCAGGTTATGGCCGGCTACTGGAACCGGCCGGACGAGACCGCCAAGGTGATGACCAAGGACGGGTTCTTCAAGTCGGGCGACATGGGCTTCATGGATGAGCGCGGCTACACCAAGATCGTCGACCGCAAGAAGGACATGATCCTGGTCTCCGGTTTCAACGTCTATCCGAACGAGCTGGAAGAAGTCGTGGCGCAGCACCCGGGCGTGCTCGAAGTGGCGGCGATCGGCGTGCCGGACGAGCATTCCGGCGAGGTGCCGAAGCTGTTCGTGGTCAGGAAGGATCCAGCGCTCACCGTCGAGACGCTGACTGTCTATTGCCGCGAGAACCTGACCGGCTACAAGCGGCCGAGATACATCGAATTCCGCGCCGAACTGCCGAAGACGCCGGTCGGCAAGATCCTGCGGCGCGCGTTGCGGGAGCAGATTTGAACGAAAATGTTGCCGGCCTGACGCCAACAGATCGCGCCGACCTCGATCCCGCCGAATTCATCAAGGCGAACATGCGGCTTCAGCCGGTGCCGTCGCTGCCTGAAATCCGGCTCTATACGGCCCATCCCGGCAGCGGGCTGAGGCGGCTGCTGGAACCGGAGGACGGCTCGCATGAGCACGCGGCCGAGCCGCAGCCGCCCTACTGGGCCTATGCCTGGGCGGGCGGCGCAGTGCTGGCGCGCTATGTTCTCGACCGGCCGTCAACCGTTGCGGGCCGGCGCGTGCTCGACCTCGGCGCCGGTTCCGGCCTTGTCGGTATCGCCGCGGCGCGAGCCGGGGCTAGGGAAGTGACCGCGGCGGAGATCGACCGCAACGGCATTGTCGCGCTCCGCCTCAACGCGGAGGCCAACGGCGTCGCCATCATCATAATCGGCGAGGACATCAGCGCCGGTCCGCCGCCATCGGTCGACGTTGTGCTCGCCGGCGACGTTTTCTACGGGCAAGCGGTCGCGCGGCGGATCGTCCCCTTCCTCGACCGCTGCCTTGCCGCGGGCATCGAGGTGCTGGTCGGCGACCCGGGCCGCGCCTGGCTACCCAGGCGGCGGCTTCGCCTGCTTGGCGAGTATCAGGTGCCTGATGTCGGCGGAAACGGCGGTAGCGCGCCCAAACCGAGCGGGATATTTGCGTTCCTTCCCAGCGAGCCCTGATCAGCCCGCCGGCACACTCATCCGCGCGGCGAGAAAATCCGGCAGGTCGGCGACCGAATCCAGGATGACGTCGGCCATCGGCGACAGCGAGTCACGCGTGCCCGTGCCGGAAAGCACGCCGATCGCCAGGCCGCAGCCGCCGGCGCGCGCCATTTCGAGATCGTGGCGATTGTCGCCGACCATGGCGATCTCGCCAGCCTTCAGTCCCGTCAGATCGCAGAACGCGATGACCGTGTCGGGCGCGGGCTTCGGGTTCGCGACCGCATCATAGCCGAAGGCGGCGTCGAAGAGCTGCGCGACACCGAGCGTGGCGAGCGTCTTCTCGGCGCCGCTGGTGGAATCGTTGGTGGCGACGCCCAGCCGGAAGGATCGCCTGTGCAGCGCCCGCAGCGATTCGACGATACCGGGTAGCGCGACAGCCATCGACGAGCCCTGAACCGAGGTGATCTCGTTGAAGCGGGCGACGGCCAGCATCTGGTCCTCCTCCGACAGGCGCGGGAACCAGAGCTCGACGACGTCCATGTTCGAGCCCGAGGCAAAGATCGAATCGGGCTTGAAGCGCTTGCTGACGAAATCGAAGCCGGCGGCGGCGAGCAACCTGTCGGCTTTCCAGCGATCGCCTTCGGCGGCGTCCATGGCCATGAAATCGGCAATGCCGAGCCAGGTAGCGTTGAAGTCGACAAGCGTGCCGTCCTTGTCGAACAGAATTCCCTTGATATCCGCCAATCCGTTTACTCCGCGCCACGCAATTGGTGGATATGAGCCACCAATCCGGCAGTCGAGGCGTCGCGTTTTGCGGCAGTCTCCTTGCCTTCCACGACAGGCAGCAGGCCTGTCGCCAGTTCCTTGCCGAGTTCGACACCCCACTGGTCGAACGAGTTGATGTTGAACAGCGTGCCCTCGACGAAGACGCGATGCTCATAGAGCGCTATCAGGCGACCGAGCGTGAGCGGATCAAGCTTGCGGTAGAGGATGGTGAGCGACGGACGGTTGCCCGAAAAGACGCGATGCGGCGCGATGCGATCGACATCGGCGGGCTTCATGCCCTTGGCCAGCATCTGCGCGCGCGCCTCTTCCAGCGTGCGGCCCTTCATGAAGGCTTCCGACTGCGCCAGGCAATTGGCAAGCAAGAGATCGTGGTGGGTCTTCAGCTCGGGCTCGTGGCTGACGGCTGCGGCAAGAAACTCGACCGGGATGAAATCGGTGCCCTGGTGCAAAAGCTGGAAGAAGGCGTGCTGGCCGTTGGTACCGGGCTCGCCCCAGACCAGCGGGCCGGTCGGCGTCGTCACCGGGCCGCCGTCCAGTGTCACGCTCTTGCCGTTCGATTCCATATCGAGCTGCTGCAGATAGGCCGGCAGGCGCGACAGGCGCTGATCGTATGGAATGACGGCGCGGGCCGGGTATTTGCAGACGACGCGGTGCCACCAGCCGATCAGCCCCAGCAAAACAGGCAGGTTCTTCTGCAGGGGGGCCGAGCGGAAATGCTCGTCCATCTCATGCGCGCCGTCGAGGAAGGCGCGGAAATTGCGCAGGCCGATGGCGATCATCACCGGCAGGCCGATGGCGCTCCAGACCGAGTAGCGGCCGCCGACCCAGTCCCAGAAACCGAAGACGCGGTCGGAGGCGATGCCGAACTTGGCCACTAGGTCGAGCGCGGTCGAGACGGCGGCGAAATGCTTGCCGATCGCTTGCTTGCCCAGCGCCTTTTCCACCCATCTGCGCGCCGTCTCGGCATTGGTCATCGTCTCGACAGTGGTGAAAGTCTTGGAGGCGATGATGAACAAAGTCGTCTCGGGAGACAGGCCCTTCAGCGTGTCGTGGATATGGGCGCCGTCGACATTGGAGACATAATGCGCACGCGGGCCGTCATGGTAGGGAGCGAGCGCCAACGTCACCATCGCCGGGCCAAGATCCGAGCCGCCAATGCCGATATTGACGATGTCGGTGATCTTCTTGCCGGTGGCGCCGGCCGCCTCGCCGGAGCGAATCGCATCAGCGAAGGCGCCCATCGCGTCGAGCACGGCGATCACATCGGCCTTGGTATCCTGGCCATCGACCACGACACTCTTGCCGGTCAGATTGCGCAGCGCCGTGTGCAGCACGGCGCGGTTTTCGGTGATGTTGATCTTCTTGCCTTCGAACATCGCGGCGCGTCGACCTTCGAGGTCGGCGGCGCCGGAGAGCGTCTCCAGCATTGCCATCGTGTCGGCGTCGACCGCGCATTTCGACCAGTCGAGCAGAAGATCGCCATCTGTGGCGGAGAATTTCTCGAAGCGCTTGGGATCGGCGGCGAAGGCTTCGCGCATCGTGCCCTTGGCTGCCGCGCGCTGCTCACGCAGGGCGGTGACCTGCTTGTCGAAGGCTGACTGATCCAATGGTGGCTCCTGGCGGGTTTTTAGACCATTTTAACAGGCCCGATGTTTCCGGCGCGTGTCGTCGCGACATTGTATTGAGCCGGATTTCCGTTTCGTTCAAGCGCGGCAGTGACGCACTGCATCACGCTTTTATGATGCCCCGCAACATCCGCTTCCCTGGCGGACGCGCCCCTTTCGTGATCAATGGATCACTGGCATAAATCCCAGCGATCAGAAAAATTGATTGGCGCAACCCCTTGTGCCACCCCTACACTCGACTGGTCCAGCCAAGTGAAAACAGCTGGCCATCCGAGGATGATCTCCCATGCCACAGCGCAATGACACGGCCATATGGTCCGGCCTGTTCCGGATTTCGGCCGAATCCGGACAAACTCTCCAGGCACAGATCCGCCAGGCGATCGTCGCAGCCATCCTCGACCGGCAGATCGCCGCTTCGATGCCGCTGCCATCCTGCCGGATTCTGGCGGAAAAACTTGGCGTTGCCCGCGGCACGGTGGTGCTTGCCTTCCAGCAGCTGGTCGACCAAGGTTTTCTTGTGGCGCGCGAGAGGCGCGGCCACTTCGTCAACCCTGAGGTGCTCGCCACACCCGCCAAACCGCACCAGAAGGCGCCCGACCAGCAGAATGAGATCGACTGGAAGGCGCGTCGGCAGATCGCCGCCAGCGATATGCCGCCGCCGGCCAAGCACGACAACTGGATCAAGTCCTCCTACCCGTTCGTCTACGGCCAGTTCGATCCGGCGCTGTTTCCGACCGCGGAATGGCGCGAGTGCAACCGCATGGCGCTCGCGGTGCTGGAGATCCGCAACTGGGCATCCGACATGGTCGACCGGGACGATCCGCTGCTCATCGAGCAGATCCAGGCCCGGCTTTTGCCGCGCCGCGGCATCTTCGCCAATCCGGACGAGATCATCGTGACCCTGGGCGCGCAGAACGCGCTCTATATGCTCGCCTCGCTGTTGATGACCAAGGGCTCGAAGGTGGCAATGGAAGATCCCGGCTATCCGGATGCCCGCTCGATCTTCCGGCTCGCCGGCGCAGATATCCAGCCGGTCCCTGTCGACCAGTCGGGCATCGTGACCTCGGCGATTCCCAGCGATTCCGGCTTTGTCTTCGTCACGCCCAGCCATCATTGCCCGACGATGGTGCCGTTGTCCGCCGAGCGGCGGCAGGATTTGCTGGCGCGGGCCAACCGCAACAACCAGATCATCATCGAGGACGGCTATGACAGCCAGCTTCTCGACGAGGCGCCGCAGCAGGCGCTGAAGAGCCTCGATCGCTCGGGCCGCGTCATCTATGTCGGCTCGATGTCGAAGACGCTGGCTCCGGGTCTGAGGCTCGGCTACATCGTCGCTTCGGCAGGACTGATTGCCGAGCTTCGCGCGTTGCGTCGCTTCATGCTCAGGCACCCGCCGGCAAACAACCAGCGCGCCGTTGCGCTGTTTTTGTCGCTCGGCCATCACGAGGCGCTGGTGCGCAGGCTCTCCGCCGCCTTCGACGAGCGGCGCAAGCGTCTGGTCCATGCGATTTCCGCTTTCCTGCCAGAATGGCGCTCGACCGACTCGGCGGGAGGCACGTCGTTGTGGCTGGAGGGCCCGCGCGGTACCGATTCACGAGGGCTCGCCGAAGCGGCCGCTTCGCGCAGCGTCATCATCGAACCCGGCGACCGGTTCTTCGACCGCAGCGAAAAGCCCTCGCGTTTCATGCGTTTGGGCATCTCCTCGATCTCGCTGCAGCACATCGAGCCCGGGATCCGGGAGCTCGCCACGGCCGCCGGCCGCAGGCCCGCTGCCGCCTGATCACCACGGACTGCCACATGAAGAGCCGGCGTTTTGCCGGCTCTTCTATTTTGGCGCGCCTCAACGCTTTAGCATCCTGGCATATTCGACGGGATTGACTGGCTCATAGGCTGTGCCAATGCCGACGGCATAGTCGAGGCACAAAGGGGACGAGGCAGGCCGATGGTGGACCAACCGCCGCGCATCCTGCCCCTGAAAAAGCAAAGGTGGAGTGCTTTCCATGTCAGTGGCTCTTGAGAAGCAGGAAACGACGTCGGACCAGCGTTCGCGGCGGTCCGGCGGGCGCGAAGCGCGCCGCGCGATGCGGGCAGCACCGCTCGCAGACGATATCCGTCCGGTGCGAGCCGGCCTCGAAGGCGGCAGCTACGGGCCATTGAGCCAGAACGACAGGGAACGCATCCATGAAGCGGTGCTGACGCTTCTGGAGACGGTGGGCTTCGCCAACGCCATCCCCTCCTGCATCGAGGCGCTGACCCGGGTCGGGGCGACCTACGGCGACGACGGCCGCATCCGCCTGCCGCGCGCGCTGGTGCTCGACACGATCAAGAAGGCGGCGCGCCACTTCACGCTCCACGGCCAGGATCCCAAGCACGACATGGTGATCCAGGGCAAACGCGTGCACTACGGCACGGCGGGCGCGGCGGTGCATCTGGTCGATGTCGAGAAGCGCGAATATCGCGAATCGCAGCTGCAGGACATCTACGACGCCGCCCGTCTCGTCGACGGGCTCGACAACATCCATTTCTTCCAGCGCACCATGGTGCCGCGCGATATTCCCGATCCGCTCGAGATGGACTTCAACACGCTCTATGCCTGCGTACTGGGGACATCCAAGCATGTCGGCACCTCGTTCACCGTGCGAGAGAACGTCAAGCCGGCGCTGGAAATGCTCTATGCGATCGCCGGCGGCGAGGAGAATTTCCGGGCGCGCCCTTTCGTGTCGAACTCGAACTGCTTCGTGGTGCCGCCGATGAAATTCGCCGAGGACGCCTGCGGCGTGCTCGAAGCCTGCGTCGAGGGCGGCATTCCGATCCTGCTCTTGTCGGCCGGCCAGGCCGGCGCCACGGCTCCCGCCGCGATTGCCGGCGCCGTCGTGCAGGCGGTGGCCGAAGTGCTGATGGGCCTGGTCTATGTCAACGCGATCAAGCCCGGCCATCCGGCGATCTTCGGCACCTGGCCGTTCGTCTCCGATCTCCGGACCGGCGCCATGTCCGGCGGTTCGGCCGAGCAGGCCGTGTTGACCGCGGCCTGCGCGCAGATGGCGCAATATTACGACCTGCCGGGTGGCTCGGCCGCGGGCATGACGGATTCGAAGCTGCCCGACATCCAGTCCGGCTATGAAAAAGGCATCACCGATGTGATGGCCGGTCTTGCCGGCCTCAACCTCGTCTATGAATCGGCCGGCATGCATGCCTCGCTGCTCGGCTTCTGTCTCGAAAGCCTGATCATCGACAACGACATGCTCGGC
This sequence comes from Mesorhizobium sp. WSM4898, assembly GCF_029625845.1. NCBI lineage: Bacteria > Pseudomonadati > Pseudomonadota > Alphaproteobacteria > Hyphomicrobiales > Phyllobacteriaceae > Mesorhizobium > Mesorhizobium sp. WSM4898. Next base: position 887,251 of record NZ_JARTVQ010000001.1, on the reverse strand, counting down.
CACTGCCTGCGATGCGTGCGCGGCATCGAGGTGACGGACGAGGCGCTGTCGATCGACACGATCGCCGATGTCTGCCTCAAGGGCCCGGGTCACTATCTCGGCAACGAGCAGACTTTGAAGCTGATGCAGACCGAATATTTTTATCCCGCAGTCGGTGATCGCTTCTCGCCCAAGGAATGGAATGAGAAGGGCCGGCCCGACATTTTGCAGCGGGCGATCGCCGAGAAAAAGCGCGTGCTGGCCGAGCGCTTTCCGCGCCATGTGTCGCGGCTCGTCGACGACAAGCTGCGCGCGCGCTTCGGCGAGATGATCAAGCTGCCGCGCAACAAGATGGGCGGCTGATCTTTCCGCTCTCGCAGATCACTCCGCACGCAGCCCATAGCGCTCGACGACTTCGGCGTTGATCAGCTTCGCATGCAGCGTCAACAGCACGATCTGCGCATCGAGGCTGTCGCCGGCTTCGAGCGCGGCCTCGATGCGGCGCTCGGCTTCCAAAGTGTGCTCCCTGCCATTGGCCCGCTCGAAGGTTTCCGGTCCGGCGACGCAATAGCCGCAGAGTTGCGCCACCGATTGATAAGCCTGGGGCGGCGGCTCCTCGGGCCAATGATCCTTCATCAGGTTGACGATGGTGAGCTTGACGCCCTCAGGCACCAGTGCCGGATGCAAGTCGGCCTTACGCAAGGCGTCGTCGAGCTGGCGCAAGTCGCCCGAACGGCCGAACATGCCGAGGAAGCCGAGGGAAGAGCGCCGTTTCGCCATATATAGCCTCCCTTCGTAGGGCCGCCGGGATCGGGCTAATCTGTAGACGCCCCGCGGCCGAAACAAGGGCCATGAGAAAGGGCGGTCCGCCGGAAAGCGGTCCGCCCTTCGATTTTCGCCGTGCTCTGAATTCAGTGGTTGTCGCGCGGGACGCCCCTGGTGTGCGCGACATCCTGATATTTCACCGCCGGCTTCAGCACCATGCCGGCGGAGAACTGGTCGACCATGCCGCGCTGGATCTCCTGCCAGGGCGTCTGGTGCTCGGGATAGTCATAGCCGCCATTGCCCTGCAGCGCTGCCCGCCGCCTGGCGATCTCCTCGTCGCCGACAAGGATATTGGCGGTGCCCTTCCTCAGGTCGATGCGGACGCGGTCGCCAGTCTTGAGCAGCGCCAGCCCGCCACCGACCGCTGCCTCCGGCGATGCGTTGAGGATCGATGGCGAACCCGACGTGCCGGACTGGCGGCCATCGCCGATGCAGGCCAGCGAATGGATGCCCTTCTTGATGAGATGGGCCGGCGGCTGCATGTTGACCACCTCGGCGCCGCCCGGATAGCCGACCGGACCGGCGCCGCGCATGAACAGGATCGTGTGCTCGTCGATGCCCTGCGCCGGATCGTCGATGCGGGCGTGGTAATCCTCCGGGCCGTCGAAGACCATGGCGTTGCCTTCGAAAGCCTCCGGATCGTTCGGGTTCGAGAGATAGCGCTCGCGGAATTCGGGCGAGATGCCGCTGGTCTTCATGATGGCGGAATCGAACAGGTTGCCCTTGAGGTTGATGAAGCCGGCATTGCTCTTGAGCGGCTTGTCGACGCCGCGGATGACATCGTGATTTTCGTTGACCGCGCCGCGGCAATTGTCGCCGATCGACTTGCCGTTGGCGGTGATCGCGTCGGGGTGCGGCAATAGTCCGCCCTTCAGCAGTTCGGCCACGACGGCCGGCACGCCGCCGGCATGGTGATAGTCCTCGCCGAGATACTCGCCCGTCGGCTGCAGGTTGACGATCAGCGGCACGTTAAGGCCGATGTTCTGCCAGTCGTCATTGTCGAGCGGCACGCCGAGATGGCGGGCGATGGCATTGAGGTGGATCGGCGCGTTGGTCGAGCCGCCGATGGCCGAATTGACGACGATGGCATTCTCGAACGCCTGGCGGGTCATGATGTCCGACGGCTTCAGGTCCTCATGCACCATATCGACGATGCGCTTGCCGGTCTCGTAGGCAATCTGGCCGCGCTCGCGATAGGGCGCGGGGATCGCGGCCGAGCCCGGCAGCTGCATGCCGAGCGCTTCGGCCAGCGAGTTCATGGTGGTGGCGGTACCCATGGTGTTGCAATAGCCGGTCGACGGCGCCGAGGAGGCGACGATGTCCATGAACTCGTCATAATTGATCTCGCCGGCCGACAGCCGCTGGCGCGATTCCCAGACAATGGTGCCGGAGCCGGTGCGCTTGCCCTTATGCCAGCCATTGAGCATCGGGCCGACCGAAAGCGCGATCGCCGGAATGTTGACGGTCGCCGCCGCCATCAAGAGCGCGGGCGTAGTCTTGTCGCAGCCGATGGTCAGCACGACGCCGTCGAGCGGATAGCCGTAGAGCACCTCGACGAGGCTGAGATAGGCGAGGTTGCGGTCGAGCGCCGCCGTCGGCCGCTTGCCGGTCTCCTGGATCGGGTGGCACGGGAACTCGAAGGGGATGCCGCCCATCGAGACAATGCCTTCGCGCACGCGCTTGGCGAGCTCGAGATGGTGCCTGTTGCAGGGCGAGAGATCGGAACCCGTCTGCGCGATGCCGATCAGCGGCTTGCCCGACATCAGCTCGGCGCGGGTCAGCCCGTAATTGAGGTAGCGTTCGAGATAGAGCGCCGTCATGCCCGGGTTGTCGGGATTGTCGAACCACTCCTGCGAGCGAAATTTCTTCTTCTTGGTGGGGGCGCCTGCCATCGTGGTCTCCGTATTTGTATGACAAATCGATATGACAACGCGCCCATGCAGGCAAGAGGCAGACACGCCGCAGACCCGCACTTTGGTGCGATAGACGTAGAAAGGGCCGCGCACTAGGACCAATCGAGGCCAGCAATCCGGGAGGTCTTGATGGCCTTGGTGATCGAAGGCGAGGAGCGGATCGCCGCACCCGTCGAGAAAGTGTGGGACGCCCTCAACGACCCGGAAATCCTGAAGGAGGCGATTCCCGGCTGGAAAGGAAATCGGACACCTAGCGGCGGCCCGGCGAATTACTCGAACACGATGCTGGGCACTGCCGCCTCGGCGGCGCCGCGTTCCTCTTGCACCCTGTCCCATACCCTCGCGGCGATATCGCGATAGATCTTCGCCTCCGCGCCGTCCGGCTTGGATGCGACCACCGGGGCGCCGGCGTCCGAGCTTTCGCGGATGCCCATCTCCAGCGGCACCTCGCCAAGGAAGGTGACGCCGAGCCGTTCGGCCTCGCGGCGCGCGCCGCCATGGCCGAAGATGTCGTAGCGCTTGCCGGTGTCGGGCGCGAGGAAATAGCTCATGTTCTCGACGATGCCGAGCAGCGGCACGTCGACCTTCTTGAACATGTTGAGGCCCTTGCGGGCATCGATGAGCGCCAGGTCCTGCGGCGTCGAGACGATGACGGCGCCGGCCAGCGGCACCTGCTGGGCCATGGTGAGCTGGGCATCGCCGGTTCCGGGCGGCATATCGACGACCAGCACGTCGAGCGGTCCCCATTCGACCTCGCGCAGCATCTGGGTGAGCGCCGACATCACCATCGGGCCGCGCCAGATCATCGGCGTCTCCTCGTCGACCAGGAAGCCCATCGACATCACCTTGAGGCCGTAATTCTGCATCGGCTTCAGGATCTTGCCGTCGACCGTCTGCGGGCGGCCGTGAATGTTGAGCAGCCTCGGCATCGACGGCCCGTAGATATCGGCATCGAGCACGCCGACGCTCAGCCCATTGGCGGCAAGGCCGAGCGCCAGGTTGACGGCGGTGGTCGATTTGCCGACGCCGCCCTTGCCGGACGCCACAGCGATGATCGCATCGATGCCGGGCACGCCGCGTTTGCCGTGACTGTGAGAAGCCGGCGCCTGCGGGCCAGGACGCTGCGGCGCTGCCTGGGGAGCAGGTCGTGGCGGCGCTGCCTGGGGAGCCGGCCGAACCGGCGCCTCCATGCCGCCGCCCTTCTTCTCCGCCGTCAGCGCGACGACGGCGTTGGCGACGCCGGGGATCGCCTTGACGACACGCTCGGCGGCGGCGCGCAGCGGCTCCATCTCCTGGGCGCGGGCGGCGGGAACGGTAATCGAGAAAAACACCTTGGAATCGGCGATGAAAATCTCAGATACCAGGCCGAGGTCGACGATGTTGCCGGTGAAGTCCGGTCCATTGACCGTCCTCAGGCGCTCGATGACGGTTTCCTTGGTTACAGCCATGGTCTTTCCTCGGAGTTTGGCGTTCCAGATAGTGCAGTTTCCCGGCAGAACCAAGCCGTGGCGCAATGGCTCGTCCGGCGTGCTCCGGAAAACGACCGGTGGTGTCGGATTTGCCTAGCGCGTCCCGATCCGCCGATTGCCATGGCCAATCGATCCAGGGGCCCTATCTCGGTTGCCATGAGCGACGGCAACCGGAAAAGGAGACTGTCATGCTCGCAAACAGCAACGCAGCGGCCAATGTGGCGGTGAAAGACCTTTCGAGAGCAAAGGGCTTTTACGAAGGAACGCTGGGCCTCAAGCCTGTCGACGACATGGCCGGAGAACTGATCGTCTACAAAAGCGGCGACACGGTCATCAACGTCTATCGTTCAGAATTCGCCGGTACCAACAAGGCGACGGCGTTGACCTGGACGGTCGGCGACCAGATCGGTGCCATTGTCCAGGCGCTGAAGTCGAAGGGCGTCACCTTCGAGCGCTATGAGATGCCCGGGCTGACGCTCGAGGGCGATGTCCATGTCGGCTACGGCATGAAGGTCGCCTGGTTCAAGGACCCGGACGGCAATATACTGTGTCTTGCCGGCGAGTAGATTTCAGCCTCAGACCGCCAGGCGCGTGACAAAATAGGTCAACGCCGAAATCGCCGCCGTCGCCGGCAGGGTGATCACCCACGCCACGACAATGTTGCCGGCAATGCCCCAGCGCACCGCCGAGACGCGGCGGGCAGCACCCACGCCGATGATGGCGCCGGTGATTGTATGCGTGGTCGAGACCGGGACACCGAGCCAGGTGGCGGCGAACAACGTTATCGCCCCGCCGGTCTCGGCGCAAAAACCCTGCATCGGGTTCAGCCGAGTGATCTTCGATCCCATCGTGTGCACGATGCGCCAGCCGCCGAAGAGCGTGCCCAGCGCCAATGCCGACTGGCAGGTGATGACCACCCAGAACGGCACGTGGAAGCTCTGGCCGAGCATGCCTTGCGAATAGAGCAGCACGGCGATGATGCCCATGGTCTTCTGCGCGTCATTGCCGCCGTGCCCCAGCGAATAGAGCGAGGCAGAGAAGAACTGCAGGACGCGAAAGCTGTTATCGACCGCGAACGGCGTCTGCCGAACGAACAGCCATGAGACGATGAGGATAAGGACAAGCGCCAGCACGAATCCGGTCGCCGGCGAGAGCACGATCGCCGCGGCCGTCTTGCCGAGCCCGGACCAGACGATGGCCCCCGGGCCGGCCTTGGCGACGCCGGCGCCGACCAACCCGCCGATCAGCGCATGCGAGCTGCTCGACGGAATGCCGGCGATCCAAGTGACGATGTTCCAGACGATGGCTCCGATGAGCGCGGCGAAGATAACTGCCGGAGTCACGATCTCGGCGTCGACGATGCCCTTTCCCACCGTCTCGGCGACATGCAGACCGAAGAACAGGAAGGCGATGAAATTGAAGAAAGCCGCCCAGAACACGGCATAGTGCGGCCTCAGCACGCGGGTGGAGACGATAGTCGCGATCGAGTTGGCGGCATCGTGCAGGCCGTTGAGGAAATCGAAGAACAGCGCCACGGCGACGAGGCCGACCAGCAGGGGAAAGGCGATCGCGGCGTCCATCTGTTAGACGTTCTCGATCGCGATGCCGCTGATCTCGTTAGCGACGTCCTCGAAACGGTCGACCACCTTTTCCAGCTGGCCGTAAATCTCCGAGCCGATCAGGTAGGCCATAGGGTCGCTGCGGCCGTGCCGCTTGAACAGGTCCTTCAGGCCCTGCTCGTGCAGGTCGTCGGCGCGGCCCTCAACGCGCATGACTTCTTCGGCGATGGCGTTCAGCCGCGCGGCGTTGGCGCCAACCTTGCCGAGCAGTGGGATGGCCTCTGCTACCAGCCGGGCGGCCTCGACGATGACGCTGCCCATTTCCCGCATCAGCGGATCGAATTCCGTCATCTCGAACAATTTCACCGTCTTGACGGCCTTGTGCATCGTATCGATGGCATCATCCATCGACTGGATCAGATCCTTGATGTCGCCGCGGTCGAAGGGCGTGATGAAGGAGCGCCTGACGGCAAGCAGCACCTCCGCGGTGATCCCGTCCGCTTTGTCCTCCAGATCGACGATCGTCTGGCACCAGCGGTCGATGTCCCGGCCCTGGAGAAGCTGCTCAAGCGCCTCGGCGCCGCCGACCACCGTGCGCGAATGCCGTTCGAACAGTTCGAAGAAGCGATCCTCGCGCGGCAACAGTCTGCGAAACCAACCCAGCATCTGCTCCTCCCTGCTTCCGCCTACCCCACATAGCGCCATGCGCGGCGCGGGAAAACAGATAAGCCGGCTCAAAAATGTGGATGAGATCCTATCGTTCATCCGCCTTGCGAAGCAAAGCGATTTCCCCGACCTTGGGCAGACCGTGGATCGGATGACATGATCGACAAGCTGGAATTCTTCATCGCTTTAGCCAGGGAAGAGCATTTCGGCCGCGCCGCCGAGGTGTGCGGCGTCACCCAGCCGACGCTGTCGGCCGGCATCAAGCAGCTCGAGGAGCAGCTCGGCGTCATGCTGGTGCTGCGCGGCTCGCGTTTCCAGGGTCTGACGCCGGAAGGCAAGCAGGTGCTGGTTTGGGCGCGCCGCATCGTCGGCGATTCAAGGACCATGCGCGAGGAGATGCGGGCGGCGCGCCACGGCCTGTCCGGCCGCATCCGCATCGCCGCCGTTCCGACGGCGCTCGCCATGGTGGCGCGGCTGACGACGCCATTCCGCGACAAGCATCCCGGCGTCACCTTTTCGGTGCTGTCACGGACCTCGATCGAGGTGCTGACGCTGCTCGGCAATCTCGATGTCGATGCCGGCATCACCTATCTCGACAACGAGCCGCTGGGGCGGGTAACCAGCGTGCCGCTCTATGACGAGCGCTACCAGCTGATCACGGCAGTCGGCAACCCCTATTCCGACCGCGACAAAGTGACGTGGGCAGAGATCAGCCAGTTGCCGCTCTGCCTGCTGACGCCGGACATGCAGAACCGCCGCATCATCGACCAGCATCTGGCGGAAGCCGGCGTGCAGGTGCGGCCGACACTGGAATCCAACTCGATGATCGTGCTGTTCTCGCACATCCGGACCGGCAAGTGGTCGTCGATCATGCCGCTCAACCTTGCGGAAACATTCGGCTTTTCCGAACCGATCCGGGCCATTCCGATAGTAGATCCGGATGCCAGCCACACGGTCGGGCTGGTGGCGGCGCCGCGCGAGCCGCACACGCCGCTGGTGCAGGCGCTGCTGGACGAGGCAATGGCGCTGGCAGACGATTTCCGTTCCCACCGCTAGGCTAGACAATGGGGGCTCAGCGTTCTGATAGAAAATTTCTATCAAGCGACGAGACTGCTTTATTGATCTCGGAGGTTTCCTCTGATTTCATAAGGACTTAGCGATATCGCGCCCTGTGCATGTCGTTGCCCCAAAACCGCTCTATATTTTGGGATGACATATGTGTTGGCGCCACGGCCAGGGAGGCGCTGCATGCCGATGCAGCCTGCAAGTACCGAGATCGCGTCGCGCATAGCGGCGATCATCGAGGAGTTGAAGGACCTCGAAGGTCCGTTGCTGCCGATTCTCCACGGCATCCAGGAAGAATTCGGCCATGTGCCGCAGGCGGCGCTTCCGGTCATCGCCGACGGGCTGAACCTCTCGCGAGCGGAGGTGCATGGCGTCGTCACCTTCTATCACGATTTCCGCGCAAAGCCGGCCGGCCGGCATGTGCTGAAGCTCTGCCAGGCGGAAGCCTGCCAGTCGATGGGTTCGGAAGCCGTCGCCACCAAGGTCAAGCAACTGCTCGGCATCGATTTTCACGAGACCGCACGCGACGGATCGGTTACACTGGAGCCGGTCTATTGCCTCGGGCTTTGCGCCTGCTCGCCGTCGGCGATGCTCGACGGCGAAGTGATCGGCCGGCTCGACGACGAGAAGATCGAAGAGATCGTCGCGGAGGTGCGTTCATGATCCCGCGCATCTACATCCCTGCCGATTCCGGTGCTCTGGCGCTCGGCGCCGAAAAGGTCGCCAGGGCGATCGAGAAGGAGCTCAAGGAGCGCGGCGTCGAGGCCAAGATCGTGCGCAACGGCTCGCGCGGCGCCTATTTCCTGGAGCCGATGGTCGAGGTTGCGACCGCCGAGGGCCGCGTCGCCTACGGGCCGGTCAAGCCGTCTGACGTGAAAAGCCTGTTCGACAGCGGTTTCCTCAAGGGTGGCCATCACAAGCGCTGGCTGGGTGCGCCGGACAAGATCCCCTTCCTCGCCAAGCAGACGCGGCTGACCTTCGCGCGCTGTGGCGTCATCGACCCGCTGTCGCTCGACAGCTATAAGTCGCATGGCGGTCTGAGAGGCCTGCAGAACGCGGTCGCCATGGCGCCGGGGGACGTCGTGAACCAGGTGACCGAGTCCGGCCTGCGCGGCCGCGGCGGCGCCGGCTTCCCGACCGGCATCAAGTGGAAGACGGTTCTCGATACGAATTCCGAACGCAAGTATATCGTCTGCAACGCCGACGAGGGCGACAGCGCTACCTTTGCCGACCGCATGATCATGGAGGGCGATCCCTTCGTGCTGATCGAAGGGATGGCGATCGCCGGCATCGCCACCGGCGCGACGAAGGGCTTCGTCTATATCCGCTCGGAATATCCGCATGCGGTGGCGACGATGAACAAGGCGGTCGCGATCGCCCGCAAGGCGGGCGTGCTCGGCGTCAATGTGCTGGGCTCGCCCAACGCCTTCGACATGGAAATCCGCGTCGGCGCCGGCGCCTATGTCTGCGGCGAGGAAACCTCGTTGCTCAACAGCTTGGAAGGCAAGCGCGGCGTGGTTCGTGCCAAGCCGCCGCTGCCGGCGATCCAGGGATTGTTCGGCAAGCCGACGGTGATCAACAACGTGATCAGCCTGGCCTCCGTGCCGATCATCATGGACAAGGGCGCCGCCTACTACAAGGATTTCGGCATGGGCCGTTCGCGCGGCACGATCCCGATCCAGATCGCCGGCAACGTCAAGCATGGCGGCCTGTTCGAGACGGCCTTCGGCCTGACGCTGGGCGAAATCGTCGACGAGATCGGCGGCGGCACGGCTTCGGGGCGGCCGGTGAAGGCGGTGCAGGTCGGCGGCCCGCTCGGCGCCTATTTCCCACGCGCGCTTTTCGACACGCCGTTCGATTACGAGGCTTTTGCTGCCAAGGACGGGCTGATCGGCCATGCCGGCATAACCGTGTTCGACGACAGCGCCGACATGATGAAGCAGGCGCGCTTTGCCATGGAGTTCTGCGCCATCGAAAGCTGCGGCAAGTGCACGCCCTGCCGCATCGGCTCGACGCGCGGCATGGAGGTTCTGGACAAGGTCGCCGCGGGCATCGAGGCGGAGAAGAACCTCGCTCTGGTCACCGACCTCTGCAACACGATGAAGTTCGGATCGCTCTGCGCCCTGGGCGGCTTCACGCCCTACCCGGTGATGAGCTCGATCACGCATTTCCCCGAGGATTTCAAGCCGGCGCCGACGCGCGTGGCTGCCGAATAGGAGCTGGCAGATGAACATCAAAGCCGACTTCCCGACACTCATCGAAGAGATCGACTACGGAACGCCGGAGTCGAGAGCGGCGAAGCAGGTGACGCTGACCGTCGACGGGCAAAGCATCACCGTGCCGGAAGGCACCTCGATCATGCGCGCGGCGATGGAAGGCGGGGTCGAGATCCCGAAGCTCTGCGCCACCGACATGCTGGACTCTTTCGGCTCGTGCCGCGTCTGCCTGGTCGAGATCGACGGCCGCGGCGGCACGCCCGCATCCTGCACGACGCCGGTCGGCGAGGGCATGGTGGTGCGCACGCAGTCCGAGCGGCTCGATGCCATCCGCCGTGGCGTCATGGAACTCTACGTCTCCGACCATCCGACCGGCTGGAACGAGAAGGCCGGAACCGGCGCCAGCGAGTTCGACGCGGTTGCGGAGTCGGTCGGTCTGACCGAGAACCGCTACGGCGTCGAAGGCCGCAACCACGTCAAGGAAGAAGGCGGCGTGGCGCCCGGCCATGGCTCGCTGGCGGTCGACTACATCGCACGCGATGAGTCCAACCCCTACTTCACCTATGATCCGGCGCAGTGCATCGTCTGCTCACGCTGCGTGCGCGCCTGCGAAGAGGTGCAGGGCACCTTCGCGCTGACCATCGAGGGCCGCGGCTTCGAGTCCCGCATGGTCGCCGGCATGCATGAGGATTTCATCGCTTCCGAATGCGTGTCCTGCGGCGCCTGCGTGCAGGCCTGCCCGACCGACGCATTGCGCGAGAAGACCGTGCTCGAGAAGGGCATGCCGGAGCGCTCGGCCGTCACGACCTGCGCCTATTGCGGCGTCGGCTGCTCGTTCAAGGCGGAAGTGAAGGGTGACGAAGTCATCCGCATGATGCCCTACAAGGACGGCAAGGCGAACCACGGCCATTCCTGCGTCAAAGGCCGTTTTGCCTATGGCTATGCCACCCACAAGGATCGGATCCTGTCGCCGATGATCCGGGAGAAGATCACCGATCCGTGGCGCGAGGTGAGCTGGGAAGAGGCGATCGCCCATACGGCAAAGGAATTCCGCCGCATCCAGTACCAGTACGGACGCGGCTCGATCGGCGGCATCACCTCCTCGCGCTGCACGAACGAGGAGACCTATCTCGTCCAGAAGCTGGTGCGGCAGGGCTTCCGCAACAACAATGTCGACACCTGCGCGCGCGTCTGCCATTCGCCGACCGGCTACGGCCTCGGCCAGACCTACGGCACCTCGGCCGGCACGCAGGACTTCGACTCGGTCGAATACACCGACGTTGCCGTCATCATCGGTGCCAATCCCGCTACGGCGCATCCGGTGTTCGCCTCGCGGCTGAAGAAGCGGCTGCGTGAGGGCGCCAAGCTGATCGTGCTCGACCCGCGCCGCACCGAGATGGTGAAGTCGGCGCATGTCGAGGCGGACTACCACCTGCCGCTGAAGCCCGGCACCAACGTCGCGGTGCTGACGGCGCTGGCCCACGTCATCGTCACCGAGGGCCTGTTCGACGAAGCCTTTATCCGCGAGCGCTGCGACTGGGCCGAGTTCCAGGACTGGGCGTCCTTCGTCGCCCTGCCGGAAAACAGCCCCGAGACGGTCGGCAAGCTGTCCGGCGTCGATCCTGAAGCGATCCGGGGTGCCGCGCGCCTTTACGCCAACGGCGGCAACGGCGCGATCTATTACGGCCTCGGCGTCACCGAGCACAGCCAGGGCTCGACCACCGTGATGGCGATCGCCAACCTTGCCATGGCCACCGGCAATATCGGCCGTCCGGGCGTCGGCGTGAACCCGCTGCGCGGCCAGAACAATGTCCAGGGCTCCTGCGACATGGGTTCCTTCCCGCATGAGCTGCCGGGCTATCGCCATATCTCCGGCGAAGCCGTGCGCGACATCTATGAGAGCCTGTGGGGCGTGAAGCTGGACGAGGAGCCCGGCCTGCGCATCCCCAACATGCTGGATGCCGCCGTCGACGGCTCATTCAAGGGCATCTACATCCAGGGCGAGGACATCCTGCAGTCCGACCCCGATACCAAGCATGTCGCCGCAGGGCTGGCCGCGATGGAATGCGTGGTGGTGCACGACCTCTTCCTCAATGAGACGGCAAACTACGCGCATGTCTTCCTGCCGGGCTCGACCTTCCTGGAGAAGGACGGCACCTTCACCAATGCCGAGCGCCGCATCAACATGGTGCGCAAGGTGCTGGAGCCGAAGGCGCGCTACGCCGACTGGGAGGCGACGCAGGAGCTCGCCCGCGCCATTGGGCTCGACTGGAACTACACGCACCCGTCTGAGATCATGGACGAGATCGCCAAGACCACGCCGAGCTTCGCCGGCGTCTCCTTCGAGCTGCTCGACCGTGTCGGATCGGTGCAGTGGCCCTGCAACGAGAAGGCACCGCTCGGCACGCCGATCATGCATGTCGACGGCTTCGTGCGCGGCAAGGGCAAGTTCATCCGCACCGAATATGTCGCGACGGACGAACGGACCGGCCCGCGCTACCCGCTGCTGCTCACCACCGGGCGTATCCTGTCGCAGTACAATGTCGGTGCGCAGACCAGGCGTACCGAAAACGTCGCCTGGCATGCCGAAGATCGGCTGGAGATCCATCCGCACGACGCCGAGAACCGCGGCATCCGCGAGGGCGACTGGGTGCGGCTGGCGAGCCGTTCGGGCGAGACCACCCTGCGCGCGCTGATCACCGACCGCGTGTCGCCCGGCGTCGTCTACACGACCTTCCACCACCCGGACACGCAAGCCAATGTGATCACGACCGACTTCTCGGACTGGGCGACCAATTGTCCGGAATACAAGGTCACCGCCGTGCAGGTGGCGCCATCCAACGGCCCGACCGAGTGGCAGAGGGACTATAACGAGCAGGCCAAGCAGAGCCGCCGCATCGCCCCGCTGGAAGCGGCGGAGTAGTCTTGGCCGCGCGCCGCAAAGCCACGACGCAAATCTCGCGGCTGGCGCGTCGTGCCGGCGGCACGGCGGCTGCGAACCGCATGGTGCCGGAGGAGACGCCGGTCGCGTTCTCCTATGCCGGCACCACCCATGCGGTGATGATGGCGAGCCCGGCCGATTTCGAGGATTTCGCGCTCGGCTTCTCGCTCACCGAAGGCATCGTTGCCGACCCGGCAGAGATCGAGGCGATCGAAGTCGAGGATCTCGGCGCCGGCATCGACATCCAGATCAAGCTGAAGGACCGGGCCAACACGCGCTTCCAGGCGCGACGGCGCCGGCTTGCCGGGCCGGTCGGCTGCGGCCTGTGCGGCATCGAATCCATCGAGGAAGCGATGCGGTCGGTCGACGCGGTCGGTTCGTCGAAGCTTACGCTCGACGCCGAAGACGTCACGCGTTCGGTCAAGCTGCTGTCGAAGCAGCAGCCGCTGCACACCGAGACCGGGGCGGTGCATGCTGCCGGCTTCTACGTTCCCGGCAAAGGTATCGTGATGGCGCGCGAGGATGTCGGCCGCCACAATGCGCTGGACAAGCTCGCCGGCGCGCTGGCCAAAGCCGGCATCGACGGCGCGAGCGGCGCCGTCGTGGTGACCTCGCGCGTGTCGGTTGAGATGGTGCAGAAAACAGCCGCCATCGGTGCCCCGGTCATCATGGCGGTTTCGGCGCCGACCGCGCTTGCCATCCGGACCGCCGAGTCCGCCGGCATGACGCTGGTAGCGCTGGTGCGCGGCGACGATTTCGATATTTTCACCCACCCCGAACGGGTGGCTTCCGGAGTTGCAAAGCATGTCGCATGACGAGGATCACATCGCCAGCACCAAGGAAAAGCTGGTGCGCATGGCCAATCAGATCGCCACCTTCTTCCATTCGAAGCCGCGCGAGGAAGGCATTACCGGCGTTGCCGAGCACATCAACAAATTCTGGGAGCCCAGGATGCGGCGGCAGTTCTTCGAGCTGCTGGACGGCGACCCGGAAGATTTCGACGAGCTGGTGATCGCCGCCTCCGCCAAGATCAAGCGTCCGCTAACGGCGGAGCAGGCCGACAAGAGCCTCGGTTACAGCAAGCCTGCGGAGGCCGAGGGCGCCATTCCGCACAAGTAGGGCCTCGAGGCCGCATCGGCGCCAAAGGTCTTAGTATTTCCGCTCTCTAAAGTTTCGCTGCCGCAAGCCGGCTGCCTCTGCTATGGTTGACGACAGGAGATCGTCTGGCCGGGCGGGGTAGTTGCGTGAGGCCGATCGAGACCAGATATGCCCGTAGCGGGGACGTGCGGATCGCCTATCAGGTGGTCGGCCAGGGCTCGTTCGATCTCGTCTTCGTCCCCGGCTTTATCTCCAATCTCGACCTACAATGGGAAGACGAGGGTTACAGCCGCCTGCTTAAGCGGCTTTCGGCTTTCTCACGCCTGATTCTGTTCGACAAACGCGGCACCGGGCTTTCGGACCGAGTGGACAACCGTCATCTGCCCGGCCTGGAAACCCGCATGGATGACGTGCGCGCGGTGATGGACGCCACCGGCAGCGGCCGCGCGGCGATCCTCGGCGCTTCGGAAGGCGCACCGATGGCGATGCTGTTTGCCGCGACCTATCCGGAGCGGACGCGGGCACTCGTGCTCTATGGCGGTTATGCGCATTTCCACAAATGGGTAATGCCGCAGGAGCGCCTGGAAGCCTTCATCGAGATTGCCGAGACTTGCTGGGGCACCGGCGCGACCTTGCCCAATTTCGCGCCAGGCCGCGTGGATGACACGCATTTCGCCCGGTGGTGGGCACGGTTCGAACGGCTGTCGGCCGGCCCGACGGCCGCGGCAGCCCTTGCCCGCATGAATGCAGACATCGACGTGCGCGGCATTCTGTCCGCGATCAGCGCGCCGACGCTGCTGATCCATCGCCGCAATGACGCGCGCGTCGATCCGGAGGCCAGCCGCTTCCTTGCCACGAAGATTCGCGGCGCCCGGCTTGCTGAGATACCCGGCCGCGACCATCCGATCTGGACCGGGGACGTCGACCGGGTGGCCGACCTGATCGAGGAGTGCCTGACCGGCCAGCCGGCGGTGGCCGGCACCGAGCGGGTGCTTGCCGCGCTGCTGGTGACGCGCATCTTCGACACCGCCAAGCTGGGCGACCGCATGTGGAGCGAGCGCAGCCAACGCTTCCAGGAAACATGGCGGCTGCTGGTGGGCCGCCATGGTGGGCGGATTGCCGGCACGCATGGCGAATTGATGATCTCTCGTTTCGACGGGCCGGCGCGCGCCATACGCTGCGCAGCGGCGCTGCGCGATGCGGCGCAGCAGATCGGCGTGGCAAGCGGGCAAGGCGTGCATGTCGGCGAGATCGAAATGCGCGGCCAGCCGGTCGGCCTCACGGCGCGGGTGACCATGCAGCTCGCCACCCATGCCGGACCCGGCGACATCCTCGCCTCGCGGCTGGTCGCCGAACTGGCGATAGGCTCCGGCCTGCGTTTCATCGACGCCGGACTTGTCAGTCTCGCCGAGCTGAGCGAGCCGCTGCCGGTGGTCCAGGCCACGTCTGAACAACATCTGGAACCGGCCTGCCGCTCCAGGCCCAGGGCCCTGCAGCCAGCAACACTGACGGCGCGGGAAAGCGAGGTGGTGAACCTGATTGCCGACGGCATGAGCAATGCGGCGATCGCCGCCGAGCTGAGGCTCAGCGAGCATACGGTCAAGCGGCACGTCGCCAACATATTGCTCAAGCTGGACCTGCCGTCGCGCGCTGCTGCGGCGGCCTTCTCGGCAAGGCACACTGGCCCGGACGGGCCATGAGTGCCATGGCGCTTTCGGGCGAAGCGAAAGGGGGGTCTCTAGGACTATGAATTCTTCCCATGCAGGCCAAGCGCCGGGTGGACTCGTCACCTTCAAGAAGCAGACCGACGACCTGTTCGCGGCCGCCACGGCCAATTCGCAACGAGAAATTCCCGCCCCGGCAGTAATCGTCGGGGAGCGCTTCGCACATCTACCGCCCAAGACGATGGGCACATGGAGGATAAAATGCTGACCAAGACAGTGGACGGCGCGGCGATCAAGAAAGCGATCGAGGCCCGTGACGGCAAGATGCTGGCGAGCTTCTACAATGACGATGCGCTGGTGCGGGTGATCGACCGCAACAACCCGCCGAGCAAGCCGCGCGAAATCCGCGGCCGCGCGGCGATCAGCACCTTCTGGGACGACGTCTGCAGCCGGGCGATGACCCACAAGGTCGACGCCACGATCGCCGAGGGCGACAATCTCGCCTTCACCCAGGCCTGCGCCTATCCCGACGGCACCAAGGTGTTCTGCGCCGCGATGCTCGAATTGAAGAACGGCCGCATCGCGCGGCAGACGGTCGTGCAGGCCTGGGACGAGTAGCTCAAGAACGGATTCATCTGCAAAACAGGGAGGAGAACCAAGATGTTCAGCGCCAGATGGCAGATCGACGCCAAGTTCGGTCACAAGCAGACCGCGCTCGAGCTGATGCGGAAATGGGAGCGCGAGATCGGCTCGCAGGTCGGGCTCGCCGACCTGAAATTCCAGCTCATGACCGGTTCAGTCGGCGCACGCGAAGCGACGATCGAGACCCACCACCAGGTCGAGAGCCTGGCCCAGTTGGAGGAGTTCTTCGCCAAGATCGCTAAGATCGACGCGCACGCCAAATGGGGCAAGGAGCTGGAGCCCTATGTCGTGTCGGGCACCAGCCTGTGGAACATCTACCGCATCGTCGAGTAGCGGCCTGCGTGGCCGACCTCTCCCACAAGTGGGAGAGGTAGAGGACTTACCCGTGCGCCACCATCACATGGCGGACGGCGGTGTAGTCCTCCAGCGCGTAGAGCGACATGTCCTTGCCGTAACCGGACTGCTTCAGGCCGCCATGCGGCATCTCGTTGGTGAGCATGAAGTGGGTGTTGATCCAGGTGCAGCCATATTGCAGCCGGGCCGCGGTCGTCATGGCGCGCGAGACGTCCCTGGTCCACACCGACGATGCCAGGCCGTAGTCACTGTCATTCGCCCAGTTCACCGCCTCGTCGACCTCCGAGAAGCGGGTGACCGAGACGACCGGGCCGAACACCTCGCGGCGCACGATCTCGTCTTCCTGCAACGCTCCGGCGACGACCGTCGGCTGGTAGTAGAAGCCGGAGCCCTCGCCCGGCTTGCCGCCGGTGGTGATCTCGATGTGCTTCAATTCCGAAGCGCGCTCGACGAAGCTCGACACGCGGTCGCGCTGGCGGCGCGAGATCAGCGGCCCGATCTCGTTCTCGGTGTCGTCGGGCAGATTGTATTTGATGGTCGACGCCGCCGAGGAGAGGTCGGCGACGAGCTTGTCGTAGATCTTCTTGCCGGCATAGATGCGGCAGGCGGCGGTGCAGTCCTGGCCGGCATTGTAGTAGCCGAAGGCGCGCAGGCCGTTGACGACTGCGCCGAGATCGGCATCGTCGAATACGACGACCGGCGCCTTGCCGCCGAGCTCGAGATGCGTGCGCTTGACCGACTTGGCGGCCGCCTGCAGCACTTTCTTCCCGGTGGCGACGTCGCCGGTGATCGAGATCATGTTGACCTTGGGATGATTGATCAGCGTGTTGCCGACGCTGTCGCCGCGGCCGAGGACGACATTGACGACGCCCTCGGGCAGGATCTCCGACAGGATCCTCGCCAGCTTCAGCGCCGTCAGCGGCGTCTGCTCCGATGGCTTGAAGACGACGGTGTTGCCGCCGCCGATCGCCGGCGCCAGCTTCCAGGCCATCATCATCAGCGGATAGTTCCAGGGCGCGATGGAGGCGACAATGCCGATCGGATCGCGCCGCACCATCGAGGTGTGGCCGGGCAGATACTCGCCCGCGACCTGGCCTGGCATCGAGCGCACCGCGCCGGCGAAGAAGCGGTAGCAATCGACGATCGCCGGGATCTCGTCATTGAGCACGGCGTTGATCGGCTTGCCGCAATTCAGCGCCTCGAGCGCGGCGAACTCATTCGCTTCGGCCTCGATGCGATCGGCGATCTTCAGCAGATAGCCGGAGCGCTGCGCCGGCGTGGTGCGCGACCAATTGACGAACGCTTGTTCGGCGGCACTGACAGCCGCCTCGATCTGCGCCGGACTTGCTTCCGGCAGGTTGAGGATGGTCGCGCCGGTCTTCGGATTGAGGATCGGCTCCTCGATTTCGGTGCCCTTGTCGAATTTCGAGCCGATCAGCATCTGGGTGTCCATGGGGGTTTCTCCCTTCGCAGTAGCGAGTAGCGAGTTGCGTGCAGCGAGTTGCGAATGGCGGGCAGGGTTCGCGATCGATTTTCCCTATTCGCTATTGGCTAATCCCTATTCGCTGTTTTCATTTGCCCGAGCCGGCGATCTGGTCGCCGTCGCGGGTCAGGTAATAGGCAAAGAGGATCGGCAGCAGCGTCACCAGCACGACGACCATGGCGACGACATTGGTGACCGGACGCTGCCGCGGTCTGATCAGCTCCTCCAGCATCCAGATCGGCACAGTCTGCTGCTGGCCGGCGGTGAAGGTGGTGACGATGACCTCGTCGAAGGACAGCGCAAAGGCCAACATGCCGCCGGCAAGCAGCGCGGTTGCAATGTTGGGCAGCACGACATGCCTAAACGTCTGAAAACCGTCGGCGCCGAGATCCATCGAGGCCTCGATCATCGAGCCTGAGGTGCGGCGAAAACGGGCGACGGCATTGTTGTAGACGACGACCACGCAGAAAGTGGCGTGGCCGGGCACGATCGTCCAGAACGAGAACGGGATGTCGGCGAGCGCAAAAGCCGAGCGCAGCGCGATGCCGGTGATGATGCCGGGCAGCGCGATCGGCAGGATGACGAGCAATGAAATCGCCTCGCGGCCGAAGAAGCGCGTCCGCGAAACCGCAGCGGCGCAGAGCGTGCCAAGAACCAGTGCGATTGCGGTCGAAATGGCGGCGACGCGGATCGACAGCGACAGCGCCTCCCAGACATCCGGCCTGTTCCAGGTGACGGCGAACCATTGCGTGGTCAAGCCGGGCGGCGGCCACACAAAACTCTTCTCTTCGGTGGTGAAGGCATAGACGAAGATCAAAAGGATCGGCAGGTGCAGGAAGAGCAGGCCGCAGGCGGCGGCGATCTTCAGCCCGAGCGGAGCGGATTGGCCGCGATCAGAGCGCATCGAAAGCTCCCATGCGCTTGGCGCCCCACAGATAGAAGCCCATGATGACGATGGGCACCACGGTGAAGGCGGCGGCTAAAGGAATATTGCCGGCGGTGCCTTGCTGCGAATAGACGGCCTGGCCGATGAACAGGCGCGAGGTGCCTATGATCTGCGGGATGATGTAGTCGCCCAATGTCAGCGAGAAGGTGAAGATCGAGCCAGCGACGATGCCCGGCAGCGCCAGCGGGAAGAGCACGTTGCGGAAGGTTTGGCCGGGCGAGGCGCCGAGATCGGACGAGGCCTCGACGAGGTTGCCGGGAACGCGTTCCAGCGCCGCCTGCACAGGCAGGATCATGAACGGCAGCCAGACATAGACGAAGACGATGAAGGTCCCGGTGAAGGAGACCGACAGCGAGTTGCCGCCGACGATCGGCAACGACAGCCAGGCATCGAGCAGCCACAGCAGGCCGAGCTTGCCTAACAGCCAGGTGAGAATGCCTTCCTTGGCGAGGATCAGCTTCCAGGCGTAGATCTTGACCAGATAGCTCGACCAGAGCGGCAGCATGACGCCGAGATAGAACAGCGCCTTCCAGCGGCCGCGCGCATAGCGCGCCGCGTAATAGGCGATGGGGAACGCGATGACCGCGGAGGCGAGCGTCACGAGCGCCGCCATCGTCACCGTGCGCAGGATGATGTCGAGATTGGCGGCCTGGAACAGGTCGCCATAGGTCTTCAGCGTGAACTCGCGGTTGATCAGGCCGGAGAACTCGTCGATCGAGAAAAAGCTCTGCAAAAGCAGCGCGAAAAGCGAGCCTATATAGACGATGCCCAGCCACAGAAGCGGCGGCAGCAGCATGAGCAGCAAGAGAAGTATCGGCCGGCGCCATAAGAGGTCGGAGAGCGCCCCGCGCATGCCGCCGTTGCCGGGCAGGATGGCGGGCACAGGCTTGGATTGAAGAGCGGCGATTGTCATCGAGCCGCACCGACGATCAGATCAACGGCGGCAAGGCCGAGATCCTTCACACCCAGCTCTGACCCGGCCATCTCCCCCGCGAGGAGGGAGGTCAGCAGCTCGTCTGCCCCGCCAGTTCTGCAACGCCGAAGATTGGCGAAGCGAGTGGCGACAGCCAATCTCCCCCCTTGCGCGGGAGATGTCCGGCAGGACAGAGGAGGGTGCTTTGCACAAACCGCAATCATGCCGACTCGTCCATCAGATGCAGGTGCTCGCGGTTGAAGGTGAGCATCACCGCCTCGCCTTCGGCAGGGAGCGCGGTCCCCGCCGGCACCATGGCATGCAGCCTCAGCCCATCGGCATCGAGCGCCAGCCTTGTGGTGGCGCCGAGATAGTTGGTCCCGACCAGACGCGCGGCAACGCCATCGCCGCTCGTGGCGCCCGATACGCGGATGGATTCAGGCCTGAGGCTGCCCCAGCGATGCTGGCCGGAATAGCGCTGCACGAAATCCGGCGGCAGCACGTTGGACGAGCCGACGAAATCGGCGACGAAGCGCGTCCTCGGCCGCTGGTAAATGTCCTCCGGCGTGCCGACCTGCATGATTCTGCCGTCGTTGAAGACGGCAACACGGTCGGCCATGGAAAGCGCTTCGCCCTGGTCGTGAGTGACGAAGACGAAGGTGATGCCGAGCACCTTCTGCAGCGACTTCAGTTCCTCCTGCATGTTCTCGCGCAGCTTGAGGTCAAGCGCGCCGAGCGGCTCGTCGAGCAGCAGCACCTTGGGCTGGTTGACGAGCGCCCGGGCAAGCGCGACGCGCTGTCGTTGGCCGCCGGAGAGTTGGCCGGGGCGCCGGGCCCCATAGCCCGGCAGGCGTACCAGCGAGAGCGCCTCTTCCGCCGCCTTCAGCCGTTCGACCCTGCCGACGCCCTTGACCATCAGCCCGTAAGCGACGTTGTCGAGCACGTTCAGATGCGGGAACAGCGCGTAGTCCTGGAATACGGTGTTGACGTTGCGGCGATAGGGCGGAACGCCTTCGGCCCGCTCGCCGAAGATGGAGATCGAGCCGGCCGTCGGCTGCTCGAAGCCGGCGATCAAACGCAGGCAGGTCGTCTTGCCGGAACCGGACGGCCCGAGCATGGCGAAGAACTCGCCCGGCGCGATGTCGAGATCGACCGCATCGACGGCGCGCACGCTGCCGAAATGGCGCGAGACTTGTTTGAAGGAAACGGCGGAGGTCATGATCTGTCCTGAAGGTTCAGGCTCTCAAATTCGGGCGTCTGTGCTGCCCCTCGTCCGCCTGCCGGCACCTTCTCCGCGTGAAAGACGGGGAGAAGGGACAAACTCCAGCGCTGGCGCCCCCCTCTCCCCGTTCTTCACGGGGAGAGGGTAAGGGTGAGGGGCAGCGCCAACTTCTAAAGGCCAGGCGAACTCACCGCCCGCCGATGACGCCGATATAGTCCGACACCCAGCGGTAATAGGGCACGCACTTGTCATTCTGGCTGGCGCATTTCGAGATCGGCGTCTTCCAGAACTTGATCTTCTCGAAATTGTCGTAACCGTTGGTCTTGCAGCCCTCGTCGCCGAGCAGTTCATTGCCCTTGCAGGCGGCGGGCACGACCGGCAGCGAGCCGAACCAGGACGACACATCGCCCTGGACCTTGGGCGAGAGCGAGTGCTCGAGCCACATATAGGCGCAGTTCGGATGGGCGGCGTCGGCTTCCATCATGGTGGTGTCGGCCCAGCCGGTCACGCCCTCCTCCGGCACGGTCGAGGCGACCGGCTTCTTGGCGGCGATCAGCGTGTTCACCTGATACGGCCACGAGCCGGAGGCGACGACGCCTTCGTTCTGGAAATCGTCGACCTGGATCGCGGCGTCATGCCAGTAGCGGCCGACCAGGGTGCGCTGGGTGCGCAGCAGATCGAGCGCCGCCTTGTACTGGTCTTCGCTGAGCTCGTACGGATCCTTGATGCCCAGTTCCGGCTTGTGGAACATCAGGTAGTTGGCGGCATCGGCAATATGGATCGGGCCGTCATAGGCCTGGACACGACCCTTGTTCGACTTGCCGTCGGGCAGCTTCATCTCCTCGAAAACGACGTTCCAGCTCTTGGGCGCTTCCTTGAAGACGGTGGTGTTGTACATCAAGATGTTCGGGCCCCACTGGTAGGGCACGCCGTAATGCACCTTGTCGACGGTGAACCAGGGCGCGTCCTTGAGACGGTCGTCGACCGTCTTCCAGCTCTTGATGAGGTCGGTGTTGATCGGCTGCACGCGCTTGCCGGCGACGAGGCGCAGCGAAGCATCACCAGAAGCCGTCACCAGGTCGAAGCCGCCTTCGTTCATCAGCGAGACCATCTCGTCCGACGTATTGGCGGTCTTGACGTTGACCTTGCAGCCGGTCTCCTTCTCGAAGGCGGTCACCCAGTCGTAGTTCTTGTCGGTCTCGCCCCGCTCGATATAGCCCGGCCAGGCGACGATATTCAGCTCGCCCTCGCCCTTGCCGACTTCCTTGACCTGGGCGATCGCCTGACCCGAGAAGGTCAGCGCAACCGTCAACGCCGTGCATGACTTCAGGAATGCATTCATCATCGATCTCCCATTTTGGCGCATGACCCCGAAACCGATCCGGTTTTCAACAAGGATCACACGCAAACCTGAACGCCAGAGTTCCCATCACCCCGGCAGCCGCGCTCCCGAGCGGCTTTGTTCCCTGAGCGAAAAGTGCTGTGAAAATTCCGGTTTCGCAAATCCATTTATCAGAAAGCCGATATCGGATTTTCCGATACTCTTTCCGACGCCATTTCGGACGGAAGGTTGCGGCGAAGTCGCCGAGCCCAACCGTTCACACTTTGCTGGAATCGCTCTGATCAGAGCCGCTGCCGGACCATGCGCTGCGACTGGGCAAGTCCGATAAAGTCGCGGGCGGCCTGCGGCAGGCTGGAACCGCGGCGCCAAACCATGCCGACCTGGACGACCGGAAGCGAGCCGGAGATATCGCGGGATTCGATGCGGTCGCCTTCCAGCGACCAGGGACGATAGACGAGATCTGGCAGCAGCGCCACGCCGGCGCCGGTGGCGACGAGGCTGCGCACGGCCTCGACGGAGCGGGTGCGGAAGGCGACATGCGGTCTCGCACCGAGCGCCGACAGCAGCTTGCCGGTGTTCTCCTCGATCTCGTCGACGGTCAGCATGATCAGCGGTTCGGAAGCGATGTCGCCGATCGAGATAATGTCGGCGCTGGCGAGCTTGTGGCTGAGCGGCAGCCAGAGCCGATAGGCCGAGACTTCGAGGATTTCCGACTGCAGCGCGGTGCGATCGCGCAAATTCGACGTGACCATGACGGCGATGTCGAGCTTGCCGCCGACCAGCAGATGCTCGAGATAGTCGCCATTGTCCTCGATCGCCGAGACTTCGACGCTTGGATAGGCGCGGCGGTAGCGAGCCAGCAGATCGGAGAGCACGTAGCCGGCAACAAGCGAGGTGACGCCGAGCTGCAGCCGCCCGCCCGCTGTGAGTTGATCGCCTAGGAAAGCGCGGCGCGCATCGGAAACGTCGGCCAGGATTTTCGTCGCGTGGCGCAGGAACTGGTGGCCCTTATGGGTGATGTTGAGGCCGCGCGGGTGGCGGTCGAACAGCTCGACGCCGAGATCGCTCTCCAGCTCCTTGATCGCCTCGGTGACCGAGGATTGCGAGATGGAGAGGTTCTGCGCGGCGCCCGAGACCGTGCCTTGCTCGGCGACGGCGACGAAGAACTGGAGCTGGCGGATGGTGAAGGCCATGACCCGACTAAACACCGGCGCGGCCGGGAAGGAAAGCCGTTGGCGGCTCCGGCGCTAGGCCGTCGCAATGCTGAGACGCGCGCCGGCCTGGCTGAGCGCGGCGGCGATGTCGCGCGGCGGCGGCTGGTCGGTGGCGAGCTCGGAGAAACCGTCGAAGCCGCAGACCTGAACCAGGCCCTGCCGGCCGAACTTGGTATGGTCGGTGACGACCAGCGTGCGTTGCCCGCGCGACAACACCATGCGGGCGAATTCCGCCTCCTCCAGCTCGTAGTCGGTCAGGCCGGCGACGGCGTCGACCGCGCCGATGGAGATCACCGCGTGGCTGACCGAGAAGCGGCTTACGAATTCGATCGCCGCGACTCCGAGGGCCGCGCCTGAATCGCTGCGTAGCTCGCCGCCGGCCATGTAGACCTTGTTGCCGTTCACCGTCGCCAGCGTACGGGCGATGTCGGACGAATTGGTGACCACCGTCAGGCGGCGATGGCCGAGCAGTTCGCGCGCCAGGAAGGACGTGGTGGTGCCGGTGTCGAGCATGATCGACTCGCCGTCGCGGATGGTGGCCGCGACCATGCGGGCAATCAGACGCTTTGCTTCGGCATTCTCGCGCATGCGGCGCTCGAACGGCGCCTCGCCTGTCATAGAGCGCAGGCTGACGGCGCCATGCATCTTGAGCAATGCTCCGTCATCCGTCAGCGGTTTCACGTCGCGCCTGACCGTCTCCAGCGACACGCCCAGGCGCTCGGCCAGGCTGGCGATGGTGATCGTGCCCTCCTCACCGAGGAGCCGCAGGATCTCGCCGTGCCGTTTCGAGTGGATCATGTGGATGTCCGGGATTTTGACCGATTCTACGGCATTCCTAACGCTTTTAAAGGAATTGCTCATATTTTCGGGCAAAACACCCAAAAAAGGTCACAGCTTTTTATTGACAGCAACATCACGCTGGCGTGAGATTGTTGTCGTGACAGGCTCGGAACTGCCACAGGAGGGTGATGGCAGAGCCGCAATCGACTGACCAGATTTTCTGGAACGTGCCTGACGCGAGCTTTTTTCGAATCCGCGGGGGCGGATGCCGGGATCCTAAGCCTGGCCAAGGGGCTCGTCGGTGTGGTGAGGGATATCAATCCCGGCATCCCGCACCGACGAGGCCTTTCTTTTTTCTCTCATCGCTTTGTGAGAAACCGGCGCTTTGTCGTAAGCCGGCCGAAGCAGGACCGAACCCGTGAGCGCCGCCGTAACCACCGAAGACCGCATCCGCGCTCTGCCCTGCTGGAGCGGCGGCATCGAGATCGAGCCGCTGCCGGGCGGCCTCAGCAACGCCAATTATGTCGTTACCGACGCCGCCGGCCGGCACGTGGTGCGCTTCGGCCAGGACTTCCCGTTCCACCATGTCTTTCGCGAGCGCGAGGTGATGACGGCGCGCGCGGCGCATGCCGCCGGCTTCGCGCCGGGCGTGCACTACGCCGAGCCCGGAATTCTGGTGACCCAGTTTCTCGGCGCCAGGACCTTCCTTGCCGAGGATGTGCGCGCCGATCTCGGCCGCGTGGCGGCGCTGCTGCGGCGCTTTCACCGCGAGATGCCGAACCACGTCTCCGGCGCCGGTTTCATGTTCTGGGTCTTTCATGTCATCCGCGACTATGCGCGCACGCTCGAGGAAGGTGGCAGCCGCAAGAAGGACGAGCTGCCGCGCTATCTCGCTTTAGCCGACGAGCTCGAACGGGCGCAGAAGCTTTTGCCGATCGTCTTCGGCCACAATGATCTTTTGCCGGCCAACATCCTCGACGACGGCAAGCGGCTGTGGCTGATCGATTTCGAATATGCCGGCTTCAACACGGCCATGTTCGACCTGGCCGGGGCCGCCTCGAATGCGGGCATGAGCGACGAGGAATCCTTCGCCTTCCTGACCGCCTATTTCATGAAGGAGCCGGACAGCGAGATCCGCCGCTCGCACGCGGCCATGCAATGCGCCTCGCTGCTGCGCGAGGCAATGTGGAGCATGGTCTCCGAGATTTATCTCGACGCGCCCGGCATCGATTACGTCGCCTATACCGAAGAGAACCTGGTGCGGCTCGACGCTGCACTGGAAAACTACCGGACGAGATACGGGACAAGATCATGACTTTGCCCAGCCATGCCGGGATCGTGGTCATCGGCGGCGGCATCATCGGCTGCTCGACCGCCTATCATTTGGCGCGCGACCACAAGGCCGACGTGGTGCTGCTGGAGCAAGGCAAGCTGACCTCGGGCTCGACCTGGCACGCGGCCGGACTGGTCGGGCAGCTGCGCTCGTCGGCCTCGATAACCCGCGTGCTCAAATATTCCGTCGAGCTCTATAAGGGGCTCGAGGCCGAAACGGGACTGGCGACCGGCTGGAAAATGACCGGGTGCCTCAGGCTCGCCACCAACGCCGATCGCTGGACCGAGTTCAAGCGATTGGCGACGACGGCAAAAAGCTTCGGCATGGACATGCAGCTGCTGTCGCCCGCCGAGGTGAAGCGCATGTGGCCGCTGATGGAAACCGGCGACCTCGTCGGCGCCTCCTGGCTGCCGACCGACGGTCAGGCCAGCCCCTCCGATATCACGCAATCGCTCGCCAAGGGCGCGCGCATGCATGGCGCAAAACTGTTCGAGGACGCGCGCGTCACCGGATTCGAGATGACGGGCGGACGCATCACCGCGGTGAAGACCGAAAAGGGCGACATTGCCTGCGACAAGGTGGTGAACTGCGCCGGGCAATGGGCAAGGCAGGTCGGCGCGATGGCCGGCATCAACGTGCCGCTGCAGCCGGTCAAGCACCAGTACATCATCACCGAGAAGCTCGAGGGGCTGGCCAACGACGCGCCGACAATCCGCGACCCCGACCGCCGCACCTATTTCAAGGAAGAGGTCGGCGGGCTGGTGATGGGCGGCTATGAGCCGAACCCGCAGGCCTGGACGACTGAGCCCCCCGGGGGCGACGTGCCCAACGACTGGGAGTTCCGCCTGTTCGATGATGATTACGACCACTTCGAGCAGCATATGGCGCAGGCGATCGAGCGGGTGCCGGCGCTGGCCAATGTCGGCGTGAAGCAAATGATCAACGGGCCGGAGAGCTTTACCCCGGACGGCAATTTCATCCTTGGTGTCGCGCCCGAATGCGCCAACATGTTCGTCGGCGCCGGCTTCAACGCCTTCGGCATCGCGTCCGGCGGCGGCGCCGGCTGGGTGCTGGCGCAATGGGTGGTCGACGGCGAGGCGCCGCTCGACCTCTGGGTGGTCGACATCAGGCGTTTTTCCAACCTGCACCGCGACCGGCAATGGGTCTGCGACCGCACGCTCGAGGCCTATGGCAAGCACTACACCATCGGCTTCCCGCATGAGGAATATCTCTCGGGCCGGCCGCGCATCGTCTCGCCGCTCTATGAGCGGCTGAGAGAGCACCGCGCCGTGTTCGGCTCGAAGCTCGGCTGGGAGCGGCCGAACTGGTTCGCGCCCGACGGCGTAGAGCCGGAAGACATCTATTCAATGGGCCGGCAGAACTGGTTCGAGGCGGTCGGCGAGGAACATCGGCATGTGCGCGAGAAAGTCGGCATCTTCGACCAATCCTCCTTTGCCAAATATGAGATGACCGGGGCCGATGCGCTGAGGGCGCTCGACTGGATCTGCGCCAACGACATCAACAAGCCGGTCGGCCGGCTGACCTATACGCAGCTTCTCAACACGCGCGGCGGCATCGAAGCAGACCTCACGGTGGCACGGCTCGGCGAGGACAGGTTCTACATCGTCACCGGCACCGGTTTCCGC
Organism: Mesorhizobium sp. WSM4898; assembly: GCF_029625845.1. NCBI lineage: Bacteria > Pseudomonadati > Pseudomonadota > Alphaproteobacteria > Hyphomicrobiales > Phyllobacteriaceae > Mesorhizobium > Mesorhizobium sp. WSM4898. Next base: position 859,981 of record NZ_JARTVQ010000001.1, on the reverse strand, counting down.
ACGCATAATTTTTCGTGGATCGGCGACCATCTCGGCCAGGGACTCGACGCGGCGCTGAAAGACGTGACCGAGGATTTCGGCACGCTGTCGCTGATGGGGCCGCGCGCCCGCGACGTGCTGTCGGCGGTAACGGGTGCGGATGTCTCTAACGCCGCCTTCCCCTTCGGCCACGCGCGCGAGATCGACATCGCCGGCCACACCGTGCGGGCGCTGCGGGTGACCTATGTCGGCGAGCTCGGCTGGGAGTTGCATGTGCCGATTACCGCGACGGGCGAGATTTTTGATGCCCTCATGGCAGCCGGGAAACAGCATCGCATCCGCCCGGTCGGCTACCGGGCGCTGGAATCGCTGCGGCTGGAAAAGCGCTATCGCGCCTGGGGGGCGGACATCACGCCGAATGACACGCCGCAGGAAGCGGGCCTCGGCTGGGCTGTGAAGCTCAGGAAGAACAACGGCTTCATCGGGCGGCGGGCGCTGGAGAAAGCGGCCGGCCAGCCGCTGACAAAACGCTTTGCCGGCTTCACGGTCGACGATCCGGACGTCGTCCTGGCCGGACGCGAGACGATCCTGCGCAACGGCCAACCGGTCGGCTATCTCACCAGCGGCGGCTATGGCTATACGGTGGAGAAGAACATCGGCTATGGCTATGTGCGCAACGCCGATGGCGTCAGCGACGACTTCCTCGCCTCCGGCGCCTATGAACTGGTGGTGGCGATGGAGCGCACGCCGGCAAAGATCCATCTCGAGCCGATGTACGATCCGGCCGGAGAGAAGATAAAGGCTTAAGCGAGGAAAGCGGTCAGCCGACGCGCAGCACGAGGCCTCTGCTTGGCACCGCATCGCCCTCGCCGGGCATCGACGCGTAAGGCCGTGTCTCTTCAAGCCGGGTTATGACGTCCTCCGCTTCGAGCACGGCGATCCGCTCGGCAAAGCCGGCCTGCCAGAGCGTGTTCTTGATCGTCAGCACGATGATGCCGCCTGGACGGCAGATGCGGATCAGTTCGTCCAGCCCCTCGACGCCGACATGGCCGGAGGTGAAGACGCCCGCCGAAACGATGCCGGCATAGGCGCCGTCCGCGAAAGGCAGGGCGCCGCCCAGCGCCAGACGATGCAGCGCCGTGTAGACGCCCTTGGCGCCGGCCTTGTCCAGCATGCCTTGCGAGATGTCGAGCGCCTCGACACGAGGATAGCCGGTGATTGCGAGCCATTCGCCGATCAGCCCGGTGCCGGCGCCTGCGTCGAGCACAGGTTCCGCGCCGCGCGGCAGATGGCGGGCCAGCAGGGCCAGGCAGATGGTCGGATGGCGATAGCCGGCCGCCGACATATCGGCGTCGTAAGTTTCGGCCCAGCTGTCGTAGATTGCGGCCACCTCGTCCGGCCGTGTTGCGGCATAGGCCGCGCTTAGCGCGCTGTTGTGCTTGCCGTCCGCCATTGCCGCTCCCGCCGCCGATTCGTGTCGGCCATGGTAGCCAAGCGGCAAAAACTGTGGAACCGTTCCGCCATAAACATGGCGTGATGGTTAAGGGGGTGACGATGGAAGAGGCGCGCGCGGCGCTGGCCGCCATTCCGGCGCTTGCCGGATACAAGGGGCCGCTGGAGCGGCTGGGCGGCCTTACCAACCGTGTCTACAAGGCCGGCGAGGTCTGCCTGCGCATTCCCGGCAAGGGCACGGAGGAATATATCAACCGCGCCAACGAGGCGGTGGCGGCGCGCGAGGCGGCCAAGGCCGGCGTCAGCCCGGAGGTGCTTTTTGCCGACCCCGCATCCGGCTTGATGGCAACGCGCTTCGTCGCCGACGCCGAGACCATGTCGCCGGAAAAGTTCAAGGCCAGGCAGGGAAGTCCGGCGCGCGCGGGCGCAGCCTTCCGAAAGCTGCATTCGTCCGGCGCGGTCTTCCCCTTCCGCTTCGAGCTGTTTGCGATGATCGACGACTATCTGAACGTACTGTCGACCAAGGATGTGGCCCTGCCGCCCGGCTATCACGACGTGGTGCGCGAGGCGGGCAGCGTGCGCGAAGCATTGGTCGCGCACCCGATCCAGCTTGCTGCCTGCCACTGCGATCCGCTCTGCGAAAACTTTCTCGATACCGGGGAGCGGATGTGGATCGTCGACTGGGAGTACTCCGGCATGAACGATCCGTTGTGGGATCTCGGCGACCTCTCGGTCGAAGGCAAGTTCGACGCCGGCCAGGACGAAGAGCTGATGCGCGCCTATTTCGGCGGCGAAGCAAGGCCGGCCGAGCGCGGCCGCGTCGTCATTTACAAGGCCATGTGCGACCTGCTCTGGACGCTGTGGGGGCTGATCCAGCTCGCCAACAACAACCCGGTCGACGATTTCCGCGCCTATGCGGACGGACGCTTCGCCCGCTGCAAGGCGCTGATGGAGACGCCCGAGTTTTCACGCCACCTCGCCGCAATACGAAAGGGCTAATTGACGCCCTTCGGCACATTCTCGGGCGGCACGACGGTCTCGACCACCTTCTGGCGATGGAAGATGAAGATGCCGGCGAGCACAACGATGGCCGAGCCGGCGAGTATCCGCGGGCTCGGCACATCGCCGAAGAAGACCAGGCCGAAGACAATGGCCCACAGGAGCAGGCTGTAATGCAGCGGCGCCAGCGTTGACGCCGGCGCCAGCTTCAGCGCGCGGGTGATCATCAGATGGGCGGCGCAGGAGACAATGCCGAGCAAAAGCATGGCGCCGAAATCGAGCGCCGACGGCGTACGCCAGGCGCCGATGGTCAGAACGCCGCCGACAATCAACGTGCCGATGGTCTGCCAGGTGACCAGCGTCGTGTCACTGGTTCCGCGCAAACGCCGGCCGAGAATGATGGCGAAGCCGAAGGCAATGCTGCCGATCAGCGCATAGGCCGATGACAGCGAAAACGCGGCCGACGAGGGCTTCAGGATGATCAGCACACCGCAGAAGCCGACCAGGATCGCCAGCCAGCGCCGCCAGCCGACCTTCTCGCCGAGCAGGAGATGCGAGAGCGCGGCGACATAGATCGGTCCGGCCATGTAGAAGCTCATCACGTCCGCGAGCGGCAGATAGACGACCGAGGCATAGAACAGCCCGGTGTCAAGCGTGGTCGCCGCGACGCGCAGGACCTGCAGCACCGGCCTTTCCACCTGAAAAAGCTTGCCCGCGCCCTGGTTGGCGATCATCGGCCCGAGCACCAAGAAGGCGCCGATGGAGCGAACCAGCACCACTTGGCCGACCGAGAAGGAAGCGACCAACCATTTGCCCATCGCGTCGTTCAGCGCGAACATGAAGTCGCCGGCCAGCATCAAGAGAATGCCGGCGAGCAGGACATTCTTGATCGTGAGATTGCGGGCGAGGAACTGGGCCATGCCCGGCTCCCTACTCGCAATCTGTCGCTTTGAGGAGGAAAATTCGAACGATCCGTAAGACCAGCGGCGGAAATCGGCTGGCGCTACGCGGATTTGTGCCTGCGGTTGACGCTCTCCGGCCGACCGGCAATCGACAGCCGCGTCTCCTGTCGGGTCCGTTCGGCTACCACCTTGCCCTTGGCGATGACACAGAGGCGCTCGGGGCGCAGGCGGACGGCCTCGATCGGATTGCCGGCGTCGAGCACGACAAGGCTCGCCCGCTTGCCGACGGCCAGACCGAGATGATCAAGCCCCATGATGGCGGCGTTGACGCTGGTGACCATGTCGAAGCAGCGCGTCATGTCGGCCGGGCTCGACATCTGCGCGACATGCAGGCCCATGAAGGCCACGTCGAGCATGTCCGCCGTGCCCAGCGAATACCATGGGTCGAGCACGCAGTCCTGGCCCCAGCCGACGCGGATGCCGAGCGCCAGCATCTCCTTCACGCGGGTCAGGCCGCGCCGCTTGGGGAAAGTATCGTGGCGCCCCTGCAGCATGATGTTGATCAGCGGATTGGGGATCGCAGAGACGCCGGCCTCGGCGATCAGCGGCAACAGCTTCGAGACGTAGTAATTGTCCATGGAATGCATCGAGGTGAGGTGCGAGCCCGCCACCCTGCCCTGCAAGCCGAGGCGCTGCGTTTCATAGGCAAGCTGCTCGATGTGGCGCGAAAGCGGGTCGTCTGTCTCGTCGCAATGCATGTCGACCATCAGGCCGCGCTTCGCCGCGATCTCGCAGAGCTCCGTCACCGAGCGCGTGCCATCGGCCATGCTGCGCTCGAAATGCGGGATGCCGCCGACGATGTCGACGCCCATATCCAGCGCCCGGATTGTGTTTTCGCGGGCCGTCGGCGAGCGATAAAACCCGTCCTGCGGAAAGGCGACAAGCTGCAGGTCGAGATAGGGGGCGACCGTTTTCTTCACGTCCAGCAGAGCTTCCACGGCAAGCAGCCGGTCGTCGCAGACATCGACATGGGTGCGGATGGCAAGCAGGCCCATCGACACCGCCCAGTCGCAATAGGCGAGCGCGCGGTCGCGCACCGCCTCATGCGTCAGGAGCGGCTTCAACTCGCCCCAGAGCGCAATGCCTTCGAGCAGCGTGCCCGAAGCGTTGATGCGCGGAATGCCATAGGAGAGCGTGGCGTCCATATGGAAATGCGGATCGACGAAGGGCGGCGAGACGAGATTGCCGCGCGCATCGACCTCGCTCCGAGCTGCGCCTTGCAACTGAGGCTCGATCGCGGCGATGGTTTCGCCAGCGATGCCGATATCGGCGATCCTGCCGTCCGGCAGCGTGCCGCCGCGCACGATGAGGTCGAAATCCATGTCGTCATCCCTTTGGTAGAAATCAGCGTATCGTGATCGGAAAGGCGGCCCGCCGCAGCCGTTTCTTCCCTGCCGGCGTTTCCTCCGGCGCCAACTCGCTCTATAAGCCGCCTCTCGCCCCCGTGGCGAATCCGAAATTTGATAAGCCAGACACAGGATCGGCCGTTTGTTTCGCTTCTTCCGCTCGACGGAGAACCAGCGCCTTGTCGCAAGGCTGGTACGAGAATCTTTCCGGGAGCATAAATTCGGCTATGGCGCGGCCATTGTGTCGATGCTGGTGGTGGCCGCCATGACGGGGGCAAGCGCATGGATCCTGAAGGAGATCACCAACGAATTCGTGGTCTACAAGAGAGCGGATCGCATCAACCTGATCGCGGCCGCGGTCGCCGCTATCTTCGTCCTCAAGGGCCTGGCGACCTTCGTTCAGGCCTATTTCATGAGCCGGGTCGGCAATGCCATCATCGCCGATAGGCAGCGAAAGATCTATGACCGGATCCTGGCGCAAGGCATCGAATTCTACCATTCGACCTCGTCGTCCGACCTGATCACCCGCATGACCAACAACGCCCAAGCCGCGCGCAGCGTGCTCGACCTCGTCGTCACGTCCTATGTGCGCGATCTGGTGACGTTGATCGTGCTGGTCGCAGTGATGGTCTGGGAGCAGCCGGCGCTGTCGCTGATCTGCTTCGTCGTCGGACCGGTGGCGATCTACGGCGTCAACAGCATTCTCAAGCGCGTGCGCCAGATCGCCAAGATGGAATTCCGCTCGCTCGGCCAGATCGTGCATGTGATGCAGGAAACGGCAATCGGCGTGCGCGTCGTCAAATCCTTCAATCTCGAAGGCGCGATGCGCAAGCGCATGTACAAGGCCGTGTCGGACGTCCAGAACCGCGCCAACAACATCGCGACGCTCGAGGCAGCCACCAGCCCGGTGATGGAAACGCTTGCCGGTCTGGCGATTGCCGGCGCAGTCTTCATCAGCGGCTTCCTGGTGCTGCAGGGCGGCCAGATGCCGGGCAACATCATGGCCTTTATCGGGGCGCTGCTGCTCGCTTATGAGCCGGCAAAGCGGCTGGCGCGCGTGCGCATCTCGCTGGAGACCGGCATCGTCGGCGTACGCATGATGTTCCAGCTTGCCGACCGGCCGCTGACGCTGGCCGAAAAGCCCGGCGCCAAGCCGCTGCAGCCGGGCCCGGGCGAAATCCGCTTCGACAATGTCAGCTTCGCCTATCCCGAGAGCCCGCCGGTTTTCGAACAGCTCAACCTGACCCTGGCGGCCGGCAAGATGACGGCGCTGGTCGGACCTTCCGGCGGCGGCAAGTCAACGATCCTCAACCTGATCATGCGCATGTACGACCCGCAAAGCGGCAAGGTCATGTTCGACGGCCAGGACATCTCCTTCGCCACGCTCGATTCACTCAGGCAGAAGATTGCCTATGTCAGCCAGGACACGTTCCTGTTCGCCGGCACCATCATGCACAACATACGTCTCGGGCGTCAGGACGCGACCGACGAGGAGGTGATCGCCGCGGCCAAGGCCGCCAACGCGCATCACTTCATCAGCGCCATGGTCAAGGGCTACGAGACGGAGGTGGGCGAGAACGGCTCGTTGCTGTCCGGCGGCCAGCGCCAGCGCATCTCGATCGCGCGCGCCATGCTGCGCAATGCCGAGATCCTGCTGCTCGACGAGGCGACCAGCGCGCTGGACGCCGAGTCGGAAGCGCTGTTCCGCGACGCGCTGCAGCAACTCACGGTCGGACGCACGACCATCGTCATCGCGCATCGGCTGTCAACGGTGCATCAGGCCGACACGATCGTGGTGCTGGAAAACGGCAAGGTGCTGGAAAGCGGCCCGCACAAGTCCCTGCTCAAACAGGGCGGACTCTATCAGAAGCTTTATGAATATCAGCTGATGCCGTGACGCCGGCGCTTACCCTCCCCGTTATGGGGAGGGTCGCTGCGCAGCAGCGGGGTGGAGGTGCGGCGCCGACCGACCCGGACCTTCGGTCCGACCTCCCCACAGAGGGGCCCACAAGGGGGAGGTAGGGGGGCGCTGCCCGACTTATTCCGGCACTTTCCTGACAGCACCTTTGTCGGCGCTGGTGGCGAAGGCGGCGTAGGCGCGCAGCGCCGTCGTCACCTTGCGCTTGCGCTTTTCCTCAGGCTTCCAGGCATCCGCGCCCTTGGCCGCCATAGCCTTGCGGCGGGCGTCGAGCTCGGCTTCGCTGACGGCGAGATGGATCTTGCGGTTCGGGATGTCGATCTCGATCGTGTCGCCTTCCTGAACCAGGCCGATCAGCCCGCCCTCGGCGGCTTCCGGCGAGACGTGGCCGATCGACAGACCCGACGTGCCGCCGGAGAAGCGGCCGTCGGTGATCAGCGCGCAGGCCTTGCCGAGGCCCTTCGACTTAAGATAGCTGGTCGGGTAGAGCATCTCCTGCATGCCGGGGCCGCCGCGCGGCCCCTCATAGCGGATGACGACGATGTCGCCCGCCTTGATCTCGTTGCCGAGGATCGCCTTGACGGAAGCGTCCTGGCTTTCGAAGACGCGGGCCGGACCGGTGAATTTCAGGATCGACTCGTCGACGCCGGCCGTCTTCACGATGCAGCCGTCGAGCGCCAGATTGCCCTTCAACACGGCGAGGCCGCCATCCTTCGAGAACGGCGTCTTGGCCGAGCGAATGACGCCCGTCTCGCGGTTCGTGTCGAGATCCTCCCAGCGGCGATCCTGGCTGAAGGCGACCTGCGTCGGCACGCCGCCGGGCGCGGCGCGGAAGAACTCGCGCACATTCTCTGCGGAAGTGCGGGCGATGTCCCAATGGTCGAGCGCTTCGCCCAGCGTTGCGGTGTGGACTGTCGGCAGATCGCGGTTGATCAGCCCGGCCTGGTCGAGCTGGCCGAGGATCGCCATGATGCCGCCGGCGCGGTGAACATCCTCCATGTGCACGTCGGACTTGGCCGGCGCCACCTTGCAAAGCACCGGCACTTGGCGCGACAGCCGGTCGATATCCTCCATGGTGAAGTCGACCTCGCCCTCATGCGCGGCAGCCAGGATGTGCAGCACCGTGTTGGTCGAGCCGCCCATGGCGATGTCGAGGGCCATGGCATTCTCGAAGGCTCCCTTGGAGGCGATGCTGCGCGGCAGCGCACTGTCGTCCTCCTGCTCGTAATAGCGCTGCGCAAGATCGACGATCAGATGGCCTGCCTCGACGAACAGCCGCTTGCGATCGGCATGGGTGGCCAAAGTCGAGCCGTTGCCGGGCAGCGAGAGACCCAACGCTTCGGTCAGGCAGTTCATCGAGTTCGCCGTGAACATGCCCGAGCAGGAGCCGCAGGTCGGGCAGGCCGAGCGCTCGATCACCTTGACGTCCTCATCTGAAATTCGGTCGTCGGCCGCGGCCACCATGGCGTCGACGAGGTCGAGCGCCTGCGCCTTGCCGCCCAGCACCACCTTGCCGGCTTCCATCGGGCCGCCGGAGACGAAAACGGTCGGGATGTTGAGGCGTAGCGAGGCCATCAGCATGCCGGGCGTGATCTTGTCGCAGTTGGAGATGCAGACCATGGCGTCGGCGCAGTGCGCATTGACCATGTATTCGACGGAGTCGGCGATCAGCTCGCGCGACGGCAACGAATAGAGCATGCCGTCGTGACCCATGGCGATGCCGTCGTCGACGGCGATGGTGTTGAACTCCTTGGCGACGCCGCCGGCCTTCTCGATCTCGCGCGCGACGAGCTGGCCGAGATCCTTCAGGTGCACATGGCCCGGGACGAACTGGGTGAAGGAATTGACCACCGCAATGATCGGCTTGCCGAAATCACTGTCCTTCATGCCGGTGGCACGCCACAGGCCACGGGCGCCGGCCATGTTGCGGCCATGGGTGGTGGTGCGGGAACGGTAGGCGGGCATCGGTATTCCTTGCTGGCTGGCCGCGCTAAAACGTGGCGCGGCGGCGCTGTATTTCAGTCGGCAGCGGTTATAGCGGCCAAGGTCCGGGCTTGCCACAATTTTGCGCTGCGCCACGATTCTTCAGGAAATTTGAAAAACGCTGTCGGATCGCGCCGCGCCGAGCCGTCCTTGAGGCAGACGGTACGAAAGCCGCGCCAAATCGCCGGCGCGCCGTTGATGATGAGCCAACCTGAACAAGTCGGAGGAGCAAGACATGCAGAAGATCACCACCTTCCTTTGGTTCGACGGCCAGGCCGAGGAGGCCATGAACCACTACGTCGCCATCTTCAAGAATTCGAAGGTGCTTAGCGTCACGCGCTGGCCCAAGGGCCATCCCCAGGAAGGCCAGGTTCTGGTCGCCTCGTTCGAGCTCGACGGGGTGCAGTTCCAAGCCCTCAACGGGGGGCCGCAATACAAGTTCACCGAGGCGATGTCGCTGTCGATCGACTGCAAAACGCAGGAAGAAGTCGATTATTTCTGGGCCAGACTCACCGAAGGCGGCGGCGAACCGGGACGCTGCAGCTGGCTGAAGGACAAGTTCGGCGTTTCCTGGCAGGTCGTGCCGGAGCAGTTGCCGCGTCTGCTTCAGGACCCCGACAGAGCGAAGGCCGGGCGCGTGATGTCGGCGATGATGCAGATGGGCAAGATCGACATCGCCACGATCGAGGAAGCGGCGAAGGGGTGATTACGCGTGAGTAGTGAACGGTGAATGGTGAGGATGCCCGACTATCACTATTCACTATTCACCACAATCACGCCGCCTTGTCGCGGACTTGATAATCCTTGACCGCGGCGAAGCGGATCGCTTTCCAGCGCTCGGCCTCGTAGTTGAGCGAGAAGGCGTGCTGGGCGAGGAAGACCGGATCGTTGTCGAGGTCGCGGGCGATGTCGCCGCGATGCGCCTCGATAAAGCGCTGGACATCCGCCCTGTCGTCGGCCGAGATCCAGCGGCAGACGGAGAAGCGCGACATCTCGAAATCCACCGGCAGCGTGTATTCGATGTTAAGCCGCTCCTTCAGCACATCGAGCTGCAGCGCGCCGACAACGCCGACGATGGCCGGCGAGCCGTCCTCAGGCGAGAACAGCTGCACGACGCCCTCCTCGGCCATCTGATGCAGCGCTTCCTTCAGCTTCTTGGCTTTCATCGCATCGCCGAGGCGGACACGGCGCAGGATTTCCGGCGCGAAGTTCGGCACGCCGCGGAACAGGATCTCCTCGCCCTCGGTCAGCGTGTCGCCGATGCGCAGCGTGCCGTGATTGGGTATGCCGACGACGTCGCCGGCGAAGGCCTCGTCGGCGGTGACGCGGGTGCGGGCGAAGAAGAATTGCGGCGCCGAGAGGCTCATCGGTTTGCCGGTGCGCACCAGCTTGGCCTTCATGCCACGCTCCAGCTTGCCGGAGCAGACGCGGACGAACGCGATGCGGTCGCGATGGTTGGGGTCCATGTTGGCCTGGATCTTGAAGACGAAGGAGGTCATCTTCCCCTCCGTCGCCTCGACCGTGCGTTCATCGGCTGCCTGGGCCCGCGGCGGCGGCCCGTAGGCGCCGAGCGCCTCGATCAGGTCGCGCACTCCATAATTGCGCAGCGCCGAGCCGAAATAGACCGGCGTCAGATGGCCTTCGCGGAAGGCGTCGATGTCGAGGGGTCTGCACGCTTCCCGCGCGAGCTCCAGTTCCTCGATGAAGTCGTTGCGCTCGTTTTCCGGCAAAAGCCCGGCGACGCGGTTGGAATCCGGGCCGTTTACGGGCGTGCGCTCCTTCTCGTCATCGCTCCGGCGCACCGCGTTCTGCGCCAGGTGATAGGTGCCCGAAAAGGTCTTGCCGCGGCCGATCGGCCAGGTAACCGGTGCTGTGTCCAGCGCCAGCTTCTGCTCGATCTCGTCGAGGATTTCGAACGGATCGCGGCTCTCGCGGTCCATCTTGTTGACAAAGGTGATGATCGGGATGTCGCGCAGCCGGCAGACCTCGAACAGTTTCAGCGTGCGCGGCTCGATGCCCTTGGCGGCGTCGATGACCATGACGGCCGAATCCACCGCAGAGAGCGTGCGGTAGGTGTCGTCGGCGAAATCCTCATGGCCGGGCGTGTCGAGCAGGTTGAAGACGTTGTCGTCATATTCGAAGGTCATCACCGAGGTGACGACCGAGATGCCGCGCTCGCGCTCGATCTTCATCCAGTCGGACCGGGTCTGGATGCGATCTTTCTTGGCCTTGACCTCGCCGGCAAGCTGGATGGCGCCGCCGAACAGAAGCAGCTTTTCGGTGAGCGTGGTCTTGCCGGCATCGGGGTGGGCGATGATCGCGAAAGTGCGGCGGCGCGATACCGCCTGTTCGATGTCTTCTGCCAATTTTTGGAATCCTGTCTGTGGCGCGGGCTTCTAGCAGCGCATTTTGGGCGTGTCGACAGTTTCGGGCAGACCGGCACGGCCGAACAGCGTAGTCGATGTGGCCTGACAGGAACCTTGGGCCGTTCAGGTTCGCTCGCGATGACGGTCCTGGCGGCCCAACCGGGTAGCTAAACGTATCTCCGCCCCCTCGATGCCGATGTCGCGCAGCAGATAGTCCGGCAATTCGTCCAGCGTGGCCCGACCCCTGCGATTTCGCAGGATGCGCGCAAGCACGCCTCCGCCGGAACGGCAGATTTCGAAGATTGCAACGAGGAACCGTCCGAGCGCGGAGTGGTTGGCCGCAAGCTCCTGTCCAAGGATGGTCATGGTTTATCCTCCTCTGTTTGAATGATGAAATCGGGAGGGCCAGACTGGCCCTCCCGAAGGTTTGGCCGACAGAAGATCAGGATCGATCGTGCTCGCAACTCGCCTGCAAGGCACTTCACGATCGATCCCTCCATCAGGCGGCGGCGTATGCCGTCGTCGGATCGAACAGGCGCTTCACCTGCGTGATCTTGGTGGCCGGGAAGCCGCTCATCTTGGCGTGGCGCTGAATGATCGCCTCGTCCTTGGCGAGGTAGACGCAGAAGGTCTTGTCATCCGCGACGAAGGATTCGACCCACTGAATGTCCGGGCCGAGCTCGGCGAGAACGGCGTTCGAGGCCTTGGAGGCGTCGCGAAGCTGCTCGCGCTCGAAGGTGCCGACCTTGGGAATTTCACGTTCGATGATGTATTTCTGCATTTCGCAATCTCCTTGATCTTGGGTTCAAATGCCTCCGGACGCTCGACCAGATTCGATGCCGGTGACATTCCCGGGGCCGCTGAGCTAAACTGCAGCATGGCTCGCCGGGCAGACGGAGAATTGCGCAAGAGGCGGCCGACAGTCCTTACGCCGTCCTTATCTTCTTCCGATCCTTTGCCTACTGCCGTTACAGGATTGCTGCCGATGGGAACTTATTGCTTCGGCGACTTCGATCTTAACGAGGACGCTCGCGCCCTCCGTCTCGCCGGAAGCGAGATCGAGGTGCAGCCCCTGGTCTTCGATTTCCTCGCCATTCTGCTGCGGCACCGGGACCGGGCCATGAGCAAAGACGAATTGCTTGAAACGCTATGGCCGGGCGTGACGGTGACGGAAGCTTCGTTGCAGCGCGTGGCAAGCCTTGCCCGCGGCGTTCTTCGCCAGGGCGGCATGGAAACGGCGCTGCGCAACCTGCCCCGCTTCGGCTACCGGATTTGCCTCGACCTGCCGCCCATTTCGGCGAACGGGCCGGCCGGCGCGGGCGGCAAGCTTTCGAGCCCCGGTTCACCGGTTCTGTCGGCACGCGAAGCTGTTGCTGTCAGAAAATGGCACGAGGCCGCAGCCTGCTTCACCGAAGCGGATGCCGCTGGCGAGCTGCTGACGGCCGATCTTGAGGAATGGGCACTTGCGCTGGAGTGCATGGGCCGCCCGGCTGAAGCCATCCCGCTTCTGGCGCGCGCGGTGACTGCCTACGGCGTGGCCGGCGAGCGCTTGCGAGCGGCGTCCCCGGCAATCGGCCTGGCCAGGGTTCATCTGGAGAGAGGGGAACTTGCCGTCGCCAAGGGCTGGCACAAGCGGGCGGCGCAGCTGATCGATGGCGCAACCGACAGCAGGGAGCACGGCCTGTGGTGCTGGATGGGAGCGCGCATCATGGGCGCGGAAGCCGAGCCGGAGCAGGCGCTTGCGCTTGCCGAAAAGGCTTTCGCGGTTGGCAGGGATCTCGAAGATCCGGTCGTGGAGTCGCTCGGGCTGATCTATCGCGGTTTTTTCAAGCTCTGCCTCGGTGAGACCAAATCCGGCCAGGAGGACCAGGATTTCGCCGCCGCGCTCGGCCTCTCCAGCGACGTGGACCCGGTCGTCGGCGGCATTCTCTACTGCAACATACTTTGGGCCTGCCGGAATTTTGGCGACTGGGCGAGGGCCAACCAATGGACCCTCGGCTATGAGGACTGGTGCAGGGGACATGGGCTTGAGGATCTGTCGGGCTCCTGCCGGCTGCATCGCGCCGAAGTGCTCGGCGTTCACGGCACGCTGAGGGAGGCTGAGGCGCTGGTACGCGCCGCGCTCGACCAGCTCGCCGTCGACGCCCCCTGGGCGACGGGCGATGCGCTGCGTGTCTTAGGTGACATTCATCTGGCCGCCGGAGATCTCACCGAGGCGGAAACAGCCTATCGTGCGTCCCATGCCGCCGGCTGGGATCCGCAGCCCGGACTGGCGCTGCTGCAGCTGGAGCAAGGCCAGGCCGAGGCCGCCTTCAGCGCTCTCGAGCGCTCCCTGGTCGGAAACGGCTGGCCGACGCTGCAGCGGCGAGGCATGGTCCTTGCCACTCTCGCCAAGGTGGCGGCGCGCACCAATCGTCTCGAGCGCGCAAAAGAAGTTATCACCGAGCTGGAGAGCCAGCCGCAGCGCTGGCCGATGGCCTCCATCCGGGCGCTGTCCGCCGAGGCCAAGGCTGAACTTTTCATACGGGAAGACCGCCCCACCGAGGCTGTTCGGGAGCTGCAGACCGCATGCTCGCGCTGGAGCGAGGTCGGCTCGCCGGTCAATGTCGCCGATGCCAGGCTTGCGCTCGCGGCGCTGCTCATTCAGCTCGGCGATCGTTCCGGCGCGGAGCTGGAGCTCGGCACAGCGTTGGCGTTAGCGAAGAAGGTCGACTCTTCACGGCTCACGCGGCGCTGCGAAGAGCTGAAGGGCCTGGTTGTCGGGACGCAGAAGATAGCGATGGGCGGCGCGTAGCCGCTTCTCGCTTGAGGTCTGGCCGGCGCGATGGCATGACGGGGAAATCTCCTCTGAAGGTCATGGCATGAGCAGCGCAAAACAAGTCATCGTCATCGGCGCCGGCATCATCGGCGCATCGATCGCCTGGCATCTGGCGAAGGCTGGAGCGAGGGTGACGGTCGTCTCGACAAGCGGCGCCGGGGGCGTCGCGACGCCCAATTCCTTCGCCTGGATCAACGCAAGCTGGGGCAATCCGGAGACCTATTTCCGGCTGCGCATCCGGGCGATGAACGAGTGGAAACGCTTGGCGAATGATCTGCCGGGCCTGCCGCTTGCCTGGTGCGGCGGCCTGTGCTGGGACCTGCCGGCGGACAAGCTCAAAGCCTATGCGGCCGAGCATTCGTCCTGGGGCTACGGCATCGAGCAGGTCGGCCGCGAACAGGCGGCGCGGATCGAACCCAACCTGACCGAGCTTCCCGATTTCGCGCTTCATGTCGCCGAGGAAGGCGTGGCCGAGCCGGTGGCGACCGCAACGGCGCTGCTGGCGGACGCCGAACGGCGCGGCGCGCGGCTTATTACTGGGACTGTCGATAGACTGACTCTATCCGGCGGCAGCCTGAGCGGCGTCGTCGTTGCGGGTGAAACCATCGCCGCCGACGAGGTGGTGATCGCCGCCGGCGCCGGCGCTCCGGCGATCGCCGCGACGGCAGGCGTCCAGTTGCCGATCAAGACGCCGCCCGGTCTGATCGTGCATTCGCGACCCTACAGGAAGCTCCTCAACGGCCTGGTGCTGGCCGAGAGGCTGCATATGCGGCAGACGGCCGAGGGCCGGATCATCGCCGGCTCGGATTTTGGCGGCGGCGATCCGGGCGAGAACCCGGAGGCAACCGCGCTTGAGCTTTTCGAAGCGGTGAAAGCGATGCTGCGCGGCGCCGACGGGCTGGAGTACGATTTCCACACAGTCGGCTATCGTCCTACTCCGATCGATGGTTTCCCAATTGTTAGCCGCGCCGACGGCGTAGGCGGCGTCTATGTCGCCGTCACCCATTCCGGCATCACGCTGGCACCCGCCATCGGCCTGTTTGCGGCCCGCGAAATCGTCGATGGCGAGCGCGATCCATTGCTCGCGCCTTATGCGCTGTCGCGCTTCGCTCAGTAGCCCGGCGGCCGGCGAAACCCGTCGGTCAGCGGCGCGATCGCCGCAGCGACGCCGAGCAGTCTCGCCTCCGACCAGCGCTTGCCGACCAGTTGCAGGCCGATGGGCAACCCGTTGCTGTCCTGCCCGCCTGGTATCGCCAGCGCCGGATGGCCGGAATAATTGAAGACCGCGCCATAGGCCGGCAGCATCCAATAGCTCTCGTCCTTGCCGTCGACCTTCAGCGCGCTGCCTGGCTTGCAGTGCGGAAAGGCCGTTGTCATGGCGACCGGGCAAAGCAAGGAATCACAGCTTTCGAAGAACCGCTCCCAAGCAAGAATCGACCGGTCGCGGCGAGCGAGCGCCGCGAACCAGCGCGACACCGGCGCAGGCTGTTCCGGCGGTTCCGGTTGCGCTGCCTCCAGCATCATGCCGATCAACTTGCCGCCCTCGGTGAGATCATCATGCAGGTCGAGCTTCGGCAGTTTGGCTTCCTCGACGTGCGCGCCGGCGGAAGCCAGCCTAGCAGCCAATCTCTCGACCGCGGCGCCGATCTCGGCGGCCACCGGAAAGCTGCGGAAGGTGCCGGCGAAGGCGATGCGCAGCGATGTCAGCTCGAGCGTCGGTATCGCATCAACCGGCACCGGCGCCAGATCGGTATCGCCGCCGTCCGGACCGGCAATGATCCGGTAAATCAGCGCCAGGTCCTCCAGATTGCGAGCAATCGGCCCGACACAGGACATCAAGCGGACGCTGCGCGGAATGCCGCCCGGGTCGGGAAAAGCGCCGGCCAGCGAGACGCGATGCTCGGTCGGCTTCAGGCCGTAGACGCCGCAAAAGGCGGCGGGCAAGCGGATGGAACTCTGCATGTCGGTGCCGACCTCGAAGGGCGTCATGCCCGCAGCAACCGCAGCGGCAGCGCCGCCGCTGGAGCCGCCCGCTGTGCGCGACGGATCCCAAGGGTTGCCGGTGCGGCCGAACAGCGGATTGTCAGACTGCCAGTCGCCCAGCATGGTGGCGACATTGGTTTTGCCGACCAGCACGCCGCCGGCTCTCTTTAGCCTGGCAGCCACAGGGCTGTCCTGCTTGGGAACGTTGTCGGCAAATGGCGGGAAGCCGACCGTCGTCTTCATGCCAGCGGTCTCGTGCGCATCCTTCAGCGTGAACGGCACGCCGTGCAGCGGGCCGAGCGCGGCGCTGCGGGCCAGTGCCGCATCGGCTTCTCGGGCACGCTGAAGCGCGCCTTCCCGATCGAGGAGGACGACGGCGTTCAGAGCTTCGTTATGCCGGTCGATCTGCGCCAGATGCGCGTCCAGCGCCTCCACGGCCGAGATTCTCCGCCGGGCAATTGCTGCCGCGAGTTCGGTAGTCGAGGAAAATCCGATGTCCATTGTGCTGCACTCCGGCTGCTTGCCGCGCTGCGCCTTGAACATGGCGGATGAGACCGCGGCTTCAAGCCGAATTCAGCATTGTTAGGACAGCGGTGCTTGATCGAAATTGCGCCCACCTGTGGTCAGGGCGGCGCTGTCCCGCGACCTTCGCTACGTTTGGAGCTAGACGGCCAACGCGAACTTAGCAACGGTCGGCGCGAACGGCCGGATGTTTGTGCCGTCCCTTGTCATGGTGACAAAGCTCGACGGCGGGATCGCCTGCCATTCTCCGCCGTCGCGGTCGAACGGTTCGGAGACGATGCAGCGGCCGGCGCGGCTCGCGAATGCGCCGGTATAGAGCGTTGGCGCCTGGCCGTCGGTGGCGTAGCGCACGGCGTAGAGCGCCTCGCCATCGGAAAATGCCGCTGTCAGCTTCAGGGAGGGTTCGAGACCGGCGTGGCGCGAAGCCTCGAGAACGCGGCTGGTGGCGCGGGCTACCGCGCCTTGCGGGTCGGCGGACAGGCCTTCGTCGAGCATCAGCAGGAAGAACAGTTCGGAATCAGTCGTCCCTTCGCGCTGGTCGAAGACAGCATCCGACAGCGAATTCTCAAGCGCGCGGCGGATCTTCTCGAAGCCCCCGATCTGGCCGTTATGCATGAACGACCAGCGGCTGGAGACGAAGGGATGGCAGTTCATGCGGCTGGTCGCGGCGCCGGTGGAGGCGCGCACATGAGCGAGGAACAGGCCTGATTTGATCTGCCGGCAGAGGCTTTTCAGATTGGGGTCCGACCAGGCCGGCAGGATGTCGCGGTAAAGGCCGGGCTCGGGACGGTCGCCATACCAGGCGAGGCCAAAACCGTCGCCATTGGTCGGCGACTTGGCCTCCTGGGCGCAGTGGCTCTGGGCAATCAGCGAGTGGCAGGGCGCGGTGACGATGTCTTCGAGGAAGACCGCTTCACCGAGATAAGCCGCCCACCGGCACATCGCATTCCACCATTTATCAGGCGCGATCCATCAGAGCCTGAGGCTCCTTCACCGCGTGTGAGCCTCTGTTGTTCGTGCGCTCATAGAGCTCACGGACGATTCGGCTGGCGGTAGTCTCGAACAGAAATGGCAAGAAAGCGTGAACGAGGGCGGCGCCCGCGGCCATCGACAGGCGGGAGCAGAACCAGGCGGCGAAGGCCATGTGGCCGAAATAGGTTTCGCCAACCTTGGCCGGATGAGACGTAAAGAGCGCCGAAAACCGCGTCGTCATGGTGATCCCTCCTGCCGGGATGAGCCCCGATATTGAGTATCCTGCCACGAGTTGAAGGTTCATCGATCCCAAATTGTCCTTGTGTCTAGCCCTATTTTGGGACATTTATCCCAAGAATGGCATATGATATCGACGAAACTGATCGGAGATTGCTGGCCGAACTGCAGCGCGACGGCACGCTTTCCGTCGACCAGTTGTCGGAGCGCGTGGCCTTGTCCCGCAACGCCTGCTGGCGGCGCGTGAAGCGGCTGGAGGAGGAGGGCGTCATTACCGGGCGCGTGGCGCTGGTCGATGCCGACAAGCTTGGACTCGGGCTTTCGGTGTTCATCCTGATCCGCACGTCGAACCACGACCCGGACTGGCTGCAAAAGTTCCGGGCGGCGGTGACGGGCTTTGCCGAGATCACCGGCGTCTACCGCATGTCGGGCGACCTCGACTATGTGCTGAGAGCCCGCGTCGCCGACGTGAAAGCCTATGACAGGCTCTATCAGCGGCTGATCGCCAAGGTGCCGCTGTCGGACGTCTCCGCTTCCTTCGTCATGGAGGAGATCAAGGAGACGACCGTCGTTCCGGTGGAGTTGCGCTGACGCGGAACCGCATTG
The DNA here is from genome assembly GCF_029625845.1 of Mesorhizobium sp. WSM4898. Taxonomy (NCBI): domain Bacteria; kingdom Pseudomonadati; phylum Pseudomonadota; class Alphaproteobacteria; order Hyphomicrobiales; family Phyllobacteriaceae; genus Mesorhizobium; species Mesorhizobium sp. WSM4898. Next base: position 841,838 of record NZ_JARTVQ010000001.1, on the reverse strand, counting down.
AAAGAAAGGCGTTGATAGCGTCGCGGCCGGGTTGACCGAATCGGCAGCCGCGCCGATAGGAATGGGCTCATGCGCACGGCTGTCTATCCTTCCTCCGTCATCGGCCCCACCGTCGGTTTCGTCAGGCTTCCGCATGGCGATGGCTTGCCGCTGCCGACCTATGAAAGCGCGGGCGCGGCCGGGATGGACGTGCGAGCCGCGGTGCCGGAAGACCGGCCGCTGCTTATCCTGCCCGGAAAACGCGCGCTGGTGCCGACCGGGCTGATCGTGGAAATCCCGGAAGGCATGGAAGGCCAGGTGCGGCCGCGCTCCGGCCTCGCCTTCAAACATGGGCTGACCGTGCTCAACACGCCCGGCACCATCGACAGCGATTACCGGGGCGAGGTGAAAGTGCTGCTCGTCAATCTTGGCGATGAGGACTTCGCGGTGACGCGCGGCATGCGGATCGCGCAGATCGTGTTTGCGGCAGTCACGCAGGTGGCCAGCGAAGAACGGGCGCTCGCCGGCGGCACGGCGCGCGGCGCCGGCGGTTTCGGATCGACCGGCACCGCATAAATGCACGTCCCAAAACTGGTCATCTTCGATTGCGACGGGGTTCTGGTCGACACCGAGAACCTTGCCAATCGGCGCCTCGCCGACTGGCTTTGTGAAGCGGGCTTTCAAACCACATTCGAATATTGCCGCAAGATCTTCTCGGGCCGCAGCATGGCCTCGGTGCAGAAAGAGATCGAAGAGGCGACCGAGGCCCGGCTCGGCGCCGACTTCGTCGAACGCTGGAACGCCGGCCTGCCGGATCTATTCGCGCATGGCGTCGAGGCGATCCCTCACGTGCGCGATTTCATCGAAAAGGTGCGCGCCGCCGGTATTGCCTATTGCGTCGCCTCGTCGGCGCGGGTTTCGAAGATGCATATCACGCTCGGGCAGACCGGCTTGTTGCCGCTGTTCGAGCACGCCATGTTTTCCTCGACCATGGTCGGGCGCGGCAAGCCGTTCCCGGACCTCTTCCTGCATGCGGCAAAGACGATGGGCTTCGCGCCGGTCGACTGCATCGTCATCGAGGACAGCGTCGCCGGCACCCAGGCCGGCATTGCCGCCGGCATGCGCGTGTTTTCCTATCACGCCGATCCATTCTCGGACCGCGACGGGCTGGCGGGCGCCGGCGGGATCCTGTTCGACGACATGCGGGACCTCGCAGGACTGGTGCCGATCCTTTGATCGGACACTGGAGCGGTTCCGCTTTCGTCGAATTGCCGACCCGCTCTATGATTTAGTTTACGCAATTCCGGACGGAAAACTGGTTCACATTCTTCCTGGAATTGCTCCGGGCTGTGCGGCGAAATCTTCCGTGCTAGCGTGCAGCCGTCAAACAGCCGGCGGCTCCCACCCCATGAAATTCACCCTGCTTCGCCTCGCCCTCGCTCTTGTGCTTCTGTTATGGTTTTGGGGCCCGGCGAGCGCGGAAAATGTCAGCTTTCCGGACTTTGCCAGCGCCATCCCGGGCCACAAGGACGTCACCTATCTCGATCTGGCCAGGATGGTCATCCCCGATCTGGCGTTGAACGCCGATGGCTTCTACCACGGCGGCTTGCCGATCGAAATGCGCCATGTCGCCGGTCCGGACAGCGGTGGCTCGCCGCCTGAGACATCAAGCCTGCCCAATGCTGCGGTGCTGGCCATCAAGGCCGGCGGCAAGGACCGGCTGACCATGTTGTTCGATCTCGGCGACTCTCCCGACAGCGCCGAGGGCTATGCGATGCTGGCGCTCTACGATCTGACCGGCGGCAAGCCGGCGCTGCTCGACGCGGTCAATGTCGCCGTCGATCGCAGCACCTATTTTCGCGAACCGAACAAACTGTCGGTCGGCGCCGGTGACGATATCCTCATCACCATGAGCACGCATTTCAATTCGAGCCAGGGCTATGTGATCACGCCGTTGATCATGGTGCGCAACGACAAGTTCGAACTGATCGACATGATCTACACGTTCGATGAAAGGCTATGCACCTACAGCCGCAAGCAGGACATCGCTTTTAAGGCCGTTGCCGACGGCCGGCCGCATGCAGCCGTCAAGGTGACGGTGACCGACGCCACGATACCAAGCGGCGAAAGCTGCGACGATGAGGCGCCCGAGGCGTCCTCGAAGGACATTTCAGCCATCTATCATTGGGATAAGAAAACGTCGCGCTACGTGGCGGGTTCAGACGCCCTCAAACGGTTGTCAGCAGAGAACGAGAAACGCTTCTGAGCCGAGCGCATTCGTTTGCCCGAGCGGGGCGACCGCGATAAATTCCCGGCACGACCCATGATTGAGGACCCGCCATGGACAAGGGCAAGATTTTTCGCGATCTGCACGCCTCGACCTTCGTCATGCCCAATCCCTGGGATGTCGGCACGACCAAGCTTTTGGCTTCCTTCGGCTTCAAGGCGCTGGCCACGACCAGCGCCGGCTTCGCCTTCTCGCGCGGCCTGCCCGACGGCGCCGTGACGTTCGAGGCCATGATCCACCATTGCCGCGAAGTGACGGCGGCAACCGACCTGCCGGTTTCGGCCGATCTCGAGCGCGGCAAGGGCGACAGCGCTGAGCAGGCCGCAGAAACCATCTTCGCGGCGGAAGCCGCGGGCCTTGCCGGCTGCTCGATCGAGGACCATACGGGCGATCTAGAGTATCCAATCTACGAGTTCTCGCATGCAGTCGAACGCGTCGCCGCGGCCGCCGAGGCGGCGCGCGCCTTGAAGCACGATTTCGTCTTCACCGCGCGAGCCGAGAATTTCCTTTGGGGCAAGACCGATCTCGACGACACGATCAAGCGTCTGCAGGCTTTCGAGAAAGCCGGCGCCGACGTGCTCTATGCGCCGGGCCTGAGCGACATCGACACGGTGCGGACGGTCTGCTCCGCGGTCAGCAAGCCGGTCAATGTCATGGCGCGGCCCGGCTTCACCGTGGCCGACCTTGCCGTGGCCGGCGTCAAACGCGTCTCGCTCGGGCCATGGCTGACGAATTTCGCCTTTGGCATGCTGGAAACCGCTGCGCGGGAAATCCAGCAGGACGGCACCTTCGGCTTCACCCGTTCGGCGATGCCGTTCGGCAAGCTGCAGGCGCTGTTCCGCGGGGGCGGTACCGAGCAAGATTAGGGCGTTCAGCGTTTCACGGAAACGCCGAACCGCTCTATCCCCTTGTTGCGCATTTCCGGACGGAAAACCGCTACGCACTTTTCCTGGAATTGCGCTGGACCGGGTCCCGCGCCGAAACCGCCTTGTGCAGATGCACCATCATGGCGGCGGCAAAGAGCGGGGTCAAAAGGTTGAGCAGCGGCACGGCAAGGTAGACCGCGATCAGCAGTCCGGCCAGGAATACCGTGCCCGCATACTTCCGGCGCAGCGCCTTGGCTTCGGCCTCGGGGCGGAAGCGCATGGCGGCGAACTCGAAGAATTCGCGGCCCAGCAAATAGCCGTTGACGATGAAGAAGGCGGCGAGGTTGATGCCCGGCACGAGGAGCAGCAGCAGGGCGACGATGTTGCCGAGGATCACGACGCCAAAGAATTTTATCGCCAGCGCCAGCGACTGCAGCACCGGCACGGCGCGGCCGGGCGGATCGCCGGGATAGTCGGTGCGCTCGACCACCTCGGCGATATCGTCGAGGAACAACCCGGCGACGATCGCCGTTACGGGTGCCACGAGCAGCGCCATGCCCATTGCCAACAGGATGCCGGCGATGATGCCGCTCAGCCATCCTGCCCAGGACGGCAGGCCGGGCACAAATGTCTGCAGCCACGGCCATGCCAGCCATTCGAGCAGGCTCTCGATGCCGAACCACAGCGCCACCAAGGCGAGCAGCGTCAGGCCCAGCGTCTTCAGGAAGACCGAGCGGAATTCAGGTGAGAACAGCCGGCTGGCGGCAGCGCGTGCGGCGTCGAGGATCACGGCAGGTCCAAGCCCTTACAGAGGAGCAACGATCCCGAGATAGGCGGGCTTGCTAAGCGGCGCAACTAAGCGCGTCGCGTCGACGCGCCTTAGGTTTGTCTCGATGCATGTCGTCCTCCCAAAACCGCCATGCACTTTTGGGCGACATGCATTATTGCGCAAGCCTGGCCAGTCTGGCCGGGATGGTCATGGCCGCGACGCCAACGACGACGAAGCCCATGCCGAACCAGGCGCTCGGCCCGAGGCTTTCGCCCAGAAAGACGGCGCCGATGCCGACGCCGATCGGCACGCGCAGATAGGCCTGCGAGGTAGTGCCGACAGAGCCCAGCGTGTGGATGAGCCGGAAGAAGATCGAAAAGGCGAGCGCGGTGGAGAAGACCGAAAGCCCGAAGAGCGCCAGAATCGACGCCGTCGACGGCGTCAACGTCCAGGGCCGGTCGAAGACGAGGCTCAAGGGAATCAGGATCACGGCGCCGCAGATCATCGAGCCGGCGGCCGGCACCATCGGGTCGAGCCCTCTGAAATTGCGGCCGAAAATGGCGGCGCCGGCATAGCAGACGGTGGCGGCGACGACCGCAAGCTGCGCCCAGAGCTGATGGCCGATGCCGCCCAGCGCCTCGGTGCCGACGATGAGGCAAATGCCGGCGATGCCGGCGCCGACGCCGACCAGCTTGCGCAATGTCACCGGCTCGTGGCGGGTGATCAGCGCCGTCAGCAGAAAGGTGAAGATCGGCGACGTCGCGTTGAGGATCGTGACAAGGCCGGCGTCGATCGAACGTTCGGCGGCGGCGATCAGCGTGAACGGGATGACGCTGTTGAGGCAGGCCTGGAACATGAAGCGGCGCCACATGACCACCTCCCGCGGCATGACAAGGCCGCGCCAGCGGATGAGGCCAAGCAGAATGCCGCCGGCGATCAGCGTGCGCCCGGCGATGAAGGTCACCGGCGGGATCGTCTCGACGCCGATCTTGATGAAGGTGTAGGAGGCACCCCACAACACCGCCAGCAGGCCAAGCAGCGCCAGCTCGGTCGTCATCTCGGTCTTATCGGACATGGGATTTCGCGCCTTCAGCCTGTTTCGACGGTCCGTTCTAGCTCACACCGCGGCTTAGATGTTTCGATGACGCTCCAACCATAGCCGCCGTCGCCTCTAACGATATGGTCCAGTTCGGCGCGACGGCTGCCGCAGCAACCGGCCGGAAGTCGGCGAAGCGGAAACCGGTGCCGATTTTCGGGGTAGGCAAAGCGGCTGCGAGCCGCTAGACCCGCGCGCGGCCGGCGTGGCACAAAGCCGGACAGTCGTTGGCGGAGACATTGATGCCGGAATATGACGTGCTTTGCATCGGCAATGCCATTGTCGACATCATCGCGCAATGCGACGAGGCCTTTCTGGAAACCAACGGCATCATCAAGGGCGCGATGAACCTCATCGACACCAGGCGCGCCGAGCTCCTCTACAGCCGCATGGGACCGGCGATCGAAGCTTCAGGCGGTAGCGCCGGCAACACGGCGGCGGGCGTGGCGAGCTTCGGCGGCCGCGCCGCCTTTTTCGGCAAGGTGTCGAACGATGCGCTCGGCGACATCTACAGCCATGATATCCGCGCCCAGGGCGTGGCCTTCGACACCAGGCCACTGCAAGGCGAGCCGCCGACGGCTCGCTCGATGATCTTCGTCACGCCGGACGGCGAGCGCTCGATGAACACCTATCTCGGCGCCTGCGTCGAGCTGGGGCCGGAGGACGTCGAGGCCGACAAGGCGGCCGGCGCCAAGGTCACCTATTTCGAGGGTTATCTGTGGGATCCGCCGCGCGCCAAGGAAGCGATCCGGCAGACCGCGAGGCTGGCGCATGCGGCGGGGCGCGAAGTGTCGATGACGCTGTCGGATTCTTTCTGCGTCGACCGCTACCGCGACGAGTTCCTCGATCTGATGCGCTCCGGCACGGTCGACATCGTCTTCGCCAACAGCCACGAGATCAAGTCGCTCTACCAGACCGCTTCCTTCGAGGACGCGCTGGCGGCGATACGCAAAGATTGCAAGATCGCCGCCGTTACTCGCTCGGAAAAGGGCTCGGTGATCGTGCGCGGCGACGAGACCGTCACTATTCATGCGACCACGATCAAGGAACTGGTCGACACGACCGGCGCGGGCGACCTTTATGCCGCCGGTTTCCTCTATGGATACACGACCGGACGCAGCCTCCAGGACTGCGGCGACCTCGGCTCACTGGCGGCCGGGCTGGTGATCCAGCAGATCGGCCCGCGACCGCGCCAGAATCTGCGCCGCGAAGCGGAACAGGCGGGCCTGCTTTAGTTCCGCCGCGTCATCCCGGTCGGGCGCCAAATGAACCCGGCTGTCGCGCCGCTGTCATAGATCGCTCCTAGAGGCACATTGGGCGTTCCGCGACTGACATTTCGGGCGCCCGCAGCAGTTGGGGTGTCAAAAATGCAAGACAGCAACCTTCACGGTCGCTGCGTCCGTCACCATTGCGATAGCCGCTTTCCGCTGTAGCCGTTCAACGACGGCCCAGTTTGGGAGAAGCGCGGCCCCGCAAGACAGATGCATGACCAGATTTCAGAATCCGCCTGAAGGAACTTCGCAAGACGCCTTGGCCGGAGTTGTGGCCGAGGCTGTGCGACAGGCTTTGATGCAGCATGGCGTCCTAAAGGACGCGGAGGCGCTGATCTGCGCCACCGCGATGGCCGGCGGTGTTGCCGCCGCCCTTCCGTTCCTGCCGCAGGCGCAGCGGCTTGCCATCACCTCCTTCAAGGGCAGCTGGACCGGGCTCGCCTCCGAATTCTTCCGCGCGATGGCGGAGAAGATCGCGCGCGCCGAGCCGCGCGACGCAGGCAGCAGGGACGAAAATCCGAAGATCGGGGCCGGCAAGCCCATCCCGCGGCCCTTTGCCGAGCGGGTCTCCGAGCTGCAGTCGATGCTGATCGAAGACTGGGCCGGCGAGGTCGCCGGGTCGACCTATCTGGAAGAGAAGTTCCGTATACCTCGCTCGACGCTGCACCGCTGGCAAAGGCGCGCTGAGGTCGTCGCGCTGCGCAAAGGCGGCCGCAAGCATGTCTTCCCGCTCGCCCAGTTCATCGACGGCAGGCCGGCCCCCGGCATAAGCGAGGTGTTGGCGGCCATCACCAATCCGAGATTGGCCTGGTTCTGGCTCGCTCATCCCTGCCCCGAACTGGATGGCCGCGTCCCCATCGAAATGCTGCGCGAGAGCTCGGCACGTTGAAGACCTACACCGAAACGCGCTTCAACTTCGGTGACAAGAACCTGGTCACCTCCAACGGTGAGGTTGACACCAACCCCGCTGCCAACAAGGCGCCCGACCTGCATTTCGCCTGGATCCAGCTCGGCGGCCTGCGCGTCGGTAAGGACGAAACGCCTTATGACCAGTTCATCGGTTACGCGGGCAATGTCATCCAGGACACGATCATTCCGTACGGCGTCAAGGACACCAACGTCGTCAGCTACTACTTCGATGTGGACGGCGGCTTCTCGGGCGTCATCTCGCTCGAAGGGGGCTCCGGCGTGACCGGCACGATCGACAGCTACGTTCCTCACGTCGTCGGCGGCTTGAAGTACAAGGGCGACTGGGGTGCGATCACCGGCGTCGTCGCCTATGACAGCAATTACGAGGAAGTCGCCGGCAAGGTTCGCTTGGACGTCAATGTCAGCAAGGAACTGACTTTGTTCGTCGTGGGCGGCTACGGCACCGACGACAACCTCAATGACAATGCCGGCAACGCCATCGATGCCAGCGGTCGCGGCTTCTACAAGCCGTGGGGCGGCAATTGGGCCGTCTGGGGCGGCGGCACCTACAAGTTCAACGACAAGACGGCGTTCAATCTCCAGGCTTCGGCCGACGACGACAAGAACTACGCTTTGGCGGCGAACGTCGCCTACACCATCGTGCCGGGCTACACGATCACGACCGAAGTCGACTGGAACCACTTCGGCCACTTCTACGACGGCACTCCGTTCGGCAACTGGACCAAGGCCGACAAGAAGGACAGCGTCGGCGGCATCGTCCGCTTCCAGCGCAATTTCTGATCGAAAGCTGCGACCCAAACAGAAAGGCCCGCGGCATCGCCACGGGCCTTTTTGCTTTTGAGTTCGGCAAAGGGCGGGGCGCGGCGGCCGCCCGTCAATTCCCCGCCGTATAGGCCGCGATCGCCGCCATGTTGACGATGTCTGAGTCCTTGGCGTTGAGCGAGACGATCTGCACCGGCTTGTTCAGACCGACCAGCAGCGGGCCGATGACGGTCGAGCCGCCGAGTTCCTGCAGCATCTTGGTCGAGATCGAGGCCGAGTGGAAGGCGGGCATGACCAGCACATTGGCCGAACCGGTCAGCCTGATGAACGGGTACTGCGCCATGGCGCGCGGGTTCAGCGCCACGTCGGCGGCCATCTCGCCGTCATATTCGAAGTCGACGCGGCGCTTGTCGAGGATGCGCACCGCCTCCTGCACCCGCTCGGAGCGCTCGCCCTGCGGATGACCGAAGGTGGAGTAGGCGAGCATCGCAATCCTCGGCTCGTAGCCCATGCGGCGGGCAAAGCCGGCCGCCTCCTCGGCGATGTCGGCGATCTGCTCGGCATTCGGCATGTCGTGCACGGCGGTGTCGGCAACCAGCACGGTGCGGCCCCTTGCCAGCACGATCGAAACGCCGATCACGCGGTGGCCCGGCTTGGCGTCGATGACGCGGCGCACGTCGTCGAGCGCGGTGGAATAGTTGCGGGTCACGCCGGTGACGATGCCGTCGGCGTCGCCCAGCGCCACCATGCAGGCGGCGAAATGGTTGCGGTCGTTGTTGATCAGGCGCTGACAGTCGCGGAAGAGGAAGCCCTTGCGCTGCATACGTTCGTAGAGATAGTCGGTGTAGATCCCATTGCGGCGCGACAGCCTGGCATTGATGATCTCGAGGCCTTGCTTGTTGAGCTCGATGCCGGCGTTGCGGGCATTCTCCTTGATGACGTCGTCGCGGCCGAGCAGGATCGCCGTGCCCAGCCTCTGGTTCACATAGGAGACGGCGGCGCGCATCACCTGCTCCTCCTCGCCTTCGGCGAAGACGATGCGCTTGGGCTGGCGGCGGACGCGGTCGTAGATGCGCTGCAAGGTCGAGGCGATCGGATCGCGGCGGGCGGAGAGCTCATGCGCGTAGCGGTCGAGATCGAGGATCGGCTTGCGGGCGACGCCGGACTCCATCGCGGCCTTGGCCACGGCAAGCGGGATCGCCGAGATCAGGCGCGGATCGAACGGCACCGGGATGATGTAGTTGGGGCCGAATTTCGGCCGGTTGCCCTGATAGGCGGCGGCGACGTCGTCGGGCACGTCCTGGCGCGCCAGCTCGGCCAGGGCGCGTGCGGCGGCGATCTTCATCTCGTCATTGATGGTGGTCGCCCTAACATCCAGCGCGCCGCGGAAGATGTAAGGGAAACCCAGCACATTGTTGACCTGGTTCGGGTAATCCGAGCGGCCGGTGGCCATGATGGCGTCGGTGCGAATCTCGCCCACTTCCTCGGGCGTGATCTCCGGATCCGGATTGGCCATCGCGAAGATGATCGGGTTCTTGGCCATCGACTGCACCATGGCGGGGGTCAGCGCGCCCTTGGCGGAGAGCCCGAGAAAGACGTCGCAGCCGTCCAGCGCCTCGGCGAGCGAGCGCGCCTCGGTCTTAACCGCATGCGCCGACTTCCACTGGTTCATGCCTTCGGTGCGGCCCTGGAAGACCACGCCCTTGGTATCGCACAGGATGATATTTTCCGGCGAGAAACCCATCGCCTTCATCAATTCGATACAGGCGATGCCCGCTGCGCCCGCGCCGTTGCAGACCATTTTCGTGGTCTTCATGTCTCGGCCGGTGATCTCCAGCGCGTTGATCAGCCCGGCGGCCGAGATGATGGCGGTGCCGTGCTGGTCGTCGTGGAAGACGGGGATGTCCATCAACTCGCGGAGCCGCTGCTCGATGATGAAGCATTCCGGCGCCTTGATGTCCTCGAGATTGATGCCGCCGAAGGAAGGTCCGAGGAAGCGCACGCAGTTGATGAATTCGTCGGCGTCCTCGGTGGCCACCTCGAGGTCGATCGAATCGACATCGGCGAAGCGCTTGAACAGCACCGACTTGCCTTCCATGACCGGCTTCGAAGCCAGGGCGCCGAGATTGCCAAGACCGAGGATTGCGGTGCCATTGGAGATGACGGCGACCATGTTGCCGCGCGTCGTATAGTCGAAGGCGCGGCTTGGATCCTCCGCGATTGCGCGCACAGGAACGGCGACGCCCGGCGAATAGGCGAGGCTCAGATCGCGTTGCGTCGCCATCGGCTTGGTGGCGACGATCTCCAGCTTGCCCGGCCGACCCATGGCGTGGAATTCGAGCGCCTCCTGCGCGCTGACGGAGGGCCCGCTGCTTTCGGTTTTCCTGGCCATGATGCTTTTGATTTCCTCGCCTGTGCGGCACCGCTTGGGACGGCTGCTTGCTTATGGTTCCCACCGATTAAGGCTACACGCGGCGACTGTAAACCGACAAGCCGGGCGAAGCTGCTTCAGCACAGAAGGCCGGCAATGCGGCGGACCGATTGACGGCGAGCTGGCAGCATGGCTCGCGCTTTCCCCTGCTTTTCGAGCCTCCGGCATTAAACCGCCCTGCCACATCTGCTAGCGTTCGGGCATGAACATGCACATGCCGACCGATACCGACGCCCAGGAAACGACGACGCCGGCGCCCACCATGGGCGGCGTCACGCCGATGATGGAGCAGTATATCGAGATCAAGGCGGCGAACCCGGATTCGCTTCTGTTCTACCGCATGGGCGATTTCTACGAGCTGTTCTTCGACGACGCCGAAAAGGCGAGCCAGGCGCTCGGCATCGTGCTCACCCGGCGCGGCAAGCACCAGGGCCACGACATCCCGATGTGCGGCGTGCCGGTGCATGCGGCGGACGATTATCTGCAGAAGCTGATCGCGCAGGGCTTCCGCGTTGCCGTGTGCGAGCAGATCGAGGACCCGGCGGAAGCCAAGAAGCGTGGCTCGAAATCGGTGGTGCGCCGCGACGTGGTGCGGCTGGTCACGCCGGGCACCATCACCGAGGACAAGCTGCTTGCACCCTCGGAGTCGAGCTTCCTGATGGCGCTGGGGCGAGTGAAGGGTGGCAATGCAGCCAGCCAAGGCAGTTTCGCGCTTGCCTGGATCGACATCTCGACGGGCGCGTTTCGGGTGGCTGAAACCTCGGCCGAACGGCTGCTTGCCGACATTTTCCGCGTCGATCCGCGCGAGCTGATCGTCGCCGAGCCGGTATTCCATGACGCGGAGCTGCGGCCGGTCTTCGACGTGCTCGGCCGGATCGCCAACCCGCAGCCGCCATCTTTGTTCGATTCGGCATCGGCCACGGGCCGCATAGCCCGCTTCTTCGAGGTGGCGACCCCGGACAGTTTCGGCACTTTTTCGCGTGCCGAGCTGTCGGCGATCTCGGGCGCCATCGCCTATGTCGAGAAGACGCAGAAGGCCGAACGGCCGCCGCTGTCGCGGCCCGAGCGCGAGGAGAACGGCTCGACGCTTTTCATCGACCCGGCGACGCGCGCCAATCTGGAACTCCTGCGCACGCTATCCGGCAGCCGCGAAGGCTCGCTGTTCAAGGCGATCGACCGAACCGTGACCGGGGGCGGGGCGAGACTGCTCGCCGACCGGCTGATGGCGCCGCTGACCGACCCGGCATTGATTTCCGCTAGGCTGGATTCGGTGTCGTTCTTTCGCGCCGAAGCGCGGCTTTGCCAAGGATTGCGAACGAGCCTGAAAAGTGTCGCCGACATGCCGAGGGCACTCTCCAGGCTGGCGCTCAACCGCGGCGGCCCGCGCGACCTTGGCGCGCTCAGCGCCGGCTTCGAGGCCGCGGGCGCGATCGCCGCACTGTTTGCGACGACGGCGCTCCCCGCCGAACTCGCCGCGGCGCTCTCGGCGATCCATGGCTTGCCTGAGGCGCTCGCCCGCCATCTCGGCGAGGCGCTCGACGACGAGTTGCCGCTCATCAGGCGCGACGGCGGCTTCGTGCGGTCAGGCTACAATGCCGAACTCGACGAGATGCGGGCGCTGCGCGATGAGTCGCGAAAGGTGATCGCCGGGCTGGAGCGCTCATTGATCGAAGAGACCGGCATCCGCTCGCTGAAGATCCGGCACAACAATGTGCTCGGCTACTATATCGAGGTGACGGCCAACCATCATGCGATCATGACCGGCAGCGACGCTGCGAAGGCGCGCTTCATGCATCGCCAGACCATGGCCAACGCCATGCGCTTCACCACGACGGAACTGGCGGAGCTGGAATCGAAGATCGCCAATGCCGCCGATAAGGCGCTGAGCATCGAGCTTGCCACCTTCGACCGGCTGACGGCGGAAGTGGTGAGAGAGGCCGACAGAATCCGCGCCGGGGCCGAGGCACTTGCAGTCCTCGACGTGTCGTCGGCCTTGGCGCTGCTGTCCGAAAGCGAGGGCTGGTGCCGGCCGGTCGTGGATTCCAGCCTCGCCTTCGAGATTGCCGGCGGCCGCCACCCGGTGGTCGAACAGGCGCTCAGGCGATCAGGCGAAGGCCCGTTCGTCGCCAATGACTGCAATCTTTCGCCTGAAAACGGAGCAAAGGCCGGCGCCATCTGGCTGCTCACCGGGCCCAACATGGGCGGCAAATCGACCTTCCTGAGGCAGAACGCGCTGATCGCCATCCTTGCCCAGACCGGCTCCTTCGTGCCGGCCGAAAGCGCCCATATCGGCGTCGTCGACCGGCTGTTCTCGCGCGTCGGCGCCTCGGACGATTTGGCGCGCGGCCGCTCGACCTTCATGGTCGAGATGGTCGAGACCGCGGCGATCCTGAACCAGGCCGGGGAGCGGGCGCTGGTCATCCTTGACGAGATCGGCCGCGGCACCGCGACCTTCGACGGTCTGTCGATCGCCTGGGCGGCGGTCGAATATCTGCATGAAAAAAACCGTTGTCGTGCGATCTTCGCCACACATTTCCACGAGATGACGGCGCTGGCCGGCAAGCTTTCGCGGCTCTCCAACGTCACCATGCGGGTTAAGGAATGGGAAGGCGACGTCGTGTTCCTGCACGAGGTCGGCAAGGGTGCCGCCGACCGTTCCTACGGCGTGCAAGTGGCACGGCTCGCCGGACTGCCGGAAGCGGTGGTGGCGCGCGCCAAGGAAGTGCTGCACCAGCTCGAGGAAGGCGAAGTTTCCGGCAAGACCAACCGGCTGGTCGACGATCTGCCGCTGTTTTCGGTGGCGGTGAAGCGCGAAGCGCCGAAGCCGGCGAAGAACGATGTCCTGGGCGAAGCACTGGGGGTGATCAATCCGGACGAGATGACGCCAAGGGAGGCGCTGGAGGCGCTCTACAGGCTGAAGGGGCTGGCGGCGAAATAAGGCTTTCCAGCGTCATTGCGAGCGCGCCTAGATCATCTCCAGCCCGCGCTTGCGCGTCGGTGGCGGGAAGGCGCGGTCAAGTTCGGCAAGGTCTTCCGCCGTCAGGACGACGTCGAGCGCCGCAGCATTCTGGCGGACGTGCTCCTGCCGGCTGGCCTTCGGGATGGCAACGACGCCTTTCTGCGTCATTACCCAGGCAAGCGCGATCTGCGCGGCGGTGGCGTTGTGGCGGGCGGCAACGGCGTCGAGTCTGGCGTTGCGCGCCAGCGCGCCCTGCTCGACCGGCGAATAGGCCATCAGCGGGATGCCGCGCTCAAGGCTCCAGGGCGCGAGGTCGAATTCCGGACCGCGCCGAGAGAGATTGTAGAGGACTTGGTTGGTCTGGACGTTGGCGCCGGAGGGTAGGCCGACCAATTCCTCCATCTCGTCGGTATCGAAATTGCTGACGCCCCAATGGCGGATCTTGCCGGCCGTCTTCAAGGCCTCGAAGGCTTCGATCGTTTCCGACAGCGGCACGCTGCCCGGCCAGTGCAGCAGATAGAGGTCGATGCGGTCGGTGGCGAGCCGTTTCAGACTGTTCTCGCAGGCCCGCTTGACGCCGGCGCGCGAGGCGTTGGACGGCAGCACCTTGGAAACCAGAAAAGTCTCGTCGCGGCGCCCGGCGATGGCTTCCGCCACCACCTCCTCGGCGCCGCCGCCGGCATACATTTCCGCCGTATCGATAAGGGTGATGCCGAGATCCAGCCCAAGCCTTAGCGCCGCGACCTCATCGGCGCGGCGCCGGCCGTCCTCACCCATCTTCCACGTGCCTTGACCCAGCACCGGAACGGCTTCGCCTGACGGCAGGAAAGTGGTTCTGATTTTAGAAGACATGGCCTGCTCCGCGTGAGGCTGGATCGCAGCACAAGCATGGCCGAAAATCCAGGCCGAAGTCCTCGCCTTCGTCCGGATTTCCGGCGCGGGAAACTAGTTCACCGGATGCTTGGCAAGCCAATCCTGCATTTTTTTGATCTCGGCTTCCTGCGCCTTGACGACGTTCTCGGCGAGCTTGCGGATTTCCGGGTCCTTGCCGTTGGCGATCACCACCTTGGCCATGTCTATGGCTCCCTGGTGATGCGGGATCATGCCGCGGAGGAAATCGACATCGGCATTGCCGGTGTAGTTGAGCATCATGTCCTTGTGCATCTTGTCCATGGCCGCCTTGTAGCCAGCGGTTGCGGGGCTGTCCGCGCCCATGGCCATCCCGGACATGTCGTGCTTCATTTCGTCCGATTGCGCGGGCACGCTTTCGAGGAACACCGCGATCAGCATTCCCGCCGCCATCAGCAGCAGCACAATCTTCTTGGCCAAGGTCATCCAATATCTCCTGTTGAATGGAATGTCGTATTTGGGGGCGTCGCTCAGAGTTTCAACGTTCTCAGCCGCAGCGCGTTGCCGATCACCGAGACCGACGACAGGCTCATCGCCGCCGCTGCGATCATCGGCGACAGAAGCATACCGGTGAGCGGGTAGAGCACTCCGGCGGCGACCGGCACGCCGAGCACGTTGTAGAGGAAGGCGAAGAACAGGTTCTGGCGAATGTTGCGGATCGTCGCCTGGGCCAGTGTGCGGGCTCTGACGATGCCGTTGAGATCGCCCTTGACCAGCGTGATGCCGGCACTTTCGACCGCGACGTCCGCGCCGGTGCCCATGGCGATGCCGACATCGGCTCCGGCAAGCGCCGGCGCATCGTTGACGCCGTCGCCGGCCATGGCGATGCCGGCGCCCCTGGCGCGCAGTTCGTCGACAAGTGCCGCCTTCTGATCCGGCAGCAGCCCGGCGCGGACCTCGTCGATGCCGAGCCTGCCCGCGATCGCTTTTGCCGTGCGCTCGTTGTCGCCGGTCGCCATGATGATCCTCAAGCCCTTGTCGTGCAGCGCCTTGATCGCCTCGGCCGTGGTTGCCTTGACCGGATCGGCGACGGCAACCAGGCCGGCAAGCTCGCCGCCGACGGCAACGAACATCGCCGTCTTGCCTTCGGCCTGCAGCGCCTCCGCGCTGGCGGAAACGGGCGCGGTGTCGACGCCGAGGTCGGCCATCATCGCCGCATTGCCGAGCGCAACCTTCCTGCCGGACACGTTACCGGCAACGCCCTTGCCGGTTATCGCCTCGAAGTCCTCGGCACCTGCAAGCTTGGCGCCGCGTTCGGCGGCACCCTCGACGATCGCCTCGGCGAGCGGGTGTTCCGAGCCCTTTTCGAGCGTCGCGGCGAGCGCCAGCAATTCATTCTCCGCAATGCCTTCGGCGGCGACGACATCGGTCAGCCGCGGCCGGCCCTCGGTCAAGGTGCCGGTCTTGTCGACGATCAGTGTGTCGACGGAGGCGAAGCGCTCCAACGCCGCCGCTTCCTTGATCAGCACGCCGGCATGCGCGCCGCGGCCGGTCGCGGTCATGATCGACATCGGCGTGGCCAAGCCGAGCGCGCAGGGACAGGCGATGATCAGCACCGACACCGCCGACACGATGGCGAAGGCCAGGCTGGGCTCGGGGCCGAAGAGCGACCATACAATGAAGGCGATGATCGCCACCAGCACGACAGCCGGCACGAAGTAAAAGGAAACTCGATCTGCCAGCCCCTGGATCGGCGCGCGCGAGCGCTGCGCCTTGGCGACCATTTCGACGATGCGCGAAAGCGTGGTCTCGGCGCCGACCTTTTCGGCACGCATGATGAGGGAGCCGTTCTTGTTGAGCGTCCCGCCGGTGAGCGAATCGCCCTCCGACTTCTCGATCGGCAGCGGCTCGCCGGTGATCATCGATTCGTCGATGGCCGAGCGCCCCTCGTGCACGATGCCGTCGACCGGCACGGCGTCACCAGGGCGGATACGGAGCCTGTCCCCGGTCTTGACGCTGTCGAGCGGCACGTCCTTTTCGGTCCCGTCAGCGCCGATCAGGCGCGCCGTCTTCGGCGCGAGGTCGAGCAAGGCGCGAATGGCCGAGCCCGTGCGCTCGCGGGCTCTGAGTTCCAGCACCTGGCCGAGGAACACCAGCGCGACGATGACCGCGGCCGCCTCGAAATAAACCGGCACGCTGCCGTCATGGCCGCGAAATTGGTGCGGGAAGACATCCGGGAACAGCGTCGCGACAAGGCTGAAGAGATAGGCAGCGCCGACGCCGAGCGAAATCAGCGTCCACATATTGGGACTGCGGTTGAGCAGCGATTCCCAGCCACGATGGAAGAACGGAAACGCCGCCCACAGCACCACCGGACTCGCCAGCGCCAGTTCTGCCCATGTCTTCGTGCGGCCGTCGACGAAACTTTCGAAGCTGACGCCGAGCATCGGCGCCATTGCGATGATCAGAAGCGGCAGCGAAAGCACGGCGCTGACCCGGAAGCGGCGGGTGAAATCGACAAGCTCCGGATTCGGGCCTTCGTCGCCGGAGGGCACGCCCATCGGCTCCAGCGCCATGCCGCAGATCGGGCAGGAGCCGGGCCTGTCGCGGATGATCTCGGGATGCATCGGACAGGTGTATTGCGTGCCCTTAGGCATCGGCTGCGGCGCAGGCCGGCCGGCAAGGTACTTTGCCGGCTCGGCTTCGAACTCGTCCTTGCATCCGGCCGAACAGAAATAGAAACCCTGCCCCTCGTGTCGGACAAAATGCCTGGCGCTCGCGCGGTCGACATTCATGCCGCAGACGGGATCGGTGGCCGTCAGATATTTGTCCGGCTCGGCCTGGAACTTCGTGCGGCAGCGCTCGCTGCAGAAATGAAAGGTCCTGCCGCCATGCTCGGCCGCCGGCTTGCCGGCCGCCGGATCGACCGCCATGCCGCAGACGGGGTCGCGAATCACCGCTTCGGTCGCAGGCCGAGCATTCTTCCCCGAACAGCAGGATGCGCCGTGCGCATGATGATGGTTATGGTCGGAATGGGTCATCAGCAAATGCCTCGGAACTCTCGGATTGAGGCGGAGGTAGTCCTTCCAGTAACTGGAAGGTCAAGGGTCAATTTCGATTTTTTAGTCTATAAAGTTGATCGGCTGAGCGTCGAACGCACCTTCCGCGTGATGGAATTCGGCCTGTCGCACGCCCCATACACAGCGCGAAGAAAACGCGCTATAGACGCCGCCGAATGGCCAAGATCTCCCTCAAACTCGACGAAATCATCGATGGCGACGCTTTGCGCCGCGACATGACGGCGCTGACGGCGCCGAGCGCAGGCGACGGCTCCGGCAAGGCTGCCCGCACAGCGGTTCTCCAACTGCTCAAGGGCAAGCTCGCGGAAGGGCGAACGATCGCCGAGGCGATGCTGAAGCAGGATGGCGGCGGCCATGCCTGCGCCGAGCGGCTGTCGCATCTGATGGACGAGCTGATCCGGGCGCTTTACGATTTCGCGGCCACCCACGTCTACCAGGTCAAGAACCGCTCCGCCGCCGAGCGCATGGCGGTCGTCGCGGTCGGCGGCTACGGCCGCGGCACGCTGGCGCCGGGCTCCGACATCGACCTGTTGTTCCTGCTCCCTTACAAGCAGACGCCGTGGGGCGAGCAGATCGTCGAATACATGCTCTACATGCTGTGGGACATGGGGCTGAAGGTCGGCCACGCCACCCGCAACATCGAAGAGTGTCTGAGGCTCTCGCGCACCGACATCACTATCCGCACCTCGATCCTGGAAGCGCGCTTCCTGTGGGGCGAACGCAAGCTCTACGACGAACTGCTCACCCGCTTCGACCACGAAGTGGTGCGCACCACCGGACCCGAATATGTGCAGGCCAAGCTCGCCGAACGCGACGAGCGCCACGCCAAGGCGGGCGAGAGCCGATACCTCGTCGAGCCCAATGTCAAGGACGGCAAGGGCGGCTTGCGCGATCTGCAGACGCTGTTCTGGATCGGCAAATACTTCTACCGCGTGCGTACCGGCCAGGAACTGGTCGAGAAAGGCGTCTTCACCGAAGCCGAGTATCGCGAGTTCCAGAAGGCCGAGGACTTCCTATGGGCGGTGCGCTGCCACATGCATTTCCTCACCGGCAAGGCGGAAGAGCGGCTGCATTTCGACATCCAGCGCGAGATCGCCGAGCGGCTGGGCTACACCACCCATCCCGGGCTGTCGGCGGTCGAGCGCTTCATGAAGCACTACTTCCTGGTCGCCAAGGATGTTGGGGATCTCACTCGCATCTTCTGCGCCGCGCTCGAGGAAGAGCAGGCCAAGCATGTGCCCGGCTTCAACCGCATCTTTCTCACCTTCTCGCGGCGCAAGCGCAAGCTTGCCGGCACGTCCGACTTCATTGTCGACAACCACCGCATCAACATTGCCGACGACAGCGTGTTCGAACGCGATCCGGTCAACCTGCTTCGGCTGTTCTGGTTCGCCGACAAGCACGGGCTGGAGTTCCACCCCGACGCGCTGAAGCTGCTGACCCGGTCGCTCGGCCTGGCCAACAAGTCGCTCAGGCGCGACGAGGAGGCCAACCGGTTGTTCCTCGATATCCTGACCTCGGACCGCAATGCCGAGCTCAACCTCAGGCGCATGAACGAGGCGGGGCTGCTCGGCAAGCTGATCCCCGACTTCGGCAAGATCGTCGCCATGATGCAGTTCTCGATGTACCACCATTATACGGTGGACGAGCATCTCATCCGCTGCATTGGCGTGCTGGCCGAGATCGAGCGCGGCGACGGCGCCAAGGTGCATCCGCTGTCGCACTCGCTGATGCCGGGGCTGAAGAAGAGCCGCGAGGCGCTCTATGTCGCGGTGCTCCTGCACGACATCGCCAAGGGCCGGCCGGAGGACCATTCGGAGGCCGGCGCCAGGATCGCGCGACGCATCTGCCCGCATATGGGGCTGTCGGCCGCCGACACGGAGACCGTCGCCTGGCTGGTCGAGAACCATCTCGTGATGTCGATGACCGCGCAGACGCGCGACCTCAACGACCGCAAGACGATCGAGGATTTTGCCTCGATCGTGCAATCGGTGGAGCGGCTGAAGCTGCTTCTGATCTTGACCGTCTGCGACATTCGGGGCGTTGGGCCCGGCGTGTGGAACGGCTGGAAGGGACAATTGCTGCGCACGCTCTATTTCGAGACCGAGCTGCTCTTGACCGGGGGCTTCTCCGAAGTGTCGCGGGCCGAACGCACCTCCGCCGCGCGCGAGCGGCTGGCCGAGGCGCTTTCCGCATGGCCGGCGAAGGAGCGCAAGCGCTATGTCGCCCAGCACTACGAAAACTATCTGCTGACAGTCGACCTGCCCGACCAGTTGCGCCACGCCGAATTCGTCCGCGAGGCGGATGTGGCCGGCAGAAAGCTCGCCACCATGGTGAAGACGCATGAGTTCGAAGCGGTAACCGAGATCACCGTGCTGGCGCCGGACCATCCGCGGCTGCTGTCGGTGATCGCCGGCGCCTGTGCCGCGGCCGGCGGCAACATCGTCGATGCGCAGATCTTCACCACCTCTGACGGGCGGGCGCTGGACACCATTTTGATCTCCAGAGAATTCGATCGCGACGAGGACGAGCGGCGGCGGGCCGAACGCGTCGGCAAGCTGATCGAGGACGTGCTGTCCGGCAAGAGCTGGCTGCCCGAGATGATCGAGAAGCGCGCCAAGCCGAAGCGCGGCGCCAAGGCCTTTCGCATTCCGCCGCGCGCCGAGATCCGCAACACGCTGTCGAACCGTTTTTCCGTGATCGAAATCGAGGGGCTGGACCGGCCCGGCCTGCTCTCAGAGGTCACCGGCGCGCTGTCGGACCTATCGCTCGATATCGCCTCGGCCCACATCACCACCTTCGGCGAAAAGGTCATCGACACCTTCTATGTCACCGACCTTACCGGCCAGAAGATCGACAGCCCGACGCGCACGGCCACGATCCACAAGCGGCTGATCGACACACTCGAAGGCAACGCGCCCGAACGCAACGGCAAGGCCAAGGCGGCGGCCGCCGAGTGATCATCACCATCCATTTGACGCAATTCCGCAGGCAGTCATCCTCCGCATGAGCCTTGTCAAAAAATTCGCCACCGTCGCCTCCGGCACGCTGATGAGCCGCGCGCTGGGTTTCGGCCGCGAGATGCTGATGGCGGCGGCCCTCGGCACCGGACCGGTCGCCGACGCCTTCAACGCCGCCTTCCAGTTTCCCAACACCTTCCGCCGGCTGTTCGCCGAAGGCGCCTTCAACGCCGCCTTCGTGCCGCTGTTCGCCAAGGAGATCGAAACGCACGGCACCGACGGCGCAAAGCGCTTCTCGGAGGAAGTGTTCGGCGTGCTGTTCTCGGCGCTTCTGGCGCTCACCATCGCCATGGAACTGGCGATGCCGCTGATCGTCCGCTACCTGGTGGCGCCGGGCTTTGCCGACATTCCGGGCAAGTTCGAGACGACCGTCCGGCTGGCGACGATCATGTTCCCCTATCTGATCTGCATGTCGCTCGGCGCCATGATGGCCGGCATGCTGAACTCGCTGCGCCGCTATTTCGCCGCAGCGATCGCCCCCGCTTTCCTCAACATCATCCTGATCAGCGTGCTCGCCTATGCCTGGTATCATGGGCTCGACGCGCATGATGTCGGCTTCGGCCTGTCCTGGGGCGTGCTGGCGGCGGGCATCGTGCAGCTCGCCATCGTCTGGGTAGCGGTGCGCCATGCCGGCATCTCGATCGGCTTCCGCCGGCCCAAGATGACGCCGAACGTCAAGCGGCTCCTGATCCTGGCGCTGCCGGCCGCTATTACCGGTGGCATCACCCAAATCAACCAGCTGATCGGCACGGCGATTGCCTCCGGGCAGAACAGCGCCGTGTCATCGCTCGCCTATGCCGATCGCATCTACCAGCTGCCGCTCGGCGTCGTCGGCGTCGCGGTGGCGATCGTGCTGCTGCCGGAGCTGTCGCGGGCTTTGAAATCGGGCAATCTGATCGAGGCGGCCAATTTGCAGAACCGCTCGGTCGAATTCACGCTGTTCATGACCTTGCCGGCGGCCGCGGCGCTTTGGGTGATGTCGGAGCCGATCGTGCGACTGGTCTATGAGCGCGGCGCCTTCGCCGCCAACCATTCGACGCCGATCGTCGCCTCGATCCTGGCGATCTTCGGCCTCGGCCTGCCGGCCTTCGTGCTGATCAAGGCCTTCACGCCCGGCTATTTCGCGCGCGAGGACACGCGCACGCCGATGATCTTCGCCGCCATCTCCGTCGGCGTGAACGTCGCCACCGCGCTGAGCTTGTTTCCTTCGATGGGCGCGCCGGGCATCGCCGTCGCCTCGGCCGTCGCCGGCTGGGTCAACGCGGCTTTGCTGCTCGGCATGTTGATAAAGCGCGGCCACTGGGGTCGTGACATACCGCTCTTGAAGCGCATTCCCCGGCTGGTGCTGTCGGCTGTTGTGATGGCGGTCGCGCTCTATTTCGCCGAGCACTATTTCGCGGCAAGGCTCGGACCCGGCTCGTCGCTGGTGATCAAGGCGACGACGCTGCTCGCGCTTGTCGGCGGGGGTGCGGCGCTCTACTTCATCACCGCCTTCGGCACCGGCGGGGCCGATTTCGGCATGATCCGTCGGAACGTGAAGCGCGGCACGGGGAAATCTGCGCCGCGGAAATCGAACACCGGCTTGGATGAATAACTCGAGCTGGCTTTCAGCAACAGCGGTCTTGATCCCGCATTCGCCTTCGTCCATAAGCCCGCCGTCGCAAGACTTTCGCCGCGCGCGGTTTCCAGCCGCATGATTGGCTCCAAAAAGTCTGCAACTTTTTGGAATCATGCGTATACGGCCCTCCACAAGCCATGAGGAAATCATGTCCGCCTTCAAGCCCCTCGTCTTCTCGGGCGTCCAGCCGACCGGCAATTTGCATCTCGGCAACTATCTCGGCGCCATCAAAAAATTCGTCGCCCTCCAGGAACAGTCCGACTGCATTTATTGCGTCGTCGACCTGCATTCGCTGACGGCGCAGCTCGTGCACCAGGACCTTGGCGACCAGACGCGCTCGATCACCGCCGCCTTCCTGGCATCGGGCATCGACCCCAAGAAGCACATCGTCTTCAACCAATCGCGAGTCATCCAGCACGCCGAGTTGGCCTGGATCTTCAACTGCGTGGCGCGCATCGGCTGGATGTACCGGATGACGCAGTTCAAGGACAAAGCCGGCAAGGACCGCGAGAACGCCTCGCTCGGCCTGCTCGCCTATCCGAGCCTGATGGCCGCCGACATCCTGCTCTACCGCGCCACCCATGTGCCCGTGGGCGAGGACCAGAAGCAGCATCTGGAATTGACCCGCGACATCGCGCAAAAATTCAACAACGACTTCTCGGAAAAGATCGCGGCGCTCGGCGTCGGCGTCGAGATGCAGGTCGGCGAAGAGACGGTGAACGGCTACTTCCCGATCACCGAACCGGTGATCGGCGGTCCTGCGGCGCGCATCATGAGCCTGCGCGACGGCTCGAAGAAGATGTCGAAGTCGGACCCGTCGGACCTGTCGCGCATCAACCTCACCGACGATGCCGACACAATCTCGAAGAAGATCCGCAAGGCCAAGACCGATCCGGAGGCCTTGCCGAGTGAAGTCGACGGGCTGGAAAGCCGGCCGGAAGCCGAAAACCTGGTCGGCATCTATGCCGGCCTCGCCGAAATTTCCAAAGCCGACGTGCTGAAGGAATATGGCGGCCAGCAGTTTTCCGTGTTCAAGCCGGCGCTGGCCGACCTTGCGGTCGAAAAGCTCGCGCCGATCGCCTCGGAGATGCGCCGCATCGAGGGCGACCGCGCCTATGTCGACGCCGTGCTCAAGGACGGCGGCGAGCGCGCCCGCGCGATCGCCGAAGGCACGATGAAGACGGTGCGCGACATCATCGGCCTGTTGCAGGACTGATCGGTCCTCGCTGGTTGACTGGGATCGCCATACCGGCCGGCGGCTTGCCGCCGGTCCGTGGCGGTGGCAGATTGCGGCCGAATTGATACCGAGCGGACAGACATGGTTTCCAAACGCCTCAGCCGTGAAGCCGGACATCGCCGCAAATTCCTGGCGATCATCGACGATACGCCGGAATGCGAGCGCGCGGTCGCCTACGCATCGACGCGCGCACAGAGCACCAGCGGCGTGCTGGTCCTGCTCTACGTGATCGAGCCGGACGATTTCCAGCATTGGCTGGGGGTTGAGAAGATCATGCGCGAGGAAGCCAACGCGACCGCGCGCGCGGCGCTCGACACCTATGCCAGCAAGGTGCGCCAGAAGGTCGGCATCGAGCCGGAACTGGTGGTGCGCGAAGGCAAGCCGACCGAGGAAATCCACAAGCTCATCGAGGAAGACCAGGACATCGCCATCCTGGTGCTGGCGGCCGGCGCCGGCAAGGAAGGTCCGGGGCCACTGGTGAGTGCGGTGGCCGGCCGGGGCGCCGCCTTCCCCATCCCGGTCACCGTGGTGCCGCAGAACCTCTCCGACGAGGAAATCGAGAGCCTGGCCTGAATTGGGAAGGCCCCTCCTGCCCGATTGGAACGTCGCCGATCCGCAGATACACATCGATGTTATCAACCAGCCCATAGCCCTTGGCCCGTGTCGGCGGCGCGCCATTTGGAATGGTCACGGAAACGCCATTCCAAAGGAGCGCCGGTGGACGAATCAACCCGGAAAGCAGGGCGTAGCGGCACGTCAAAGCCGCGAAACGCTGGGACTGGATCACCGGTGCAGCCGCGCTCGCAGGCAGCGCGATCACAGCAAAAAGCCCGGCAGACGCCTGATGCGCAGCAGGAGCGCAGGCACCGCGTGCTCGCCAAGGGGCACCCGGCCATGGTGGACAGCATCGCCGGCGCGATTACGGTCAAGAATCTCGATCT
Organism: Mesorhizobium sp. WSM4898; assembly: GCF_029625845.1. Lineage (NCBI taxonomy): Bacteria > Pseudomonadati > Pseudomonadota > Alphaproteobacteria > Hyphomicrobiales > Phyllobacteriaceae > Mesorhizobium > Mesorhizobium sp. WSM4898. Next base: position 817,743 of record NZ_JARTVQ010000001.1, on the reverse strand, counting down.
CTACTATATCCTCGCTCCCGACGCTCAGATACCGGTGAAAGGCGAGCACGGCTTCGGGCTCTATTTCCACGACTGCCGTTTCCTCGGCGGCTATGAGATGACGCTGGGCGGTTTGCCGCCGATCGTGTTGGCCTCGACCGCGCAAAGAGGTTACGCCGCGCTTTTCGAACTGGCCAATCCCGACCTGCATTGCGATGGGGGGCGACTGATCCCCAAGGACGAGCTCGGCATCCGCTGGGAGCGCATTCTCGATGCGGAGCAAACATGTGTGCGAGAGGTTCTGACCATCCAGAATTTCGGCAACGAGCCGCATGGCTTTCCGCTGGCCCTGCACTTCTGCGCCGGCTTCGAGGACATTTTCAATGTGCGCGGACTGGTGCCGAAGAACCTCGGCAGGTGCGAGCGGCCTGCCTGGCGCGACGGCAGCCTCCACTTTGTCTATCACGGCGCCGACCACGTTCGCAGAACGGCAACAATCGGTTTCTTGCCGGCACCCGATGCCATGCACAGAACCGCGGCCGAGTTCCAGTTCGATGTTTCGCCAGGAGAAAGGCGCACCATCGCCATCACCATAGAATTGAGGGAACTGTCGGAAGAGCCGGAGGCCGAGCAAATGAGCCAGCACCCGGCGTTTGCTCTCGAGGGCTTTGCCGGGACGGTTCAGGCGGATACTGAAAAATGGCTGGAGCAACACACGAAGTTCGACAGCGACAGCCTGCTGCTCAACAGCATCATGGACCGTTCGCTGCGCGATCTCGCGGTGCTCAGGTCGGATCTTGGCAACAGGGAGTATTTCGCAGCCGGCGTGCCGTGGTACGTCGCGCTGTTTGGACGCGACAGCCTGATCGTCGCGCTCGAGATGCTCGCCTTCCAGCCGGAGATCGCCGCCCAGACGCTGCGCCTTCTAGCCGGCTATCAGGGACGTCGAACGGATCGATGGCGAGAGGAGCAGCCCGGCAAGATACTGCATGAGCTGCGCGTCGGCGAGCTCGCTCGCGCGGGCAATGTCCCACATGCCAGATTCTACTGCACGGTGGACGCGACCCCGCTCTTCCTGCTGCTTCTCGGCCGCTATGCCGCGTGGACAGGCGACGTGGGGCTCTTCCGCGAACTGCGGGAGCCGGTGGAAAAGGCCTTGGGCTGGATCGCCAAGGCCGGAGACGGGCATGGCGAAGGCTATGTCAAATACCGGACCATCTCGGAAAGCGGTCTCGTCAACCAGGGGTGGAAGGATTCGGCCGACGCGATCGTCAGGACCGACGGCAGCATCGCCAGGCCGCCGATCGCGCTGGTCGAGGTGCAGGGCTATGTGTTTGCGGCCAAGCATGCCATCGCCGATCTCTACGAACGCATTGGCGAGCGCAACAGCGCCAGGCAGGTTCGCGGCGAGGCCGAAAAGCTTCGGACACGGTTCAACCGCGACTTCTGGTGCGAGGACCTGGACACTTTCGCGCTGGCGCTCGAGGCGCGCGGCCGCCCGGTCGCGGTCGTTTCCTCCAACCCGGGCCATGCGCTGTGGACCGGTATCGCGGATCGGGGCAAGGGCCGCCGAACCGTGCGGCGGCTGATGCAGGACGACATGTTCAACGGCTGGGGCGTGCGCACGCTCTCGAGCGCGGCGCGGCGCTACAATCCCGTCGGATATCATCTCGGCACCGTCTGGCCGCATGACAATGCGCTGCTGGCGGCCGGCTGCCGGCGGTATGGCGAGGACGGCGCGGCGCTGCGGATCTTCACCGCCATTGTCGAAGCGGCGATGCACTTCCGCCATTACCGGCTGCCGGAGGCGATGGCGGGCTTTCAGCGCAACGATTTCCAGGTGCCGGTGCACTATCCCGTGGCCTGCCACCCGCAGGCATGGGCAGCGGGCGCGGTGCCGTTCCTGGTGACCACCTGCCTCGGCCTGGAGCCCGACGCCTTCGCAAACAAGCTGCGGATCGTGCGGCCGCGACTGCCCGATTTCGTCAGCCGCATCGAGCTTCGCGGGCTGCGGGTCGGCGAGGCAAGCGCCGACCTCGCATTCATGCGCACGGCGGACGGCGCCGAGGTGAACATCCAGAAGACGAGTGGACAACTCAGCGTGGAAGTCGGAGGATAGGCTTGCCGTGGCGAAGCGCTCCGCCGGGGCAAAAACATTCCGCCAGCCAGCCGTTCGGGCGACGCGTTTCGCTTGAATGTCCAGCCGATAGAGCCTATTTAGAATTATTCCAAACTATCGGCCCGGAAGGGCCTGGAGATATCCATGTTCATCCAGACCGAATCGACGCCGAACCCGGCGACGCTGAAATTCCTGCCCGGCAAGGAAGTGCTGCGCGACGGCACCGCCGATTTCCGCGACGCCGAAGGCGCCGCACAGGCTTCGCCGCTGGCCGGCCGGCTGTTCGAGATCCCCGGCGTCACCGGCGTCTTCTTCGGCTACGACTTCATCACCGTGACCAAGGACGGTCCGGACTGGCAGCACCTGAAGCCGGCGATCCTCGGCGCCATCATGGAGCATTTCATGTCCGGGGCGCCGGTCATGGCTTCGGCTGCCCCGGCCAACGATGCCGGCCAGGCCGGCGAGTTCTACGACAAGGCGGATGAGGAGCTGGTGCTGACCATCAAGGAGCTGCTCGACACCCGGGTGCGCCCGGCGGTCGCGCAGGATGGTGGCGACATCACCTTCCGCGGCTTCGAGAACGGCACCGTGTTCCTGCATATGAAGGGTGCCTGTGCCGGTTGCCCGTCATCGACGGCGACGCTGAAGCACGGCATTCAGAACCTGCTTCGGCATTTTGTTCCGGAAGTGCAGCAGGTCGAGCAGGTCGCCTGATAATTCTGCTCCGCCGGCCGCCTGTTGCGGTTTCTGAGCTTCTCGGCGGAGTGAATTTTCTCCAACCGCAAAAACAAAAAACCGGGCCCCAACAGCCCGGTTTTCTGTCTTTGGACGTCTTGTTGTTGCCTAGACGGTCCGCGCACGCAAGCTTTTGTCCGCGGCCATCGTGATCACATCACGATGACCTTGGCGCCGACCGAAGTGCGGTCGTAGAGATCGATAATGTCCTGGTTCATCAGGCGGATGCAGCCCGACGACATCGCCTTGCCGATGGAGAACCACTCCGGGCTGCCATGCAGGCGGTAGCCCATGTCGCCGCCCTTGTTGAACAGATACATGGCGCGCGCGCCGAGCGGGTTCTTCAGGCCCGGCTCCATGCCGCCCGCGAATTTGGCGAGTTCGGGCTGGCGCTTGATCATCGGCGCCGGCGGCGTCCAGGTCGGCCATTCGCGCTTCAGCGCGATATGGGCGGTGCCGTGCCACTCGAAGCCCTCGCGGCCGACGCCGATGCCGTAGCGCATGGCCATGCCGTCACCCTCGACGAAGTAGAGGAACTTGTTCTGGGTGTCGACGATGATGGTGCCGGGCTTCTCGGGAGTGTCGTAGCGCACTTCCTGCCGGCGGAAGCGGGCCGGAACCTTCTCGATCGGGATGCGCGGCAGCTGATAGCCGGCATCGGTCATCGCGCCATAGTTGTTGGTGAAGATTTGCCCGCCAATGGTGCTGCACCCGCTGATCGCGGTCGACAGCGCAAGGACGGCGACGATTGCAAACGACTTCAAGCGCATGAATAGGTCCGACGCCCCGCCTTTTATCAGCGGCACAAGCCGGCCGCTTTCTCACCATCATTCATGCTGGCATTTCTTTTGCTTGCCAAGCGTGCACTGCCTATATGCATGACCTTCCCTGCTGGTAAGTGCCGAACTGCGGCATTTCGGCAACAGGGGTCCCAGGATTGTGAAGTAAAATCAACGGGGCAGCCGGAAAGGCTGCCGGAGACAGGAGAGCGCCATGAATGTCGGTGATGCCGCCGAGCGTTCCGGCCTGCCGGCCAAGACCATCCGCTACTATGAGGAGATCGGCCTGATCCTGCCGGCGCGGGCCGAAAACGGCTACCGCGACTACTCGCGCGACGACGTGCACCGGCTGGCCTTCTTGCGCCGCGCCCGCAACCTCGGCTTTTCAATCGACGATTGCAGGCAGCTGATGGCGCTTTATCAGGACCGCGACCGCGCCAGCCATGACGTGCGCGAAATCGCCAGCGCCCATGTCAGGGCGATCGAGGAAAAGGTGCGCGAACTGCAGTCGATGCGCGCGACGCTGCAGAAGCTGATCCACGCCTGCCACGGCGATGACCGGCCGGACTGCCCGATTTTGGATGACATGGCGGGGGCGGCGTGAAGTCGCCGACCGGAGCTAGACAAGTATCCAATCTCTATCTTAGCTCTTGAGCCAGAAACAAATCCTCGGCAGGAGTGCTCCACCCGTGAAGGGATACTGGCTCATCGTCGGCACCGAGATTTCGGATCAGGAAGCGCAAGCCGAATACGCCAGGCTTTGGAAGCCCATCGGCGAGAAGTATCAGGCGCGCAGCAATCCCTCGAAAGTGCCGCCCCTGCTGGTGGAGGCGCGCGATGCCGGTCGGGTGGTGGTCGTCGAATTCCCGTCATTGGAAGCTGCCAAGGCCTGCTATGACGACCCGGCTTACGAGGAAGCGAAGCGGTTTGCGCTGCAGGCGTCGAACCGCGTGCTGCTCATCTTCGAAGGGGATCTGGGGGAGGCTGGATGAGGCGCTCTACAATGAAGCGTCAATCATCGGCATTACTTGGGCGATCACCGATTGGCCTGTAACGCTGATTGCGTTCGGCTTAGGATTTTTTTGGGGTTCATACTGCGGATGCAGCAGGGTAGCAACACTCTCAAGTGTTGCGGTGGTCTGTGAAATATATAACCGCCCGCGCCTTTCGCCCTCGTTAGGTGGGCGACGGAGTTGCCCGGGTCCGTGTTATCTGGGCCGAAATAGCGCCATTTGATTTCGCCTGTGACGCCATATTTGGTCTTTATCCTGCGCACTTCGTCTGCAATGCCATGCCATTGGGCCTCATGCATGATAAGACCGGCTGTGACAAAATAGGGCCTATTGCCCACGCGGCAGGGTTTGGGCGGGCTACCACTCTCGTCAATAAGGCAAAGGTGCATTCTGCAATGTCAGGCAAACCCGCTGAAAAGAGTCAAGTTGAGAAGTTCCGCGAACTGGCGCGGGAGATTGAAACCGTCGATTCCGAAGAGCCGTTGAACGCGGCGATTAGGAAAGTGGCAAAGTCCCCGCCGCCGCCTAAGCACGACGAGAAAGCGGGAAAGAAGCCTCGCTAGCCCCTTGGTCGTCATCATAAGACTTCCACCAAGTGCCGCGCAGGATGCTGGCGATATCCCGATCCTGTGTGGGGTGACGCATCCGGTGAGGATCGAGCAACGGTTCGGTTTCTATGAGCCGCCGTCGTGAGCGTTCGATATACTCTCTCGATCTGGCGATTAGAATGCTGTCCTGATTGGAATAAAGCGCGCAATGGGGATTGTTGGGAGACATAGCGTGGCTCCGGTCTTATGCAGACGGGAGCGCTAGATCGCTGTCTCTCAGCCGCCGATGTCCGTTGGGTCGTTACCGGCGATAGTGGTCAACATACCGGAACCCAATTCGGTTCCCCAATTAATTGTGCGTCTGGGTCTGTCAAATATACAATCGCCCTTTAATATCGGGTTCAAACCGTGAACAAAATCTGGCATGGTGCTTGCCATGCCTATCGTTTCCGCGATTCCCCTTAACCCGCTGATCGACGGCCGCCAGTCGGAGCGCGCCATGCTGGTGCGGCGCGGCGTGCAGCGCCTGCTCACCCAAATGGGCGCGCATGTGCTGCCGGAGCTATCCCTGGCCACCGGCCGGCGGGCCGATCTTGTCGCGCTGACCCGGCAGGGCGACATCTGGATCATCGAGATCAAATCCTCGATCGAGGATTTTCGCGTCGATCGCAAATGGCCGGACTACCGGCTGCATGCCGACCGCTTCTTCTTCGCCACCCATCCCGGCGTGCCCGCGGAAATCTTTCCGGAAGAATGCGGCTTCATCCTCTCCGACGGCTATGGCGCGGAGATCTTGCGCGAGGCGCCGGAGCACCGCATCGCGGCCGCGACGCGCAAGGCATTGATGCTCAGGATCGCCCGCGCCGGCGCGGCGCGGCTGCTGGCGGCGGAGCTTGCCGGTGTTTCGGTGCCGGTGCTGGACGGCGAAAGCGAGTAGGACGCTATCTCGTCGTCGCTGGCCGCGGGCCGCGCAGCACCGGGCTGCACTGCGCCGGGACCCAAAGCGCAGCCCCTACTCGACATTGACGTCCACGACAATTTTGTACGCGTTCCCATCAAAAGTATGAACCGAGAAGGTCATCTGATCCTGCCCCTTGAACCCGGCAGCCGATTTGTAGACGCCTTTTATTCCGTCGACCTTTCGAGAATTGCATTTAAATCTCTGGTTGGTTTTCGCAAAAGATGTGTAAACCTTCCCTTCAACCAACCTAACTTCCCCATGACTCGGCCCGGAGATAATTTTTACATCGTCCTTGCCGGCAGAAGAGCAGTCCACGTTCAGGCTCGCTCCCTTAAAGACGAGAATCTCTTGGCCCGTCAGTGCCGTTTTTTCATAGCTCGACAGATGTGTGAACGCAGCCGCCGGAGAGAGCCCAAGGCCCAAAACCGCGACCGTTGCTATGACACTTGTTGTGCGGCATACCATTTTTGCTGGCCCCTTAACCGAGTGAATTGCCCCATCGCTGTCTGACGGCACGCTGAAGCACGCTAGCACTCCAGCGATAGCTTCAACTCATCAAATTCAAGTCATCGGAAAGTAGTGGTGCGCCTTACAACGCTTCCATTGATCGGCAAGACCGCGTTCCCCGCTGCCCTACTCCACTTCTTCTTCGGCGCCACCCCGCGCCGGCGCCATCAGCAGCACCGCCGCGCCGACCAGCGCGGCGATCAGCGAGCCGGCGAGGATGCCGACCTTCACCGCGTCCTGAAGGGCCGCGTCATTGGCGAAGGCGAGCAGGCCGATGAACAGGCTCATGGTGAAGCCGATGCCACACAGAAGCGAAATGCCGATCATATGCAGCCAGCCAGCATTGGCCGGCAGGTCGGCGAGGCCGAGCCGGATGGCGAGAACCGAGGCGCCGAAGACGCCGACCAGCTTGCCGACGACGAGGCCGGCGGCGACGCCGAGCGTCAGAGGCTCGACCAGCGCGGCAACGCTCAGGCCGCCGAGCGAGACGCCGGCATTGGCGAAGCCGAAGATCGGGATGACGATGAAGGGCACGAGCTTGTGCAGGCCATGTTCCAGCCGATGCAGCGGCGAGTGTTCGACGTCGTGACCGATGGCGGGCGAACGCTCGAGCGGGATGGTGAGCGCCAGCGCCACGCCGGCAAGCGTCGCATGCACGCCCGACTTCAGCACCAGCACCCAAAGCGCCGCGCCGAGTACGAGATAGGGCAAGAGGTTCATCACCCGCATGCGGTTGAGTACGATCAATACGGCGATGACCGCGAAGGCGGCGCCGAGATAGGCGAGCGACAGGCCGCTGGTGTAGAACAGCGCGATGATGATGACGGCGCCGAGATCGTCGATGATGGCCAAAGCGGTAAGAAACACTTTAAGCGAGGCCGGCACGCGGCTGCCGAGCAGCGACAGCACGCCGAGCGCGAAGGCGATGTCGGTGGCGGTGGGGATCGCCCAGCCGGAAAGCGCCGCCTGGTTGTCGCGGTTGATCAAGACATAGACCAGCGCCGGAAACACCATGCCGCCGGCCGCGGCGATGCCCGGCAGCACGCGGCGCGGCCAGGTTGAGAGCTGGCCGTCCAGCATCTCGCGCTTGATCTCCAGCCCGACCAGCAGGAAGAACACCGCCATAAGCCCGTCATTCACCCAGTGCGAGACGCTGAGCGGACCGAGATAGGCGTGGAGGGCGGCGAAATAGGTTTCGGCGAGCGGCGAGTTTGCGACGATGAGCGCAAGGGCGGCGGCCGCCATCAGGATGATACCGCCGGCCGCCTCGCCGTCGAGGAATTCGCGAAGCATCGATTTCGGCCGCTCGTCGCGCATGCCCCCTCCGTCACATGGCCCGCCGGCCGGTGTCCTTCGCGATGATGCTCAAACGCGCACGACGGGGCAAGCAATGGACCGGTCGGCCACCGTCGCCCCCCTTGCAAGCGCCGGCGCCGCCCCTCACCTGCCTGCCGGCATCCTCTCCCCGTATGACGGGGAGAGGGGCGCTCTCATCGCGGTTTTCGCCAATCGCCAGCGTTGCTAGGCGGCAGCCAGCGCTGCCTTCGACACTCGCCATCGGCAGCACCGTACGCGCGTTTAAGCAGGTTACCGCGGCGCCCGCTTTGCCAGAATCCGCTGCAGGGTGCGCCGGTGCATGTTGAGCCGGCGCGCGGTCTCGGAGACGTTGCGGTCGCACATTTCATAGACGCGCTGGATATGTTCCCAGCGCACGCGGTCGGCCGACATTGGGTTTTCCGGGGGTGCCGCCCGCTCGCCCGCGGTGCGGGTCAGCGCGGCGAAGACGTCGTCGGCATCGGCGGGCTTCGACAGGTAGTCGACAGCGCCGAGCTTCACCGCCGTCACCGCGGTGGCGATGTTGCCGTAGCCGGTCAGGATGATGGTGCGGGAATCGTCGCGCTTCTCGCGGATGGCGGCGACCACGTCGAGGCCGTTGCCGTCGCCGAGCCGCATGTCGACCACCGCATAGGCCGGCGGGCGGGCGCGCGCCTTGGCGACGGCCTCTTCCACGCTTTCCGCCGTCTCGACCGCGAAGCCCCTGGTTTCCATGGCGCGGGCAAGCCGGGTGAGAAATGGCTTGTCGTCGTCGACGATCAGCAGCGAGGTGTCCTCGCCTTCTACCATTGCGCCGGTGGGTTCTTCTGCGCTCATTTGCGTCAGCATCCTACTGCCTTACTTTTACGCAGATACAATTCTGCAACAGCAATGTCCAATTTTTACACCCGGCAACAAAGCTGCCATGCGCCAAATGCATAGGCTCACGCATTGTCGAATGCGGTGCCCGGGGCATGCTCGGGATTGAGGAAGACGCCGCGAGGCCAGGTGATCTGCACCACCGCCCCCTCGCCGAGCCCGCTCGAATTGCGAAAATCGATCGTCGCGCCCGAGCGCTCCAGCAACGTCTTGGCGATGAAAAGCCCGAGCCCGAGGCCGCCGCCGGCCTCTGTCCCCTGGCGCGTCGACATATAGGGCTCGCCGATGCGGTCGATGATTTCCGGCGGGAAGCCCGGCCCGTCGTCAATGATCGAGAAGGAGACCTCCTCACCGTCCCAGTTCCAGCTGACGGTGACCGTGTTCTTGGCGAAGTCGACGGCGTTCTCGACCAGATTGCCGAGCCCGTAGATGACGCCGGGGCTGCGCTGCCCGACCGGCTCCGGGCCGATGCGCTCGCCGGGGCGCAGCCGGATCGAGATGCCGAAGTCGCGGTGCGGCGCCGTCACTTCCTCGACCAGCGAGGTCAGCGGCAGGCGCGAAAGATGCGCCTCGCCTTCCGAGGACAGGCTGGTCAGCCGCTTCAAAATCTCGCGGCAACGCTCGCTTTGCGAGCGCAGCAGCTTCACGTCCTCGCTGAATTTCGGATCTTCTCCCAGCGCCTTTTCCATTTCCTTGGCGACGACGGTGATGGTGGCCAAAGGCGTGCCGAGCTCATGCGCGGCGGCCGCCGCGAGGCCGTCGAGCGCCGAAAGATGCTGCTCGCGCTGCAGCACCAGCTCGGTGGCGGCGAGCGCGTTGGCGAGCAGGCGTGCCTCGGCCGCGACGCGGAAGGCGTAAATCGCGGTGAAGGCGATCGAGGCGAACACCGCCATCCACATGCCGGCGACATAGATGAAGGGCATCGACAGCGGCGCGCCTTCGTACCAGGGCAGCGGCAGATGGAAGAACACAAGCAGCGTGGCCGCCGCGATGACCAGCGCGCCGAGCACCGCGGTGAGGCGCAGCGGCAGTGATGCGGCGGAAATGACGACGGGCACCGAGAGCAGGACCGAAAACGGGTTGGTCAGGCCGCCGGTCATATAGAGCAGGCCGGCGAGCTGCAGGCTGTCGATGGTGAGGATGACGAAGGCCGAGAGCGGGGTCAGCCGATGCGCCGCGGGATAGCGGAAGGTGAGCCAGAGGTTCATCCAGGCCGAGCAGGCGATGAGCGCGAAGCACAGCGAGACCGGAAGCGGGAATTTCAGCCCGTAGCCGACGACGAGCACCGCGATGCTCTGGCCGACAATGGCCAGCCAGCGCAGGCGGATCAGCGTGTTGAGCCGCAGCCGCTGGCTCTGCTGGGAATCGGGCGCGCGCAGAATATTGATCATCGACTTACGATTATAGCCGCAGGAGGGTGAGCGCTAGTAGCGCTGTGACGGCGACTTGACCGGTCAGCGGCCGTTGTTTCGGTTCACCATCATGAGCGCTTGATGATTGGCCTAGGCCCCTCGCGATTTCGTCATCCACCGGCGGAGCGACGCGAAGCGGAGCGCAGGCCCGAGGAGATCCATTCCGTGACTTCGAAGTTTTGCGATGGTTCAGAATTCTGTTCCGCTGCATTTTACGGTCAAGGTAACGGAATGGATCCTCGGGTCTACGCGCGTCGCTTCGCTCCTTGCTCCGCCCGTGGATGACGAAGTGATGCTTTTGCGCCAATCGCCAACGCACGTTGCCCACTAACGCGAATGGCCCGCCGAAAGCGGCACGAACCTATGTCCCGCGCGGCTTGGCGCGGCTGGTGGCGGCCGCCAGCAGCGGGTTTTCCGGCCAGACATGCTTAGGATAGCGACCGCGCATATCGGTGCGCACATCCGCCCACGAGCCGCGCCAGAAGCCGGGCAGATCGCGCGTCGTCTGGATCGGGCGATGCGCCGGCGACAACAGCTCCAGAGTCAGCGGCACCGTACCGCCCGCGACCGAAGGATGGCGATCGAGGCCGAACAGCTCCTGCACGCGGATCGCCAGCACCGGCCATTCGCCGTCATAGCGGATCGGCACATGGCTGCCCGAGGGCGCGTCGAAATGGGTCGGCGCCAGCGCGTCGACCTCGCGCTGCAGGTCGTGCGGGACCAGCGACATCAGCCCCGCCGCAAGCGCCGTCGGCCTGATCGCCGCGAAGGAGGCCTCGCCGGCAAGGAAAGGCAGCAACCAGTCGTCGAGACGGTCGAGAAGCGCCTGGTCCGAGACGTCGGGCCAGGGAGAACCGAGGCCGCGATAGAGCCAGCCGAGCCGCTGGCGCAGCGTTTCCGCCTCCTTGCCCCAGTCGAGCAGCGACAGGCGGTGCTCGCGCAGGGCGTCCAGCATGGCCCGATCGGCCTCGGCACCGGAAGGTGCGGGCAGCATGCGCTCGGAAAGGGTGATGGCGCCAAGGCGAGCGGTCTCGCGCACGCGCACGGCGCGGCGCTCGCGGTCGAAACTCGTCTCGCGCTTCGTCTCGATGCGGTCGGCAAGCGCGGTGCGGATAAGGGCCTCGTCGACGGGCGCGACGGCGGTGATACGGGCATTCTGCGCCTTGCCCTGCAGATCGGCGACGACCAGCCAGCTCTCGCCGGCAAGCGGATCGGCAGCATCGACCATCGCGCCGGAACCGTTGGCGAGCACGAAGCGGCCGCGCTCGCCGCGGGCTCTGGCGACACGATCCGGCCAGGCATGGATCAGCAAGGCGCCGGGCGCGGCTGGCGAGTCTGCCCTTGCCCCGCCTGCCTGCTTGGCCAGGCGTGCGGCAAGTTGCCGGGCGGCACCGGCGCGCGGCGATTTTTCGGCGCGGAAGCGGATCAGCCGCCGTTCCAAATCTGCGCTGTCGCCGCCAAGCCCGCGCTCCGTCAAAAGCACGGCAAGCATCGCCGCTTCCTGCGCCTGCCCGATCTCAGCCGCTTCGGCCACCATGTGCGCGAGCCGCACGGGCAGAGCGAGCTTGCGCATCGCCGCGCCCGCCTCCGTCAAGCGGCCGGCGTCATCGATTGCATGCAGCGCTTTGAGCAACACCCTCGCTTCGTTGAGCGCCGGCGCCGGCGGCGGGTCGAGGAAGGACAGGCTCGACGGATCGGCGACGCCGAAAGCGGCGCAGTCGAGCAACATGCCGGAAAGGTCAGCCTCGAGGATTTCCGGCGGTGTGAAGGCGGGCAGCGCCGCCGTCTGCTCGGCACGCCACAATCGGATGGCGACGCCCGGCTGCGTTCGTCCGGCCCGGCCGGCCCGCTGATCGGCGGAAGCCTTGCTGACGCGCACCGTTTCCAGCCGGGTCAGGCCGCTTGCCGGCTCGTAGCGCGGCAGGCGCGACAGGCCGCAATCGATGACGACGCGCACGCCGTCGATGGTGATCGAGGTCTCGGCGATCGAGGTCGCCAGCACCACTTTACGGCGGCCAGGCGACGCCGGCTTGATCGCGGCATCCTGCGCCCTGTTGTCCAACTGGCCATAGAGCGGAACGATGTCGGTATCGGCACCGAGGCGATCTTCTAGCCGCTCTGCGGTGCGCTCGATCTCGCGCTGTCCGGGCAGGAAAGCGAGCACGCTGCCCTGCTCGGCGGCCAGAGCCGAGCGAACCGCCTTGGCCATCGCGTCCTCGACCGCCATGCCGGCCGGCCGCTCGTCATAGCGGATGTCGACCGGGAAGGCGCGGCCCTCGCTTTCGACCACCGGCGCCCCGGCCAGTAGTTTTGCGACGCGCGCGCCGTCGAGCGTCGCCGACATCACCAGCAGGCGCAGATCCGGCCGCAGCGCGCCCTGAACATCGAGCGCCAGCGCGAGGCCGAAATCGCCGTCGAGCGAACGCTCGTGGAATTCATCGAAGATTACCGCCGCAACGCCGGGCAGTTCGGGATCGTCGAGGATCATGCGCGACAGCACGCCTTCGGTGACGACGAGGATCTTTGTCCGCGCTGAAGTGCGGTTCTCCATGCGCATCGCGTAGCCGACTGTACCACCCGGCTCCTCGCCGACAAGCTCGGCCATGCGACGGGCGGCGGCGCGGGCTGCCAGCCTGCGCGGCTCCAGCAGCACGATCCTGCCTTCGCCGAGCCAGGGCGCGTCGAGCAGCGCCAGCGGCACCAGCGTCGTCTTGCCGGCACCGGGCGGCGCCACCAGCACGGCGCTGTTGCGCCCGGCGAGCGCCTCGCCGAGCACCGGCAGCACGGCGGATACCGGGAGTTCCGGCAAAATTCCTCTGTTCATGGCGTCCGCATATCAGCGGCCACGGTGAGCGCGCAACCTGTCCCGGAATTGCCTAAAGCCTGGTGCGCGTGAACGGGTTCCAGCGCACGGTGCCCAGCCGTACCTCCTCGCGAACCATGGTCAGCAGGCCCGAGGCGCCGAGCACCGCAAGGCCGGCCAGCGTCAGCAGGTCGGGATTTTCCCGGAAGAACAACGAGCCCAGCACCACCGCCCAGACGATCTGTGAATAATGCGTCGGCGCGATCCGGTTGGCGGGCGCGTATTTGGCCGCGAGAAGCTGCAACAGCTGACCGCCGGCGGTGAAGGCGCCGGCCATGACCAGCCAGATCAGCTGATTGCCATCCGGCAAGGTGAACGACGTTGCCGCCACACCGAGGCCATTGAAGAGCAGGCCATAGCCGACAAGCACGCCGAGCATCGTCGTGCGCTTCTCCTGCTGCGCCAGCGACCGCATCAGGATGACGCTGGTGGCGGCAAGAAAGGCGATGGCAAAGGCCGCGAGGTGGCCGAGATGAAGTTCGCGGAAACCCGGCCTGACAACCAGCATGACGCCGGCAAAGCCGGCGACCACGGCGAGCCATCGCCACGGCCCAACCTTCTCCTTCAGGATGAGAGTGGAGAGGATGGTGACGAACAACGGCGCCAGGAAAATCAACGCGTAGACTTCCGCCAGCGGAATGGTGGTGAAGGCATAGACGCTGAGCACGCCCGATGCGATGCCTGCCCAGGCGCGGGCCTGCACGGCCCAGGGCCGGCTGGTGCGCCAGAAGTCGCGCCAGCGCTCATCGGCAGGCCTTGTGAAGAACAGGAAACAGCCGGCAAACAAGGTTACGAAGAAGCCGATCTCGAAGACGGTGAACTGCCCGCCCAGGCTCTTGATGACGGCATCGCTCCACGAATAGCTTGCATAGGCGACGAGGGCGAGCAGGATTCCGTTCGGCACGTTCCATATCCGGGAGAAAAGAAGTGAAGATACTGGCGCTGGGGGCTCATCCCGACGATATCGAGATATTCATGTTCGGTACGCTGGCCGCCTATGCCGCGCTAGGCGCAGAGCTGACTTTTGCGATAGCCACGGACGGAGCCAAGGGCGGCGAGGGCGATCCGAAGTCGCTTGTCAAAACGCGACGCGAGGAAGCGACCGAGGCGGCCGGCCTGCTCGGCGTCACACCGCGTTTCCTCGGTTTCCCCGACGGGGCGCTGGTTGCGGATGCCGCATTGATCGACACACTCAAGGCGCTGATCGGCGAGGTGCAACCGGACCTCGCGATCACGCATGCGCCGAACGACTATCACGGCGACCACCGCGCGCTGTCGGACGGCGTGCGCATCGCGGCGTCCTTCGAGGTACCGGTGCTGCATGCCGACACGCTGGGCGGCACAGGTTTTTCGCCGACGCATTACGTCGACATTTCCAGCCACTGGGACCTCAAGGGGCAGGCGATTCTCGCGCATCGCTCACAGGGGCCCGAGCATTATCTCAACGGTGCACGCATGCAGAACGCGTTCCGCGCCGGCCAATGCAACGGCGCGCCCGGCGCGCTGGCCGAGGCGTTTCGGTTCCAGCCCGTCTTCCCCTTTGCCGACATCCGCGAGCTGCTGCCTCCGGCGCCGCGGATCCGGCCGGTCACGGTGGGCCCGAAGACCGCCAAGTAGCCGGCTGACGCCGAGCCGCCGAGGCAGCCCACAGTTTTCCCAACGATTTCAAGCACCGCTTTCGTCATGCTGCGGCGCAGCAACGAATTCGCTTGCGTTGTTTAGTAAAAAGAGCATCACTAAACAAATTACTAAACATCGGCAGCGCGACGCGCGCCATGTTCAGGCCCTCGGAGGAGCGAGGTTGAGGCTTTTGAAACCGTCATCCGGACGCGTTTCGCAAATGGGAGGTAAGGCATGAAATCGACCTTGAAACTGGCGTTGGGACTGGCCTCGGCGGCACTCGCGTCGACCGCCGTCTCGAACGCGGCGCATACGGAAGATCTGACGCTTTGCTGGGCGGCCTGGGATCCGGCCAACGCGCTCGTGGAATTGTCCAAGGACTTCACCAAGGAAACCGGCATCGGCATGAAGTTCGAATTCGTGCCGTGGACCAACTATGCCGACCGCTTCCTCAATGAGCTCAACTCACACGGCAAGCTCTGCGACCTGATCATCGGCGACAGCCAGTGGATCGGCGGCGCGGCCGAGAACGGTCATTACGTCAAGCTGAACGACTTCTTCGACAAGGAGAAGATCAGCATGGACGACTTCGTGCCGGCGACCGTCGTCGGCTATTCCGAATGGCCGAAGAACACGCCGAACTACTGGGCGCTGCCGGCCATGGGCGACGTGGTCGGCTGGACCTATCGCAAGGACTGGTTCTCGCGGCCGGAACTGCAGAAGGAGTTCAAGGAGAAATATGGCTGGGACCTCGCCCCGCCGACGACCTTCGACCAGCTGAAGCAGATCGCCGAGTTCTTCCAGAAGCGGCAGATCGACGGCAAGACCGTCTATGGCGCCTCGATCTACACCGAGCGAGGCTCCGAAGGCATCACCATGGGCGCCATGGACGTGCTTTACAGCTACGGCTTCCAGTATGAGAACCCGAAGAAGCCCTATGAGATGGACGGCTTCGTCAATTCCGAGAAATCGGTGAAGGGGCTGGAATTCTACAAGGCGCTCTATGATTGCTGCACGCCGCCCGGCGCCTCCAACAGCTACATGGGCGAAGGCGTCGATGCCTTCAAATCCGGCCAGGTGGCAATGCACATGAACTTCGCCTTCACCTGGCCCGGCCTGCAGAAGGACGAGAATGTCGGCGGCGACAAGATCGGTTACTTCGCCAATCCGAAAGGTCCCGACGGCGACCAGTTCGCGCAGCTCGGCGGCCAGGGCATTTCGGTGGTTTCCTACTCCGACAAGCAGGAATCGGCGCTGAAATACATCAAGTGGTTCGCCAACAAGGACGTGCAGGCCAAGTGGTGGTCGCTCGGCGGCTATTCCTGCCTGAATTCCGTCGTCAAGGATCCGAAGTTCCCGTCCAGCCAGCCCTATGCGCAGGCCTTCCTCGACTCCATGGCGATCGTGAAGGACTTCTGGGCAGAGCCGAGCTACGCGCCGCTGCTGCAGGCCTCGCAGAAGCGCTTCCACGACTATGTCGTCGCCGGCCAGGGCTCGGCCAAGGATGCGCTCGACGGCCTCGTCAAGGACTGGACGCAGATCTTCCAGGACGACGGCAAGATGTAAGGCTCCTCCCGAGCAGGTGCGTCCCGTGCCGCCTTGGCACGGGACGCAGTTCAGATAAATTTCATCGCCGAGGCTGACCAGTGACCGATGCAGGACTAACCATGCTCAATCGGACTGCGGACAACGCTGCGCGGGCCACACCCGAGCCGTTGGCCAGGAAGATCCGGGGCATCAGCGACAAGGGCCTCGCCTGGCTGTTCATTTCGCCGACGATCCTTCTGCTTTTAGCCATCAACATCTTCCCGCTGTTCTGGGCGATTTACCTCTCCTTCACCAATTACCGCGCCAACCGCCCGAACGAAGTGGTCAAGAATCTCGGGCTTTCCAACTACAGGCGCATCCTCGGCGACCAGGATATCTGGATCGCAATGCAGACGACGGCGCATTTCGTCTTCTGGACCATCCTGCTGCAGACGGTGCTCGGCTTCACGCTCGCCTGGCTGATCGACCGGAAATTCCGCGGCCACGCCTTCTGGACCACGATCATCCTGGTGCCGATGATGCTGTCGCCGGCGGTGGTCGGCAATTTCTGGCGCTTCCTCTACGAGCCGCAGATCGGACTGTTCGCCTACGCCATCTCATTCCTCACCGGCATCCCGCCGACGAATGTCCAGATGCTGTCCAATGTCGAGCTGGCGCCATGGGCGATCATCATCGTCGACTCCTGGATGTGGACGCCTTACGTGATGCTGATTTGCCTCGCGGGTCTGCGCTCCATCCCAGAATACATTTATGAAGCGGCCGAGGTCGACCGCGCCTCCAACTGGCGGCAGTTCTGGTCGATCACCCTGCCGATGGCGCTGCCCTTCATCATGCTGGCCGTGCTGTTCCGCGGCATCGAGAACTTCAAGATGTTCGACATGGTCAACCTGCTCACCGGCGGCGGACCGGGCTCGACCACCGAGGTCGCCTCGATCACGCTGAAGCGGCAGGCCTTCGAAAGCTGGCGCACCGGCTATTCCTCGGCCTTCGCCATCATCCTGTTCGTCGCGGTGTTCGGCCTTGCCAACATCTACGTCAAGGCACTCAACAAGGTGAAGCAGAGATGAGCCTGACCACCGCCCATTCCGTCGTCGCACCTTCGACGAACTCGAAGCGGATCGCCGGCGTGCTCGTCGTCGGCTACGCGCTGATCTCGATCGTGCCGCTCTTGTGGATCTTCGCCACCAGCTTCAAGACGCCGCCGGATTCGATTGCCTATCCGCCGAAGATCGTCTTCCAGCCTAGCATCGAAGGCTACTGCAACCTGTTCACGACCCGCACCAGGCAGACGCCAGAATACATCAACGCGCTCGGACCGGCGACCGGCTTCTGCGACGAGACGGTGCGCAAGCGCAACATGGTGATCGCCGGCCCGTCGAACTTCCTGCCGCGCTTCGTCAACTCGCTGATCATCGCCTTCGGCTCGACCTTCTGCGCGGTGTTCCTCGGCACGCTCTCGGCCTACGGCTTCTCGCGCTTCAAGGTGCCTTTGGCAGACGACCTCCTGTTCTTCATCCTGTCGACGCGCATGATGCCGCCGATCGCCGTCGCGATCCCGATCTATCTGATGTACCGCGAGCTCGGCCTCTCCGACACCGCGCTCGGCATGATCCTGCTCTACACCGCGGTCAATGTCTCGCTGGCGGTCTGGCTGCTCAAGGGCTTCATCGACGAGATCCCGCGCGAATACGAAGAAGCGGCGATGATCGACGGCTATACGCGGCTGCAGGCCTTCTGGCGCACGGTGCTGCCGCAGGCGACCACCGGCATTGCCGCGACCGCCATCTTCTGCCTGATCTTTGCCTGGAACGAATATGCGTTCGCCGCGCTTCTGACCTCCGGCACGGCGCAGACGGCGCCGCCCTTCATCCCGACCATCATCGGCGAAGGCGGCCAGGACTGGCCGGCAGTGGCCGCCGGCACGACGATCTTCCTGGTCCCCATCCTGGTCTTCACCATCCTGCTCCGCAAGCAATTGCTGCGCGGCATTACCTTCGGCGCGGTGCGCAAATGAGCACGATCCAGCCTGCAAAACGCAAATCGCGTTGGCCCGTCTGGGCAAGACGCGGCCTGATGGAAAACATCGCCACGGCGATCATCGCCATCGGTTTCCTGATGCTGTTCCAGCCTTTCGCGCTGTCGCTCTACAGCTATTCCTTCGTCACCATGCTCGCCGGCACCGCCATGTTCATCGTCGTCTCGAAATTCCCGGAATAGAAATGGCCGAGATCCGTGTTCAGAACCTGAGGAAAGCCTTCGGCGAGTTCGTTGCCGTGCAGGATTCCAATTTCGTTGTCGAGGACGGCGAGTTCTTCGTGATGCTCGGGCCGTCGGGCTGCGGCAAGACGACGACGCTCCGCATGATCGCCGGCCTCGAACTGCCCACCGGCGGCAAGATCCTGCTCGGCGGCGAGGACGTCACCATGCGCCGGGCGCGCGAGCGTGACATCGCCTTCGTCTTCCAGCTCTTCGCGCTCTATCCGCATATGAATGTGCGCAAGAACATCGGCTTCCCGCTCTTGGCGCAAGGCATGGCGTCGGCCGAGATCCGCGCCCGCGTCGAGGAGACCGCGAAGCTGCTGCGCATCGACCACCTGCTCGACAAGTCGGTCTCCGGTCTTGCCGGCGGCGACCGTCAACGCGTCGCGCTCGGCCGCGCCATCGTCAGGCGACCGAAATGTTTCCTGATGGATGAGCCGCTTGGAACCCTCGACACCGAGTTCCGCGATTTGATGGTGCATGAGCTGCGCGAGCTGCACAACCGCATCCACGCCACCACCGTCTATGTCACGCACGACCAGATGGAAGCGATGTCGATGGCCGACAAGATAGCGGTGATGAACCACGGCGTCATCGAGCAGTTCGGCAGCCCGCGCGAGATTTACGACCGGCCGGCCACGATGTTCGTCGCCGATTTCATCGGCTCGCCGCCGATGAACTTCTTGCGCTTCGGCGGTGGGCTCGCGAAGGGTGCGAAGGAGATCGTCGTGCAGGGCGCCAGGGTGACGGTCCCGGAAGTGCGCGAGGATATTGCGCCGGCCGACATGGCGCTTGGCATCCGCCCCGAGCACATCCGCTTCGACGATGCCTCGAAGCTGCGCGGCGCGATCTACGGCACCGAATATCTCGGCACCACGCAGATCGTCGCGGTGGAGACGGCTGACGGCATCATCAAGGCCCGGGTGCCGGCCGGAATCCATCTAAATACGGGCGAACAGGTAGGGCTGGCATTGAGCAGCGCGCGGCTGTCGCTGTTCGAGAAAGGCACTGGACGCGCGGTGAAAACCGTCATGTACGATCAGGCAGTGGAGGCGCGCCATGGCTGACGTGCAGATTCAGGGTGTGACCAAAAGCTTCGGCGAGACAGTCGCGGTCAGCGATCTCGACCTGCAGATCAAGGACGGCGAGTTCGTCGTGCTGCTCGGGCCGACCGGCGCCGGGAAGACGACGACGCTCAGGCTGATCGCAGGGCTCGAGCGGCCGGACAGCGGCACGATCCAGATCGGCGGCCACGATGCGACGGGGCTGTCGCCGGCCGAGCGCGACACGGCCTTCGTCTTCCAGCAATATTCGCTCTACCCGCATCTTTCGGTCTTCGACAACCTCGCCTTCCCGCTGCGCTCGCCGGCGCGGCGTTTTCCGGAGGAAGCAATCCGCCGCCGCGTCGAGGAAGTCGCGCGGATGGTGCGCATCGACCACAAGCTCAACAACCGCTCAACCAGGCTTTCGGGCGGCGAGATGCAACGCGTCGCCATCGGCCGCGCGCTGGTGCGAAAGCCCTCGATCTATCTGATGGACGAGCCGCTGTCCTCGCTCGACGCCAAGCTGCGCGCCGATCTCAGGCTCGAGCTGAAGCGCATCCAGTCCGAGCTCGGCGCCACCATGCTCTACGTCACGCATGACCAGATCGAGGCGATGACCATGGCCGACCGCATCGGCATCCTCTCCGAGGGCGTGCTGGTGCAGATCGGCACGCCGCGTGCGATCTATTCTGAGCCGGCAAACCTTCATGTCGCGGCCCGCCTCGGCCAGCCGGCGATCAACCTTCTGCCGGCAGGGTTGCTGCCCGACGGCGCCGCGCCCACCGGCACGACGACGATCGGCGCGCGCACCGAACATCTCGCGATCGAAAAGGCGGCGAACGGCCATGCCGACGGCGTCGTCGACTGGGTCGAGCATCTCGGCGACCAGAACCATCTGCATGTCACGGTGGGCGCCAAGAAGCTGGTGACGCTGACCGATCCCGACACGCCGCTCGCAAAGGGGGACAGAGTGACGATCCGCTATCGCTCGCCGCTTTATTTTGGGTCGGACGGTCAAAGATTGATGTAGCCGGCGCATCCGCACTTTTTGATGACCCGCAGATACGGACTGGACGAAATCCATGAAGCACTTTTTCAACCGCAAGGACTCGATCGTTACCGAAGCGCTGGACGGTTATCTGGCCACTGCCGGCTCCGGGGCGCTGGCGCGGCTCGACGGCTATCCGGAGATCAAGGTGGTGTTGCGCGCCGACTGGGACAAGGCGAAGGTCAGCGTCGTTTCGGGCGGCGGCGCGGGGCACGAGCCGTCGCATGCGGGCTTCGTCGGCGCCGGCATGCTGACGGCGGCTGTCTCCGGCGAGATCTTTGCTTCGCCGAGCGTCGAGGCGGTGCTGGCGGCGATCCGCGCGACGACCGGGCGGGCCGGCTGCCTGCTGATCGTCAAGAACTACACCGGCGACCGCCTCAACTTCGGCCTCGCCGCAGAAAAGGCCCGCGCCGAGGGCTTCGCGGTCGACATGGTGATCGTCGGCGACGACATCGCGCTGCCCGACATCGCACAGCCGCGCGGCATCGCCGGCACGCTGTTCGTGCACAAGATCGCCGGACATCTTTCCGAATCCGGCCATGACCTAGCCTCGGTCGCGGCGGCAGCGCGGGCGGCGGCGAAGGACATCGTTTCGCTCGGCATCTCGCTCTCCTCCTGCTCGATCCCCGGCCAGACCCACGAGGACCGCTTCGGCGCCGGCGATGGCGAACTCGGTCTCGGCATCCATGGCGAGCCGGGCGTGGAGCGCATAACCCTGCAGAGCGCCAGTGCGCTCGTCGCCATCATGGCCGACCGCCTCGCGGCCCGGCTCGATGCCGGCAGCCGCTATGCCTTGCTGATCAACAATCTCGGATCGGTACCGCCGCTCGAAATGTCGTTGATCGCCAATGCCGTGCTGGCCTCGCCGCTGGCAAAAGCGGTGACGCTGACGATCGGTCCCGGACATCTGATGACCGCGCTCAACATGAACGGGTTTTCGCTGTCGCTGATCAGGCTCGAGGCGGAGCGCGAGGCGGCGCTGCTGGCGCCGGTCGGCCCGCATGCCTGGCTGCCGGCCAGGCCGGTTCGCCCGCCGGTCGTGGTGGCCACAGCCCAGCCGGCAGGTCGCGACATCGCCAAGGCGGCCAGCCGTGACGCCGGCGCCGAGCGGCTCATTGCTGCGGTCTGCGAGAAGCTGATCTCGCTCGAGGAGGCTCTGAATGGCCTCGACGCCGAAGCCGGCGACGGCGACACCGGATCGACGGTGGCGACCGGCGCACGCAGCGTGCTCGACCGCGTCGACACGCTGCCGCTTGCGGACAAGGCCGCAACGCTCGCCACAATCGGCGATACATTGGGAACTTCTATGGGCGGTTCCAGCGGCGTGCTTTTGTCGATCTTCTTCACGGCTGCCGCGCAGTCGCTCAACGGCGGCGCGCCGCTCAGCAAGGCGCTGCTCGCCGGCCTTGACCGCATGACCTTCTACGGCGGCGCGAAGCTCGGCGACCGCACAATGGTCGACGCCCTGGAGCCGGCTCTGAAGGCGCTCGACACGAACGGGCTGGAGGCGGCTGCTTCGGCCGCGCGGAGCGGCGCGCAGGCGACGGCGGCGATGCAGAAGGCGAAGGCCGGTCGCTCGGCCTATATCGGCCGCCAGCTTGACATAGCGGATCCGGGCGCGTTTGCAGTTGCCGAGGCGTTCGCGGCCGTGGTGGCCATGTTCGCCCCGGCGTGAAGGACAGGCGATGGCCGCATCCGATTTCTCACAATTGATCGCGGCAACTGCGGATACGATCGCGGCGCATGCCGACGAGCTGACCGCGCTCGACCAGGCGATCGGCGACGGCGACCATGGGCTGAACATGAAGCGGGGCTTCGAGGCGGTGCGCGCCGAAAAGGCCGCAATCGCGGCAAAACCGCTGCCGGACGCGCTGAAGGCGATCGGCACCAAGCTGGTGATGACCGTCGGTGGAGCCTCCGGGCCCTTGTTCGGTACTCTGTTCATGGCGCTCGGCAAGGAACTGTCCGGCACGCCCGACCGCGCCGCGCTGACAGCGGCGCTGGGTAAGGCGATCGAGGCGGTTTCGGCGCGCGGCAAATCGCAGCCGGGGCAAAAAACGATGCTCGACGTGCTGCAGCCGGTGTATGAGGCACTGGCGCAGGGCAAGACGGCTGGCGCAATCGCAGACGCCGCCGACAAGGCGGCCGAGGCCACCGTGCCGATGAAGGCCTTGCGTGGGCGCGCCTCTTTCCTGGGGGAGCGCTCGATCGGGCATATGGACGCCGGGGCGCGGTCGACCGCGCTCTTGGTGCGCGCAGTCGCTGAAGCAATCGAGGGTTCTTGATGAGCAATGTCGGTATCGTCATCGTCTCGCATTCGCCGCTTGTCGCCGAAGGCACGGCCGACATGGTGCGCCAGATGGTGGGCGACGAAGTGCCGCTTGCATGGTGCGGCGGAAACGGCCATGGCGGGCTCGGCACCAGCGTCGAGGCGATCATGGGCGCGATCGACAAGGCCTGGTCGGAAGCGGGCGTCGCCATCCTGGTCGATCTCGGCGGCGCCGAGACCAACAGCGAGATGGCGGTCGAAATGATCGGCGAGCCGCGATCCCGCAGAATAGTCGTCTGCAATGCGCCGATCGTCGAGGGTGCGGTGATGGCGGCGACGGAATCGTCCGGCGGCGCATCGCTCAAGGAAGTGGTGGCGACGGCGCATGAATTGTCGCCGTCGTGAGTGAACGGGAATCGACTGAATGTCCGCATCCGCCGAAGCCACGGTTCTGATCACCCACGAGGTGGGCCTGCACGCGCGCCCTTCGGTGAAGTTCACCAAGCTCGCCAAGTCGTTCACGGCCGAGGTGGAGGTGGCAGTCGCCGCCAACGGCCCCTGGTTCGATGCCAAGAGCATCGTCAAGGTCATGGCGGCCAAGGCGCCGAAAGGAACCGTGCTGCACATAAGGGCGCGAGGCGACGGCGCAAGCAACGCGGTCGAAGCGCTGGTCGGCCTGGTGCAGCGCGATTTCGACGAGGATGCGGATCATGCCCGCTCCGCTTGAGCCGGGTCTGCCGCCCTCTCAATCCGCAAGGAATGCGGGCCATGCGGATTGAGGGCATCCCTGCCTCTCCCGGCTACGCCGAAGGGCCGCTGTTCAACCTCGACCGTCCACCGGCTGCTTATGTGGCTAAGGCGAGCGAGGCGGAGGAGAAAGCAGCGCTGAAGGCGGCCATCGGCAAGGCGGTGAGCCGGCTGACCTCGCTTGTCGAGACGGCCGATGGCGATGCCGCCGGCATCCTCGAATTCCACATCGCCATGCTGGAGGACGTCGCGCTGAGCGCGCCCGCCTTCGCGGCGCTCGGCTCCGGAGAGCCGGCCGACGCTGCCTGGCGGCAAGCACTGGATGCCGAGATCGCCGGCTATGAGGCGTCCGACCAGGACTATTTCCGGGCACGCGCCTCGGACTTGCGCGACATCCGCGACCAGGTGCTGCGAGCGCTGAGCGAGGATAGCGAGACCGCGGCGCCCCTCGGCGCCATCCTCTATGGCCTGGACATCGCGCCGACGCGTTTCCTCGAAACCGACTGGAGCAGAGGCGGCGGCATTGCGCTCGAGGCCGGCAGCACCGCCAGCCATGTCGCCATGCTGGCACGCTCGCGCGGCGTGCCGATGGTGGTGGGGCTTGGTGCCTTTGCGGACGAGCCCACCGGAAACGCGCTGCTCGACGCCGAGCATGGCGGCATCGTGCTCTCGCCCTCGCCGAAGGAGATCGAGGCGTTCCGGCAATCATCCTCCTCCTTCGCGGCGCGACAAGGCCAGGCGCAGACTTTTCTCGCCCAGCCGGCGGCGACCAAGGCCGGCACGTCGGTGCGGGTGCAGGTAAACATTGCCTACCCTTCCGATGTCGACGGCATCGACATTGCGACCTGTGATGGCGTCGGGCTCATGCGCACCGAATTCCTGTTCGGCAAGGCCCTGCCGGACGAGGAGACACAGTACCAAGCCTACCGAAAGGTGCTGGAATGGGCCGGAGAAAAACCGGTGACCATCCGCACCATCGATGCCGGCGGCGACAAACCGATCCCCGACTTCACCGTCGAGGAGACCAACCCGTTTCTCGGCCTGCGCGGTATCAGGCTGTCGCTGGCGCGGAGCGACATCTTCCGGGTGCAAATCCGGGCATTGCTGCGCGCCGCCGTCCACGGCAATCTGAAGGTGATGTTTCCGATGATCGCCAGGGCCGAAGAGCACAGGCAGGCCGCCGCGTTGTTTGCGGAGGAGGAGGCCGCTCTCGCGTCGCGCGGTGTTGCGCACAAGCTGCCGCCGCTGGGCATCATGGTCGAGGTCCCTTCGGTGGCCATCGCGCCGGAGGCTTTTGCCGACGTTGCCTTCTTCTCGATCGGCTCCAACGACCTGACGCAATATGTGATGGCAGCCGCGCGTGACAACGCCGCCGTTGCACATCTCAACGCTGTCCGCCATCCGGCTGTGATGCGGCTGATCGCTTCGGTCGCGGCCTTCGGGCGCGAGAAAGGAATTCCGGTCAGCCTCTGTGGCGATGCGGGCGGCGATCCGGCCGCCATTCCGGCGCTGATTGAGGCCGGCCTGCGCGACCTATCGGTGTCTCCGGCGCAACTCGCCATGGCCAAGGCGGCCATAGCGGACGTCCCGGTGTAAGCACAGCATGGCCAGGCCAGCCAAGATACAAGAAGCCGGCGCGGAAGACGCGATCCGCGCGTATAAGACCATCCTGTCGCAAGTCATCGACCAGCGGCCTTCCGGCATGCGCCAGCGACTTGCCGATGCGCTCGGCAAGCATCGCAGTTTCGTCACGCAAATCTCCAGCCCGGCCTATTCGATCCCCATCCCGTCGAAGCATTTGCCGGCTATCTTTTCCGTCTGCCATTTCAGCCCGGCCGAGCGCGACCAGTTCCTGGCCGCCTACCACCAGGCGCATCCGGGCAAGCTGCCGGCGGCTTCGGGTCCGCGCAAGACGCGCCACGTCTCGCTCATCGTGCCGGATTTCGGCGACGACAAGCAGAACGCAGCGCTCGACCGAGCGATCAACGAATTCATCCAGAAGATCACCAGCATCGCCGGCAGGGGCAGCGGCTGAGCGATCTCTATTCGGGAGGACTGCCATGAAGAAGTTTCTGAATTCGGTGGACACGGTCCTCACCGAAAGCCTCGATGGCTTCGTCGCCGCGCATTCCGACATCCTCGCGATCGGCGACGAGCACAAATTCGTTCGCCGCAAGACGCTGAAACCGGGCAAGGTAGCGCTGATCTCGGGTGGCGGCTCCGGCCACGAGCCGCTGCATGGCGGGCTGGTTGGCCACGGCATGCTCGACGCCGCCTGCCCCGGCCAGGTCTTCACCTCGCCGACGCCCGACCAGATGCTCGCGGCCGCGCAAGCCGTCGACACCGGCGCCGGCTGCCTGTTTATCGTCAAAAACTATGAAGGCGACGTGATGAATTTCGACATGGCCGCCGAAATATCGGACGGCGTTCTGCAGGTGGTGACCAATGACGACGTCGCGGTCGAGAATTCGTCCTACACCACCGGTCGGCGCGGCGTGGCCGGCACGCTGGTGGTGGAGAAGATCGTCGGCGCCGCGGCCGAGCAAGGCATGCCACTGCCCGAGCTCAAGGCGCTGGGCGACCGCGTCAACGCCGCGACGCGCTCGATGGGCGTGGCGCTGACCAGTTGCACGGTGCCGGCTGCGGGCAGGCCGACCTTCGACATTGGCGACAACGAGATGGAATTCGGCGTCGGCATCCATGGCGAGCCCGGCCGGCGGCGCGATGATCTGAAGAGTGCCGACGCCATCGCCGAGGAGATCTGCACGGCAATCCTCGGCGATCTTGGTGACCGCGCCAGGGGACCGGCGCTTCTTTTCGTCAACGGCTTCGGCGGCACGCCGTCGATGGAGCTTTATTTGATGTACAACAGCGCGCGAAAAATCTTCGAGAAGAGAGGTGTGACGGTGACCCGCTCGCTGGTCGGCTCCTATGTCACCTCGCTCGACATGGCAGGCTGCTCGATCACGCTGACGGTGCTCGAGGATGAGACGACGGCGCTTTGGGACGCTCCGGTGCACACGGCGGCGCTGCGCTGGGGGATGTAGCGTCGCGCGGGCTTTTCTGCGACCATGGTCGCCTGTTGTTCGCGATATTGCCCGGTTGATGCTGCTCCCGCTTTCACCTGCCGAAGAAAAGCTGCTGCTCGAATTTGCCGATCCGGAGGCGCCGTCCGAGCGGGGCGGGGCCCTCTCGGCAAGCAGCCTCATGGCGCTGCTCGCCAATGCCGAGTTCCACGGCGTGCTGCCGATCATGCTGCGCAAGCTTCGGGAAATCGGCGAGGCCGATCTGCCGAACGATGCCGCCCTGCGGCAAAAACTCTCCGGGCTTCGCGATCAGGCTACACTGGCGACCGGGCAGTCGATGCTGCTGCAATATCACGGCGACCGCATCATGAAGGCCTTGGCCGCGAAAGGCGTTGCGGCTCGCATCGTCAAGGGCCCGGTGTTCGCGCGCAAGCTTTATCGCCATGCTGCCGATCGGCCGTTCACCGACATCGACATACTTGTCGATCCGGCCAGCATCGGCGAGGCCAACAACGTGATCGCCGAATGCGGCTTCACGCTTGCCAGTGGCGAGGCCGAATCGCATGAGTTGCAGGAGTTCAAGTGGCTGGAGAAGGAGAACTCCAGCCTGCTGATCGAGCTGCATGGCAATCTGGTGCATGACACCGGCATGCGGCGGCGCCTGTCGCTCGGCTTCCGCGAGTTGCAGATCATTGACGGCGGCGAGGCCGACACGCCGGCGTCGCTGCTCACCATCGCCATCGTTCATGCCGCCGGAGGCCACAAATTCCACCGGCTGCAGCTCTGTATCGACGTGCTGCAAGGTGTGCGCGCGCTGCAATCGCCGGAAGCCGAAGCGCGCCTTCTCGATGCCGCGCGTATGACCGGCATCGAGCTCGAGCTGGCGACCGTGCTCAATGTGACCGGGCGGCTGTTCGACGAGCCGCGCGCGATCGCCCTTGCCAACCGCATCAAGCCCGATCTGTCGATACGGCTCGCCAAATGGCTGATCACCGGCAACGTGCTGCTCAGGGTCAATTCGCGGGACAAGATGCGCTCGCGCCTTAGCCGCGACGCCTTCCGCTGGGTCCAGCGGCTTGCCCGGCCAAGGCCCTATCCGGCCTGAAAGCCCGTTTGGAGATCTACTCCTCCACCGCGCCGCGGATCAGCCCCGCTGCATCGGCCGGGCTTGAGCCGACTTCCAGGGTGAAAGTGGGGACGGCCCTGACCAGTGCCGCGATCGACGCCATCCGTCGTTGCTGCATCGGCAACAGGCCGGTCAGGCCGGTCCTGACATTGTCGGTGGCAAGCGCGACCATCGCATCGGTCCTGGCCAAGCGCGTGAGCCGGGTGTGGCGGTCGGTCGAGCGCGCCAGATGCAGCAGCGCCGAGACCGGCCTGGGACGGACGTCCTCGATGCGAATGATCTCGGCGAGACGCTCCAGCGAGACGGCCTGCTCGCCCTCGGCGTCCCATCTGTCGCCAAGGCAGGGCGAGAGGAATGGCAGCATCGCCGCGGTGTTGCGATGGATCTTCACCTTACGCGGCATGCCCCAGGCTAGGGTGCCTTCAGATGTTGCACCGAGGATCATCACATCGTCCGAGCATAGGCCGAAGCCCTGCGATGCCAGCGCCATTGAAGTTGTCGACTTGCCAGTGCCGCTCGGCGCATGGATTAGCACGAGCGCCCCGCTATCGGGCAGCGTCAGACCGGCGGTATGGAGCATGTACTGCCCGCCGGAATCGAGCGCGGCATCCAGCACCATCATCAGCAGCGTCCATTTGACCTTGCTGTCGGGATGAACGCGGATTTCGGCCGAGCCCTCGTCGGCACGGATCGAGGCCGTCTGGAGGCCGGGAAAGACCAGATGGACGACGTCGTCGGCGTCGATGATGCGGCAATGGCCGTCCAGCGGCACTTCGCCGTCGAAGGCGAGCTTCCCCTCCGGGTTTTCGGGCAGCGCCGACGTTTCGAGGATATCGATGCGAAAGCCGGGTTCGACCGCTTCATTGACGCGCAATGTGCCGAGCATCAGATCGAAGCTCGGCCAGAGCTCGGCGCGCTCTGCCGATATGCCGATGACCTGGCCGTTCAGGTCATAGCAAACGGTGGCTGCGGCGCCGGTCAAGCGGCGCGCGCCTTCACGCTGCCGCCGGGGTGGCGATAGATTTCAACCATGTCGGGAAGGCTGTCGCTGACCACCGGCTTGCCGTCGAGGCAAACCCAGCAATGCGCCGAAAGGCGCGGCTCATGCATCGATTTGGCATCGACACCGAAATGGAGGTCGGGATTGAAACCCGCCATCCGCAGGAAGCGGAAACCGAGCAGCCCTTCCCTCAGGCATCTGCGATCACGCATCACCCAGGGATGCCGAACCGTGCGGTTGACGCGGCTGACGACGTAGCTCCATGGCAGGCCACGATAGGGTGTGCGCAATTGCAGCGGCGCCAATTTCAGCACGCTTTCGAAGTCGCGCCGGACGACCAGTACCGGTATCAGCCGGGCGCTGAGCCACAGATGAGTGCGGAACAGGGCGCGCAGGAACGGTCCGCCGGCCATCACGCGCCCGGGTCGGCAAGGATGCCTTCGGCCACCAGCTCGGCGGCCAGCGCCGTCATGTCGTCGCCGAGCGTCGCCTTGTCGACCTCGAATTCTTCCGACAGCAGATCGACGATGTGGTCGAGGCTGCGGGCGCCGTCGACCTTGTCGAGGAACGCTTCGGTGGTGCCGTTGCAGGTGTAAAGCTGGCCGCTGCGCGCCAGAAGCACCACGGCGCCGTCGCCGACATGCTGCACGGAGGCGTCGTCCGCCATCCGCAGAACCGTTTCAAAGGCGATTTCAGCCATACGCCCCCTCCCTATGCCGAACTGCAATTAGCGCGGCATGCCGTCGCTGTCCATTGCCAAGCGGGCAACGCTGCGTGTCAGACGGCCGGGCCTATCGGGCCACTCGGGCCCGCAACGATGCTCGACAGCTTCCCGCGCCTGACCGGAACCGGTTTTTCGTAAGTTCTTTCCATCAAAACTTCCCCGGAAAGACTATCCAACTCGCGCGAGAATGATGGTGGGCTGGAACCACTATCAAGCCGCCGTTCGCGCCAGGGTTGCCATCTTTCCCATAAGTAAGCTAAGAGTCTGCCGGCTTTTTGGGGAGTGGACAGTATGCGTTACAACTGGGATCGCGCTCCGACGGCATTCGAACGCCATCGGAAGGCATTGGCCGCCGCCATTCTAATAGCCGGCGGTGTCGGGCTGATGCTGGCAGCACTGCCGCTCTAAGCCGAATTCACTTGCTGACGTCATAGCGCGCTCCGATCCGGGAGCGGCTGGATCCGTTTGCCGGCAACGCCGACCAAAATGCGAGGAGACATGGCCGGCCAAAGCGGCTTAGGCTATTGCCATACGACGGAATGTTCCTGGGGAGGAAAAGTCGATGGCCTCACGCTACCACGAAGTCTATGAGGGCTGGAAACGCGACCCCATAGCGTTCTGGGCCGAAGCGGCCAAAGCGATCGACTGGTATTCGCCAGCCGAAAAGGTCTTCGATCCGGCGGCGGGCGTCTATGGCCGCTGGTTCACAGGCGCCACCTGCAACACCTGCTTCAATGCCATCGACCGCCACGTGGCGGGGGGGCGCGCCGACCAGCTGGCGCTGATCCATGACAGCGCGATCACCGGCACGATCCGGAAATTCACCTATGCCGAACTGAAGCGCGAGGTGGTCGCGCTCGCCTCTGTCCTCAAGAACCGTGGCATCGGCAAGGGCGATCGGGTGATTATCTACATGCCGATGGTGGCGGAAGCGGCGATCGCCATGCTAGCCTCGGCCCGCATCGGCGCCGTGCATTCAGTGGTGTTCGGCGGCTTCGCCTCGCATGAGCTCGCGACCCGCATCGACGACGCCAGGCCGAAGCTGATCATCACCGCCTCCTGCGGCCTGGAGCCGGGACGCGTCGTCGCCTACAAGCCGCTGCTCGACAAGGCGATCGAGATGTCGAAGCACAAGCCCGATGCCTGCCTGATCCTTCAGCGCGAGCAATTGCGCTGCGAGATGAAGGACAATTACGACATCGACTATGCCGATGCGGTCGCCCGCGAGCGCGCCGCCGGCGCCAATGTCGACTGCGTGCCGGTCTTGGCCACCGACCCGCTCTACATCATCTACACCTCCGGCACGACCGGGCAGCCGAAGGGCATCGTGCGCGACAATGGCGGTCACATGGTCGCGCTGAAATGGACGATGGACAACGAGTTCGGCGTCAACCCCGGCGAGGTGTTCTGGGCGGCCTCCGACGTCGGCTGGGTGGTCGGCCATTCCTACATCGTCTACGGGCCGCTTCTGCATGGCTGCACCAGCGTGCTCTTCGAAGGCAAGCCGATCGGCACGCCGGACGCCGGCACCTACTGGCGGGTGATCTCGGAACACGGTGTGGTGGCGCTGTTCACGGCGCCGACCGCCTTTCGCGCCATCAAGGGGCAGGATCCGCGCGGCGAGTTCGTGCCGAAATACGATCTGTCGAAATTCCGCACGCTGTTCCTCGCCGGCGAGCGCGCCGACCCCGAGACCATCAAATGGGCAGAGCAGAAGCTCAACCGTCCGGTGATCGACCATTGGTGGCAGACCGAGACCGGCTCGCCAATGACCATCAACCCGGCCGGGCTCGGGCTTTTGCCGGTGAAATACGGCTCGCCGGGCGTGCCGATGCCGGGCTACGATATTCGTATTCTCGACGATGCCGGCCACGAGGTGCCGCGCGGCACGCTCGGCAATGTCGTGGTCAAGCTGCCGCTGCCGGCAGGCTGCCTGCCGACGCTCTGGAACGCCGACGCCCGCTTCCGCCAAGCCTATCTCGAGGAGTTCCCCGGTTTCTACAAGACGGCCGACGCCGGCA
Source organism: Mesorhizobium sp. WSM4898 (assembly GCF_029625845.1). Classification (NCBI taxonomy): domain Bacteria; kingdom Pseudomonadati; phylum Pseudomonadota; class Alphaproteobacteria; order Hyphomicrobiales; family Phyllobacteriaceae; genus Mesorhizobium; species Mesorhizobium sp. WSM4898. The sequence continues at coordinate 786,203 of NZ_JARTVQ010000001.1, read as the reverse complement.
TGATGGACGAGGACGGCTATCTCTACGTCATGGCCCGCACCGACGACATCATCAACGTCGCCGGGCACCGCCTCTCGACCGGCGCGATGGAGGAGGTGCTGGCCGCGCATCCGGACGTCGCCGAATGCGCCGTGATCGGCATCGCCGACGCGATGAAAGGTCAGGTGCCGCTCGGCTTCGTCGTGCTCAACGCCGGTGTGGCGCGCGACACCGGCGCCATCGAAAGCGAGGTGGTGGGCCTGGTGCGCGAGCGGATCGGCCCGGTCGCAGCCTTCAAGACGGTGGTGACGATCAAGCGGCTGCCGAAGACGCGCTCCGGCAAGATCCTGCGCGGCACGATGCAGAAGATCGCCGACAAGGAGGAATGGACGATGCCGGCGACCATCGACGATCCCGCGATCCTCGACGAGATCACGGCGGCGCTCAAGGGGCGCGGCATCGGGATCTAGCCGCTCGCGGGATCGCAACGCGAGGCAGCCTCACGAATGCATCCTGCGCTGCAATCGACTGTTGTGCAATGCAGCAGCACCCCCTAGAAGTCTGCCCGGGGGGCCGTTCCGAAGGCACGGCATGGCTCAGCACAAGACCACATTCGGCGGCGTCGACATTTTGCGTTTCTTCGCCGCCGTCATGGTGATGTTCTATCACTACGGCTTCTGGGTATGGGCGTTTCCCGACGGCGTGTCGGCGCGCTCGACCGGCGGCATCCCTGCCCATCCCGAAATGGCGTTTGTCGGCTCCGGCTGGGTCGGCGTTCAGGTGTTCTTCGTCATCAGCGGCTTCGTCATCGCATTCAGCGCCGAGAATTCGACCCCGCTGAAGTTCTTCGAAGCTCGTGTCAGACGGCTGGCGCCGGCGGTCTGGGTCTGCGCGCCCATCTCCGCGATCGTGCTGCTGATGGTCGGTCTTTCCTGGCCGACCGATGCCGTGGTGCGACTTGCCCGCACGGCGCTGTTCGTGCCGTTCGAGCCATGGGTCGACAGTGTCTACTGGACGCTCGGCATCGAGATCGCCTTCTACGCCATCGTCTGGACCCTGCTGCGGTTCGGCCGATTCGACCTGATGGAAGCTGTCGCCGTCATCATCGGCCTGCTCAGCACGGTGTTCTGGTGTCTCTATTTCGCCTTCGGCTGGACCGATCTCGCGGAGGCGCGCTGGCTGCAGCTCACCCTGGTGCATCACGGCGCGTTCTTCGCGGTCGGCGTGCTGATCTGGCTGATGCGCTTCAAGGCGGTGACAGCGGCACGGCTCTGCTTCTCGGCGCTGTTTCTCGCCGGAGGGGCGCTGCAGATCGTAAGCTCGGTCGACGTGCACAGCATCAAGGTGGAAGCGGCGATGCCCTATGCGCCGCCGATCATCATCTTCCTGGCCGCGGTAGCGCTGATGGCTTGGTCGCTGCGCCTCAACCTTTCCTGGGGCGGCTGGCGCCGGATCGGGCTGATGACCTATCCGCTCTACCTCATCCACGATGTCGTCGGCGCGGCGCTGCTCGGCGTCCTGATCCGCGCCGGCGTGCCATATCTGGTTTCGATCCCGATCGTCGGCATGGCCATGATCGCGGCAAGCTGGCTGGTGGCGGCCGAGGCCGAGCCGCGCGTCCGCATGCTGCTCGACCGCACGCTTTTCCGCTATCGGCTCAAAGCGGCCTAAAGCGCATCGCGCCGAAACGGTTCAGGCGACGCTTTTCGGGGTATTGACGCACGTCGTTTTGCCAAGACCGCTGCGCCTTTTTGGCGATGTGCATCGAGCAGCCCGGTGTGGAAATGTTTGCATTCGACATGATATCGAGGCTTGGTCCACGCTCCGTGGCATGACCCTAGTTTGAGTACCGAGCCTCAATCCGTGAGCCTGTTCCAACGATCGAGACGACCCCGGCCCTTGCCGCGCGAACGGCTGATGATGGATATGCGCGACACGGTGGTCTACGCGATCGGCGACGTGCATGGCTGCTACGACGAGCTGCGCACGCTGGAGCAGAAGATCGAGGCCGACGCGCTGCAGTTCCGCGGCCGCAAGATCATCATCATGCTGGGCGACTATGTCGACCGCGGGCCCAATTCGCGGCGCGTGGTCGAGCATTTGATGGCACCGCCGCCAGAAGGTTTCATGCGCGTGTGCCTTGCCGGGAACCACGAAGTGGCGATGCTCGCCTATCTCGACGGCCATCTGTCACTGGAGCCGTGGCTCCGCGTCGGCGGACGGGAAACGCTGTTCTCCTACGGTATCGATCCCGACCGCCTGGCCGATCTCTACGGATCGAGCGAAGAGGTAGTCGAGCGTATCCGGGAGGCCATTCCGGCCACCCACGTCGCCTTCATGCGCACGCTGCCGGTGATGATCTGTTCGGAGCGGTTCCTTTTCGTCCATGCCGGCATCCGGCCCGGCATCGCGCTCGAAGCGCAGGACGAGGCCGACCTGCTCAACATACGATCCGAGTTCCTGGCGGCGGCTCACCGCCTCGATCGCTGGGTCGTGCACGGACATACGATCGTGGACGTTCCGACGCTCGACGGGCGCCGGCTCGGCATCGACACCGGCGCCTTCCAGAGCGGCCGGCTGACCGCCCTCAGGATCGTCGGCAAATATGGGCGGCTGCTGTCGACCGGAGAATAACCGCCGCGGCTTTTCGTCGGATGAACTGCTTTAGGCGGCCTGCTTGGCGCGCGATTCCGACTTCTCGAGGTAGTAACTCGAATAGCGGTCGAAGAACTTTTCCGAACCGCCGAGAGAGCCGTATTTCGCCAGCTTCTTCAGCTCGACCTTGTTGAGCACCGCGCCGGTGATCTTTTCGGCGATGTAGGGTTCCGACTCCAGCATCGAGCGCACCATGGCGCGTGGCGTGCGTCCCCACTCGGTGACGAGCACGAAGCCGTCGACCAACGGCGCGAAGGCCTTGGCGTCGACCACCGGGCCGAGCGGCGGCAGGTCGACGATGATGTATTCGAACGTCTCCTTGGCGTTCTCGATGAAACGCCGCATGCCGGCGGAGCCGAGAAGCTCGCTGGTGTGCGAGAACTGGCCGCGCACCACGGCCGGGATGATCGCCAGCTTGGTCTGGCGGTCGACCTTGCCGACCGACTGCCAGGTCTGTCCATTGACCACCGCTTCCATCAGCCCGTGCTCCGACTCCATGCCGAGGCTGCGGCTGAGGCCCGGATTGCGCAGGTCGCCATCGATCAGCAAAGTCTTGGCGCCGTTGGCGGCGAGCAGACCGGCGAGGTTCGCCGCAACCGTCGACTTGCCTTCGCCGGGCAGGACGGAGATGACGCCGATCACTCGGCTGCCCTTGTCTTCCATCACCACGTCGAAAGCGATCTTGGCGTTGCGGAGCGTCTCGGCGAACATCGAGGCCGGCGCATCGAGGCTCACCCGCATGCGCGCCCGTTTCTCGGCGGCCGACAGGCTGGTGACCTTGCCGTCAGCCGGCAAGTCGTCCGGCTTCGACTCCTTGGCCTTGCCGCCACCGATCGTCGGCAGATAGCCGAGGAACTTCAGGCCGACACGGTCGCGAATGTCCTCGCCTGTCCGGAAGAAGCGCTCGTTGAATTCGTTCAGGCCTCCGCAGCCGGCGCCGAGCATGAGGCCAAGCACCAGCGAGAGCGCCAGCACACGCAAGGTGCGCGGAGCCGAGGCGGTGAGAGGCATCGACGCGTCGGAGATGATGCGGACCTTGCCGACCGGGAATGACTGCTGCTGCGACGCTTCCTCGTAACGGCTAAGGAAAGTCTGATAGAGCGTGGTCAGCGCCTGCGCCTGCTGATCGAGCTCCTTCAGCCTGACCTGCGACTGGTTGTCGATCGAGCTCTTGCCTGCCTGGGTGGCGATTTTCTCCCTAAGCGCGGTCTCGCGCGCCTGCGCCACCTGATAGTCGTTTCGGTAGCTTTCGGTGATCTGTTTCAGCTGTCCGAAGATCTGCGCCGAGACGTCGGCCTTCTCCTTGGCCAGCGCAACCGCCTGCGGGTGATCCTTGCCGAAGTTGTTCTCGACGTCCTGCAACCGCTTGGCGATCGCGAGATAGCGGGTTTTCAGCGCGATGATGACCGAGCTGCTCGGCTGATCGGCCGCTATCGCCGAATCGTTGAAGGCGCTTTCGGAGCCGCTGTCGACGATCGCCTTGTACTGCTGGTAGCGGGCGCTGGCGCGGGCTGTATCGGCCTGCGCGACGATGAGCTGGGCGTTCAGGTCGGCGAGTTGCTTGTCGCTGAGCAACTGGCCGTCGCTGTTTGCGGAAAGCCCGTGCTCGGCCCTGAACTTCTCGACCGCCAGCGCAGCTGCCTGCGAGCTTTCGCGCAGTTCGGTCAGCCGGCCCTGCAGCCAAACGGCCGCGCGCTCGGTGGCGTCGAAGCTGGCGTTGAGCTGGTCGGCAAGGTAGGCGTCCGCATAGGCCTTGGTGATGGCCGTGGCCAAAGCCGGATTGGTCGACTGATAGCCGATGCTGATGACATTGCTGCGGCCGTTGCGATCCGCCATCAATCCGGTTTGCAGCACGAGGACCGCGTAGTCATGGGTTGCCGCCTTCATCATGGCTTCGCGCGTTGCGGCATCGACATTCTCGATCCCGGGGATTTGGTTGGCGCCGCCGCTGCGGAAATAGCCGACGATGCCGCGCAAGAATCCGATTCCCTGGGCCAAAGCCGATTGCGGCGGGTTCATGAATTCCTGGTTCTGGTCCAGCTTCAGCTTGTCGACCACCTCCGATGCCAGCCGCGCCGAGTTGAGTATCTCGATCTGGCTGAGGATCGTCGCGTCCGTCTGCTGCGTGGCACTGACAGCCGAAATGTCGTCCACGACCTTGTTCAGGCCGTCGTCAATCAGCACGCTCGCAAGGGAGGTGTATTGCTTGGGCGTCGTCTGGAGATAAATCACACCCAGGAACAGACCGATGACGGCGCAGACCGCCACCACCTTGGCCTGCCGGGCGGCCATGCCAAGCAGACGCTCGATGTCGATGAAGTCTTCACCCTTTTCCGGTTCGGTGCTGGGCAATGGCATCCTCTTGTCGAGAGGAAAGTTGGCATAATTCATCGTCGGTCCAATTCCAGGTTGCAGGCGCTACCGGCCTTCGAAGAGTGTCGTCGTTACCAGAAAAGGCCACGCAACATTCGTGCCACGGAGCGCCCGGCCAAGAAGGCCAAGCGCTTGCGCGGCTGTCGCGCCATCGCGATTTCGCATATGCACCCAAAATTTGGGCATTATGCGGCTACTTCCCGGCGCTCGTGCGACCGGACGAATTGCTGCAGCATTTCGAAGACAGGTCCTTTCATGTCGTCGCGCGCCAGAGCAAAGGCGATGGTGGCCTCGATGAAGCCCTCCTTGGAGCCGCAGTCGAACATGCGGCCGTTGAAGGGCTGGGCATAGAAAGGCTGGCTTTCAGCCAGTCGAACCATGGCGTCGGTGAGTTGGATCTCGTTGCCGGCGCCGCGTTGCTGGGTGCCGAGCAGGGCGAAGATCTCCGGCTGCAGGATATAGCGGCCGTTGATGTAGAAGTTCGACGGCGCGTTGGCGGGGGCCGGCTTCTCGACCATGGCGGTTACTTCGAAGCCCGAGGCCACCTCGGCGCCGCGGCCGACGATGCCGTATTTGCTGGTTTCCGAAGGATCGCAGCGCTCGACGGCGATGACGTTGCCGCCGGTCCGCTGATAGAGGTCGACGGTTTCCGCCAGGCAGCCCGGCGCGCCGAAGGACACCATGTCGGGGAGCAGCAGCGCGAAGGGCTCGTTGCCGATCACGTCGCGTGCGCACCATACGGCATGGCCGAGACCGTGCGGCGACTGCTGGCGGATGAAGGAGGTGGCGCCGGCCACCGGCAGCAAGCTTTCCAGCGATTGGAGCTGCGCCTTCTTGCCAGTCTGCTCGAGGGTCCCGATCAGTTCAGGGTGCAGGTCGAAATAGTCTTCGATGACCGCCTTGTTGCGCCCGGTGACGAAGACGATGTGCTCGATGCCGGCCTCGAAGGCCTCGTCCACGGCATATTGCACGACAGGCTTGTCGACGACGGGCAGCATTTCCTTCGGCATCGACTTGGTCGCCGGCAGGAACCGCGTTCCGAGCCCCGCCACCGGTATGACTGCCTTCCTGACTTTCTGCATCGCTTATTCCTTCTGAGGATATCGCTTTTTTACCTATCGCTGGCTATGAAACCGCATTCCATGCGCCTGCATACTTCACCTCCCCGTGCCCACGGCAAACTGTGCCGCAACCCTTCTCAGCCGAGCCGCGATCGGCATCGACATATGCCGGACCGCGGCCGGATCGCTGAGCGCCGTGCGTATCGCCTTCAGCGGCGCACGCGCCTTGATGTGGTGCACCAATGACAGGAACGAGGCGGCCTTGCGCAGGCTGCGGCCGCGTCTGGCGAAAGCCGCCTTGGCGCCGTCGTCCATGAAATGCGCGGCCGCGAACGCGGCATCGGCCTCGGCCATCGCCTCGACATGATGCAACTCGAGCACGCGCGAGATCGAGCCGGTGCGGATATGGTAGACGTAGCCGACGGTCGGCTCGACCACGCAGCGGCCGCCTTTGGCCAGCGCGCTCGCCAGAAGAATGTAGTCTTCGCCGATGCGCAGCTTTTCGTCGTAGCGCAGTTGATTGTCGTCCAGGAAACGGCGCCGGAAGATCGGCTTCAGATATCCGAGGTTGAAGCGGGACTCGAAAACGATGTTGCCGGCGATATAGTCGGTCAGCGAGATTTCGCCGAGTTCTTCGAGATACCCGGTCGGGAACATCATGTCTTCGGGCGTGCCGTCCTCGCGCACGACTTGGACATTGTCGACCGCGATCTCGGCACCCGCCTTCTCCGCCCTAGCGATCATGGCCGCCAGCCTGCCGGGCAGGACGGCATCGTCGGAATCGAGCACGGCGACCCAGCGGCCGCGGGCCAGATCGAGCCCGGCATTCCTGGTGCCGCCAGGACCGCGGTTGGCGGGAAGCGCGACCACCGTGACGATGTCCTGAGGATAAGCGCGCGCGACATCGCGCGTGCGGTCGTTCGACCGGTCGTCGACGACGATGACTTCGATCGCGACATCGCGCTGGGCCATCGCGCTGGCGATCGCCCGGTCGAGAGTTGCCTCGGCGTTGTAAGCGGCGATGACGAAGCTGACGTCAGGCTGCACGCTTTTCCCCTTCCTGCTGAGTGATGCCGTACTGGCGGATTTCGCGGACTCCGACCAAACCGCTGACGACGCCGAGATGCATAATGCCGCGCAGCATGCTGCGGTTCCGTCGCACCGGGCTGACTGCGGCCAAAAGCGCCATACCGAAGCAGTAGCCCGCCTTCGCCGAGGCGAGACCGATCTGGCAGACGCGGCGCAGGCCGCCGATGTTGCGCCCGATGAGATGGCCGTGCGTCTGCCCGAAGCGGAAGCGGCGGCGGCGCAGCCAGTCGAAGGCGGCCCTCGAGCTCGGCACCACCTCGTCGACGAAGGCCTGGGAGGCAAAGGCGATGCGCCCGCCGGACTTGACCACTGAATCGAAGAATTCGGTGTCCTCGCCGCCGGTCTGGCCACGCGCCAGGCTGAAGCGCCGGTTGCGCAGGCTTTCCTCGGTCATCCTGAGCAGGACGTTGCAGGTGTAGCCGGTGCGGATCTCGCCGCGCACCCAGACGGGCAAGGTCGAGTGGAAATCGCCTTTGCGCATCCAGTCCGGCGCGTCCTGGCGATATATCGCGCGGACCGGCCCGAGCACGGCCGTCGCGCCCGTCGCCTCCGCGGTCGCCAGGAGTTCGACGAGCCAGCCCGGCGAAGCCGTCTCGTCGTCGTCGATGAAGGCGACGAGGCCCGAGACGCTGGCATCGAGGCAGGCGTTGCGAGCGATCGAGATGTTGCGCGCCGGCGCGTGGCGATAGCGGATCGGCAGCTTCAGTTCCTGCGCCAGCGCCTTCACCAGCGGCTGCGCGCTCGGCTCGTCGTCATTGTCGGCAACGACGATGCCGATCTCGAAACCGGCGGGGTTCTCCAGCGCGGCGATGGAGCGCAGCGTGTCGGCAAGCTCCGGCCTGCGGAAAGTGCAGATGCAGATGTCGATGCTGCCGCTCTTCTTCGGAGCCATCACGCCGCCTCACGCGACGGCTGCGGGCCGAAAAGTTGCAGCCAAAAGCCCATGGACCAGCCCAGATGCATGACCATCACCGACACGCCGGCCAACGCGATGGCGGGGTTGCGCTGGCTGATCGCGGTCCGGATGCCGTAACCGAGGCAGACACCCGCCCACACCAGAAACGGCACGGCCGCCAGCACAAAGATCGGAGACAAGAGCGCCATCAGGACCACCGGAAACACCAGCAGCGGGATCATTTGCCGCAACTTGGGCATCATGCGATGCTTGAGCACGTTCCTGGCGCGGCCGCGGCCATAGCCGAGATATTGGAAAAACAGGCTCTTCAAGGTGGAGCGCGGATAATAAACCATCTGCGTCTTGCCGCTCATCCAGATGCGGTAGCCGGCCAGACGGAGGCGGTGATCGAGCTCGGCGTCCTCGTTGTGGCTGAAGCTCTCGTCATAGCCACCCACCGCGCGGAACGCGGCAATGCGCATCAGCGCATGGTGGCCGTGATCGACCCACTCGCCGGCCGACATGTGGCGGTGCTTGGAGCCGCCGGTACCGAGCCTGGAATTCTGCGCCGCCGCCACGGCCTTCTGCACCGCGCCCGTGCCGCTGGTCAGCATCGAGACGACGACCGAATCCGCACCCGTGGCATGCGCTTCCTCGACCAGCCTGTCGCAATAATCGGCCGGATACCCGCCATGCGCATCAATGCGGATAAGATAGTCGGCGTCGTCGCCGAAGGTCGCCACAGCAAGGTTGATGGCCGCGCTCTGGATGCGCTTCGGATTGGCGATCAGGATGACGCGCGGATCCTCGGCAGCGAGTTCTTCGACGATGCCTTGTGTGCCATCGGTGCTGCCGCCGTCGGCCACGACGATGCGAGCGCCGAGCCGCGCCGCGGCCGGCCGCAACCGCTGGAGCAGCCCGCCGATATGAGCGGCCTCGTTGAGGCATGGGATGACGATCAGGCTCGATGCCGTCGTGCGCGTCATCGGGTTTTGTCCATTCTTAGCCATCCTATGCCAGCGCCTCGGTCGCAAAGCTCCCGCGACCGGCGGTCAGGCCGCGCAACTTGTCGACGAAAGCCAGGCAATCGCTGCGGTCGTAGCTCCAGGTCCGCGGATTGCGTGCCAGCACCCGCGACTTCAGCTTGCCGTAGTGTTCCTGACCCATTCGGCCGAGCGCGGTGTCGAGTCCTTCGGACGTCGCCTCGGACAGAAGCACACCGATGTCCTGCTGCTTGAGGAACCGGCCGGTTTCGGTGCTCGCCATCGAGATCGGCACGGCGCCGAAGCGGCAGCCTTCGTAGAGGCGGTTGGGAAGCAGCCATTCGGAATTCTGGCCCTGCTCGAAGAAATCGATCGCCCAGGAGAAATGCACCTCGCGGTAGATCGCCGCCATGTCCTCCGGATTACGATAGGGGCCGCCGAAGGAAAGCCAGGGCTCGGCTTCGACAAAGGCATGAAAATCCGGGAATTCGGAGAGCGCGGGACGCCCCCTGAGCACCACTTCAAAGCGTCCGTCTTGCCGGCGGGTGAACTCGGCCAGGAGTTCCAGCGAGCGCCGGCAGCGCAGCGCGCCGAACCAGCCGATGCGCCAAGGCGGCGCCGCCGGACTGTCGTCCTCGCGGCGATGATCCGCCGGCACGGGCATGGTGTCGAAATATTTGTTCTCGATCAGCTCGACCGGCGCCGCGATTTGCCCGAACGGCTTGAAATAATTGGCGACGAAGGCGGGAGAGCTGGTCACCAGAAGCTTGACGTCGCGGGCCAGATGGCGCTCGGCGCCACGCAGCGTCTTGCCGATCAGGTCGTTGCGCAACACCAGCCGATGGATGTCGAGGCACTCGTAGACGATCGGCACGCCGGCGCCGAAAGCGCGCCTGGCGCGGCTGGCAAGCGCCAGCATCTCGAGATTGCGCGCGATGATCAGGTCGGGTCGCGCCAGGCCCGCGAATTTGGCGCCGATCGACACGGCGGCCTTGGCAACTGCGCCGATGCGCTGGGCGAATCGGCCATCGCGCGTCGGTCCGAGGTCGACGGGCTTGATGCCTTCGATCTCGGCGATCGGATTGGAGGTGCGACGGAAGCCCGCCAGGGTTATCCCGGCGCCGCCTGCCCTGAGCATTTTTATCCTCCGGCGCACCGCCGGGTCGGATATGTCATGCACAAGGTACAAGACATGCAGCATGAAACTCGACCGCTTTTGGGCCCGCCACCCAAGAGGGGATGCTAGTACAGCTTTTGCTGCATCGCAACATTTTTGGTGCAGCGTAGCAATCGACGCACATTTTTTGTTGCGCTGCAAAAACCTCTTGCGGTAGTTTGTGCATGGCGGCGGGCGCCGGTCGCGATGATGACTGGCGCAAAATCAGGAATCCAGAATTTGGAAACCAGTGCATTCGATCCGCCCGAGGGCTCCCTGCGCAGATCGGTCGGGCGCGGCGCCGTCGTCACCGCGATGGCACAGGGCGTGCGGGTCGCCACCCAAATCGTGTCGGTCATCGTGCTGTCGCGGCTTTTGTCGCCGCAGGATTTCGGCGTCGTGGCGATGTGCGCGCCGGTGCTCGCCTTCATCGCGCTCCAGGATTTCGGCCTGACCCAGGCGACGATCCAGAAAACCGGCATCCGGCACGAGGAGGTCAACTACCTCTTCTGGATCAACACGGCGGTGAGCGCGATCCTGGCCTGCGTGCTTGCTGCGGCGGCTCCCCTGGTCGCCGCCTTCTACGGCGAGCCGCGCGTCACCGGGCTGGTTGCCGCCTTCGGCCTGCAGATCATGGCCTATGGTCTCGGCGCCCAGCATCTGGCGTTGCTGACGCGCCGCATGGAATTCAGCCGGCTCGCCGTCATCGACGTCGCCAGCGCCGTTACGGGCCTTGTGGTCTCGATCGGCTGGACCTTCATCGACCGCTCCTATTGGGCGCTTTTTGCCGGCACGCTGACCGGCGCCGTGTTGCCGACGCTTTGCTACTGGGTGTCATCGCGCTGGCGTCCGGGGCTGCCGCGCAAGGTCGAAGGCATCAGCCAGCTGATCAATTTCGGCGCCGGCATCACCGGCTTCAACTTCGCCAATTTCTTCGCCCGCAATCTCGACAATGTGCTGATCGGCAAATATTGGGGCGAGGCGCAGCTCGGCCTCTACGACCGCGCCTACAAGCTGCTGCTTTTCCCGCTCAGCCAGATCACCAACCCGCTGTCGAAGGTGATGGTGCCGGCACTTTCGCGGCTGAAGGACGAGCCGGACCGTTATCGCAGCGCCTATCTGCGCGTCATGCCGCTGATCCTCCTGGTGGCGTTGCCGGGCGTGGCCTTTGCCACCGCCATGTCGGATACGCTCATTCCTTTCGTGCTCGGCCCGCAATGGCGGGAGAGCGCCAACATTTTCCTCGCGCTGGGCTTCGCCGGCCTGCTGCAGCCGCTCAACAATCCGGCCGGATGGCTGTTCGTCAGCCAGGGCCGTTCGGGCGATTTCATGCGCTGGGGCATCATCACCGCCGTCACCTCGGTGCTGGCCTTCGCCATCGGCCTTCCTTATGGCGCGCTCGGCGTCGCGGTCGCCTATGCGGTCAGCGAATATTTGCGGACGCCTTTCCTCTGGCTCTATGTCGGCAAGGCCGGGCCGCTGCGGGCGAGCCATGTGCTGCACGCAGCCGCCCCCTTCGTGCTCGGCGCGCATCTGGCGCTGGCCCTGGTTTGGGTCGCCAAGCCGATGCTGCAGGCGCAGCCCATCATCGCTCTCGCAGGCGGCGCCGTGCTGTCCTATGTCGTCACCATCATCGTCGCGCTCGCCTTCGGCGCCGGCCGCGAGGCGCTTCGGGAGGCCCTGCGGCTGATCCCGGCGCGCGGGTTTTCGCCCGCGCCCAGCGAGGCGAAATGACCTTGCCGGCGCAAACCGCCAGGCATTCCGGCCGCGGCCGGACAGCCCAAAACTGCTGACTTTTGAGGGTTAGGCAACAGCATGAATTACCGATCGATCTCAGACATGAACGACGCGATCGCGCGGAACCTGCACCGGCTGCCGCGCGACATCGACCTGGTGGTCGGCGTGCCGCGAAGCGGCATCCTCGCCGCGACGCTGGTCAGCCTGACGGCGAATATCCCGATGACCGATCTCGACAGCTTTCTCGCCGGCAAGATCTACACCTCGGGGATCACCAAGCGGCGCGCGGCGCTCGATCGGCAGCATTCCGAAATGCGCAAGATCCTGGTGATCGACGACAGCGTTAGCGGCGGCAACGCCATGCGCGACGCGCGCAGCAAAATCGCGGCTGCCGGCATCCCGGGCGATTTCGTCTACGCGGCCGTGTTTGGCCTGCTTTCGCAGCACAACGAAACCGACATCGTCTTCGAGGTCGTGCCGCATCCCAGGATGTTCCAGTGGAACTTCATGCACCACGTCTTCCTCGAGCAATGCTGCGTCGACATAGACGGCGTGCTTTGCCTCGATCCGACGGCGGACGAGAATGACGACGGCCCAGCCTACGAGAAATTCCTCACCGAGGCGCGGCCGCTTCTCGGGCCGACGCGCAAGATCGGCTGGCTGGTGACCAGCCGGCTGGAAAAGTATCGCAAGCTGACTGAAGCCTGGCTGGCCAAGCACGAGATCAAATATGACCATCTCGTCATGCTCGACCTGCCGAGCAAGGCCGAGCGGCAGCGGCTTGGCGCGCATGGCAGCTTCAAGGCCGAGTTCTATCGCAAGTCGGACGCCATCCTGTTCATCGAGAGCGAGCACGAGCAGGCGCTCAAGATCGCCAAGCTATCGGGCAAGCCCGTGCTGTGCGTCGAAACCAACATCGTGAGCTTTCCCGACGCGTTTTCCCTGCCGGCGCTGGAGCAGGCGGCCCGCAACCTGCCGGCACGGCTCAGGCAGATCAATTCGCCCGAAGGGCGCAAGAAGGTCATCAAGACCGCCGCGCGCGCCCTGCTCGGTGAACGCGCCTATGAAATGCTGAAGAGCCGGGTCAAAAGGCCAGCGTAAGCAAAGCCTTACGCGGAACTAAGGTGCCTCGCGCCGAATCGAATTCAGTCGACGCGCTTTTCAGTCGCTGTTTCGATGCCTGTCGCGCCCAGAACCGCTGCATACTTCTGGGCGAAATGCATTAAGCAGCGCGCCGGGCGCGCTGCCGGGCAGCCCTGTCCAGCAAGGCGAAGAAGGTGGCGAATTGGCGCTCGGGATCGAGTTCCGGGCGCTGCGAGAACGTGAGCGCGGCTTCCGAGACCCGCTGATACTCCTCGCGATCGTTCCACAGCCGCCTGAGCGCCGCGACCCAGTCCTCAAGCGGCGCGTCATAGTCCAACACGACGCCGCCGGAGCCGATCGCTTCGGGCAGGCCGCCGCGCCGCGAGCCGACGACGGGAATACCGCTGCAATGGGCCTCCGAGGCAACGCGACCCCACGCCTCTTCCCATTTGCTCGGCGCCAGCAGGATCCTGGTGCGGCCGTAGAGAGTCTTCATGTCGTCGGTGCGGTTTTCGAGCTTGATATTGGAGAACGGCGCGATCGTTTCCGCGATGCGGGCGCGGTGATCGTCATCCAGCTTCCAGCTCTCGACGAACAGGAAAGGGATCTCCCTGCAGGCGGCCGCGATCCGCACCGCCAGCTCGAAACCCTTTTCCTCGTAGGGATTGATAAAGGTGACGTACGCGCCCGTCGTCGGCGTGCTGTAAGAGGCCGGATTGATCGTCGGCGGGATCACCGTGGAATCGATGCCAAACTCGCGCTTGTAAGTGCGCGCCGTGAAATCGGAATTGGCGATGTAAGACGCCGAGTTCAGCTCGCGCAGATCGCCCCCGAGTTCATGGAATTCAACATTCCTGAGATAGACCACCAGCGGGACGCCCTCGGCCTCCAGCGCCTTGCCGAGCGGAACCGATTTGTGACACTGCACCACCGCTACGTCCGGCTGCAGCTTCTTGACGGCAAAGGCGGCCGCTTCCCAGGGGAACCAGGCGCGCACCACCGGATAGCCGGGGAAATTGTCAATGACGGCGCGCTGACCGAGGAGCTTCATCTTGGCGCGCGCCTTGTATCCGAACATGCCCTGCCCGAACAAGGCCGCAAGCACCGATGCCTCATGACCGTGTTCGATCAATTGTTCCGCCAGATGATGGGTGCTCGACTGGACGCCGCCGCTGAATTGCGGCGGATAGCCGTTTCCGCCTGCGAAGAGAACTTTCATGGTTCGGCTCCTTGTCACATTTTTCTTGGCCAGTTTTCCTGGCTTGCCGGCAAATATGCCGGCGGGCAGTGTCAGGCAGTCTGCTGCTCGAGATTGGCGAACGGATTGGTGCATGGATGCCAGCCGGTGAAGCGGATCGGATCATGGGGCGAGCTGCGCCAGGCATAATCGGTCAGCATGTGGAACTCGGCGATGACCCAGCGCTCGAAATTCCCGACATCCTGCTGCTTGCGCCTGGGCAGCAATTCGCGCGCCCTGTCGAGCCTCACGGTCTCCAAAAGCGTCACCGCGTCCGCCAGCTTTTCGCTCGGGAATATCCACGGGTTGCGGTTGCGGAATTCGAGCACGAATTGCTGCAGGTGCTCGATGCGCATGTTGAGCGGGCCGAAGTATTTCTCGAGCGTGATGCGGACCAGATCCTCATCCGAGAAGGACGATACGGCCGCAGCGGCGATGCCGGTCGAAGCAATGCCGCCGGCAACAACGGCCAATGCGGTGCGTCGCGTGATCTTCATCGACCCCTCCTTCATGCCAGCCGGCTCGCCGCCCGCAGCGAAAGCGCCGCGGCGGTCAGGCTTGGGTTGGCGCAGGAACAGCTCGGATAGGTGCTGGTGCCGACGACGACGAGGTTCCGGAGCTGGTGGTGGATCATGTCGCGGTCGACCACCGAGTCGGCGGGGCCGGTGCCCATCCGCAAGGTGCCCTGCACATGCGATTCGGTCGGCCTTATGCCGCGATCGAATATCTGCTCGACCGGAAGAGGCTTGAGCAGCGCCGGCAGCCTCTCGAGCGCCTTGGCCATGCCCTTGGTTGCATAGTCGGAGGCTCCCTTGAAGCTGACGAAGGCGTTCTCGTTCTTGTCGAGGATCACCCGGTTTTCCGGGTCGAGCAGGTTTTCGGTGACAATGACCAGCGGCAGCGCCTGCCGCAGCCGCCCCTTCTCGGCTCGCATGCCGTGCTGCCAGCGGTTCTCGAAATAGACCAGCGCCGCCGCGTGCTCGGCGCGATGCGGGCCGTCATAGAGGCCGAAATTCAAGCCGGTGGTGATGGTGCTGCCGTCGAAATTGTCGACGCCGTCGAGATAGACCTCGTAGTTCCAGCCATAGGATTCGTGCAGGCCGAGCCCGACGAATTCGCCGCCGAGCCCCGAGCGCAACATGATTGCAGGGCTCTGGATGGCGTTGGCGCCAAGGATGACGAGTTCGCCGCTGACCGAATATTCCTTGCCGTCGCGCAGGAAGGCAACCGAACGCACCGAGCCGGCTGAATGGTCGAGCCGCCGCACTTCGGCGCCCAAGCAAACCGACACGTCCGCGTGCTGGAAGACGTGCATCAAACCATTGTTGGCGGTGAACTTGGCGTCGGCCGGACACAGCCAGCATCTGAGGTTGGCGCAGCATGAGTTGCGCTGCGCCGTCGCGACGCGGGCGCGGGCGGTCGGCATGACGAAATGCTGCTCCGGCTGCGCCGCCTTCATCATCCGGTCCGGCGTCGACATGCGGTGCGGCGGCTGCGGAAACGGCCGCGAACGCGGCAGCATCCGGGCCATGTCGGGGTCGCCGGAGATCGACATGACCTCCTCGGCGTCGCAGTAGAACGGCTCCAGCTCGTCATAGCTGATCGGCCAGTCGTTGCCGACGCCGTATGTGCTCTTCAGCCTGAAGTCGTTGGGATGGAAACGCGGCGTCTGCGCGAACCAGCAGTTGGTGCCACCGCCGAGGCCGATCGTGTAGTTCCACGGCTTGTCGGCATTGTCGGTCTTATAAGTGCTCTCGTCGTCTATGTCGGTGTTGGCGTTCTGGTCAAGCTGCCATTCATGCGTGTTGTGGCGGCCCCATTCCAGCACCAAGACCCGGGCTTTGCGCCGCTTCAGGAACTCATGCAGGAAAAAGGCTGAACCGAACCCGGAACCGATGACGACGAGGTCGAAATGCTCGTTGGCGATTTGTTCGGGCTGAACGTCCATCACCATCAGATCGAATCTCCCGAAACGCGCACGATCATTATCGACCCTCCATCATTGTCGGTCCCACTGTCGTTCGCCGGAGCCATGCGGCGGGAAGCTGGCGGCGGACACTGTCATGCCGCCATCCTGCCGATCGAGTGGTATTCGATGCCGTAGCGGGCGATGACCTTCGGGTCGTAGAGGTTGCGGCCGTCGAAGATGACCGGTGTCGTCAGCGCGTCCTTGAGCGCGTCGAAGGAGGGAGCCCTGAAGCTCTTCCATTCGGTACAGATGAGAAGCGCGTCGGCGCCGCGCAGGGCCGCTTCCTTGGTGCCGCACAAGAGAAGGTCCTCGCGCTGGCCGTAGATGGCCTGGCACTCCTGCATGGCCTCCGGATCGTAAGCCTGCACCTTGGCGCCGGCGGCCCAAAGCGCCTCCATCAGCGTGCGCGACGGAGCCTCGCGCATGTCGTCGGTGTTCGGCTTGAAGGCCAGGCCCCACAGCGCAAATGTCTTGCCCTTGAGGGCGCCCTGGAAATAGCGGTTGACCTTGTCGAACAGCACCGATTTCTGCGCGTTGTTGCGCTCTTCGACGGCGCGCAGCAGCTTGGCGTCGAACTTGACGCCCTCGGCGGTCTTGATCAGCGCGCGTACATCCTTGGGGAAGCAGGAGCCGCCATAGCCCAGGCCGGGATAGATGAAATGGTAGCCGATGCGCGGATCGCTGCCGATGCCCTTGCGCACCTCCTCTATGTCGGCGCCCAATTGCTCGGCGAGGTTCGCCATCTCGTTCATGAAGCTGATCTTGGTCGCCAGCATGCAGTTGGCCGCATACTTTGTGAACTCGGCGCTGCGGACATCCATCACAATCATCTTCTCGTGGTTGCGGTTGAACGGCGCGTAAAGCTCGCGCATCACCGCCTCGGTGTCCTCGCTCGACGTCCCGACGATGATGCGGTCCGGCTTCATGCAGTCGGCGACCGCCGAGCCTTCCTTGAGGAATTCCGGATTCGAAGCAACGTCGAAGGTCAGGTCCTCGCGGCCGCGCGCCTTCAGCGTCTGGGCGACCCTTTCCTTGATCTTCTCGCAGGTGCCGACCGGCACGGTGGACTTGCCGACGACAATCTTGGGCGCGTCCATCTCGCGGCCGATGGCCTCGGCGACGGCAAGCACGTATTTCAGGTCGGCCGAGCCATCCTCGCCAGGGGGCGTGCCGACCGCGATCATCTGGATCTGGCCATGCTTGACCGCCGCGGCCGCGTCGGTGGTGAAGCGGATGCGGCCGGCGGCGTGGTTCTCCTTGACGAGAGCTTCCAGTCCGGGCTCGAAAATCGGGATGAAGCCCTGGTTGAGCCGGTCCACCTTCGCTTCGTCGATGTCGACGCACACCACCTCGTGCCCGACTTCCGCAAGCACCGCGGCCTGGACGAGACCGACATAGCCAATTCCAAACACTGTCAAATTCATTTGGTTCTATTCCTGTTTAAGGCCGGGCCGCAAAGACGGCCCGGCCAGTTAAGATGTCCCCCAGGCCCTGTATGAGGCCTAGATATTCGGCATGATCCGCATCCCAAAACCAGTTCCTACTTTGGGGGACATGCCTAGTTGCTGTTGGTTATGGTGCATGCCAGCGACTCCGGGAACTGGCACGGCTGGCCGAGCGCCGTGAAAGCGATGCGCTTGACCTGCATGGTCACCTTGCGGCCGGGATCGGCAAAGGCGCCCATCCAGTTGGTCAGCTTGTCGCTGCCCCACAAGCTGAAGAATATTTTTTGCGGATTGGTCGGCAATTCGTCCGGGTTGGTCACCTCGTTGACCAGCTTGCCGTTGACATACCAGCGCAGCCGGTCCTTCTCCCAGACGAAGCCATAGTCGTTGAACCCCTTATTGGCGCCGCCTTCGACGTCGACCAGCTTGCCGTTCTTCGGCTTGCCTTGGATGTAGCTGTTCACCTGGACTTTGGTCGGATCCTTGGTGAGGACCTCGAAGTCGATCTCGTCCCAGGGCTTTTTGTCCTGCGGTCCGATATAGGTGAAAAAGGCGGCATTGAGGCCGGATCCGGTATCGGTCTTCATCCGCGCCTCATAGACGCCGTAGCCATAGCGCTGCTTGGTCTGGACCTCGGCGCAGGCGAAGTCGCGATCCTTCAGCTTGCGCTTTTCGAAGCTCAGCGACAGCACGCCGTCCGAAAGCCGGACAAGGTCCTTCGACCATGTGCAGTTCTGATGATTGCCGTTGCTCCAGCCGTCGGAGACGAACCAGCGCGAACGGTCGAAATTCGAAAAATTGTCGACGAAGGACGGCGCGCTCTGCATCTCCTCGGCATGCACCGAATGGGGTGGTGCCACAATAGCGGCCGCGGTCGCAAGCAATGCGCCGGCGAGCCAGAGCTTAAGCGTCTTCGACCTGTTCGAATTCGCGCGCGGCATGCTGCAAGCAGCCGCGGTGGAGGTGTCGTTCGGATATGCGTTCATGACAAACTTACCTTTGTGCTGTCCGCCCCAACCCAAAGTCATTCCTGGCCCGCCTCCAGAGAGCCGCTTCTGATCCTCCGCCTCTTACTCCTCTAATGTTTTGCAGCTATGACCGCGCCTGGACGTGCTGTCAGCCTCTGCCCGCAGACCTTGCCTGTGCGCCCTGCGAACCGGGTTGCCCGACACTTTCGTCGACAATCGCGTCGAGCGAATGACGCAGTTCCTTCATCAGACCTTTCTGGCGCGTGAGTTCGGCGATGCGCCGCTCGTAATTCAGGATCGCGCCGGTCATCGTGTTGACATCCGACGACTTGTCTGTCGACGCGGAGCCGTTCTCCATTGCCTCGACCAGGAAAGCGGCGTTGGTCGCCGTCGACCGATAGCGGTTCTCCAGCCCGGTCTTTTCCGCTTCGATCTCGGCAGAGATCTGGTCGAACAGCTTCGCCAGACGGTCGAGCCGCTGGAGATCGGTCTGCCGGTCACGAGCCGGATCCCTGGATCTGAAGCCAAAAATCGAAGCCATTCGATCGGCCTTTCGAAATTGCTGCACCGCAGCATAGCTTGCCATTCTCGGGGCAAGTAGGCAACCTCGTAGTTTCGGAAAGCGGATTTTTTTGGGAACGGCGCCCGCGCTGACCGCCTTTGTCGGATCATTCTGTTGCGGCACTTGTTGCCGGCAACAGGAAGCGCATCGGCGGCACCTGCTGCTTCGCAGCAATGCCGGCGCGGCGGAGCAAGGCGTCCAGCTTGTCGGCCGCCACGCCGCGAACGATCGGGATCAGATTGGACTGGCTGGCCAAGGCATAGGCGGCGGCCGATGCCAGGCCGCGCTCCGCCTTCACGTCAAGGAAATTCCGCAGCCGGTATTTGTCGCGCACATGGCGCTCGTGGCGCCGCAACGCGGCCTTCGAGCCCTCCGGCAGGTTGCCCAGCGCCAGCAAGGCCAGGTCGGCATCGGCAAGCCGCTTCAGATCCTGCGTCCTGTGACGGCCGCTCAGCGAATCGGCGCGAACGATCGCACCATAGCCGCAGGTCTTGATGATCTTGAAACGCGCGCCGCGGGCGACCGCGCGCGCATAGAGCTCGTAGTCCTCGCCGAGCCGCAGCTTTTCATCGTAGCTCAGCCCGTGACGATCGAGGAACGCCCGGCTGATCACCGGCTTGAGGAAGCCCAGTTCGCCGCGCAGCACGCGGCGACGGGAAATGTTGCCTTCGATGAAACGCTCGAAGTCGAGGAATTGCGGTTCTGGCGCGAAGGAGGGAGCCGCGACCTTGGTGGGGTCGGTCGCGGCATCGTCCCTGATCAGCATGATGTTGTCCGCCGCGAAATCCCAGTCGGGGCTGGCAAACAGCCGGCGGAAACGGCCTTCGAGGAAGAAATCGTCGGCGTCGAGGATGCTGATGAAAGGCGAAACGGAGGCTTTGATGGCGGCGTTGCGTGCAAAGGACGGCCCCCGGTTGACGTCGAGACGCATCACCTTGAGCCGGCTGCTGCCGTCATCGGCGGCGCGCGCCACATTCTGTGTGTCGTCGGTGGAGGCGTCGTCGACCACGACGACTTCCGCCACCTCCGGCTCGCGCAGAGCCGAAGCGATGGCGACCGGTATGGTCCGCGCCGCGTTGCGGGCAGCGATGATGACGCAGACCCTTGGGGTCGTCACGGCCATGATTCACCTTTCGATTGCGTGAGTGACAGCCCGCCTATGAATGCAAAACCGATCTTCATGCGTTGCCCCGCACCGGCGCGGCCGCGGCCGGCCGCTCGAAGATCCGCCGGCTGAGATCGGCGGAAGCCGCCCAGCCGGCCTCCGCCAGATAGCGCACCGGCTCGCGACCGCAGAGCTCCCACAGCACCGTCCGCCGCTGCGGCCAGCGCAACGAGGACAGCCAGGGCGCGATCACCATGTGGAAGAGGTCGGCATTGTCGATGCGCGCCAGGATCCGGGTGGCGCGGTCCGAAAGCAGCGTGCCGGTACCGCCAAGCAGAACATCGGCCGCGCGCAAAGCAAGTAGCAGCGTGTCGGCGAGGCCCTGCTCAGCGGCATGGTCGAGCAGTTTCTGCTGCTCGGCTTCGTTCAGCCGGCCGGCCGCGGCTCTGACGTCGCAGACATAGCCGGCGCAGGGCTCGCGGTTGAAGAAGGCTTTGGCGACGCTGATGCAGGACAAGAGCAACGTGTCGGACGCCGATATCAGGGGCATGGAGGCGCCCGCAACCTTGACCTCGCGCTTGCGGCGCAGGAAGCCGTCGATGTCGCGCGGGCTCGGCGAGCCCGGCTGCTGCAGCCGATAATGGAGATCGACCGTTGCGGCCCGCACGCCATCGTCGCGGACCATGTGCTGCTCGCCGAGGAAACGCACCCACCAGACCGACCGGGACTTGCCGGCGACCTCGTAGCCGGCCGAGCGAAGGGCTTCGCGGGCGGCAGCGAAGCCGGACGGGCAAACCAGAATATCGACGTCGCCGGACGGCTTCATGAAATGGTCGCCGTAGAGCAATTGCTGCTGGAGCGGTCCCTTCAGGAAGACGAAGTCGATCTGCCTGTCCTGCAACACCTGATGGATGGCGATCGAATCGCCGATGCAGGCGGCATTCATCGACATGGTACGCCGGCGATAACCATCGAGCCATGCGAGCAATTCGGGAGGCGTCGCGCCGGTGGCCCCATGCGAGAGAGCCTTGAGCATAAAGACGGCGACCTTGTTCAACCTCGCAATGTCGGCAATGTCGGCCACGCAGATTGCCGGAGCCGGCATACCGCCATGGTCGACCGCGCGCGCTGTCGGATTGAAGAACAGCCGCAGACAGGCCTGCACATAGGCGACTTCGTCGGCACTGCCGGTCGCACGCAGCCTGTCGTAAGAAGCATCCTGCACGGTCATGCCCGTTGTCGTCTCTCCGCAAAACCGCCCGCGGCGGCGTTTATACCGCAACTGCGAAGAAAAGCATCGCCAAAAAATCAGGAGCGCCATCCAGCGCCTTCCCAAGCCGCCTCGCGCCTGCAACCTGAGCGTTCATATTCGCTCATGGCCGATCACTTTTGAAGACAAATCCGGTGGCGGCGAGGCGAGCCGGCATTCGCTATTTTCTGAAGTATTTTCTTCGCGATTCCCACATAGCCACTTAAGCTTACGGACTTATCCCAATCAAATCATACGCTTACTTAGACGGCAAAAAGGCGATGTTGAACGTTCGAGCGGTGTTCGCCCGAGATGCAAAAGCCGGCGGCGTCATCACTGACGCGGGCCTGCGCAACCAAGAATTGATTACTGCCTGGTAAATCAGGCTTGACTCATAAATGTTGCCGTGCAGCAATTGCGATGCAGCATAGCAATATGCTGGCGGCATTCCGACGCCGCTTCCAGTCTTAATTGGAGAATAGAATGGAACAGAATGTTGAAAAGCAAGAGTACGAGACCCCAAGCCTGACGGTTCACGGTTCGATCGAAACGATCACGCAGGGTGCCTCCGGGACGACGGCGCTTGACGCGGCATTTCCCGCGCACACACCGGTCGGTGAGCTCACCTTCTCCTGAGCTTGTAGCGCCCGGAGTTGTCACAGTTGGGGCTCCGGGCGTTCCCTTCCTTCGAACACTGAGCCGGGGCCTCCTGCCCGGGCTACCTGGACTCCCTAAGGATCGCAGGCAACCGATCCCGCTCGAGGTCACGCAAGCGTTCAACAATGAGGTTTTAGGATGCACTGGAACCCATCGAACCATGACCGCGTGGTCGCGAGCGGCGATGCCGTGGCTTGTGAATTCGGCAACGGACTGGCGCTGCTCCATCTTAAATCCAACATCTACTACAGCCTGAACGGCGTCGGCGCCTACATTTGGGAGCTGATCCAGGAGCCACGACCGATCCCCGACATAACAAGCGCGGTGCTCGCCCGCTATGATGTCGATACAGAACGCTGCAAGGCCGATGTCGAGGGCTTGCTCAAGGGACTGATCGAAGCCGGGCTTGCGAGGGTCCACCATGAGGAACTGGCCTAGGGTCCTCTCGCTTAGCGGGCCGGAGGCGCTGTTTCTGGCGCGCTGCCTGGCAGTGGTCAGCCTCGTGCGGCTGGGGCTTACGCTTTCGTCCTATAATCGCATGCGCGCTCTGGTGACTCGACTGGAAGCGAGGAATGACGCTGCCATCGCCGATCTGCGGCGCGTTGCATGGGGCGTTGCCGCTGCTGCGCGATACGTGCCGGGCGCCAGCTGCCTTACCCAGGCGCTCGCCGGACAGTATCTGCTTGCCCGCCAGGGCAAGGCCTCCACGATCAGCATCGGCATCGCGCGCGACCCCGGCGCCGATCTCAAGGCGCATGCCTGGCTGATCAGCGGCGACCACATCGTGCTTGGCGGCTCCATCAACGGCTTTGCCCATCTTGTCGATCACGGACACTAGGCGATGAGCGGCGTCGCCGGAATTCTGCTCAGACAGGATGGCAGCCCAGCGGCGGCGGCCGACATCCAGCAGATGCTGGCGCGCATGCGCCACCGGGCGCGCGACGGCAGCTCATGGTGGACGGACAGACACGCAGCACTAGGCCATGCCTGGCTCAACACGACCGGCGAGCAGGGCCCTGGGCCGCTGACAATGGCCGGCGGCAAGCTCGCCATTACGGCCGATTGCCGGCTGGACAACCGCGAGGAGCTTCTGGCGCGGCTCGGTGTGCGCGACCGATCGGCCGCCGACGCCATACTGCTGATGCACGCCTATCTCAAATGGGGCGAGGCCTGTCCGACCTACCTGCAAGGCGATTTCGCCTTCGCGGTCTGGGACGCCGAGCGCCGGGCGCTGTTTTGCGCGCGCGACCATTTCGGCGTCAAACCTTTCTACTACCACTGCGCCGACAGGCGCTTTGCCTTCGCCTCGGAGATCGGCCCACTTCTGGCGCTGGACGGTGTCGGCAGGGCGCTCAGCGAGCATCAGATTTCCGGCTTCCTCGCCGGCCTGCCGGACGATCCGCAATCCACGCTCTATGCGGAGATCTTTCGCTTGCCCGCTCGGCACAGCATGACGGTGACCAACAATCAGGTCGTGCTGAGCCGCTACTGGGAGATTGAGCCGTCACAAAGGCCGCTGCGTTCGGATGCAGCGGACGAGTTCCTGCATCTTTTCGCGCGATCGGTTGAAAACCGGATGCGGGGCAATCCGTCCGTCGGTGCCATGCTGAGTGGTGGGCTCGATTCGTCCTCGATCGCCTGCATGGCCGGACTTCAAGCTGCGGCGACGCAGAAGCCGAAGCTCAAAACTTTCTCGCTGGTCTTCGAGAGGGGGTCTTCGATGGACGAGCGGCCCTTCATCGATGCAGTGCTGGAGCAATATGGGCTCGACGGCACGCTGATCGCGGTCGGCAACTATGCGCCCTTCGCCGAGTTTGATCGCATTCTGGAGGAACAGGAAGGGACCTTCCTGGCGCCCGGTCTGTCCTTGACCCGCAGCGTCTATCGCACCGCGAGCGCTAAGGGCGTCACAGTGCTTCTCGACGGCCACGGCGGTGACGAGGTCGTATCGCAAGGTCATGGGTATCTGCATGAGCTCGCCCATCGCGGCAGGTGGCTGGAGCTGTGGCGCGAGCTGCACAGTGCCGCCAACACCTATGGCGACGGGATGCTGCCTCTGTACTTCAAGTTCCTCGCCGCCTACGGGCCGGCCTGGCGGATTGCCAGGATGAGGGCGAAGGCCAGGCGCCTTCTCGGAAAACTGCGGCGCAGACCCTCCCATGCACCGCGCGCGGCGTGGGCAGGACTGGTCAATCCGGAGCTTGCCAGGCGTACCGATCTCGCCGAACGTTTCCATCGCGCGGCCTATATGCCCGCCAATGTCAGCACCAGCGAAGCGCTCACCCATCGCTGGCTTTTGTCCACCGGGCTGGTGCCCCATGCTTTCGAGGTTCTCGACAAGGCCGCCGCCAATTTCGGCGTCGAACCGCGCTATCCGTTCTGGGACAAGCCGCTGGTCGAATTCTGCCTGGCACTGCCGGGCGAGGAAAAGCTGCGCAACGGCTTCGGCCGCCATGTGCTGCGCCGGGCGATGGAAGGCGTGCTGCCGCCGGCGGTGCAGTGGCGGCGCGACAAGATCGATTTCACCGCCAGCCTGGTCAAAGGCATGATCGTCAACCATCGCGATCTGCTGGACCGGCTGCTGGTGTCGGACAACGACTTGATCGCCCCCTATGTCAATCTGCCCGAGGTGAACGCGGTCTATGCGCTCATGCTGCAGCGGCCCGAGCAGGCGACGCTGCCCGACGTCCAGCATATCTGGCGTTCGGCCTCACTGTCGCTATGGCTGTGGCAGGTCCAACAGCATGGAAGCCCTGCATGAACTCTCCAGCCGCTTCTCTTGCCGCGAGGCCCGGCTCCGCCATCGAAGCGGCCCCTCGAAACGGGCGTGCCCGTCGGTTCTACAAGGCGTACGGCCTGACGATCGGGTCGGAGGTGGCTTTGCCGGAACTGGAACCGACCGCGCCGGCAACATCGGACATCGAGATCGCTGTTGGGCCGATCGATTTTCCGGAGGCTGCATTGCCGAACGCCGCGGCCTTTCGCTTCGAGCCGACACGCCAGTACCTGTCCTGGCAAGCCGTCGGCACCTTCCTAATCAGCGATGCCTCCAGGATCGATGTCGATCCGGCGCCGGGCGTCGATGATCCGCTGCTTGCCTTTCCGCTCCTCGGTCCGGTGCTGGCGCTCACGCTGCATCAGCGCGGTCTGCTCGTCCTGCACGCCAGCGCGATCGCCGTTGGCGGGCAAAGCGTGATCTTCATGGGCGACAAGGGTGCCGGCAAGTCGACGACGGCGGGCGCGATGATCCGCGCCGGTCACCTTCTGCTTACCGACGATGTCGTGGCGCTGGACCTGTCCGCCCCCTCACGGCCGATGATCCTGCCCGGCTTTCCGCAGCTCAAGCTTGCAGCGGATGCCGCGAACGCCATCAGGATCGGCCGAGCGGAGGTGCGGCCGCAGGTACATCCGCAGATCGAGAAGGCGCAGCATCGCCTGCAGGAAGGGTTCTCCGGCGAGGCCGTGCCGGCGGCCCGGATCTATGTGCTGGAGCGCGACGGGCAGGCGGCGATCACGCCGCTAAAGGGCGCCGCCGCCCTGCCGGCGATCATCAAGTTCTCCTATGTCACGCGGTTCGGCCGGCAGGCGCTGGTCGGCGATTTCGCGGCCACCCATCTCCAGCAATGCGCGCAGCTTGCCGGCCGGATCGGCGTCAGCCGGCTCGAAGTGCCGGCAGGCCTGGAGTGGATCGACGAGGCCGTCGCCCTGATCGAGCGCGATCTGGCCCGGGCAAGGTGAGCAGCGGCATGGCCTGGTCCTCGAAACTTCGCCTGACACTTTTGCGGGACGTGGCCGGCTTCGGTGGTGTCATGGCGCATATCGGCGGGCAGCGCACGCTGACGGCGCTTGCTTTCCTGGTCCTCGGGAGTCTGACCGAGGGCCTTTCGATCCTGCTTTTGATCCCGCTCTTGCATCTGATCGGCAGTGCCGACCAGGATTTCGCCGTGCGCGTACCGGGCGCCTTGCGCTGGCTGGTGCCGGGCGGGACGCTCTCGCTGGCGACGGTGCTCTGCCTGCTCGTCGCGCTGGTGGCGCTGCAGGCGATGTTCAACCGCTTCAAGTCGCTCTACATGGCGCGGCTGCTCTACGACTTCGTCAACCGGGTGCGCATGAACCTGTTCGAGAGCATCGGCAAGGCGCGCTGGGGTGTCTTCACCCGCATGCGCAGCTCCGATCTCGACCACGCGCTGACCGGCGACATCGACCGCGTTCAGGCCGCAGCCTTCTCGCTGCTGATGCTCGCCCAGACGGCGCTGCTGCTTGCCGGCTATCTCGTGGTGTCGGTGTTCATCTCGCCGGTGATGACGTGCTTCGCCATCCTGATCGGCGTGCTCTTGTTCATCGCGCTGCAGCCCTTCCGTGCGCGCGCCACCGCCTACGGTCGCGTGCTGACCGGCAGCCGCCAGGACCAATACCGCACGGTCTCGGAGTTCCTCGGCGGCATCAAGGTGGCCAAGAGCCTGAATGTCGAGACGAGCTATTTCGCGCAGCTCCGCGCGACGCTGGACAAGATGAAGACGGACAATGTCGCCTATGTCCGCAACAGCACCATCGGCACCGCGCTGTTCCAGGTCGCGAGCGTGATCGGGCTCAGCCTGTTCATCTATATCGCGCTGGTCCGCTTCCATCTCTCCCTTGCGGAAATCGTCGTGTTGCTCCTGGTCTTCATGCGGGTCGCGCCCCGCTTCATGGACATTCAGGTGCAGGCGCAGCAGATGCTGATCAACCTGCCGGCCTACACCGCCATGCAGGCCCTGCAGGCGCGCTTCGATGCCGAGCGCGAGATGGAGCCCGGCGATGCCGCGCCGAACGCAAGGCTGTCGCTCGACAGGGGCCTGGATATCCGCGACGTCTCGTTCGCCTATGGCGACGGCGATGGAAGGCCGGTGGTGAGCGGCATTAGCTTCGGCCTTCCCGCTGGCGAGGTGACGGCGCTGATCGGCCCGTCCGGTTCGGGCAAGAGCACGATCGCCGACATGCTGCTTGGGCTGCTCGAGCCGAGCCAGGGCGGGATCCTGGCGGACGGTGTCGAGATCACCGCGCAAAACCGCAGGGCCTGGCGCGGCCAGGTGGCCTATGTGCCGCAGGACGTGTTTCTGCTGCACGACACAATCGGCGCCAATCTGCGCCTGGCGGCGCCGCAGGCCGGCGACGAGGAGCTTTGGGCTGCGCTGCGCAAGGCTCATGCGGCCGACTTCGTCGAGCGGCTCGACCGGAGGCTCGAAACGGTGGTGGGCGATCGCGGCGTCAGGCTTTCCGGCGGCGAACGTCAGCGCATCGCGCTGGCACGGGCGCTGCTGCGCGAACCCTCGCTGCTCATCCTCGACGAGGCGACGAGCGCGCTCGACTGGCAGAATCAGTCGCTGATCGCTCAATCGATCGAGGAACTGCGCGGCAAGATGACTATCCTCACCATCGCGCATCGGCCGTCGATGATCGCCTTTGCCGACTGGGTCGTGGCCATCGAGGGCGGCCGCATCGTCGAGGTCGGGCAATATCAGCGGCTGAAAGCAAAGTCGGGCAGCCGGCTGGCCAGGATGCTCTCCGGCGAACGGGCCGAACGGGAAACCGCAACATGGGCCGACAATGCGCCGCCCCCTGCGCCGGCTGAACGATCAGCGGAGGCTGCCGCGCCGCGCGGTTAGCTTTTCGCCATCGGGCACCTTGATGCCACGGTCGGCCTGCCGCGCCTTGTCGGCGGGTATCGGCCCGCTCCTGGCGATCATGGCGAACACCAGAACGAAGTACCCCACCTGAATGACGACAGCGCAAATCACGGCGCGCATGATGATGGTGCCAAGCGATTCGCCGTCGAGCCAGGACCAGCCGACTACAACAGCGAGCGTGAATATCATCCCGACGATGAACTTTGGCAAAGACATGCTCGTCGGCCCGTCAACCGGCACGCGCATGCAAAGGCTGTGGCTTACCCACCCGCGTAACTCCCCGTTCCGCCAGAGAGCTATTTCTGGCTGCCCAATCCGACCGGTTGCTTCCGGCCTTTCCGACCCATCCAGACTATGACAGCAACAGTTTGCCACTCTATTAAGGCGAGACCTTTGCGGCAAGGCCAAATGCACATCAAGTCAAGGGTTTCGCGGCATCGACTCTGCCATGCTGCGGCGCACACCCCTGCATCGCCACCTATTCACTATAGCGAAATCCTCGACAGTAGAACCCGAAACATTAACCAGTATTTAATGCGAAGAACTTACCTGCGCGAGTGATTCCTACGACGTGCAACCGTCGTTCGTCTGCAGCAAAGAATGCATTGCCCAAAATCAGCCTGAAAGCTGTACTACATCTCCCAAAAAACCTCTCACCTTGTCATAAACATGCCACAAAGGCAAAAATTTGGGCAGGGCAGGTTTATTATTTGATCAATTCATGACGGGAACATTTCACGCGAATGGGAAATTGTGTGTTGCGCTGCAGCATTTTTTTGGTATCGTGCCGTAAACCATCCGTTCAACGTATGGAGCTTTTGCATGAGGGACGTCGCCAAGCCGGCTAATGCGGGTTTTTCGCAGGCCGGCATTGATTTTCCACCCCCCATCGGCGGTCTGCTCAAACGCAGTTTCGATATCGTCGGTTCCCTGGCGGGTCTGGTCCTGCTCAGCCCGCTTTTCCTGATGGTCGCCCTGCTGGTCAAGCTTTCCGACCGCGGCCCGATCTTCTACGGCCACAAGCGGATCGGTCGCGGCGGAAGGATTTTTGCCTGCCTCAAATTCCGCACCATGGTGCAGGATGGCGAGAAGGTGCTCGCCGCGCACCTGGCCGCGAATCCGGATGCCGCCGCCGAATGGGCGGCGACGCGCAAGCTGAAGGACGATCCGCGCGTGACGCGTGTCGGCGCGGTGCTGCGGAAGCTCAGCCTCGACGAGCTGCCGCAAATCATCAACATCCTGCAGGGCGACATGAGCCTGGTCGGGCCCCGCCCTGTCGTACGCGACGAGCTCGAGATCTACGGCAGCGCCGCAGTCTATTATCTGAAGTCGCGCCCGGGCCTCACCGGGCTGTGGCAGGTGAGCGGGCGCAACGACGTGTCCTACGACACGCGCGTCGCCTTCGATCGCCACTATGTCGAGAACTGGTCGATGGTCGAGGACATTCGCATCATCGTCAAAACCGTGCCTGCCGTGTGGATGGCGCGCGGCAGCTATTGACCGCCAGGCCTGTCCCGCCAATCTCGGGACAGGCGTCCGGCAGTAATCTCATCGGGCGGATGGGGCTAACGCGGATCGGAAACGTTCATTGAAAAACCACCCCCTCGGACTCCTTTCCAAGGCGCCCAGCCGATTTGCGGCCGTGGCGCTTGCCCTGTCTCTTGCGATTCCCACCATGGCGGTGGCTGGAGACTATCGTCTCGGGCCGCAGGACAAGCTCAACATCCGCATTGCCGAGTGGCAGACGGTCGACGGCACGTTCCGCGACTGGTCATCCATCAACGGCGACTATTCGGTCGGCCCCGCCGGCACGCTCTCGGTACCGTTCGTCGGCGAGATGCAGGCGGCCGGCAAGACGACCTCGGAGATCGCTGCCGCGATCGGTCTCGCGCTGCAGCGCAAGCTGGCACTGCCCGACAAGCCTGAAGCCTCGGTCGAGATGGCGCAGTTCCGGCCATTCTACATTTCGGGCGAAGTGCAGAACCCTGGCCAGTTCCCCTACGTGCCGGACCTTACGGTACTGAAGGCGGTGAGCATCGCCGGCGGCATCCGGCGCAACGCCGATTACGGCCCTCAGCTCGGCAAGGACCTGGTCACCGCCAAGGGCAGTTTCGATATCTATGACGACCAGCGGCTGCGGCTGATCATAAAGCGTGCCCGCATCGACGCAGACCTTGCCGGCAAGACGAGCTTCGAGATTCCGAAGGAGGCTGCGGACGACCCGAGAACGCAGGCCATCGTTGCCGACGAGATGCAGATCCTCACGGCCGACCAGAAGGCGCTGAAGCTGAAGCTGGACGCGCTCGATGACCTGAAAGGCGTGCTCGAAGGCGAGATTGAATCGCTGCAGAAGAAAATCGCCAATCAGCAGCAGCAAGTGGATCTGGCGCAGCAGCAGCTCACCAGCATCGGTCCGCTGGCCCAGAAGGGCCTTGTCGCCAATGCGCGACTGCTCGATTCGAAACAGTCGGTGGCGGACCTGCAGGGCAAGATCCTGGATTATGAGACGGCCATCCTCACCGCCAAGCAGTCGATCAGCAAAGCTGATCAGGACGCCATCGATGCCCGCAACACGCTCAATTCCAACCTGGCCGCGAGCCGGCAGCAGGCCGAGGCCGACCTGAACGAGGCGACGCTGAGGACTGCCATGCAGAAGGGCCTGATCGCCGCGGCCTCGGATCCCGCAATGGCGGCTGCCATAACAGGCGGCCAGGAACCGGCCCTGCTGTATTCGCTGGTGCGTGTTGCCGACGGCAAGACCAGCGAGATCGACGCCAAGGAAGACACGCCGGTGCTGCCGGGCGACGTCATCAAGGTGAAGCTGGCGCCGAGTGCCGGCGGCCCACCCATGGCCAGCCAGTAGCCGGGCGCCCGGGCCTCGCTCAGCGCGGTCCGCGGGAGGAACAAGTCAGGCTCGTTCGCGCCAAGGTGCGGGCGAGCAATCTGTTTGGACCGCTTGAAGGCATAGAATGCAGCCTGCCGCTCCGCGTCACGTCTACCTGAACCTCGACGCCATCCGCGGCGTGGCGGCGATCAGCGTGATGCTCTATCACTTCTCGCCCTTTCTGGCCGACGGCAAAGTGCTGCCGTCGAGCTATCTTGCGGTAGACCTGTTCTTCCTGCTCAGCGGCTTCGTCATCGCCCACGCTTACGACCGCAAGATCGAGAACGGCATGGGCTTCGGCACCTTCCTGGCCATCCGCCTGATACGCCTCTACCCGCTCTACCTCGTCGGCACGTTGCTCGGCTGCTTCTATCTGCTGATCAAGAACAGGCTGATTGCGACGGAATACATGCCGTTGTCGGAGATCGGCACGCAGCTCACAACAGGCATGCTCTTCATTCCGCTGGTCGGCGATGCCTACCATACGATCTTTCCGCTCAATCCCGCTTCGTGGTCGCTGTTCTTCGAGCTGATCGTCAACATCGCCTATGCCGCCGTCTTCTTCCTGCTGTCGAAACGTGTGCTGACGGTGCTGGTGGCTGTCAGCCTGGTGCTGCTGATCGTCGCCTCGGCACTTGCCGGCACGCTCGATTTCGGCATGACCGGCAAGACCATCATCAGCGGGCTGCCGCGCGTCTGGTTCTCCTTCTTCCTCGGCGTGCTGCTCTGCCGGTCGATGGCGCGCTACCAGGATGGCCTCGGCTTTCTGCGGCGCGGCTGGTGGGTCGAGGCCGCGATCCTGCTTACGCTGATCGTCTTCGCCATCGCGCCTGCGGGTGCTGCCGGGCGTGTCGCTTACGACCTCGCCTCTATCGCCGTCGTTTTCCCGCTCATGGTGGTGACCGGCGCGGTGGCGCCGACCGCGCCGCGACTGGCTAGCTTCTATGGCTGGCTGGGGCGGGTCTCCTACCCGATCTACATCATCCACACGCCGCTGCTGATGATCATCGCCGGGGCCGGCAAGGCGGCGTCGGTCGACCCGTTCGCGCATCATCCCTGGTTCGGCATCGTCATGGCCGCTGCGGTTATCGTCATCGCCGACATTGCCACCCGCATCTATGACGAGCCGGTGCGCCGCTTCCTGCAGCGGCAAATGCAGCGCTCGCGAGCCGTGGCCTAAAGCGCGTCGCAATCTTTCAGATTTGCTCCGCGCTCTTTTAGGTTTTTGGTCTTACGCATGTCTTTGACCCGAAATCGGTTCTCGCTTTCGTGGGACATGCTTTACCTCCTCGACGCGACCGAGGCGAAAACCGCGATCAGACCGGCGCCGGCATGTGGCCGTTGGCCGGCTTTTCATCCTGGACAGGAATGGCAACCCGCCGTCGCCGGGCAACCGGCAGCGGGTTCAGCTTGAACAGGCCATAATAGACGATGAAGGAGGCCATGAAATAAGGGCCGAGGATCTCGACCTCGAAGAAGGAGCGGATCAGCATCAGCCCGACGGCGCCGGCGAGCACCACCGAATCGGCGCTCCAGACCCCGAACACCACCTTCGAGATATGGCCGTAGAAGGCGCGCAGGATGATCAGCGCCAGCATGGTGACGCCGACGAAGCCGATCTCGACCAGGGTCTCGATATAGGTGTTGTGGAAATGGAAGCCGGTGCGGGTCGTGATGTAGAACTCCGCCCACAACCGTTCCGGATCGGCGAACCCTTGCACCCAGTAGGCGGCATAGCCGTAGCCGAGCAGCGGGTGCAGCTGCGCCGCCTCCCAGCCCTGCTGCCAGAGATAGGTGCGGCCGGTCAGCGTCGAATCCTTGCCGAAGATGCCGAGCACGACGTCCAGCAGGCCAAGGTTCAGCGCGGCCACCACGCCGGCTACCAACGCGCCGCCGCCGACCACGAACAGCACGCGGCGGTAGCGCCGCGACAGGACCCTGCTCATGGTGAGCAAGATGACGATGCCGAGCACCGCCGGCAGCGAGGCGACGGATGTCGCCGAGTGGGAGATTGCCAGCATGTATGCCGACATCAGGATGATCGGCGCGGTCCAGAAGAAGCTCAGCCAGTTGCGCCGGTAAAACATCAGGAAGACGAAAGACAAAAAGATGCCGAACGACGAGAAGAACCCGACCTGGTTCTTGGAGGCGAAGGCGCCGACGAAATTGAAAGTGCCGTCCATTATGTCCAGCGCGTAAGCGTTGACTTTCAGCGAGTAGAGCAGGACGACGAATATCCCGATCAGCGATCCCAGGACCAGCGTCCGCACGCTGATGGTGCGGGCCGCGATATAGGCACAGACGATATGCGAGGAATATTGCACCGCCGCACGCGCGCTGATGCCGGCGGCCTGCGACCAGAAGACCGACAGGCAGACATAGGTCGCGAAGAGTATCGGCAGCCAAGCGTTTGAGAGCTTCCAGGTGAAACGCCGGTAGTCGACGAAGAACAGCGGCAGCCAGACCGCGTAATAGGCGAGGATCAGGACCTGACCGAAATTGCTGGAATAGGCAAAGGCAAGAACGGAAACCGCGACGGCAAAGGCGCCATAGGCCTTGTTTGCCTCCGGATCGAGCAGAATGGATTTTGGAATCTTCATGCCGGATTTTTCGTCCGTTCAGCCTTGGAGCAATTCCAGGAAAAGTGTGTGACTGTCTTTCGTCGGGAATTGCGTAAACACAGTTAGCGCGGTTCAGTGTCTGATAGCCGGCACGAGCCGACGTTCGGCCCTACCGGGTTCATTGTGCACTGCAGCATAATCTATCGCCCTATCGCCGGTGGCTCAACCGGAAATGTTGCCACGGGCAAAGAGGCGTTATCACAGGCATA
This sequence comes from Mesorhizobium sp. WSM4898, assembly GCF_029625845.1. Lineage (NCBI taxonomy): Bacteria > Pseudomonadati > Pseudomonadota > Alphaproteobacteria > Hyphomicrobiales > Phyllobacteriaceae > Mesorhizobium > Mesorhizobium sp. WSM4898. Next base: position 752,620 of record NZ_JARTVQ010000001.1, on the reverse strand, counting down.
TTGCACAGCGAAAAGGCCGGAATGGGGCGGCCTGTTGCTCGTTGGGGGATGATCCTTTCCGAAAATCGATTTCGATTATCGGCTCATGCGAGAACAGGTCCCCGAGCACCACCGAGCGCGAGCTCTTCCTGCAGTTCTTCCAGAACCGCGCGGAGGTGTAGCTGGAGGCGCGCCATGGTAATGCGGTCGTTGCAATGAGATAGGACAACCGCCTACGCTGTGAGGAGTCTATTGCGCCGGAGAGAGACGAATGGCCAAACCGCGAATCTTCCTGGGCTCGTCAGGAAAACAGAAGAAGCTGTTGCAGGCGCTGCAGCGTGGCCTTGAAGATATTGCCAATGTCGAACCTTGGACGACATCCTTCAATCCCGGGACGACAACACTGGGGCGTCTCCTCGAGCTGACGCGCGAGGTCGACTTCGCCGCTTTCGTGTTCGCCCAGGACGACTGGACGAGCGCGAGCCAGCCGGAATCGACCACCACTGTTCCCGCCCAGGCTTCTCCGCGAGACAATGTGGTTTTCGAGGCCGGCCTGTTCGGCGGGGTTCTCGGCATGCGCCGGACCTTCATCCTGCATGCGAATGGTGCCAAGCTTCCCAGCGATCTGCTCGGCCTGACGTCGGTACGCTACGGCGAGGCAGCGACCGCCGCGGAGACCAGAGCGATCAATCAAAAACTGCGAAATGCCATCGAAAATGAGGGGCGAGTCGCCCGCATAGAGGGGTTTTGGTGGCAGTTCTCCCTGTCAGAGCGCACAGCAAGGGAGCCTTCCGCGGTCAGTCTGCTGAGGATCTCGCGGGACCGCAACGGCGCGCTGGAGCTGAACGGCCGCTCATGGCAAGAGAATGGCAGCCTGTCGGCCAGATACTGGAGCGAGGCGTCGAAGGAGAAAGGAGAGTCTTCGGGCATCTTCTACTATTGGAACGGGGAACGGCCGTTGGACGCCAACGCGCCGCAGCTGCACGGGACAGGCGAAATCCGGCTGGAATCCGCCGAGCGCGCGTCCGGATATTTCACGACACGTTCGGACACGAATCCGGAGGTGAATGCGCGAACGTCCGGCGTCTATCTGCGCGCCGATCCGCAGGACTTAACCATCCTGGACGGGAACGACAATCAGCGGCGCGTGGAGTTGATCGCAGAACGGCTAAGTCACTGGAAGTCGATCAAGAATGTCTGACGACAGTGCTGGCAGTCGCGGCGAAGGCGCCGGCGCTTGACGAACGGACCGTTCGGCTCAACAGATTGTCGGGAACGTCTCGATCCCGGAACATTGGCGGATGCAGGCTGGGGCACTGACCGATTATACCGTAAGGCTGTTCGAGCGCGGCTATATCTGCCTGCCGCTTCGTGCCGGCGGCAAGCATCTCGACCTCGCGGCCATGGAGTATGATCCGTTGCACCTGCGGACGCTGCGCAAGGACCTGAAGGAACTGGCGTTCACCTCCATCACCTTCCAACTGGCGCAGAAGCCGCCGGGCCGCAGCGACGTCGCGCGCTGGTTTGGCGACTTTGCCGGCAATGTCGGCATATTGGGCGGATTTGGGAACCTGATGATCCTCGATTTCGATGACGACGCCGGCTACCGTGCCTGGCGGTCCGGTCACAAGGCGATTGCGAACGGCACGCCGATAGCAAAATCGCCGAGCGGATTTCATGTCTATCTAAGAACGCGGGAACCGGTGATCTCTTCCAGCCTCCATTTCGGCTTGCGCCGGGTGGGTCACGCGAAGGCGCTGGGCGGTTATGTCGTGGGCTGCCCGTCGGTGCTGAAGGACGGCTCCTCCTACAGCTGGATCGAAGGCCAGTCGCCATTCGACATCGAACCTCAGTTGGTGGGCAATCTTGACAGTCTTTCGCTGCGCCCGGTGTCGATGCTCAAGCATTGCTATGACCGGCTGCTCAAGCGCGGCTTCTTCGAACAGCAATGAGCGGCTCACCTGTGGCGGCTGACATCACCGTGGTTATCCCGGCAAGAAACGCGACTGCAACCATCGTGGCGGCACTCGGCAGTCTGGCCTCCGACAGAGCGGTCATTCGCGAGATTCTCGTGATCGACGACGGGTCGAACGACCAGACAGCTGCGATGGCGAGGCAAAGCGCGCACCGTCACGGCTTGCCGCTGGAGGTGGTGAGCGTTCGACTGGGCCGAGCGGGCGCCGCGCGCAATGTCGGACTCGAGCGGGCAAGCGGCAGATTCATATTCTTTCTCGATGCCGACGACGAGGTGATGCCCGGCAGCCTGTCGCGGCTGAGCGCGGCGCTGGCAGGCCGGCCTTGCGCCGGCCTTGCCGTCGGGGCCAGCATACGGCGGACAAAAAGCCGGCCGGACAAGCTCAGGGCACCGCAAGGCTACGGCGCGGACCGGCGAGAGAATGTGCGGCGCTACCTTCGCAACGAAGTGTGGCCAATCGCGATGGGAAGCGCGTTGGTCGCCGACTGGGCGACCGCAAACCTCCGCTTTCCGGAAACGATCGGCCTCGATGAGGACACCTGCTACTGGACCGCCGTGCTGGCCCGTGCCGACGTGGTTACCGTCGAGACCCCGGTGCTGCTCTACCACCATGACGAGGAACGTATGGCGCGCCGCTTCATCACGGCACCGCGCAGGACCTTCCTTGCCATAGCGCTGGAACTGAACGGGCTGGCTGCCGCCGGCGTCGAACGGGAGGCGGTGCAGTGGCGCAAGGCCTGGATAGCTCAGCGGATCGCCCGACAGCTGATCAGGCACCGCAAGTTCGCCGATGCTGGCGGCATGATGCGCGCGGTCCGAGCGCATAAGGAGTTGGGCCGCAGTTGGAAGGCGATGCGATATCTGGCCAGGATCCGAATCGGGCGACTGACCGAGACTGAGGCTAGGATGTCGCCAATGCCCAATTCAGCGACGTCGCGCCGCACGCTGATCATATGCCACGACCCGCCGTTTCCGCCGAGGTCCGGCGCCGATCTCAGGAATTTCGGCAACGCGACGGCGGCAGCCGCGTTCGGCCCGGTCTGCCTGGCCTCGCTCCTGCCGCGAAGCAGCGACGTCCAACCTGCTGGGCCAGACATTCGCGTGACCGAGCTCATCAACAAGTCCGAACCGCGAGCGCCTTCGCTCGCCCGCTGGAGGGCCAAGGGCGAGAGCCGGATACCGCTCCCGGCGCTGGCGCGGCTCAAGGCGCTCGTGGCGGATTTTCGCCCGGATACTATTGTCGTCGAAGGCGTTGGTCTGTTCAGATTTCTCGCTCCGTTGCGGCCGATGGTCCGGCAACTCGTTCTGGACATGCACAATGTCGAATCGGATCTCGCCGGTCAGTTGCCGCGCAAGAAGCGTTGGCGGCCGTTTTCCTCAGACCTCAGGACGCTCGAGAGAAAGGCGGCAGCCATCGTCGACCGTATCTGGGTGTGCTCGCAACGGGACCGTAAGCGGCTGGAGGCGTTTGTCCGGCCGCAAGTCCCCGTCCACATCGTGCCAAACGGCATCCCGCGAGCGGACGATCTGCCGCGGCTACTGCCGCTGCAACGAGCCGTCTCGGATGCGTTTCCGCTCATCCTTTATGTTGGCCATCTGAGCTATCAGCCGAACGTCGACGCCGCCGAGCGGCTGGGACACACCATCTTGCCCCGCATTCGCCAGACGCTGCCGACCGCGAAGCTCGTTCTTGCCGGGCGTTCGCCCGAGTCGCGCGTTCGCGCCCTGGCAGGACTGGACGGGGTCAGTCTGGTCGAGGATCCGGACGATATCAGACCTCTGTTGTCCGTTGCCCATCTCAGCATCGTCCCGCTTGCCATGGGCGGAGGCACGCGCATCAAGCTCCTCGAAGCAATGGCCTGGGGGGTCCCGGTCATTGCAACGCCGCTGGCAGCCGAGGGTCTCGACCTGATCGAGGGCGACGAGGTGCTTCTGTCGGACACCGACGAGGGATTGGCCGACATGGCGGTCAGACTTTGTTCCGACGATGCGCGCATGGCCAGCCTTCGCGCCCGGGCCCACGACGCCGCATGGTCGCGGTTCGGGCCGCAAGCGATCCGCGAGGCCGTCGGTCAGGGCCTGGGCCTGGATGCCACCCGCGTCGACGCCGACTGTGACCAAGTTCAAGCCGTGAGCCGCGGATGATCCCGAAAATCCTGCACCAGACGTGGAAGACCGACATCGTCCCGGCCCGCTTCCAAGGCTATGTTGAGAGCTGGAAGCGGCATCATCCGGACTGGACGATGATGTTCTGGAACGATCGGACTTTGCTCGAGTTCGTGGCCGCACACTATCCCAGCTTCCTGCCGACCTTTTGCAGCTACGAGTATGGTATCCTGCGCGCCGACGCGGGCCGCTATCTGCTTCTCCACCATTTCGGCGGCGTCTATGCCGATATCGATTGCGAATGCGTGGCGCCGTTCGATCCGATCCTGGGCGAGGATCGGATCGTGTTCTGCACGGAGCCGGACGCCCACGCACGCCTCCAGGCCGACTTTCGCGGATTGCCTTACCTTCTGTTCAACGGGACCATGGCCAGCCCGCCGGGGCACCCGTTCTGGCTTCATTTGCTGTCGTTCCTGCCCGGGCTCGTCCGCGCAAAACAGGCGATCGACGCCACCGGGCCTTGCGTGCTTACCTCCGCGCAACTCGGCTATCCAGACCAGACGGCGTTTGCGATCCATCCGGCCGAGTTGTACTCGCCTCTCGATTCGTCGGGAAAGCGGGCGGGCAGCGGCGGCATGACGTTGTCGATCCACCACTGGGCGGGCACATGGTGGACGCCGGAGAAGCCCGCCCGGTTGCGGCATAGGCTGCGCAAGTTGATCTACCAGGCCCGGCACCGCCTGACGCGCGGGACTGTTTCCGATGAGCAAGCCGCCCGGCAAAGCGTCAGCCAAGCGGCCGTCGCGGCGCCGCCGCCATTGGGATCCAACCTCGCCGTGCTGGTGCCGCTGCGCGATGCGGCCCAACACATAGAGCCATTCCTCGCCGCGTTGCGGCAGCTCGACTTCCCAAAAGACAAGATGAAGCTCGTCTTTTGCGAAGGCGACAGTTCAGATGGCAGCTGGGAGCGGTTGCAAGGCGCCACTGCGGCCCTGGGCAAGGACTATCGCGATGTCGTGCTGCTGCGGAAAAAACTCGGCACCGAGCTTGACCGCGACAAGCGAGCGAACCGGCAGCTGCAACGCTTCAGGCGCAGCGGCATCGCCAAGGTGCGTAACCATCTGATCGATCATGGGCTGAGAGACGAGGACGACTGGGCGCTGTGGATCGACATCGATGTCTGGCGTTTTCCAGCGGACGTCGTGACCCGGCTGATTGCAAGGGGGCACCGCATCGTCGCGCCGCACTGCGTGAAAGTCCCAGGCGGCGACAGCTTCGACCTCAACAGTTTCGTCACGGTGCGGCACAACAGAGATCATAACTACTTCCGCCATGTTCACGACGGTCTCTATCAGCCTCCGCGGCACACCCATGCAAGGCTGCATATGAGCGATGTCCGCCACCTCGACAGCATCGGCCTGGACGGTGTCGGCGGCACCATGCTCTTGGTCGATGCCGCCTTGCATCGCGGCGGCCTTCGCTTTCCGGAGATCCCCTATCGCGACCTGATCGAGACCGAGGGTTTCGGTGCCCTGGCGAACGATCTCGGCATCAGGCCGATCGGACTGCCGCGGCTGGAGATACAGCACGTCCCTTGGTGAGGCCCGTCTTTCCCAGTTTCCTTCCAGAAACGGCCGGCCGCGGAGGGCAGCGTCGCAGGTGCGCGCGGGCAGCGCCGCGCCACCATCAATCGTGCAACTCTCTCGCGATTGGCGGGCCAACGCTGAAGCCCGAGAACATCACCTCGAAGCCTTCGCGCTGCGGCGAGCAGCACATCATGCCGACGTTGACGCTCCGCGAGACCGGGAAATGGGCCAGCCGCACCGGTTTCCAGCGGCCGTCCGCGGCTTCGAGGTACTGAACGCGAATGGCTTCGGCGTGGCGGGTCAGACGAATCCGTACGCCGTCGGGGTCGGTCGGAATGCTGACCAGCGACCAGTCGGAGGCGTCGTTGGTGACGACAACGGAAAAATAGGCGAGGCCGTCCGTGTATTCGATACCGGCCTTGATCCAGTGCGTTTCGCTGAGCCGCAGCATCAGGCCGGCCTGATCGTAGAGCGCCTTGTATTCGCCCTTGACGGTGACCTCGGCGCTGAAGTCGCCCGCCACGGGACGATAGAGGAAATGGCCATTGTCGCGGCGGAAGCCGTAGAAGGTCTCGCGCCAAAAATCCGTCTCCTTGCCGGTGCGGACATGAAGCGTCCCGTCGCCGAACACATGGTGCGGCGGCGGGTTGAGCCAGGCCATTCCGGCGAAGTCGGACGTCATGACGCCTGCCCGTCAGCCGGCGAACGTATAGGCCGTCTTGACAGTGGTGTAGAACTCCACGGCGTAGCGGCCCTGCTCGCGCGGGCCGTAGCTCGAGCCCTTGCGGCCGCCGAACGGCACATGGAAGTCGACGCCCGCCGTCGGCAGGTTGACCATTACCATGCCGGCTTCGGAGTTGCGCTTGAAATGCGTCGCGTGCTTCAGGCTTGTCGTGCAGATGCCGGAGGTCAAGCCGAACGGCGTGTCGTTGGCCACAGTCAGCGCCTCATCATAATCCTTGACGCGGATGACATTGGCGACCGGGCCGAAGATTTCTTCGCGCGAGATGCGCATGGCGTTGGTGGCGCCGGTAAACAGCGCCGGCCTGAGATAGAAGCCGGGAGTCTCGCGCTCCAGCCGCTCGCCGCCGAAGGCGAGCTCGGCGCCTTCCTGGCGGCCGATGGCGATATAGTCCTCATCCTGCTTGAGCTGGGTCTGGTCGACGACCGGGCCGATCTGGGTCTTGGCGTCCAGCGCGTCGCCGATGACCAGCTTGTCCAGGCGCTCCTTCATGGCGTCGACGAAGCGGTCGTGGATGCCTGCGGTGACGATGAGGCGCGAGGACGCGGTGCAACGCTGGCCGGTCGAGAAATAGGCGCCGCTGACGGCGCAATCGACGGCCACCGCAAGGTCCGCATCGTCGAGCACGACGAGCGGGTTCTTGCCGCCCATCTCGAGCTGGAACTTGCGCATATGCTCCACACTCGCCGCGGCGACACGCTTGCCTGTGCCGACCGAGCCGGTGAAGGAGATGGCGTTGACGTCCGGGCTGTCGAGCATTGCCTGGCCGACGACAGAGCCCTTGCCCATGACGAGGTTGAGCACGCCCTTGGGCAGCCCGGCACGATGCAGGATGTCGACGATGGTCCAGGCGCTTTCGGGAACCAGTTCCGCCGGCTTGAAGACGATGGTGTTGCCGTAGGCCAGCGCCGGCGCAATCTTCCAGGCGGGAATGGCGATCGGGAAGTTCCACGGCGTGATGATGCCGACGACGCCCACGCCTTCGCGGGTCATCTCGACGCCGACGCCGGGCCTGACGCTCGGCACCATCTCGCCCGACAGTCGCAGCGTCTCGCCGGCGAAGAAGTCGAAGATCTGCGCGGCGCGGATCGTTTCGCCGACGCCTTCGGCCAGGGTTTTGCCTTCTTCACGGGCGAGAGACCGGCCGATCTCGTCCTTGCGTGCCATGATCTCGTCGGAAGTCTTCTTCAGCACGGCATGGCGTGCCAGGGGGCCGGAGCGCGACCAGCCCGGGAAGGCCGCCTTGGCGGCCGCGATGGCCTGCTTGGCCTCCTCCGGCCCGGCCGAGGCGTATTCGCCGACCACATCGTTGGTGTTCGACGGGTTGATGTTGCGCGAGCCGGCCTCGCCCAGCCACTCGCCGTCGATCAGGTTCTTGCGGAGCACGGTCATCTTCATTCCTTCGAGATTGGCTTGTTTCTTCGAGATTGGCTGGCGTGGCAAAGCGCCGGTCATTTGTCAGACAAATGATATAGCCATGGTCTGCGGAAACGTCTACCCGAGAAGCTTTCGATAAAGGTAGGCGCGCGGCGGTGGAAGTCCACCGGCTTCGTCCGCGCCCCATGTCACGACAAAGGCCTGACGGCCTCCTTCAGACGGAGAACGACCAGAACAGGCAGGCGAGCGTGACCGCGGCGAAGATGACGAAGAACAGGCTTCTGAGCAGGATGTTGCGGCGAAGCTCATTCATGGCGAGATGCGCGCCGACGATCGCCGGGACGAACAGGAATCGCCAGTTGAGAAGGGTCCAAGGCACCTCACGCTGGCCGAGCGCCCATCGGGCGAGAAGCGAACCGACAATGGCGGCGAACAGCACGATCGTTGCCCAGAAGATCGCGTCGGCGGCATGCGTAAGCACAACCCCGGCGGCGCGGATGGGCAGGATCATCATCAACAGCGCGCTGAAGAAATAAATGGCGGCGATGGCCAGGAACGAACCCGCGTCGGCAATGCCGTCGAGGCGCTTAACGCCGAAGGCGCCTTGAGGGTAGCCGTGCTTGGCGACCGCCAGCGACAGCGCCATCAGCAAGGCGCTCAGAACCGTGACCAATGCGAATGCGCCGAGAGCCTTGCTCATGCCGTTCCCTGTCGAGACGAATCACGGGAGTCTAGCAGAGCGCGGCTGCCGAAAACCGCAATTCACCTCGCGGCAGTATCGAAGCGTCAGGGCTCTTGCGAGGCCGAGTGGAGTTCGGCCTTGCGCCGGGCGGTCTCCAGGCCGACGTCGATGAAGCGGCGCGCATGGCGGGCCAATTCCATGTTGTCGGTCCACAATTGCGCCAGATCGCCGTCTTCCTCAAGAGGTTCTCGCCGACGATCTCGGAGGAGAAGGATTCGCGTCGAGCACGACAGCGCAGGCGGGGCCGGTGCAGGCGTGGCGACGACGCTGGTCTTGTCCGGGATATTGGCCGATCTAGGCGACCTGACCGGCCCGATTACACATTGGACGCCTTCCGCCGGCGCTGACCTATCCGATGCGAGCGCCGCTTGCCGGATCGAACAGATGCAGCGCCGCTGGGTCGGCGGCGAGGCGGACCTCGTCGCCCGGTTTGACATTGCTGCGGCCCATGACGAAGACGCAGATCTGCTGGTTGGCCAGCCTGACATAGAATTGCGTCGACAGGCCGAGCGGCTCGACGACCTCGACCTGACCTTTCAGCGGGCCGTCGTCGGCCAGCCGGATGTGTTCCGGCCGCAGCCCGACGGTCAGCGCATCGCCATCCTTCAGCGGCAATCCGTCCGGCAGCCTCAGCTTCTGGCCGTCGGCCAGCACGGCATCGACCTTGCCGCCCTTGGCGACCTTTGCCGGCAAAAAATTCATGCCGGGCGAGCCGATGAACCCGGCGACGAAAGTGTTGGCGGGACGATCGTAGAGCTCCAGCGGATGACCGACCTGCTGCACATAGCCGTCATGCATGACGACGATGCGGTCGGCCATGGTCATCGCCTCGACCTGGTCGTGCGTGACATAGACCGAGGTCGTCTTCAGCTGCTGGTGCAGCGCCTTGATCTCGGCGCGCATGTGGACGCGCAGCTTGGCGTCGAGGTTCGACAGCGGCTCGTCGAACAGGAAGACTTTGGGATCGCGCACGATGGCGCGGCCCATGGCGACGCGCTGGCGCTGACCGCCGGAAAGCTGGCGCGGCAGGCGGCCGAGAAACGTCTCCAGACCGAGGCGCTTGGCGGCGGCGCCCACCCTGCCGTCGATCGTCGTCTTCTCGGCCTTCTTCAGCATCAGGCTGAAGCCCATGTTCGAGGAGACGTCCATATGCGGGTAGAGCGCATAGGACTGAAACACCATGGCGATATCGCGGTCCTTCGGCGCCACATCGTTGACCAGCCGCTCGCCAATGCGGATCTCGCCGCCGGTGACCTCCTCCAGGCCGGCAATCATGCGCAGCAGCGTTGACTTGCCACAGCCGGACGGGCCGACCAGCACGACGAACTCGCCGTCGGCGATCTCGAGATCGACGCCGTGCAGGATGCGCAGCGCTCCATAGTCCTTCTCGACATGTTGCAGCGTGACGGAAGCCATCGATTATCCTTTGACAGCGCCGGCGGTAAGGCCGGTGACGAGATAGCGTTGCAGGAAGGCGAAGAAGATGCAGACCGGGATCAGCGCCAGGATGGAGGCCGCCATCATCTGCCCCCAGTCGACGGCGAACTTGCCGATGAAGGTGAGCAAGCCGACGGCAAAGGTCTTCTGCTCATCGCTGGAGATCAGCATCAGCGCGAACAGCAATTCGCTCCAAGCGGCGGTGAAGACGAAGCCGAGCGTCGCCCCCATGCCGGGCAAGGTGAGCGGCACGATCACCCGGCGCATGGCCTGGGCGCGCGTGCAGCCGTCGATCATCGCCGCCTCCTCCAGATCCTTCGGAATGCTGTCGAAGAAGGACTGCATGAGGAAGGTGGCGAAGGCGGTGTTGAAGGCGGTGTAGATGATGATCAGCCCGGTCAGGCTGTTGGTCAGGCCGAGATCGCCCATGATGCGGTAGATCGGCGGGATGACCATGACCAGCGGGAAAGTCTGGGTCAGCAGAAGCAGGATCGCTAAAGTCGCTTTGCCGCGGAAGGTAAAGCGCGACATCGCATAGCCGGCAAGCGTGGCGATGACGGTGACCAGTGCGGCCGTCGACACCGAGACGATGACGCTGTTCAGAAAGTAGCGCGGGAAGTCGGAAGCCTCCAGCACGGTGTCGAAGTTCTTGAGCGTCATTTCCGATGGCCAGAACGTTATGCCTTCGGAATAGAGCAGCCGCTCCGGCGTCACAGAGATCTTCAGCGTCCAGAAGATCGGGAACAGCGCGAAGACGACATAGGCGGCGATCGCGGCGTAGAGGCCGATGCCGCCGGCGATGCGCGACGAGGTGGAGCGGCCGGCGATCATCAGACATGCCTCACAAGCGTGCGGCGGATGGCGATCAGGCCAACCGCATAGGCAATGAGCAGCACCAGCAGCAGAACCGCGACTGCGGACGCATAGCCTTTGTCCAGCGACTTGAAGGCGCTGACATAGATGTAGACCGGCACCGTGCTGGTCGAGCCTGCCGGTCCGCCCTCGGTCATGACGAAGATCAGGTCGGCGAAGGTCGCGATCCAGATGGTGCGCAGCATGACGGTGATGACGATGGTCGGCGCCAGGAACGGCAGCGTCACCTTGGTGAAGCGCTGCCAGGGCGAGGCGCCGTCGATGGCTGCCGCCTCATGCAGTTCCGACGGGATCGACTTCAACGCCGCAAGCAGAGTGATGGCGAAGAAGGGAATGCCGAACCAGATGTTGGCGACGATCGGCCCCCACATGGCTGTGGCCGGATCGGAAAGCACGTTGGTCGGCTCGGCCTTCAGGCCGAGCGCGAAAAGCCAGTGCGGCAGCGGGCCGATGATCGGGTTGAACAGCCAGGCCCAGGTAAGGCCGGAAAGAAAGGACGGCACCGCCCAGGGCAGGAACACCACGGCCTGCACGACCTTGCGGCCATAAAAGGGCTTGTCGAGCAGCAGCGCCAGACCAAGCCCGAGGAAGAACTGGAAGAACAGGCTGGCGGCCGTCCACCAAAGCGTGTTGACCAGCGCCTGGCCGAGCACCGCGTCGGAGAGCATCGCCTGGTACTGGCCGAGCCCGACATATTCCGATTTGAAGGCGGAGAATTTGCGGAAGGAATAGCTGATGCCGATGATCAGCGGCACCAGGAGCACGACGACCAGCAGGACGATAGCCGGCGAAAGATAGAGCCAGGGCTCGATCGCGGCCTTGCTCAGCCGCTTCTTGCGCGGCCGGCCGGTCGATCGGATTTCGGACACTGCGTAGGTCATTCGGTTTGGCTCTACGGGTGATGGTGAGGCCAGCGTGGCGACAGCGTCCTTCTCCCCATTCACGGGGAGAAGACGCCGGTTCACCCTCCGTAGCTGCAGCGCAGCTGCTGCGGAGGAGGGCAGGCAGATGAGGAGCGGAGCCGACTTTCAGGATTCGGCGCTGCCCCTCATCCGTCCCTTGTCCGTGAATGTCGTTCTCCCAAAACCGCTTCGCACTTTTGGGCGACATTCATCGGGTGACACCTTCTCCCCGCAAGCGGGGAGAAGGAAGAAAGGTCACTTCTTGTTCTTGGCCAGCCAGGCCTGCTGCTCCTTGGTCAGGAACGCCGCCCACTCGTCGGCCACCTGCTTGGCCGGCTTCTGGCCAAGCAGCACTTCCTGGAAGTTCTTGATCGCCACCTGGTCGACGAAGTTGCCGAGGTTTTCCAGATGGGTCGGCGGCGTCACCATTTCATATTTCGAGCTGTCGTTGAGCTCGGTGAACCAGCCCTTGAACTGCTCGGTCTTGAAGTGGGCGTCCTGATCGGCGCCGTTGTGGATCGGGACGACGCCGACTTCCTTGGCCCATTCCAGATTGTCCTTGGGCGACAGCAGCGTCGCCATCAGCTTCCAGGCTTCGTCCTTGTGCTGCGAATTGGCGAACATCGCCCAGCCGGCATAGCCCAGCGTCGGATAGGATTTGCCGCTCGGGCCGACCGGCAGCGGCGCGACCGCAAAGTCGTCGGCGCTCATCTTGTCGGCGATGCCGAGCAGCGCGTCCGGATCCTGGTTGAGCATGGCGCAGGTGCCGGAATAGAAGCCGGTCACCGTCTCGTTGAAGCCCCAGCTCACGGAATCCTTCGGCGCCAGGCCGTTCTTGTACATGTCGGCCAGCATCTGCAGCCCCTTGACCGAGCCCTCGTCATTGATGGTCGAGGTGCCGTCCTCGGTGAAGTAGCCCCCCTTGCCGGCGGCAATGTTCATGAACATGTGCATGCCGTTGAAGGCGCCGGGCCCGCCGCGCAGGCAGTAGCCATATTTGCCGGGGATGGCGGAGATCTTCTTGGAGAACTCGACGAACTCGTCGAGGTTTTCCGGCGGACGGTCAAGACCCGCTTCCTTGAACAGCTTCTTGTTCCAGAACAGCGCGTTCACATAGTAGCCGTAAGGGATCATGAACTGCGTGTTGTTGACTGTCGAGCCGAACTGCTTGGCGCGGTCGCCGAGCGTCTTGGCGTCGTCCCATTTGGCCATGTAGGGGCCGAGATCCTCGAGCTGCCCGTTGTTGGCATAGAGGCCCATCCAGCGCTCCGGCATCTCGACCACGTCGGGCGTGTCGCCGGCCTGAACCATGGTGAGAAACTTCTCGAACGCCTGACCCCAAGGCAGCGAGACGAGCTCGACCTTGATGCCGGGATTGGCCTGCTCGAATTCGGCGATCTGCTTCTTCAGGAATTCGGTGCGCGGCGGGCTGGTGATGACCTCGACCATCTTGATGGTGGTGTCGGCCAGCGCGGCCCCGGCGGAAATCGCGAGGCCGGCAGCGGCGGCAAGCAGGATTGTCAGTCTTTTCATGTTCGGAACTCCCATTTTGAACACCTTATTTTTTTGCCTTGTCGAAGGCCTGGGCGATGTCGGCCCAGAGGTCCTCGACATTCTCCAATCCGACATTGAAGCGGATGGTTCGGGGGCTGACGCCGAAGCGCGCCATCGAATTCAGACCCGGCGTCTGCTCGAGCGAGGCCTTGGCGGGCACGACCAGGCTTTCATGGCCGCCCCAGCTGACGCCGATGCGGAACAGCTTCAGCGCATCGACGAAAGCCGGAATGTCGACATCTTCCGCGACCTCGAAAGAGAACAGCCCGGCATAGCCGGCAAGCGTCTTCTTGCCGGGATGATTGGAGTAGGCGGGATGGTTGACCCGCTCGACCTTGCCATGCGCCTTCAGCCGCTCGGCGAGCGTGAGACCGCTCTTCATATGATGCGGCAACCGCAGCGGCAGCGTGCGCAGGCCGCGCAGCAGAAGCCAGCCCTCGAAAGGCGACAGCTTGCCGCCAAGCGACGAATAGGTCTGCTCGTTGATGTGCTTGATATGCGCGGCCGAGCCCGCCACCACGCCAGCGACGGTGTCGCTGTGGCCGCCGAGATATTTCGAGGCCGAGTGCAGCACCAGATCGACACCATGCGAAATCGGCTTCTGGAAGACGGGCGTCGCCCAGGAATTGTCGATGGTGGTGACGATGCCCTCACTTTTCGCCAGCCGGGTCAGGTGCTCAATGTCCTGCAGCTCGAACATCATCGAGGTGGGGCTTTCGAGGTAGAGCAGCTTGGCGCCCGGAAGCGCCGCCGCCACCGCATCGGGGTCCGAGCCGTCGACATAGTCGACCTTGATTTGCAAGCGCGGGAACAGGCGCTCGAACAGGCGGTAGGCGTCGCCATAGCAGTTACGTACGGCAACGATCCGCTCGCCGGCGCCGACGAAGGCAAGCACGGTGGCGCTGATAGCCGCCATGCCGCTGGAGAAGCCCCGCGCGGCTTCCGCGCCTTCCAAGGCCGCAACACGCGCCTCGAATTCCATCACCGTCGGGTTGTCGCCGCGCGAATAGATCGGCTGCCTTCTCCTGCCGGCAAAGGTGTCGGCCATTTCGGCGTAATTGTCGAAGGTGAAGAGCGATGTCTGGTAGATCGGCGGCACCACAGCGCCGCCGGGGAACGGATCGTCATGCGCGAGAAGAGTCGCCGCCTCGCCGAGATAGTCGCTGGCCAAAGAAGCCGGGTCGAACCCTGTGGGATGCTCGTTCATTTGCGGTCCAAAAGCTTGAGGTTGGCGGCGCCGCGCTTCAAGTCGTTTTCGACAGTAGCGATGAGCTTCAGCGCTTCGGCCCGGGCTCCCTCCGGGTCGTGCGCGGCGATGCAGTCGAAGATGGTGCGGTGATAGGGAAAGCTGGCATGGCCGAAATCGCGCACGCCGAGCGGATGCTCCCAGAAGCGGTGGAACAGCTCGTGCATGGCGCTGATGATCTGCTCGAACAGCGGATTGCCGGAGGCGCGGTAGACCGACTGGTGGAACTCCCAGTCTTCCTCCGACGACATGCCGGCGCGGCTGTGGAAGGCTTCTTCCATGATGTCGAGCTTGCGCTCGATCTCGGCGACCTCAGCCTTGCCGGCGCGGACGGCGCAAAGAGCGGCGGCCTCGGCCTCCAGCGCGCGGCGGATCTCCAGGGTGCGCATCAGGCCGGCAAAGTCGTTGCCGCCGGCAAGGGTCAGCGGCATGTGCAGCATGTCGGGCGAAACCGCCGCCTTGAGGTAAGTGCCGCTGCCCTGGCGCCGCTCTACGAGGCCCAGCCCCTCCCAGCGGGTGAGCGCCTCGCGAACCGTGTTGCGGCTGACCTTGAGGCGCTCGGCCAGGATGCGCTCGGTCGGCAGTTTTTCACCGGGACCCAGCGCCTCCTGCCGCACGAAGCCGGCCAACGCCTTCAGGACCGCATCATCGCGGGCCGTCGTCTGGATCGGCGGGAGAGGGTCGGTCACGCTGGTGAATCAATCCGAAAGTGGTTCAATGGTCCAACCAATTTCTGCATGAACGAAGAGGTGAGTCAACCAGGCCGTAGTGGATTCAGCGATTTCGATCGATTGCCGATGGGTGCGGTGGGCGGCGTCAGCCGGTCACGCGCCGAGCTTCGCTCCAAGCTGCTCGACTTGAAACGGAGCGACCTGCAGCGGTCCTTCGAGGACCCCTTGCGACAGCAAGGCAGCCTGCCCGAGTTCGGTCAGAGCGTAGATGCCGCGCTCGGCCCTGGCGAACCAGCCATAATAGTTGTGCAGCAGGATGCTGGCCGCGCGGGGCGCGACGAGTTTCAAATCGCGCGGCCGCTTCGGGCCGTCGGCCAGGGCGGCGGCGCAGGCAATTGCTTCCTGGCGGTATGCGGTCATGATCGGCTTTTGCCGCGTGCTGCCGCCGATGGAGGGATCGCCCTTGCGGCGGTGATGCTCCTCGACCAGCCGCGAGCGCCGCCTCGGGTCGCGCCGCGGCGGCACGGCGGCCGGGCTGAGCAGCAACTCGACCTTGCCTTTCCCGTCGACCGCGAGCAGGCCGAAGCCGAGCCGGCGGCAGAGGGCGCGAAAACGCCGATCGTGCTCGCGGCCCTTGCCGCGCGCCGACATCCGCGCGGCGAGCCAGACCTCGTCGCAGGCCGCCGCCCGATCGACGCCTTGCAGAACGAGCTCGAGATTGAACTGCAGCTTCAGCTCGCAGATGACGACCACGGGCGGCTCGCCTTCGCGCAACCCGACGATGTCGCAGCCGCCGACCTCGCCTTTGACGGTGAAGTCGAGGCTCTCGAGGAACCGCTTCACCGGTGCATAGAGGGACGTTTCCTGCATGGGAGAGGCATAGCCGATTCGAGCCCGGCCGACACGGCAGAAGGCGACGCGACCGCCCGCCGCTATTGCTTGGCGAACTGGCCCCTATAGGTCTGGCCGGCAAGCGTGTAGGTGCCGGCAAGCGTTCCGTCAGGCTGCATCGTAAACGTGATGTCTGCGCCGTTCGGCAGGCGTCCAAGCTTTAATGTGTTCCCGGCGATCCTGCCGGCGCCGTCGGCGATCCCCGGCTTGTTGTCGGCCATATCGCCCCACGCGTAGCTGACCGTCACCTGCCCGGCCGGTGAAACGGTCAGCACGGCCAGCTTGCCTTCAAAGGTGCCATCCAGCCGTCCCGCCCAAATGCCTGAAAACGCCGCATATCGGGCGGGGACACTCTTGCCCGGAGGCGTGATCGCCACGGTTTGGTCGAGCACCGCAGTGTCCGGGACAGCGGGAGCCGCGACAGCAGCCGGGGCAGGTTGAGGAGGAGGCGGGGCCTCGGATACCGATTCACAAGCGACAAGCGCCAATGCCGCGAAACCGAGCATCACAGAAAGACTGTTTGGTGGAGCCAATCGGAATCGAACCGACGACCTCTTGAATGCCATTCAAGCGCTCTCCCAACTGAGCTATGGCCCCACTCCCGGCAGTCAGCCGGCGCCGTTTCCGGCGAAGAGATCCGGCGCGGTTGGGCACCGCGCCGTCGTTTAGTGCTGGCGGCTTCTAGCGCCGCCTTCGGTCAAGATCAAGCCTTGAAAAGCCGCTTTTTCGTCACAGGTCAAAATGGCCGGCAAACAATCGCGCCGGGGCCGAAATCAGACCTCGTCCTCGTCGTCGCCGACGCCGATCATATCGGAAACGTCGTCGTCCTCTTCTTCCTCGTCGGCAAGGAAGGTGTCATCGTCATCGTCACCGAGATCGACATCATCCTCGTCGTCGCCGAGATCGGGCAGATCGTCGCCGCCGCCCTTGGTCTCCTCGTCCGCATCTTCGAGCGAGACGATTTCGGCGCCTTCTTCCTCCTCGGAGTCGACTTCCTTGTCGGCGACGTCCTCATCGTCCTCGATCGCGGAAATCTTGCCTTCCTCGAAATAGGAGCGCGGATAGCTCTTGCCGGTGTAGGGCGAGACGATCGGGTCCTTGTTCAGATCGTAGAATTTCCGCCCCGTTTCGGGGTCGACACGTTTTGTGCCAAGTTCAGGTTTTGCCACAGCAAGCCTCGTCAAAAAAAGAATGGTCCCCTTAACCGCAGTTTTCCGCGCTGTCAAAGCCAAAAGCCGGCATCGCAAAACCTTGCATTCGAAGGCCCGCGTGAGGGGATGACCATTGCGGCGCGCCGTGATACGAGACCGCCGCAACACGACGAATTGAGCCGGCCCGCCGGCACCCGCATTTGGAAAAGACAATGTCTCACGCTGCCGCCCCGAAGCCGGCTACGGCCCGCAAATCCCCTGCCCTTGCCGGCACGGCGCGGGTGCCGGGCGACAAGTCGATCTCGCACCGCTCCTTCATGTTCGGCGGCCTGGCTTCCGGCGAGACGCGCATCACCGGCCTGCTGGAAGGCGAAGACGTGATGCGCACGGGCGCCGCCATGAAGGCGATGGGCGCGCATATCGAAAAGACGGGCGCCGAATGGGTGATCCGCGGCACCGGCAACGGCGCGCTGCTCGAGCCGGAAGGCCCGCTCGATTTCGGCAATGCGGGCACCGGCTCGCGGCTTACCATGGGCCTGGTCGGCACCTACGACATGGAGACGACCTTTATCGGCGACGCCTCGCTCTCCGGCCGGCCGATGGGCCGGGTGCTGGAGCCGCTGCGCCAGATGGGCGTGCAGGTGCTGAGAGCGGCGCCCGGCGACCGCATGCCGATCACGCTACGCGGCCCCAAGCATGCCGCGCCGATAACCTATCGCGTGCCGATGGCCTCGGCACAGGTGAAGTCGGCGGTGCTGCTTGCCGGGCTCAACACGCCCGGCATCACCACCGTGATCGAGCCGGTGATGACGCGCGATCACACCGAAAAGATGCTGAAAGGCTTCGGCGCCAACCTGACCGTCGAGACCGACGAGCGCGGCGTGCGCCACATCTTCATCGAAGGCCAGGGCAAGCTGACGGGGCAGACCATCGCCGTGCCCGGCGACCCGTCCTCCGCCGGCTTCCCGCTGGTGGCAGCGCTCATCGTGCCGGGTTCCGATATCGTGATCGAGAACGTGCTGATGAACCCGACCCGCACCGGGCTGCTCCTCACATTGCAGGAGATGGGCGGCCGCATCGACATCCTCAACCCCCGCAATGCCGGCGGCGAGGACGTGGCGGACCTGCGCGTGCGCTCCTCCGACCTCAAAGGTGTCGTGGTGCCGCCGGAGCGGGCGCCGTCGATGATCGACGAATATCCGGTGCTGGCGGTTGCCGCTGTTTTCGCCGAAGGCGAGACGCTGATGCAGGGTCTGGAGGAATTGCGCGTCAAGGAATCCGACCGGTTGTCGGCGGTGGCCAACGGGCTGAAGCTCAACGGCGTCGACTGCAGCGAGGGCGAAGCCTCGCTCGCCGTGCGCGGCAAGCCCGGCGGCAAGGGCCTGGGCGCTCATCCCAACGGGCCGGACACGGCGGTGAAGACGCATCTCGACCACCGCATCGCCATGAGTTTCCTGGTGATGGGGCTGGCGACGGAAAAGCCGGTGACCATCGACGACGCCAACATGATCGCGACGAGCTTTCCGGAATTCATGGGGCTGATGAAGGGGCTCGGCGCCGAGATCGAGTGACGGGCGATGGGTTGGAGCCGAACCGAGATGCAGGCGGAACAGCACCCCGCTTTGTCCTGCCGGACATCTCCCCCGCAAGGGGGGAGATTGGCGGCTCCGGCGCTCCGCTCAATCCTGCAACATAGACAATTGGCGCAAGCCGCGATGACGGCTGATCTCCCCCCAAGCGGGGGAGATGTCCGGCAGGACAGAGGGGCGCGCGAAGGATCGCGGCGCTCATCTTGCTCATTGCGCCTATCGTTCGAGGCGAGCCAATGAGCACCCCCTTCACCATCGCAATCGACGGCCCCGCGGGCGCCGGCAAGGGCACACTCGCTCGCCGGCTCGCCGATCATTACCGCCTGAACCTGCTCGATACCGGCCTCACCTATCGCGCCGTCGCCCATAAGCTGCTCGAGCTCGGTCTGCCGCTCGACAATGTCTCGGCGGCGGAAACCGCGGCACGCCAAGTCGATCTTTCGAACCTCGACCGTACGGTGCTTTCGGCGCATGCGGTAGGCGAGGCCGCCTCAAAGGTCGCCGTCATTCCGTCGGTCCGGCGCATCCTGGTCGACAAGCAGCGCGAGTTCGCCAAGGCGCCGCCAGGCGCGGTGCTCGACGGACGCGACATCGGCACGGTCGTGTGTCCCGACGCCGATATCAAGCTCTATGTCACAGCGAGCGCGGAAGTGCGGGCAAGGCGCCGGCTGGCCGAGATCGAAAGCATGGGCGGCAGCGCCGATCTTGCCACGATCCTCGCCGACATCGAGCGCCGCGACGAGCGCGATATGGGCCGTGCCGACTCCCCGCTCAAGCCGGCGGCGGACGCGCACTTGCTCGACACCAGCGACATGGCAATCGAGGCCGCGTTTCTGGCAGCCATGGCAATCGTCGACCGCGCCATGGGTGCGAAAGACCTCGCCTGAGCTTGGCTATCACGACCGGATCGTGCCTTCGATCGCAGGTCTGCCTGACCTGCTCACGACGGCTACGAAAACCGCCGCGGTGACATAGGCAATCAAGGCGTAAAGCGCTGGCGGGATCGCCATTTCGGCATTGTTGAGCAGATATTCGCTAAGCGCCAGGGCTATGACGAACGCGGCGTTGTGGATGGCCGTTGCCATGGTGATGGCGACCGCCTGCCGCCTTTCCAGGCGCAGCAGCGACGGAACGGCGTAGCCGAGCGCCATGCTCACCACGTTGAACGCAAAGGCGGCAAAGCCGACAACAGGTCCCCAGGTCACGATGACCTGCCGCTGATCGACGACGGCAAAAATAACGACCGCCGCAAGAAAAAGCGTCGCCAGTAGCTTGACGGGCCCTTCCAGGCGCTCGGCCAAGGCCGTGTAGCGGTGCCGGACGGCAACTCCGATCGAGACCGGGACAAGCACAACGGCAAAGAACTGCAGGAATTTCTCGATCGGCAGCGGGATGACGTGCCCGGCGCCATAGAAATGCAGCAGCGAAAAATTGGTGATCAATGGCACCGACACCAGCGCCACCATTGAGCTGATCGCCGTCAGCGTCAGGCTGAGCGCCGTATCGCCCTTGGCAAGGTGGGTGAAGAGAACCGCGGACGGGGCGCCGGGACTGGCCGCGAGCAGCATCATGCCGACCGCCATGGCAGGCGGCAAAGCCGAAACCGACACGATGCCGAAGCAAAGGACGGGAAGAACCAGTATCTGCACGATAAGAGCCACCAGGAGGGCCTTCGGTCGCAGCACCACCTGCAAGAAGTCCTGGAGCTTGAGCGACAGGCCAAGCCCCAGCATGATGATGACGAGGGCAACCGGCAGGAAGATGTTGAAAGTGGCGCTTGACTGCATGGTGATGCTCCCCGTGACAATCCATGTCGGCAAAAAAGAACTGCAACCGCGAACGCGTAATCGCAAAAACATTCGGGCGGAGCACGCGCACCGCCGCGACGCGCACTTGCCTGACACCGGCGAAGTGTCTATAGAGACCGCGTTTCTGGCGGCCATGGCTAACCATCAAAGACTGCTGGCCAAGAGAAACAAGGCCTGATGCGGGTTTTCCTCGTGTTTTCCGTTGCCGGAGGCGATGAAAATACCCATATCGGGCACGAACCAGCCTGCCAGCATTCTCTATGCGCCGGACTTGCCGCTTAAGCGGCCGAGGGCTCTTCAGCCCGGAACGCCGGCAGGCTCACACACAACGCTAACCCACGGCGCCCGCTTCGCTTGTTGTGCGAAGCATTCCAGGAGAAACAATGTCAGCTGCAAATCCCACTCGCGATGATTTCGCGAGCATGCTCGAAGAATCATTCACCGCCGGCCATTCCGGCGAGGGCCAGGTTGTCCGGGGCACGATCACCGCGATCGAAAAGGACATGGCCATCATCGATGTCGGCCTCAAGGTCGAAGGCCGCGTGCCGCTGAAGGAATTCGGCGCCAAGGGCAAGGATTCCTCCCTCAAGGTCGGCGACACCGTCGAGGTCTATGTCGAGCGCATCGAGAACGCGCTTGGCGAGGCCATGCTGTCGCGCGAGAAGGCCCGCCGCGAGGAGAGCTGGGTGCGCCTCGAAGAGAAGTTCACCAAGGGTGAGCGCGTCGAAGGCGTCATCTTCAACCAGGTCAAGGGCGGCTTCACCGTCGATCTCGACGGCGCCGTGGCGTTCCTGCCGCGCAGCCAGGTCGACATCCGTCCGATCCGCGACGTCTCGCCGCTGATGCACAACCCGCAGCCCTTCGAGATCCTCAAGATGGATCGCCGCCGCGGCAACATCGTGGTGTCGCGCCGCACCGTGCTCGAGGAGAGCCGCGCCGAACAGCGTTCGGAAATCGTGCAGAACCTCGAGGAGGGCCAGGTTGTCGAGGGCGTGGTCAAGAACATCACCGACTACGGTGCTTTCGTCGACCTCGGCGGCATCGACGGCCTGCTGCATGTCACCGACATGGCATGGCGCCGCGTCAACCATCCGACCGAGATCCTCAACATCGGCCAGACGGTCAAGGTGCAGATCATCCGCATCAACCAGGAAACCCACCGCATCTCGCTCGGCATGAAGCAGCTCGAGAGCGATCCGTGGTCGGATATCGGCACCAAGTTCCCGATCGGCAAGAAGATCAAGGGCACCGTCACCAACATCACCGACTACGGC
Source organism: Mesorhizobium sp. WSM4898 (assembly GCF_029625845.1). Lineage (NCBI taxonomy): Bacteria > Pseudomonadati > Pseudomonadota > Alphaproteobacteria > Hyphomicrobiales > Phyllobacteriaceae > Mesorhizobium > Mesorhizobium sp. WSM4898. The sequence continues at coordinate 730,717 of NZ_JARTVQ010000001.1, read as the reverse complement.
GCGTTCGTCGAGCTGGAGCCGGGCATCGAGGGCCTCATCCACGTTTCGGAAATGTCGTGGACGAAGAAGAACGTGCATCCCGGCAAGATCCTGTCGACGACGCAGGAAGTCGACGTGGTGGTGCTCGAGGTCGATCCGGCCAAGCGCCGCATCTCGCTCGGTCTCAAGCAAACGCTGGAGAACCCGTGGGAAGCCTTCGCGCGCAACCATCCGGTCGGCAGCCAGGTCGAGGGCGAGGTCAAGAACAAGACCGAGTTCGGCCTGTTCATCGGCCTGGAAGGCGACGTGGACGGCATGGTGCACCTCTCCGATCTCGACTGGACACGTCCGGGCGAGCAGGTGATCGAAGAGTACAATCGCGGCGACATGGTCAAGGCGCAGGTGCTCGACGTCGACATCGAGAAGGAGCGCATCTCGCTCGGCATCAAGCAGCTGGCCCGCGACACGGTCGGCGAGGCGGCGAGCAGCGGCGAGCTGCGCAAGAACGCCGTCGTCACCTGCGAGGTCACGGCGGTGAAGGATGGTGGTCTGGAAGTGCGGCTGGTCGACAGCGGCCTCGATACCTTCATCAAGCGTTCGGACCTTTCCCGTGACCGCGACGAGCAGCGCCCCGAGCGCTTCACCGTGGGCCAGAAGGTCGACGCCCGCGTCATCGCCTTCGACAAGAAGACTCGCAAGCTGCAGGTTTCGATCAAGGCGCTGGAGATCGCCGAGGAGAAGGAAGCGGTCGCCCAGTACGGCTCGACCGACTCCGGCGCCTCGCTGGGAGACATCCTGGGCGCGGCGCTGAAGAAGCAGGGCAACTAAGCTCCTTCCTCTACCGAAAGCAAAAACCCCGCCGGAGCGATCCGGCGGGGTTTTTCATTGCACTTTGATCTGTGAGCTCAGGCTCGCCCGTAGAGCGGCACCAGCGTGCCGCTCATCGCCTGATTGGCGGGCGAGGCGAGATAGGCGATCGCCTCGGCGGCGGCCTCGAGGCTGACCCATTTGGTGAAATCGGCGTCGGGCATGTCGGCGCGGGTGGCGGGCGTGTCGAGCGTCGAGGGCGCGACCGCATTGACCAGGATGCCCTTGTGCTTCAGCTCCTCGGCCATCGCCTGCGTCATCGCGGCGACCGCCGCCTTGCTCGCGGCGTAGGCGACCATTCCGGCGCCGCGCCTGGGATCAAGCCCGGCGCGCGCGCTGACGTTGACGATGCGCCCCGCGGTGCCCGACGTCAGCATCGAGCGCACCGCGGCGCGGCTGCAAAGGAAGGTGGTCCGCGCATTGGTGTCCATCATCTCGGCAAAGGATGCCGTCTCGATCTTTTCGACCGGCGCCATGGTGAAACCGCCGGCAAGATGGATCGAAGCCCAAAGCTCCGGAACCTGATGGTAGAAGGCCTCGACCTTGGCGGAGTCCGACAGGTCGACATTGTGTGCCAGATGGACGCTGGCGTGAGCCGCGTAGGGAAAATGCGGCGGAGCCGCGGCATGCGCATTGGGCACGTGGCAAATCGCGCCCTGCTCCAGCAACCTGCCGACAACCGCGCCGCCGAGCGCCCCGGTGCCGCCCGTCACCACGACATGCCTGCCGTTAAGCGTTTCCGTCATATTTCGACTGCTCCTGTCGTATTCTTATGGTTATGCCGCCCCAGCCTCGAACGTCGCGCCTTTCGCGTCGTCACTCAATTGAAATATCGACATGGCAGGCGTCCCGTCTTTGCATGCGTCGACACGCAGCCGCGTGACGTGACGCGGGCCGCGTCTCGGCCGGATGGGACGATCGCCAGGAGCCTCAATCGACGGTGATTTCTATAACCCGCGGCTTGCCGGCAGTTCGCGCGCGCTTCAGCGCACCGGCCAGGTCACCGACCCCTGTCAGCCGCTCGGCTTCGATGCCGTAGGCCTCGGCGAGCTTGCAGAAATCCGGCGGCGCCGGCGACACGCCGACCGGCTCGACGCCGACATCAAGCATCGAGGTCTCGATCTCGCGATAACCGCGATTGTTCCAGACGACGAAGATCACCGGCGCCTCGGCGTCGAGCGCCGCGCCGAGCTCCGGCAAGGTGAACTGGAAGCCGCCGTCGCCGGTGAGGCACACGACCGGCGCTTCGGGCACGGCAAGGGCGGCACCGATCGCCGCCGGGGGACCGTAGCCCAGCGCGCCGAAACCGGTCGCGGCATTGAACCAGCCAGCCGCACGGTCGTGGTCGTAATAGAGATTGGCGGCGTAGATCGGCTGCGTCGAGTCGCCGACGATGATGGCGCCGGGCAGCGCGCCGCGGATCGTCTCCACCGCGCGCAGTTGCGCCAGATAGTCTGGCCGCAGCTCCGCCAGCGCGGCCTCTCGCCCTGCGGCAGCGCGGGCTTCGCCGTCTTTCGCGGCGACATGAGCGGCGCCGAGTGCAGCCAGCAGGGCAGAAAGCGCCTCGGCACAATCGGCGTGGATGCCAACCGTCACCGGACGGCGCGCGAGCTGGTCGGCGCCGATATCGATGCGGATGAGGCTCGGCGGCAGCACGAAGCCGCCATCGCCGTAGCCGTCATAGTCGGTGGGGCCGAATTCGGTGCCGGCGGCGATCACCAGATCGGCATCCGCCATCAGCGCGCGCACCGCCTTGAGGCTTGGGCTTGCCGGCACCAAGAGCGGGTGCCGATGCAGCAGGCCGCGCGCGTTGGCGGTCTCGACCACCGGCGCGCCGAGCGCTTCGGCGAAGCGTGTCAGCGCCGCGTCCGCTTTCTTGGCACCGCCACCGGCAAGAATCAGCGGACGGCGAGCCGCCTTGATCAACCTCGCAGCCTCGGCAACAGCCGCCGCGTCCGGAGCGGGCGGCGCGGCGTTGCCGAGCACCGGCGCGAGCCCCTCGGCGGGCTTCACCATGACGTTTGTCGGGATCTCGATGTGAACCGGACCCGGCCGCGACGAGGAGAAGACGGCGAAGGCGCGGGCGAGCGCACCCGGCAGTTCCTCGGCCTCGGTGACACGCTCGGAAGACAGCGCCACCTTCTCCATCATGCCGCGCTGGTCCGGCAGTTCGTGCAGGAAGCCCAAACCCTTGCCGAGCGTATCGGTGGCATTGACACCGGAGATCACCAGCATCGGCACCGAATCGGCGCGCGCCTGGCCCATCGCGGTGATGGTGTTGGTGAGGCCGGGTCCGGTGATGACGAAAGTCACGCCCGGCCGGCCGCCGGCGCGGGCGTAGCCGTCGGCCATGAAGCCGGCGCCCTGCTCGTGGCGCGGCGTGATGTGGCGGATCTTCGAACGCGCCAGGCCGCGATAAAGCTCGACCGTATGCACGCCCGGAATGCCGAATACGGTGTCGACCCCATGCGCCTCGAGCAAGGTGATGAGCGCTTCGCCGAGCGTGGTCATTGGTTTTCTCCCTTTGGAGCGGATCACCGTTTAACGGAAACAGTGATTTGCTCTATCTCTTTGTTTGTTACGCAATCCCGGACGGGAAACCGCTTTTCACCTTTTCCTGGAATTGCTCTGGACCGTGATGGCGTTTCGTTGAATTGCCATCCCGATCTAACCTTTGTTGAGCATGATCTTTCTCCGAAAACCGGGTCCTACTTTTCGGGATCATGCTTCAGCGGTGCGAGGCCGAGTTCGGCCTCGACAGCCTTGATGCCAATCGCCGCCAACTCGCCTGGCGAGAACATCTCACCGGCCAGGCAGCCTTCGATCCAAAGCCCGTCGATGATCGCGTTGATGGCGATGGCATGACGGCGCAGCTGACTTGCGTCCGGTTCGCGCTGTTCGGCGGCGAGCACCTCGGCGACGACCGCTTCCACCTCGTTGCGAAAGCCAAGATAGCCTTCGCGGTGAGCGCGGGCGAGCGTCGGATCCGCGCTCGCACGGCCGATGAACGTCGCCCAGAGCGAAAACACCCGTTGGTCGATGATGGGCGCGCTGAGATTGGCGGTGACGAAAGCTGCAAGGCATTGACGAGGCGACGCCTCTTCCATGACCAATGCCGCTTTCGCCTGCTCGGTCATGCGGCCGACCAGCGCCGTATAGGCCCCCTGCAGCAATTCTTCCTTGCCGGGGAAATAGTGCCGGATCAGGCCGGCGGTGACGCCGGCACGCAATGCGATGGTGCGCAAAGTGGCGCCCTGCAGGCCATATTCCGCCACGCAGTCCAGAGTCGCTTCGATCAGATCCTGCCGCCGCCGCTCCTCGCCCTCGCGACGGAACTTGCGGCGCGCAGTCATCGGCGCAGGATCGGCCGTGTCAGGCATGTCGGCCCGCCTTCACAGGCGATACAGAGCGCGTCCGCCTCGAAAATCTCAACCGTGCAGCCGGCGGCCTCCATCGCGGCTTTGGTCTTGGGAAAGCCCGCAACGGCAATGACCTTGTGCGGGCTGGTCGGCAGCACGTTCAGGCTGAGGCCGTTGGAAGCGGCGAATTCTCCGGCGTCGCCTTCGACCAGCCTGATGCCGCGCGCCTTCAGCATCTGATAGAACGGGGCCGGCAAAAGCGGCGAATAGACCAGCGCGAGATCGTCGGCCAGCGGGCTGATCACCGACATCAGATGCAGGCACGCCTCTTCCCCCTGCCACAGCGGCAGATCAAAACCGTAGACGGAAATACCCAGCGGCGTCAGCAGGTTCGAAACCTGCTGGATGCCTTCCTGGTTGGAGCGGACCCCGCGCCCGATCGCCAGCGTGCGGGCATCCACCCATACGCAATCACCGCCTTCGACCTGGCCAGGAGCCTCGACGCGGCCGAGGATCGGAATACCCAGCGCTCTGTAGGTTTCCTCATGCAGGGAGGGCTCCCTGGCGCGCAATGGCTTGCCCATCGAGAGGATCAGCGCACCGTGCTCGGTCATCAGCGATGGGTCGTGCGTGAACACCGAATCCGAAAGGCCGTCCGCCTTGTCCTCGATCCATTCGATTTCGGCGCCGGAAGCGGCTACCAGTTCAGCAAGGGCCGCGTGCTGTGACGCTGCCTTCGCCGGGTTGAACCCCGGGCCATAGTGCCATTGAGCTCTGTCGGCGTTGCGCATGGCGTTCGCCGCCGACCGCATGAGCACGCGCCGCAGCGGCGCCGCCATGGATTGTGATCCGAAAGCGCTCATCAATGCCCTTTTAAGATGAAAAAAACCGAAAAAATTTCATGAAAGGCTATTTATACACTTGCGCAACAAGGTCGCAAGTGCCGTAATGAACGGGATTGACGGGCTCGCGCTGCCGGGTCCATGCTGAAGTGAGGAGCGGGACAGTACAGCGTATGTTGATGAGCCGGATGGACGTTCGACGAACTGCCGTCGCCCCTATTGAGGTTACCCGGTGAGCGCGGTGGAAGCCGCCGCAGTCCCAGCCGGCCAAGCGCAGAGCGGCGCCGCCGAAGCCATCCATGTCGAGAACCTGCACAAGAAGTTCGGCCAGTTGCATGTGCTGAAGGGCGTTTCGCTGTCGGCGCGCGACGGCGAGGTGATCGCCATCATCGGCGGCTCGGGCTCCGGCAAGTCAACGCTGCTGCGCTGCATCAACTGCCTGGAAAACCCGACCAGCGGCATCATCCGTGTCAATGGCGAGGAGATCAAGCTGAAGGCCGACAGCCACGGCCATACGGTTCCTGCCGACCGCAAGCAGATCGAGCGCATCCGCTCGAGACTCGGTATGGTGTTCCAAAACTTCAACCTGTGGAGCCACATGACGCTGATCGAGAACGTCATCGAGGTTCCGGTGCACGTGCTCGGCGTCAAGCGCGACGAGGCGATCGCCCAGGCCGAGAAGCTGCTCGCCCGGGTCGGGCTGGCGGAGAAGCGTGACGTCTACCCGGCATTCCTGTCGGGCGGCCAGCAGCAGCGCGCCGCGATCGCCAGGGCGCTGGCGATCAATCCGCGCGTCATGCTGTTCGACGAGCCGACCTCCGCGCTCGATCCGGAACTGGTCGGCGAGGTGCTGAAGGTGATCGGCGACCTGGCGCGCGAGGGGCGCACCATGGTGCTGGTGACGCATGAAATGAAATTCGCCCGCGAGGTCGCGACCCATGTCGTCTACCTCTACAACGGGCTGGTCGAGGAAGAAGGCCCGCCGGAACAGCTGTTCGGCGCGCCGAAATCCGAAAGGCTCAAGCAATTCCTCCGCAATGTCGGCTAGGGCCGGCGTCAAGCGGAGCGAAAACCGGGAACGACAACAAACTGGGAGTCCTGAAATGAAGACTGTTCTCAAGACCTTCGCCGCGGCGCTGCTGTTCGGCGTCGCCGCGATGGGCGTGGCCAAGGCCGATCAGGTCAAGATCGGCGTCGCCGCCGAGCCCTACCCGCCGTTCACCTCGCCGGATGCGACGGGCAAGTGGGTCGGCTGGGAGATCGATTTCATCGACGCCGTCTGCGCCGAGGAGAAGCTCGACTGCGTCATCACGCCCGTTGCCTGGGACGGCATCATTCCGGCGCTCACCACCAAGAAGATCGACCTCATCGTCTCCTCGATGTCGATCACCGACGAGCGCAAGAAGACGATCGACTTCTCGGATAAGTACTACAACACGCCGACAGCAATCATCGGACCGAAGGATCAGAAGTTCGGCGCCACGCCGGACGATCTTAAAGGCAAGGTGATCGGCGTTCAGGTGTCGACCGTGCATGCCGTCTACGCCAAGAAGCACTTCACCGGCGCGCAGGAGATCAAGGAATACCAGACGCAGGACGAGGCCAACAACGATCTCGCCGCCGGCCGTCTCGATGCGGTGCAGGCCGACTCCATCGCGCTCGGCGAATTCCTCAAGACGGACCAGGGCAAGGCCTGCTGCGATCTGAAGGGCATGGTCGCGCCGGACGACGAGGTGCTGGGACCGGGCGTGGGCGCCGGCGTGCGCAAGGAAGACATCGCGCTCAAGGAAAAGATCAACGCCGGCATCAAGGCCATCCGCGCCAACGGTAAGTACGATGAGATCTCGAAGAAATACTTCGACTTCGACATCTATGGCGGCGCCACGCAGTCGAACTGACGCCTCCTTTTGATGTTGGGGGCATGGCCAGCGCCATGCCCCTTGGCCCAAATCTTGCCACGCATGCCCGCCGCTGAACGCTGCGGTCGGCGGCTGCCAGCAATTCGGGGGCGAAGCTGATCAATGCCTTTCTTCCGGCCTCGGCGGCCGGCATCATCGAGCTCCTGTCGCCCGTGCCGCCCGGCTGGGGCGGCACCCTGCTGGTCGGATTGCTGCATTCGATCGAGATCGCCATCGGCGCCACCTGCCTTGGCCTTTTGATCGGCACCGGCGGCGCCTGGGGCAAGCTTTACGGCGGACCGGTGACGCGCGATCTGCTCGCCGTTTACACCACGGTGGTGCGCGCCGTGCCGGAACTGGTGCTGATCCTGCTGCTCTATTACGCCGGCACCGATCTCATCAATCAGCTGCTGACCGCGATCGGTTACCAGCGCGTCGACATCAGCGGGCTGGCCGCCGGCATTTTTGTCCTTGGGGTCGTGCAGGGCGCCTATTCGACGGAAGTCATCCGCGGCGCCATCCTGTCCATCCCACAAGGCCAGATCGAGGCCGCCCGCGCCTATGGCATGCCGCCCGGCCTGATGTTGAGGCGCATAACATTGCCGGCAATGCTGCCTTTCGCCATTCCCGGCCTTGCCAATCTCTGGCTGATCGCCACCAAGGACACCGCGTTGCTTGCCGTCGTCGGCTTCTTCGAACTGACGCTGGCGACGCGTCAGGCGGCCGGCGTCACCAAGGCCTATCTGGTCTTCTATCTTGCTGCCGGCGCGCTTTATCTGGCGCTGACGCTGTTTTCCAACGTGATCATCGGCCGCGTCGAGGCCTGGTCGCGGCGCGGCATGCCTTCCGTCAAGGAGGCGCGCTGATGTCGGCCGAAGCGACCGCGATCAACATGGCGGCGCGTGCCTCGCTCTGGCTGAAGCCGCACCGCATCGTGCTGATCCTAATCGCGCTGGGATTGGTCCTCTGCGCGGCCTTCTTCATGCGCTGGGACTGGCTGCCGCAATATTGGCAGATGGGGCTGCTCGGCATCTGGCGGTCGCTGTGGATCCTCGTCGTGACCTGCGCGCTGGGCTTTATACTGGCCGTACCGCTTGGGCTGGCGCAGGCCGGTGGGCCGTTCTGGCTCGCCGCACCGGCCAAGATCTTCTGCACCATCATTCGCGGCACGCCGCTGCTGCTGCAGCTCTGGCTGCTCTACTACGGGCTTGGATCGCTTTTTCCGCAATATCCATGGATTCGCGAGTCCTGGATGTGGCCCTATCTCAGGCAAGCCTGGCCCTACGGCGTGTTGGCGTTGACCTTGTCATTTGCCGGCTATGAAGGCGAGGTGATGCGCGGCGCCTTCGCCGGCGTGCCGAAAGGGCAGCTGGAAGCCGCGCGCGCCTTCGGCATGAGCCGCTTCAAGATCTTCCGCCGCATCTGGCTGCCGCAGGCCTTCTTCCGTGCGCTGCCGACACTGACCGGCGAAACCGTGCTGCAGCTCAAGTCGACGCCGCTGGTGGCGACGATCAGCGTCATCGATATCTTCGCCGTCTCGTCCAAGGTGCGGCAGGACACTTATCTCACCTACGAGCCCTTGCTGCTGCTGGCGCTGATCTACATGACCATCACCGGCATCCTGGTTCTCATCTTCAGCCGCATCGAGGCCCGGATTCCGGTCAAGATCGGTTAGTAGGGGAGTAGGGGAATAGGGGAATAGGGGAGTGTTCAGCCACGATCCGCGTTCACATTTCCATCCCCATTCGCTATTTGCTCCACAATCTCCCCCTACTGCCTTATTCCCTTACTCCCTACTTCCTCAGGACGGCTCCGATGCAACTCACTCTCGACCAGGCAACAGGGCTGTGCCGCATGGCGGCGCTCGGCGCCGGCGCCAATGAAGAAGTGACGCAGTCGCTGGTTGCCTCGATCATCGCCGCGCAAGCAGAAGGCCTGTCGGCGGTCGGCCTGTCGCATTTCATCGACTATCTGGAAGCCATCGAGGACGGCCGCATCGACGGCGATGCCGATCCGGTCGTCACCCGGCCGGCGCTGGCCGTCTACCTCTCCGACGCGCGCGGCGGGCTTGCCCATACCGGCTTCGACCGCACTATCGATGACCTCGTCAAGGCGGCGAGGCTGTTCGGCGTCGCCATCTTCTCGCAAAGGAACGCCTATACCTGCGGCGCGCTCGGCTATTTCACCGGACGGCTGGCAGCGCAGGGGCTGGTCTCGTTCGCCGCCACCAACGGACCGGCGGTGCTTGCAGGCTCGGGCTCGGTCAAGCCGGTCTACTGCACCAACCCGATGTCCTTTGCCGCCCCTGCCGCGGAAGGGCCGCCGTTGGTGATCGACCAATCGTCGAGCGCCACCGCCTTCGTCAACATCCGCAAGGCGGCGGAAGACGGAAGGAAGATCCCCGAGGGCTGGGCACTCGATGCCAGCGGCAACCCGACCACCGATCCGGCGGCGGCGATGAAGGGCGCGATGCTCGCCTTCGGCGGCCAGCGCGGCGCCAACATCGCGCTTATGATCGAGGTGCTGGCGGCGGGGATTTCCGGCGCCAACTGGTCGCTCGACGCACCCTGGTTCTCCGGCGGGCCGGACAGCCCCGGAACCGGGCTCTTCGTGCTCGCTATCGAGCCCAAATTGGTCGATCCGGATTTTGAGCAGCGCATGAAGGACCAGCTCGACCGGCTGCGGCGGCGCTACGGCGTGCACATCCCCGGCCGTGCCCGGGCAGAGGCCGCTGAAAAGGCGACGGCGCGCGGTGTCGATATCCCGAAGGCGGTCGTGCAGCGCATTTCCGAATTCGCCGAACGCTACTCGGCCTGATCGAGGCATCGCCCGGCAACAAGGCGCGCATTTGTTTCGCGCCGCTTTGAACCTTTCTTAGCCCGGCAGCGACCCATCAGCGGCACCCCACATCGCAAGCCGCAAAAGGGTGGCTTGGGTCGCGGCTTGCGATTGGCGGCCGTCGCGCCGGGCGTCCAGGGCCGGGGCGGGCGTGCTTGCTTCACGCCGCCTTGATACCGTCTCAGGTCAGGCCGCCTCGTTGGACCCTGTTTCGGTGCGCTCACTGCCCGGAAAACCCCGCCTCGGCGGGGTTTTCTGTTTCTCACTGCGGCAATAAAACATGCGAAAGTTCGTCAGGTTTATTCTATTTGACGGAGTGGACGCCTTTGCGTCCGTCAAATCAGCAAAAAGGAGACCGCATGTTCGCCAGCACCGACACGTCCAGACCAAGGCTTATCGTTCCGGCCCTAGGCGGACTCTATGCGACGCTGAACAATGCGGCCGAAACGCTGCTGCGCGCCGTTGCCGGGGCGTTCCTCGCCATTCATGGCTCGCAGAAGATCGTCAATCCGTTTGGCGCCACGGAAATGGTCGAAGGTCTGGGCTTCTATCCTGGCGTCTTCTGGTCGCCGCTGCTCGCCTGCACCGAATTCTTCGGCGGCATTTTGATTGCCATCGGCCTCGTCACCCGCCCGGCCGCTTTCGCCGGCCTGATCGTGCTTCTGGTCACAGTATGGTTCCACTGGGTCACCATGGGCCAGGGCTTTTCGGGCGCGGAAAAATCGCTGCTCTGGGCGGCAATCCTCGCCTTCTTCGTCATCCGCGGCGGCAACTGGCATTCGGTCGACGCGCGCATCGGCCGGGCGTTCTGAGCGGCTTTTACCCTGACGCAATTCGGCACGGAAAACCGCTCCACACTTTCCTGGAATTACTCAAAAACAAGGCGGCGGCGACCTCCGGTCGCTCTTTGCCTTTGACGCGAAACGGATTAAGAAGCGGCTCAGCCAAGCTTTTGCGCGCGGAGCCAGCCATGACCGAAATCCTGCAGACCCCCAAGCTCGTCGTCGTGTTCGGCGGCTCGGGATTCGTCGGCCGTCATGTCGTTCGCGCGCTCGCCAAGCGCGGCTATCGCATCCGGGTCGCCTGCCGGCGACCCGACCTTGCCGGCCATGTGCAGCCGCTCGGCAATGTCGGCCAGATCCAGCCGGTGCAGGCCAATGTGCGCGTGCGCTGGTCGGTCGACCGCGCCGTTCAGGGCGCCGACCACGTCGTCAACCTCGTCGCCATACTGCATGAGAGCGGCCGGCAGAAATTCGGCTCCGTGCACGAGTTCGGCGCGCGCGCCGTCGCCGAGGCCGCGCGATCGGTCGGCGCCGGCCTCACCCATATATCGGCGCTCGGCGCCGACCTCAACTCGCCGTCGGGATATGCCCGCACCAAGGCTCTCGGCGAGAAAGCAGTGTTCGAGACGGTGCCCGACGCCGTCGTCTTGCGGCCCTCGATCAATTTCGGACCCGAGGACGCCTTCTTCAACCGCTTCGCCAACATGGCGCGCTTCTCGCCCGTGCTGCCGCTGATCGGCGGCGGGGAGACGAAATTCCAGCCGATCTATGTCGGCGACGTTGCCGAGGCGGTGGCACGCTCGGTCGACGGCAAGGTCGAGCGTGGCCAGACCTATGAGCTCGGCGGCCCGCAGGTGTTGACCTTCAAGGAATGCATGCAGGAGCTGCTCGCCGTTATCGACCGCAGACGCCTCCTGGTGCCGGTGCCGTGGTGGGTGGCCAATATCCAAGCCTCGATCCTGCAGCTGTTGCCCAATCCGCTGCTGACCAAGGACCAGGTGCTGCAGCTGCGCGAGCACAACGTCGTCTCCGAAGCCGCCGCCAAGGCGAACAGAACGATCAATGGCCTCGGCATCCAGCCGCAGGCGATCGCCGCGATCCTGCCGAGCTATCTCTGGCGCTTCCGCGCCGCCGGCCAGTTCCAGCAGCGCCGGCCGATCGCCGACCGGTAGACTGTTCCCGATCGGGACCCGTTCCAATCAGGCGCGGCGGGAAATCTGCATCGGCAGGCCGCCCTGCGGCTGCGTGGTCAGCTTCTGCACCGGCCATGGCCGAGTTTGTGACGTTACGTCGAAACGGAAGCGCGACAACAGGATGGCCAAAGCAATGATCGCCTCCTGCATGGCGAAGCTGGCGCCGATGCAGACGCGCGGCCCGGCGCCGAAAGGCAGATACTGGAAGCGGTCGATCCGTTCGCGGTTCTCCGGATGGAAGCGCTCCGGCATGAAGGCGTCCGGCCTGTCCCATAGCTTGCGATGGCGATGCACCACCCAGGGCATCACCAGCACGGCGGCGTATCTCGGGATATAGAGGCCGTTCCAGGTCTCCGGCTCGATCGGCTCGCGATTGATCGAGGGCGCTGGCGGGTAAAGCCTCAGCGCTTCCTCGAAGGCGGCGCGGGTGAGCGGCATGGCGTCCAGCCATCTTGTCGGATCGGGCTCGCGCGCCAGTACCGCATCGATCTCCTGCTCGACCTTGTCGCGCTCCCAGGGCGCTTCGGCGAGACAGTAGATCGTCCAGCCGAGCGCGCGCGCCGTGGTCTCGTGCCCGGCGCCGATGAAGGTGATGATGTTGTCCTCGACTTCGGCGCGGGTCAGGCCGTCCGGCCCCTCGGCTTTCAGGAGAAGTGTCAGGAAATCCTGCGGCACGCCGTCGGGATCGCGCTTCAGCCGCTGCTCGCGCATTTTCACCGTGTTGGCAACGATGTTGCGGAAATAGGCCATGGTCTTGCGGCCGCGGATGCGCGTCAGCCGCGGCAGCCATTGTGGCGCGCGCAACAGGTCGAGCGGATCGACCCGGCCCATGGTCTCGAACAGGCGGTCGATCTCCTTGGCGAAGCTGCCGGGCTCGCCGGCGATCTCGCCCGAAAACAGCGTCTCGGCGAGGATGTCATAGGTGAGCATCGTCATGTCGCGGGCGACGTCGGTCGTACCGCCGGCCTCGTAGCGGGTGGCGAATTCCAGCGTGCGCTTCAGCATCGGCTCGGCGAAACCGAAGATGTGGCGCGGCGTGAACACCGGCGCCATCGCCTTGCGCGAGCGCTTCCACACCTCGCCCTCGGCGGTGAGCAAGCCGTCTCGCAGGATCGGGCGCAGGATCAGCTGGCGCACCGTCGCCATCTTGTAGTTCCTGGCGTTGTCGATCAGCACGTGGCGGATGAGGCCGGGATCGTTGGCGATGACCAGCGGCCCGCCGATACCGGTCACCGAGATCCAGGGCTCGTTGTAGGTATGCTCGCCCCACAGCTCGAGCGGGTTGCGGTAGACGATGCGCATCATCTCCAGCGTCGAGGGCGGCTGGGTGCGCGGCTTCGGCGCAGGCGGCACGAAGGGGGCGGGCTTTGTGTCCATCGGATGCTCCGCTACGGCGGCAAATGTAATGCGCGGCAAAGCGGGCGTCCATGTGACCGAACGGAAAGCCCATGGAGAGACCGCCTCGCCTGAATGTGAACGGCGCCCTTCGATGGCTGCTTGTTGACGGTGACCGGTTCCTTTAGTCGCCAACGGATACCGTCAATCGAGGAGCCACCCGTGAAGCACCAGTTGAGCATCATCATCGGCAGCACGCGACCGGGACGCGCCGGACCGATCTTCGCCGAGTGGCTGGAGGGGTTCGCGCGCGAGCACGGCAAGTTCGAGCCGGCGCTCGCCGACATTGCCGCCTTCAAGCTGCCGCTGCTCGACGAGCCGCATCATCCGCGCCTGCGCAAATACGAGAACGACCACACCAAGGCCTGGTCGACGGCGATGACGCCGCCGACGCCTTCGTCTTCGTGGCGCCGGAATACAATTATTTCGCCGCTCCGGCGATTGTTAACGCCGTCGACTATCTGCTCAAGGAGTGGCGCTACAAGCCCGCCGCCATCTTCAGCTATGGCGGGGTGTCCGGCGGCCTGCGCGCGGCACAGGCGCTGAAGCCGCTGCTGACCTCGGTCGGCGTCATGCCGATCCCGGAAGGCGTGGCGCTGCCTTCCTACAGGACCTTGCTCGACAAGGAGGGCGCGTATCATCCGAGCGAGCAGGTGCTGGGCGGCGCCAAGGCCATGCTGGACGAGTTGTTCCGCTGGAGCGAGGCGCTGAAGGCGCTGCGCGCCGGCCTCCGGGCGGAATAGCAGACGCCCCGATGTGACTGTTGCAAGGCCGCGCTCGGGCGCGGCTTTCGCGCCGGCATAGCCCGCTGCCCGCACCGCGCTTCCCGGTGTATCGCGCCCGGCCTGCCAACGGCCGCTCGCCAAGCCGGCAAAACGCCTGCAAACCTTGGAAAAACGGCCATTTGCGCCTATATCTAGGACATCAAAACGGCGCGATTCGGGACCATTTTTCCGCGCCGGATCAGCGACATCAATCAGACAGGTATTTATGAGCGATCAGACCGAAAGCGCCATTGGCGCGGAAGCCGAGTATGGCGCCGATTCCATCAAGGTTTTGAAGGGGTTGGACGCTGTCCGCAAGCGGCCGGGCATGTATATCGGCGACACCGACGACGGCTCGGGCCTGCATCACATGGTCTATGAGGTGGTGGACAACGCCATCGACGAGGCGCTGGCCGGGCATGCCGACCTCGTCTCGGTGACGCTCAACCCCGACGGCTCGGTGACCGTCATCGACAATGGCCGCGGGATTCCGACCGATATCCATCCCAGCGAGGGCGTCTCGGCGGCCGAAGTGATCATGACCCAGCTGCATGCCGGCGGCAAATTCGACCAGAACTCCTACAAGGTTTCGGGCGGCCTGCACGGCGTCGGCGTCTCGGTGGTCAACGCTCTTTCGGCATGGCTCAAGCTCAAGATCCGTCGCAACGGCGAAATCTTCGAGATGAGCTTCACGCACGGCAATGCCGACGCTCCGCTGAAGGTGACCGGCACCTACGAGCAGGACAAGCGACCGGGGACCTATGAAGGCCGCAGCGGCAGCGAGATCACCTTCTTCCCGTCAGCCGAAACCTTCACCATGGTCGAATTCGACTACAACACGCTCGAGCACCGGCTGCGCGAGCTCGCCTTCCTCAATTCCGGCGTGCGCATCGTGCTGACCGACGCGCGCCATGCCGACCTCGTGCGCCACGAATTGCATTATGACGGCGGCCTAGAGGAATTCGTCAAGTATCTCGACCGGGTGAAGAAGCCGCTGATCGAGAAGCCGATCGCCATTCGCGCCGAGCGCGACGGCATCACCGTCGAGGTGGCGATGTGGTGGAACGACAGCTACCACGAGAACGTGCTGGCCTTCACCAACAACATCCCGCAGCGCGACGGCGGCACGCATCTGGCCGGATTCCGCGCCGCGCTGACCAGGCAGATCACCGGCTATGGCGAGTCCTCCGGCCAGACCAAGAAGGAAAAGGTTTCGCTCACCGGCGACGACTGCCGCGAAGGCCTGACGGCCGTTCTGTCGGTCAAGGTTCCGGATCCGAAATTCTCCTCGCAGACCAAGGACAAGCTGGTCTCCTCGGAAGTCCGGCCGGTGGTGGAAAGCCTGGTCAACGAGGCGCTGGGCACCTGGCTGGAAGAGCATCCAAGCGAAGGCAAGGTGGTGGTGGAGAAGGTGATCCAGGCGGCCGCCGCGCGCGAAGCCGCGCGCAAGGCGCGCGACATAACCCGCAAGAGCACGCTCGGCGTCACCTCGCTGCCCGGCAAGCTTGCCGACTGCCAAGAGCGCGATCCCGCGAAATCGGAAATCTTCATCGTTGAGGGCGACTCGGCCGGCGGCTCGGCCAAGGGCGGGCGCTCGCGCCAGAACCAGGCGATCCTGCCGCTGCGGGGCAAGATCCTGAATGTCGAGCGGGCGCGCTTCGACCGTATGCTCAGCTCCGACATGATCGGCACGCTGATCACGGCGCTCGGCACCTCGATCGGCAAGGACGAGTTCAACGCCGACAAGCTGCGCTACCACAAGATCATCCTGATGACGGACGCCGACGTCGACGGCGCCCATATCCGCACGCTGCTGCTCACCTTCTTCTTTCGGCAGATGCCGGAGCTGATCGAGCGCGGCCATCTCTACATCGCCCAGCCGCCGCTTTACAAAGTGACGCGGGGCAAGAGCTCGCAATATCTCAAGGACGAAAGCGCCTATGAGGAATATCTGATCGAGTCCGGGCTGGAAGAGGCTTCACTGACGCTCGCCTCCGGCGAGGTGCGGACCGGACAGGACCTGCGCGGCGCGGTCGACGACGCCTTGGCGGTGCGGCACCTGATCAACGGGCTGCACACGCGCTACAACCGCAGTGTCGTCGAGCAGGCGGCGATCGCCGGCGCGCTCAACGCCGACGTGCTCGCCGATCTCGGCCGCGCCACCGCCATGGCCGAACACGTCGCCAGGCGGCTCGACATGATCGCCGAGGAGACCGAGCGCGGCTGGAGCGGACGGCTGTCGACCTCCAATGACGGGTCGGGCGGCTATGTCTTCGAACGCACCGTGCGCGGCGTCAAGGACGCGGTCCAGCTCGATGCCGGGCTGATCAATTCGGCCGATGCGCGCCAGCTGGACCGCTATGCAGCGCGCCTGGCGGAAGTCTATGGCGAGCAGCCGGCGCTGCGCCGCAAGGAGACTTCCGAGCTCCTTTCCGGGCCGCTGGCGCTGCTCAACGCGGTGTTCGCGGCTGGCCGCAAGGGACTGACCATGCAGCGCTACAAGGGCCTTGGCGAGATGAACGCCGAACAGCTCTGGGAAACCACGCTGGATCCGAATGTGCGCTCGCTGCTTCAGGTCAAGGTGGCCGACGCGACCGACGCCGACAGCCTGTTCTCAAGGCTGATGGGCGACGAGGTGGAGCCGCGGCGCGAGTTCATCCAGGACAATGCGCTGTCGGTGGCCAATCTGGATATTTGAGGACCGTGCCATCGGGCCTCTCAGCCTGCCGTCGGTCCGCCGTCCGTGGCGGATGAGGTGATCCGACCGGAACAGAAGGTCTCCTGAAACATTGTGACAGATCGATCACAACTTGTTTCAGGAGGTTTCGATGGGCCGCGGTATCTTGCTCTGGTTGCTCGGGGTTCCGATTCCGATCATCATTCTCATCATGCTTTTTGCCCGCTAGGAGGCTTCGATGCAGCCCACCCTATCGGCAACCGATGCTCCCGGTACGCTAGAATCCTCCGCCACCGCCGTCAGTTGGGGGCCGATCATCGCTGGCGCTTTCGCAGCCTCGGCTTTGACTCTCATCCTTACCTTGCTCGGCTCCGGACTCGGGCTGACGATGGTTTCGCCCTGGTCCGCGTCGAATCCTTCGGTCACCACCTTCGCGGCTACCACCGGCGCCTGGTTAATCGTCGTGCAATGGCTGTCGGCGGGCCTAGGCGGTTATCTTGCCGGGCGGTTGCGGACCAAATGGGTTGGCGTCCACACTGACGAGGTCTATTTCCGCGACACCACCCACGGCTTCCTTGCCTGGGCGCTGGCCACGTTGCTTGTCGCCGGTGTTCTCGGCTCGGTCCTGTCGGCTGCAGTTGGGACGGGCGTGCAGGCGGCATCCACTGTCGCGTCGGGCGCCGCGATGGGTGCCTCGGCAGGCGCGTCGGCAAACGCCAACGGCGCCTCGGTCGACAATGCGACATCGTATTTCGTCGACACGCTGTTCCGTCCGGCGGATGCGAGCAAGCTTGCAGCCGCCAATCCGCAAAACGACGCGGCGACCACGGCGCAAGCGTCTCGCATCCTGGTCGCAAGTGCCGCCTCCGGTGAGGTGTCGGCCGACGACAAGACCTACCTGGCGCAGCTTGTGACTGCCCGCACAGGCCTTCCGGAAGCCGACGCAAAGGCCCGTGTCGATGCGGTGCTTGCAAAGGTGGAGGAGGCTAAGACCAAGGCCAAGCAGGCGGCAGACACGGCCAGGAAGGCAACGGCCTCATTTGCCCTGATCGGCGCCTTGGCGTTGGTCATCGGCGCATTCATCGCCAGCGCTGCCGCAGCTCTCGGCGGCAAGCAGCGCGACGAAGACGAGGCGCTTTTCCTGTCCAAAGGCTAGACTGAACCATCCGGTGATTGAAAGACAAAGCCCGGCTCACGGCCGGGCTTTTCGGTCTTTGAGATGGCAAGCCGGATCAGTGATCGAAGGCCTTGACGATTTCCTCGGTCATCTTCTTGGCGTCGCCGAGCAGCATCATGGTGCCGTCCTTATAGAACAGCGTGTTGTCGATGCCGGCATAGCCCGAACCCAGCGAGCGCTTGACGAACAGGCAGGTGCGGGCCTTGTCGACGTCGAGGATCGGCATGCCGTAGATCGGGCTGCTCTTATCATCTCGCGCGGACGGGTTGGTGACGTCGTTGGCGCCGATGACATAGGCGACATCGGCCTGGGCGAATTCGGAGTTGATATCCTCCAACTCGAACACCTCGTCATAGGGCACATTGGCCTCGGCGAGCAGCACGTTCATGTGGCCAGGCATGCGGCCGGCAACCGGATGGATGGCGTATTTTACCTCGACGCCATTGGCCTTGAGCTTGTCGGCCATCTCGCGCAGCGCGTGCTGGGCCTGGGCCACCGCCATGCCATAGCCCGGCACGATGATGACCTTCTGCGCGTTCATCATCAGATAGGCGGCGTCGTCGGCCGAGCCCTGCTTGACGGTGCGCTCGATGCCGTCGTCGGCAGCCGCAGCCGTCTCGCCGCCGAAGCCGCCGAGAATGACGGAGATGAAGGAGCGGTTCATGCCCTTGCACATGATGTAGGACAGGATCGCACCGGAAGAACCGACCAGCGCACCGGTGATGATCAGCGCCAGATTGCCGAGCGTGAAGCCGAGCGCCGCTGCCGCCCAACCGGAATAGGAATTCAGCATCGACACCACGACCGGCATGTCGGCGCCGCCGATCGGGATGATCAGAAGCACGCCGAGCACCAGCGAAGCGGCGACGATCAGCCAGAAGATTAGCTTGGATTCGGTGGTGACGAGCAGCACGATCAGCACCACGAGGGCTACGCCGAGCGCGATGTTGATCAGGTGGCGGCCGCCGATCATGATCGGCTTGCCGGACATGCGGCCGTCGAGCTTGAGGAAGGCGATGACCGAGCCGGTGAAGGTGATGGCACCGATCGCGACGCCGAGGCTCATCTCGATGAGCGCCTGGGCATGGATGTCGCCGGCCGTGCCGATGCCGAAGCTTTCCGGCGCGTAGATGGCGGCCGCCGCCACCATGACGGCGGCGAAACCGACGAGCGAGTGGAAGGCGGCGACCAGCTGCGGCATCGAGGTCATGGCGATGCGGCGCGCCACATAGGCGCCGACGCCGCCGCCGATGGCAAGCCCGAGCACGATCAGGCCGAAGCGGCCAGCCGAGGGCAGCGCCAGCGCCAGCGTGGTGGCGATGGCAATGCCCATGCCGATCATGCCGTAGAGATTGCCCTGGCGGCTGGTGGTCGGATGCGACAGGCCGCGCAGCGCCAGGATGAACAGGATGCCGGAGACCAGATAGAGGAAGGAAGCGAGATTGACGGTCACGTCACTTTTCCTTCTTCTTGTACATGGCGAGCATGCGCTGGGTGACGAGGAAGCCGCCGAAGATGTTGACCGACACCAGCACCAGGGCGATGAAGCCGAAGCCCGCGGCAAGGCCGGAGGCCGCGATGCCGACGGCGAGCAGCGCGCCGACGACGATGACCGAGGAGATGGCGTTGGTGACGGCCATCAGCGGCGTGTGCAGCGCCGGCGTCACCGACCAGACGACATAATAGCCGACGAAGATCGCCAGCACGAAGATGGCGAAGCGGAAGACAAAGGGATCGATGGCGCCGCCCGAGAGCGCGTGCGCGGCGTTGCCGGCAGCCTCGGCGCCGGCGGGCGCATTGGCGAGATCCTGCACCGCGAGGCGTACGGCAGCCGTCGCCTGATCGAGCTGGTCGAGGGCTTTCTGCAGCTGTTCCATCACGCGGTCCCTTCTGGCTTAGGCGAGGGTGACTTGGCTGCGGCCCTCCTCCTGGGCGCCGGTTTCTTGTCGGCGGCATCCGCGACCAGGACCGTGGCCGGGATCGCAGCCGGCTCGGTGCGCGGCTGCCCGGCGGCCTTGGCGAAACTGGGGTGCACGACTTGGCCGGCATCGGTCAGCATCGTCGCCTTGACCAACTCGTCATCGCGCTTGATGGCAAGGGTCTTCGTCGCCTTGTCGACCATCGTCTCGAGGAAGGCGTAGAGGTTCTTGGCGTAGAGCAGCGAAGCGGATGCAGCGACACGACCGGGCACATTGAGATGGCCGACGATCTTGACGCCGTTTTCCGTCGTCACGACCCTGCCGGGTTGAGCGCCTTCGACATTGCCGCCGCGTTCGACCGCAAGGTCGACGATCACCGAGCCCGGCTTCATCGAGGCGACCATGGCGGCCGACACCAGCTTAGGCGCCGGACGTCCAGGGATCAGCGCCGTGGTGATGACGATATCCTGCTTGGCGATGTGCTCTGCGGTCAGGGCCGCCTGCTTGGCCTGATATTCCTTCGACATTTCCTTGGCGTAGCCGCCGGCGGTCTCCGCCGCCTTGAACTCCTCGTCCTCGACCGCCAGGAACTTTGCGCCGAGCGACTGCACCTGCTCCTTCACCGCCGGACGCACGTCGGTGGCGGTGACGACGGCGCCGAGACGGCGCGCTGTGGCGATCGCCTGCAGACCGGCGACGCCGACGCCCATGATGAAGGTTTTTGCTGCCGGCACCGTGCCCGCCGCCGTCATCATCATCGGCAGCGCGCGATCATATTCGGCCGCCGCATCGACCACCGCCTGGTAGCCGGCAAGATTGGCCTGCGAGGAAAGCACGTCCATCACCTGCGCGCGGGTGATGCGCGGCATGAACTCCATCGAGAAGGCGATGATGCCGGCACTGGCCATCGCGGCCAGCGCCGCATCGTTGCCGTAAGGATCCATGATGGCGATGACGGCCGCGCCCGATTTGTAGCCCTTGAGCTCGGCATCGGTCGGCCGGCGCACCTTCAGCACCACATCGGCGTTCTTGGCGTCCCCGGCAGTTCCAATCGTGCCGCCGGCGGCGGCAAATTCCTGATCGGTAATGCGCGAGCCGAGGCCGGCGCCCTTCTCGACGATCACCTCGAAGCCCAGGCCCGCCAGCCGTTTCACCGTCTCGGGCGAGGCCGCGACTCGCGGCTCGTTCGCGTCAAGCTCACGAGGGATGAATACCGTCTGCCCCACCGCATGATCCTTTCGGCTGGAACCTTGCTGCGCAAGGCGTCGGCCGGGACCTCCGGCGGAACGTCGAACGCAATGGCTTGGAGAGTCTACCGCAGAATGAAATAGCCGACGGCCATGATCACGATGAACAGGATGGTCGCCGAGAAGAAGCCGCCCGCGAAGAAGCCGAAGGCCATGGCCAGCAGAATGGCGGCGCAGACGAGCGAGCCGTATTTGGCGAGCGTGAGAAATGCGTTGTAGGTGCGATCGTGCTCGGCATAGTCCATCTGCGCGCCCAGTTCGACAGGACCGGTCGGCGTGTGATCAGCCATAGGAATACCCCTTCGAAAATGCCTTCGAGGCACATAGCGAAAAGCCCGAGCAAGAGCAATGGCGCTATTGCCGCACGGCCGGCGACAACAGCCTCAAACGAAAGTTGAAATGGGCGGAAGCTAAAATTGCGATGGGAGGCCCTCGCCGTGGCGAGGGGCGTCGTAGGCCTTTAAAGCGCGTCGCGCTGAATCGGATTCAGGCGAGACGCTTCAAAGCTCTTCTTGATGGGTGCCGTTGCCCAGAACCGCTGCACGGTTCCGGGCGAGATGCATTAGGCGGCGAGGTGCGGAAACAGGCCGAGCAGGCCGACCACGATCAGATAGAGCGCGACGATGTAGTTGAGCAGGCGCGGCATCACCAGGATCAATATGCCGGCGATCAGCGAGATCAGGGGCGTGAGCGCAAGCGAGTGGATGGTCATAATCGTACTCCTTCCCGTGAAAAACCCGATTTGAGCCGGCGACAAGCCTGGGGCAAGAATGCGGCGCCGTCGATGATCAGTGACGCCGGTACTCGTAACGCGGGAGCCGCGGGGAAGGTTCACGATGCGCGGAAGGACGCCCGTTCAGGCGGCATCGCGATAGTATTTGGCCGTCGGTACGATCGACAGAGGGGTGAGCCGGTTGATGGCCGGATTGGCGAACATCATCCGCTGCTCCACCGGCGTCGACTTGAAGAACGGGAAGCGGTCGAGCGTCTGGCGCAAGTTTTGACCGCAGGGGATCTCGAACAAGGCGATCGGCGCAAGGACACCCGGAAACACCTTGCCTTCTGTCCGCTGCACGGCATGGAAGATGCGGGCGTAGTAAGCGGAATGTTCGACCTTGACCGGCGTCAGCACGCCCGTCTGGCCAAAATAGCTGGAAGCCACCATGCCGAGCCTCAGCGTCAGGAAAGGCAGGACTCCGGGCGCGGGCGCGCTATCCGCGTCGGTTGCGAACCGGGTTCCGTCTATGAAGGTTTCTCCGCGGGCAAGCCGCTCGGCCAAGATTTCCGGATAGGCGTCGACAGAGGGCGAATAGGGGTGCTCGCGGGAAATGTAATGGAGCCGCAGCGTGCTGACCAAGTGGCCATCGAAATAGACGCCGAACCGGTAGGAATTCGGCAGGTTGTCCCAGCGATCCTCGAACATCCCGCTGGCGATCGGGCCGCACATGCCTGAGCGCAGGTAGGACTGATAGCGAAGGCGGTAGATCGCCTCCAGATCCTCGCCCCCCGTGATCAAACGATAATCGACATGCTCCAGCAATTGCATGATCGAACGATTCAGCGCCGAGCCAGCATTTGCGCCGGCGTCAGCCTGCGCATCGTTTCTTGCAGCATCCATCCTCAAGTCCTCGTATCCGCCTGTAAACAGGCTATTCGAGTCAAAATGAGACACAAGCCGAAAATTCGATACTGCTGGTTTACCTTCCGTTAACCTTAACAATGCGCCGGAAAGGGTTGCGCGGAAAAGTCGACCGCACACTCGGACCTTGGCACGCATCCGATGTCAAGGAGTTCAAAGATGCCAGATCTGAAAGGACTTGGCTGCCGCAGCTACCGGTAATATAGGGCATCAAGCCAAAATACTTTGCCGTATTGAATTGCTTAGAGAAAACAAATGTGAGCTTTTGAGCCTGAACAATCGGGTCAAAACCTTCCGATTGGACCTAAATTGCTGCGTAGCCAACGCAACGCGCATTCTTAATCCTGAATGATGAAATTCCCTATCTGGCCGACCGTCTGGGGGCGAGGCGCAGGTCCGCGGCGAATGGCCAGGTGACGTTCGACATCGTCTCGATGCCGGACGCGCTGAGCGCGGCGCCGAACAGGAAGCCTTGCACGAGGTCTGGCTTGACCGAACGCACCAATATCTTCAGCTGCTCGAAAGTCTCCACCCCTTCGATCGTGACGACCAGGCCCAGCGTCCGGGTCAAGCCGACGATACCCTTCAGAAGATCGAGCGACTGGGGGCTCTGGGTCACGTCGATGAGGAAGGAGCGGTCAATCTTGATCTTGTCGAGCGGCAGCTTGTGCAGGTAGCTGAGGCTGGAATAGCCGGTGCCGAAGTCGTCGAGCGCGATGCGGACGCCCAGCGCTTTCAGCTCTTCGATCAGCTCGCGGGTCAGTGATTTGTCGTCGAGCAGGGCAGTCTCCGTCACCTCGATCTCGAGCCGGTGCGGCGCAAGGCCCGACGCCGCCAGCGCATCACGCACCTTCTGCACGACGTCGCGGTTGCGGAAGTCCTTGGCCGACAGGTTGATCGAAACGCTGGTCTGGGCCGGCCATTTGGCGCATTCGGCGCAGGCCGCCTGCAGCACGAAAGAGCTGATCTCGGAGATGATGCCCATCTCCTCGGCCAGCGGAATGAAGACGCCCGGCGAAATCGGGCCGAGATCGGGATGATCCCAGCGGCAGAGCGCCTCGCAGCTGGCGATGCGCATGGTGCTCATCGACACGATCGGCTGGTAGACGACGCGTAACTCCTTGGCTTGCACGGCGCTGCGCAGATCGGCCTTCATCAGCTGGCGATTGCGGAAGGCGGCGTCCATCGATGCCTCGAACAGCCGCCAGCTGTTCTTGCCGAGCTCCTTGGCTTTGTAGAGCGCGAGGTCCGCCTTGACGATCATGCCGTCAACGTCGGTGTCCTTGACCACGGACAACACCGCGCCGCCGCTGGTCTGGATGCGCAGGCCGTGACCGGCGACGTCGACTTCGCCCTGCAGGCCGGCGAAGATCTCGTCGAGCAGGCCAGTGAGATGGCTCTCGTCCTCGATGCGGTCGAAATAGATCATGAATTCGTCGCCGCCGAAGCGGCTGACATTGATGCCCGGCCCGGCAACCGCTGCCAGCCGCTCGGCTACGGCGTAGATCAAACCGTCGCCGACCGGGTGGCCGAGCGTGTCGTTGACGCTCTTGAAATCATCAAGGTCGAGCACCGCCAAGCCGCAGAGCCGGTCGCGGTCGCCGGACGCCATGGCCTCGCCGACCAGCTCGTGGAAATAGGCACGGTTCGGCAGGCCGGTGAGGTTGTCGTAGCGCGCCATGAAACGGATCTTTTCCTCCGCCTCGACGCGGGCCGTGACGTCCTCGAAGGTGATGACGCCGAGTTCCTGGCTGCCTTCGCGCGCGGAGAACTCGTAGTGCTGGCCATTGGCGAGCGACACGAGCACCTTGCGGTCCCGGCCCTCGCGCAAGGCGCGCGTCAGCTGCGCCTCGATGTAGCGGCAATCCTTCGGTGCCAGCATGCCGCCGGCGACGCCGCGCATCAGAAGGCCGTGGATCGAGCGCCCGAGCAGCGCGTCGGCCGATTTCAGCGACATCAGATGGGCGGCCTCGGCATTGGCGACGGCGACGCGCCCGTCGGGGCCGAGCATGACCAGGCCGTGCGACATCGTGTTGAGCGCGCGGTCGAACCTGCGCGTCAGGTTTCTCGCCTGCTTGTGGCCGATAACCGCCGAGAACAGCACGTTGCGGACATGATCGGCGCCGGTGATGGTGATGAACGTCATCGGGATGATCATCAGGCCGAGGACGACGGAGGGCGCGTCCATGCGCAGCAGGAGCGCGAGAGCCGCCGGACCGATGAAGGTCACGGAAAAGATCCGCACCATGCGCGGCGACCCATAGTTGCGGGCGACAACGGTGACCAGGGTCGCCAGCGTGAGCGACATTGCCGCGAGCTCGGCGAACGGTTCGGGATATATGTAGATCGACACGAAACACAGCGCGCCCAATCCGAGACCCTGAAGGCAGCCCTTCAGGATGTAGCTGCGCTCCAACCGCTGCGCGTGTTCGACATCGGCAATCGCGCCGCCTGTCCTCAGGAAGCCGCGAATGCCGAAGTAACGGATAAGGCTGACGGAAAGCAGGGCAAAAGAAAACGCCAGGAACAGGGGATTGTGGGTGCGCAGATAGATCATGAATCCGAGGATCCAGTAGCACGCGCCACCGATCAACAACATGTGCGCGTTGTCGAACAACGACCGCACAAATTGGATATAAACATCCGCGGGGATGCTTTCGGTCTTTGTTTTGCCCATAGGGTCGGCCCAACGCTAAGCCTTGTCATGACACAACCGCCTTAAGAAAGGCTTAGAACAGAACCGCCTTGAGCAGCGGCTTCGGTCTGCCGGCCAAGGGCACAAAGGACCTAACGCATGTCGCCCACAAGTGCGCAGCGGTTTTGGGAGAACGACCTGCATCGAACAAAGGCCTAAAGCGCCTCGCCTGGATCCATTTCGACGCGAGGCACTTTAGGCCGACCGACGAAAACTTCGGGATTGGTCTGGCGCAATCACTCGGCAGCGCTGAGAACGGGCACCGGAGCGGCCTCGGTCAGCCGCTGCAGCAGCCTGGAGCGCTCTTCGGACACCTTGGCGGCGCTGGCCTGCCGGACATGGCCATAGCCGCGGATGAGCGCCGGAACGGAGGCCAGAGCGGCGGCGGCCTCGACCTTGCCCGGCGCAAGTGCTGCGGCGATCAGATCGAGATCGGCCTCGTATTGCGCAAGCAGTTGCCGCTCGGCGCGCCGTTCGGCGGTATGGCCGAACAGGTCGAACGCGGTGCCGCGCAGGCCTCTCATGACAGCAAGCAGGCGAAATGCCTTCATCATCCACGGGCCGAAACTCGACTTCCTCGGCTTGCCGTCATTGCCGCGCCGCCCGAGGATCGGCGGCGCGAGGTGAAATTCCAGCTTTTCGTAGCTTTGGAACTGCCTTGCGAGATCGGCGGCGAAGCTGCCGTCGGTGTAAAGCCGGGCCACCTCATACTCGTCCTTGATCGCCATCAGCTTGAAGAGGTTTTTCGCGGCCGCCTCGGTGACGGCCGTTGAGCCGGGAACCGCTGTCGCCTCGGCTGCGCGCAGCGCCGCGATCCTGTTGGCATAGCGCTTGCCATAGGCGGCGTTCTGGTAGGCGGTGAGGAAAGCCACCCGCCGGGCGACAATGTCGTCGAGCGTTTCCGGTGCCGACGCCGGCTTGCCGGTACGACCGACCAAGCCGCGCACGAAATCCGGCTGGTGCGCGGCGCGACGGCCCCAGCGGAAGGCGGCGATGTTCATCACCACCGCTTCGCCGTTCAATTCTATCGCTTTTTCAACGGCTTCGGCCGAGAGCGGTAGCCCGCCATGCTGGAAGGCGAAGCCGAGCATGAACATGTTGGCGCCGAGCGAATTGCCGAACAGCGCGGTCGCCGTGCGGGTGGCATCGAAGAAGTGGGCCTTGTCGTCGCCGGCGGCGGCACGGATCGCCTTCTTCAGCCGCTCGACCGGCAGCGAAAAATCGGCGGAACGGGTGAATTCGCCGGGCATGATCTCGGCGGTGTTGGCGAGGAACATGGTATGGCCCTCGCGCACCGCGGCGAGCACCTTTTTGGCGCCGGAGACGACGAGGTCGCAGCCAAGCACAAGATCGGCCTTGCCGGCGGAAACGCGGATGGCGTGGATGTCCTCGGGCGTCGGGGCGATGCGGACATGGGTGAAGACCGAGCCGCCCTTCTGGGCAAGGCCCGCCATGTCGATCATGCCGCAGCCCTTCCCCTCGATATGGGCAGCCATGCCCAGCACCGCGCCGATGGTGACGACGCCGGTGCCGCCGACACCGTCGATGATCGCCGCCCAGCCCTGAGATCCGAGTGGAAATTCGGCGGGTGACGGCACGCCTTCGAGCGGATCGCTCTTGCCGGCAATCCCCTCGGCCTTCCTGATCTTGCCGCCATGCACCGTCACGAAAGAGGGGCAGAAGCCGTTGAGGCAGGAAAAATCCTTGTTGCAGCTCGACTGGTCGATCCGGCGCTTGCGGCCGAATTCGGTCTCGACCGGCTGGATCGAGACGCAGTTCGACTGCACGCCGCAATCGCCGCAGCCTTCGCAGACCAGCTCGTTGATGAAGACGCGCTTGTCGGGATCGGGGAAGGTGCCGCGCTTGCGGCGCCGGCGCTTTTCCGCGGCGCAGGTCTGGTCATAGAGAAGCACCGACACCCCCTTGACCTCGCGCAGCTCGCGCTGCACGAGGTCGAGGTCGTCGCGGTGATGGATCGTGGCGCCGGGCGGGAAATCGGCCTTGCCGGCATATTTGGCCGGCTCGTCGGTGACGACGGCGATGCGCTCGACCCCCTCGGCGCGCACCTGTCTGGCGATCATATCGACGGTGAGGCCACCTTCGTGCGGCTGGCCGCCGGTCATGGCGACTGCATCGTTGTAGAGGATCTTGTAGGTGATGTTGGCGCCTGAGGAGAGCGCAAAGCGGATCGCCAGCGCGCCGGAGTGGTTGTAGGTGCCGTCGCCGAGATTCTGGAAGATATGGCCGCGCTTGGAGAACGGCGCCTGGCCGACCCATTGCGCGCCCTCGCCGCCCATGGCGGTGAAGCCGACCGTGTTCCGGTCCATCCACAGCGCCATGAAGTGGCAGCCGATGCCGGCGGCGGCAAGCGAGCCCTCCGGCACCTTGGTCGAGGAATTGTGCGGGCAGCCCGAGCAGAAGAACGGCGTGCGCGAACCGATGTCCGCGGTATCGGCGAGCATCGCCTGGAACTGGCGCAGCTTCGCCACCCGCGCCGCGATCTCCTCCGAGGGGCCGATGGTGCGCAGGATACGCTCGCCGAGCGCGATCGCGATCTCGTTCGGGTCGAGCGCGCCCTTGGCCGGAAACAGCCAGTCCCCGCGCTCGTCCTTCTTGCCGACGATGGCAGGCTGAATAGCGGAGCCGTAGAGGTTCTCGCGCAACTGCACCTCGATCAACGAGCGCTTCTCCTCGACGACGACGATGGTCTCGAGGCCGCGGGCGAAGTCGGCGACATGCTGATAGTCGAGCGGCCAGGGGCAGCCGACCTTGAACAGGCGGATGCCGAAGCGATTGGCGGCCTTTTCGTCGATGCCGATATCCTCCAGCGCCTGGCGGACGTCGAGATAGCTCTTGCCTATGGTGATGATACCGAGCTTCGGCTTGCGGCCGCCCGAATAGACGGTCCGATTGAGCCCGTTGGCCTGGATGAAGGCGGAGGCGGCGGCGCGCTTATGCTCATGCAGGCGCTCCTCCTGGCCGAGCATGTCGATCTCGTGGCGGATATTGAGGCCGCCCGGCGGCATGTCGAAATCAGGAATGACGATGTTCAGCCGCTCGATCGAGGCGTCGACCGAAGCGGTCGATTCGATGTTGTCCTTGACGCATTTGATCGCCGCCCAGGTGCCGGCGAAACGCGACATGGCGAAGCCAAAGAGACCGTAGTCGATGATCTCCTGGACGCCGGCGGGGTTGAGGATCGGCACCATGGTGTCGACGAAAAGGAATTCGGTGGCATGTGCGTTCGTCGAGGATTCGGCCATATGGTCGTCGCCCATCAGGGCGAGAACGCCGCCATTTTTCGACGAGCCGGCGAGATTGGCGTGGCGGAAAACGTCGCCGGAGCGGTCGACGCCCGGCCCCTTGCCGTACCAGACGGCAAAGACGCCGTCATGGGTGCCTTCGCCGAGCAGCTCGGTCTGCTGCGAGCCCCAGCAGGCGGTGGCGGCGAGCTCTTCGTTGAGGCCCGGCTGAAAGACGATGTCGGCCTGCGCAAGCTGCCGCTTCGCCTTCCACAGCTGCATGTCGAGGCCGCCGAGCGGTGAGCCGCGATAGCCGGAGACGAAGCCTGCGGTGTTGAGGCCGGCGCGGCGGTCGCGCTCGCGCTGCATCAAAAGCATGCGCACGACGGCTTGCGCCCCGGACAGGAAAACGCGCTCCTTGGCAAGGTCGAACTTGTCGTCGAGCGCGACGTCATGCAGCGTCATCAGGCATGTCCTCTGCGGAGGCGCGCCGCGGATCGGCGGCCAACGTCGGAGTGAGAGGCCGCAGTCTTTCTTCCCTTGCGGGACAGGTCAAACGAAATCGCAGCGGCCAGAGCGCACGCAACAAACGGTCCCGCTGGAAACGGCCGCCGCATTCAATCGCACGCTAAACGCTTCGCAGCGCACGAAAATTTCAACCAGCCCAGCGGGCCTCACGCCGCTTTCGAGCAATCCGGCTTGGGCGCATCCGGCAGCTTGCCGTCGGGATGGCCGGCAAGGTCCGGGTTGAGCTCGTATTTCGGCCCGATCACCAGCGGCCGGTCCGGCAGCATGGTCTGGTCCGCCGAGGAGGTCATCGTCGTCTCGAGGCTTTGAAGCAACGTGCCGCTCGAATCCTCGATGCGGATCGTGACGGAATAGGGCTTGTCCTTGACCACGCAGGTGAGCGGCGGGCTGGTCAAGGTGATATGCGGGAGCTTCGGCCAGATCTTCTGGTTGACGATGAGCGGGTCGCCGCCGGCCGGATTCTGGAAATTCACCACCGCAATCTGTCCCTCGCCCATCGGCCGCAGCGGTCTCAGCGTGATGACATAGGTGGCGATGCCAAGCCGGTAGTTGAACTCGAACAGCTTGCCGGAAATGGCGAAGAGCTGCTCCTTGCCGGTGTCGCGGCAGGCGCCGAGCGCCGTCGCGGCGATCAGGGCCGCGCCGAGAGCGATCGAACGGAATTTTCTAAGCATTGGTGGCCTCCCTGGCCGCCGTGCGGCGGCGATAATAGCGGTTCGCTTTCTGGCGGTTGCCGCAGACGGCCATGTCGCACCAGAGGCGGCTTGAGTTGCGGCTGCGGTCGACGAAGAGCCAACTGCAGTTCGGACAGATCCTGAGCCTGGCAACGGTGTCGTCGCGCAGCAGCGAAAGCGCCGAGACGGCCAAAGCCGCCTCGAACGCTATCGGCGTCGCCGGATCGCCAAAGGGCCTGCCCGGTGCGCCGATCTCGATGCTGCTGCCGGAGAGGCCGTTGGCGCAGGCGGTCAGGAAATCCGGCAGATGGCCGGCGGCGATCGCGCCTTTCGCTATGGCATGGCGGAACAGGCGGTCCGTCGCCTCGCGTATCGACAGCACGACCGCGGCGATGCCGCCCGGTTCAGGCGCCTCCAGCCGCCGGCCGCCAAGCTCGGCGGCGCGAAAGCCGCTCGCCGCCTCGGCGAAGCGGGCGATCTCGGCCGGATCAGCGAAACGGTCGAAGGTCTTTTCCGGATCGTTGCGCAGGACGACCGTGTTCGCCGTGTCGAGCGCGAGGATGCCGCCGGTGAAGCGGTGCGGGGTCCAGGATACCGTCATGCCGGAAATCTAACCGATAAAACGTATTTGACAAGTTAGATTTCGGATGCAACGCTCCAAACAGGGCCATTTCGCGCGGCCCTAGGGATGCTCCATGCTCTATTTCTATCAGCAGGTGCTGAACGGGCTGCATTCGGGCGCGCTCTATGCGCTGCTCGCCTTCGGCTACGTGCTGACCAACGGCATCCTGCACCGCACCAACCTTGCCTATGGCGCGCTGTTTGCCTTTTGCGGCCACACCATGATCCTGACCGCCGCCTTCGGCTATCAGGCGCTGTGGCTGACGCTGTTTGCCTCGGTCGCGCTAGGTATCGTTGCTGCCCTGCTCTATTCGGTGCTGATCAGCCAGGTGCTGTCGCGCAGCGTGTTCGAGAGGCTGGCGGACCGGTCGCCTAATGCGATCGTGGTGACGACGCTCGGCATCTTGCTGTTCCTGTCGGAAGCAAGCCGCATCGCCGCCGACACCCATGATCTCTGGCTGCCGCCGATGCTCGCCCAGCCCGTCGTCTTCGCGCAGGGTGCCGGCTTCAAGGTGACGCTGACCGTTATCCAGCTCTTGGATTGCGCGGCGGTGATGGCGATGGTGGCGGTGGCCGCGTGGCTGTTTTCGCATTCGCGCTTCGGACGCGCCTGGCGGGCCGTGTCCGACGACCCGAAGGCGGCCGCGATGTGCGGCATCGACGTCACCGCGGTGTTCCGCCGCGCGGTGCTCTATGGCGGCTTCTGCGCGGCTTTTGCCGGCATGCTCGCCGGCATCTACTACGGCAACATCAGCTTCGGCACGGGCCTCGTCTACGGGCTCAAGATCCTGTTCGTGACGGCGGTCGGCGGCTACATGTCGCCGCTCAAGGCTGCTCTCGGTGCCGCGGCCTTCGGCATGGCCGAATCGCTGTGGGCCGGTTATTTCCCGCTCGAATGGCGCGACGGCTGGATATACCTCTTCCTCGTCGCCATGCTGGTGCTGATCGGCGCCGGCCGCGACCAGGCCAAGGTCGCCTGAAATCCATCAGACTTTGGTTGCATGACGCGCCGTGAGGTGACCGGTTTTTACCGTTGCTCGCCGCGTGGATCGCCGGCACGTGCTTTGCCATGTTGACCATCCGGGCCACGCACTGCATACCGTTGGGCCAAGCGGCGCGACACCGGAGGGGGACTCGGGCGCGGCGCCAGCACTTTGAGTTAGGCATCGTGCTTTCCGAAATCGAACGCGATTCTCGGGGCCGGTGCGCGAGGGAGGAAATGCATGGCAGGGCTGCTCGCTCTATCCACGACGATCGACCGCATCAACGAGTTCATCGGCCGCTGGGTCTCGTGGCTGATCCTGCTTGCGATCCTGGTGAGCGCCGGCAACGCCGTCATCCGCAAGGTGTTCGACATCTCCTCCAACGCCTGGCTCGAACTGCAGTGGTATCTGTTCGGCGCCGCCTTCATGCTGGCTGCCGCCTATACGCTGAAACAGAACGACCATATCCGCATCGACATCGTCTACGGCATGTTCCCCCGCCGCGTGCAGCACTGGATCGACCTCCTCGGCCATCTCCTCTTCCTGATGCCGTTCGTGGTGCTGATGGTGATCTACTTCGTGCCTTACGTGTCGCTGTCCTTCCGCAGCGGCGAGATGTCGACCAATGCCGGCGGGCTGATCGTCTGGCCGGCCAAGGCCATCCTGCTCGTCGGCTTCTTGCTGCTGGCCATCCAGGGTGTCTCGGAGATCATCAAGAAGATCGCCATCATGCGCGGCGACATGGAGGATCCCACTCCCTATGTCTCGGCCCACGACCAGGCCAAGCTCGAGGCCGAAGCGCTTGCCGAAGAAGCCAAGGCGCTGTCCGACGAGGTGCGCTCATGATCGAGTTCATCGCGCAGAACATGGCGCCGATCATGTTCGCCTCGCTGATCATCTTCCTTTTGATCGGCTACCCCGTCGCCTTCTCGCTCGCTGCGAACGGCCTGTTGTTCTTCTTCATCGGCGTGCTCTTGTCGCCCTATTCCGGCGGCTCGATCAACCTCGCCTGGCCTCTGCTGCATGCGCTGCCGGATAATTTCTACGGCACAAGGGTGATGTCGAACGACACGCTGCTGGCCATTCCATTCTTCACTTTCATGGGAATCGTGCTGGAGCGATCCGGCATGGCCGAGGACCTGCTCGACACGGTCGGGCAGCTGTTCGGCCCGATCCGCGGCGGGCTTGCCTATGCGGTGATCTTCGTCGGCGCACTGCTTGCCGCAACGACCGGCGTGGTGGCGGCCTCCGTCATCGCCATGGGGCTGATCTCGCTGCCGATCATGCTGCGCTACGGCTACGACCGGCGCCTCGCCTCGGGCGTTATCGCGGCTTCCGGCACACTGGCCCAGATCATCCCCCCCTCGCTGGTGCTGATTGTGCTGGCCGACCAGCTTGGACGCTCGGTGGGCGACATGTATGCGGGCGCGCTGATCCCCGGCCTCGTTTTGACCGGCATCTACATGCTCTACATCCTGATCATGTCGATCGTCCGGCCGAACTCGATGCCGGCATTGCCGCTCGAGGCCCGCACGCTCGGCCACGGCGTGATTTCGCTGATCGTGGCGCTGCTGGTGACCGGCGCGATTTCCTATGCGGCCTATCGTTACCTCGCGCCGACTCATGGCGACAATGCGGACATCCTTGGCGCCACCGTCGGCGTGATCGTCATCTACATCGTGGCGATCGCCGACCAGCGCCTCCACATCAACATGATGTCCAAGCTGGCACAGCAGGTGGTGATCGTGCTGATCCCGCCGCTGGCGCTGATCTTCCTGGTGCTGGGCACCATCTTCCTCGGCATCGCCACCCCAACCGAGGGTGGCGCCATGGGCGCCGTCGGCGCGCTGATCATGGCGGGCTTCAAGGGGCGACTGACGATGGACGTCATCAAGCAGGCGCTGGCCTCGACGACGCGGCTCTCCGCCTTCGTGCTGTTCATCCTGATCGGCGCGCGCGTCTTCTCGCTCACCTTCTACGGCGTCAACGGCCATATCTGGGTCGAGCATCTCTTGACCTCGCTGCCGGGCGGCGAGACCGGCTTCCTGATCGGCGTCAACGTGCTGGTTTTCGTGCTCGCCTTCTTCCTCGACTTCTTCGAGCTCGCCTTCATCATCGTGCCGTTGCTGGCGCCCGCCGCCGACAAGCTCGGCATCGACCTGATCTGGTTCGGCGTGCTGCTTGGCGTGAACATGCAGACCAGCTTCATGCATCCGCCGTTCGGCTTCGCGCTGTTCTACCTGCGTTCGGTCGCGGCGCGCGTGCCCTATCTCGACCGCATCACCGGCAAGCAGATCGCGCCGGTCACCACCGGCCAGATCTACTGGGGCGCGGTGCCGTTCGTCTGTATCCAGGTGATCATGATCGGGCTTACCATCGCCTTCCCGCAAATGGTAATGCGCTACAAGGGCACCGCGGTCGAGCCGAGCACGATCGACCTCAAGCTGCCGGACATGCCGGGACTTGCGCCGCTCGGCACGCCGCCGGGCGACAATGGCGCGGCGCCCGCCAGTGGCGGCTCGGCGCCCGCCGCGCCTGGCACCCCGGACTTGTCACAGCCGCCGAATTTCGGCGATACGGCCCCCGCCAAGCCGGCGACGCCGGCACCCGATCTTTCCAAGCCGCCGAGTTTCAACTGAGGTGACCAAGTCATGAGAGCCGTACGGCTGGAAGCAATCGGCGGCATCGCCCTTCGTGCGGTCGACAAACCTGCGCCGGGGCCGGAGGATGTTCTGGTGCGGATCGAAGCCTGCGGCGTCTGCGGCACGGACCGCCACCTGTTCCATGGCGAATTCCCGTGCACGCCGCCGGTCACGCTTGGCCACGAATTCTGCGGCATCGTCGAGGCGGTCGGCGACGCGGTGTCCGGCATCGCCGTCGGCGATCGGGTCACGGGCGACCCCAACATCGCCTGCGGGCGCTGCAGCCAGTGCCGGGCCGGCCGCGTCAATTTGTGCAGCAATCTCAGGGCCATCGGCATCCACCGGGACGGCGGTTTCGCCGATTATGTCGTGATGCCGCAAGGCCAGGCCTTCCTCCTGCCCGGCAACCTCCAGCCGACGCATGGCGCCTTCTGCGAGCCGCTGGCCTGCTGCCTGCACGGCATCGACCTCGCCGGAATCAGGCCCGGCGACTCGGTGGTGGTGCTCGGCGGCGGCGTCATCGGCCTGCTCACCGTGCAATTGGCGAAGCTTGCCGGTGCCGCGACCATCATCCTATCGACCAGGCAGGCCTCGCGCCGCGCGCTGGCCGAAGAACTCGGCGCGACCGCTACGGTCGATCCAAGCGCCGTCGATCCCATCGAGGCCATCGCCGGAAAAGCCGGGCTTGTGCCGGGCGGCGTCGACGTGGTGCTGGAATGCGCCGGGGTTCGCGACACGGTCGAGCAGTCGATGCGAATTGCCAAGGCCGGAGGCACGGTGGTGATCGTCGGCGTGATGCCGCAGGGGCAGAAGGTGGCTTTCGAGCCTTTCGACGTGCTGTTCCGGGAGTTGAAGGTCCTCGGGTCCTTCATCAATCCCTTCACGCATCGACGCGCCGCGGACCTCATCGCGTCCGGCGCGATCGAGATCGACAAGCTGATTTCCAGGCAGGTGCCACTCGAAGAGGCGCCGCAGGTGATCTCGAACCCAGCCGCCCCCGGCGAGGTCAAGGTGCTGGTCGTGCCGGGCCGGACCTGAAGTCCTGCAACGTTGGCGATTGGCGAAACCGGCGGTGACAGCGCCCTCTCCCCGTCACCATAGGGGAGAGGGCTAATCCCCGGCTACAGCTTGCCGTTACGCTGCTGCACCATCATGAAGGTATCGTAGTTGTATTCGGCGACCTGGGCCCAGAGATAGTGCTCCTTGCGGAAGCCTTTGATGGATTCCCAGATCTTCTTGAACGGCGCGTTGTTGGCCTCCATTTCGGCATAGACTTCGTTGGCCTTTTCGAAGCAGGCAGCCATGATTTCCTGGCTGAAGGGGGCCAGCTTGGCGCCGCTGGCGACCAGCCGCTTCACCGCCGCCGGATTGAGGTAGTCGTATTTCTGCAGCATGTTGGCGTCGGCGGCTTGCGCGGCCGTGTGCACCAGCGACTTGTAGGCGGGCGACAATTCCTCGTATTTGGCCTTGTTGAACATCAGATGCACGGTCGGGCCGCCTTCCCACCAGCCGGGATAGTAGTAGTAGGGCGCGACCTTGTAGAAGCCGAGCTTCTCGTCGTCATAAGGGCCGACCCATTCGGCGGCGTCGATCGTGCCCTTTTCCAGCGCCGGGTAGATGTCGCCGCCGGCGATCTGCTGCGGCACGACGCCGAGCTTCTGCACCACTTTGCCGGCAAAGCCGCCGATGCGCATCTTGAGGCCGGAAAGATCGGCGACCGTGTTGATCTGCTTGCGGAACCAGCCGCCCATCTGCACGCCGGTGTTGCCGCCCGGCAGGCCGAATAGGCCTTGCGTTGCAAGGAATTCGTTGAAGAGGTCAATGCCGCCGCCATGATAGTGCCAAGCGTTCATGCCGCGCGCGTTAAGCGAGAACGGCACTGCGGCACCCAGCGCCCAGGTTGGGTCCTTGCCCCAATAGTAATATGCCACCGTGTGGCATGCCTCGACGGTGCCTGCGGCGGTGGCGTCGGCCGCCTGCAGGCCGGGAACGAGCTCGCCCGAGGCGAAGACCTGAACCTGGAAATTGCCGTCGGTCGCTTCCGACAGCATTTTTGAGAACACTTCCGCACCGCCATAGATCGTGTCGAGCGATTTCGGGAAGGACGATGCCAGCCGCCAGGTCACTTTCGGATTGGACTGGGCTATCGCCGGCGTGGCAAGCGCGGCGGCCGCTGCCGCGACACCAACACCGGATGCACCGGCCTTACGGATGAACGAACGACGATCCATGCATTTTCCTCCCGTTTAGAACCAACAGACCGATATTCGGACATCCGCGGTGCCCTGATCGGCTGCGCGAAACAATACACGGGCAAGATGTCGAGTCCAGCACCGCGGGCAACGTGCAACTATAGTCTAACGTCGACCGTCCTGGCCCATTCGGAGAACCGAAACTTGCCATGGCAAAGTGCCGACTGATCGCCTATTTTGTAGGCAGAATAATTCGTTAGCCCTCGATGGAACCCGTATCCAAAATGCAGCAGCCGCTCGTTGCCGTCTCAACCGATGTCCGCCAGTTCGACAACTACACATGGCATGCCGCGCCCCAGCAATATATCGAGGCGGCGATCGCCGGCGCCGGCGTGTTCCCGCTCCTGGTGCCGTCCTTCGGCGACCGGCTCGATTTCGACGAGCTGCTGTCCTCGGTCGACGGCGTCATGGTGACGGGTTCGAAATCCAATGTGCATCCCTCGCTCTATGGCGGCGATCCCAGCGAGGCCAACGGCCCCTACGACCCGGCGCGCGACTCCACCACGCTGCCGCTGATCCGCAAGGCGATCGAGCGCGGCGTGCCGCTGCTCGCCATCTGCCGCGGCATCCAGGAGCTCAACGTGGCGCTGGGCGGGACGCTCGGCACCGAGATCCAGGAGCGCGAAGGCTCGCTCGATCACCGCGCGCCGGTGAGCGACAATCAGGACGAGCGCTTCGGCATCCACCAGACGATTTCGATCAAGCCTGGAACCTGCCTCGCCGGCGTGTTCGGCGCCGGCGACATCAAGGTCAACTCGCTGCATCGCCAAGCGATCGACCGGCTCGGATCGAAACTGCAGGTCGAGGCTTTGGCGACCGACGGCACGATCGAGGCCGTCTCGGTCAAGGAGGCCCGCGCCTTCGCCGTCGGCGTCCAGTGGCACCCCGAATATTGGGTGAAGTCGGACAGCAACTCGGCAAAGATCTTCCGCGCCTTCGGCGATGCCGTGCGCCTGCATGCGGCGGCGAAGGCCGGTGCACGCGCGGCGGCGGAATAGCCGAACCCGAGCAGCTCAGTCGCTGGTCGTCGCGTTCAGCGCCAAAAGCGGGGCGGCCGGTGCATAGGATTCGTAGCCGTCGCCATCAGCAACACCGAAGGTGACGATCGGATCGATGCCGTTCTCGCTGAACGCGACCGAGCCGTCGGCCTGCTCGCGCCAGAATTTCACACGCTCGATGCCGGGCATCAGCTTGCTGCAGTTCGGAGCAATTGTCAGCAGCGACAGGCCGTCCGAGACCGCGGCGCCGCGCTTGATTGCGCAGGCCGCTTCGTCGCCATTGGCTGTCAGCCGATAGCTGTTGGAGAGGCCGGCTTGCTCGACCGCGCTTTGGCCGTTGCCGTCGAGCAGGGACTGAACGCCCCCGTATAAGGCGACTGACGCAATCAACCCGGCTAACAGCTTCACTCCGCCTCTCCACATCCTGGCTTGCCGTGCCATGCCGGTCTCCAAACCACGCGCCGATTTGGACAACATGCATAACGAAGTATGCAGAATGATGATTAAGCAGGCGTTAATAAATGTGGCCGGCCTTCCGCTCAGGCGCGTGGCTTGACGTTGATCGTCTCCGGCACCGGGGTCAGCGGCCGGTGCTCGCCGAACCAGGAGATGAGATTGTCGACGCACAGATCCGCCATGGCCCGGCGGGTGTGGTCGGACGCAGATCCGACATGCGGCAGAAGGGAGGTGTTGGGCGCATCGAGCAGCGCTTTGGGCACATTCGGTTCGTCGGCAAAGACATCGAGCCCGGCGGCAGCGATGGTGCCATTGGAGAGTGCTGCAGCCAGAGCCGCCTCATCAACCGTGCTGCCGCGGCCGATATTGACGAAGACGCCGTCGGGACCGAGCGCCGCCAGGACCGCCGCGTTGATGGCTTTCTCCGTCGCGGCCCCGCCCGGCGCGATACAAATCAGCGTGTCGACCGCTTCGGCCAGACCCTTAAGCGTCGCATGGTACTCGTAGGACAGGCCATCGACCTGGCGGCGGTTGTGATAGGCGATCGGCAGGCCGAAAGCCTCGAGGCGACGGGCGACGGCGAGGCCGATGCGGCCCATGCCGAAGATGCCGACGCGGCGGCCGCGCAAGGTGAGCCGGCTCAGGCGATAGTCACCCTTCTTCACCCAGTCGCCGTCGCGCAGCCATTTCTCGGCGGCGTACATTTCGCGCACCGTGTTGATCAACAGGCCGATGGTGGTGTCGGCGACCTCCTCGGTCAGCACGTCGGGCGTGTTGGTGACCATGACGCCGCGGGTGGCCGCGTGACGAGCGTCGACGGAGTCATAGCCGACGCCGAAATTGGCGATGATCTCGAGATTGGGCAGCGCGTCGATCATGGCCGCGCTGATGCCGCCGAAGGAGGCGATGCCGCGCACGCTCTCGCGCATCTCGCCGGTGACGAGCGACGGATCGGCGCGCTCGATCCGCACGCGCTTGAACGCTTTGTCGATCCGGCCGATGGCATGGTCGTTGAAACGGCCCGGCACCAGGATGGCGACCGGCGACTTCGCTTCTGTCTGTGTCATTGACGCTCCACCGGCTTGCCGGTGGACTGGCGTACGTGCAGCTCCGGCTTGATCAATTCCTGCGACGGCCGCACGGCCTGCCCGTTCAGCTTGTCGAGCAGCGCGCTGGCGGCGCGGCGGCCGACCTCGCGCTGGCCATTCCAGACCGTGGTCAAGGCCGGCGTTGCTATCGCAGCCTCCTCCAGGTCGTCGTAACCGGTGACGGAGATATCGACGCCCGGCACCAGACCGGCGCGCGCGATGCCGTTCATAAGTCCGATCGCAACCAGATCATTCCAGCAGCAGGCGGCGGTCGGCTTGTCCTTCAGCGCCAAGAACTGTCCTGCAGCCTCGAAACCGGCCTGCTTGGTGCGCGGTCCAGGAATGCGCCAGGACGGCTTCACCTCCAGCCCGGCCGCTTCCATGGCGTTGACGTAGCCCTGGTAGCGGTCGCGGCCGGTCGAGGTCTGGTCCGTGCCGCCGATCATGGCGATGCGTTTGTGGCCGAGCGAGATGAGATGGTTGGTCGCGAGTGCCGTGCCATAGGCATCGTCGCCGCGGAAGACCGGCACGTCGGCGCCGGTAACGGTGCGCGCGATCAGCACCGCCGGGAGGCCGTTTTCCTCGGCCATGATGATGTCCTCGGCCGGCGTGCCTATGGCCGGCGACATGATGACGCCGTCGGCGCCGAGCTGCAGCAGCGTGTCGATGAAGGTGCGCTGCTTTTCCAGCTGGTCATAATGGTTGGACAGGATGAAGGTCTGGCGGCTGCGGTCGAGCTCGCTTTCTATCGAGCGCAGAATCTCGGCGAAGAACGGGTTCATGATGTCGTGCACGACGACGCCGACAATGCCGGAGCGCGAGGTGCGGAGCGACGCGGCCCGTCGGTTGTAGATATAGCCGATGGCGCGCGCGTGCTCCTTGATACGCTCGCGCGTCGAGCCCGCGACCAGCGGGCTGTCGCGCAGCGCCAGCGACACCGTTGCCGTGGATACGCCAAGCGCATCCGCGATCGTCGAAAGCTTGATCTTCTGTGCCAGCCTTGGTCCCCGAGGCCTTTAAACTGTTTAAATGGGCTTATGCCATCGATTGAGGGCAAATCAAAGTTTTTTTGCCAAGCCCTCGGCTTCCGTGTCCAAGGAAGCGGAATTGCGCAGGCGAAGCCTGTGCTCGCGGTGGATGATGTAGAGGCCGCTGGCGACGATGATGGCCGCCCCGAGCAGGGTCCAGCGGTCGGGAAACTGGTGGAAGATCAGCCAGCCGGAGATGATCATCCAAATCATCTGCGAATAAGGGTAAGGCGCGAGCGCCGTCGTCGTCGCCAGGCGATAGGCCTGGACCAGGAGCCAATGGCCGCCGGCGCCGAAGACGCCGAGCATCAAAAGGATCACCCAGTGCCAGCCGTCCTGCGGCAGGGACAATGAGAAGGGCAGCATGGGCAGGAGCAGCACCGCCGGCGCCAGCGCCGAGAACAGGATCAGGCTCTCGGATGTCTCCGTCGACGACATGCGCCGGGTCATGATGACGTAAAAAGAGTTCGACAGCATCGAGCCCAGCGCGAAGAGATGGTCCATGCCGAACACGCCGACGCCGGGCCGGGTGATGATGAGGACGCCGACGAAGCCGGTGAGGATCGCCAGCCAGCGCCGCCAGCCCGCCCATTCGCCGAGCAGCGGGCCGGCCAATGCGGTGATCACCATCGGGCCGAAGAAATAGATCGAGGTGGTCTCGGCGAGCTGCAGCGTCCTGAGCGCCAGGATGTTGAACATGGTCGAGCCGAAAAGCAGGCATCCGCGCAGGATGTGCGCCGGCAGGTTGTTGGCGCGGAAGCGCGACGGCTCGCGCCAGCCGCGCAGGAAAACGCCGACAAGCAGGACATGCACGATGAAGCGGGCCCAGGCGACGATCAGCGCCGAGACGCCGGCGAGCACCAGATATTTGCTTGAGGTGTCGAGAAAGGTGAAGCAGACATAGACGCAGAGCATTAACAGCATCGCCGCGGGCGGCGTCGCGCTGTCGTCGTGATTTTTGGGAACGCTCAAAATCGGGCCGGAGGAGAGGTAGACGCCGTCCTTTTGCGGCAATCGCCGCCGGCCGGCAAGCCAAAAGCGACTGGCCCAACAAGACGTGCCGACAGGCTTAGAGCGCAGTGCCTTGGCGATCAGCAGAACGTTCCTGGTTCGTCATCCCGAGCGGAGCAAGGAGCGACGCGACGCGCGCAGACCCCAGGCTGACGAAGCAGGGAGGTCGCGGCCAATCTCGAACGTGCGCGACGTCGTCCGGACGAATGGTCAATCAGCCACCAAGAGCATCCTCCCCGCCACTCAAGCATGCATGCGGGCGCCCTTGGTAATCTTGTCGACCAGCTTCTTTTCGGCGCGCAGCGCGATGCCGACGATCTTGGCGTCGTCCGGCGCGAATTCGGCGAAGACGGCGCGGTTGGCCAGGTCATGGCCGGTGGAGAACATCTCCTCGACATAGGCCGATATCGTCACGCCGCGCTCCAGGGCCCGGCGGTGGATCGCGGCAAGCGTCGGCTCGTCCGCCGACAGCACGATAACGGGCTGGATCGAGAGCGGATTGAAGAGATTGCCGGCGCGGTCGCGATAGGGCTCGCCGATGATTTGAGGAGCTTGCGCGACGATGCCGCTGGTCAGGAAAGCGGTAACGTTGAGCTTCTGCCAGACGGCGAGGTCTTCCTTGAGCACGATTGCAAATTTCGTATCGAACACCAAAATGTTTCTCCGAGATGTGGATCAGGGACCATGGCGCACGATCTAGGCAATGAGGCGCTGGGAGGTCTTGAACGTTCGTGCGCTGAGGACGACCGGATCGTTTCGGCGCCCGGTGCTTCGGGCCTCGAGCGCATCGAGGCGCGTTTCCACGGCAATGCCTTCGAATTGCACCGCCACGACACCTACGCCATCGGCGTGACGCTGGACGGCGTGCAGCGCTTCCACTATCGCGGCGCGCTTCGGCACAGCGTGCCCGGCCAGGTGATCGTGCTGCATCCCGACGAACTGCATGACGGCGGCGCCGGCACCGAGCACGGCCTACGATACAGGATTCTCTATCTCGAGCCGTCGCTGCTGCTCGACTGCCTTCACGGTTCGCCGCTCCCTTTCGTTAAGGATGCTGTGGTGAGCGACCCTCAGTTGCGCGGCACGCTGCTGTCGGCGCTAACACCGCTCACCGAGGAGCTCGACGACCTGTTCGTGGCGGATTTCATCGCGCAGCTGGCGCAGCAATTGAAACGCCATGCCGGACAGCCGGCAAAATCAGCGGGAAAAATCGCGTGGCGGGCTGCCGCGCTGGCCCGCGACTATCTCGAAGAAAACGCTGAACGGCCGGTGCGCTCCGACGAGCTGGAGGCGGTTACCGGCCTCGACCGCTACGCGCTGTCGCGCCATTTCCGCGCGACCTATTCGACAAGCCCGCATCGCTTCCTGTTGATGCGTCGGCTGCAGCGGGCGCGGCGCATGATCGAAGCGGGAGAGCCGCTTGCCGAAACCGCTGTTGCGGCCGGCTTCAGCGATCAGAGCCATTTCAACCGGCATTTCAAGAAGGCGTTCGGGCTGACGCCGGGACGCTGGGCGACGCTGGTGCGCGACGCGTAGCGTCGTCGCCCTTTCCGCTGAGCTGCCGATGCTTGGGTGGTGCCTGAAGCGACGATGCTGTGCATCGCGCTTGGGTCGATCGAGACGACGCTGCGCGCCGCTCGTTAATCATCCAGCTCGGCGTCGTCGTCGATGAGGATCACGTCCTCGTTCGACAGGTTGGCCTCGATGCGGGCGAGCAGCTTGAACAGCGCCTTCTGGTCTTTCTTGTCGAGACCCCTCAGCGCCTGCTTCTCGGTCTTCTTGACCGATTTCTCGATGGCGCGGATGGTTTCGCGGCCGGAGCCGGTGAGGAAAATATGGGCCTGGCGGGCATCGGCGTTGGAGGCGCGCTTTTCGAGAAAACCCTGCGCCTGCAGCCTGTTGATGGTTTTTGTGATCGTCGGCGGACGTACGCCGAGCTTGTCGGCGAGATTGCCGGGTGTCTGGCCGTCTTCGCGGTCGAGCGCCAGCATGATCTGGTCCTGGCCAGCGTAGAAGCCATGTGCCAGAAGGCGCGCAGCAAGCGCCGTGCGCGCCAGCCGCGCTGCCGAATGCAGCCGGCTCATAGTCGCCGTTCTGTCCGCCTTGGCCATGGTCATTCCCTCTTCGGCCGAACCGGCGCGGGCAGCATAGAGGCTGTCCGGCGGCTGGCAAATGACGATTTAACGAGTCCGGCCTGCAAACACTTTGCCGGCAAGCATTGCGTTGCCCGCGCAGGTGATGCCAGATGTTTATTTCAGTTAGATGACAAACGACTTTTGGCCCGCCGGCATTCACAGCGGAACATCCCGGAGGGGCTCTGATGCCGTGCGGCTGCCCTGTTACTTTAACCCACTGCGGCTGCCCCGATCGGGACCGGCTGGCCCATCGGTTTGGCGCGTGCAAAAGCGCGGCTCACATCCTATATGAGGGCCGACAAATCCTTCGAGCACAGATTTTTCGAGGCAGGCCATGAGCGATGCACAGACGCAGATCCCCGTAACCGTTCTCACCGGCTATCTCGGCGCGGGCAAGACGACGCTGCTCAACCGCATCCTGTCGGAGAACCACGGCAAGCGTTACGCGGTCATCGTCAACGAGTTCGGCGAGATCGGCATCGACAACGATCTGATCGTCGAATCCGACGAGGAAATCTATGAGATGAACAATGGCTGCGTGTGCTGCACGGTGCGCGGCGACCTGATCCGCGTCGTCGAGGGCCTGATGCGGCGGCCCGGCCGTTTCGATGCCATCGTGGTCGAGACCACTGGCCTGGCCGACCCGGTGCCGGTGGCGCAGACCTTCTTCATGGACGACGATGTGCGCTCCAAAACCAAGCTCGACGCGGTGGTGGCGCTGGTTGACGCCAAGCACCTGCCGCTGCGCCTGAAGGACTCGAAGGAGGCCGAGGACCAGATCGCCTTCGCCGATGTGGTGGTGCTGAACAAGACCGATCTCGTCACTCCCGAAGAGCTCGAAAAGG
This sequence comes from Mesorhizobium sp. WSM4898, assembly GCF_029625845.1. Taxonomy (NCBI): domain Bacteria; kingdom Pseudomonadati; phylum Pseudomonadota; class Alphaproteobacteria; order Hyphomicrobiales; family Phyllobacteriaceae; genus Mesorhizobium; species Mesorhizobium sp. WSM4898. Next base: position 686,943 of record NZ_JARTVQ010000001.1, on the reverse strand, counting down.
TCGAGGCGACGATCCGCGCCATCAACCCGGCGGCCAGGATCCATCGCACCCAGCGCGCCGGTGTGGCGCTCGGCGAAGTGCTCGACCGCGGCGCCTTCGACCTGTCACGCGCGCTGGAGAACGATCCGCATTTCCTCGAGGCGCACGACCACGATCACGACCATGAATGCGGTCCGGATTGCGATCACGACCACCACCATCATCACGACGGGCACGATCACCATCATCACGACCATCCTTCCGCCATCCACGATGTCACGGTGAAGTCGGTCTCGCTGCGCGGCGGCGAGATGGATCCGAAGAAGTTCTTCCCATGGATCGAGAAGGTGACCCAGATGGAAGGGCCGAACATCCTCAGGCTTAAGGGCATCATCGCGCTGAAGGGCGACGAGGACCGCTATGTGCTGCAAGGCGTGCACATGATCCTCGAAGGCGACCACCAGCGCGCCTGGAAGGACGGCGAGAAGCATGAAAGCCGGCTGGTCTTCATCGGCCGCGATCTCGACGCCGAGCGCCTCAGGAAGAGTTTTGAAGCTTGCCAGGCGGCTTAATTTGGCCGCCCTGACCTTCTCCCCTTGTGGGAGAAGGTGGATCGGCGCGCAGCGCCGAGACGGATGAGGGGTATTGGACGGATCGCCGTCTTTGCCAAGCTGGAACACCCCTCATCCGACCGAGCTTCGCTCGGCCACCTTCTCCCACAGGGGGAGAAGGGAGAGCCGCAACGCTGGCGCCATTCCTCGTTTGCGACGAAGCGGGTTGAGACCCGTAGCTCAACCCCTTAAGGGATGGGCGGAAATCGAATGGATCATCCCCATGCCGACAGTCGCCCCGCTTGATCTCGAAGGCCATTGCGTCGCCGCCGTCTTCCTCGGCGACGTGCCGCATTTCGCTTTGGCCGACGGCGCGATCCATCGGCTCGACAATGGGCACAAGACCGTACAGGCGAATGACGGGCTGCTCGCCGCCTTCCACGATGCGGCGAACGACCGGCTAGTTACCGGCGGCGAAGACGGCAAGGTGTTTGCGGTCAAGGCCGGCGGCGAGGCGAGCGAACTTGCCAGTGCCGGCAGAAAATGGATCACCAGCGTTGCGGCGGGCCCTCAGGGCGCAATCGCCTATGCCTCTGGCAAGACGGCGTTCGTCCGTTTCGCCGACGGCAAGATCAAGGAATTCGCGCATCCGCGCTCGGTGGAAGGGCTCGCCTTCTCGCCCAAGGGCATGCGCTTCGGCGTTGCCCGCTACAATGGCGCGACGCTGCATTTCCCGGCGGCGGAGGGCAAGCCGGTCGATCTGGAATGGGCCGGCGCCCATACCGGGATCAGCTTTTCGCCGGACGGCGCTTTCCTGATTACCACCATGCAGGAAAACGCGTTGCATGGCTGGAAGCTGGCGGACGGCAAGCACATGCGCATGAGCGGCTATCCGGGCAAGGTCAAAAGCCTGTCCTGGAGCGCGAAGGGCAAATGGCTGGCGAGCTCCGGCGCGCCGGCGGCGATCGTGTGGCCTTTCGCCAGCAAGGACGGGCCGATGGGCAAGGCGCCGCTGGAGCTCGGCACGCGCGGCAACACCATGGTGACCTGCGTTGCCTGCCATCCCAGCCAGGAGGTCACCGCGATCGGCTATGAGGACGGCATGGTGATCGCGGCCCGCTTCGCCGACGCCAAGGAAGTGCTCCTGCGTCGTCCCGGCAAAGGCGCCATCACCTCGATGATGTGGGACAAGGAAGAGCGCCGCATCGTCTTCGGCAGCGCGGCCGGCGATTGCGGCGTGATCGACATTACTGCGTAAGGGATTAGGGGAATAGGGCGGCAAGGGAATAGGGAAGGAGAGCCTTCCTCCGCTGTCTTCCCAATGCCCTACTCCCCTACTTCCTTAATCCCTTAATCCCTACTGTCTGAGCCAACGCCCGCCCCCTGCGCGGCCAATTGCGGTTTTGCCGACCGGTTGGCAGAGTGCCGCGCGAGAAAGAGGGGCTTCATGCATTCAATCGACCGGACTTCCATCGGCGGCATCGCCGCCGCCCGCATAGCCGAGCTGCGCGAGGCCGAGGCGGCCGCCTTCCGCAAGGCGCGGCCGAAGTCCGAGGCCAAGGTTGGCAACGGCATGGCCGGCTTCCTCGGCGGCGTGCCGATGCATTGGATGACCGACTGGCCGACACCATTTGCGATCCTGGTCGACAGCGCCAAGGGTGCCACGATTACCGATGTCGACGGCAACAAGCTCGACGATTTCTGCCTGGGCGACACCGGCTCGATGCTCGGCCATTCGCCGCCGCCGGTCGCCCGCGCCATCCGCCGGCAGGCAGCACGTGGCCTGACCTATATGCTGCCCAGCGAGGATGCGCTGGCGATCGGTCCGCTCTTGCAGCAGCGCTTCGGCCTGCCCTATTGGCAGATCGCCACCACCGCCACCGATGCCAACCGCTTCGCCTTGCGGGTCGCCCGCGCGGTGACGGGGCGCGAAAAGATCCTGGTGTTCAACGGCTGCTATCACGGCTCGGTCGACGAGACGATGGTGCGACTGATCGACGGCAAGCCGGTCAACCGGCCTGGGCTGGCAGGCGAGTTCCGCGATCTCACACGGGCAACCAAGGTTATCGAATTCAACGATATTGCAGCATTGGAAGCGGCACTTGGCGACCGCGATATCGCCTGCGTGATCACCGAACCGGTGCTGACCAATTCCTGCATGGTGCTGCCGGAACCCGGCTTCCACGACGCGCTGCGGCGCCTCACCCGCGCCGCCGGCACGCTGCTTTTGATCGACGAGACGCACACCATTTCAACCGGGCCCGGCGGTTACACGCGAACGCACGGGCTGGAGCCGGACCTGTTTGTGCTCGGCAAGCCGGTGGCCGGAGGCGTGCCGGCCAGCATCTGGGGCATGAGCGAGGAGGTCGCGACGCGCTACGGCACCTACAATCGCAGCAAGGAGCCCGGCTATTCCGGCATGGGCACCACGCTGTCGGCCAACCCGCTGCAATTCGCGGCGATGCGGGCGACGCTGGAAGAGGTAATGACGGAGGAGGCCTATGCGCATATGGACCGGCTGGCGCGCCGCCTCGACGCGGGGCTCTCCGCCGTCATCGAGCGACACAAGCTGCCTTGGCATGTCGCGCGCGTCGGCGCCCGCGTCGAGTTCATCTGCGCGCCCGGCCCGCTCAAGAACGGCGGCGAGGCGGAGAAGGCACATACGCCGGAACTCGAAGCCGCCGTCCATGTCGCGCTGGTCAATCGCGGCGTGCTGATCGCACCGTTCCACAATATGATGCTGATCTCGCCGGCGACGACCGCGGAGCAGGTAAGCCGCCTGATCGCGGCTTTCGCCGCGGTTGCCGCCAGGCTTACGGCATGAGACAAGCAGCTATGGACAATCCGAGCACAGTTGCGACCTCCCCTTCGGGCTCGACGCCGGCCGAGGCGAAAGCGTTTCTCGCCGCCCATCCCGACATCGAGGCCTTCGACATCGTGCTCACCGACGCCAACGGCATCGGCCGCGGCAAGATCGTGCGCCGGCACGAGCTGATGAGCATTTTCGAGGGCGGAAGGCATATGCCGATCTCGATCCTCGGCCTCGACATCACCGGTGAGGATGTTCACGAGACCGGGCTGATCTGGGACACCGGCGACGGCGACCTCAGGGCATGGCCGGTTCCAGGCACGCTGGTGCCGCTGCACGGCACCAAGCCGCCGCGCGGCCAGGTGCTGATGGCGATGTATCATCTCGACGGCCAGCCGATGACTTCCGATCCGCGGCTGGTGCTGGCAAGGCAAGTCGAGCTCCTGGCGGCGCGCGGCCTGCATCCGGCCGGCGCCTTCGAGCTGGAATTTTTTCTGCTTGCCAATGAGCGCGACGCCGACGGCAAGGTGCAGGCGGCGCGCGCGGTGCTCGACGGCCGCCGCTCGGGCAAAACGGAAGTCTATTCAGTCGACCACCTGCACGGCATGGAGCCGCTGTTTTCCGACATCTACGCCGCCGCCAGGGCGCAAGGCATTCCGGCCGAGACGGTGATTTCCGAATATGCGCCCGGACAGTACGAGCTGACGCTCAACTACCGCAAGGACGTGATGCGGGCGGCCGACGACCTGGTCATGCTGAAGCGGCTGGTGAGGGCGCAGGCGCGCCGGCACGGCGTCACCGCCTGCTTCATGGCCAAGCCGATCGAGGCCTATGCCGGTTCGGGCATGCATTTCCACGTCTCGCTGCAGGACGATGCCGGCCGCAACGTCTTCACCGAAGCTGCCGGCGAGAAATGGTCGCCAAGCCTGCTCAACTCGCTTGGCGGCCTGATCCACACCATGGCGGAATCCATGCTGGTGTTTGCGCCGCATGCCAATTCATGGCGGCGTTTCGTGGCGCAATCCTATGCGCCGGTGGCGCCGACCTGGGGCGTCAACAACCGCTCCGTGGCGTTGCGCGTGCCGGCGGGCGATGCGATGAACCGGCGTATCGAGCACCGGCCGTCCGGCGTCGACGCCAACCCTTATCTTGTGGCGGCGACGGTGCTGGCGGGCATCGTCAAGGGCCTCGACGAGGCCCTTGACCCCGGACCGGAAACGACCGGCAACGGTTACGAGCAGACAACGGAAGCCTCCACCATGCCGACCGATTGGCGCGCCGCGATCGAGGCCGCACGTGGCTCCGAATTCCTGAAATCGGCGCTCGGTCCCGACCTGCACCGGACCTTCGTGGCGATCAAGCAGGCGGAATATCTGCGCGTCGCACGCACCGTCAGCGAACTCGACTACCACCTCTACCTGCACGAGGTCTGAGGACTTGGCCTCGCAGACGGAGTGATCACGTTTCGCCGCGACACTCAAAAGTTATAGCCAGGCGACTTTCTGGAACATATCATGAACGCATGGCTGTGCTTTCCGTCCGCGAGAAACTGGCGATCCTGTCCGACGCCGCTAAATACGACGCCTCCTGCGCATCGTCCGGTTCGGCGAAACGCGATTCGCTGAAAACAGGCGGCATCGGTTCGACCGAGGGCTCGGGCATCTGCCATTCCTATGCGCCGGACGGGCGCTGCATTTCGCTGCTGAAGATCCTGCTCACCAATTTCTGCATTTACGACTGCAGCTATTGCATCAACCGGTCCTCCTCCAATGTGCGGCGAGCCCGCTTCAGCGTCGACGAGGTGGTGCGGCTCACCATGGATTTTTATCGCCGCAACTACATCGAGGGTCTGTTCCTGTCTTCCGGCGTCATCCGCTCGCCGGACAAGACGATGGGCGAGATGGTCGAGGTGGCGCGACGGCTCAGGATCGAGGAGAAATTCGGCGGCTATATTCACCTCAAGACCATTCCCGAAGCGTCAGCCGAACTGATCGAAAAAGCAGGCCGTTATGCCGATCGCCTGTCGATCAATGTCGAGCTGCCGACCGACGAAGGGGTGAAGAAGCTGGCCCCGGAAAAGAAGCCGGAAACGATCCGGCTTTCCATGGCCAAGCTGCGCTGCAAGATCGAAGAGAAGGCCGAACCAACGTTGCAGAGCCGCAAACGCGAGCGCTTTGCGCCGGGCGGCCAGTCGACGCAGATGATTGTCGGCGCCGACAAAACGTCCGACGACGGCATCCTGCGCGCCAGCGCCCGGCTTTATGGCAGCTATCATCTGCGCCGCATCTATTATTCCGCCTTCAGTCCGATCCCGGATTCGTCTGCGGCGCTGCCGTTGCAGAAGCCGCCCTTGATGCGCGAGCACCGGCTTTACCAGGCGGACTGGCTGATGCGCTTCTACGGCTTCTCGCAGCCTGAAATCCTGGCCGGCAGCAATGACGGCATGCTCGACCTTGCCATCGATCCCAAACTTGCCTGGGCGCTGCGCAACCGCGGCCGGTTCCCGGTCGACGTCAATCGCGCCGATCGGGAGGCGCTGCTGCGTGTGCCGGGGTTGGGCACCAAGGTGGTCGACAGGATTCTGCAGACGCGCCGCCATCGCCGGCTGCGTCTCGAAGATGTCGGACGGCTCTGCCATTTCTTCGCCAAGGTACGCCCCTTCATCACTGCGGAAGGCTGGTCACCAGGCGCGCTCACCGACAAGTCGGGCTTGCGCGAGATCATCACCCGATCTTGCGAGCAGCTTTCGCTGTTTTGACCATGGCACGGACCCAGCTCAGCCTCGCATCTCATCTCGCCCGTCTCGAGAGCGAGACCGATTTCGACGGTTGGCGCGATGCGGCGCGCCGGCTGGCCACGAATGATATTCCGCCGGAAGAGGTGGCTTGGCAGGTTGGCCACGACGATGATGATCGCGGCAACGATTTGCCGGCTTGCCGACAGGATGCGCGCCTTGTCGTCCCGCGCGAGTTCATCGAACGTGCAGAGACGGTCATCTGTCATTCGGACCCCGAGCGTTTCAACTTCCTCTATCGGTTGCTCTGGCGGTTGCGCGTCGAACCGAAGCTGCCCCGTAAGCTCGAGTCCATGGAAAAGGCGGTTTGGCGCGACATTCACAAGATGCGGGCCTTCGTGCGCTTCCGGAAGATCGGCGACGGCGCGGAAGAACGTTATGTCGCCTGGTTCGAACCCGACCATTTCATCGTCGAGCGCAATGCCGATTTCTTTGTGCGCCGCTTCGCCGGCATGCGCTGGACGATTCTCACGCCGCACGCCTCGGCCGAATGGGACGGCAAGCGGCTGGCGATCGGCCCAGGCGCCAGCAAGCGCGACGCGCCGGCGGAAGACGACGCCGAGACGCTGTGGCGGACCTATTTCGAGAATATCTTCAACCCGGCCCGCCTCAAGGTGAAGGCGATGCAGAAGGAGATGCCGAAGAAATATTGGCGGAACCTTCCCGAGGCCTCGCTCATTCCAGACCTGATAGCAGGAGCGGACAGAGCCGCGACAGCCATGATCGCCCGGATGCCAACCTCCCCAGCGCCGCGCCACGCCAAAGTGAAGGCAAAACACTGGCCTTCGCCGGAGCCGGCGGATGTGGTGGAGCCCGAAAGTACGGATATTCCGGCATTGCGCGAAGAGGCGAGCGGTTGCCGGCGTTGCCCGCTCTGGCGCGATGCCACGCAAACCGTGTTCGGCGAGGGACCGGAGAATGCCGACGTGGTGTTTGTCGGAGAGCAGCCCGGCGACCAAGAGGACCTTGCCGGCAAGCCGTTCGTCGGGCCCGCGGGCAAGGTGTTCGACAGCATTTTGGACCAGGCCGAGATCGACCGCCGCAAGGTCTATGTGACCAATGCGGTGAAGCATTTCAAGTTCGAGCCGCGCGGCAAGAGGCGGATCCATTCAAAGCCCAATGCCGGCGAAATTCGTGCCTGCCGCTGGTGGCTCGACAAGGAACTCGACATCATCAAGCCAAATCTTGCGGTGGCGCTCGGCGCGACAGCAGCGCAGTCGCTGCTCGGCAAGGCGGTGCCGATCACTAGGATGCGCGGCGACGTCATCCAGCGCGAGGACGGCTTGCGCGTCTTTGTCACCATCCATCCGTCCTTCATCCTGCGCATCCGCGAGCATGAGGACAAGGAGGCCGAGAGGGAGCGGTTTCTCACCGATATGAGGAAGGTGAAGCAGTTGATGGCTGCTTGACCGATCTGCGAGCCTGAACGGGACCTTGCGCGGACGGATGCTGTTGTACGAGTCGTGCGACTTGGGAGAATTGGGCGAGATGCCCGTCGCCTCGTCATCCACGGGCGAAGCAAGGAGCGGAGCGACGCGCGCAGACCTGAGGATCATTCCGTTACCTGCAGGCGTCGCAACGATGCACAATTCTGCTCCGCTGCATTCCATGCCCGAGGTCACGGAATGGATTCCAGGGTCTCCGCGACGGAGCTTCGCTCCTGCTTCGCCCTGGAATGACGACTTCGGCGTTTATTGCGCTACCGGACGAGTATCGCCCTTAGATCATTGACGTTGGTCCCGGTCGGACCGGGCACGAACAGATCGCCGACCGCGTTGAAGGCGGTCCAGGCATTGTTGCCGGCAAGCATAGCCTTAGCATCGACGCCTGCGGCACGCATGCGCGCCACGGTCGTGCCGTCGGCGAAGGCGCCGGCATTGTCCTCGGAGCCGTCGATGCCGTCGGTGTCAGCGGCTAAAGCATGGATGCCGCTGACCCCATCGATACCGATGGCGAAGGCAAGCAGGAATTCGGAATTCCGGCCGCCCTTGCCCTTCGCCCGCAGCGTTACCGTCGTCTCGCCGCCGGAGAGGATCAGCATCGGCTTCTCGAAAGGCCGGTTACGGGTCGCCACCTCGCGGGCAATCGCGGCATGCACGCCGCCGACCTCGCGCGCCTCGCCCTCGATCGAATCCGACAGGATGACGGCCTCGATGCCTTGCCGCTTCGCTGCGGCGGCCGCGGCTTCCAGCGAGACGCCGGCCGAGGCGATGAGATGCACTTGATTGCCGGCAAAGCGCGGATCGTCGGAGCGTGGCGCATCGGCTGCGGCAGACTGGATATGCGCCATGACCGCATCCGGCAGGCTCATGCCGTAGGCGGCGATCGACGCCAGCGCATCCGCGCGGCTGCCGGTGTCGGGGACGGTCGGCCCCGAGGCCACCAGCGCCGGATTGTCGCCGGGAATGTCGGAGACGACCAGCGATACGACCCGGGCCGGATGAGCGGCGCCGGCCAGCCGGCCGCCCTTTATGGTCGAGATGTGCTTGCGGATGGTGTTCATCGCCGCGATCGGCGCGCCGGAAGCGAGCAGCGCCTCGTTGACGGCGATCTCGTCGGCAAGAGTCAGGCCGGGAGCGGGCGACGGCAGCAGCGCCGAGCCGCCGCCCGAAATCAGCGCCACGACCAGATCGTCCGCGCTCAGTCCCCGCACCTTCTCCAACAGCCGACGCGAGGCTTCGAGGCCGGCGGCGTCCGGCACCGGGTGCGCCGCCTCGATGATCTCGATGCGCTCGCATCTGGCGCCATAGCCGTAGCGGGTCACGATCAGCCCATCGATCGGACCATCCCAGACCTTCTCGAAGGCCGCCGCCATCTGCGCCGAGCCCTTGCCGGCGCCGATAACGATGGTGCGGCCCTTCGGCTTTGCCGGCAAATGATTGCGGATCGTCTTTTCCGGATCGGCAGCGGCGACGGCGGCGTTGAAGATCGACGTAAGGAAAGTTTTTGGATCGGTCATTGCTCTTCCGGCGGCAACTTGAGCTTGCTCGCATCGACTCCGAGATGGGCGCAGAGCGCATCGACAACGACACCGTGGTCTTCTCGTTCGGGCAGACCGGAGACGGCGATGACGCCGATCACGCCTGCGCCCTTCACCGCGACGGGAAAGCCGCCGCCGGCCAGCACATAGTCGGCAATGTCGAGTGCTTCGCCGACCTTGAAGGTGCGGTCGGGTCGCTGCTGCTCCAGCACCATGCGATAGGTGCTTCTGAGATAGCGCTTGACGACATTGATCTTGCGCCGCGCCCAGTCGGGGTTGGAGGCGTTGGAGCCCGGCATAGCGGCATAGAATAGGGGACGGTCGAAGGTCCTAATATCGACGATAATCGGCAGGTTTTCGTTGAGCGCCCGCTCCCTGATCGCCGCGCCTATCTGGAAGGCCACGGCCTCGTCGAAGGCCGGAAAGACCAGCATGGCTTCTTGTTTCTTGATCAGAGCGATGTCGTCGGCGGCAGCCATGGCGTTTCCCCTGTCAATGTCGACGCACGCTTTGGCCGATGGCTGACGCGGGGTCAAGCGACGAGCACGTTTAATCTATGCGACAATCGCGCTCTTGGCCGGCCGACCCGCCACATAGACCTCGCTCACGGCGCGGTCGTCGCCCAGCGTCTGCAGCAGGAAGAGCTCCTCCGCCAGGGTCTCCGCCGTCTCCATCCTCAGCCGCATCGCCGGCGTGGCGTTGGCGTCGAGCACGACAATGTCGGCATCCGTGCCTTCTTCCAGCGTGCCGATTTTTTCGGCGACAGCCAGCGCCTCGGCATTGCCGCGTGTCAGCTGCCAGAAGGACTGGAAGGGGTTGAGCTTCTCGCCATTCAGTGCGATGACTTTGTAGCCCTCATCCATGGTCCGCAGCATCGAATAGTTGGTGCCGCCGCCGACATCGCTGGCGGCAGCGATGCTGAGCGGCTTTTCGCGGCGGCGGTAGCGCTGGTAGTCGAACAGGCCGGAGCCAAGGAAGAGATTGGAGGTCGGGCAGAACACCGCAATCGAACCCGATTGCGACAGCGCATCGGCTTCGCGCTCGGATAGATGGATGCAGTGGCCGAACAGGCTCTTTTTGCCCAGCAGGCCGTAATGCTCATAGACGTCAGTGTAGTCGCGCGACCAGGGGTAGAGCTCCTGGGTGAAGGCGATCTCGGCGTGGTTTTCCGACAGATGCGTCTGCATGTGGAGATCGGGATGCTCACGGCAGAGCGCGCCGGCCATCTCCATCTGCTCGGGCGAGGAGGTGATGGCGAAGCGCGGGGTGATGGCATAGAGCTGGCGGCCCTTGCCGTGCCATTCGGCAATCAGCGCCTTGCTGTCGTCATAGCCGGTCTGCGGTGTGTCCAGCACGCCCTCCGGCGCATTGCGGTCCATCATCACCTTGCCGGCGATGTTGAGCATATTGCGGTCGTGCGATTCGGCGAAGAAGGCTTCGGCCGACGATTTGTGCACCGAGCAATAGGCGACGACCGTCGTCGTGCCCTGGCGCAGCATCTCGTCGAGGAAGAGCCTGGCGATGCGGCGGCCATGCTGCGCGTTCGCGAATTTCGACTCCTCCGGAAAGGTGTATTTGTTCAGCCAGTCGAGCAGCTCGGCGCCGTAGGACGCGATGATCTGCATCTGCGGAACATGCACATGCGCATCAATGAAGCCCGGCAGGATGAGATGCGGGCGATGATCGATCGTCTCGACGCCGGCGCCGGCGCGCTTGGCGATCTCGGCATACGGACCGGCGGCAATGATCTTGCCGTCGTCGATCAGCAGCCCGCCATCCTCCTCGTAGCGCCAGGCGGAATGGTCGTCGATTGCTTCGGGCCAGCGCAGGAAGGAGAGCGTGCGGCCGCGCAGGAGTTTCGAGGTCATGCTTACTTTCCGGCGCCTTCGAACCAGGCCACCAAAAGGGCCCGTTCCTGGTCGGTTATCTGAGTGACGTTGGCGGGCGGCATGGCATGCGCGCGGCCGGCCTGGAGGTAGATCTCCCGGGCATGATCGGCGATGCGCGCGTCGGTGTCGAGCAACACGCCCTTCGGCGCATGGTAGATTCCTTCATAGGCCGGCTCTTCGGTATGGCACATCGAGCAACGGCCGAGCACGGTGTCGCGCACGGCCGGAAAATGCGCCGAGGCAATGTAGACCTGGGCAGCGGCGGATGCGGCGGAGGTCTTGGGCTCCGCTGTCAGCACCTTGGGCACGGTCGACAGCCAGATGACGATCATGAACAGCACGGCGGCACCCAGCCAGGTCCAGGTCGGGTTCCCCTTCCTCGCGTGCACGGTGTTGAAATAGTGCCGGATCAGCACGCCGATGATGAAGACCAGCGAGGCGATGACCCAGTTGAACTGCGTGCCGAAGGCCAGCGGGTAGTGGTTCGACAGCATCAGAAACAGCACCGGCAAGGTCAGGTAGTTGTTGTGCAGCGAGCGCTGCTTGGCAATCTTGCCGTATTTCGGGTCCGGCTTGCGGCCGGCGATCAGGTCGGCGACGACGATCTTCTGGTTGGGGATGATGACCATGAAGACATTGGCCGACATGATCGTGGCGGTGATGGCGCCGAGATGCAGGAAGGCGGCACGGCCGGTGAAGAGGTGGGTCAGCCCCCAGGCGATGAAGACCAGCACGCAGTAGAGTACCAGCATCAGGCCGGTATCGCTTTTGCCGAGCGGCGAGCGGCAGAGCAGGTCGTAGACGATCCAGCCGACGCCGATCGTTGCCAGCGACAAGAGGATGCCGACGGGCACCGAGATGTTGAGCACGTTGGGGTCGATCAGGAAGAGGTCGGCGCCGGCATAGTAGACCACGCAAAGCATGGCGAAGCCCGACAGCCAGGTGGCGTAGGATTCCCATTTGAACCAGGTCAGGTGCTCCGGCATCTCCGCCGGCGCCACCAGATATTTCTGGATGTGGTAGAAGCCGCCGCCATGCACCTGCCACTCCTCGCCGAAGGCGCCGGCGGGCAGGCCGGGACGCTGGCGCAGCCCGAGATCGAGGGCGACGAAATAGAAGGACGAGCCGATCCAGGCGATGCCGGTGATGACATGCAGCCAGCGGACGGCGAAGCTCAGCCAATCCCAGAAAATCGCAAAATCCATCATCGAGTCGCCCCTGGGAAATCGTCCCTGCCGATCAGGCGACTTTACGGTCTGGAGCGCAAACGAAAAGAGGCGGGGCGCGCGATGACTTTCAAAAAAAAATGGAAAATACTAGGGTCGTCCCACGCAGCCATTTGAGAGCCACGACCGTCGCATGGCCTATCTCGACAACATCGCCGTCTTCGTCCGCGTCGTCGAGCTCGGCAATCTGTCGGCAGCCGGGCGCGACATGCGCATCTCACCGGCGGTCGCCTCCAACCGCATCAAGGAGTTGGAGAAGCACCTCGGCGTGCGGCTGTTCAACCGCACCACAAGGCAGCTGATGCCGACCGAGCACGGCACGGTGTTCTACACCGGCGCCAAGCAGGTGCTGGACGCGATCACCGAGGCGGAGGCCGCGGTCGCAGCACTTTCCGGCCAGCCGCGCGGCACGATCAAGGTGACGGCGCCGCTCGGCCTCGGCCGGCGGCTGATCGCCTCGGGCATTCCGGATTTCCACGATAAATACCCCGATATCGAGGTGCGGCTGAGACTCTCCGACCACAATGTCGACATCATGAAGGAAGGCATCGACGTCGCCTTCCGGCTTGGCATCATCGAGGATTCCAGCCTTCGGATGCGCGGCATCATGGAATGCGAGCGCGTGCTGGTGGCGGCGCCGAAATACCTCGAGGCGCGCGGCGAGCCGGTCGAGCCGCAGGAGCTGATCGGCAAGAAGCATGATTGCCTGATGCTGCGCTATTCCGGCACGCGCGAATATGTCTGGACGCTGCAGACGCCGAACGGTCCGCAGAAATTCGAGGTGCATGGACCCTACGATACGGACGATGGCGATGTGCTGACAGGCTGGGCGCTGTCGGGTCGCGGCATCATCAACAAGCCGCGTTTCGAGGTCGAGCCGTTCATCCGCGACCAGCGGCTGAGAGTGATCCTGGCAAAGACGCCGCCGACGCCGGTCCAGTTCGCCGCCGTCTATCCGCACAAGAAGCTGCAGGATCCGAAGGTCCGCCTGCTGCTCGACTTCATGGCCGATCGCTGCCAGCGGCTGATCAAGGACATTCTTGCCGGCAAGTAGGCTGGCGGGCACGCGCCTTCGCGTGGGTGACCACACTCAGTCTTCGTCCATCAGGCGGGCCGTGCCGGATACCCGGATCGAGGTGCCGGGCGTGGGCGGAACATCGGCATGCAGCCGCGAGCGCATGCCCATATCCTCGCCCTGAACAATGTCGATCGCGCCGCCATGCGGCCAGCCAATGTCGCGCAGATAGCCGGCAAAGGCGGCGGCGGCAGCGCCGGTCGCCGGATCCTCATAGACGCCGCCGGAAGCGAAGGGATTGCGCGTGTGGAAGAGACGCGGCGTTTCGGCATAGGCGAGCAGGATCGTCACCAGTTCCTCGCGCCGCATCAGGGCCTGGCCCTGTTTCAGGTCATAGGCCATGGCGGCGAGCGCCCTGCGCGACTTCAGGGCCAGCACCAGATGGTCGGCGCCGCCATGGATCAGCGCGGGCGGAATGGCGGGATCGAGATCGCCCGGCTGATAACCGAACATGGCCAGGGTCTCGCCGGCCAGCTCCGACGGGGCCGGCCGGCTGCGCGTCGGCGGCGACTGCAGGGCGGCGGCAAAGTTGGCGCCGTCGCGAAACCCTTCGACGGTGATGGCGGCCTGGTTCAGGAGCAGCTTGAAAATTCCGTCGCCGAACCTTCTGACCAACGCCGCGCCCAGCGCGATGGTGGCATGGCCGCAGAACGGCACTTCCGATTCGGGCGAAAAGTAGCGGACACGCCAGCCGTCGCCTTCACGTGCGGCAAAGGCGGTCTCGGAAAAGCCGACCTCTGCAGCGACGCGCTGCATGTCTGCGGCGTCGGGCAGAACCTCGCCAATCACCACGCCGGCCGGGTTGCCGCCGCTGTTGCCGTCCGAAAATGCCGCTATGCGCAAGACATCCATGTCGCTCGTCCCGTGTTCGTCATTCGTGTTCGCCAGGCGTGCAGAAAACACGGTTCAATCCGGTTTGGGAAACGAAGAAAGCGACGAGCAGCTGTGAGCATCAGTCATACCTTCGCCAGCTGTGCGCCCCTCGATCCGACGCGGAACGAAACCCGCTCCGTCGCCGTTCTGGCGATTGGCGACTGCACGGCCGCCCTTCGAGACCAGTCCCCAGCTTTCACAGCGACCCAGCGCCACAGGAGCCGACCATGGACGCCATTGTCACCAAGAAGGACCTCAAATCCGACGCCAAGAAGGAATCGATCGATCTTCTCAATGCCAGGCTTGCCGATGCCATCGACCTGGCGCTGGTCACCAAGCAGGCGCACTGGAACGTCAAGGGCCCGCAGTTCATCGCCATCCATGAGATGCTCGACGAGTTCCGCGAGGAGATCGACGGCCATGTCGACATCATCGCAGAACGCGCCGTGCAGCTTGGCGGCACCGCGCACGGCACCTCGCAGGACGTGTCGAGGGCAACGAAGCTCCAGCCCTATCCGACCGACATCCACAAGACCAAGGATCATCTGGCGGCGCTGATCGACCGCTATGCCACCGCTGCCAGGCTGGCGCGTGAGGCGATCGACGAGGCGGACGACGCCGGCGATGCCGACACCGCCGACATTTTTACCGCCTACTCGCGTTCGCTCGACAAATTGCTGTGGTTCCTCGAAGCGCATACGCAGGAAAAGGAATAGCCGGCTAGGCTCCTCCCATGGCCGGCTGAATCAGCCGGCCATCGCCTTGGGCGCGGCCGAGGCCTGGACCGCATGCGACACCAGCGCCGTCATGATCTCGGCGGCGGCGAGCGCGGCGATCACCGGCGGGCGCTTGTCCTTCACGGCATTGCCGCCGATCGGCGAGACGAGACGGTTGAACTGGGCCTCGCTGCCCTCGTCGGACTTCAGGAACCAGTTCTTGAACGTCGCCTTCTTGGTCTTCGAGCCGATCATGCCGACATAGGCGGCGTCGTCGCGCTTCAGCGCCTCGGCGACGATCAGGAAATCCAGCGCATGGTCATGGGTGAGGATGGCGAAGGCCGATCCCGCACGGGCTTCGCGCACCACCGCTTCGGGCATCGGCGTCAGCCGCGTCTCAACCGTTTCCGGCATGCCTTCCAGCGCATCGGCCCGCGTCTCGACGACCTCCACATGAATGGGCAGCAGCGCCAACGACGCGGCCAGCGCCTGGCCGACATGGCCGCCGCCAAAGACATAGACATGCGGCAGATGCGCCTCCTCGGCCTCGGCTTTGGCGATCAGTTCCTGTTCGATCCTAGCGTCAACCAAGCGGATCAGCACCTCGACGCGGCCGCCGCAGCATTGGCCGATTTCAGGACCCAATGGAACATCCAGGGTCGCGCAGGTTTCGTCGACCTCGATGCGGGCTTCCCTCCCCCTCGAGGGTAGGGTGGCGGCGGAGCCGCCAGGTTGGGTCACCGGCGCAGTGCTCGGCGCTGTCGTGGTGCCTTCTGAGCGCACCCCCTCTGGCCGCTTCGCGGCCATCGCCCCCTCAAAGGAGGAGAAAAGCATCTGCCGCGCCTTGTCGATCGCCATGAATTCAAGCTGGCCCCCGCCGATGGTGCCGAAAATCGCCGATGACGAGACGAGCATGAAGGCGCCGGTCTCACGCGGGGTCGACCCCTTTGTGGCCGCGACCTCGACGAGCGCGACCCGGCCGGTCTGGCCGAGAAACGCCTTCAGGCTTTGCACTTTCGAGTTCATCGTCTGCATTTCCACCCAGGAAATATAGCGTTTCGCGCCTCGAATTGCACGTTTTGGCCGGTTCAGGCCGGCTTTGCGGCTTCCCGCTTCAGCCTTTCGATCGCCATCAGCACCCGTTCCGGCGTCGCCGGGGCATCGAGGCGCGGGCAGATCCTGTGATCGGCGACACTCGCCACCGCGTCGGAGAGCGCATGCAGCACCGACATGCCGTGCGGCAGCGGCGGCTCGCCGACCGCCTTGGAGCGATGGATGGTCGGCTCGTAGGCCGACGACCAGTCGGTCAGCTTGACGTTGAAGATTTTTGGCCGGTCGGAAGCGAGCGGGATCTTGTAGGTCGACGGCGCATGCGTGCGCAGCCGGCCGCCGTTGTCCCACCAAAGCTCTTCCGTCGTCAGCCAGCCCATGCCCTGGATGAAGCCGCCCTCGACCTGGCCGAGGTCGATCGCGCTGTTCAGCGAGCGGCCGGCATCGTGCAGGATGTCGGTGCGCTCGACGACATATTCGCCCGTCAGCGTATCGACCGAGACTTCCGAGCAGGCCGCGCCATAGGCGTAGTAGTAGAAGGCATGGCCGCGGCCCTTGCTGCGGTCCCAATGGATCTTCGGCGTTTTGTAGAAGCCAGCCGCCGAGAGCTGGACGCGGTTCATGTAGGCTTGCTTGACCAGATCGTTGAAGGCGATTTCCTGGTTGCCGATGCGCACCCGGTTGGGCAAGAACACGACCTGGTCGAGCGGCACCTGGTATCTTTCGGCCGCGAAATCCGTCAGCCGCTTGCGGATCTGCCGAGCGGCATCCTGCGCCGCCATGCCGTTGAGGTCGGCGCCGGAAGATGCCGCCGTCGGCGAGGTGTTCGGCACCTTGGCTGTGGTGGTGGCGGTGATCTTGACCCGGTCGAGATCGATCTGGAATTCCTCGGCGACGACCTGCGCCACCTTGAGATGCAGGCCCTGGCCCATTTCGGTGCCGCCATGGTTCATATGCACCGAGCCGTCTGCATAGACATGCACCAGGGCGCCGGCCTGGTTGGCCTCGGTCTTTGTGAAGGAAATGCCGAACTTGACCGGCGTCAGCGCCAGGCCGCGCTTGATGAAGCGGCTGTTGTTGTTGAAGGCGCTGATCTCGCGCCGCCGCCGCGCGTAATTGGCGCTTTCCTCCAGCTCAGCGACGATGCGGTGGATGATGTTGTCCTCGACCTTCTGCTGATAGGGCGTGAGGCAGCGTTCGCCGATCGCATCCATCGGGTCATAGAAATTGAGCTTGCGGATTTCGAGCGGATCCTTGCCGACCGCGAAGGCCACTTCGTCGATGACGCGCTCCGCGCCGACCATGCCTTGCGGGCCGCCAAAGCCGCGGAAGGCGGTGTTCGAGACCGTGTTGGTGAAAAGCGGCGCCGATTTCGCGTGCACCGCCGGATAGAAATAGGCGTTGTCGCAATGGAAGAGCGCCCGGTCGCCGACGGGACCGGACAGGTCGGCGGAGAAGCCGCAGCGCAGGGCATAGGTGAAATCGACGCCGAGGATATTGCCCTCGTCGTCGAAGCCGACCTCGTAGTCGATGGCGAAATCATGCCGCTTGCCTGTGGCGGTCATGTCCTCGTCGCGGTCGAGCCTGATCTTCACCGCGCGGTTCAGCTTCTTGGTCGCGATGGCGGCTATGGCCGCGCATTGGTTGGCCTGCGTCTCCTTGCCGCCGAAGCCGCCGCCCATGCGGCGCACCTCCACCGTCACCGCATGGCTCGGCACGCCGAGCGCATGCGCAATCAGATGCTGCGTCTCGCTCGGCCCCTGCGTGGAGCAATAGACGATCACCTCGTCGTCCTCACCGGGGATCGCCAGCGAGACCTGGCCCTCGAGGTAGAAATGGTCCTGGCCGCCAAGCCACATGCGGTTCTTGATGCGGCGGGGCGCCGCCGCAATCGCGGCAGCCGCATCTCCGCGCTTCAGGATCAGCGGCGTGGTGACCTGCTTGTCCCTGACCGGGTCGAGGTCCCAGATGTCGATCACGGCCGGAAGCTCGTCATATTCGATCCTAGCCAGGCGTGCCGCACGGCGCGCCGCCTCGCGTGTCTCAGCTACCACGGCGAAGATCGGCTGGCCGTAGAAGTGCACCTTGTGCTCGGCGAGCACCGGATCGTCATGCATGTTGCTCGGCGAGACGTCGTTGTCGCCGGGCACGTCGGCACAGGTCAGCACATCGACGACGCCTGGCGCTGCGCGCACCGCCGACAGATCAATGCTCTTCAGCGTGCCGTGCGCGACCTTGGCGAGGCCAAGGCCGACATGCAGCGTGCCGGCAGGCTCAGGCATGTCGTCGATATAGACGGCGGCGCCGCTGACATGCTTGTGCGCGGAATCGTGCCGCTGCTCGGTGGCGACGCCGCCGACGATTTTTTCGGCCTTGAGGTTGGGAGTGGCGTGCTTGTCCATCAGGCCGCCTCGTTGCGGGTCACTTGGAACGGCGCCCTGGTGCCGGTGGTTTCGACATAAAAGCGCAGCAAAAGATTCTTCGCCGCCAGCGCCCGATACTCGGCGGTTGCACGCATATCGGTAATTGGCGTGAAGTCGCTGGCGTATTCGGCCATCGCGGACTCGACACTCGCTTCGCTCCAGACTTTGCCGATAAGGGCGGTTTCAACCGCAGTCGCCCGCTTCGGCGTCGGCGCCATGCCGCCATAGGCGATACGGATATCCGCCACGGTGCCGTTCTTGGCCTCGGTCAGATAGAAGGCGCCGAGGGTAGCGGTAATGTCCTCGTCGCGGCGCTTGGTGACCTTGTAGACGGCAAATTTCGTGCCCTCTGCCGGCACGGGCACATGGACGGCCTCGACGAATTCGCCGGGCTGCCGATCCTGCTTGCCATAGGCAATGAAGAAGGTTTCGAGCGGGATCGTGCGTCGGGCATTGCCCTTGCGGAGCATGAGCCGCGCGCCGAGCGCGATCAGCGGCGGCGGCGTGTCGCCGATCGGAGAGCCGTTGGCGATGTTGCCGCCGATGGTGCCCATGTTGCGCACCTGCTCGCCGCCGATGCGGTCGACCAGCGGTCCCAAGGCCGGGATACGCCGGGAAAGCGTTGCGAAGGCTTCGCTGTAAGTCACGCCGGCGCCGATCGTAATCACGCCATCGGTCTCCGAGATCATGCGCAAGCCGTCGAGGCCGCCGATGAAGATAGCCGGCGAGATGTCGCGCATATGCTTGGTGACCCACAGCCCGACATCGGTCGAGCCGGCAACGATGGTGGCGCCAGGCTCCTTCTCGAGCACCATGGCGAAATCGTCGACGTCAGCCGGCACGATCAGCCGCTGCGTACCCGAACCGACCTCGACCCTGGCGCCGTCGCGCAGCGCTCCCAGCCGTGCAGTGATATCCTTGCGCTCCACTGCCAGCGGGTCCTTCGCCGCCTTGCCGTAGCTTGATATGGCGCGCGCGGCGCGCATGATCGCCTCGTAGCCGGTACAGCGGCAGAGATTGCCCTGCAGCGCCTTTTCGATCGCCGCGTCGGACGGATTGGGCGTCTTCATCCAGAGCGCATAGAGTGACATGACGAAACCGGGCGTGCAGAAGCCGCATTGCGAGCCATGGAAATCGACCATCGCCTGCTGCACGGGGTGAAGCTGTTCGCCATTGCCGCGCAGGTGCTCAACGGTGACGACATGCGTGCCGTCGAGCGAGCCCATGAAGCGGATGCAAGCATTGACGCTTTCATAGACCAGGCCCTCGACCGACAGCTTGCCGACCAGCACCGTGCAGGCGCCGCAATCGCCCTCGGCGCAGCCTTCCTTGGTGCCGCGCAGCGAGCGGTTCAACCGCAGCCAGTCGAGCAGGGTCGCGTCGGGGGCGATGTCGTTCAGCGCGACATCGGCGCCGTTCAGGATGAAACGTATCTGGTTGCGGGTCTTGTCGGCCATGTCTCAGCTCCCGCGATAGGTCGAGTAGCCGTAGGGCGAGATCAAGAGCGGCACATGATAATGCCGCTCCTCCGCCATGCCGAAGCGGATCGGCACGGTGTCGAGGAAAGCCGGCTGCGGCAGGCTGGCGCCCTGCCCGCGCAGATAATCGCCGGCAGCGAAGACCAGTTCGTACTCGCCGGTGCGGAAGTCGGCGCCGGCAAGCAGCGGCGCGTCGCAGCGGCCGTCGTCGTTGGTGGTGACGGTCTTCAAATGCGTGCGGGCCTGGCCTTCGAGGCGGAAAAGCCCGATCGAAAGGCCCTTTGCCGGCCTGCCGGTCGCGGTATCGAGGACATGGGTCGTCAGACGCCCGCCATCGGCTTTCGAAGTTTCTGCCACTGGCCGCCTCCCATCCCAAGTAGTCGAACGTTTTCAGGTCAATTGTGCGCCAATTAAAGGCGATGCATAAGCCCCGGTCGAGCGGAGTGCGGCAAAAAGCACTTTCAAAAATTTTCGGGGGAATGCACGAGCACTCCTTTCGATATCTTCATCTCAACATTCGGGCAGGAGCGATCATGCGTTACGAACGGGACATGCGCGGTTACGGAGCCAATCCGCCGGACCCGAAATGGCCCGGCGACGCCTATGTCGCGGTGCAGTTCGTCGTCAATTACGAGGAAGGCGGCGAGAACTGCGTGCTGCACGGCGACAAGGCTTCCGAAGCCTTCCTATCCGAGATTGTCGGCGCCGCCCCCTGGCTCGGCCAGCGCCATTGGAACATGGAATCGATCTATGAATACGGCGCCCGCGCCGGCTTCTGGCGGCTATACCGGCTGTTCACGCAAGCTGAGGTGCCGGTGACCTGCTACGGCGTCGCCACGGCGCTGGCACGCTCCCCCGATCAGGTCGCTGCGATGCAGGAGGCCGGCTGGGAGATCGCCTCGCACGGGCTGAAATGGATCGACTACCGCGACCATAGCGCGGAGGACGAGCGACGCGACCTCGAAGAGACGATCCGTCTGCATTACGAAGTGACTGGCGCGCGGCCGACCGGCTGGTACACCGGCCGCACTTCGGTCAACACGGTGCGACTCGTCGCCGAGGAAGGCGGCTTCGATTACGTCTCCGACACCTATGACGACGAATTGCCCTACTGGTTCGACCGGGATGGTTTGGAGAAGCCGCAGCTCATCATCCCCTATACGCTCGACGCCAACGACATGCGCTTCGCCACGCCGCAGGGCTTCAATTCGGGCGACCAGTTCTTCGCCTATCTGAAGGACAGTTTCGACACGCTCTATGCGGAGGGCAAGGCGGGGCGGCCGCGCATGATGAACATCGGCCTGCATTGCCGGCTGGTTGGCCGTCCGGGCCGCGTGGCGGCGCTGAAGCGCTTCGTCGACTATGTGAAGTCGCATGACAGGGTGTGGCTGACCCGGCGCATCGATATCGCAAAACACTGGCGCGAGACGCACCCCTACCAGGCGCCGGCGCTGCGCCCGTCTCGGATGGAATTCGAGGAATTCGTGCATGCTTTCGGCGGGGTGTTCGAGCATTCGCCGTGGATCGCCGAGCGGGCCTACGAACTGGAGCTCGGCCCGGCCCATGACAGCGCCGGCGGCCTGCACAACGCGCTCTGCCGCGTCTTCCGCGCGGCGACCGAGGCCGAGCGGCTTTCTGTGCTCAACGCCCATCCCGACCTTGCCGGCAAGCTGGCGGCGGCCAAGCGGCTGACGCCGGAATCAGCCAAAGAACAGGCCTCCGCCGGGCTCGACGCGCTGACCGACAAGGAGCGCGAGCTGTTTTCGAAGCTCAACGCCGCCTATGTCACGACCTTCGGCTTTCCCTTCATCATCGCGGTCAAGGGCAAGACGAAGGACCAGATCCTGGCGGAGTTCGAGGCTCGCATCGGCAACAGCCGCAGCAATGAATTCGACACCGCGTGCAAACAAGTCGAGCGCATCGCGCTGCTTCGGCTCAAAGACATGCTTCCAAAATAGGCTTCAACACATGGACAGGATGAACATGGCCGAGCGAACCTATTACGCGCCGCATGGCGGCCATCCCGGTCAGCACGAGCTGTTGACCGGCCGCGCCGTCTTCACCGAAGCCTATGCGGTGATCCCCAAGGGCGTGATGCAGGACATCGTCACCAGCCCGCTGCCGTTCTGGGACAAGACAAGGGCCTGGATCATCGCAAGACCGCTTTCGGGCTTCGCCGAGACCTTTTCGCAGTACATCGTCGAGGTCCTGCCCGGCGGCGGCAGCGACCGGCCTGAGCTCGACCCCGAAGCCGAGGGCGTGCTGTTCGTGGTCGAGGGCGAGCTTACGGTCTCGCTTGCCGGCAAGAACCATGTGCTTCGCCCAGGCGGCTTCGCCTTCCTGCCGCCGGGCAGCGGCTGGACGGTGCGCAATGAGAGCAGCGGTGCGGTCCGCTTCCACTGGGTCCGCAAGGCCTATGAGGCGGTCGACGGCCTCGACGTTCCGGAAGCCTTCTTCAGCAGCGACAAGGAGGTCGAGCCGAGCCCGATGCCCGGCACGGGAGGCCACTGGGCGACGACGCGCTTCGTCGACCCGGCCGACATGCGCCACGATATGCATGTCACCATCGTCACGCTCAAACCCGGCGCGGTCATCCCCTTCGCCGAGACCCATGTCATGGAGCATGGGCTCTATGTGCTCGAAGGCAAGGCAGTCTATCGCCTCAATCAGGACTGGGTCGAGGTCGAGGCCGGCGACTTCATGTGGCTGCGCGCCTTTTGCCCGCAGGCCTGCTACGCCGGCGGTCCCGGGAATTTCCGCTACCTGCTATACAAGGACGTCAACCGGCACGCCAAGCTTGGCGGCGCCCTTGGGGCTCGCGCGCGGTGACCCAAATCGTGGCCCAGCCGCTGACACGCGAAAACTTCGCGCCGTTTGGCGACGTGATCGATATGGGCGGCGAGAACCGCTACCCGATCAATGGCGGCAAGGCGATGCGCTACCACGATCTCGCCACTGCCGAGGCCACCGGGCCGAATGCCAAGGTGCTGATCTCGATGGTGCGCGGCACCCCCTACGAGATGCCTCTGAAACTGACCATGGTCGAGCGCCATCCGCTCGGCAGCCAGGCCTTCATTCCGTTGTCGCCGCGGCCATTCCTGGTTGTCGTCTGCCATGACACTCAGGACGGCCCAGGCGAGCCGCACGCCTTCATCACCGCGCCCGGGCAGGGCATCAACTACCGGCGCAACCTCTGGCACGGCGTGCTGACGCCGATCGGCGAGGAACAGGACTTCCTCATCGTCGACCGCGGCGGCGACGGCGCCAACCTCGAAGAGTGCCATTTCTCGCACCCTTACGAGATCCATCTTCCCTGAAAGCTGCCAGTTTTCCCCGATGACAGACATTTCGCTGATCGACCGCCTGCTCGACGTTATCGAGCACGATATCGTGCCGAAGACCGCTGAAGGCGTTGCCCATGGCAACAAACTCTTCGGCGCCGCCATCCTGCGGAAAGACGACCGCTCGCTGGTGATTGCCGAAACCAACAACGAGATCGAAAATCCGCTCTGGCATGGCGAAATGCACTGCCTGAAGCGATTTTACGAAATGCCAAAAGCCGAGCGCGTCGACACCAGGGATGCACTGTTCCTGGCCACGCACGAGCCCTGCTCGCTGTGCCTGTCGGCGATCACCTGGACCGGCTTCGACAATTTCTACTACCTCTTCAGCCACGAGGACTCGCGCGACAGCTTCGCCATCCCGCATGACCTGAAGATCCTGAAGGAGGTCTTCACACTCGATCCCGGCGGCTACAACGCCGAGAACGCCTATTGGAAGAGCTTTTCCATACGCCGGCTGGTGCGCGCTTTGCCCGAGGCGGAACGCAGGCGGCTGGAGGCGCGCATTGCCAAGATCTCCGCACGCTATGACGCGCTGTCCGGCACATACCAGGCGAGCAAGGCCGACAACGACATTCCGCTGAACTGACGCTTTGAACTGACGCTTATTGACCAGCCGATTTCGCCGGCTGGCCCACGACGCCTCGGCGACGGTTCCATCATGTGCCTTGCATGAAAACCGTCACAGAATTCCCTCGCAAGGTCGTCGAATTTCCCGATATGGGCATCGTCATGCCGGATGGCTGCCGGCTGTCGGCGCGCATATGGATGCCTGAGGATGCCGGCGACAACCCGGTGCCGGCGGTCCTCGAGCATTTGCCCTACCGCAAGCGCGACGGCACCATCTTCCGCGATCAGCTGACGCATCCCTATTTCGCCGGACACGGCTATGCCTCGATCCGCGTCGACATGCGCGGCAACGGTGATTCCGAAGGGCTGATGGACGACGAATATTCCGAGCAGGAATTGCAGGACGCCTGCGACGTCATCGCCTGGGTGGCCGCGCAGCCCTGGTGCAACGGCAATGTCGGCATGATGGGCATATCCTGGGGCGGCTTCAACTGCCTGCAGGTCGCGGCAAAGCAGCCGCCGGCGCTGAAGGCGGTGATCAGCCTGTGCTCGACCGTCGACCGCTATGCCGACGACATTCACTACAAGGGCGGCTGCCTGCTGCTCGAGAATTTCGGCTGGGCCTCGACGATGCTCTCCTACTCGTCGCGGCCGCCGGATCCGGAAATCGCCGGCGGCAACCGCTGGCGCGATCTGTGGCTGAGCCGTCTGGAGAACCAGCCTTTTCTCGCGCCGCTATGGCTCAGCCACCAGCATCGCGATGCCTACTGGAAACGCGGCTCGATCTGCGAGCACTTTTCGGCCGTTAAGGCGGCAGTGCTGTCGATCGGCGGTTGGCATGACGGCTACCGCAACACGATCTCCAATCTCGTCACCAACATCCAGGCGCCGGTGAAGGGCATCGTCGGCCCCTGGATCCACAAATATCCGCATTACGCGGCACCCAATCCGGCCATCGGTTTCCTGCAGGAGGCGCTGCGCTGGTGGGACCGCTGGCTGAAGGGCGCGGCGACCGGCGTCGAGGCCGACCCGGACTACCGCGCCTATGTGATGGATAGCGTGCGTCCGGCCCGCTGGCATCCCGAACGGCCAGGCCGCTGGATTGCGGAACAGCAATGGCCCTCGCCCAACATCAAGATCAAGGCAACCGGGCTCATTCCCGAGGGCGTCGGGCCGGCAATCGTCGCCTCGCCGCAAAGTTGCGGGCTTGCCGGCGGCGAGTATTTTCCCTTCACCTTCGGTCCGGAACTGCCGGGCGACCAGCGCTCCGACGACGCGCTTTCGGTATGCTTCGACCAGGTCGAACTCGAGGAGGCGATCGACATCGTCGGCGCGCCTGAAGTCGAAGTACGGGTTGCCTCGGACCGCCGCCAGGCCAACCTCGCGGTGCGTCTCTGCGACGTGCATCCGGACGGCGCCTCGGAGCTGATCTCCTATGGCGTGCTCAACCTCACCCACCGCAACTCGCACGAGTTCCCGGAAGCGCTGGTGCCAGGCGAGACGGTCTCGGCACGCGTCGTGCTCGACCAGTGCGCCTATCGGGTGGCGGCCGGCCACCGGCTGCGGGTCGCCGTCTCGACCGCCTACTGGCCGATGATCTGGCCGTCGCCGGAGCCGGCGACGCTCGAACTGTCGGCCGCGACGCTCAAGCTGCCGCTGCGCCCGCCGGCGACGGCCGACGAGGTGTCGTTCCTCGAACCGGAAGGGGCTACGCCCTGGGCGACCGAGACGATCAGGCCGACCAATTCCGAGCGGCATATCCACCGCAACGAAAAGACCGGCGTCGTCACGCTTGCCGTAACGGACGATTTCGGCGAGGTGCGCGACCTGGAGCACGGGCTGGTCCACGGCAGCATGGTCCGGGAGACATGGGCGATCCAACCCGACGATCCGCTGTCGGCGACGGGCAGCACGCATTGGACGCAGACATTGTCGCGAAATGAATGGTCGGTGCGGACCGAGACCTTCGCTGAGATGCGCTCGGACGCGCAAGACTTCATCCTCAGCGCCAGAATCGAGGCCTATGAGGGCGAAAAGCTGGTGTTTGAACGCGATTTCAAACAGACGATTCCCCGCGCTCTCGTGTGAGCGCTTACAAGATTGGTCCAAATGCGACGCGCCATTTACGCCACGGCAT
The DNA here is from genome assembly GCF_029625845.1 of Mesorhizobium sp. WSM4898. Classification (NCBI taxonomy): domain Bacteria; kingdom Pseudomonadati; phylum Pseudomonadota; class Alphaproteobacteria; order Hyphomicrobiales; family Phyllobacteriaceae; genus Mesorhizobium; species Mesorhizobium sp. WSM4898. The sequence continues at coordinate 661,052 of NZ_JARTVQ010000001.1, read as the reverse complement.
GTCGCATTCGGTCTTGCTTACAGCTTTCCGTTGCGCTCATTATCCCTCACAAGAACAAGAACCGACCACATGGTCGTACCATCAGAGTGAGGAACCCATAATGACAAACGAACTCGACTATCTCAGCCGGCGCGTCGCTGCCGGAAAGCTCAGCCGCCGCGACTTCCTTGGCCGCGCCGCCGCGCTCGGCGTCACCGCGCCCTTCGCCAACTCGCTGCTTTCGAGCGCTGCCCGGGCTGCCGGCCCCGTCAAGGGCGGCACGTTGAAGGCCGGCCTGGTCGGCGGTGAATCCACCAACAGCCTCGACCCGGCGCTGATGATGACCCAGGTGCCCTTCGCCTTCGGCAAGTGCTGGGGCGAAATGATCGTCGAACTGTCGCCCGACGGCAAGCTCGAGAACCGCATCGCCGAGGAAATCGGCTCTTCCGACGACGCCAAGGTCTGGACGCTCAAGATCCGCGACGGCATCGAATTCCACAACGGCAAGACGGTGACCGCCCAGGACGTGGCCGCCACGCTGGAGCGCCATTCGGACGAGAAGTCGAAGTCCGGCGCGCTCGGCTACATGAAGGGCATCGAGACCATCAAGGTCAACGGCAAGGAAGTGGTGCTGACCCTCAAGGAAGCCAACGCCGACCTTCCCTATCTGCTCAGCGACTATCACCTGATCGTCCAGCCGAATGGCGGCAAGGACAAACCCGACGCCGGCATCAGCGCCGGCCCTTACAAGGTCAAGGTCAACGAGCCCGGCGTGCGCCATGTCGGCGAACGCTTCGCCAACTACTGGCAGGGCGACAAGATGGGCCATGCCGACCAGGTCGAAGTCGTCGTCATCAACGACGCGACGGCGCGCACGGCGGCCCTGCAGGGCGGTCAGGTCAACATGATCAACCGCGTCGAGCCGAAGATCGTCGACCTGATCAAGCGCGTGCGGGGCGTCACCATCCGCAACCACTCCGGTCCCGGCCACTACGTGTTCATCATGCATTGCAACACGGCGCCGTTCGACAACAACGACCTCAGGATGGCGCTGAAGCTGGCGATCAACCGCGAAGAGATGCTGAACAAGGTGCTGCGCGGCTACGGCTCGCTCGGCAACGACTTCCCGATCAACGCCTCCTACCCGCTGTTCACAGAGATCGAGCAGCGCAAATACGATCCCGACAAGGCCAAGTTCCACTACAAGAAGTCGGGTCACGACGGCGCCGTGCTGCTCAGGACGTCGGACGTCGCCTTCCCCGGCGCGGTCGATGCCGCGCAGCTCTATCAGCAGAGCGCGGCCAAGGCCGGCATCAAGCTGGAAATCAAGCGCGAGCCCGGCGACGGCTACTGGAACGAAGTCTGGAACAAGCAGCCCTTCTGCGCTTCCTATTGGGGCGGCCGCTCGACGCAGGACCAAATGTACTCGACCGCCTACCTGTCGAGCGCCGACTGGAACGACACGCGGTTCAAGCGGCCGGACTTCGACAAGATGGTGCTGGCGGCGCGCGCCGAGCTCGACGAGGCCAAGCGCAAGCAGATGTACCATGACATGGCTGTGATGGTGCGTGACGAGGGCGGCTTGATCCTGCCGATGTTCAACCAGTTCATCGACGCAACTGGTCCCAAGGTCGGTGGCTGGGTGGACGATCCGCATCAGGAGCTGATGAACGGCTACGCCTTGGCGAAGTGCTGGATGGAAGCCTAAGGTCCGGCCTTGCGGAGATGTCCTCACCCGTCGTGAAACTGGTGGCCCAGCGCGTTGCGCTGGGCATCCTCCTTCTGCTGGCCGTTTCGGTCCTGATCTTCGCCGGCACGCAGATCCTGCCCGGCGACGTCGCCCAAGCCATCCTCGGACAATCGGCGACGCCGGAGTCGCTCGCCAATCTGCGCGAACAGCTCGGACTCAATCAGCCTGCCTATATCCGCTACTTCCACTGGCTGGGCGGCGTGCTCACCGGCGATCTCGGCACGGCGATGTCGAGCGGCCAGGACATCGCGACATCGATCAAGGAACGGCTGTGGAACACCTTGTTCCTGGCCTTCTGGGCGGCAATCGTGGCCATTCCGCTGGCGATCACGCTTGGCCTGATCGCGGTGCGCTACCGCAATGGCTGGGTCGACAAGATGATCTCCGGCGTGGCGCTCGCCTCGACCTCGTTCCCCGAATTCTTCATCGGCTACCTCCTGGTCTTCTACTTCGCGGTCGAGCATCAATGGTTCCCAGCCATCTCGACCGTCTATGACGGAATGTCGTTAGGCGAGCGGTTGCAGGCGATCGCGCTGCCGGCGGCGGCGCTGACGCTGGTGGTGCTGGCCCACATGATGCGCATGACGCGAGCGGCGATCCTCAACGTCATGCAATCGGCCTATGTCGAGACGGCGGAGCTCAAGGGACTCTCGGCTTTCGCGGTCATCCGCAAGCATGCCTTCCCGAACGCGATCGCGCCGATCATCAATGTCGTCATGCTGAACCTCGCCTATCTCGTGGTCGGCGTCGTCGTGGTCGAGGTGATTTTCGTCTATCCGGGCATGGGGCAATATCTCGTCGACCACGTCACCAAGCGCGACGTTCCCGTCGTCCAGGCGGTCGGCCTGATCTTTGCGGCCGTCTATATCGCCCTCAACATCATCGCGGACATTGCGGCGATCGTCGCCAATCCGCGGCTCAGGCATCCGAAGTAGGGGGCGCCGGTATGCTCGATATCAGACGCACTCCTGTCGCGGCGCTGATCGGCATTGTGCTGACGACGCTGTTCGTGCTGGCGGCGGTCTTGGCGCCATGGATCGCCCCGCACGGCAATGCCGAGATCGTCAGCGACGTCCCTTGGGAACCGATGTCATCGGTGCACCTGTTGGGCACCGACAATCTTGGCCGCGATCTCTTGTCCCGCATGATCTATGGCGCCCGCATCACGCTGTTCATCGCCGTGCTGGCCACCGCGCTGTCCTTTTCGCTCGGCGCCATTCTGGGCTTCTCGGCGGCGGTGTTCGGCGGCTGGTTCGACACGATGCTGTCGCGCCTCGTCGACCTGCTGATGTCGATCCCGACGCTGATCATGGGCCTGGTCGTCCTGTCGGTGCTGCCGTCCAACCTGGTGACGCTGATCCTGGTGATGGGCATCCTCGATTCGACTCGTGTCTACCGCTTGTCGCGCGCGGTGGCAGTCGACATCAACGTCATGGACTATGTCGAGGCCGCGAAACTGCGCGGCGAAGGCAGCGGCTGGATCATTTTCCGCGAGATTCTGCCGAACGCGCTGTCGCCCCTGGTCTCGGAACTCGGCCTGCGCTTCATCTATGCGGTGCTTTTCCTGTCGACGCTCTCCTTCCTCGGCCTCGGCGTGCAGCCGCCGGACGCCGACTGGGGCGGCATGGTGAAGGAGAACAAGGACGGCATCGTCTTCGGCATCCCGGCGGCGCTCATCCCGGCGGCGGCGATCGCGGCTCTGGCGATCTCGGTCAACCTTGTCGCCGACTGGGTGCTCAACCGCACGACCAGCCTGAAGGGAGGGCGCGGGTGATGGCTGACAGCAAAGCAAACTCCGGCCGACTCCTCGACATCCGCAATCTGCGCATCGAGGCGACCGTCTACCCGCCCGGCGAGGCGCCGAAGACCATCACCCTTGTCCATGATGTCTCGCTGACGCTGGAGAAGGGCAAGGTGCTCGGCTTGATCGGCGAATCCGGCGCCGGCAAGTCGACGATCGGCCTGTCCTCCATGGGTTATGGCCGGGGCGGCGTGCGCATTACGGGCGGCGAGGTGATCCTCAACGGCCGCGATATACTGAAGGGCGGCAAGGAGGGCTTGCGCAAGCTGCGCGGCCGCGAAGTGTGCTATGTCGCCCAGTCGGCGGCGGCGGCCTTCAATCCGGCGCACCGGCTGATGGACCAGGTGGTGGAGGCGACGCTTCTGCACGGCACGGCAACCCGGGCCGAGGCCGAAAAGCGAGCCGTCGCGCTGTTCAAGAAGCTCAGCCTGCCCAATCCGGAAACGATCGGTGAGCGCTTCCCGCACCAAGTCTCCGGCGGCCAGTTGCAGCGCGTCATGACGGCGATGGCGCTTTGCTCCGAGCCTGACCTGATCGTCTTCGACGAGCCGACCACGGCGCTCGACGTGACGACGCAGATCGATGTGCTGGCGGCGATCAAGGACGCCATCCGCGATACCCATGTGGCGGCTTTATACATCACCCACGACCTCGCCGTGGTGGCGCAGGTAGCGGACGAGATCATGGTGCTGCGCCATGGCCGGCTGGTCGAATGGGGCGGTACCCGCCAGATCATCAAGGAGCCGCGCCAGGAATACACCAACGCGCTGGTCTCGGTGCATGAGATCGAGCACAACGAACAGCAGCCCGGCACCACACCGATGCTGTCGGTGAAGAACGTGACGGCCGCCTATGGCGGCGGTCTCGTCAAGGTGCTGAAGAACGTCTCGGTCGACATCTACCCGGGCCAGACGCTGGCCGTCGTCGGCGAGAGCGGTTCCGGCAAATCGACGCTGGCGCGCGCCATCACCGGCCTCCTGCCGCCCGAGCAGGGCAGCGTCTTCTTCGACGGCCGCACGCTTGGCAACAGGCTCTCCGATAGGCCGAAGGAGGATCTGCGCCAGTTGCAGATGATCTACCAGATGGCCGATGTCGCGATGAACCCGCGCCAGACCGTGGGAACGATCATCGGCCGGCCGCTCGAGTTCTATTTCGGCATAAGAGGCCGCGAGCGCGACAAGCGCGTCGCCGAGCTGCTCGACCAGATCGAGATGGGAAAGGGCTTCATCGACCGCTATCCGGCCGAGCTTTCGGGCGGCCAGAAGCAGCGCGTCTGCATCGCCCGTTCGCTGGCCGCCAAGCCGAAGCTGATCATCTGCGACGAGGTGACCTCGGCGCTCGATCCGCTGGTCGCCCACGGCATCCTCAAGCTGCTGCTCAACCTGCAGCAGATCGAGAAAGTGGCTTATCTCTTCATCACCCACGACCTCGCGACAGTGAAGTCGATCGCCGATTCGATCGCGGTCATGTATCGCGGCGAGGTCGTCCGCTACGGCTCCAAGAGCAAGGTGCTGGCGCCGCCCTTCGATGCCTATACCGACCTTCTCTTGTCCTCCGTCCCCGAAATGGAGATCGGCTGGCTGGAGAAGGCGATTGCCGGCCGGCGCATGGAAAGCGCCGGCAACTAAGCTGGCTAGCTCTTCGCTGCACTTCTCGGACTTGGCCGGACCGGTCAAGCCCGCCGATCTCTCCCGCCAGACCGCATGGAATTGCCCGTGGCGCTTAAATCCAAATTGCTGCTCATCATCCTTGACGGCGTGCCCTACCGGAACTGGCGCCGGCTCATGGGCAATCTCGAAGGCTGGGTACAGTCTGGTGAGGCGCAAGTGTGGAGAATGCGCTCCGTGCTGCCGTCAACATCGGCCTGCTGCTACGCCTCGATCCATACCGGGGTCACGCCGCAGGTTCATGGCATCCTCTCCAACGAGAACCGGTTCCGGGTCAGGCAGCCCGATATCTTCTCGGAGGTCAGCAAGGCCGGCGGCAGGACCGGGGCGGTGACGCATTCCTACTGGTCGGAATTCTTCCGCTCCTATCCATTCGATCTCGTCGAGGACATGGAATTCGACGAGCCTGGCGGGCCGATCACGCATGGCCGCTTCCACACCATGACCGGCTACAATCTCAAGAACCAGATGACGCCGAGCGATGTCGACCTGTTCGCGACATTGACCATGCTCACCCGCCGCCACGGCATCGACTACGGCGTCCTGCACAGCTGCACGCTGGACTCGATGGGCCATCGCTTCGGCCACGACTGCCACGAGATGGATCATGCCTGCTACGCGATGGACGGTATGCTCGCCGCCTTCCTGCCCGGCTGGCGCGAAGCCGGCTATGAAGTCATCGTCGCCGCCGATCACGGCCAGACGGACCGCGGCCATCACGGCGGGCATGACGACGAGATGCAGGATTTCGCGCTCTACTATTTCGGGCCGGCGAAGGGTCCAGAAGCCGACGCGCTGCTCGACCAGCTGCAGCTCGCGCCGACGGTGCTGAGCCGGCTCGGCGTGGAGGTGCCGGCGACGATGAAGGGGAAGGTGTTTTTGATTTAGCTTCCCCTTCTCCCCTTGTGGGAGAAGGTGTCGCCAAAGGCGACGAATGAGGGGTGTTTCAGTGAACGCCAACGTCTCACTCCGCTGGAACACCCCTCAACCCGTCTCGGCGCTCCGCGCCGATCTACTTTCTCCCACAAGGGGAGAAGGGGGCGCCACCTCTGGCAACGCTCATCTTCTTCGGTTAGCTTCCGAAAATTCCCTGGCGGAGGATGAACCTTTTTGGACCGACCAGCGACAGAGCCACGAGGAGCCAGGCGGCTCGACCGGCCATGAACGCGGCGACCGAAACCGATCGCGCGCTTGTAGACCGGGTCGCGAAGGGCGACCGGGCCGCCGTGCGGCTCCTGTTCATGCGTCACCACGCGCGGATCTACCGTTTCGTGGCGCGCCAGACGGGATCGGAAATGATGGCCGACGATATCACCAACGAGGTCTTTCTCGAGCTGTGGCGCCAAGCGCCGAGCTTCGAAGGCCGCTCCGAAGTCTCGACCTGGCTGCTCGGCATCGCCCGCTTCAAGGCACTGTCCTTGCTGCGCAAGAAGAAGGAAGACTGGATCGACGACGATGACGCGGCGCAGGTTCCCGACAGCGCCGACACGCCGGAAGTGGTCACCATGAAGGAAGACAAGGCCGCCGCCTTGCGCCGCTTTGTCGATGCCTTGCCGGAGGAACACCGCACGGTGATCGACCTTGCCTATTACCATGGCCAGTCGGTGACCGAGATCGGCGAGGTGCTCAACATCCCGGTTGCCACTGTCAAGACCAGGATGTTCTACGCCCGCAAGAAACTCGGTGAGGCCCTCAAGGCGGCCGGTTACGACAGGGGGTGGCCATGAGCGCCGCTGAAAAGATGTCGCGCCGCGACGAGATGGAGACGTTGCTGCCGTTTTACCTCAACGGTTCGCTGGAAGGCGCAGAACTCGAAGCCGTCGAGGAATGGCTGGCCTCCGATCCTGCGGCGATGGCCGCGCTCGGCGAGGCGGAAGCCGAATTCTCCGGCACCGCCGCCGCCAACGAGGCGATCCGACCGCCGGCCGACGCGCTCTCCCGCTTTGCAAGGGCGCTCGACGCCGAGGCCGGTCCGGCGCGCACGCCCCCCGGCCAGTCATGGCTGGCGAAGGTCTTCGGCCGGGTCACGGCAATCCCGTCGGGTGTCGCTTGGGCGGCGGCCGCGGCGCTGCTTGCACTGGTCGTCGCGCAGTCTTTCGAGCGGCCGGGCGGCAAGCGCAACGACTTTGAAATCGCCGGCGCTCAGGATGATCTAGCAAACCTGCCCTTCGCCCTGGTCAAGTTCAAATCGGATGCCAGGATGTCGGATATCGCCGCCTTCCTTGGGCAGAACGGGCTGAAGATCGCCGGCGGGCCGACCGCCGACGATGTGTTTCACGTGACAATCCCGGCCAGCACGGCGGCCGACTACGACAAGCTCGTCGGCCTTATTGCCGCCCAGCCTTTCGCGGAAGCTGTGGTGCAGGGAAGGAAACCGGTCGATGGCGGCTAAGGCGGTCGTTCTTCATGCGGCAATCCTCGCGGCGACATTTGTAGGCGCTCCCGCCGTGGCGCAGACCAACGATCCGAACCTCTCGCAAAAGCAGATCGACTGCCTCAACCGGACGACGGCGGCCGGCGCTGACTGCGACGAGGACGGCGTCAGGAATGGCGGCGGGAAATCCGGCGCGGGCAATGCCGCCGTTGGCGCTGTGTTCCTGCCGGCGCTGATCGTCGACCTGTTCCCGAATCCGCCGGCACGGCCGACGCCTGCGCCAACGCAGCCGGCGCCTCCAAAGAGTCCAACAAGCACAGCGGCGCCCGCTCCGCCGCCAAGCGGCCCCATCACATCGCCTACCGGGCTCAATGTCGTCGCGCCGCCGCGTGCGGTCAGTGGCGAGTTCGTGCCCGACGAGGTGCTGGTGACGGTCGCCGGCGATGCCGGCGCGGTGCAGCAGATCGCCACCACCTTCGGCCTTCAGGTGCGCTCGCAGCGCCAGTCGCGGCTGCTCGGCACAACGCTGGTGCGCTACGGCATTCCGGACGGACGGCCGGTCGGCGTCGTGCTGGCGCAGCTTGCCGCCGACGGGCGCACGCAGCGGCGTGAGCCCAACCACATCTATTCGCTGCAGCAGGCAGCCGGCATCGTGAACTATGCCTTCGAGCGCATCGCGCTCGATTCGAAACAGGCGAGCGGCGAGAACGTGCGCGTCGCCGTCATCGACACCGGCATCGACGATACCAACCCAGCGCTAAAAGGCGTGATCGCCGACCAGTTCGACGCCATGCCGAACGTGCCGATCAAGAGGCGCGACCACGGCACCTCCGTCGACGGGCTGATCGCCGGCGTCGGCGCGCTGGAAGGCATCGCGCCGGGCGCCAGGATCTATCACGCACGAGCCTTCGAAGGCGGCAAGTCGAGTATGGACGTCATCCTGTCGGCGCTCGACTGGGCGGCGGAACAGGACGTGCGCATCATCAATATGAGCTTCGTCGGGCCGAAGAACGACCTGCTCGGCACGGCTTGCCGCAATGCGCGCGCGCTCGGCATGGTGCTGGTCGCAGCGGCCGGCAACAACGGGCCGAAGGCGCCTTACGGCTATCCGGCAGCCTTCGACGGCGTCATCGCGGTCACCGCGACCGACGCCAAGGACGGGCTGATGCCGCAAGCCAATCGCGGCGCCTATGTCTTCCTCTCGGCGCCGGGCGTTGAGATGGTTGCGCCGAGCGGCACCGGCTCGGACGTGGTGACCGGCACCTCCTTCGCCGCCGCGATCGTCTCAGGCGCGATCGCCAACCTGATCCATGCCGCGCCCGACCGCTCGGCCGACGAGATCGAGAAGGCGCTGGCGGCCACGGCCAAGGATCTCGGCCCGAAGGGGCGGGACAATGACTTCGGCTATGGGCTGTTGGATATAAAAGCAGCTGGGGCTGCGAAGAAATAGGCTCCCGAAAATCTGTGGCGCCGGCGGGACAGCACCCCCCTCTGGCCTGCCGGCCATCTCCCCCGCAAGGGGGGAGATCAGCAGTTTCAGCGCCGACCCCGCTCCTCAAAGTCGAGTATTGGCGAATACGGCTGCGACGTCCAATCTCCCCCCTTGCGGGGGAGATGTCCGGCAGGACAGAGGGGGGTGCGACGGAACTCAACGCGTCTCGTCTGTCGGAACACGATCCCTACACCGGCGCGCCGGCCACCGATCCCCGCACGACCAGATCGACCGGCCAGACCTCGCCGCGCGCGCCCTCTTCCAGCCCTGATATGCGCGCCGCCAGCCGCTCGGCAACACGCGCGCCGGCAAGGCGGATCGAGGAGCGGGTGGTCGAGAGCGGCACCGGGAAATTCTCCGGCCGCAGCCAGGGAAAGACGTCGTCATGGGCGACCAGCGACAGATCGCCCGGAATGGTCAGGCCGAGATCGCGCACGGCGCGGACGACACCGAGCGCCATGATGAGACTGGAGCAGACGATCGCCGTCGGGGCTCCGCTTTCTTCGAGCAGGCGGCGGGCGGCGCGATAGCCGTTTTCCTCGGTCATGGTCGTGGAACAGATGTGGCGCTCGCCCAGCGTCAGTCCGCTGGCCGCAAGCGCCCGGCGCACGCCGCGCTCGCGATGGATAGCGAAGGTCTCGCGGTCGTCGCCGTTGATCAGAGCCAGCCGCTTGTGGCCGAGCTGGACGAGAAGCCTGGCCGCTTCGTGGAAGGCGCCCTCGTTGTCGATATCGAGATAGGGATAGTCGAACTCAAAACCCTCGCTGCGGCCATGGACGATGAAGGGGATGCCCAGCGTGTTGACCAGCGCCAGCCGCCGGTCGGCCGGGCGTGGCGAGGAAATGTAGACGGCGTCGACCTGGCGGTTGGCGACGATGCGCCGATAGGTCGTCTCCTGGTCGTCGGCATCGGCCGGCGAGAGCACCAGATCGAGCTCGTGCGAGCGGGCATAGTCGCCGAGACCCGAAAGAAACTCGACGAAATGCGGATCGATGTCGACGGCGTTGCCCGTCGGCAGCACATAGCCGATCATTCCCGATTTGCCGGTGGCCAGCCGCCGCGCGCTGGGGTTCGGCCGGTAGCCGTGGCGCTTAGCGGCATCCATCACGCGACGCCGCGTCTCCTCGCTGACCTCCGGGTAGCCGTTCAGCGCCCGGCTTACCGTCGTCTGCGAAAGCGACAGCATGTGCGAGAGTTGCTTCAGGTTCATCGAGGCCTCCAGCCTCAAAGCGCTTTCAATTTGAAATTCGATGATAGGCACTATCGCCCGGCGTTATGACCTTAGGGGCGGCCACAGGCAGTTTGAAGCCGAAATTGCTGCTGCAGCGCCAAAAAAGCTTGCTGCATTGCACTTTTCCTCTCTCGCGACCCGGATCCTAAATCGATTAGCACGGCCAACCTCTTGACTTCCGCATGATTCAATGGCGAGATCAGATTAGCCAAAGCGCTTTGGAAGACTCTTCGAAAGGTTGCGGTTGCCTTCTCGCTGAGTCACAGTTCCGTGGGCGTCGGCGGACGAGATGGAGGTTTCGTCCGAACTGTCTCAACACTGGGAGGACTGCCATGAAGAAAATGCTTCTCTTGGGTGCTGCGTTCGCTGCGCTCACCCTTGGCCTGCCGGCACATGCCGAACTGAAATTCAAGCCGGGCGAGGATTCGAAGTTTCATTGGGCGAATTACGACGATCTCAAAAAGGTCGACCTCAAGGGCGAAACGCTGACCATCTTCGGTCCGTGGCGCGGCGAGGACGAGACGCTCGTGCGTTCGGTGCTCGACTATTTCTCCGAGGCGACGGGAGCGGAGGTCAAATACTCCTCGTCGGAGAATTATGAGCAGCAGATCGTCATCGACACACAGGCCGGCAGCCCGCCCAACATCGCCATCCTGCCACAGCCGGGACTGATCCAGGATCTCGCTTCCAAGGGTGTGCTGACCCCGCTGGGCGACGACGTCGCCGCCTGGATCAAGGAAAATTATGCCGCCGGCGACTCCTGGGCCAAGCTCGGCACCTATACGGGCAAGGACGGCAAGCCGGGCTTCTATGCCTTTCCCTACAAGATCGACGTGAAAGGTCTGGTCTGGTACTCGCCAGATAATTTCGAGGAGGCCGGCTACAAAGTTCCGAAGACCCAGGAGGAACTGGCCGATCTCGAAAAGAAGATCATTGCCGACGGCGGCAAGCCCTGGTGCATCGGGCTGGGTTCGGGCGGCGCCACCGGCTGGCCGGCAACCGACTGGGTCGAGGACATCATGCTGCGCACCCAGCCGCCGGAAGTCTACGACAAATGGGTGAAGAACGAGATTCCCTTCACCGATCCGGCCGTGGTCAACGCCCTCGACATCTTCGGCAAGATCGCAACCGACGACAAGATGGTCGACGGCGGTGCCAAGGCAGTCGCGGCAACCGACTTCCGCGACAGCCCGAAGGGCCTCTTTACGGTGCCGCCGAAGTGCTACATGCACCATCAGGCATCGTTCATTCCTTCCTTCTTCCCGGAGAATGTGAAGCTCGGCCAGGATGCGGACTTCTTCCCGTACCCGCCCTACGCCTCGAAGCCGGAACTGGGCACGCCGCTGGAAGTGGCCGGAACGCTGGTGATGATCACCAAGGATTCCAAGGCTTCGCGTGAGTTCATCAAGTTCCTCGAGATGCCGCTCGCGCATGAATTGTGGATGGCGCAGAAGAGCTTCGTCACGCCCTTCAAGGGAGCCAACAAGGACGCCTATGGCAGCGACGCGCTGAAGAAGCAGGGCGAGATCCTGGTCGGGGCCACCACGGTGCGTTTCGACGGCTCGGACCTGATGCCCGGCAAGGTCGGCGCAGGCTCCTTCTGGACCGGCATGATCGACCTGGTCGGCGGCAAGTCCGCCCAGGACGTCGCCGCCGATATCCAGAAGAGCTGGGATGCCATCAAGTAGGCCGCCGCGCGCGACCCGAGACTTTTCTCATCCTCCTACTGGATCCGGGCTACGGCCCGGGTCCGACCGGCAGCCCACGCCGGAAGCCTTCGCGTTCCGAATAACTGAAAGTCGGCGCATGCGGCTGCCAGCCTTGGCCGGCCGGTCATGCCCAGGGAGAGGGACCCATGGCGGCTCAGATTTTCTCGGCCATATTCGTCATCATCATCGGCGTCGGCGGCTGTGTCGCGTATTTCTGGGGCGCCAACAAGCTGCTCGATCTCATCTTTCCGTCGCGCGGCGTCTCCGGCAGCGCCGCCGTCGACAATCTGCGCCGGCAAGGGCTGGTGCGGCCATGGCTGTTCGTCGGGCCGGCGATGATCATCCTGACCATCTATCTGATCTATCCAGTGATCGAGACGCTGCGGCTCTCTTTTCTCGACCGCGGCGGCGAGCATTTCGTCGGCCTCGCCAACTACCAATGGGCGTTCAGCGACCAGGATTTCCGCAACTCGATCTTCAACAACATCCTATGGCTGGCGGTGGTGCCGGCGGCCTGCACCTTCCTCGGCCTGATCATCGCCGTGCTCACCGACAAGATCTGGTGGGGGACGATCGCCAAGAGCCTAATCTTCCTGCCGCTGGCGATTTCTTTCGTCGGCGCCAGCGTGATCTGGAAATTCATTTACGAGTATCGCGGCGAGGGCCAGGTGCAGATCGGCCTGCTCAACGCCATCATCCAGTATTTCGGCGGCCAGCCGCAGGTCTGGATATCGCTGCCGTTCTGGAACAATTTCTTCCTGATGGTGATCCTGATCTGGATCCAGACAGGGTTCGCCATGGTGATCCTGTCGTCGGCCTTGCGCGGCATTCCGGAAGAGACGCTGGAGGCGGCCGTCATCGACGGCGCCAACCCGTTCCAGATCTTCTGGAAGATCATGGTGCCGCAGATCTGGGGGACGATCGCAGTTGTCTGGACCACCATCACCATCCTGGTGCTGAAAGTGTTCGACATCGTGCTGACCATGACCAACGGCCAATGGAACAGCCAGGTGCTCGCCAATCTGATGTTCGACTGGATGTTCCGCGGCGGCGGCGATTTCGGCCGCGGTGCCACGATCGCCATCATCATCATGATCGCGGTCATCCCGATCATGGTCTGGAACATTCGCCAGGCCAACAAAGAGACGGGAGGACACTGAGATGGCTGCGACCCGCGGAAAGTCCTTCGTCGGCCGATTCGGCGTTCATCTCGCCGTGCTGGTCTTCGTCGTCATCTGGACCATCCCGACACTCGGCATCCTCGTGTCGTCGCTGCGCGACAAGGACCAGATCATCGCGTCGGGTTGGTGGAACTCCTTCTCAAGCTCCAGCCAGACCGAGGCTGGGCGTCTGCCGGCTGCGTCCGCACAAACCCAGAAGGACGGCAAATACGTCATCGAAGGCAACGTCTTCGGCGACGGCGCCAAGCGTGCGATCAGCGCCTTCGGCACCAAGGCGGCGGCGCCGACACAATACAAGGCCGGCACGGCTGCCGATCTCGGCGATGGGGTGTCGCTGCAGGTCAACGCCGACGGCACGTTCGTGCTGTCTTCGCCGAAGCCCTTCGAAGGCGATCGCGGCCAGCGTGTCTATTATGCCTCCTCGGCGCCGCCGAAATTCACCACGGAAAACTACGAGAACGTGCTTCTGTCGCAAGGTATCGGCCGCTCCTTCATGAACTCGCTGACCGTGACCATTCCGGCGACGGTGATCCCGATCCTGATCGCGGCCTTCGCCGCCTATGCGTTGGCCTGGATGCGCTTTCCCGGAAGGGCGCTGCTGATTGCGGTGATCATCGGCCTGCTCGTGGTGCCGCTGCAGATGTCGCTGATCCCGCTGCTCAAGCTCTACAACGGCGTCGGGACCTTCTTCGGTGTGCCGTCGAAAACCTATCTCGGCATCTGGCTGGCGCATACCGGCTTCGGCCTGCCCTTCGCCATCTACCTGCTTAGAAGCTATATCGCCGGCCTGCCGCGCGAGATCATGGAATCGGCACGGATCGACGGCGCCAGCGATTTCGAGATCTTCGTCAAGATCGTGCTGCCGCTGTCATTCCCTGTGCTTGCCTCCTTCGCCATCTTTCAATTCCTGTGGGTGTGGAACGATCTGTTGGTGGCGATGGTTTTCCTCGGCACGGCGCCCGACCAGATCGTGCTGACGGCGCAACTCAACGCGCTGCTCGGCTCGAGAGGCGGCAATTGGGAAATCCTCACGACATCGGCCTTCATCACCATCATCGTGCCGCTGATCGTGTTCTTCTCACTGCAGCGCTATTTCGTCCGCGGGCTGCTTGCCGGCTCGGTGAAAGGAGGTTGAGACAATGCAATCGGCTTTGAAGACGAGTTCGAGACCGGACCCCGCCGTCGACCGCGACTGGTGGCGGGGCGCGGTGATCTACCAGATCTATCCGCGCTCTTATCAGGACTCGAACGGCGACGGCATCGGCGACCTGCAAGGCATTGTCCGGCGGCTGCCCTACATCGCCTCGCTCGGCGTCGACGCCATCTGGATCTCGCCCTTCTTCAAATCCCCGATGAAGGATTTCGGCTACGACGTGTCGGATTATTGCGACGTCGATCCGATGTTCGGCACGCTGGCCGACTTCGACGCGCTGGTGGCGGAAGCCCATCGTCTGGGCCTTAAGGTGATGATCGACGAGGTGCTGTCGCACACCGCCGACATCCACCCCTGGTTCAATGAAAGCCGCTCCAGCCGGACCAATCCGAAAGCCGACTGGTATGTGTGGGCGGACGCCAAGCCCGACGGCACGCCGCCCAACAACTGGCTGTCGATCTTCGGCGGCTCGGCCTGGCAATGGGATACAAGCCGCCAGCAATATTACATGCATAATTTCCTGGCCGAGCAGCCCGATCTCAACTTCCACAACGCCGAGGTCCAGGACGCGCTACTCAACATCACCCGCTTCTGGCTGGAGCGCGGCGTCGACGGCTTTCGGCTCGACACCATCAATTTCTACTTCCACAGCCTGGGGCTGGAGGACAACCCGCCGCTGCCGCCGGAAGAGCGCAACGACCAGACGGCGCCGGCCGTGAACCCCTACAATTACCAGGACCATATCTACGACAAGAGCCGGCCGGAGAATCTCGGTTTCCTTGAGCGCTTCCGCGCGCTGCTCGACGAATATCCGGCGCAAGCCGCCGTCGGCGAGGTCGGGGATTCGCAGCGCGGGCTGGAGGTGGTGGCCGCCTACACCGCCGACGGCAAGCGCGTTCACATGTGCTATTCCTTCGACTTCCTGGCACCGGAAAAGATCAGCGCCGCCAAGGTGCGGGCGGTACTGGAGGCCTTCGGCCGGGTCGCCAGCGACGGCTGGTCGTGCTGGGCCTTCTCCAATCATGACGTGATGCGCGTGGCCTCGCGCTGGGCCGCCAACGAAGCCGATCCGAGCGCCTATCTCAAGGTGATCTCGGCGCTTTTGATGTCGCTGCGCGGCTCGGTCTGCATCTATCAGGGCGAAGAGCTCGGCCTCGGCGAGGCGGAACTGAAATTCGAGGACCTGCAAGACCCCTACGGCATCCGTTTCTGGCCGGAATTCAAGGGCCGCGACGGCTGCCGCACGCCGATGGTGTGGGATGCAGCGGCCAAGAATGGCGGCTTCTCGACCGCCAAGCCATGGCTGCCGGTGCCGGGCAAGCATCTGGCGCAAGCCGTGAATGTGCAGCAGGGCGATCCGGGCTCGCTGCTCGAGCACTACCGGCGCTTTCTCGCCTTCCGGCGTCAGCATCCGGCGCTGGGCAAGGGCGAAATCGACTTTATCGAAAGCGATGGCGACACCGTCGCCTTCACGCGCCGCGAAGGCAACGAGCGCATCGCCTGCGTCTTCAACCTCGGCAGCAAGCCGGCCGAAGTTGATCTCGGCAAGGGCTCGCTGCAGCCCTTGCCGGGACACGGCTTTTCGGGACAAGGTGGCACCGGGCCCATCCGCCTTGGCGGCTATGGTGCCTGGTTCGGGCGGATCGACTGAGTTGAGAACAGACAATCACTGGAGAGGAAACCATGGCCGATGTCACGCTGAACCAGGTGAAGAAATCATACGGCAACCTCAACATTCTCCACGGCATCGACCTCGACATCAAATCGGGCGAGTTCATCGTGTTCGTCGGGCCGTCGGGCTGCGGCAAGTCGACCTTGCTGAGGTCGATTGCCGGTCTCGAGGAAATCACCTCCGGCGTGCTCCAGATCGACGGCGAAGTTGTGAACGACGTGCCGCCTTCGAAGCGGGGCATCGCCATGGTGTTCCAGTCCTATGCGCTCTATCCGCATATGACCGTTTACGACAACATGGCCTTCTCGATGAAGATCGGTAAGGAAAGCAAGGCCGAGATCGACAAGCGCGTGCGCCAGGCGGCCGAGATCCTGCAGCTCACCAAGTATCTCGACCGCCTGCCCAAGGCGATGTCGGGCGGCCAGCGCCAGCGCGTCGCCATCGGCCGTGCCATTGTGCGCAATCCGAAGGTGTTCCTCTTCGACGAGCCGCTGTCGAATCTCGATGCGGCACTGCGCGTCGCCACCCGCATCGAGATCGCCAAGCTGAAAGAATCGATGCCGAACACGACGATGATCTACGTCACGCACGACCAGGTCGAGGCGATGACGCTGGCGGACCGCATCGTGGTGCTGAAGGAAGGCGTCGTCGAGCAGGTCGGCACGCCGATGGAGCTCTACAAGCGGCCGGGCAATCTCTTCGTCGCGCAGTTCATCGGATCGCCGGCCATGAACATATTGCCGGCGAAGATCGAGAAGGCCGGCAATCCGACCGTGGTCAGCCATGTCGGCGACCGCAAGGCGACGGTGCCGATCACAACGCCCGCTTCGGCGAACGGCGCGGCGGTGAGCTTCGGCGTGCGGCCCGAGGATCTCGCGATCGCGACCGGGACGGATTACCTGTTCGAAGGCAAGGTCGATTATATCGAGCAGCTCGGCGAGGTTCAGCTCGTCTATGTCGACATCGGCCGCGCCGATCTGCCGCTGGTGGCCAAACTGCCGGGAAATGTCGAGGTCAAGCGCGGCGAGACGCTGCGGCTCAATGCCGGCGCCGGGGATCTGCACATCTTCGACGCGGAGGGGCATTCCTTCACGCTGCATCGCGACGAGGCGAAGGCGGCCTGACGCTCGGTGCTGCCGTTTCGGCCATGAGGCACGAGTCGGTCCGGATAAAGAAAGAGCGGCGAGGTTTGGCCTCGCCGCTCCTTTTTCGTCAACTGCTTGCGGCTGTTAGCGGCCGAACAGATTGCGGTCGCTGCCCTGCGGGGCCGACTTGTGCACGTCATTCGACGAGTTCAGCAGCTTATAGACCGGCGAGTCGGTGCCCACCGACGAAGTGCGGGTCGTGTCGACGGCAGGGGCCTGCTGGCTGGCGCCAGCCGAGCCGTAATTGTCGCTGCCTGCGAAAGCTGCGCCGGAGAGGGCCAGAACGGCCGTTGCGGCAAGAACGATCTTCTTCATTTCAATACTCCTGAATTCTTAACCTGATGTCGTTTCCAAAACTGGGGTACACTTTTGGGCGACATGCCTTGGGACGCGGCGGGTGAACCCAGCGTCTGTCTCCTGTCGGCCATGGCCCCTCATGGATCATTGCCAGGTTCGGCAGTTTAGTTGTTGCCGAAGAGGTTGTGGTCCGCGCCCTGGGTGACGGGCTTCTGA
This sequence comes from Mesorhizobium sp. WSM4898, assembly GCF_029625845.1. Taxonomy (NCBI): domain Bacteria; kingdom Pseudomonadati; phylum Pseudomonadota; class Alphaproteobacteria; order Hyphomicrobiales; family Phyllobacteriaceae; genus Mesorhizobium; species Mesorhizobium sp. WSM4898. The sequence continues at coordinate 643,385 of NZ_JARTVQ010000001.1, read as the reverse complement.
GCGGCCGCTTCCGACCTGTGGGTCGAGGCCGTGCGAGAAGTGTCGACCGCGGCGGCCGGCTGATTGGCGGCGTTGGAACCGTAGTTGTCGCTACCAGCGAAGGCGCTGCCGGAAATGGCCAGAAGGGCGGCGGCAGTGAGAACAATCTTTTTCATTTTTGGTACTCCAGTATGTTTTTTTCGTCCGTCTAGCGGCGTGTCTTGGGAGTGAAAATCGCGTCGTTCGGACAGCCCCGATGTGGGTGAGCCGGCTGCCGGATTCCAATCACGAAGTTGTTTCGGCTGGCCCATGAATCCCCATCTTGAAATTGTACCAATCGCCCGCCACGATCGGTTTTTACACTGTTGAATCAGTTGGTTATCGCATTTATCCATTTGGCTCACCAAGTGTATACGCGCGCCGAGTGTTCACCCCGTCCTGCACGCACCGTCAACAGAAACGAACTGTTCGGTTCGATTTTAGAATCTCCTAATAGTCACTTTCCGATACCGCTTAACCATCTTGGACCTGCCGGGTCGATTCGGAAGCCTTGGCGTCCACGGGGTCAAAGGCGTCGGCAACTCTGGGCGCAGCGTCGTCTGAAGACCTTCTCTCCGATCTGGAAGGATCGCGCCGGCCGGGCGCCGAGCCTGCTCGCGCGTCAGCGTCAGCACCAGATCGAAGCCGTCGCGACGATCGTCCGGTTCAATCAACTCGTCGCGGAAGTCGACCTCGTTTGCGGGCAACCGAAATCTTGTCGGCGGAACCTGCCGAAGAGGCCGGCAGGCTCCTTGGAAGTTTTCTCAGCCGGCGGCGAAAGGCACGGCGACGAATATCTGCGCGTCGCCGCGATCGACCAGCAGCAGCACCGACTTCCTGCCGGACTTGCCGGCCTCGGCGATCGCCTGGTTCGCTTGCCTTGCGTTTTTCACCGGCGTGCGGTCGACGGCGACGATGACATCGCCGGGTTCAATGCCGGCCGCGGAGGCCGCCTTGTCCGGGTTGACGCGCTCGACCACGGCGCCGCGCTGGTTGTCGGCCAGGTTGAGCTGCTCCCGGATGTCCGGCGTGAGGTCCGTAAGGCCAAGGCCGAGCGAGGGCACGCGCAGGCCCTGTTCGGCCGATGGCTTGCCTCCTTCGCCGTTCGAGGCGGTCTTCTGGTCTTCGGCATTGCGGCCGACATCGGCCGAGATCTGCATCGCCTTGCCGTTGCGCCAGACATTCAGCGTTTCCTTGCTGCCGGGCGAGACGTCGGCGACGGCGCGCGACAGATCCTTGGGGTCCTTGATCTCCTGGCCGGCGAAGCCGGTGATGACGTCGCCGGTCTCGATGCCGGCCTTGGCCGCCGGCGAGCCCTCGGTGACCGCCGCGACCAGCGCGCCGCCCGGATGGTCGAGGCCGATGGCGCTGGCGACGTCCTGCGTGACCGGCTGGATCTGCACGCCAAGATAGCCGTATTCGATGTCACCGCCCTTCATAAGCTTGTCGACCACTTTTTGCGCCTGGTCCGAAGGAATGGCGAAGCCGACGCCGACGCTGCCGCCATTGGGCGAATAGATCGCCGTGTTGATGCCGACCACATCGCCCTTCACGTCGACAAGCGGGCCGCCGGAATTGCCGTGGTTGATCGGCGCGTCGATCTGGATGAAATCGTCGAACGGCCCGCTGTGCAGGTCGCGGCCGCGCGCCGAGACGATGCCGGCGGTGACCGTGGTGCCGATGCCGAACGGATTGCCGATCGCCAGCACCTGGTCGCCGGTCATCAGCTTGTCGGAATCGCCCCATTTGACGGTCGGCAGCGGCTTGCTCGCCTTGACCTTGAGCACCGCCAGATCGTTCTTTGCGTCGTGGCCGACGAGCTTGGCGGGAAGCTCGGTGCCGTCGTCGAGCGTCACCTTGATCGAGGTCGCGCCGTCGATGACGTGGTTGTTGGTGACGATGGTGCCATCGGACCCGACGATGAAGCCGGAGCCCAAAGCCTCCTGCCGCGGCGCCTGCTGCGGCGGCGTCTTGGGCATCGGGATGCCCTGGTCGCCGAAGAACTGCTGGAAATACTGGTCGAAGGGCGAATTGCCGTCGAAAGGCGAGCCGTCGTCCGTCGCGCCGGGCTGGGCTTTCATCACGGTCGTCACGGTCACGACTGCCGGCTTGGTGGTGGCGACAACCGGCGCGAACGAGCCGTTCGGGGCGGTAATGCCGGCGACCGGCGTCTGTGTCGTCGCGACCACGTTGCTCAGGCCGGCATTGCCGGGATTTTGCGCAAAGGAAACAACGACGGGGGAGATGATCAGCGCAGCGCCCAGCAGGGCCGCGACGCGATGTCTGCGAAGAATGCTAAATGGTGACATGGTCGTTTCTGTCCGGGCGAGAGTTGATCCGGCGCCGTGGACGGCTCTCTCCAAGGACGCGCCCGTCGGCGTGTCGACGGCCGGGATTACCCGTCTCGCCATGCATGGCAGCCGGCCGGATCGACAGCCACGCATTTAGGGCGTGGAATGGTCCGAATTAGGGTTTTGGCGCGACCTTACAAAGATTTAATTCAGACAGCGCTCACGAAGCGCTCTCGGCGGCGTAGGTAGGAAGACGCGATCTCTCCCATCCTCGCGCGGCCGAAACTCGGGCCATGGCCGCCATGGCCGATGCGTATCGGCAGTTCGAGCAACCGCTGCATGGTGCGGCAATAGGCGGCGCGGTCCGAATCCGGCAGGTCGTCGATCAGCATGCCGTCATAGATGGCGTCGCCGGCGAAGAACAGGCCGTCGGCCTCATCGAACAGCGCGATCGAATCCGGCGAATGTCCGGGCAGATGCAGCACGCGGAACTTCCGGTCGCCGAGGTCGACGATGTCGCCCTCGTCGAGCATTCGCGTCAACGGTGCGGAAGGGATGCGATAGTCAGCCGCCTTCCAGCCGGGCGCCGGCAATTTGGATACCGCATCGTCGAGATTGTGGAACATGTTGGCGTAGGTGACGGCATCATCCATGCCATCGAACTCCCCCGCGCTGACCTTCGGCCCCATCCTCAGCGGGAATTCGTGCAGCGAGCCGACATGGTCGAGATGAATGTGGGTGGCGACGACGATCAGCGGCTTGCCGGCCGGGGTGTCGATCTCGGGCGCCAGCGGGCAGATGCCCATGCCGGTGTCGACCAGCAGGTCGGCGTCCCGGCCCTTGAAATGCCAAATATTGGCGCGCACGAAATCGTGCACGAATGGCTCGGTCAGCATCGTCGTTCTGGCATCGACAACGGATTTGCCGAACCAGTCGCCCACCACAAGGTCGCCCATCAGACGAACGGCTTTCCGACCTTGTATTTTTCCGGCACCAGCCGCTTCAGATAGGCCATGCCGGCCTCGGACAACTGGTTGACGTCCGGCTTCATGAAATTGTCCGGCATGTGGCGGGTCTTGCCGGCCACAGCCTCGAGCGGCACCTTCTTCAGCACGGTCTTGGTACCGTCATATTGCAGCGCCACCGAGCCGCCACCCTCCCCGGCGACGGCGACCGCGAACGCGCCGGCTTCGAAGGCTTCCTTGGCGTCCACGGGGCTGATCGCGCCGACATAGCCGCGCGGCATATAGCCCAGGGCATCGACGCGCGCCCGCTTGCCCGGCAGGCCTTCCGCCAAAGCGCGTTCGAGCGCCGCCGGCAGATCGCTGCCCGACAATTTGACGTTGCCGTGCTGGTCGCGCTCGAGCTTTTCCGGAGGCACTAGGCTCTCGACCAACGCCTTGCCGTCGGCGGTGCTGACGCCTTCCGAGACGGCGACGATGCAGCGCTTGTGGCGGTCGAGCGTCCTGCGGACATCATCGATGAAACGTTCGGCGGAGAAGGCGCGCTCCGGTACATAGACCAGATGCGGACCGCTATCCGGATCGAGCTGCCAGGCGGCGGCCGCGGCAGTCAGGAAGCCGGCGTGCCGGCCCATGACGATGCCGACATAAATGCCGGGCAACGCGCGGAAATCCAAATCGACCGACAGGAAAGCGCCGGCGACGAATTCGGCCGCCGAGATGAAGCCCGGCGTATGGTCGTTCTCCTCGAGATCGTTGTCGATGGTTTTCGGCGCATGCGCGAAGGCCATCGCGCCGCCGGCGGCGTCGGTCAGGATCTGCTGGGTGCCCGAAGTGTCGTTGCCGCCGATATAGATGAAGGCATCGGCGCCGGCCTTCTTGAGGCCGTTGAGGATGACCTCGCAATACGCCGCGTCTGGCTTGTCCCGGGTCGAGCCAAGGGCGGCGCTCGGGGTGCCTGCGATCAGCCGCAGCCGATCTTCGGGGATGGCTGAGAGGTCGACATAGTTGCCGTCGCGGATGCCGCGCACGCCATGGATCGAGCCGAGCACCTTGGCGCCGGGATGCCGCTTGCGGATCTCCAGCGTGGCGCCGACGACCGTCTGATTGATGACGGCGGTCGGGCCGCCGCCCTGCGCGATGACAAAGGTTCCGGCCATGATCGTTCTCTCCCGAGGCGAAGCTTTTCAGAGCACCTTCGCCTGTCTTGCGGCATCACGCAACGGGAGAAAGGAGGAGCATGATCCCGAAAAAATAGCGGCCGTGCTGACCGCCGAAAAAATCAGACGACGACGACCGGGTTCTTCTTCGATACCCTGTTGTAGAGGTCGATGATGTCTTGGTTGATCAGCCGCACGCAGCCCGACGACATCGCCTGGCCGATGGTCCACCATTCGGGCGAGCCGTGGATGCGGTAACCGGTGTCCTTGCCGTTCTGGTAGATGTAAAGCGCGCGGGCGCCCAGCGGATTGGTCAGGCCGCCGGGCTGGCCGCCCTGCCATTTCACCAGTTCCGGCTTGCGCTTGACCATCTCCGGCGGCGGCGTCCAGACCGGCCATTCCTTGCCGTACTGGATGTTGGCGCGGCCCGACCAGCGGAAGCCGTCCTTACCGATGCCGACGCCGTAGCGGATGGCGTCGCCGCCGGGCTGGACGAGATAAAGCATGCGCTCCTGCAAATGCACGACGATGGTGCCGGGCGCTTCGCCGGTCTTGTCGACGACGATTTGGCGACGGAACTCCGGCTTAACCTTCCGGTAGGGCACCGCCGGGACCTGGAAGCCGTTGTCGGTCAAGGCAGCATACATCACGTCGGGACCGGTGATGTTCTTGTCGACGCTGATCGCCGGTCGGATCGGCACCGATCCGGTGGTGGTGTCGTCGATCTGCAATTGCGGCAGGTCGAGCATGTCGGTGGTGCTGCAGCCGGCCATGCCGAGCAGCGCCATGGCGCCCATGCCTGAAAGCACGGCGCGGCGGGAAAGCGGAACTTCGGTTTCGACGGTTTCGCCGCTCGAAGGCGGCGTCAGACTTTGCGGCAACTCGCGCATACACCAAACCCTACGCTGTCGGCGGGAAGCACGGTCCGGCCGAATGGCTGCAATTTTCGTCAGTCATGGTTGAAAAAGGGTGAAAGAACTTTGCCCGCACTTAACCCTGACAGGGCGTTGTCCGGGCCAGGTGCCAGGGCAGGCCGGCGCCGAAGATTTTCTCCAACGCCTCTTTACAATCTCGCGTACCCCAGGATTTATCCTGTTCTTTGCGCTCAAGGAGTAGGGAAATGTCCTTCGAAAACTGGGCTGCCTTTGCCGCTGCCTCCGCCATCCTCCTCGTCATCCCGGGCCCGACGATCCTCTTGGTCGTCTCCTATGCGCTCGGCCAGGGCTGGCGTACGGCGCTGCCGATGGCAGTCGGCGTCGCGCTCGGCGATTTCACCGCCATGACGCTTTCGATGCTCGGCATCGGCGCGCTGCTTGCGGCTTCGGCCACTGTGTTCACCGTGCTCAAGGTGATCGGCGCCGGCTACCTCATCTATCTCGGCATAAAACTGTTCCGCGCCGGCGGCGCGCTGAAGGCCGAACCGCGCACCGACGCCGTGTCGGCGGCAAGGATGATGGCGCATGCCTGGCTGGTCACGGCGCTCAACCCGAAGAGCATCACGTTCTTCGTCGCCTTCCTGCCGCAGTTTCTCGACCGGCATGCCGATTTCTGGACGCAGATGCTGATCTTCGAAGCGACCTTCCTGGCGCTCGCATTCAGCAATGCCTTCGGCTATGCGCTGATTGCTTCGCGAGCGCGCGCCATCGTGCGCAACCCAAGGGCGATCCGTATCTTCAACCGCACCGGCGGGACATTGCTTGTCGGCGCCGGCATCGCCACGGTGGCGATGCGTTCGGGGAATTGAGGAGAAGTCCGGTTCGACACAGTCGAAGCCCTCGCCGGTTGGCGGGCCGACGGTCGATGTTCTAGGATCGCATCGGTTCGACCGGACGAATAGGCATTAAAGGACGCGGCATGGCGCTGAAGGACGCATTCGGCCTGACGCATTCAGGCGCGACCGAAGCCGGGCTTTCGTCCTACGCCAGAGCCGTCCGCGAGCTGCAGTGCTTCATCGGCGACCCGGTCGGCTCCATCGATAGCGCGATCGCCGATGAGCCCAGCTTCGTGATGGCGCATGTGTTCAAAGGCTACCTGTTCGGCCTCGCCACCGAGCGGGAGGCGACGGCGGTTGCGCAAACCTGTCATGCGGCGGCGCTGCCGCTCGCCGGCACCGCGCGCGAGCGCGCGCATGTCGCGGCGCTCGGCCATCTTGCCAGCGGCCGCTGGCATGACGCCGCCCGCATCCTCGAGGACGTCGCCATCGACAACCCGCTCGATGCGGTGGCGCTGCAGGTTGGCCACCAGATCGACTTCTTCATCGGCAATGCGCGCATGCTGCGCGATCGCATCGGTCGGGCGTTGCCGGCTTGGGAGAAGGACATGCCGGGCTACCATGCCGTTCTCGGCATGCAGGCTTTCGGGCTGGAGGAAATGGGCGACTATACGCGCGCCGAAGCCTTCGGCCGGCAGGCCATCGAGATCGAGCCGCGCGACGGCTGGGCGCAGCACGCGGTCGCGCATGTCATGGAAATGCAAAGCCGGCAAAGGGAGGGCATCGCCTGGATGCGCGCCAATCCGGAGGCGTGGACGAAGGACAGCTTCCTCAAGATCCATAATTGGTGGCATCTGGCGCTGTTCCACTACGATCTCGGCGAGACAAACGAGGTGCTCCAGCTCTATGACGGGCCGATCTACGGCGACCGCTCGACGCTGGCGCTCAACATGGTCGACGCCTCGGCGATCCTGTGGCGACTTTATCTCCACGGCGTCGATGTCGGCGACCGCTGGGCGGCGCTTGCGGCGAACTGGGCGCCAAAGGCGGCCGCCGGCAATTACGCCTTCAACGATGCGCATGCGATGATGGCCTTTGTCGGCGCCGGGCTGCACGCGCCGGCCCAGACCCTGCTCGAAGCGCAGCGCGAAGCAATGCGCGGCGATGACGATAACGCCGCATTCACGCGCGACGTCGGCCACCCTCTAACCTTGGCGATCAAAGCATTCGGCGAGGGCAACTACGGAGAAGTGGTGCGCCTGATCCGGCCAATCCGCTGGATCGCGCACCGCTTCGGCGGCAGCCATGCACAACGCGACGTGATCGACCTGATGCTGATCGAGGCGGCGCTGCGTGCCGGTGACAGCGCGCTGGCACGGGCGTTGACCGCCGAGCGTCAGCTGGCGCGGCCGGACAGCCCGCTGTCGGCGCTGTTCTCGCGCCGCGCGGCCGATTTGTCAGAGAATTGACCGGAGGCGGATCTTGGCTTAAGAACTGGCCAAGCCAGATTTTTTCGAGACCCGAAAAAATTAAGGCATCGGGAGGAAATCATGTATCTCGGCCTCGACCTGGGCACCTCGGGCGTCAAGGCGCTCCTGATCGATGATCGCCAGACGGTCGTCGGGTCCGGCCACGGCTCGCTGGACGTCTCGCGGCCGCATGCCGGCTGGTCCGAACAGAATCCGGCGCACTGGATCGAAGCCTGCCAGACAGCGATTGCCGAGCTCAAGACTTCCCATCCCAAGGAGCTTGCAGCGGTCAAGGGTATCGGCCTCTCCGGCCAGATGCATGGCGCGACCCTGCTCGACGCCTCGGACAAGGTGCTGCGTCCCTGCATCCTTTGGAACGACACCCGCAGCCATGTCGAGGCAGCGGCGCTCGACGCCGACCCGCGTTTCCGCAAGCTCACCGGCAACATCGTCTTCCCGGGCTTCACGGCGCCGAAGCTGGTGTGGGTGAAGGACAACGAGCCCAGTGTTTTTGCCGCTGTCGCCAAGGTGCTCCTGCCCAAGGACTATCTGCGGCTCTGGCTGACCGGCGAGCATATTTCGGAGATGTCGGATTCGGCGGGCACATCCTGGCTCGACGTCGGCAAGCGGCAGTGGTCCTCTGAACTGCTCGCCGCGACAACGCTCGACGAGAAGCATATGCCGTCGCTGGTCGAAGGCACGGCGAAGGCCGGCGGCTTGCGCGGCGAGCTTGCCTCGAAATGGGGTATTGCTTCAGGCATTCCGGTCGCCGGCGGCGCCGGCGACAATGCGGCCTCGGCCTGCGGCATGGGCACCGTGGGCGCCGGCCACGCCTTCGTGTCGCTCGGCACGTCGGGGGTGCTGTTTGCCGCCAACGCCTCCTATCTGCCCAATCCGGAAAGCGCGGTGCACACCTTCTGCCACGCGCTGCCCAACACCTGGCACCAGATGGGGGTCATCCTGTCGGCCACCGATTCGCTCAACTGGCTGTCGGAGATCACCGGCAAAGGCGCCGGCGACCTGACCGGCGAGCTCGGCGACAAACTCAAGGCGCCGACAGGCATCGCTTTCCTGCCTTATCTCTCCGGCGAGCGCACGCCGCATAATGATGCGGCCATTCGTGGTTCCTTCACCGGCCTCGCGCATCAATCGAGCCGCGCCGTGCTGACCCAGGCCGTGCTCGAAGGCGTGGCATTTGCCTTCCGCGACAGCCTCGAGGCGCTGAAAACGGCGGGCACGACCCTGACCAGGGTGACGGCGATCGGCGGCGGCTCTCGCTCGCGCTACTGGCTGAAGGCGATCGCCACCGCGTTGCAGCTGCCGGTCGACATCCCGGCCGACGGCGATTTCGGCGCCGCCTTCGGCGCGGCGCGTCTCGGGCTGATCGCCGCGACCGGCGCCGATCCGCTTGCCGTTTGCATCGCGCCGGCGACCGATGCGACGATCGAACCGGATGCCGGGCTTGGTGGGGCGTATGCAGATGCTTATCAACGCTATCGTGCGCTCTATCCGGCGATCAGGGCGGTAACCGCGTGAGTATGCGCGAGGCACCCCCCTCTGCCCTGCCGGGCATCTCCCCCTCAAGGGGGGAGATTGGCAGCTTGGGCGCCTCGCTCCCTTTTGCAGCGTTGGAGATTGGCGAAATCCTAGATGAAAGCCGATCTCCCCGCTTGCGGGGGAGATGGCCGGCAGGCCACAGGGGGGTGCCTCGCGCCTCCCTTACCCAGTTAGCGTCACTGCGCCGGCACCTTGTCGAGGAAGCCGGTGACGCTCTTCAGGCGGCCGTTCTCGATGACGCAAATATCGGTGCCTTCGATGACGGATTCAGCGCCTTCGGGGCCCAAATTCCACGAGAAGCGCATGCGGTCGGCAAAACCGTCCGGCTCACCCTTCAGCGAGAAGCGGAAGCCGGCGAACTGCTGCTGCACGCCGTCGATCAGCGCGGCGAGGCCGTCGTGGCCGTCGCCTTGCATGATCGGGTCGCGATAGCTGACGTCGCTGGTGAAGACGGCCTCGAGCAGGGCCTTGCGGCGCGCCGCATCGCTCTCGTTCCAGGCGGTGATGTAGTTGCGGGCGATTGTGTTGAGGTCGGTCATGGTCTTCATCCTTCATTGGATCGTTCGACATGACCCTTTTGGACCCACGGAAGCGCCAAACCAATTACGCCTGAGGTAATCGGCGAAAGCACTTGGAGAGGAAGGAAACCATGAGCAGCGGATTTTTCGGCAACATCAAGACCATCAAGTATGAAGGGCCGGATTCGACCAATCCACTGGCCTACCGATATTACAACCCGGACGAGGTGGTGGGTGGAAAGCGGCTGGAGGACCATCTGCGCTTCGCCGTCGCCTATTGGCATTCCTTCGCCTGGCAGGGCGGCGACCCGTTCGGCGGCCAGACCTTCGACCGACCCTGGTTCGCCAAGCCCGGCGGCATCGACACGATGGAACTCGCGAAACTGAAGGCCGACGTCGCCTTCGAGATGTTCTCGCTGCTCGGCGTGCCCTATTTCTGCTTCCACGACGCCGACGTTCGCCCGGAAGGCAAGGATTTCTCCGAAAGCGCGGCGCGCCTCGACGAAATCGCCGATTATTTTTCGGCCAAGATGAACCAGACCGGCGTCAAGCTGCTCTGGGGCACGGCGAATCTTTTCTCGCATCGGCGCTTCATGGCGGGCGCCGCCACCAATCCCGATCCGGACGTGTTCGCCTATGCGGCGGCGACGGTGAAGAAATGCATCGACGTGACCAAGAAGCTGAAGGGCGAGAACTATGTGCTGTGGGGCGGGCGCGAAGGCTATGAGACGCTGCTCAACACCGATCTCGCGCGAGAGCAGGAGCAGGCCGGCCGCTTCCTCAACCTCGTCGTGGACTACAAACACAAAATAGGTTTCGAGGGCACGATCCTGATCGAGCCGAAACCGCAGGAGCCGACCAAGCACCAATACGACTACGATGTCGCCACCGTCTACGGCTTCCTGAAGCGCTTCGGGCTGGAGAAGGAGGTGAAGGTCAACATCGAGCAGGGCCATGCGATCCTTGCCGGCCACTCCTTCGAGCATGAGCTGGCCTTGGCCAACGCGCTCGGCATCTTCGGTTCGATCGACATGAACCGCAACGACTATCAGTCCGGCTGGGACACCGACCAGTTCCCCAACAATGTGCCGGAGATGGCTTTGGCCTATTACCAGATCCTGCAGGGCGGCGGCTTCAAGACCGGCGGCACCAATTTCGACGCCAAGCTGCGCCGCCAGTCGCTCGACCCGGAGGATCTGCTGATCGGCCATATCGGCGGCATGGACGCCTGCGCGCGCGGGCTCAAGGCGGCGGCCAGGATGATCGGAGACAAGGCGCTGTCGGGCCCGCTCAACGAACGCTATGCCGGCTGGAACACGGCCGAAGGCAAGGCGATGCTTTCCGGCAAGCGTACGCTGGAGGAGATCGCCGAACGCGTGGTGACGGAAAAGATCGAGCCGCAGCCGCACTCCGGCCGGCAGGAGCTGCTCGAAAACATCGTCAACCGCTACGTCTGACGCTTTTCCTGCGGTCGCCCGAATCGAGCGCCGCAGAACTGAAATTGCATCCCACGCGGGGTGAACCTACACGACAAGGTTTTGCCCCGCGCTGCCCCTCAATCGCCGTGCTCTTGCCTTCAAACAGCCGTCACGAATCGCCTATATTGTCGACATGCGGCGGGAAGGAAAGAAGGAGGCGAAACGTATGCAGCACGAACGCGAAATCGACGCCCTGCTCTCTTCCGGCGAGGCTGGTTCGATCATCGATCGGCTGATGGCGCTGCCGCATCCGAAGGATGGTGCCGGCGAAGCAAATGAATGGGATCGCGCGGTCGCCGCGCGGTTGGAAACGGCGCTGGCCAAGAGCATGCGCTCGCGCATTGTGCGCGAAGGCCGCGACGCCGCCTGATTCTTCGGCCCCTGTGTCCGTGGGCCTATTTTCGGCAGTTTGACGAACGGAGACTGTTTCTCCATCCTGCACCGATGATACGCGCGGTGCTGCTCGATCTCGCGGGTGTCGTCTATGATGGCGACACCCCGATCGCAGGCGCTGTGACTGGGGTCGAGCGTTTACGCAAGTCCGGGCTGCCGCTCCGCTTCGTCAGCAACACGACACGTTCGCCGCGCCACAGAATCATCGCGCAGCTCGCCGCAATGGGTGTCGAGGTGAGGGATGAAGAATTGGTGACGCCGGCGCGCGCTGCGCTCGAATGGCTGCGAGGGCATGACCGGCAGCCTCACCTGCTCGTCCATCCCAACCTCGAAGCAGAGTTTACCGGCCTGGAAGGCGGCAAGAGCCGCGCTGTCGTCGTCGGCGACGCCGGCGAGGCCTTCGACTATGCCGGCCTAAACCGAGCGTTCCGCGAACTGGTTGCCGGCGCCGATTTTCTCGCTTTGGCCACCAACCGCACCTTCAAGGACGCAGACGGCCAGCTCAGCCTCGACGCCGGCGCCTTCGTGGCAGCGCTCGAATTCGCCTGCGGGCGAAGCCCTGTCGTGCTCGGCAAGCCGTCGCCCGATTTCTTCCTCTCGGCGCTTGCCGGCTTGAATTGCCCGCAGACCGACGCGGTGATGGTCGGCGACGACGCGGAAAGCGATGTCGCCGGCGCGCTCAGCGCCGGGCTTGGCGCGGGGCTGCTGGTGCGGACCGGCAAGTACTGCCCAGGCGATGAAACGCGCTTCGATCCGCCTCCCACGGCGCTGGTCGACGACCTTGCGGCCGCTACCGACTGGATCCTCAAAGCGCGCCGCACAGAAGCGGATTCAGGCGACGCGCTTTGAATCCCTTGTTTTGATCTATGCCGCTTCCCAAAACCGCTGCGCGCTTTTGGCCGATCTGCATCAGCCGCGCCGCAGCCTGACCGGCGCTTCGCCGAACGCGCGGGAAAACGCCCTGGAAAACGCCGCGGCTGATGAAAAACCCGTACGCCCGGCAATGTCGGCCATGGCGATGCGCGTGTCGACCACCAGACGTCGGGCGGCGGCGAGCCGCAGCCGCAGATAATAGGCACCCGGCGTCTCGCCGATGGACTTGCGGAAGATGCTCTCGAGTGTTCGCGCCGTGACGCCGGCGCGCTTGGCCACGGCATCGATGGTCAGCGGCTCATCGACATGCGCTTCCATCAGCCGGATCGCCTGCGCCAGGCGCGGATCGTAGCCGTCGAGCCGGCCGAGCGAAACCAGCGGCTGAGCGTCGGTCGCCGCGCGCGTCTGATCGTAGATGAAGACGCTCGCCACATCGAGCGCGGCCGCCATGCCGAGCCGGGTGCGGACCAGATGCAGCATCAGGTCGAAGGTGGGCGAGGCACCGCCCGAGGTGAAGACCGGCCCGTCGATGACATAGCGGTCGGGGCGCACATCGACGCCCGGAAAGGCGGCGGAGAAATCCTCCATGTCTTCCCAATGCGTGGTGGCGCTGCGGCCTTCGAGCAGGCCGGCGCGCGCCACCAGCCAGGTGCCGGCCTCGACGCCGCCGCAGGCGCGGGCCGCACGCGCCGCGCGGCGCAACCCGGCAAGCAACGCCGACGTCGCATAGTTCTGCGTGCCGAAGCCGGCGACGACGACCAGCATGTCGGTCGCTTCGGCGGCATCGAAGCAGCCGCCGACGGCGACCGGCAAGCCGCAGGTCGTCACCGGCGCCTCTCCGGTGAGCGAGACCAGCTTGAAGTCGAACAAAGTCTCGCCGGAAATGCGGTTGGCGGCGCGCAGCGGGTCGACCGCCGAGGCCACGCACATGATCGACGAGCCCGAGAACACCAGAAACGTCACCTTGAGGGTTTCCCGCTCGGCCCGAAAGATCGTCGGCTTTTCGCTTTTAGTCATGGCGCCTTCGTAAAACGCAAAACAGTTTCCGGCAAGTCGGTCATGCTTGGCCAGCTTCGGCGCAGGTCGTCATAGCAAAGCCGGTTTCCGGCCTCATCAATGGCTGATCGAATTTGGGAGGAAAGACGATGCCGCTCGCGATGAACCGTGAGGTTTTCATTACCTGTGCCGTGACCGGTTCCGGCGGGACGCAGGACCGCAGCCCGAACGTGCCGCGCTCGCCCAAGCAGATCGCCGATTCGGCGATCGAGGCCGCCAAGGCGGGTGCTGCGATCGTCCATTGCCATGTGCGCGACCCCGAGACCGGCAAGCCGAGGCGCGACGTCCATCTCTACCGCGAGGTCACCGAGCGCATCCGCGAGGCGAACGTGGATGTGGTGCTGAACCTCACCGCCGGCATGGGCGGCGACATGGTGTTCGGCTCGCCGGAAGCGCCGCTGCCGCTCAACGAGAAGGGCACCGACATGGGCGGCGCCACCAACCGCATGGAGCATGTGCGCCAGTGCCTGCCGGAGATCTGCACGCTTGATTGCGGCACGATGAACTTCGCCGAAGCCGACTATGTGATGACCAACACGCCCGGCATGCTGCGCGCCATGGGCGGCATGATGACGGCGCTCGGCGTGAAGCCCGAGATCGAGGCTTTCGATACCGGGCATCTGTGGTTCGCCAAGCAGCTGGTCGAGGAACAGGTGCTGAAGCCGGATGCGCTGGTGCAGCTGTGCATGGGTGTGCCTTGGGGCGCACCGGACGACCTCAACACCTTCATGGCGATGGTCAACAACGTGCCGTCGACCTGGAACTGGTCGGCCTTCTCGATCGGCCGCAACCAAATGGCCTATGTCGCGGCGGCGGTGCTGGCCGGCGGCAATGTCCGTGTCGGGCTGGAAGACAATCTGTGGCTGGACAAGGGCGTGCTGGCGACCAATGCGCAGCTCGTCGAGCGCGCGGTGAGCATCGTCTCCAATCTCGGTGCGCGCGTGCTCGGACCGGAGGAAGTGCGCAAGAAGCTCAACCTCACCAAGCGGGCTCCGATCGCGGCATGAGCATGACCCCGAAAAGTGGGGAACCGGTTTTTGCTTCGCTGACCTGCGGTTCGGAAAAGATCATGCTCAAACAACATTGAAAAGCGGGAGGTCGAGATGGCTATCGTCAAATTCACCGCGATGAAGGACGGCGACAAGGAAGACTATGAATTCCTGACCGCCCACGAGATCGACTATGCCGCCAGGACGGGGGATCGGCTGCTTTCCGCGCTGGTGCAGCTGGACGAAGGTTTGTCCGGCTACAAGATCACCCGGCTCGGCCATTCGCTGCAGGCGGCGACGCGCGCCTGGCGCGACGGCGCCGACACTGACTGGATCATCTCCGCGCTGCTGCACGACATCGGCGACATATACGCGCCCTACAATCATGACGAATATGCCGCCACCATCCTGAAGCCGTTCGTGCGCGAGCAATGCACCTGGGTTGTCGAAAAGCACGGCGACTTCCAGCGCCTCTATTACGCGCATCATTTGGGCGGCAACCAGTATGCCCGCGACCGCTTCGCCGGCCATCTCTATTTCGACGATTGCGACCGGTTCTGCGAGCGCTGGGACCAGTCGAGCTTCGATCCCGACTACGAGACGCTGCCGATCGAGTTCTTCCGGCCCCTCGTGCTCGAAGTCTTCGCGCGCAAAGCTTACGACCCGGCCGTGATCCGCGCCGGCGAGCGCGTGCCGCTTTCCGATCCCGAAACAGCCAAGACCAGAACCGGAGCCTGACCATGAGCATCATCAACAAGGCGGCCGCCATCGGCGGCGGCGTCATCGGCGCCGGCTGGGTGGCGCGCCTGCTCTTGAACGGCATCGATGTTTCGATCTTCGATCCCGATCCCGAGGCGTCGCGCAAAGTCGGCGAGGTGATGAAGGGCGCACGCCGCGCCTACAAGCAGATGCTGCCCGGCGGCCTGCCCAAAGAAGGCAAGCTCACCTTCGCCAAGACGATCGGCGACGCAGTGGCGGATGCCGACTTCATCCAGGAGAGCGTGCCGGAGCGGCTCGACCTCAAGCACAAAGTGCTGGCCGAGATCGACGCCCATGCGCCGGCCAACTCCATAATCGGCTCCTCGACCTCCGGCATCAAGCCGACCGATATGCAGGTGGCGATGAAGAAGCACCCGGAGCGGCTGGTCGTCGGGCACCCGTTCAACCCGGTCTATCTTCTGCCTCTGGTCGAGATCGTCGGCGGCCAGCAGACTTTTCCCGAGGCGATCGAGGTCGCCAAGGAGATCTACGCCTCGATCGGCATGAAGCCGGTGGTGGTGCGCAAGGAAATCGAGGCCTTCGTCGGCGATCGCCTCCTGGAGGCCGCGTGGCGCGAGGCGCTGTGGCTGGTCAAGGACGGCATCTGCACCGTCGAGGAACTCGACGATATCATGCGCTATTCCTTCGGCCTGCGCTGGGCTCAAATGGGCATGTTCCAGGTCTACCGCGTCGCCGGCGGCGAAGCCGGCATGCGCCACTTCATGGCGCAGTTCGGACCTTGCCTGAAATGGCCGTGGACCAAGCTGATGGACGTGCCGGAGTTCAACGACGAGCTGGTCGACCTGATCGCCACGCAGTCGGACGAGCAGGCAAACGGCCTCTCGATCCGCGAGCTTGAAAAGATCCGCGACGACAATCTGGTCGCCATCATGGATGCGCTGTCGAAGCAGAACAAGGGCAAGGGCTGGGGCGCCGGCGCGCTTCACAAGGACTATACCAGGCAGTTGGCCAAGCTGGCGGCGAAGCCGGCCGCCAAGGCAGGCGACAAAGCAAAAGCCGCCAAGCCGGCGAAGAAGATGGCGAAGCCCGCAAAGGCCGAGAAGCCCACGAAGGCCGACAAGGCGAAAACAAGCAAGAAGAAGGGCTGAGGCGATGCATTTCGGTCTTTCGGAAGAACAAAAACTGATCGTCGAGACGACGCGTGCCTTTGTCGAGCACGAGCTTTACCCGCATGAGCGCGAGGTGGAACGCACCGGCGAACTGCGCCGCGAGCTGATCGACGAATTGAAGGCGAAGGCGATCGCGGCCGGGCTCTACGCCGCCAACATGCCGGCCGATGTCGGCGGCGCCGGCCTCGATACGGTGAGCTGGCTGCTCTACGAGAAGGAGCTTGGCCGCGCCAATTACGCGCTGCACTGGACCTGCGTGGCGCGCCCGTCCAACATCCTGCTCGCCGGCACGCCGGAGCAGCGTGAAAAATATCTCTTCCCCTGCATCCGCGGCGAAAAGTGGGACTGCCTGGCGATGACCGAGCCGGGCGCCGGCTCCGACCTGCGCGGCATGAAGGCGACCGCGGTCCAGGACGGCTCGGACTGGGTGCTCAACGGCACCAAGCACTTCATCAGCCACGCCGACATCGCCGACTTTGCCATCGTATTCATGGCTTCGGGCGAAGAGGATTCGCCGCGCGGCAAGCGCAAGAAGATCACCGCCTTCTTCGTCGACAAGGGCACCAAGGGTTTCACGGTGCGCGACGGCTACCGCAACGTCTCGCATCGCGGCTACACCAACTCGATCCTCGAATTCGACGACTGCCGGCTGCCGGCTTCCCAGGTGCTCGGCGAAGTGCACAAGGGCTTCGAGGTGGCGAATTCATGGCTCGGCGCCACGCGCCTGCAGGTCGGCGCCACCTGCCTCGGCCGCGCAGAGCGCGCGCTTTCGCATGCCATCGAATATGCCGCGCAGCGCCAGCAGTTCGGCCAGCAGATCGGCAAGTTCCAGGGTGTGTCGTTCAAGCTCGCCGATATGGCGACGGAGTTGAAGGCCGCTGACCTGATGGTGTTCGAAGCCGGCTGGAAGTACGATCAGGGCACCGTCACCGATCAGGACATGGCGATGGCCAAGCTGAAGGCTACCGAGATGCTGGCTTTCGTCGCCGACGAGGCGATCCAGATCCATGGCGGCATGGGGCTGATGGACGATCTGCCGCTGGAGCGCATCTGGCGCGACGCGCGCGTCGAGCGCATCTGGGAAGGCACTTCGGAGATTCAGCGACATATTATTTCGCGGGCGTTGCTGCGCCCGTTCGGGGCTTAGAGCATGATCCGCCAAAACCGGGATCCGGTTTTGGCAACGATCGTGCTCAAATGAAAAGATGACCATGCATAAACTCGAACGTCTCCTGCGCCCGAAATCGATCGCCGTGTTCGGCGGGGCGCAGGCCGCCGCCGTCGTCGCGCAATCAATCAAGATGGGCTTTGCCGGCGAAATCTGGCCGGTGCACCCGACTAAAGACGAGGTCGCAGGCCGCAAGGCCTACCGTTCCGTCGCCGACTTGCCCGGCGCGCCGGACGCCGCCTTTGTTGGGGTCAACCGGCATCTCACCATCGAAGTGGTCAAGGCATTGGCCGAGCGCGGCGCCGGCGGCGCCGTCTGCTTTGCCGCCGGCTTCCTCGAGACCGAGGCCTATGACGAGGACGGCGAGCGGCTGCAGGCCGAGCTGGTCGCCGCCGCGGGTGAGATGCCGATCATCGGCCCGAACTGCTATGGCCTGATCAACTATGCCGACGGCGCGCTTTTGTGGCCCGATCAGCATGGCGGGATCAGACTGGCCGAGGGCGGCAAGGGCGTCGCCATCATCACTCAATCGTCCAACATCGCCATCAACATGACGATGCAGAAGCGCGGTCTGCCGATCGCGTTCCTGATGACGGCCGGCAACCAGGCGCAGACCGGCCTTTCCGAAATGGCGCTCGGTCTGATCGAGGACGAGCGCGTCACGTCGCTTGGCCTGCATATCGAGGCCTTCGATTCCGTGGCCGGCTTCGAGCGATTGGCGGCGAGAGCCCGCGAGCTGAAGAAGCCGATCATCGCCATGAAGGTCGGCCGCTCGGAACAGGCGCGGCAGGCGACGGTTTCCCATACCGCGTCGCTTGCCGGTTCGGATGCCGCCTCGGGCGCGTTGCTGAAGCGGCTGGGCATCGCGCGCGTCGATTCCATACCGGCCTTCATCGAGGCGTTGAAGCTCTTGCACATCACCGGGCCGCTGCCCGGCTACAGACTGTCGTCGATGAGCTGCTCGGGCGGCGAAGCCTCCGTGATGGCCGACAGCGCGGAAGGACGCTGGGTGCATTTCCCGACGCTAAGCGCCGAGCATCGCGCGCATGTCAAATCGACGCTCGGGCCGCTGGTCGCGGTCGCCAATCCGCTCGACTACCACACCTTCATCTGGAACAACGAGCCGGCGATGACGGCCACCTTCACTGCCATGGTGTCGGGCGGCTTCGACCTCAACATGCTGGTGCTCGACTTCCCGCGCCCCGACCGCTGCTCGGACACCGACTGGTGGGCGACGCTGCGTGCCTTCGAGGCGGCGCTGAAGACCAACAGGGCGCAGGGCGCGATCGTCTCCTCGCTGCCGGAAAACCTGCCGGAGGAATATACCGCCGGGCTGATGGCGCGCGGCATGGTGCCCTTGTTCGGCATTTCGGAAGCGATGGACGCCGCCCAGGCCGCCGCCTTCATCGGCTGGGCCTGGCGCGAGCCGCAGGCGCAGCCGGTCGACACCACGGCGGCGGGCGCTTCCGACGGCGACCACGTCACGCCGGACGAAGCCGAGGCCAAAGCGCGTCTGATCGAGGCCGGGCTGCCGGTGCCGAAGGGCGAGCGAGCCTCGAACGCGGTCGAGGCGGTGATTGCGTCCATGGCGCTTGGTTTCCCGGTGGCGCTGAAGACGCTCGGCGTGACGCACAAGTCGGAGGTCGGCGCCGTGCGGCTGAACCTCAAGGACGCCGAATCCGTCAGCAATGCCGCGCATGACCTGTTGCCGCTTGGCACCGGGCTCTATGCCGAGCGCATGGTGCGCGACGGCGTCGCCGAACTGATCGTCGGCTTCACCCGCGATCCGATGTTCGGCGCGGTGATGACGCTCGGCACCGGCGGCGTGTTGGTCGAGCTGCTGCGCGACAGCGTGACCCTGATGCTGCCAGCGACGCGCGACGACATCGAGGCGGCGCTGCGTGGCCTGAAGCTCTATCCGTTGCTGGAGGGCTATCGCGGCCGGCCCAAGGCCGACGTCCAGGCCGCCATCGACGCCATCGCCGGCATTGCCGACTTCGTGCAGAAGAATGAAGGCGAAATCGAAGAGCTCGACATCAACCCGCTGATCGTCTGCGCCGAAGGCAAGGGCGCCTGGATCGCCGACGCACTGCTGGTGCTTGGAGAAAAGAAGAATGGCTGACGTCATCACCACTCGCCGCGAAGGCACGATCCTGGAAGTCACGCTCGACCGGCCCAAGGCCAATGCCATCGACCTCAAGACCTCACGGCTGATGGGCGAGACGTTCAAGGCGTTCCGCGACGATCCCGGCTTGCGCGTCGCCATCGTCAAGACGGCCGGAGACAAGTTCTTCTGCGCCGGCTGGGACCTGAAGGCGGCTGCGGCCGGCGACGCGGTCGACGGCGACTACGGCGTCGGCGGCTTTGCCGGGCTGCAGGAACTGCGCGACTTGAACAAGCCGGTGATAGCTTGCGTCAACGGCATGGCGGTGGGCGGCGGCTTCGAGCTGGCGCTGTCCTGCGACCTGATCTACGCCTCTGACCATTCTTCCTTCGCGCTGCCCGAGATCCGCGCCGGCACGCTGGCCGACGCCGCGACGATCAAGCTGCCGAAACGCATTCCCTACCATATCGCCATGGACCTTCTCCTCACCGGCCGTTGGATGGATGTGGCGGAAGCGCATCGCTGGGGCGTGGTCAACGAGGTGCTGCCCAAGGAGAAGCTGGAGGACCGCGTCTGGGAAATCGCGCGGCTTTTGGCCAGCGGCCCGCCGCTGGTCTTCGCCGCGATCAAGGAGACGGCGCGCGTGGCCGAGGCGCTGACCTTCCAGGAGGCCATGAACAAGGTGACGCGCAGGCAACTGCCGACGGTCGATATCCTCTACGGCTCGGAGGACAATATGGAAGGCTTCCGCGCCTTTGCGGAGAAGCGCGATCCGGTGTGGAAGGGTAGATAGGCCGCAGACGATGGCGTTCCGTCACACCCCCCTCTGCCCTGCCGGGCATCTCCCCCGCAAGGGGGGAGATCGGATGTCACGGTCGCTTTCGCCAATTGCCAGCGTCGCAGGTGGATCGCCGGCGCCCAAGCTGCCAATCTCTCCCCCTGCGGGGGAGATGTCCGGCAGGACAGAGGGGGGTGCTCAGGCTCGACCTTCGCGATCGGCCCAAGCGCTATGACCGACTACAAGACCCTCATCGACGTCGAGACCTGGGCTTTCATCGAGAAGACCAATTCCTACTACCCGCCCGACACGATCGACTACACGATCGCAGAGCAGCGGGCGATCTACGACCGGATGTGCCGCGAGTTCTTCGCCGGCTATCCGCAAGGCGTGACGGTCGAAACGTCCGCCATCGCCACGCCGACCGCCAGCATCCCGATCCGCATCTATAGCAACGCGGAATCGAACAGCGCCGCAATGGTGCTCTATGTTCATGGCGGCGGATTCATCCTCGGCGGGCTGGACAGCCATGACGATGTCTGCGCCGAGCTGTGCGCCCGCACCGGCTACGAGGTGGTCTCGGTCGATTACCGGCTGGCGCCGGAACATCTGCATCCGGCCGCCTTCGACGACGTGCTAAGCGCCTTTGAATGGGCCGCCAAGACCTATGATTGCCCTGTCCTGCTTTGCGGCGACAGCGCCGGCGGAAACCTCTGCGCCGCCGTTGCCCACGCAACGCGCGGTCACATCAAGAAGCCGGCCGGCCAGGTGCTGATCTATCCCAGCCTCGGGGGCGACCGCTCGCGCGGCTCCTATGTGGCGCATGCTGACGCGCCGATGCTGACCCTGCGCGATATCGAATTCTACCTGAACATTCGCACCGGCGGCGTGGACCGGACCGGCGACATCACGCTGTCGCCGCTCGCCGACGCCGATTTCGCCTATCTCCCGGCGACGGTGCTGATCACTGCCCAATGCGACCCGCTGTCCTCAGACGGCGAGGCCTATCGCGACCGCGTCGTCGCGGCCGGCGGGTATGCCTACTGGTTCGAAGAACAGGGGTTAGTGCACAGCTATTTGAGAGCCCGGCATACGGTCGGTCGTGCTCGCGCGAGCTTCACCCGCATCGTCGAGGCGGTCTCCGTGCTCGGCAGAGGCGAGTGGATCTGGTGATTTTGCCAAAGCGCGTGGCGTCGAGATTCAAGCGCCGCGCTTCGGGGCTGATGCCAAAATCGCTGCTCTCTTTTCGGCGACTTGCATGAGACGGGCAAAGACAGCTCTACCAGCCGGACGCCTAGAGCATTTCACCGTTTCACGGAAACGACGAAATGCTCGGGCTTGTTTGTTCTGACGCAATTCCGGACGGAAAACCGCTCACACTTTTTCTCGAATTGCTCTAGACCGGATTGAACCTTTCCGACTCAGCCTGCGACTGACGGCCAGGCGCCGCATGGCGCGGGCCGGAAAGGGAGCCCGTATGATCAGAAATCCAGAGCCGCGGTGGTCCGAGGAAGCAACAGGAGCTCGGCGCGATCATCGGCTTCGGGATGGAGACGACGCGCTCGGCTTTCGGCTGATTCCGTTGACCCTGCCAGGCACCCGGCGTATCGTGAACAGGCGGAAAACAGACAATTCTATCAGGGACGAACGAGCCGGAACGCTGCGACTTACCTTGTTTTGCGCGGCGAAATCGGAGGGTTCTTCCGACGACTTCGGGGGGAGCTCAATGTCTCGCGACCGCGGCTCGTTCGTGGCTTTTCGCGGCGGCGGTTTGCGCCGCGCGATCGTGACCACCAGCGGAATTCTTGCCCTGGCACTGGCCGCCGGCTTTTGCCTCGGCGGTGCGGCAAAGGCTCAGGAAGCCCAGATCATCTATCCGGGCTCGATGGCGGTGACCGGCTTCCCCGGCACGATCATCCCGGATCTCGGCTCTCCCGATTCCGAAAAGGGCGGCCTGCCGCCCGGCGTCGACCCGGTCGACGAAACCTTCATCGACACTTCGCAGGCCTCGTTGCGCATTTTCAACGTCTCGCAACTCGGCGGCCCAGCTTCGGGCCAGCTCGTCTACACGCCGCCGCCCTTCGAGGTGACAGCCGGCCAGATCGGCGAGGTCTTCGGCCTCACTTATGACGACGGCGTGCGCGATGGCGTGCCGTCGGGCATTCCGAACCTCTATACGGCGGCGACCTCGCTGCACGGCATCGAGATCGTCACGCCGGACGCCGACGAGGACGGGCGGCCTGAGCGACAGCGCCGCGGCGCCGCCGGCGCTGTCTTCATGAACGGCCAGTTCGGCATCGAAAATGGCGGCGGACCGGGCACCATCTGGAAGATCGACGGTATCTCGGGCGCCGTCTCGAAATTCGCCGACGTCGACACCAACAGCGGGCCCGGCATCGGCAACCTCGCCTTCGATCCGACCCATCGTGAGTTCTTCGCTTCGGATCTCGATACCGGGCTCATCCACCGCATCGATATCGAGGGCAATCTGATCGACAGCTTCGACCATGGCGTTGCCGGGCGTCCCGCGCATGGGCTGGCCCCGGTCGCCGACGACGGCGCCGTGATGGACATCCACGATACTGCCTTCGATTCGGAAGACCCCCGAACCTGGGGCTATACGCAGGATGCGCGCCGCGTCTGGGCCGTCGCCTACCATGGCGGGCGGCTCTACTATTCCGTAGGCGAGAAAGCCGAAATCTGGTCGGTCGGCATTGCAAGCGACGGGGGTTTTGGCCGCGATCCGCGCTGGGAACTGACGGTCAAGGCCGACCAAGATTATGCCGTCACCGATATCGCCTTCGACAATCAGGGTTTCATGTATCTTGCCCAGCGCGGCCCGGTCGAGAACCGCTACGATTACAGCCGCTTCGCCGATACCGGCAAAGGCGAGGTGATCCGCTACCAGCGCGAGGATCCGGACGATCCGGCAACGGAATCGGTCTGGGCCGAGGTGCCGCAGGAATATGCGGTCGGCTTCCCGCAGGGCAACCGGCAGTCGGCAGGCGGCGTCGACCTGCAATACCGCTACGACCCCGAAGGCAATCTTGACACCTCGGTCTGCACCGACACGGTCGTGAACACCGGCGACCAATTGCGCGACAATCCGGAGCTTGCCGAGCGCCTCGCCGCCGGCGGGCCGCTTGCCGTGCATGGCGTCCAGCTCACGCCAAGCAAGCTGGTCAAGCCGGTAAACGTGCCGCCCTTCGGCTCCTGGTTCGTCGACTTCGACGGCTATTTCGAAGACCCGGACGTCCAGGGCCATGTCGGCGACGTCCGGGTCTGGCGCCCCTGCGAGGGCCGCGCCGGCTATTATGAGGAAATCCCCGGCGGCTTCCTGCCTCCCGTCTATCCGCCGGACTTCCCGCCGCCCGGCAACCTGCCGCCATGCCTTGATGTCGAGGACGTGCAGTATTTCTGCACGCCCCGCGGCCTCCGGGCCGACCTCTATCTCGATGACCACGCCGGCTTTGGCGGCGATTCGATCAAGGCTTTGTCCAAGACACCGGGCGTCGGGGTGACCTCACCCATGTCGCATGCGCCGGGCAAGCCCTACACGATCGGCATCATCGGCCATAATCCGGGCGACACCGTCAATGTCGGGCTCTGCTTCTACCGGAAGTCCGACCGGGACAAAGGCGGCTACTATCCTTGCTGCAAGGTGACGCTGCCGTTGAGGACGCCGGCCGTCGAGTGCGAAGCGCCGAGGAGGGACAGATGAGCGGTCTCGTCCTTTCCCGCCCTGCCCCGCGCAAAGCCGTCATGGGCACGATCATGAAACCCCTGTCATACGCCAGGCGCGGCGCGCGCTGGCTGATGGCGGCCGGTGTCGCGGTCGCCATGATGCCGGCAGTGCCGGCGCTTGCGCAGGACAAGGCACCGGCCGGCCAGATCGCCAACCCGGAAATCACGGCTGGATCGCGCGGCATCAATCCGGAGCTCGGGCGGATCATACCCTTCTTCACCAAGAAGGGTGGCCTAAGGGGCTGCGATAGTGTCGAATACGTCTTGAGCTTCGGCATCCATGGCGACCCGCAGGACTTCGACCGGCCAAGCGTGGCGGCCCTTCTGAAGGCGACAAGGCTCGACTTCAAGGACCAGTTGCCGCACGGCTTGCAGATCGTGAGCGTCGACCTCGTCGGCGACGGCACGGGCGCTTCCGGCGGACCGCTGCCCGCTGCTTCGATCAGCACATCGGCCGGCCCAAATGATACGGCAAGCGTTTCCAATTTCCGGATCAGCGCTTCGAACCTCGACGGCGTCGGCGCTGCCGACGAACGCGTGATCACTTTCCGGATCACGGCCAAGATAGACCATGCCGCCTTCGCCGCGCCGGCAACGGTCGATAACCAGGGTGAGATGAAGGTGGCCTTCAGGGGCGGCCCGGCAACCACGATCCCCTCGCAGGATCCGGACAAGCCCGACGACGCCGATTTCCTCACCGGCGTGAAGACCTCGATCACGATCGACCTGAGCAAGTGCAACCCGCCGCCTCCGCCTCCCAGCAAGGAATGCCTCAAGGTCGAACGCGGCACGGTCGACTGCGTGCCCGGCGGCGGCGCCTTCATCTATCACATGCCGGTCGGTCCGGAGATGGCCGGCAAATGGGTGCAGCTGTCGACGACGACACCCGGCATCACCATCGCCACCGACACCCAGCAGGTACCTGCCGGCGGCGGCGTGTTGAACTGGAAGATCATCGGCGCCTCGTCGGGCGAGGCCATCCATCTCGTCGTCACCGGCATCGACACCTATGCCGGGCCGAAGGAAGGCTGGGGACTTTGCTGCACGCAGGAGATCGACATCGACATTCCGCGTGATCTCAGGTGCCCGCCCCAAAAGCAGCCCGACCTCAAGGTGGAGAAGTGGGCAGAGGTGCCGCGCTGCACGATGTCCGGCGGCTGCGACTTCACCATCACGGTCACCAATGTCGGCGATGCGCCCTATAACGGCAAGATCGTGCTCGACGAGGTGACATTGCCGGCCGGGTCGGCGCTGTCGTCGGGACCGAACCCACCCTGGGTCTGCGCGCCCGGGACGACGCCGATGACCTGCACCCATCCGGCAACCACGCTCAACCCGGGCGCCTCCGCCGTCCTCAAGCTCGGCTTCAAGCCGGCCGGCGGCTGGCAGGGCAGCGTGCTGCGCAATTGCGCCGCCTATGACTACCAGGCGAGCGGCAAGCCGCTGTTCGGCAGCCAGCAGAACGATCGCGGCTGCGCCTCGATCCCGGTCTGCCGCCGTGGCGATCGCGATCCGCAATGCCAGCCTGCGGTCGAGAAGAAGGTCGACCTGCTGCTGAAGAAGCGCGCCCGCATGCCGGTCTGCACGCCGGACGGCATCTGCAGCTTCGTGATCGATATCATCAACAACGGCACCAGCACCTATCACGGGCCGCTGACCGTGATCGACACCTATCCGGGCGACGCGCCGACCTCCTCGGCCTTCGGGCCCAGCCCGCCATGGACCTGCTTGCCGAACGGCCCCGGCCAGTTCCGCTGCGACAATGCCGGCATCTCGCTGCCGCCGGGCGCCTCGACGCCCATCGTGGTCAAGGCGGTCATGCCGGCAAACTACCGGCCGGACACGGTCGAGAACTGCGCCGAGGTGAAGGCCATTGCCGGCGAGGTCGACCTCGCGAACAACAAGGCGTGCGCGACCGAGCGCATCCGCCGTCCGAATGGCGCCAAGCCCGGCCTGCGCATCACCAAGGCGTGCGAGAGCTCGCTGGCCGGTGCGTCTTCGGTATCCTGCCGCATCACCGTGACCAATGCCGGCACTGCTGCCCCCACCGGTCCGGTGCGGGTCAACGATGCCGCCACGCTGGTGTCGGGCGGCGCGCCGGTCGCTGTCCGGACCCTGACCCCGGACGGCGCCGACTGGAACTGCGGGCCAGTGCCCGCCAACATGCTGTCTTGCCAGATTGCCGGCGCCGTCATGACGCCCGGAACCAGCCGGCACTTCGACGTGACGGTCGGCGGCAATGACGCGTTCGAGAACTGCGCGCGCGGCTCTTTTGGGCCGGCGCCCCGCGACGACATCGTCTATCCGATCGGCCAGGCTTGCGCGAAGGGCGGTGGGGCCTCCATGATCCGCGTCGAGAAGACCGGCGACAGCGAATGCCAGCCAGGCGCGCCCTGCTCGTTCGAGATCACCATCACGAATGGGGGGCCGAATGCCTTCTCCGGTCCGGTCCGCATCGGCGATGCGGTCGGCATCGACGGTCTCGGCAGGCTGGAGGGTGTCAAGATCACCGCGATCGACCCGCCTTTCGGCTGCTCGCCGGAGCCGGCGACGCTGCCGGCGTCCTGCATCGCCAATCTGACGCTGGGCGCCGGCGAAAGCCATACGCATCATGTCACAGTGGTCCTTCCCGACGACGCGCGCCTTGCCACTCTGCGGGGTACGGTCAGCGGACAGAACTGCGTTGGGGTGCTCTCGCCAAACACGCCGGTGCAGGGCGGCGGCGATGTGCTGTCGCGCGCCCCAGCCAACGCGCAAGGCGACCGCGGCAGGGCCTATGCATGCCACCCCTTCACAATCAAGCGTGAGGTCAAGAACCAGTGTTCGGGCGGCATGGTGCTCAACTCGGCCGGCCGCTGCGCCTGCCCGGACGGCACCACATTCCGCAACGGTCAGTGCTCGTCCGGCGGCACCAAGCTTCTGCCGCTGCCAGTGCCGCAGCGCTGCGTCCTACTCAAGGGCCAGATCCGGACCGAGGACGGGCGCTGCGTCTGCCCGCGAGGCGCCGAGCTGGAAAACGGCAGATGCGTTCAGAGCGAGCAGCCGCAGGAGCCGCAGTGCACGCTGCGTCCCGGCCAGTACCGCGACCAGGACGGCAATTGCGTATGCCGGCGCGGCGAGCTGGTGAACGGCGTCTGCCGCGTCGCTCCGCCGAAATGCACTATCCGCGGCGCCGTGCCGACACCGGATGGCTGCGCCTGTCCGAAGGACACGCATGTCGACCGCGCCGCCAAGGCTTGCGTGCCCGACAGGCAGCAGCCGCCCAGCCAGTGCCGCATTCGTGGCCAGGTGCGCAATGCCGATGGCGATTGCGTCTGCCCGAGGGGGACGGCGTTGAAGGGCAAAGCCTGCGTGCCGGTCAGGAAGCCGCAAGCATGCTCCATCCGCGGCCAGTTCCTCAACAAACGCGGCGTCTGCGTGTGTCCACGCGGCACCGAAGTGATCGAAGGTAGATGCGGCAGGTTCGAAGACGCTGTATGCGCGCCGGGCTCGGAGATGATCGATGGCATGTGCCAGCCGATCATCAGGCGGCGCTGCCCGGTCGGAACGGCCGGCCGGTATCCGGATTGCTTCCCGATCCGCAGGCGGCCAGGCGTGGAGATCGATCCGGACCTGCTGCTCAATCCGAATATCCTGCAGCAGTTGGTGCCAAGAAGCCAACCAAGGCTGCAGCGGAACCCGGCGACTGACAACCTTCAGTAAGGCAGCCCATCACTACCGCGCCCGCGAACCCGCCGGAAAAATCCAGCGGGTTCTCTCCTTCCCGCATCGCAGCTCGCGTTTTGCGTGCCCGTCGAGCGAAGCGGAAAACACGCTTCCCCTTGGCCGGACGATGGTCTAGGCAGACCCGCGTGCCAGCGCGCAGCACAGAGCGCCGATGAGGATGCCGGGAGAAGCCTTTCATGAGCAAGAAGACCCTGATCGCACCATCGGTGCTGGCGTCGGACTTTTCGAAGCTCGGCGATGAGGTCGAAGCGGTCGCGGCGGCCGGAGCCGATTGGATCCATCTCGACGTGATGGACGGCCATTTCGTGCCCAACATCACTTTCGGCCCACCGGTGATCAAGGCGATCCGCAACCGGACAAAAACCTTCTTCGACTGCCATCTCATGATCGCGCCTGCCGACCCCTACCTGGCGGCCTTTGCCGAGGCCGGCTGCGACGGCATAACGGTCCATGCCGAGGCCGGCCCGCATCTCGACCGTTCGCTGCAAACCATCAAAGGTCTCGGCAAGAAGGCCGGTGTCTCGCTCAACCCGGCGACGCCGGAAACGGCGATCGAATATGTGCTCGACCGGCTCGACCTCATCCTGATCATGACCGTCAATCCCGGCTTCGGCGGCCAGGCTTTCATCCCGGCGATCGTCGACAAGGTGCGAAAGGTCAAGGCGCTGATCG
Organism: Mesorhizobium sp. WSM4898; assembly: GCF_029625845.1. Taxonomy (NCBI): domain Bacteria; kingdom Pseudomonadati; phylum Pseudomonadota; class Alphaproteobacteria; order Hyphomicrobiales; family Phyllobacteriaceae; genus Mesorhizobium; species Mesorhizobium sp. WSM4898. The sequence goes on along the minus strand of NZ_JARTVQ010000001.1, from coordinate 614,829 downwards.
GCGAGCGCCCGATCCGCATCGAGGTCGACGGCGGCATCTCGCCAGAAACGGCGCCGCTGGTGACGGCCGCCGGCGCCGGCGTGCTGGTGGCCGGCGCGGCCATTTTCAAAGGCGGCACAGTGGAAACCTATCGGGCAAATATCGAAGCGATCCGCTCAGCCGCCGACAAGGCCGTTAAAGACGTCGACAGTGCGTTCCTAGCAAAGCCGCCTCGCTAACTAAGGGCTGTTCAGTATACCGAGTTATGTCAAGTCTCCCACTGACGTCAGCCTTTTTTCAAGTGGATTTTACTTTATTCGATAATTGACCCCGCCTTGTCTTAAAGTACGAATATCGCCATCATACGTTTTTAGGCGGCAGTGCTCGGCTGTAAGATACATCGTATGAAATTGCTTGGCCGAGGGACCCTGCAAAACAGGGGCCGGCAACAGGAGTCAAATTGCCATACGGGAACGCCGATACGGGCGAAGGCAAGGGTGCCAAGAGCACGCTGGCCAGTTCGGTCTACCATCAGCTCCGCGAGGACTTGCTGCGGGGAGCTTTGGAAGCCGAGGGCAAGCTGCGCGTCGAATGGGTCGTTTCCCGGTATGGCGCCGGCGCTTCGCCGGTGCGCGAGGCGCTGAACCGTCTGGCCGCCGAGGGATTGCTCGGCCGCCACGACCAGCGCGGCTTCTTCGTGATGCCGGTCAACGCGGCCGAGCTGGAGGAGCTCACCCGCACGCGGTGCTGGCTGGAAGAACGCGCATTACGCGAATCCATTGCGCACCGAACGGCGGAATGGGAAGAACAGCTGGTGCTCGCCCTGCACCGCCTGGCGCGCGCCGAACGCCGCCGGCCCGATGACCCGGCAACCAACAATCCGGAATGGGAGAAGCTGCACCGCGCCTTTCATCGCGCGCTGATCTGCGCCTGCCGCTCGCATTGGCTGATCGGCTTTTGCGACCAGCTTTCCGACCAGGCCTCCCGCTACCGGCTGATCTCGCAGCGCGGCCCCGGCTCCGAACGCGACGACTTCGGCGAGCACCGGACGATTGCCGAGCGGACCATGGACGGCGACGCCGACGGCGCGGTCGAGGCCTTGCTCAGTCACTACCGCCTGACGGCGGAGATGTGCATGGCGCAGCTCAGCCCAGGCGACGGTCCGCGGGCTCGCGCAGGCAAGGCCGCGCGCGGTCGCAAATAGCTGCCCATCGCTGACAAATCTGATATTCGCTCTGGCCGAGCTTTCGACGCCAGGGGACGACATGACCAATCACCTGTTCGACGCGTTTCGCGCCAGCATGCCGGCGCCTGGCCAAGTGCTGATGGAGACGGGTGACGGGCGTTCGATTTCCTATGCCGACATGCTGGCGTGGTCCGCGCGGTTTGCGCACGCGCTGGTCGCCGCTGGTGTGCTGCCCGGCGATCGCGTCGCGGTGCAGGTGGAGAAGACCCCTGAAGCTTTGCTCCTCTATCTCGCCTGTCTGCGCGCCGGCGCCGTCTTCCTGCCGCTCAACACCGCCTATACGCTGCCGGAGCTCGACTATTTCTTCCGCGACGCGGAGCCGCGGCTGGTCGTGTGCGATCCGGAAAAGGTGAAGGATGTGCAACCGCTTGCCGCATCGGCGGCGGCGGCAACGCTGACGCTAGGCCGCGACGGACAGGGCACGCTTGCGGACCGTGCGGCGCTGCAGCCGGCGGATTTTGCGGATCTGGAGCGCGGCCCCGACGATCTTGCCGCCATCCTTTACACGTCTGGCACGACGGGCCGCTCCAAGGGCGCCATGCTCAGCCACGAGAACCTCGCCTCCAACGCGCGCGTGCTGGTGGATTACTGGCGCTTCAGCGGCGATGATGTGCTCATCCACGCGCTGCCGATCTTCCACACGCACGGCCTGTTCGTCGCGACCAACGTCATCCTGATGGCCGGCGCAAAAATGCTGTTCGAGCGGAAGTTCGACCCGGCCCGTGTGATTTCGCTTCTGCCGCGCGCGACCGCGCTGATGGGCGTGCCGACCTTCTATGTGCGGCTCCTGCAGCAGCAGGGCCTGACGAAGGATGCGGCCAGCCGCATGCGGCTGTTCATCTCTGGTTCGGCGCCGTTGCTTAGCGAGACGCATAATGCCTGGCGCGAGCGCACCGGCCACGCCATCCTCGAACGCTACGGCATGACCGAAACCAACATGAACACCTCCAACCCCTATGACGGCGAACGGCGCGCGGGCACGGTCGGCTTTCCGCTGCCGGGTGTCTCGCTGCGTGTCGCCGACCCCGAAAGCGGCAAGCCGCTAGCCCAGGGCGAGATCGGCATGATCGAGGTGAAGGGCCCGAACGTCTTTGCCGGCTATTGGCGGATGCCAGAGAAAACCAAGGCCGAATTCCGCGACGACGGCTTCTTCATCACCGGCGACCTCGGCCTGATCGATACCGGCGGCTATGTCCACATCGTCGGCCGCGGCAAGGACCTGATCATCTCGGGCGGCTACAACGTCTATCCCAAGGAAATCGAGAGCGAGATCGACGCGCTTGCCGGCGTTGCCGAAAGCGCGGTGATCGGGGTTGCGCATCCCGACTTCGGCGAAGGCGTCACGGCCGTCGTGGTGCGCAAGCCGGGCTCGGCAATCAGCGCAGCCGATATCGCCGACGCCATCGCCGGGCGGCTGGCCAAATACAAGCATCCAAAGCAGGTGATCTTCGTCGACGAATTGCCGCGCAACACGATGGGCAAGGTGCAGAAGAACGTTTTGCGCGAGGCGTTTAAGGATATCTACCAATCCAGGCCGCAGAGCTAGGACCAGTGCAAACGCCCGGTAGCTTCGCCATTTTGGGGCGGAGCAAGGAGCGAAGCGACGCGGGAAGACCCTAGGATCCATGCCTTAACGCCCAACGTTGCAACAATTACAGAATTCTGCACCGTTGCGCCCCACGGCAGAGGTCACGACAAGGATCCTCGGGTCAAGGCCGAGGATGACGAAGGAAGAGGCCTACGCCGCAAACACCTTCTCGCCGCCGATCCAGACATTCTTGACGTCCAGGTCTTCCGACAGCCCGACAATGTCCGCTGCGGTGCCGTTGGCGAAGCGGCCGAGGCGATGCGCCTGGCCGATCGCTTCGGCGGGATAGAGCGAGGCCATGCGGAGCGCCTCGTCGAGATCGAGCCCGACCACGCGATGGACAAAGCGCACGGCGGAAATCATGTCTAGATCGGCGCCGGCCAGCGTGCCGTCGGCAAGCCTGAGACTCCCGTCCTTGCGGTAGATGGTACGGCCGTTGAGGGTGAAGGATGTCATGTCGGTGCCGATCGTCGCCATGGCGTCGGTGACCAAAAGGATCTTGCCCGGGCCTTTCTTGGCATTGAGTGCAAGCGTCATGGTGCCGGGATGGACATGGATACCGTCCGCGATGATGCCAGCGTAGAAGCTGCCGGTGTCGATCGCCGCTCCGGCCAGTCCCGGCTCGCGATTGCCGATCTGGCTCATGGCATTGAAGAGATGGGTGACGACCGTGGCGCCGGCCTCGGCGAAGGCCGTTGCCGTGGCATAGCCGGTGTCGGAGTGGCCGAGGCTGACAACGATGCCGGCCGCGGCCAGCGCCGTGACCCGGGCCGGCTGGACCGATTCCGGTGCGACCGTGGTGAGCAGCACCGGCAAGCCCTGACGCGCCGCGACCAGCGCAGCCTGGTCAGCGTCCGTCATTGGCCGGATAAGAGCCGGATCATGCGCGCCCTTGCGCGCGACGGACAGATGCGGGCCTTCGAGATGCAGCCCAAGAAAAGCCGGCACCTTCTTCCGGGCGGCCTCGGCGCCGGCGTCGACCGCCGCGGCGGTGATCGCCGGCGTGTCGGTGATCAGCGTCGGCAGGAGCGCCGTGGTGCCGAAGGGCGCGTGCGCCCGGCAGATGGTCTCGATCGAGGCGACATCGGGATGGTCGTTGAGCATAACGCCTCCACCGCCATTGACCTGGATGTCGACGAAGCCGGGAACCAAGAGGCCGCCACCGGTCTCGACATGGGAGACGCCTGACGGCACGGCGCCGGCGGGCAGAATGGCCTCGACCACGCCGTCCTTGACGACAAGGGCCGTATCGTCGTGCCAGTCGGCCCCGTCGAAGATACGGGCGCCGGTGAGGGCGAAACGGTCGCTCATACGGTTTCCGTCACCTTGCGCAGATTGCGTGGCGCATCCGGATCGAGACCGCGATGGCGAGCGAAGGCCTCGACGAAGCCATAGAAGGACACGATCAGCGGCAGCGGATCGGTTAACGGATGGCCGGTTGCGACATACGACAGCAGCCCGGCTGCCTTCGCATTATCGGAGGTGACGAAAGCGGCCGCGCCTTTGGCCGTCAAGCTATCGGCGGCCTCGGTCACCGAAGGCTCCGACGCGTCCCGGGCAGCAAGCGCCAGGACCGGGAAGCCCGGCCCGACCAGCGCCAGCGGCCCATGCATGACCTCGGCGGCGCTATAGGCCTCGGCATGCATGGCGCAAGTTTCCTTGAATTTTAGCGCCGCCTCGCTGGCGATCGCGAAGGATGGGCCGCGGCCGAGGATGAACAGCGAGCGCGGCGTCTCGAGCGCCGTGGCGAGCGCCATCCAGTCGCAGGCGATCGCCTTGTCGAAATGCTCCGGCAGGCGGGCGAGCGCAGCAAGCAGCGCCTCATCGCCAGTGCTGTGCGCCATCAGCGCCAGGGCCGCGACGGCCGAATTGACGAAGGTCTTGGTGGCCGCGACGCTGCGCTCCGGGCCGGCGAGAATGTCGATGGCGTAATCCGAGGCGCGCGCCAGTGGCGAGTCGGCGGTGTTGGTGATGGCGACGGTGAGCGCGCCGCCGGTTCTCGCGGTTTCGGCCATAGCGACGATGTCGGGACTCTTGCCCGACTGCGAGATCGCCAGGCAAGCCGAGCCGCGCAGCCTCAGCTTCGCGCCATAGATGGAAGCGATCGACGGGCCGACGGAAGCGACGGCGAGGCCGGCCGTCAGCTCCACGGCATATTTCATGAAGGTGGCGGCATGGTCGGACGAGCCGCGCGCCACGGTGACGACGAAATGCGGATCGCGCTCGCGAAGGCCGCGGCCGGCCTCGGCCAGCACCTTGGCTGAGCCGTCCAGCAGGCGGGCGGTGGCCTGCGGGATCTCCTCGATCTCGCGCCGCATGTGGGTGGCGGTTGCGCTCATGGCCGGCTCTCCTCTCCCGGCCCGGTCAGCCGGAGTTCCGCGACGAAGTCATAGGCGTCGCCCCTGTAGATCGAGCGCGTGAACTCGATCACCTTGCCGCTCGCCAGATAGGAAATACGTTCGATGTGCAGGCCGGCAACCCCCGGCGGCACTTCGAGAAGGCGCGCGTCGCCGTCGCCGAGATTGGCGGCCGAAATGCGCTGCACGGCCCGCATCGGGCGGTTGCCGGTCAGTTCCAGCGCCGCGTAGAGCGAGGAGCCGATCGCTTCGGGCTCGGGAAGCACGCTCGCCGAAATCGCGGCGCGCTCGATCGCCAGCGGCGTGTCGTTGGCGATGCGCAGGCGCGCCACGCGCGCCACCAGCTCGCTCGACGACAGGCCGAGCACCATCATCTCGTCCGGCGAGGGCGCATAGAGGCCGCGGTCGAGCCAGGCCGAGCGCACGACCATGCCGCGGCGCGCCATATCCTCGGTGAAGGAGGTGAGCCGCGACAGCGACTGCTCGACACGTTCCATGCGCGGGGCGACAAAGGTGCCGGAGCCATGGCGCTGGACGAGGATGCCGCCCTTGACGAGATCCTGCACGGCCTTGCGCACAGTGACGCGCGAAATGTCGGCCTTGCTGGCTATATCGCGCTCTGAAGGCAGCGCGTCACCCGGCCCGATCAGGCCGCGATTGACCGCTTCCTCGATGCTTTTTCTCAGCTGCAGGTAAAGCGGCGCTCCGCTTTGCGAGGATTCTTTCAGCATAGCGAAGATCTGGTCGGCGGCGCTCATCGCGGCGCCTCCGGCAGCATGGCGAAGATCCGGTCGACGGCGCTCATCGGGCGCCTCCGGACTTGCCCGCGAAGATGCGCGCGGCCATCTGCACCGCGCCGCCGAGCGCGTCGTCAAGCGGGGCCTTCAGCAGCGCCTGATAGCGCCCCGACAGCCGCGGCGCGTAGAGCGGCGCCAGGCCGCCGAGCAGGCATAGCGGAGCATCGTCGGCGAGTTCGAGCGCGCCCAGCGAAGCCTCGACATCGGCAACCGCCTTATCGAGGATCCAATTGGCGACGAGATCGCCCTTTTCGGCATGCTCGAAGACTTTTGGGGCGAAACCGCCGAAGTCGCCGGGCTTGGCGTTGGTGGTGAACTCGACCACGTCCTCGGGATTGTTGCGGAAGACGGCAAGCATGGCATCCGTCAGCGGCGAGCCGGGGCGGATGCCGTCATAGGCAAGGAGCGTCTGCTCGAGCAGGTCGCGGCCGATACGGGCGCCGCTGCCCTGGTCGCCGACCTGGAAACCCCAGCCGCCGATGGCGCGCGACTTGCCCGCTTTGCGCGCCATATAGGCGGTGCCGGTGCCCAGGATCGCCATGGCGCCGTCGCCGGAGCCGACGGCGCCTTCGAGCGCGATCTCGGCATCGGTCTCGACGCGGCTTTTGCTGAACGGCAGGATCGCTTCCAGCTGCTGCCTGTAGGTGCCGACATTGGCTCCGGCGAGGCCGAGAATGGCAGGCGTCTCGGGGATCAGCTCCGGATCTTCACCGGCGGCCACGAAAGCCTGCCTTGCCGCCTCGACGATGTTTGCGCGCGCACCGGTAAGGTCGGTGCGGATATTGGCCGCGCCGCTCTTGGCGCGGCCAACGACAGCGCCGTCGGCGGTCGCAAGGGCCGCCCTGCAGCTTGTGCCGCCGCCATCGATGCCAAGCACGAATTTCACGCGATTTTCTCCTCGTCGCGGATAATACCAATAAAATTCCAACAGCCAAGCGTTAATTTCGGGCTCAAAAAAGATTAAGGCGTACTTGATTGAAAGGACATGGAAATTTGTTCCCGACGCGCTCCGGAGCATGAAAACGCAATGAGAGATGTGGACAAGTGGTATTTTTTTGGTATTGTTCGATCAGTTGGAGGAAAGCGGATGGCCGAGACGCGCACGGAAGCGCTTCATCAGAACGCCGCGGGGCTGGATGTCCAGGCCCCGGACGCCATCCTTTCGTCCCTCGCCAATGCGCAAATCGAGGCCGCCAGGGCCGTGCACGGCGCCATTCCGGCCATTGCCGAGGCCGCCGAGCTTGTCGCCAGACAATTGAAGGGTGGAGGCAGGCTCGCCTACGCGGCAGCCGGCAGTTCCGGCCTCATGGCTGTCGCCGATGCGCTGGAACTTCCCGGCACATTCGGTATAGCGCGGGACCGCATCGCCATCCTGATCGCCGGCGGCGACGAGGCGTTCCGCACGCTTGCCGGCGGACCGGAAGACGATACCGAGGAAGCCGCGGCAGCCGTCGCGAATGCCAATATCGGCAAGGGCGACTGCCTGATCGCCATCTCGGCCAGTGGCTCGACGCCCTATGCCGTCCAGGCGATCGGCGATGCCCGGCGCCGGGGCGCGGCGACGATCGCGATCGCCAACAACAAGGGCGCGACGCTGTTCGGCGAGGCCGACGTCGCCATCCTGCTCGAGACGCCGCCGGAGCTGATCGCCGGCTCGACGCGCATGGGCGCGGGAACAGCACAGAAGATCGCGCTCAACATGCTCTCGACGCTCGCTGCCGTCCATCTCGGCCATGTGCATGACGGCTACATGGTCAACCTTGCCGCCGACAACATCAAGCTGCGTGACCGCGCGGTGCGCATGGTGGCCGCCATCAGCGGACGCAGCCGCGAAGACGCGGCGCGCCTGCTCGAAGAGAGCGGTGGCGGCGTCAAGACTGCCATTCTGCTCGCCGCGGGTGCTGCCAATGCCGATGCGGCCGAGAAGATACTGGAAAAAACCGGCCAGAAGCTCAGGCCGGCGCTTTCCGCGATCGAGGGGAGCAAGGCGCGCTAGCCGCTGTTCTCATCAAAACCGAACCTGAAAAAGGTCAACAGGGAGACTGGACATGACGACCAAACTACTGACGGCACTTCTCATCGGCACGAGCATTCTCGGCACCACCGGGATGGCCCTCGCCGAAGACGTCACGCTCAATATCGAGAGCTGGCGCGGCGACGACCTGACCATCTGGAAGGACAAGCTGATCCCGGCCTTCGAAGCCAAGAACCCCGGCATCAAGGTGGTGTTCGCGCCCTCGGCGCCGACCGAGTATGACGCGGCACTCGGCGCCAAGCTCTCTGCCGGCTCGGCGGGCGACCTGATCACCTGCCGCCCCTTCGACAAGTCGCTTGAGCTGTTCAAGAAGGGCAACCTCGCCGACCTCTCGTCGCTGCCCGGCATGGACAACTTCTCTCCGGTCGCCAAGGCCGCCTGGCAGACCGACGACGGAAAGTCGAGCTTCTGCGTGCCGATGGCTTCGGTCATCCACGGCTTCATCTACAACAAGGACGCCTTCGACAAGCTCGGCCTCAAGGTGCCGACGACGAATGAAGAGTTCTACGCCGTGCTGGACAAGATCAAGGCGGACGGCACCTATATCCCGATGGCGATGGGCACGAAGGACCTCTGGGAAGCCGCGACCATGGGCTACCAGAACATCGGCCCGAACTACTGGAAGGGCGAGGAAGGGCGTCAGGCGCTGATCAAGGGCGAGCAGAAGCTGACCGATCCGCAGTGGGTTGAACCCTACAAGGAACTGGCCAAGTGGAAGCCCTATCTCGGCGACGGTTTCGAGGCGCAGACCTATCCGGACAGCCAGAACCTGTTCACGCTCGGCCGCGCCGCCATCTACCCGGCTGGCTCCTGGGAGATCGGCCTGTTCAACACCCAGGCGCAGTTCAAGATGGGCGCCTTCCCGCCGCCCGTGCAGAAGGCCGGTGACACCTGCTACATCTCCGACCACACCGATATCGGCATGGGCCTGAACGCAGCCTCGAAGCACCCGGAAGAAGCCAAGAAGTTCCTGTCCTGGGTCGCTTCGCCGGACTTCGCCAACATCTACGCCAATGCGTTGCCGGGCTTCTTCAGCCTGAACAACACCCCGGTGAAGATGGAGGACCCGCTGGCACAGGAATTCGTCTCCTGGCGCGGCAAGTGCAAGTCGACGATCCGCTCGACCTACCAGATCCTGTCGCGCGGCACGCCAAACCTCGAGAACGAGACCTGGGTCGAATCGGCCAACGTGATCAACGGCACCGACACGCCGGAAGCCGCGGCCAAGAAGCTGCAGGACGGCCTCGACAGCTGGTACAAGCCGGCGAAGTAAGACTTTAGCCATTCGAACCGGCCGGGCAGCTGCCCGGCCGGCCTTCGGACAGATCTAGATAGCGATTGTCGGCGCCGCCTCTCGGTCTTACCCTCACCCTTGCGGGAAGACGAAGCCGCACTGTCGCTGGCCTTGTCCCTCGCATCATGGGGACAGTCAGGCCGCCGTGCATCGAGGCATCAGCCAAGCACCATCGACCTGGAACCGAGAGACGGCGGGGACCGAACTCATGGCCGCACAAACACGACCCAAGAAACCGATCCGCTGGCATATCGGCGTCTTCCTGGCGCCGGCGGTGCTGGTCTACACGGCAGTCATGATCCTGCCGCTGTTCGGCACCCTGCAGCTTTCTCTGTTCCGCAACATCAACCAGGCGCAAGTGTTCGTCGGGTTCGACAATTTCCACAAGCTGTTCGGCGATCCCAACTGGTCGGTGAATTTCTGGAATGCGCTCAGGAACAATGTCTGGTTCTTCATCATCCACATGCTGGTGCAGAATCCGATCGGCATCCTCTTGGCGGCGCTGCTGTCCAGCCCGAGACTGCGGTTTGCCGCCTTCTATCGCACCGCGATCTTCGTGCCGACGATCCTGTCCTTCGTCATCGTCGGCTTCGCCTGGAAGCTGATCCTGTCGCCGATCTGGGGCGTGGCGCCGCACCTGCTCGACTTCGTTGGGCTGAAGAGCCTGTTCACGCCGTGGCTCGGCAAAGAGCAATATGCGCTCACCGCGCTCAGCCTCGTCTCGGTCTGGCAGTTCGTCGGCATCCCGATGATGCTGATCTATGCAGCACTTCTGTCGATCCCGGACGAGGTGATCGAGGCCGCCGAATGCGACGGCGTCACCGGTATGGCGCAGTTCTGGAAGATCAAGCTGCCGCTGATCCTGCCTTCGATCGGCATCATCTCGATCCTGACCTTCGTGGGCAATTTCAACGCTTTCGACCTGATCTACACCGCGCAAGGGGCGCTCGCCGGTCCGAATTATTCGACCGACATTCTCGGCACCTTCCTCTACCGCGCCTTCTTCGGTTTTCAGCTGCAGGTCGGCGATCCCAACATGGGTGCCGCGATCGCCACGATCATGTTCCTGATCATCCTCGCCGGCGTCTGCGTCTACCTGTTCCTCGTCCAGACGCGCCTGCGTCGCTATCAGTTCTGAGGCGCGCCATGAGCACCGCAACACATTCGCTTCCCCGCACCATCGGCGCCCATGCGGTCCTTTTGACCTACACGGTGATCGCGCTGTTCCCGGTGATCCTGGTCATCATGAACTCGTTCAAGTCGCGCGCCGGCATTTTTGGCGCGCCGCTGACGCCGCCAACGCCGAAAACCTTCGACCTGATCGGCTACACCACCGTGTTCGGCCAGGGCGACTTTCTGCATTATTTCCAGAACAGCCTCGTCGTCACGGTCGCCTCGCTGTTCTTCGTGCTTCTGTTCGGCGCCATGGCCGCTTTCGCACTGTCGGAATACCGCTTCCGCGGCAACACGATGATGGGGCTCTATCTCGCGCTCGGCATCATGATTCCGATCCGCCTCGGCACCGTCGCCATCCTGCAGCTGATGGTGGCGAGCGGGCTGGTCAACACGCTGACGGCGCTGATCCTGGTCTACACGGCGCAAGGCCTGCCGCTCGCCATCTTTATCCTGTCGGAGTTCATGAAGCAGGTGTCCGACGACCTGAAGAACGCCGGCAGGATCGACGGGCTGTCGGAGTACACGATCTTCTTCCGGCTGGTGCTGCCGCTGGTGCGCCCGTCGATGGCGACGGTCGCCGTCTTCACCATGATCCCGATCTGGAACGACCTGTGGTTCCCGCTGATCCTGGCGCCGTCGGAAGAGACCAAGACGGTGACGCTCGGCGCGCAGCTCTTCCTGGGCCAGTTCGTCACCAACTGGAACGCGATCCTGGCGGCGCTCTCGCTGGCGATCCTGCCGGTGCTGATCCTCTACGTCATCTTCTCGCGGCAGCTGATCCGCGGCATCACGTCAGGAGCCGTCAAGTGAGTGCAGAACAGCCTCTTCGCGTCGTCGTCGCCGGCCTTGGCAATATGGGCCGCAGCCATGCGCTGGCCTATCACACCAATCCGGGCTTCGAGATCGCCGCGCTCGTCAACCGTTCCGAGGTGCCGCTGCCGGATGGGCTCGCGGGCTATCGCATCAGGCGCTCCTTCGAGGATGTGCTGCGCGACGAGAAACCGGACGTCGCCGCCATCGCTACTTATTCCGACAGCCACGCCGACTATGCGGTGCGGGCGTTCGAGGCCGGCTGCCATGTCTTCGTCGAGAAGCCGCTGGCGACCACGGTGGCGGACGCCAGGCGCGTCGTCGATGCCGCCAAAGCCAACGGCAGGAAGCTGGTGATCGGCTATATCCTGCGCCACCATCCGTCCTGGATGCGGCTGATCGCCGAGGCGCGCAAGCTCGGCGGGCCATACGTATTCCGCATGAACCTCAACCAGCAGTCCTCCGGCCACAGCTGGGAAACGCACAAGCAGTTGATGCAGACCACCTCGCCGATCGTCGATTGCGGCGTGCATTATCTCGACGTGATGCTGCAGATCACCGACGCCAGACCGGTCGAGGTGCGCGGCATGGGCGTGCGGCTCAGCGATGAAGTGGCGCCCTCGATGTATAATTACGGTCACCTGCAGGTGCTGTTCGAAGACGGCTCGGTCGGCTGGTACGAGGCCGGCTGGGGACCGATGGTTTCGGAGACCGCCTTCTTCGTGAAGGACGTGATGTCGCCCAAAGGCTCTGTGTCGATCGTCATGAAGGAGGGCGTGAAGTCCGACGACATCGACACGCACACCAAGACCTCGACCATCCGCCTGCACAGCGCCGCGACCGGGCCGGACGGAAAGTTCATCAAAGAGGACGAACTGCTGTCGATGGAAGGCGAGCCGGGGCACCAGGAACTCTGCGACCTCGAACAGGCCTTCCTGCTCAAGGCCATCCGCGAGGACATCGACCTGACCCGCCACATGGAGGACGCAGTGAAGTCGCTCGCCGTCTGCCTCGCCGCCGACCAGAGCGTGCGCACCGGCGCGCCAATCAAACTCTAGAACAAGGACGAAGCCGTGGGCTCGCTGAACATCGAGAACGTGAAGAAGGCATTCGGGCCGGTCGAGGTGCTGAAGGGCATCGACCTCGAGGTCAATGACGGCGAATTCGTCGTCTTCGTCGGCCCGTCCGGCTGCGGAAAGTCGACGCTGCTGCGCGTGATCGCAGGGCTAGAGGATTCGACCTCCGGGCGCGTGGTGATCGACGGCGACGACGTCTCCGTCACGCCGCCCGCAAAACGCGGCATCGCCATGGTGTTCCAGACCTACGCGCTCTATCCGCATCTGACGGTGAAGAACAATATGGGGCTCGGCCTGAAACAGGCCGGCACGCCTTCGGCCGAGATCGAGCGCCGCATCAAGATCGCTTCCGCGATGCTGTCGCTCGAGCCCTATCTCGAGCGGCGGCCGGCGGAGCTGTCGGGCGGGCAGCGCCAGCGCGTCGCGATCGGCCGCGCCGTGGTGCGCGAACCGAAACTGTTTCTGTTCGACGAGCCGCTGTCCAATCTCGACGCGGCGCTTCGCGTCAACACCAGGCTGGAGATCGCGCAGCTGCACCGGCGGCTAAAGGCAACGATGATCTACGTCACGCACGACCAGGTCGAAGCGATGACGCTGGCCGACAAGATCGTCGTGCTCAATGCCGGCCGCATCGAGCAGATCGGCAGCCCGATGGAGCTCTACAATGCGCCGGCCAATGAATTCGTCGCCGGCTTCATCGGCTCGCCGAAGATGAATTTCATCGACGGCGCCAAGCTTGGCGAGACGGCGAAGACCGTCGGCGTGCGCCCGGAACATCTGACCGTCGATGCAAAATCCGGCGCCTGGAAAGGCACGGTGGTGCATGCCGAGCATCTCGGCGCCGACACCAATCTCTATCTCGACTGCGAGAAGGCCGGGCTGCTCACCGTGCGGATCTTCGGCGTCTACAATGCCGAACCGGGCGCGACGCTCTATGCAACGCCGGATCCGGCGAAGACGTATCGGTTCGGGGCAGATGGAAGGGTGTTGAAGTAGCGCCGGCCTCCCCTTCTCCCCTTGCGGGAGAAGGTGGATCGGGGCGCAGCGCCGAGACGGATGAGGGGTGCTCCAGCGGAGTGCGACGCTTACTTCTGCAACGCAGAGATCGTTCCAACACCCCTCATCCGGCCGCTTCGCGGCCACCTTCTCCCACAAGGGGAGAAGGCGAGGTCTGCGCTTACTCGTCCGCCTTGAAGGTCTGCTTCTGCTGGCCCATGCCCTCGATGCCGAGCTCGACGACGTCGCCGGCCTTCAGGAACACCGGCGGCTTCATGCCCAGCCCGACGCCGGGCGGCGTTCCGGTGGAGATGATGTCGCCGGGATGCAGCGACATGAACTGGCTGAGATAGGAAACCAGATACTTCACGCCGTAAACCATCGTCTTGGTCGAGCCGTTCTGCATGGTCTTGCCGTTGACCGTCAGCCACATTTTGAGGTTCTGCGGGTCGGCGATCTCGTCCGTGGTCACCAGCCAGGGGCCGATCGGGCCAAAAGTGTCGCAGGACTTGCCCTTGGTCCACTGGCCTTGGCGCTCGGCCTGGAAGGCTCGCTCGGAAACGTCGTGCGCGACGCAATAGCCGGCAACATAATCCAGCGCGTCGTCCTCGCTGACATACTTCGCCGTCTTGCCGATGACGACGCCGAGCTCGACCTCCCAGTCGGTCTTGACCGAGCCGCGCGGGATGAGCACGTCGTCATCCGGCCCGACGATAGCCGAACTCGCCTTCATGAAGATGATCGGCTCCGGCGGCACGGTGGCGCCGGTCTCGGCAGCGTGGTCGGAATAGTTGAGGCCGATGCAGATGAATTTCCCCGTGCCGGCCACGCAGGCTCCGATGCGTGGGCTACCGGAAACAGCCGGCAGCGATTTCGGATCGAGCTTCGACAGCATCTCCAGCGAAGCCGGATGCAGCGCCGTGCCGGCGATGTCGGCGACATAGGCCGAAAGGTCGCGGATCGTGCCATCCTGATCGAGCAGGCCGGGACGCTCGCTTCCCATCTCGCCATAGCGCAGCAACTTCATCTTTTCTCTCCACCTTGCGGCCAAAGACCGATTTGCAAAACTTTCCGCCACGACCTCATGCGAAAATCGGGCGGACCCTAGCCATCAGCCTGGTACCCCGCAAGCGCGGACTCCACGCAGTAGGTCGGCAGGCTGGATTTTTCAGACTTTTCGATGCTTCCGATGAACGCGTAGCCCCGATCCGATCTTCCTGTTCGCCCACTAGCACTGCGAACCGCCCCCAATTTTCGAAACGGGCGTCAGATCGACCAGCCGCCATCAATATTGTAGGCCTGCCCCGAAGTGTAGGTGGCGCCCGCCAGATAGACGGCGAGATCGGCGATTTCTTCCGGCGTGCCCAGCCTTCCCATCGGCTGGCGGGCGATGAAGGCGGCGCGCGCCGCCTCATAATCGCCCTGCGCATGCATGCGGTCCTGCAGCGACGGGCTCTCGACCGTGCCCGGACAGATGGCGTTGCAGCGGATGCCCTTAGCCACATAGTCGGCGGCGACCGCCTTGGTCAGGCCGACGACCGCGGCCTTGGTCAGACCGTAGACGAAACGGTTCGGCACGCCCTTCTGCGAACTCGCCAGCGATGCCATGTTGATGATCGAGCCGTCGCCGCGCTCCAGCATGCCGGGCAGCACGGCGCGGATGGTGCGGATCATAGAGCGGACATTGAGATTCAGGGCGAAGTCGAGATCGACATCCGTCATTTCGAGGATCGAGCCCGAATGGACGAAGCCGGCGCAATTGAACAGAACATCGACCGGGCCGATCTCGGCGAAGGCCGATGTCACGGCTGCGTCATCGAGCACGTCGAGTTTGCGGGTTTTTATGCCGGAAGTCTTGCCGAGTTGGGCCAAAAGCTGCTCGTTGATGTCGGTGGCATGAACGGTGGCGCCGGCCTTGGTGAAAGCCAGCGCGCTCGCCCGCCCAATGCCTTGCGCCGCCGCGGTGATGACGACCACTTTGCCTGCCAGATCCGCCATGCTTCCCTCCGGTGTCGCAAGCTTTCTTAGTGGCGGCAAGACGGGATGCAATGTACCAGGCGAGCCTGACCGCTATTCCGCAGGCCAATTGTTTTTTCTGGTTAAAGAACACATGCCGATGCGTCAAGCCTGGAAGCCTGCGGCAAACGCGCCGAATTTGCGGCGCGAGTGTCGTCAAACCAGACCCGGTCTGGAACGCGCTTAGTCGCCGTAAGGCACCCAGACGTTCTTGACCTCGATGGCGCGGCGCAGGACGGCCTCGCCAGCCGCCTCGCTCGATGTCCAGTCGAGGCTGCGGCCATTGCCGGTCCAGACGCGCTTGAGGTTGCCGATGGAATCGGCCTCCGCCTTGGCGCAGGTGTCGGCATCGGCAAACACCCAGAGCCCATCGACGTCGTCGTGCTTGGCCAGAACGCCGCAGAGCTCGGCGCTGCGGCCGGTGACGATATTGATGGCGCCGGCCGGAATGTCGGAATATTCGATGATCTGGTAGAGATCCGTGGCTAAAAGCGGGTGACGCTCGGACGGCACGGCCACCACGGCGTTGCCCATGGCGAGCGCCGGCGCCACCAGCGAGACGAAGTTGAGGAGCGGCTGATTGTCCGGCGCAACGATGCCGACGACGCCGACAGGCTCGTGCAGCGCAAGCGTCACGGCGCGGGCCGGCGGCTGGTGGACGCGGCCCTCGAACTTGTCGGTGAGGCCGGCATAGAGGAACAGCCGCTCGATGGACTGCTCTACCTCCTCGCGCGCTGCCTTCGCCGTCACGCCGGTGAGTTGGACAAGGCGTGCAGCGAACTCATCGGCACGGCCCGGAAAGGTTTTCCGCGAAGTAGTAGAGCACCTGGCTGCGGTTGAAGGCCGTCGCGTCCGGCCAGGCCTTGCAGGCGCGCGCGGCGGCGACCGCGTCGCGGATATCCTTGCGGTTGCCAAGGCCGACTTCGCCGGCAAGCTTGCCCTTGGCGGTGGCGACGGTCAGCGAGTAGTTGCCGTCCGGACGCACCTGCTTGCCACCGATGAACAGCTTTGCCGTGCGGTCGATGGCCATACCGTCAGCCTGCTCGACGACCTGCGCCGAGCCGACTGCGGCCGGCTTGATGGCGGGGCCGACCGGCAGCTTGGCGGCAAGATATTCGAACATCCCTTCCCGTCCGCCTTCGCGACCGAAGCCGCTTTCGCGATAGCCGCCGAAGCCGCAGGCCGCATCGAACATGTTGGTGCCGTTGACCCAGACGACGCCCGCCTTCAATTGCGGCGCGACATGCAAAGCGAGATTGACGTTCTCGCTCCACACCGAAGCGGCAAGACCGTAACGCGTGTTGTTGGCTAGCTCGATCGCCTCCTCGGTGTTACGGAAGCTCATCGTCGCCAGCACCGGCCCGAACACCTCCTCCTGCGCCAGGATATTAGCCGGCGAAACAGAGGTGGCGAGCGTCGGCAAGTGATAGTAGCCCGTCGTCGGCAAGGCAGCGTCCGGCTGCCAGCAAGCGGCGCCCTGCCTGGCGCCCTCGGCGATCAGGCCCTTGACGCGGTCGAGCTGCGTGCGGTCGACCAGCGGCCCGATGTCGGTGTTCTTGTCGAGCGGGCTGCCGACGCGCAGGCGGCTCATCCTGACCTTGACCTTGGCGATGAAAGCCTCCGCGATGCCTTCCTGCACCAGGAGCCGCGAGCCGGCGCAGCAGACCTGGCCCTGGTTGAACCAAATGCCGTCGACCAGTCCCTCGACGGCGCTGTCGAGGTCGGCATCCTCGAAAACGACGAAGGCCGATTTGCCGCCGAGCTCCAGCGACAGCTTCTTGCCCGATCCGGCGGTTGCCTTGCGGATGATCTTGCCGACCTCGGAGGAACCGGTGAAGGCGATCTTCTGCACGCCCGGATGGTTGACGATGGCGGCACCCGCCTCCGGTCCGCCCTGAACGATGTTGACGACGCCTTTCGGCACGCCGGCGCGCTCGCAGATCTCGGCGAACAGTATGGCGGTGAGCGGCGTGAATTCGGCCGGCTTCAGCACCACCGTACAGCCGGCCGCGAGCGCGGGCGCGATCTTCCAGGCCAGCATCAGCAGCGGGAAGTTCCACGGAATGACCTGGCCGACGACGCCGACCGGCTTGTGGCCGGGAAAATCCTTCTCGAGCGTCTGCGCCCAGCCGGCATGATGGATGAAGTGGCGGATCGCCAGCGGCACGTCGATGTCGCGGCTCTCGCGGATCGGCTTGCCGTTGTCGATCGATTCCAACACCGCGAACAGGCGCTGATGGCGCTGCATGGCGCGGCCGATGGCATAGAGCACTTTGGCTCTGGCGTAGCCCGAGGATGCCGACCATTTCGGCAGCGCCTTTGCGGCCGCCGCAACCGCGGCGTCGATGTCGCCGGCGCCGGCATCCGAGATCTTCGCCAGCAGCTTGCCGGAGGACGGCTCGCTGGTATCGAAAGTCTTGCCGCTTGCCGCCGCCTTCCAGGCGCCGTCGATGAACAGCGCCCTGGAAAAATCGCGGCCGGCGAGCCAGGCGTCGGCCTCGTTGCGGGCTTCCGGCGCCGGGCCGTACTCCATGGCGCGATAACGTTCTAGGATGTTCATGGGGTCGCTCCTTTACCCTTCCCCGTGTGGGGAGGGTCGATCGGCGAAGCCGATCGGGGTGGGGGTAAATGGCTAATGGTTTGGTGCATGGATCAGGCAGATTTGTTTTTCGACCCCCACCCCGCCGCTTCGCGGCGACCCTCCCCGCAAGGGGGAGGGGGGTGGCTCACGCCATCGCGTGGCGATGGTTGGCCGAATAGTGGCCGGTCAAATGATGTTCGAGCTGGCGCTCGATGTCGGTGAGCAGGCTGGAGGCGCCGAAGCGGAACAGCTGCGGCTCGAGCCAGGGCCGGCCAAGCTCTTCCTTCATCAGCACCAGCCAGTCGAGCGAGACCTTCGCGGTGGAAATGCCGCCCGCCGGCTTGAAGCCGATCAGATAGCCGGTCTCCTCGAAATAGGCGCGGATGGCGCGCACCATGGCAAGCCCGACGGGAAGCGTGGCGTTGACGCTTTCCTTGCCGGTCGAGGTTTTTATGAAATCGGCGCCCGCCATCATCGCCACCATCGAGGCCAGCATGACGTTGCGCAGGGTGGCGAGATCGCCCGTGCCTAGGATGACCTTGAGATGGGCTTCGCCGCAGGCGGCGCGCATGGCGACGATCTCGTTGAACAGTTCGCGCCATTTGGCGCCGTAGACCAGCCCGCGCGGGATGACGACGTCGATCTCGTCGGCCCCGTCCTTCACCGAGGCCTCGATCTCCTGCAGGCGGGTCGAGAGCGGCGCAAGGCCGTGCGGGAACGCTGTGGAGACGGCCGCGACATGGATGCCTGTGCCACGCACCGCATCCACGGCCGTGGCCACGAAGGGATGGTAAACACAAACCGCCGCGGGGCGGATCGTTTCGTCGGCGATGCCGAGGCCCTCGACGATGTCCCGGCGCAGCGGATTGATCGCTTTGGCGCAGAGCCGGCGCACACGCTCGTCGGTGTCGTTGGAATTCAGCGTGGTCAGGTCCATGCAGGCGATCGCGCGCAGCAGCCAGGCGGCCTGGTTGTCGGCCTTGATCGAGCGCCGCTTGGTGAGGGTCGCGACGCGGCGCTCCAGCGCCGAGCGGTTGACGCTGCGCACGGATTCGAGGAAGCCGAGGTCCAGCTTCATGCCAGGATTGCGAGCAATGCCGTGCTCCAGCGGCATCGGCGTGTTGGCGGCGGCACGCGCCGGCAGCGGCATGATCTTGGACGCGCCTGCGCCGGCCTCGCGGATGGTGCTGCTCATCTCCTGCCCTTTCATTCAGCGACGTGCACTGAAGATAGCCCGCGAAGTTGTCCTTCACGAGTCCTTCAGTGGCTCATAGCGGAAAAAGGCGGCAAAAGCAGTAGGTTTTTGACCGCATGGTCAAAACACTAGGAGATGCCTCAGCCGACGAAGGCGCGCTCGACGACGAAGCTGGCGGGATGGCTGAGCGAGCCCTCCTCGAAGCCGAGGCTTTCGGCGAGCTCCTTGACGTCCTTCAGCATGTGCATCGAGCCGCAGATCATGATGCGGTCGGTCTCCGGATTGAGTTTGTCGATGCCGAGGTCGGAGTAAAACTTGCCCGAGCCGATCAGAGCCGTGATCCGGCCCATGCGCGCCGACTCCTCGCGGGTCGTCGAATTGTAGAGCGTGACACGCCCGCCGGTCAGCTCGCCGATCAGCGGATCGGTCTCGAGCGCAGCCACCAGTTCCTGGCCGTAGGTGAGCTCGGCGTTGTCGCGGCAGGTGTGGGTGAGGATCACCTGATCGAACTTCTCATAGGTGTCGGGGTCGCGCAGCAGGCTGGCGAAAGGCGCGATGCCGGTGCCGGTCGAGATCATGAACACGCGCTTTGCAGGCGTCAGCGCGTCGAGCACCAGCGTGCCGGTCGACTTCTGGCGCATGATGACGGTATCGCCGACCTCAATCTTCTGCAGCTCGGAGGTCAGAGGACCGTCCGGGACCTTGATCGAGAAGAATTCCAGCTCGTCGTCCCAGCCGGGGCTGGCAACGGAATAGGCGCGGAAGATCGGCTTCTCGGCATTGGGCAGACCGATCATGACGAACTCGCCGGAGCGGAAGCGCAGCGACTGCGGGCGGGTGATGCGGAACGAGAACAGGCGGTCGGTGTAATGCTTCACCGATACCACGGTCTCGGCATAGACATTGGCCGGGATCGGGAACTGCAGCGGCTTTGCGCCGGCAAGGTTCAACGCGGATGTCGTGTTCATCAACCCAACTTTCCGGCGCGGACGCGAGGCGCTGGCGCCAAACTTTCTCGTGCGCGCCCGAACGGTCAGGTTCCGACGTGCTCTCTGCACACTGCCAAGCGGTAAGCTCTTGTGTCCGGAATTTATTAGTATACAAATGATCTTCAGGTCAAGATGGCAGCGTAAAACGGCTTTCCAAACCGAGGCATATCCGTAGTCCTGGCATTTCGGGTTTCGGCAATGAATGAGAAATTTTCGGCGTCGGCGGGAAGCGTGGTTGCCGGCATCGATGTTGGGGGAACCTTCACCGATCTGCTTCTGATCGACGGCAAGGCCGGCGGCAAGGTGCACATCGCCAAGACCCCGACGACGGTGGAAAATCAGGCCTTCGGCGTGGTCGCCGCACTTGGCGCGACCGGCTTTCCGGTCGAGGGCATCGACCTCATCGTGCACGGCACGACGACCACCACAAATGCCGTGCTGGAGCGCCGGCTGGCCAGGACCGGCATGATCACGACGCGCGGCTTCCGCGACGTGATCGAGCTTGGACGGCGCACGCGGCCGCAAGCCTATGGCATGACGGGCACCTTCGTGCCGGTCATTCCGCGCGATCTGCGGCTCGAAGTTTCGGAGCGCGTCGAGGCGTCCGGCGCGGTTCGCCTGCCGCTCGACGCGGCCGAAATGCGCGATGCCGTGAAAAAGCTGCTCGACGCCGGCTGCGAGTCGCTCGTCATCCATTTCCTGCATTCCTACGCCAACCCCTCGCACGAGCGGCGCGCGGCCGAAATCGCGGCGGAGCTCTGGCCGAACGGCCACATCACGACCGGCCATGCGCTGCTTTCGGAGGCGCGCGAATTCGAACGCGGCGTGACGGCGGCGGTCAACGCCTCGGTGCAGCCGATCCTGGAGCGCTATGTCGAGCGGCTGCGCAAGGAGCTCGCGGCGAAAGGCTATGCGCGCGACTTCCTGATCATGAACGGCAATGGCGGCATGATCTCGGCCCGCTTCGTCACGCAGGAATCGGCAAAGACCGTCATGTCCGGTCCGGCTTCCGGCGTCATCGCCGCCGCTTACACGGGAAAGCGTGCCGGCTTCGCCAACTTGGTGACCTACGATATGGGCGGCACCTCGACCGACGTGGCGCTGATCCGCAACGCCGAGCCCGCGGTCTCGAACGAGATCGAGATCGAATATGCGATGCCGATCCATGTGCCGATGGTGGCGGTGCACACCGTCGGCGCCGGCGGCGGCTCGATCGCGCGCGTCGACGCCGCCGGCCTGATCCAGATCGGTCCGGAAAGCGCCGGTGCCAATCCCGGCCCGATCTGCTACGGGCGCGGCGGCACGGAACCCACCATCACGGATGCCAATCTGGTGCTCGGGCGGCTGGCGCCGAAGAAGCTGCTTGCGGTCGACAATCCGGTCACTGTCGAGCGCGTCACCGCAATCTTCGAAGACAGAATCGGCAGGCACACGGGCCTTTCCGGCGTCGAGGCGGCCGGTGCCATCTTGAGGCTCGGCAACATGAAGATGGCGGGCGCCATCCGCATGGTTTCGGTGTCGCGCGGTCACGACCCGCGCGATTTCGCGCTGTTCGCCTTCGGCGGCGCCGGCCCACTGCACGCGACGGCGCTGGCCCGAGAACTCGGCCTGCCGAAGGTAGTGGTGCCGGCACGCCCCGGCATTACCAACGCGCTCGGCTGCGTCGTCGCCGACCTCAGGCACGACTTCGTCAATACGGTCAACCAGCCGGTAGCGAGCCTCGACGAAGCAAAGCTTCGCGAGTTGTTGGAACGGCACCGAAACGAAGGCGAGGCGCTGATCGGCAAGGAAGCGGTGAAGCCCGATGCAATCCGCGTCACCCACTCCGCCGACATGCAATTCGTCGGCCAGACGCACATCATCAACGTGCCGCTGCCCTCATCCTCGGTTTCACGGGCGACGCTGCAGCAGCTGTTCGAAAAAGCCTATTTCGCGCGTTTCAAGGTCGAACTGCCGGAGATCCGCGCCAATCTCGTCAACCTCAACACCTCGGTGACGGGCGTGCGGCCGCAGATCGACCTGTCTCAGCTGATCGACCCGGCAGGACGCGCGGCGACGCTGGAGGAGGCGCGGCGCGAGATCCGGCCGGTCTGGTACAGCGGGCGCTGGCACGACACGCCGGTCTATGCGCGCGAAAGGCTGCCGCTCGACGCAGCAATCGAAGGGCCGGCGATCCTCGAGCAGATGGACGCCACCACCGTGCTTGAGCCCGGCGATCATGCGCGTTCGGACGCCGACGGCAACATCATCATCGACATCGGCGAGGCCTGACAATGGCAGTCGAAGGTGCAAAGCTCGACACGATCACGCTTTCGGTGCTGCAGGCCGCCTTGCAGCAAGTTTGCGACGAGATGGATTTGACGTTTTCCCGCGCCGCTTTCTCGCCGGTGATCGCCGAGGCCAATGACCGCTCCGACGGCATCTATTCCGCCGCCGACGGCTCGCTCATCGCGCAAGGCGGCCAGGGCCTGCCGGTATTCGTCGGCGTCATGCAGTATTCGACCAAGACGGTGATCGAGATGATCGCCGACGGGCGCTGCCTGGCCCCCGAGCCCGGCGACATCTACATCGTCAACGACCCCTATCTCGGCGGCACGCATCTGATGGACGTGCGCTTCGTCATGCCGGTCTACCGCGACGGCAAAATCTTCTGCTGGCTGTCCAACACCGGCCATTGGCCGGATATCGGCGGCGCGGTGCCTGGCGGCTTCTCGGCCTCGGCCACCGCCGTCGAACAGGAAGGTCTGCGGCTACCGCCGGTGAAGCTGTTCAAGAAAGGCCTGCTCGATCCCGAGATCTACGCCATCATCTGCTCCAACATCCGCGTCGCCGACCAGCGCATCGGCGACATCCGTGCGCAGGCTGCGGCACTGCTGATCGGCCAGGACAGGCTCAATGAAATCCTCGATCGTTACGGCGACGAAACCGTTATTGAGGCCATCGCCGAACTGCGCCGCCGCGCCGCCGAACAGATGCGCGCCTCGATCGCCGTCATCCCCGACGGCGTCTACCGCTCACAGGCTTTTGTCGATTCCGACGGCGTGGTGAACGAGCCGCTGACCATCAATCTCGCCGTCGAGAAGAAGGGCGACAGCCTGACCTTCGATTTCGCCGGCTCGTCAAAGCCCTGCGCGGGCCCGATGAACAGCGTGCTGGCGACGACGCTGTCGTCAGTCTACCTCGCCATGCGCCATATCTTCCCCGAAGTGCCGATCAGCGCCGGCGCGTTCGAGCCGCTCAATGTCAAGCGGCCGGAAGATACCTTCCTCGACGCCAAATATCCGCGGCCGGTCTCGGGCTGCGCGGCGGAGGTTTCGCAGCGCATCGCCGAGGCCGTGTTCGCGGCGATGGTGCAGGCCTTGCCGGAGAAGGTCACGGCGGCGCCCGCCGGTTCCAGCGGCAATTTCGCGCTCGGCGGCAACGACCCGGCGCGCGGCCGCGACTATGTCATGTACCAGATTTCGGGCGGCGGCTATGGCGGCAATGCGGGCCATGACGGCTTGAGCAATGGATGCTCGACCATCGGCATTTCGAAATCGCCGCCGGTCGAAATCATGGAGCAGGCGTTCCCGGTGCTCTACCGCCATTACGCGCTGCGCGAAGGCTCCGGCGGCGCCGGCAAACATCGCGGCGGCTTCGGGCTCGCCTACGAGGTCGAGATCCTGCGCGGTGAAGCCCGCGCGTCCTTCGTCATGGACCATGGCCGTTTCGGGCCGCAGGGCGCGCTTGGCGGCAGGGATGGCGCGCCAAACAGCGTGACCGTGTTCCGGGGCGGCGAAGCGCATGTGCCGCCGCATCTGTCGAAAGAGCAGGATATCGCGCTCAAGGCCGGCGACCGCGTGCGTGTCGGCACGCCCGGCGGCGGCGGCTATGGCGATCCGCGCGAGCGCGATCCGAAGCAGGTCGCCGAAGATGTCCGGCTCGGCTACTACACGGCCGAGCAGGCGCGGGAGATGTTCGGGGCCGATCCGGAGGTTTGATCAGGCCAACTTTGCCAGCAGCCGCAAGAAGGTCGCAGCCTCCTTGGCCGTGAGCGGCGCCAGCGTTTCCTCGGTGATGGTGCGCGCAAGCGGGATCAGCCGCTCGATCGCCTCGCGGCCTTCAGCCGTCAGATTGACCAGCAGCCGCCTCTTGTCCACCTCGTGCTTGGAAAGCTCGACCAGCCCGCGCGCCTTCAGCCGGTCGATGACGCCCTTTACGGTCGCGGCATCCATGGCGATCAGCGTGCCGAGCTGGTTCTGCGAGGTCTCGCCGATGTCGTAGAGCTTGGCGAGAGCGGCGAATTGCGGCGGCGTCAGATCGCCAATGTGGGAGGCGAAGATCGCCACATGGCGCTGATGCGCCTTGCGCAGGATGAAGCCGACCTGGTCCTGCAGATGGTAGTTGTTCTCGTCCAGCTCTTCGGCCTCGACCAGCCGCAGCAGATTGTCCTCGCCGCTCATCTCAAGCCGTCCCAAGCCTTGATGTCTCCGGCCGCAAGGCCGCCCATGCGGTTGTGGACGCGCGGGCCGCAGGTCATGGCGAGGCAGAACAAGATCTCGTCGAGACGCGGGCCGTCGCTGATGCCGACTTCCATCGCGTCGAAATGGCTGCGCACATAGGCAGCGTTGATGTGGCCGAGCGGAACATCGAGCCGTGCGCCGACGGCGCCGACCTTCTTCGCCGACGGCACGATCGCCTTGGCGTCGCCGAGCCGCTCGCGCATGGCGTAGCCGCCGGGCACGTGCCAGAGCGCGCCGTGCTCCAGTTCGCCGGCACTGCCGACGATGGCGCCCTTGCCGTAACCGTCGATCTTTTTCACATCGCCGCCAAGCGCGGCGATCAGCCTGTCGGAAAGCAACAGCCCGAGCGGCTTCAGGTCCTCCATCGCGCCCTGCAGGTCCTCGACATAGCGACCGGCAAACGGGTTCTTGACCACGGCGAGAGCCGCGGCGCGCAGGCGCGGCTCCTTCGCCGCTGGGCCGCCGTCGTGGAAGATCTCTTCGGTCAGCACCGCGACCTTGCGGATCGGGAATTCAGGCATGGGCAGTTTCCTTCGCTTTATGCTTGTTGGGCGCAGCGAGCGCCACGGAGCCACTGATGCGGGTTTGGCCGGCAAGGAACAGCGCCGACGCGGCGATCAGGCCGCGCCGACGAAAATCTTCGGCGACGGCAAGGCCGTTATCCAGCGCCCGGGCCGCCTCGCCGGGCGCTAGCCCGCCGACGTCCTGCGTCACCAGCCGTTCGCCGAGATCGCTGTCGGGCGAAAGGTCCCGCGCGGGCACGCGATGAACCGCTGGATGCCCAGGCAGGTCGACCGCGTTGGCAATCAGCGTCGCCGCGGCATCCGCCTCGGCGCCGGTCCGCGCCAGCACGGTTACCGCGTCGGCGATGCCCAGCGAAAAGGAGCGGCCGCGCCAGCCACTGGTGGCGACACCGCGCACGCCGTCTTCGGCGCGGATCGTGATGCGGTCGGCCATGCCGTGCCCGGTGCCGGCGATCGCCAGCGTTATCGTGCCGCCCTTGCCGAGATGAATGGCGCTGTCGCCGCCATTGTTGACGTAGGCGCGCTCGAGCCGGCGTCCGGCGAGAAGCGCGGCCAGAACTTCGTCGGCTACCGAACCGGCAACGGCGGCCATCGGCGTGATGAAGCTTTCCGCGAGCGGTGCGACCGCGGCCTCCATGCGCCGCGCGGTCGGACCTGCAAAAACGCTCGGCGTCAAAGACGCCGGACGGCGCAATTCGGGAAGCTCCTCGACCAGTTCGGTCAGGATTGTCTGGAAGCGCGCGACGGCCTGCGCGCAGGCGGCGCGGCGTTCAGCTGCATCGCCAAAGGCCTCGACGATGAGGTCGATCGGCCCGTGATTGAGATGAAGCCGCCTGCCGTCGGCGAGCCAATGCGCCTGCGGACCGTTCATCAGTCGGCCCCATTGGCCGGGGTGCGGCGCAATTGCGCCAACGGCGGCCAGGGATTGCCGGCCGGCGCGCCGGCATTGCTGCGCGGATTAAGGTACTCGCCGCCTTTGGCGAGGATATCCTCGACGCTGCGGATTTCGTTCTCATAACCGCCGAGCCGGACGTAGTCGTCGCGGCGCATGGTGAATTCGATCGGCGCGACCAGCGCCGGCGTCGGCACATAGCCGAATGCGCCTTCCGGCACGCGGGTGACATCGACCATCAGGGTGATGCCGCCGCCCGGCCAGACATAGACCGGCGCGCCGCCGACCGTGACATAGGTCTTCAGGCCCTGAACCGAGCGGGTGAGATTGACCGGGTTTTCGGTGACGCCGGCGCGCAGCGAGCCGCCGGCGCCGCCGATGAAGAGCACGGTGCACAGGGCCGGCTCGCAATTGTCCTCGATCAGGCCGACGGATTTCTGCAGCCGCTCCGGGAACGGTTTTTCGACCGGTTTCAACTGATCGTCCAGTTCGTAGTAAGCGAACTGTTCGCCCGTGGTCGAGACCATCAGCAGCGACAGGCCGGGGCGAGCACCCTTCTTGGCGTTCCAATCGCCCAGGATCGACAGCGGATCGGAGATCGTCGTGCCGCCCCAGCCGAGACCGGGCTCCGAAACCTTGAAGTAGCGGCCGGGCGTCGAGCGGCGGCCGATGATCTTTATCCCGGTATCCTCCCAGCCCAATACCTTGCCGGCCTGATGTTCCGACACGACGCCGGTGATATGGTCGTCAACCACCACAACCTCGTCGACGAGCCCGCGCCATTGCGTGGCGAACATGCCGATGGTGGCCGAACCGCAGCCGACGCGCATGCGATGCTCGATCTTGCCGTCGATGACCGGCGCCTTGCCAGCCTCGACAATGACCGTCGCACCGCCGTCGATGGTGAGCTCGACCGGCTTCCTGTTGCAGAGGTTGAGAAGCGCGTGGCAAGTCGCGCGGCCTTCAGCCTTGGAGCCGCCGGTCAAGTGATGCACGCCGCCAAGCGACAGCATCTGCGAGCCATATTCGCCAGTGGTGACGTGGCCGATCGCCTCGCCTTCCGAGCGCACAGTCGCCGTCTCGTCGCCGATGTGGCGGTCCGTATCGATCTTCACCTTGACGCCGCAATAGGAGAAGATGCCCTCGGTGACGACGGTGACGAGATCGACGCCCTCGACCTCCTGGCTGACGATGAAAGGTGCGGGCTTGTAATCCGGGTAGGTGGTGCCGGCGCCGATCGCGGTGACAAAGCGGCGGCCGGTGTTGACCAGCTCGCCACCCCACTCCTCGCCCTCGGCGACGAATGGCACGACCGCGCCGCCGGTCTCGGCCGCGTGGTCGAGGATGGTCAGGGGATCCATGCGCACGATGCGCCCGCCGACATTGCCGTAGCGGTCGCAGGCGCCGGTGCGGCCGTCGGCGATGTAGCACATCACCGGACAGGCATCGCAGCGGATCTTCTCCGCCACCTGCTTCTCACCGGGATCGTGGGTTTCGAAACGTTCGGCAAGCTCGCTCATCGGCGCGCCTCCTTTTCGCGGATCGCCGCCAGGATGCGGCTCGGCGTCGCCGGGACTTTAGTGACCAGCACGCCGGTGGCATGTCGGATGGCGTTGAGGATCGCCGGCGCGGTCGGGATCAGCACATGTTCCCCCAAACCCTTGGCGCCGAAAGGTCCTTCCGGGTCCGGAACTTCCACCAATATGTGCTCAACCGGCGGCACGTCGCCGATGGTCGGGATGAGGTAGTCGTGCAGGTTCTCGGTGCGGCCGGGGATATATTCCTCCATCAGCGCCATGCCGATGCCTTGCGCGATGCCGCCCTCGATCTGCCCCTCGACCAGTACCGGGTTGATGGCCTTGCCGACATCATGCGCGGCGGTGATCTTGAGCAGCTTCACCGTGCCCAGCTTGAGATCGACCTCAAGCTCGGCGATCTGGGCGCCATA
Organism: Mesorhizobium sp. WSM4898; assembly: GCF_029625845.1. Taxonomy (NCBI): domain Bacteria; kingdom Pseudomonadati; phylum Pseudomonadota; class Alphaproteobacteria; order Hyphomicrobiales; family Phyllobacteriaceae; genus Mesorhizobium; species Mesorhizobium sp. WSM4898. The sequence continues at coordinate 586,828 of NZ_JARTVQ010000001.1, read as the reverse complement.
ACCATAGACGGCGTAGGGCTTGCCCTGGCCCTTGGCGTCGAGCGGCAGCGTGGGCGGATCGTAGGTCTCTTCCGCGACGAACACCAAGCCATCGGCATCGATCTTCAGTGTACGCAGATCGATGCGTCGCGTCGCATCCCCCTCGCGGATGGAGATGCTTGCGCCGTCGAGCGCGATCGTTGCTTGATCGGACACATTGGCGAAACGCAGGATCTTTTCGCGCAGCGCGCGGCCCGCCTTCTCCGCCGCCTTGCCGGTGACAAAAGTCTGGCGCGAGGCGGATGTCTTGCCGGCGTCGGGCGTGATGGCGGTGTCGGCGCTCTTCAGCCTGAACTTGTCCAGCGGCAGGCCGAGCGCATCGGCACAGATCTGGGTGATTACCGTGTTCGAGCCTTGGCCGATGTCGACGGCGCCCTGGTGGAGCACGACATCTCCGGAGGCAGAGATGCCGACCTTGATCGTCGAAGGATTGGGCAGCGAAGTGTTGCCGCAGCCATACCAGCAAGAGGCGACACCGACGCCGCGCTTGCTTGCGGTGTTGACGGCGTTGAAGGCTTCCGCCTCGCCAAGCGCGCGCGCCCAATGCGGTTGAAGCAACTCCAGGCATTCACCGATGCCCACGCCCGATTCCAGGCGCTGGCCAGTGACCGTTTCGCACCCGTTCCGAAGGCAGTTCTTTAGCCGGAAATCGAGCCGATCCATGCCAAGCTTGCCGGCGAGCTCGTCGTAGAGGGTTTCCTGCATGATGGTCGCTTGCGGCACGCCGAAGCCGCGGAAGGCGCCGGCGATCGGGCCGTTGGTGTGGATGGCCCTGCCCGTCGCCCGGTAGTGTGGCGTCTGATAGGGGCCGGAGGCATGCACCGGCACGCGGTTTGCAACCGTCGGGCCCCAGCTTGCATAGGCGCCGGTGTTGAAGTCACCCTCAAAGATCATGCCGGTGACGCGGCACTCGGAATCGGCACCGATGGTCGCCTCCATCTCGGCCGGATGACGCTTGGTGGTCGACATCATGGATTCGTTGCGCGTGTAGGCGAGTGCCGCCGGCCTGCCGGTCTTCATCGCCACAAGGCCGATCAGAGGCTGCAGCGAGACATCGAGCTTGGAGCCGAAGCCGCCGCCAGTGGCGGTCGGCACGATGCGCACCTTTTCGACCGGGAGGCCGAGCACCTTGGCCGTGTCGTCGCGATCCATGTAAGGCGCCTGCGTGCAGGCAACGACAACGAGCGTGTCGCCATCCATGTAAGCGAAGCCGGCTTCCGGCTCGATGTAGGCATGCTCGACGAAGGAAGTCTCGATGGCGCCGGAGACGGTGACAGCAGCGGCGGCAAGGGCACCGTCGGGATCGCCACGCTCGACATAGCCGGAGGTGAGCAGGTTCGCCGGGCGATGCCGGTGGATCAGCGCCGCGCCGTCGGCTTTCGCCTCGCGGGGCTGCAGCACATGCGGCAGCTCCGTCCAGGCGATCGGAAAATCCGTCAGGTCGAGGTCGAGGATGGCTTCGCGCTCGCCCGCCACCAGCGCGATCGCCTCGCCGCGAAGGCGCGCGAAACCTTCGGCAAGGGCCGGCTGATCAGCAAAGGGGCCGATGACCCCGAAGCAGTTCTTGCCCGGAATGTCGGCGGCGGTGAAGACGCCGGCAATGCCGGGATGCTCTTTGGCCCAGGCGTCGATATCTCCGAAGCTGAAACCGGCGTGATAGTAGGGCGAGCGGACGACCAGCACCGACAGCGCGTCGTCCGGAAAGGAATCGCCGCCGAATTTTTCGTCGCCGGTAACCTTTGGCACGCCGTCGAGCCGGATCGGCGAGGCGCCGACGGCGCGGCCGACCTCCGGCAGGCGACGGTCGAAACCATCCATATGCTGCGAGGCATGCATCACCGCCGCGACGATTTTCCGGTACCCCGTGCAGCGGCAGAGCACGCCGCCGAGCGCATCCTGCGTCTCGGCCTCACTCGGCGTTGGGTTGCGCTCCAGCAGCGCGGTAGCCGCCACCAGCAGCCCCGGCGTGCAGATGCCGCATTGCGCGGCGCCGTGTTCGAGAAATGAGGCCTGCAAGGCCGACAACCTGCCGTTGGCGAGGCCCTCGACCGTGATGACGGACGCGCCGGAGACCGAGGCCGTCGGCACAAGGCAGGCGCAGACGGGATTGCCGTCGACCAGCACGGTGCAGGCGCCGCAATCGCCGGCGTCGCAGCCGACCTTGGTGCCGGTCAGCCGCAACTCGTCGCGCAGAACCTGCGAGAGCCGCCGCACCGGCGGCACCGACACGCTGACAGCCGCGTCGTTGACCTCGAAGGCAATGTCGGTGCGCTCCATTGTCATGCGGCCACCTTGCCTTCGCCCAGGCTGGTCGCAGCGCACACTGCGCGGACAACGATCTCGCGCGCCGCATGCTCCCGGTATTCGGCGCTGCCGCGCACATCGGCGATTGGCGACAGTTCGTCGATCGGCGCGGACAGCACCGCATCGGCGAGCGCGGCGGTAACCGGCTGGCCGCGCAGGGCCGCCTCGACGCCGGCAAGACGACGGGCGACGGCGGAGCAGGCGCCGACAGCGATAGCAGCATCGGCGACCACGCCATCTTCGATCACGAGACGCGCCGCCGCCATGGCGATCGAGATCACGAGATAGCGCCGCGCGCCAAGCTTGACGAAGGCGGACGAGCCGACAGCCGAACGTTTCGGCACACGAATGGCGGTAACCATCTCGTCTGGCTGCAGCGCCGTGCGGCGATTGCCGAGAATGAACCCGCCAAGCGGCAGGTAGCGCGTGGCTTTCGCCGACCGCAATTCGACTTCGGCATCGACCACCTGCAGCGCCGGCACGCCGTCGGCGGCGGGCGATGCGTTGCAGAGATTACCGGCGACCGACGCGACGTTCTGGATCTGGACCGAGCCGACTTCGCACGCGGCCGCCTTCAGCGCATCGAACGCCCTGGGCAGCTTGTGGCGCACGACGTCGGTCCAGGTGGTGCGGGCGCCGATCCGCCAATAGTCGTCCGTCTCGGCGATGCCGCGCAGCGCGGCGAGACCATTGATGTCGAGAATGTTGTCGCGGAATGGTTTCGCGCCCTGCGCCGGATAGAAATCGGTGCCGCCGGCCAGAATGCGCCAGCGGTCCTCGCCAAGCAGAGCGAGCGCCTCGTCGACCGTGGTGGGTTTCGCGTAACGGATCACGCTTTGCCTTCCCAGAAAGGGGCCTTTCCGAGGGAATCTGCCGCCGTCCAGCCGGGCAAATTCATTCGTATGCAAATGATATCAACTTCGCCGCGATTGTCAAAGCGAAGTGGTCGGCCACGGCTTTGTTATACCGGTGGAGGTTGACGCAGCCGGCCATCTGGTCAAGGTTCCGTGTCCGGTCGAGTCAACTGGAGCCCAAGCCGAGGAAGAAGGGAGGCCGCATGGCCGACGAAGCGCTCATCGTCATCGACCTGCAGAACGACTTTTGCCCCGGCGGCGCGCTGGCCGTGGCCGGGGGCGACGAGATCGTGCCGCTGGTCAACGACCTGATCCGGCGGACCGATCACGTGATCCTGACGCAGGACTGGCATCCGGCCGGCCATTCGAGCTTCGCTTCCAGCCATCCAGGCAAGCAGCCCTTCGAAGCGATCGAGATGCCCTACGGGCCGCAGACGCTTTGGCCGGATCACTGCATCCAGGGCAGCCTTGGGTCCGATTTCCATTCCGGGCTCGCCTGGACCAAAGCGGAACTGGTCATCCGCAAGGGTTTCCGCACCGCGATCGACTCCTATTCGGCTTTCTTCGAGAACGACCACACGACCCCAACCGGCCTTGCCGGCTATCTCAAGGAGCGCGGCATCGACACCATCACCTTGGTCGGCCTGGCCACCGATTTCTGCGTCGCCTTCTCGGCACTCGATGCCGCCAAACAAGGTTTCAAGACGACGGTGCGGCTGGATGCCTGCCGCGGCATCGATCTCAACGGCTCGGTCGGCACGATGCTGAAACGGATGCGCGAGGCCGGGGTGGTGCTCGAAGATCACCTTTCGGACTGACCGCGCCGTGAGGCATCGAGGGGGCTTTGCGACATTGGCGAAGGTGTTGGCGGCAACCATGACGGCCGCACTCCTTCTCGCCTTTCCACAAGCGGTTTTCGCAGCCGAGGCGCATGAGCTGCCCGGCGCGGCGATGTCGCTCTGGTGGGCGCTGCCCTTTGCCGGCCTGTTGCTGTCGATCGCGACCGGGCCGCTGCTGTTCCATCATGTCTGGGAGCATCATTACGGCAAGATCGCCGCCGCGTGGGCGGCACTTGCCGTGGTCCCGCTGGCGATCGCTTTCGGCATGCCGGCGGCAAGCGAGGCGGTGCTGCACACGCTGCTCACAGAATATCTTTCCTTCATCATCCTTTTGTTCGCGCTGTTCACCATTTCGGGCGGCATCCTGGTCGCCGGCAACATCCACGGCACGCCGCTGGTCAATTCCGGCTTGCTGCTGATCGGCGCAATCCTCGCCTCGGTCATCGGCACGACGGGCGCCTCGATGATCCTGATCCGGCCGGTGCTGCGCGCCAATGACAACCGCCCGTTCAACGCGCATGTGGTGATCTTCTTCATCTTCCTGGTTTCGAACATCGGCGGCTCGCTGACCCCGCTCGGCGACCCGCCGCTCTTCGTCGGCTTCCTGCGGGGGGTCGACTTCTTCTGGACGACCGCGAACCTCTGGCGCGAGACGCTGTTCACCGGCGGGCTGGTGCTGATCATCTTCCTGGCGCTCGACATCGTGCTGCATCGCCGCGAGGGCGGCTTGCCGAAGATCAAGGACCCGACACCGGACACGAAGGTGCGCCTGCGCGGCCTCGCCAACCTGCCGCTGCTGGCCGGCGTGATCGGTGCGATCCTGCTTTCCGCCAGCTGGAAGCCGGGCATCAGCATCCCGATCCTCGGCATCGGCCTTGAACTGCAGAACCTGGTCCGCGACGCGATCATCCTGGCGCTGGCCTTTCTGTCGCTCAAAGTCTCGTACAAAAACCACAGGGAAGCGAACGGCTTCAGTTGGGGGCCCATCGCCGAGGTGGCGAAACTGTTTGCCGGCATCTTCATCTGCATCGTGCCGGTTATCGCCATCCTGAGAGCCGGGCACGATGGCGCGCTGGCGCCGCTGGTTTCGCTGGTCACCTCGGCGGACGGCCAGCCCGACGATCTCGCCTATTTCTGGCTGACCGGAGCGCTGTCGTCCTTCCTCGACAACGCGCCGACCTATCTGGTGTTCTTCGAGCTTGCCGGCGGCGACGCCAGGCACCTGATGACGGAGGCGGCCTCCACGCTCGCCGCGATCTCGGCCGGCGCCGTGTTCATGGGCGCCAACACTTATATCGGCAATGCGCCGAACTTCATGGTCTTTGCTATCGCCAGACATCGCGGCTTCAAGGTGCCGGGCTTCTTCGGCTACATGGCGTGGTCCGGCCTGGTGCTGATCCCGACGTTTTTGATCGCGGGGTTTTTGTTTTTTAGGTGAAGCGGTGCAGAGCTTTACCTCCCCTTGTGGGGAGGTCGGGCCAGGTCCGGGTGGGGCTCGGCGCCAGCTCCCGCTGCTTCGCAGTGACCTTCAACCCACGCCCACATAGCGCCGAACCGCGGAGGGGTCGGCGCGCAGTTCCTCGACATCGACGGTCTCGCGGTTGCGGCCGTTCTCGATGAATGAGATGCGGTCGGCGACCGACAGCACGGCGTCGACGCGCTGCTCGACCAGGATCGTCGAGACGCCCAGATCGCGCAGCTTCGCCACCGTCTCGCGGATCTTGGCGATCATCGACGGCATCAGCCCTTCGGTGGGTTCGTCGAGAAGAAGCACCTGCGGCTCGAGGCAGAGCGCACGCGCCATGGCAAGCATTTGCTGCTCGCCTCCGGAAAGGGTGCCGGAGCGTTGCTTCAAGCGCTCTCGCAACAGCGGGAAAAGGTCGAGGACGCGTTCCCGCGTCGCCTTGCCCTTGCCGCGGGCCATCAGGCCGATCTCGACGTTTTCCGCCACCGTCATGTCGGCGAATAATCGCCGGCCCTGCGGCACATAAGCGACGCCCGTCTTCGGCACGTCATGCGCGGCAAGCCCGGTCAGCTCCTTGCCGGCCAGTCTGATCGAACCGGCAGCGGCCGGAACCAGCCCCATGATCGCCTTCAGCGTCGTCGTCTTGCCGGCGCCGTTGCGGCCGAACAGGCAAAGCACTTCGCCCTTGTTGAGGACAAGGTCGAGCCCGTAGAGCACCTGCACCTCGCCGTAAAAACAGTCGAGGCCGGAAATGGCGAGCAGCCCGCTCTCGGTGCCGGGGAGATCAGCCATGGGTCGCTCCGAGATAGGCATCCTGCACCTCGGCATTGGCGCGGATCTGCTCGGGCGTGCCCTCAGCGAGAATCTTTCCCGAATTGAAGACGGTGATGCGGTCGGCAAGCTGCATGACCACCGGCATGTTGTGCTCGATGAGCAGCACGGTGGCATGCTTGGCGATCTCGCGCACCAGTAGGACGAAATTGTCGATCTCGCTGTCGGCCAGCCCTTGCGTCGGCTCGTCAAGGATCAACAGGCGCGGCCTCAGCGCCAGGCCCATTGCCACCTCCAGCAGGCGCTGGTGGCCGTAGGAAAGCTGGCCGGCCGGCGTGCCGGCGCGGTCGGCGAGGCCGGTGCGTTCCAGCGCCGCCATGACGCCGCTCCTCACCTGCCCCTTCGAGCGGCCGTCGGTCAGCGTGCGCTGCACCGGCAACGCGACATTGTCGTAGGCCGTGAGATTGGCGAAGACGCTGGTGATCTGGAAGGTGTAGGCAACGCCGAGGCGAACCCTTTTGTAAGCCGGCATGGTCGTGATGTCGGCGCCGTCGAAGACGATCATGCCGGAGGACGGCTGGATGCGGCCGCTGAGCAGACTGACGAAAGTTGTCTTACCGGCGCCATTGGGGCCGATGATGGCGCGGATTTCGCCCGGCATCAGCGCGAAATCGACGCCCTCGACGGCGCGCAGGCCGCCGAAACGGCGCGAAAGACCCTTGGTGGTGAGCAGCGGCATCACGGCAGCCATCCGAGCCAACGCTGGCGGACGCTGCCCAGAACGCCCTTCGGAAAGAAGAGCACCAGCAGGATGAGCGCCACGCCGACGATCAAAAGATAGGCGGAGGTGAAGCCGCTGGTGATGTCGGTGACATAATACATGAACAGCGTGCCGATGAGCGGCCCGAGAATGGTAGCGGCGCCGCCGAGCAGCACCCAGAGCAGTGGCAGGATCGAATACTGCACCGACGCGAAGCTCGATCCAATATAGCCGAACAGCAGCGCATAAGCCGCACCGGACGCGGCGCAGATGGCGCCCGAGGCAATGACGGCGGCGAGCTTGTTGGCGACGGTGTCGTAGCCCAGCATCTTCGTGCGCTCCTCATTCTCGCGAATGGCGACCAGCACGCGGCCGAAGCGGGAGCGAACGACGGCAAGCGTGATGAGCAGCACGACCGAGAACAGCGCCAGAGCGCTCATGTAGCGCACAGTCGGATTGGTCAGGTCGAGCGATGCGCCGCCGATCGCGATTATTCTCGACGGCTGCTGGATGACCAAGCCCTGGTCACCGCCGGTCCAGGCGGCGAAATAAAGGATGAGCAGATAGAACACCTGCGCGAACATCATGGTGACGATCATGAAGGCCACACCCGATGTGCGCAGCGCGAGCAGGCCGATGACCAAGGCAAGCAGGGCGCCGCAGGCAACCCCGGCGACGAAGGCTTCCGGCACGCCCCAGCCCAATTGATATACAGCCAGCCCGGCACCATAGAGGCCGGCCGAGAAGAACATGGCGTGACCGAGGCTGAGCAGGCCGACATAGCCGAAGAGCAGGTTGTAGCCCATGGCGAAGACCGCAAGCGCCATGATGCGCGCGAACAGGCCCTGATGATAATCGGGCAGGACGAAATTCAGCGCGAACAGGAGCGCGATGACGCCGATATGCAGCGCGTAGATCTTGGCCGGCGAAGCATCCTTCATCGCGCCGCCGTCCCGAACAGGCCTTGCGGCCGGAACACCAGCACCATGGCGACCACCAGCGTGGCGATGATCTTGGCCAAGGTCGGCGAGAAGAACACCGAGACGATGCCGTCGGAGAGGCCGATCAGGATGGCGGCGACCACGGTGCCGCGCAATGAGCCGAGGCCGCCGATGATAACGACGATGAAGGACAACAGCAGCGGGTCCTGCCCCATCAGGTAATGCGCCTGGCTGATCGGCACGATCAGCACCGCCGCGATTGCCGCCAGCATGGCGCCGATGGCGAACACGCCGGCATAGACGCGCTCGACCGGGATGCCGAAGGCCTGCGCCGTCTCGCGGTCATACTGGGTGGCGCGCATGATCAGGCCGATTTTCGTCCGTGTCAGCACCAGCCAGGTGATCACCAGCAGAACCGCGGAGGCGGCAATGACCGAGAGCTTGTAGCCTGAATAGCCGAACCACGGCAGCAGGATGCGGTAGTTGAAGGGCGGCTCGACCGGGCGCGCTTCCGGTCCGTAGAAGGTCAGCGCCAGCTGCTGGATGATGTAGAGCATGCCGATGGTGGCGACGATGGTGCCTTCGGGATTGTAGTTCAGCCGGCGCAGCACCAGCCATTCGGCAAGAAACGCGACCAGCCCGACCAGCAGGGGCGCGATCACCAGCGCGGCGACGAAGCCGATAGCGGGATGGCCGGAAATCGCCGTCGAGATCGCCCAGGCAAGCACGGCGCCCAGCATGAAGAACTCGCCATGCGCGACATTGACGATGCGCATGACGCCGAACACCAGCGACAGGCCAAGCGCCGTCAGCGCCAGCACGGCGGACGTGACGAGGCCTTCCAGGGCGGCGAGCAGGAGGTGGGGTCCGAAGTGCATGGGCTAGATACCGGCGGATGCGCGAGGCACCCCCCACTGCCCTGCCGGACTGTCCGGCAGGACAGAGGGGGGTGGCTTGGCGCTCACGCTCGGTGAAACGTCGAAGCTCACAGCGCTTGCGTCGTGTAATCCCCTTCCGGCTCGTAGAGGCCGTCCTCGATCTTGGTCTTGTGGACGACCTTCAGCTTGCCGCCTTCGACCTTGGAGATGTTCTGGATGCCGAAGCATTGGTGGATCTTGCCGTTAAAGGTTTTCGGACCCTGCGGATGCTCTGGCCCTTCGGCGAATTCCTTCAGCGCTTCGGTTGCCTCGACCAGCTTGGCGCGGTCTTCCGGCCCCTTGTAGGCGGCATCCTCCATCGCCTTCTTGACGACATAGAGCGTCTCCCAGCAGCCGAACATGTGGGCAGCGGTGGAGACGTCCTTGGGGTCGCCGACGGCGGCGCCATTGTCGTCGATGCCGACGGCGGCGCGATAGGCTTTCTGCGCGGCCGAGTCATCGGGCTGCGCGTAGCGCGGCGAGCCTTCCCAGAAATGGCTGCCGTCGAGGAATTCGAGGCCGGGGCTGTTGATGTCGACGGCCTCGAGGGAGTCGATGAAGCCGAAGAGCTGCGGCCTTTGCGAGCCGTAGAACTCGCCGAGTTCCTTGACGAAGGTGAGCACGGCCGGACCGACCATGACGTGGTAGATCACCTCGGTCTCGGCCGGGATCTGCGGGAAGTATTTGGTGAAGGACGACTCCGTCGGGGGGATGGCGATCTGCGCGATCACGTCGGCGCCTTGCGCCTTCAACGCCGGCGGCAGGTAGTCGCGATGGTCGTAGCCGAAGGCGAAGTCGGGGAAGATCTGCGTCACCTTCTTGCCGGCATTCGCCGCGATCCACGGCGCCATCGACTGGATCTGGCTCTTCACGTCGGTGATGCCGGGCTGGAAGACGTAGCGGTTGAGCTTGGTCGAGGCGACGTGGTGGCCTTCGCTGACCACGAAATAGGGGATCTTGTTTTCGCCGGCGGCGGGCGCCGAGCCGATCACCACATGCGAGAACAGCGTGCCGAAAACGATGTCGGTCTTATGCTGCGTGGCGAACTTGCCGACCACCTCGGCGCCGCGGGCAGGATCGGTGCCATCATCTTCGATCACCAGCTCGACCTTGCGGCCGCTGATACCGCCGGCATCGTTGATCGCCTTGACGGCGGCAGCGCTCGTCTTCTCGTACCAGCGGCCGTAGGCGGCGCCGATGCCGGTGCGGTGCGACTGGAAGCCGATCTTGATCGGCGCCGAACTCTGCGCCTGGCTGTAGCGAACGAAGCCGGGCGCGAGCGCCAGGCCGGCGCCGGCGGCGATGCCTTTCAGCGCTGTGCGGCGGGAAAGCGTGCTTTTGGAGAGGTCGAAAAATCCGTTCTTGTCAGCCATGTCCGTTCCCCTGTTTTCAGTTTTTTGACCAGCAATAAGGCGGCTCGATCCTCCGCGCTCGGAGGACGCGAAAATTGCATGTGTACAAACTAAATCACCAAAGCCGTGACGTGGCAAGCGAGCTTCCACTCCAGCGCCGCCGCGCGTCCTCTAGGGGACGCGCAAAGGACGCTGGAGCACTTTCATTTTGCGCATGATCCTTTCCGAAAATCGAACCCGATTTTCGGGGTCATGCGCGCGTCATGACGGGCCCTTGTCTCATCCCGCCGTCGGCGTAGCAAGCAGCCATAGGCCGAATATGGTGTAGGCGATCATCAGAAGCGTCAGCGGCAGCTGGCTGAGCGCCGCGCGCGACGGCTGCGGGTGGAGTCGCCAGGCTAGGCCGTGTGCGATCAAGACCGCCAGCACATGGCCGACGATGATGACGCCGGCCTGCAGGTTCCAGAGCCACCAGGCCGACTCGGCGCCGGCGACAACGCCCGCCTCGACCATCCTGTCGGCGGTGCCGAACAGGTTCCAGCCGAGCGCGAACGGGTCGGACAAAGCGACCAGCGCGTATTGGCCGTCGACGAGCAGCGCCGTGAGGTAGTGGGCGATGTGGTAGGCGAGCGCGATCGGCACGATCGACCAAACCAGGAGGCCGGCGGCTTTCTCGAACGGTTGCCCGTCGCCGGCAAAACGCTGGCCGAGTGAAACGGCAAGCGCGAACACGGCCGCCAACAAGATGAATGTCAGCACCAAGCCAAAGCTGCCGATGCCGATCAACGCGGTGCGGCCGGGAAATTCCAGCGGATTGACGCCGAACAGGCCGAGCCAGAAGAAGGTTTTGGAAAGACCGTCGAAGGATACGGACGAGAGCGCCAGCAGCAGGAACGCCGTGCCGCTTGCCGGCAGCGACGAGGCGGAAAGCAGCTTCGCACCGGGCCAGCCGAGGTGGAGCCGGCCTTTCTCGCGCTGCAAAGGCGCGAAGCGGGCGACCATGGAGAAAAAGACGGTGAGGAATTCGCCGCGCCGACTCCAGTCTCCGTAGCCGAAGACGCATATGGCGGCGAAGCTGAGCAGCCAGTAGATGCCGGCGGCGAAGGCCAGGCGCGACGGATCGTCGGGCGCGGGATCGATGAGCTCGAACCAGGCGAAGCCGAAGAACAGGACGAACGCCGGCCAGTAGCCGAGCCATTTGGGAAGGCGCGATGGCTCGGCTTCGTCAGTGCGAAGGTTGAAGACGCGAGATGCAACGCGCCAGGGGCCGTACCACGGGTTGAGCCAGGACCAGAGATCGCCGAATACCCCCTGCAGCAGCGTGAAACCGGCCCAGAGCAGCGTCCAGATCACCAGAGGCAAGGGGTTGGAGAGTGGATCACGGCTGCCGAACAGGCCGGTGGCGATGAGAAGCACGAAGCCGGCAAAGGAAAGCAAGCTGAGGACGGTGCGCGGGTGGTCGCTGACAGTGAACAAAGAGAGGCGTCGGCGCCAGAAGCGGTCAAGAGCGGCGGGCGGCAGCAGCGCCAGCGTCAGAAAGCTGACAGCCACCGCAAGCGCGCCACCAGCGATGTAGTAGCCCGTGGGAAGAAGCAGGACATGGCCGCGGTCAGAGGCGTGGGCGAAGGCGGGGGTGGGGAGGAGAGGTATGAATGAGGCCGCCATTGCGAAGGACGTATTTCGAAGCCGTCGATTTCCACCGACGTGCTCCTTCGCACCCCCCTCTGTCCTGCCGGACATCTCCCCCGCAAGGGGGGAGATCGGATGTCGCGCGCGATTTCGCCAATTTTGACCGCCGCAGAAAGAGGCAGATTGCGCGAAACTGCCAATCTCCCCCCTTGCGGGGGAGATGTCCGGCAGGACAGAGGGGGGTGGGCGGGAACTCAAGTTATCCGGTTATCCGAAATTCTATTCGAGCAGTCCTCACACCTTGACCAGCTGCTCCACCCGCCCCTTCTCGCCGAAGATGCGCAAATAGCGCTTGATCTCCTTCTCATCGCCGGTCGACTTGGCGGGGTTGTCGGAGAGCTTGACCGCCGGCCGGCCATTGGCTTCGCTGACCTTGCAGACCAGCGAGATGGCGTCGAGGCTGTTGGTCTCGGTCGGCGCGCAGCCTTCGAAATCATTGGTGAGGTTGGTGCCCCAGCCGAAGGACATGCGCACCTTGCCGCGGAAATGCTTGTAGGTCTCCTCGATTGTCTCGACCTCGAGCCCGTCGGAGAAGATGAGCAGCTTCTGTTTCGGATCCTTGCCCTTCTCGCGCCACCAGGCGAGGATCTTCTCGCCGCCTTCGATGGGCGGCGCGCTGTCGGGGCGGAAGCCGGTCCAGTCGGCGATCCAGTCCGGCGCGTCGCGCAGGAAAGCGACGGTGCCGAACGTGTCGGGCAGCACGATCAGCAGATTGCCGCCATAATAGCGTTGCCAGTCCTGCAGCACCTTGTAGGGCGCCTGCCTCAGCTCCTCAACGGAGTTGGCGAGTGCCGCAAACACCATAGGCAGTTCGTGCGCATTGGTGCCGAGCGCCTCGAGGTCGTTGTCCATGGCCAGAAGCACGTTCGACGTGCCGGTGAAAGCCTCGCCGATGCCTTCCTTCAGCGCCTCGACGCACCAGCGCTGCCACAGGAAGGAGTGGCGGCGGCGGGTGCCGAAATCGGAAATGCGGATGCCGGGCAGTGCCTTCAGCCGCTCGGTCTTGGCCCACATCTTGGCCTTGGCGCGGGCGTAGAGCACGTCGAGCGCAAACTGGCCGAAGGAGCGCATGGCGGCGCGCGAGCGCAGCTCGTTGATGATGGCGAGCGCCGGTATCTCCCACAGCGTGGTGTACATCCAGGGACCGGGGAAGGACAGTTCGTACTGGCCGTCGCGCTTGGTGAGTTCATAGTCGGGAAGGCGGAAATCCTCCAGCCAGGCGAGGAATTCCGGCTCGAAGATCTGCTTACGGCCATAGAAGGTGTTGCCGCCGAGCCAGATCATCTCCTTCTTGGTGAAGCGCAAGGTGCGAGCGTGGTCGAGCTGCTCGCGCAGTTCGCCTTCGTCGATCTCGTCGGCGAGCCGCACCGAGGTCGTGCGATTGATCAGCGTGAAGGTGGCGTCGACCTTGGGGTACATGCCCCAGATCATCTGCAGCATCAGCAGCTTGTAGAAATCGGTGTCCAGCAGGCTGCGGACGATGGGGTCCAGCTTCCAGGTGTGGTTGTAGACGCGCCGCGCTATATCGGTTCGTGCCATATCTGCTCACCCAAAAAGCGCGTCGCGCTTGCGTGATTCCAAGCGCGGCGCCTCAAGTCCCTGTTATGAAGCACTCCGGACGGAAAACCGCCGCGCAGCTCCCAGAATTGTTAACCAGCTGCGGTCTTAGCATTGTATTTTTGAAAGCGCTTCCTGCTTTGCAAGCTGGCCCGACAAAAACGAGCTATGCAAGTCCAGCGATCATGACGCTGCGCCAGAGCATTCCACCGTTGCACGGCAACCGCGAAATGCTCTTGGCTTTTTTTGACGGGAATTTCCGGACGGAAAACCGCTCACACTTTTCCTGGAATCGCTCTAGCCCCGATCACCTTGAGCGCCGGGCGCTTCCTGCGGCTCGGCACACGGCCGGCGACCGGCGCATCGGCGCGGCCCTCGTCCTGCTCCTTTTCGGCAAAGAGCCAGTCGATGAAAAGCTGGACGATCGGCGCCGAGCGCATCTCGTTGCGGCAGACGACATAGAAGTCATCGACCGCCGGCACCGACAAAGCGAAGGGCGCGACGAGCATGCCCCTGGCGAGCAGGGCGCGCGCGGTCACGGAATCGCCGAGCGCCACGCCGTGGCCGTGGACAGCGGCCTCCACCGCTATGCGCGCGTCGCCGAGGTGATGGCGGCGGCCGCGCTCCAGGTCGAGCGCGTCGGCGGCGGCCAGCCAGGTGTGCCACTCGCGGCCGTCGTCGCCATGAAGGAAAACGTGGTCAGCAAGGTCGCGCACGCTGCGGATCGGGCGGTTGTTGATCAGCGTCGGGCTGACGACCGGAAACAGCTCGAGGCCCGACCATTTGCGTATCCAGCAGTCGCTCCAGCTGCCATCGCCATAGTGCACGCAGACGTCGATGTGCGGCGCGCGGATGTCCCTGGCGTCGTTGGAGGGGATCAGCGTCAGCTGGATGTCGGGATACTGCGCGGTGAAGGAGCCGAGCCGCGGAGTCATCCACAACAAGAGCAGCGCCGGCACGCAGGACACCGACAGCACACCGGTGCTTGCGGGGCGTGTCATGCGCTGCGTCGCGGCGGCGATGCCGTCGAAGGCCGCCGAAACCGCCGGCAGGAACTCAGCGCCGTGCGGCGTCAGCTTCACGCGCTGACCCGCGCGCTGGAAAAGCTTTACGCCGAGCGATTGCTCGAGCGCCTTGATCTGGTGGCTGACCGCGCCATGCGTGACATTGAGCTCGCCCGCCGCCTTGGTCAGCGAGGCATGTCGCGCCGTCGCCTCGAAAGCGCGCAGCGGGTTCAACGGCGGCAAGCGCTTGGCCAAGGACAGCTCCCGACTTTGTGAGATTTTCTCACAGCAAAGACCCTAACAATATCAATTGATTTTTCAATACAGTTGCCCGACACTTTTGCCCGGAACAGCTCAACAGACGTAGATTTCGCAGGCGCCGGCGGGCAACGATCAGCCGGATGACTGCTGGCTTGGCAGCCGTCGGTGCAGCCGCCGCGCTGCAAGCAGTCACGGAGGAGGACCGGACATGGGTTACGATCGCGGCAAGCTCGAAGCGTTGCGCCGCAAATATGGCGAGAGCCATGGCGGCGAGATGTTCGATCCGAAATTCCGCAAGGTCGCCGACAAGATCTTCAGCAAAAGCGGCACCCGGCTAGCGCCCTATTCCGGCATCCCGACCTTCCTTGCCGCGCCGTACCGGCAGGTGGCGGCCGACAATCCGGATTTCGGCGACTTGCAAGTGGCGATGATCGGCGTGCCGATGGACCTTGGCGTCACCAACCGGCCGGGCTCACGCTTCGGGCCGCGGGCGCTGCGCGCCATCGAGCGCATCGGCCCCTACAATCACGTGCTGGAATGCGCGCCGACGCATGAGCTGCGCGTCGCCGACATCGGCGACACGCCGTTCCGCAGCCGTTACCGGCTGGAGATCAGCCACGAGGACATCGAAAAGCGCACCAACCAGATCGTCGACGCCGGTGTGCTGCCGCTTTCGGTCGGCGGCGACCACTCGATCAGCCATCCGATCCTGAAGGCGGTCGGTAAGCAGGCTCCGGTCGGCATGATCCATATCGACGCCCATTGCGACACCAGCGGGCTGTTCGACATGACCAAGTTCCACCACGGCGGACCGTTCCGCAACGCGGTCCTGGACGGCGTGCTCGATCCCACCCGCACGATCCAGATCGGCATTCGCGGCTCGGCCGAGTATCTGTGGGAGTTCACCTATGAATCCGGCATGACGGTGGTCCACGCCGAGGAGGTGACCGGCCTCGGCATACCCGCCATCATCGAGAAGGCGCGGAAGATCGTCGGCGACGGCCCGACCTACATCTCCTTCGACGTCGACAGCATCGATCCGGCCTTCGCCCCGGGCACCGGCACGCCTGAGGTCGGCGGACTGACGACGCGGGAGGTGCTCGAGCTGCTGCGCGGCCTGAAGGGCCTCAACATCGTCGGCGGCGACGTCGTCGAGGTGGCGCCGCAATATGACGCGACCACCAATACCGCCCATGTCGGCGCGCAGGTCCTGTTCGAGATCCTGAGCCTCATGGTGTTCAGCCCGGCAATCAAGAAGGGCTGACGCGAGAGCGTTTCACCGCTTCATGGAAACGGGGAACCGCTTTGTTTTTACGCAATTCCGGACGGAAGCTATGGCGAAGTCGCCAAGCGTAGACCGCTTCCCGCTTTTCCTGGAATTGCTAACCAGTACGGCCGTCGCGCTGGAGCCGGCGGCCGGTTTTCAACAACAAGCTTCCAGCAGGGGAACTAAAATGATTGTTCGCAACACACTGAAATCCGCACTTGCGGCACTCATCATGCTCGGCGCCGCCGGTCTTGCCTCGCAGGCCAAGGCCGACGCCATCGACGACATCGCCAGGGCCGGCGCCATCAATGTCGGCATCTTCTCCGACTTCCCGCCTTTTTCCTCGGCCAGCGCCGACATGAGCATCAAGGGCTATGACATCGACGTCGCGCAGGCGATCGCCGATTCCTTGAAGGTGAAGCTGAACCTCGTCAGCGTCACCGGCCAGAATCGCATCCCGTATCTCACCGACAAGCGCGTCGATATCCTGATGAGCGTCGGCTATTCGAAGGAACGCGAGCAGGTGATCGATTTCGCCGCCGCCTACGCGCCCTACTACATCGCCGTCATCGGCCCGGCCGAGCTTGCCGTCAAAGGCAAGGACGACCTTGCCGACAAGTCGATCGCCGTCAATCGCGGCACGCTGGAGGACACCTCGCTCACCCAGGCGGCGCCCGCCTCGGCCGACATCCGCCGCTTCGACAACTACAATTCCGTGATCCAGGCCTTCATCTCCGGACAGACGCAGCTGATGGTGGTCGGCAACGATGTCGGCGCGCAGGTGCTGGCCAAGCAGGTTGCATTGAAGCCCGAGCAGAAGTTCCAGCTGCTGACCTCGCCCTCGCATATCGGCCTCAACAAGAACGAGGACAGGCTGAAGAAGGCGGTGAACGATGCGGTCGCCAAGATGCTGGCGGAGGGCAAGCTGGACGAGAGCTCGAAGGCCTGGCTGAAGACGCCGCTCAATCCCGACAACCTCAAGGATTGATCTCGCTCGGCGGTTCAGCGCGCATGAAGCGCTGAACCGCTCCCGTACTTGTTTCTTGCGCTACACGCTTTCCAACAGGGCCAATCGCGATGGGCTACAGCCTGGACTTCGGCTGGCTTGCGGGTGCAGCGGGTGTGATCGCGCGCGGCGCGGCGATGACGCTGCTTCTGATCGTCGTCACCACGCTGGCCGGCACTTTCCTCAGCATCCTGGGCGCCGCCGGACGCCGGAACGGCCCGAGGCCGCTCAAGCTGGCGATCGGCTGGTATGTCGAGGTGATGCGCAACACTCCGTTCCTGGTGCAGCTGTTCTTCATCTTCTTCGGACTGCCCAGCCTCGGCATCCGACTCGATCCGATCCTGGCCGCCATGCTGGCGATGACGCTCAACATGGCGGCCTACACGATCGAGATCGTCGGCGCGGGTCTGGACGCGGTGCCGCGCGGGCAGACGGAGGCAGCACTTGCGCTCGGGCTCAGGCCCAGGCAGGTGTTCATCAAGATCGTGCTGCCGCAGGCGCTGAAAGTGATCTATCCGGCGCTGACCAGCCAGATCGTCATCATGATGCTGGAATCGGCCGTGGTGTCGCAGATCGCGGTGCGTGAACTGACCTACGAGGCCGACATGCTGCAGGCGCGCACCTTCCGCGCCTTCGAAACCTATCTGGTGGTGACCATGGTCTATCTCGGCCTGTCGATGGGGCTGCGCCGGCTGCTGGTCAGCGGCGGACGCCGCGCACTCGGAGCCGGCGTGTCATGATCGAATTCACCCTCTGGGACATATTGCGCAACCTTCTGCTCGCCGCGCGGTGGACGGTGCTGTTGTCGCTTGCCGCCTTCGTCGGCGGCGCGCTGGTCGGGCTGGTCGTGCTGTTATTCCGTATCGCCAAGAACAAATGGATCAAGCGGATCGCTTCCGGCTACATCGCGCTGTTTCAGGGCACGCCGCTCCTGATGCAGCTTTTCCTGATGTTCTTCGGCCTGCCAATGTTGGGACTGCGCATCGAGCCATGGACCGCCGCGGCGCTCGGTCTCACTTTCTTCGCCAGCGCATATCTCGCCGAGATCTGGCGCAGCGGTGTCGATGCGCTGCCGCGCGGCCAGTGGGACGCCGGCGCCAGTCTCGGACTGCACTATCTGCAAGAACTCAGGCTGATCATCCTGCCGCAGGCATTCGCCATCACGCGCGCCCCGACCGTCGGCTTCCTGGTTCAGCTGATCAAATCGACGGCCCTGACCTCGATCATCGGTTTCGAGGAGTTGGTCAGGACCTCCAACGCCATCAACAACGCGACCTTCGAACCCTTCACCGTCTACGGGCTGGTGGCGCTGATCTTCTTCGTCATGTGTTTCCCGCTGACGCAATATGCGCGGCGGCTTGAGCGTGTCGCCGCACACTGAAGGTCGACGAGGGCCGCCGCCTGACCGGCGGCCGCTCTTCTCAATGGCCGAACGACAGCGCCGGCGCGATGCGATCGCGCCGCAGCCAACGGACGAGCAGGAGCACCGCCACCACCGCCAGGCCTGACGAAAGGCCGATCCAGATGCCGACGCCGTTGAAGCCGAAATGGAAGGCGAGCAGCACGCCGAGCGGAAGGCCGACCCCCCAATAGCCGATCGCGGCATAGATCATCGGCACCTTGGTATCGTGCAGGCCGCGCAGCATGCCGGCGG
Source organism: Mesorhizobium sp. WSM4898 (assembly GCF_029625845.1). Classification (NCBI taxonomy): domain Bacteria; kingdom Pseudomonadati; phylum Pseudomonadota; class Alphaproteobacteria; order Hyphomicrobiales; family Phyllobacteriaceae; genus Mesorhizobium; species Mesorhizobium sp. WSM4898. The sequence goes on along the minus strand of NZ_JARTVQ010000001.1, from coordinate 568,148 downwards.
CCACCGCCTGCGCGCCGTCGAAGATCTGGAACAGCGCGGCAAACACCAGAAAGGACACGGCAAGCGTGATCACCCTGGCATTGGCCGGATCGGCGAGATCGATGAAGGCGCTGATCAAAAGATGCGGCCATAGGATCATCACCAGCCCCATCAGCGCCATGAAGGAGACGCCGATGACAAAGCTGGTCCAGCCGGCGCGCGAGACGCCCTCGGGATTGCCGGCGCCATGTGCCAGGCCGACGCGCACGGTGACCGCCTGGTTGAGGCCGAGCGGCACCATGAAGGAGATCGAGGCGATCTGGATGGCAATCGCGTGGGCTGCCAGCGAATCCGCGTCGATCAGACCCATCAGCAGGGCTGCCGCATTGAAGATCGTCACCTCGAAGGCGAGGATGCCGGCGATCGGCAGGCCGAGCCTCAGCAGGCCGCGGAAGCGCGGCCAGTCGGAGCGCCAGAAGCGGCCGAAGAGGTGATAGCGGCGGAATTTTTTCTCCAGCACCACCACGGCCGCCAAGCCGACGAACATCAGCATGCTGGAAAGCGAGGTGGCGAGGCCCGAGCCGGCGATGCCCATCGGGCGGACGCCGAGATTGCCGAACATGAAGACCCAGTTGAAGAAGGCGTTGCACGCCACCGCGACGAACACGATGATCAGCGCCCAGCCTGGCCGCTCCAGCGCCGAGATGAATGAGCGCAGCACGATATAACCGTAAAAAGGCAGCACCGCCCATTGCAGCCAGTGCAGGTAGATGCCTGCCTGATGCGCGAGGTCCGGCTTCTGCCCCATGGCCAAAAGCACTTCTTCGCCATGCCAGAGGAACAGCCAGATCGGGATCGAGACGAGGACCGCCAGCCAGAGTCCTTGGCGCACGGTGCGGCGCAGGTCGCGCACCGAATGGCGGCGGCGGCCGAGCTCGGTCGCCATCATCGGCGAGGTGGCGAGCATCAGGCCAAGCCCGAAGATCAGCGGCATGAAATAGAGGTTGGAGCCGAGCGCGCCGGCGGCCAGCGTGTCGGGTCCCAAACGGCCCATCATCATGACGTCGGTCGCGGTCATGGCGGTCTGGCCGAGATTGGTGAGTACCATCGGCCAGGCAAGCGACAATGTTGCCCTGATTTCCTGACGCCAAAAATTTTCCGGCGCGCGAGCGCCGGCTTCGATCGCAGACATTTTCCGCTCTTCAGACCACGGCGCGTCGGGACTCGCCCGGAAGCCGCACGCAAACGGCGCAAAATGGCGCCGTTTGCGCCGTCTTGTGAACGAAATGCGACATATTGGCAAGGAGGAGGAGCGGCGACCTATTGAGCCAGCGGGAAGCGCAAGAGCCGGGCCTTCTATTGGATGGTGTCGAGCGCCTGCCGCTGGCGGTGCATTTCCAGGAAGATGCGATAGTCGCGGTCGAAGCGAGCGCCGGCGGCCGGATTCGGGGGCCGCGTCCTGCCGCCCTGCTGCATGGCCACGCAAGCGGCGTTCAGGTCGGGGTAAAGCCCAGCGGCGGTCGCAGCGACCATGCCGGTGCCGAGCAGCACCGCCTCGTCGGCCAGCGGCTCGATGACGGTGCAGCCGGTGGCATCGGCATAGAGTTCCATCAAGAGCGGGTTCTTGGTGTGGCCGCCGGTGACGTGCAGCGTGTCGATCAAATAGCCGTTCTCGTTCAGCGCCTCGAGCACATGGCGCACGCCGAGCGCGATGCCGACGGCGGTGCGCCAGTAGAGCTTGCACAGGCTGTCGAAGGAAGAATCGAGTGTCAGCCCGCTGACGACGCCAACCGCGTGCGGGTCGGCGAGCGGCGAGCGATTGCCGTGGAAATCCGGCAGCACATGCAGCCGCGCCGCCAGCGCATCGCCCTCGGCGGCGCGCAGTTCGGCGACGCGCTTGGCGATCCTGGCATGCATTGCCGCATCCGGCTCGCCGCCGGCGCCGTGCCAGCGGATGATGTGGTCGAGCAGAGCGCCGGTCGCCGACTGACCGCCTTCCGACAGCCAGAGCTTTGGCAACGCCGCGCCATAATACGGGCCCCAGACGCCGGCGAAAGGCTGCGGATCCTGCGACATCGCCATGACGCAGGACGAGGTGCCGGCAATCAGCGCCAGGTGCCGGCTGATGTCCTTCTCGTCGCCGGCGAAGCCGCCGAGCACACCGAGCGCGCCGGCATAGGCGTCGATCACCCCGGCGCCGACCCGGCATTTTTCCGTGAGGCCGAGAGCTGCCGCCGCATCGGCCGTGAGTTGCCCGATATCGGTGCCGACGGGGCTCGCCTTGTCCGGAAGATTGCCATGTTCGAAGAGATCGCCGATGCCGACGAGCTTGAAGAAATCGCGCCGCCAGCCCGTCTCCTCATGCGCGAGATACGTCCATTTGGCCGTCAGCGTGCATTGCGAGCGGGCGAGAGATCCGGTCGCTTTCCAGGTCAGGAAATCGGCGAGATCGAACAGATAGCCGGCTTCATTCCAGGTGGCGGGCAGGTTGCGCTTCAGCCACATCAGCTTCGGCGTTTCCATTTCCGGCGACATCACCCCGCCGATATAGTCGAGCACCGCATGGCCGCTTCTGGTGCATTCGTCAGCTTCGGCGATGGCGCGATGGTCGAGCCAGACAATGGTATCCCAGCGCTTCTCGCCGGTGACCGAGACGCTCAGCTGATCGCCCCGCCTGCCGCGCACCACCAGCGAGCAGGTGGCGTCAAAGGAGATGCCGACAATATCCGATGCGGCGACGTTCGTCTTCTCGCGCGCGGCCCGCACGGCGGCGCAGACTGCCGACCAGATATTTTCCGAATCGTGCTCCGCGTGATCGGGCTTAGGCTGGTGCATGGCGATCGGCCGCTCGGCGCGGCCGAGCAGGTTGCCATGCGAGTCGAGAATGCCCGCGCGAGCGCTCCCGGTGCCGACATCGACCGCGCAAACAAAACTCGTCAAGATGCTTTTACTCTCGCTCCCAGGTCTGCAATCAGGTCGTGCAATTGCAGCATGTCAGCGAATATAAAGTCCGGTTCGGTCGACGCAAGCCGCGCCTTGAGCGCAGGGTTGTTTGCATGCGATCCGCCGGTGAAGGCAAAGACACGCATCCCCGCCGCTCGCGCCGCGGCGATGCCGGCCGGGCTGTCCTCGATGACAAGGCATTTGCCCGGATCAGCGCGCATCGCGGCGGCGGCATGGAGGAACAGGTCCGGCGCCGGCTTGCCGCGCTTGACCATGGCGGCGCTGAAGAGGTGCGGCTCCAGCAGGCCCAGCAGGCCGGTGACCTCGAGCGCGTAGCGGATGCGCTCCAGCGTGCCGGAAGAGGCGACGCAATGGGGCAGGCCAAGCTTCGGCAGGATCTCTTTGATGCCGGGGATCGGCTTCAGCTCCTCGCGGAACTTGCGCATCAGCTCGACGCGCATGGCGGTGAGATGCTGGTCGCTGATCTCCAGGCCGAAATCGCTGCCGAGAATCTCGCGCACGCTCTTCATGCTCTTGCCGAGGAAATGCTCGTAGGCCGCGTCCTCCGATACCGTGCCGCCGGCGAGCTCGATCATGCCCAGCAACGCGGAAACCGAAAGCGCCTCGCTGTCGACCAGCACGCCGTCACAGTCGAAGATGACCAGCTCGGGCGTCATTGCGGCTGCGTCCAAAGAGCTTCAGAGCTTATCGGCGAGATAGCGCGTCAAGGTTTCGCGCGCGCCGTTCGCCCACAATTCGTTCAGCGCATGGGCGAAGGCTTCGGCAAAGACAGCGGAGCGGCCGACATCGCCATAGATGTCGTCCATCGCCAGCCAGGCCTCGGGCGAGTTCTTCGCCGCTTTGGCGGCCGCCTGCATCCGGTCCCAGTTCGGATCGTTCGGCTCGATGACGGCGCCGCTGTCGGTGGTGCCGAAGCAGTAGCGGCACCAGAGCGCGGACTCCAGAGCCAGGCCGGCAACACCTTTCCCCGCCTTCAGTCGGTCCGCGGCGGTCGGAATTATGAATTTCGGCTGGCGGTTGGAACCGTCGAGGCAAAGCCTTCGGATGGTGTCGCCGATCTTGGGGTTGGAGAAGCGGCGCTCGATGAGTTGGTAGTAATCCTCGAGCACCGTGTCCGGCACCGGCGGAACGGTGGGGATGATCTCGTCGCGCTCCAGCTTGGCGAGGAAGCCGCGCACCAGCGGCTCCTGCATCGCCTCATGCACGAAATGGATGTCCATCAGGCCCGCCGGATAGGCGATGGCTGCGTGGCCGCCGTTCAAGATGCGGATCTTCATCAGCTCGTAAGGCGAGACATCCTTGACGAATTGGACGCCGGCCCGTTCCAGCGGCGGCCGACCGGCGGTGAAACGATCTTCCAGCACCCATTGTTTGAACGGTTCGCAGAAGACCGGCCAATTGTCCTCCAGCCCGAAATTATTGGCCAGAATGCTACGCTCGCGATCGGTGGTGGCCGGCGTGATGCGGTCGACCATGCCGTTCGGGAAAGCGACGTTGTCCCTCACCCAGTTGGCCAGAGCCTCGTCGATCAGCCGGGCAAGGCCGATGACGCCGTCGGAGGTGACGTGGCCATTGTGGGGGATGTTGTCGCAGGACATGACCGTGAACGGCACGATGCCGTCGGCGCGCCGGCGCACCAGTCCGGCAAGGATGATGCCGAAGACCGTCTTCGGTGCCGCACCCGGCTGAGCATCGGCGACAATATCGGGATGGGCCGGATTGAACTTTCCGGAGGCCGGATCGATGAAATAGCCGCCCTCGGTGATGGTCAGCGACACAATCTTGATCGCAGGGTCGGCGAGCTGCTCGACGATCGCCTCAGCATCGCCCGGCATCAGGAAATCGACCATGGCGCCGGTGACGCGGGCGCTCATATGGCCCTGGTCCTGCTCGACCACGGTGGTCAGCCAGTCCTGCTCCTGCAGCCTGGCGCGGCCGGCCTTCTCGCCCTCGAACACGCCGGCGCCGATCAGCGCCCAGTCATGGCCGAGGCCGGAATTGAACAGGTCGTCGAGATAGACAGCCTGGTGCGAGCGGTGGAAGTTGCCGACGCCGAAATGCACGATGCCGGCCTTCAGCGCGGCGCGATCGTATTTCGGACCGGAAACCTTCGACGGAAGCTTGGCGAGGTTCGAGGAAGAGAGTTTCACGGTCATCTTATTTACCCTTTGGCCGAGTGCAGCCCGACAATCCAACCCCCAAGTCACCCGCTTGGGGCGAGCGGTGAGGGGGAGCATCCGTTTGCCGGTATGCGCCCCTCAGCTGCCCCGCGACGCGTCCTCCCCGGAGGAAGAGAGGCGCGCTTCCCCCTCAACTCATCCATTGACCGCCATCGACGTTGTAGGTCTGGGCGACAATGTATTCGGCCTCGTCACTGGCGAGGAAAACCGCCATGCCAGTCAGATCTTCGGCTCGACCCATGCGGCCATAGGGCACGCTTTCGCCGACGAGCCTCTTCTTCTCGCCCTTCGGCCGGTTCTCATATTTGGCGAACAGCGAATCGACGTGATCCCAATGCTCGCCGTCGACGACGCCCGGTGCGATGGCGTTGACGTTGATGCGGTGCTTGATCAGGTCGAGTCCGGCCGACTGGGTAAGCGAGATGACGGCGGCCTTGGTGGCGCAATAGACCGCGACCAGCGGCTCGCCGCGGCGCCCGGCTTGGCTCGCCATGTTGATGATCTTGCCGCCCCGGCCAGCAGCGATCATCGAGCGGGCCGCCGCCTGCAGCATGAACAGCGTGCCGGCGACATTGACGGAGAAGAGCTTGTCGTAGCTCGCGCGGCTGATCTCGACGATGGGCGCAAGGTCGAACAAGGCGGCATTGTTGATCAGGATGTCGAGGCCGCCGGCGTTCGCTTCGACGGCTTTCACGCCGGCCTCGATCGAGGACTGGTCGGTGACGTCGAGCCGGATCGCGTAAGCGGCAGAGCCGATATCCTTTGCCGTCGCTTCCGCCGCTTCGAGATTGATGTCGGCAATCGCCACCCTGGCGCCTTCGCGAACATAGGCTTCGGCGAAGGCCCTGCCGATGCCGCGCGCCGATCCGGTGATCAGCGCCGATTTGCCTTTGAGCCTCACTGCGCCAGCGCCTTGCCGTCGGCGCCGAAGCGATGGAGCTTGGCCTTGTCGGGCGTCAGGTAGACGGTGTCGCCGTGCTTGACGGCAACCTCGCCGTCGGCGCGCACATTGATCGTGCCGATGCCATCGGTCTGGACATGCAGGAAGGTGTCGGAGCCGAGATGCTCGGCAACGCCGACCGTCGCCTTCCAGTCGCCGGCCGTGGTCGAGATGTTGATGTGCTCGGGCCGGATGCCGATGGTCTTGGCGCCATATTTGTCGGCCGGCGCGCCTTCGATCAAGTTCATCTTCGGCGAGCCGATGAAGCCGGCGACGAACAGGTTCTTCGGCGTTTTGTAGAGTTCCATCGGCGAGCCGACCTGCTCGATGTTGCCGGCATTGAGCACGACGATCTTGTCGGCCATGGTCATGGCCTCGACCTGGTCGTGGGTGACATAGATCATCGTCGTCTTCAGCTGATGATGCAGTTCGCTGATCTCCAGCCGCATGGTGCCGCGAAGGGCTGCGTCGAGGTTGGACAGCGGCTCGTCGAACAGGAAGGCCGATGGCTGGCGCACGATGGCGCGGCCGATGGCGACGCGCTGGCGCTGGCCGCCGGAGAGCTGGCCCGGGCGCCGCTCGAGATAGTTGGTGAGGTTCAAGACGCGCGCCGCGTCCTTGACCTTCTTGTCGATGGTCGCCTGGTCCTCGCCGGCCATCTTCAGCGGGAAGGCGATGTTCTTGGCGACCGTCATATGCGGGTAGAGCGCGTAGGATTGGAAGACCATGGCAAGCTTGCGCTTGGCCGGCGCCTCGCGGGTGACGTCGCGGCCATCGATGCTGATGGTGCCGCCGCTGGTGTCCTCCAGCCCGGCGATCAGCCTGAGCAGCGTTGACTTGCCGCAACCCGAGGGGCCGACGAACACGACGAACTCGCCGTCCTCGATGGCGAGGTCGATGTTCGGAATGATCGTCGTCGACCCGAAGGACTTGGAGACGTTCTTGAGCGTGATGTTTCCCATGGTTTCCTCCCCGGATTTCGCCCGCCGCTTACGGTTTACTTCACGGCGCCAAAGGTCAGGCCGCGCACCAGCTGCTTCTGGCTGAACCAGCCCATGATCAGAATCGGCGCGATCGCCAATGTCGAGGCGGCCGAGAGCTTGGCCCAGAACAGGCCCTGCGGACTGGAGAAGGAGCTGATGAAGGCGGTGAGCGGTGCGGCCTCGGTGGTGGTCAGGCGGATCGTCCAGAACGCCTCGTTCCAGGCCAGGATGATGTTCAAGAGCATGGTCGAGGCAATGCCGGGAACGGCCATGGGCGTCAGCACATAGATGATCTCGTTCCACAGGGAGGCGCCGTCCATGCGCGCCGCTTCGAGGATCTCGCCCGGGATCTCGCGGAAATAGGTGTAGAGCATCCAGACCACGATCGGCAGGTTGATCAGCATCAGCATGATGGTGAGGCCGATGCGGCTGTCGAGCAGGCCGGTGTCGCGGAAGATCAGATAGATCGGGAACAGCACGGCGACGGCCGGCATCATCTTGGTGGAGAGCATCCACATCAGGATGTCCTTGGTCCGCTTGGTCGGCGAGAAGGCCATCGACCAGGCCGCCGGCACGGCGACGATGAGCGCAAGGACGGTCGAGCCGACCGACAGGATCACCGAATTGAGGAAGAACTTGAAATAGCCGCTCTGCGCCTGCACCTCGGAGTAGCTTTCGGTGGTGCCCGACGGGATCAGGGCGAAGCCCTGGATCGCCTCCTGCTCCGACTTGAAGGATGTGATGATCGTATAAAGGATCGGGAAGAAGATCAGCAGGGCGACGACCCAGGCCGCGACTGTTGCGATCGTCTTGTGCTGGCTGGTGACTGCGCGTGCCATGTCAGGTCCTCCCGTATCGGCGATGTTGGCGGCAGGGTCGACGACCCCCACTCCGGTTTGCTGCGCAAACCACCTCTCCCCCGATCGACGGGGTAGAGGAAGCGCGGGGCTTCGATGCAGGCGTTTCCTCTCCCCCGGGCTGGGGGAGAGGTGTCCCGCGCAGCGGGACGGAGTGGGGGTGGTTCAGCGCAAGTGGCATCGTCTTGCCCCTACTTGTCCAGGTTCCTGCCGACCGCGCGCATGACGAAGAAGGCGACGATGTTGGCGAGAATGACCGCGATGACGCCGCCTGCCGACGCCTGGCCGATTTTGAATTCCAAGAGCGCCTTCTGGTAGACGAGGAACGGCAGGTTGGTGGAGGCGTAGCCGGGACCGCCATTGGTGGTGACCAGGATCTCGGCATAGACCGAGAGCAGGAAGATGGTCTGGATCAGGATGACGACGGTGATGGCGCGCGACATGTGCGGCAGCGTCAGATACCAGAAGCGGCTGAGGAAGCCGGCGCCATCCATCTCGGCCGCCTCTTTCTGCTCACCGTCAAGCGATTGGAGCGAGGTGAGCAGGATCAGCGTCGCGAAGGGCAGCCATTGCCAGGCGACGATCAGGATGACGGCGGTCAGCGGGTGCTGACCGAACCAGTCGATCGGGTTGGCGCCGAAGAAGCGGGCAATATCGGCAAAGACGCCGTATTGCGGGTGCATGATCATGTTCTTCCAGACAAGCGCCGCCACCGGCGGCATGACGAAGAACGGCGAGATGACCAGGATGCGCACGAAGCCCTGACCCCAGATCGGCTGGTCGAGCAGCAGCGCCAAAAGGATGCCGCCAATCACGGTGATGGCCAGGACACTGACGACGATGGTCAGTGTATTGATGATCGACTGCAGGAAGGCGGGGTTGGAGTAGAAGAGCTTGTAATTGGCGAACCAGACGAACCCATCGCGGATCGGATTGAGCGGGTTGTACTGGAGGAACGAGAACCACAGCGTAAAGACCAGTGGCACGATCATCCAGACGAACAACAGGATCACCGACGGCGCCATCATGAAACGGGCAAGCGAACGGGTTTGCTGAGTAGCCATGACGGTCACCCTCCCAAGGTCAGCCGGATTTAGACTTGTGCCAGAATTCCTGATTGCAAAGGTGGCCGCCCGAACTGGGTTTCGGGCGGCCTATGCCGGTCATGATCCGCTACCGGCGTTCGGCACCGGGAGGAGCCTTACTTGAGGTAGCCGCCTTCGGTCATCGCGGCAGTCGCCGCGTCCTGGGCCTGCTTCAGCGCATCATCGACGCTCGACTGGCCGGCAAGGGCGGCGGAGAAGAGCTGGCCGACGGTGGTGCCGAGGCCCTGGAATTCCGGAATGGCCACGAACTGCACGCCGACATAGGGCACCGGCTTGACGGTCGGATGCGTCGGGTCGGCGGCATTGATGGAGTCCAGCGTCATCTTCGCGAAGGGCGCTGCCTTCTGGTACTCCGGATTGTTGTAGAGCGAGGTCCGCGTTCCGGGCGGAACGTTGGCCCAGCCTTCCTTCGAAGCCACCAGTTCGAGGTAGTGTTTCGAGGTCGCCCAGGAGACGAACTTCTCGGCGGCGTCCGCCTTCTTGGTGCCGGCGGGGATAGCGAGAGACCATGCCCACAGCCAGTTGCCGCGCTTGCCGAGACCCTTGTCGGGCGCCAGCGCATAGCCGACCTTGTCGGCGACCTGCGAGGCCTTCGGGTCGGAGACGAAGGACGCGGCGACGGTGGCATCGATCCACATGCCGCACTTGCCCTGCTGGAAGAGCGCAAGATTCTCGTTGAAGCCGTTGGAGGACGCGCCCTCAGGACCGTCTGCCTTCATCAGGTCGACATAGAACTGCAGCGTGTTCTTCCATTCCGGCTGGTCGAATTGCGGCTTCCAGTTCTCATCGAACCAGCGGGCGCCGAAGGAGTTCGACACGGCGGTCAGGAAGGCCATGTTCTCGCCCCAGCCGGCCTTGCCGCGCAGGCAGATGCCGTTCACGCCATTGGCCCGATCGGTCATCTTGTCGGCGGCCTCCTTGATGAAGTCCCAGGTCGGCGCGTCGGGCATTTTGAGCCCCGCCTTCTCCATCAGGTCCTTGCGGTACATGACGAAGGAGCTCTCGCCGTAGAAGGGCGCGGCATAGAGCTTGCCGTCGACCGAAAGGCCGCCGGCAATGGCCGGGATGATGTCCTTGACGTCGTAGTCGTCGCCGAGCTTCTCGAGCGGCAAGAGCCAGCTCTGCTTGGCCCAGATCGGAACCTCGTAAGTGCCGATGGTCAAGACGTCGTACTGGCCACCCTTGGTGGCGATGTCGGTGGTGACGCGCTCGCGCAGCACGTTCTCTTCGAGCGTGACCCAGTTGAGCTGGATGTCGGGATTGGCCTTCGTGAAGTCGTCCGTCAGCTTCTGCATGCGGACCATGTCGCCATTGTTGACGGTGGCGATGGTGATGGATTCGGCATGCGCGGCGAATGCAAGGGCGCTGGCCGACAACAGGCCCAGGGTGAGCGTGCGAAGTTTCATCAATTCCTCCCTAAAACCAAGATGAGCATTTGCTTTGGCTGTGGGCAATTACTCACTAAGTGTGAATTATGTCAAGCCGGAATCGATGCTGCAGCGCAGCACAAATCGATGTCGCGCCCGTCTGGGCGATGCGTAGCGGAGACGGCAGGCTGTGATGTCGGGCTACTGGCAGGCGATCTCGGAGAGAATCCAATCGCGGAAGGCGCGGATCTTCGGCACGTTGCGCCGGGCCGTGGGATAGACCAGCCAGTAGGCGTGGCCGTCGTCGCCGACGAGATCGAAGGGCTGGATCAGCCGGCCGTCGGCAAGCTCGTTCTTGAACAGGGCGCTGGTGACGATCGCAACACCTTGCCCGGCCATCGCGGCATTGGCCTCATAGGCCTGCGCGCCCATGCTGGTGCCGGGACGGCTGGCGAGTTCCTCCGCGGGCAGGCCGGCGAGCGCGAACCATTCCTGCCACCAGATGTCGCCGGGATCGAGGATGGGGAGCTTGAGCAGGTCGGCGGGCTCCTTGACGCCGCCGATGCTCGCCGCAAGCCTGGGGCTGAGCACCGGGGTGAAGTCGGCCCTGAACAGCTTATGCGTTTCCACGCCGGGCCATTTGCCGCCGCCGGAGCGGATGGCGATGTCGACGTCCTCACGCGCGAAATCGACGACTCGGTTCGAGGTGTCGACACGCACGGCAAGCGAGGGGTGCGCGACCTGAAAGGATCCCAGATGCTGCGCCAGCCAGTTCGAGGCGAAGGTGAGCAGGGTGGAAACGCAAAGCACGCCGTCGGCGCCGGCTCGGGCGGCCGCATAGGCGCCGCTCAGCAGCGCGAATGCCTCGCTGACAGCCGGCGCAAGACGCTGGCCGGGTTCGGTCAGCTCGATCTGCCGTGGACGGCGCAGGAACAGCGGCGCGCCGATGCGCTCTTCCAGAAGCTTGATCTGATAGCTCGCGGCGGCCTGGGTCATGCCGAGCTCCTCGGCAGCCTTGGTGAAGGAGAGGTGTCTGGCCACGGCCTCGAACACCCGAATCGCCTGCAGGGGCGGGAGCTGGACATTCTGCCGGGAGCTCAGATCGGGCATAAGGCCTCTTTATGGGTCATGATCGACGTTTGATTGGAGGCACGTGCCGATCAGCCCGATATTTGGGGTCGACGATCACTCCAGTTCAAGCATAGCGAAGGCTGACGATCATGACCCCGATGCAGGAAAAATTCGATTCGACCCCAATACATGGATGGATTTCGCTGCTGGCGCGGGAATTCTCGTGGTTCGCCAGCCACAGGCGCGGCTATGTCGATGTGCGAGAACTGTCGGAGCACCTGCAGCGGGACATGGGCTTCCTCGATGGCAACGATCCGCATGGACGCTACAAATAGCCGGGTTTCTTTTTATCGCCAACGGCTCGTCGCGTCAGATTCGGCCCGAGCCCAGGATCACGATCACGCGCCGCCGAGCAGGGCGGTGGCTGTCCGTTCGTCGGTGATGAGGCCGTTGACCAAACGCCGGTTCACGGCGGCGAGGATGCCCGGCAGCTTGCGCTCGCCCATGGCAAGCGCGATGACCAAGGACTTCTCGCGTGACGGCAAGGCGGCGGACGAAACGCGGTCGTTGGTGATGCCTTCGATCATGCGGCCTTCGCGGTCGAAAACCCAGCCGACAATCTCGGCGACGCCGCCGGCTTTCTGCAGCGCCTTCAGTTCCCCTTCCGAGATGAAGCCGTCCTCGTAGAGCGGCGCCTTCGGGCCGAGATCGCCGATGCCGACGAAGGTGACGTCGGCTTCCGCGGCCAGCGCCAGCGTCGGCTGGATCATTGGCTGGCTGAGCAGCATGTCGCGCTCTTCCGGCGAGGAGGCGATGACCGGCAGCGGCATCGGGAAGGAGCGCGCCTTGACCCGATCGGCCATGGTGAAGATGACGTTGTAGAAGGCGGCCGAGCCGTCGGGCGAGATGTTGCCGGTCAAGGACACCACCTTGTGCTGCGGGCACTCCATCGGCGGCAACAGCTCGATCGCCGCCTTCAGGGTGCGCCCGGTGCCGATGGCCATGACGATGGGGGCGGCGGAGCGCAGCCGCCGCTCGATTTCGGCAGCCGCCGCCTCGGCGACACCGATCGTCGTCGAGGACGAGGTCGGATCGCTCGGCACCACCTCGACGAGATCGAGCGCGAAACGCGACTTCAGCCGCGCGGCAAGGTCGAGACAATTGGCGATCGGATGATCGACGCGGACCTTGATCAGCCCTTCCGACATCGCCAGCGAGACGAGCCGCTGCGCCGTCTGCCTGGAAATACCGAGCTTGGCGGCGATCTGATCCTGGGTATTGCCGGCAACATAGTAGAGCCAGCCGGCGCGCGCGGCGTCGTCCAACCTGGTGCTGCCGGTTTCCTGTCGCGCGTTCACATTCTGCCTCCCCAAGCCCGACAATAGCGGCCCTCTAGATTACAGCGAAAGCGGCCCTGCGCAATTGTCAATTGAAAGAGCAATTGCTTGCGCCCCTGCCGACCAAGGATGGCACCATTCGCGCTCGCCTCAACCATTTGCCGGGAGAGCGGTTTATCTCTGACCGGAAACCCATTAAGGGATCGGCAAAAGGAGCCTTGCATGACGCCGAAAGCGGTTTTCTGGGACATGGACGGCACGCTGGTCGACAGCGAGCCGCTGCACGAGGCAGCACTTGTGGCGGCTTTGCGCAGCGTCGGCATCACGCCGCCGACCGACCTGCACGAACGGGTGCTGGGCGTCGCGGCATGGCCGGTCTACGAAATGCTGCGCGACCAGTTCGGCCTCGACCTGCACTTCGATGACTGGATCGTGCGCAAATACGACCACTATCTGCCGATGGCCGAGACGCTCAAGCCGCGGCCCGGCGCGATCGAGGTGTTCAACGAATTGCGCGCGCTAGGCGTCGAGCAGGCGGTGGTGTCCAATTCGGACCGGCTGATCGTCGACGCCAATCTCGGCGCGGTCGGTCTCGTCTATCCCGGCATGTACACGGTGAGCCGAAACGACGTACGCCAAGGCAAGCCGCATGCGGAACCCTTCCTGCGCGCGGCTTATCTCGCCGGCATCGATCCGGCCGACGCGGTCGCGGTCGACGACAGCCGCACCGGCGCGATGGCCGGCCTGGCTGCCGGCATGAAGACGATTTTCTGGCCGGAAGCGCCGATGGAAGGGCCGCCCGGCGCAATCGTCATCAACAGCGCCGAGGAACTGCGGGCGCAATTGGGTCTCTGAATAGACTTTCCAGGCCTCGACGCTGCCCCTCATCCGCCTGCCGGCACCTTCTCCCGGTGACTACGGGGAGAAGGGACACGCTCCGACGCTGCGATTTCCCTCTCTCCGTGCTTCACGGGGAGAGTGTGAGGGGCAGCGCCCGGCTTCGAAAATAAGCGAAAGCCAAGCCTCCAGCGTCACCCACAACCGCGGAGCTCAGTTCCTGTAGACCGGCTCTTCCTCGTCGAGGATTGCCTTCAGTTCGGCAAGGTGGCGCTCGGCCTGCCCGGGATAGTCGTCCATCTCGCTCGCCGTCTTTTCCGCGATCTCGTCGGAGAGCGTGCGCAGCGGCCGACCGGTCCACAGCGCCTTGATGTAGGTCTCGGCGGCACGCTCGAAATAGAACATGCGATTGAAGGTGTCGGCGACAGAATCCCCGATGACCATCACGCCGTGATTGCCCATGACCATCACCTTGACCTTGGGATCGACGAGCAGTCTTGAGCAGCGCTCGCCCTCCTCTTCGAAGGCCAGCCCGCCATAATGAGGGTCCACGACATGACGATTGAAGAACATGGCCGAGTTCTGGTCGATCGGCGGCAAGGTGGAGTCGGCCAGCGAGGCAAGCACCGTGGTGTGGATCGAATGCACATGCATGGCGCAGCGCGCATGCGGCACGTTGCGGTGGATGGCGCCGTGCAGGCCCCAAGCCGTCGGGTCGGGCGCGTTGGGGCCGGAGAGCGTTTCGGGATCGTTGGCGTCGATCAAAAGCAGATCGCTCGCCTTGATACGCGAGAAATGCACCTGGTTCGGGTTCATCAGGAACTTCGTGCCGTCCTCGTTGACCGACAGCGAGAAATGATTGGCGACCGCCTCATGCATGTTGAGCCGCGCCGTCCAGCGGAAGGCGGCGGCGAGATCGACCCGCTCCTGGTAATAAGGCAGGTTGGTCAGCGTTTCCTTCTGCAGACGGGCAAGGCTCATCGAAAATCCTCCGGTTTGGCCGAGCATGCCGTGCATGGCGGCTGCCAGCAACCGCAAACTGATGGGTCAGGCGGCAGGCCGTGCCGATTGCAGCCCGCCCAGCTCGACGATGAACTCGATCACCTCCTGCAGACCCTTGCCGCGCGACAGATCGGTGAAGCCGAATGGCCGCTTGCCGCGCATGCGGGCGGCGTCCGCCTGCATGACGTCCAGGTTGACGTTCACATAGGGCGCCAGATCGCTCTTGTTGATGACGAGGAAGTCTGAGCGGGTGATGGCCGGGCCGCCCTTGCGCGGTATCTCCTCGCCCTGGCAAACGGAAATGACATAGAGGGTCAGATCGGCAAGGTCCGGCGAGAAGGTGGCGGCGAGATTGTCGCCGCCGGATTCGATGAAGACGATGTCGAGGTCGGGGAATTTGCGGTGCAGCTCGGCGATCGCCCGCAAATTGATCGAGGCGTCCTCGCGGATGGCCGTGTGCGGACAGCCGCCGGTCTCCACGCCGACGATGCGCTCCTCCGGCAGCGCCTGCAGGCGCGCCAGCATCATGGCGTCTTCCTTGGTGTAGATGTCGTTGGTGACGACGGCGATCGAGAACCTGTCGCGCAGCGCCTTGCAGAGCTTTTCGGTGAGCGTCGTCTTGCCGGAACCGACGGGACCGCCGATACCGATGCGCAGGGGACCATTGGCTTGGCTCATGCCGGAAACTCCGTGATGGCGAGGATTGCGAAGCCCAGCCCGATCAACAGGCAGAGCGGCGAGTAGAGGCGCTGGTCGAGCCGTGCGAAAGGCTGCTCCGGCGTCAGCCCGCGCCACCAGGGGGTGAAGCCGGCTATGCCTCGCCCGAAGAAGACGATGCCGAAGAGCAGCGCGGTAGCGGCAAGGCCCTGCCTGGGAAAGGGCGAGGCGAAGACGCCTTCAAGGGCCAGCGGCCATAGCGTCGCGAGCGCCAGGCACGCGGCGACGGCAAAGCTCGCGACGGGCGAGGGCATGTCATCCACGCCGCGAAAGCCGACGACGGCGCGGGCGCAGGATTTCGCGTCCTTTCCCGGCCAGATGCCGCCTATGCCCCAATAGACATGCAGCGTGGTGATCAGCAGCAGGATGAGGGAGAGGACAAAGGCAAGTATGATCATGAGCGGAACAGACGCGAATATTGGGTTTCGTGCTTCATCGCCGCAATGTCGGATATCAAGGCCGAGCCGCCGAGGTCATCGAGCGTGGAGTTCGCGGCGCGAGCAGCTGTCGCGAGCGCCAACGGTTCGAAGCCGGCTAACAAAGCGGTGGCATCGACCTGTCCTACAACGCCGAGCCGGATAGCGGCCTGCACGAGGTTGGAGAAGAAGGCCTGCAGGAAGGCCGACAGCGCGTCCGCCAAGGCGATGCCATCGCTGCCAGCGATCGCGCCGACAGCGACGCAATAGGGGCACTCCGCAGGCAGCCGCTCGAGCGCATGACAAGGCCAGGCAGAGGCGGCTTTTTGGAAGGCGGCGCCTTGGAGCATGGTTTCCACGTGACGCTCCTGCGATCCGGCAAGCGCCTCGGCAAGCGCGGCAACTTCGGCGATATCGCCGCCGTCACGCGCACGCCGCCAGCTTTCGGCAAACAGCACCGCATCGTTCCAGCCCGAGCCCATCTCGACCAGCGTCCCCAGCCACTCGGCGAGATCCCGGCGATCGGCGACTAGTCCGTCATGCACGGCGCGCTCGATACCGTGACTGTAGGAGAAGCCGCCGACCGGAAAGGACGGCGACAGCCAGGCCATCAGCCGCAGCAGTGCGGTACCGGACGGCTGGTCAGTCATGATGATGATGGTGATCGTGGTCGTGGTCATGATGGCCATGCGCGTGATCATGATCGTGATGGTCGTGGCCGTGATGATCATGCGCATGGCCATGGTCGTGGCCATGTCCGGAATAGGCGCCGCGCACGGGACTGAACGGTTCCAGCACCTCGCGGACCCTGGCGCCGAGCCCCTCCAGCATCGCTTTGATGACATGGTCGCGCAGGATGAGGATACGGTCCGCCTCGATTGCCGCCGCGAGGTGGCGGTTGCCGATATGCCAGGCAAGCTCGGTGAGATGCACGGTGTCGCGGGCGCGGATGTCGTAGACCTCTTCGGGCGCGGCGACGATCTCGAGCTGGCGGCCGTCCTCCAGCACCAGCCGGTCGCCATTGCCGAGCGCCACCGGCTCGGGCAGATCGACCAACACCCTGTCGCCGCCGGCGGTTTCGATGGCGCGGCGGCGCAGATGCCGCTCGTCATGCGTCAAGATAGCCTTGTCGAAAGGTGTCGCCGCTCCGCCCTCGCCGGCCGGGAGCACCGAGACGGCGCGCGGAAATTTGGTGAAATCGGTGTTGATGTTGAGCTTCATTTCATGGCTCCGCCATTGGCTTGCGCCCGCGCCCGGGCGGGTCGCGACAGCACGCGATCGAAATAGGCGTTGACGCGATCTGAGTCGACCGGGAACCGGCCGGCGCGCGCCCAACCACCCATATCGCCGAGCAGAACGTCGACGGCGGAAAAGCGGTCGCCGAGCGCAAAAGGCTTGTCGCCGAGCCGGCGGTCTAGTGCCTTGACTTCCGAAGCGAAATCATGGGCGGCGGCAGGGCCGACATCGACGCGCAGCTCCTTGGGCAGGATGAAGCGGTGGCGCAATTTGTTCCACAGCGGCGCTTCGAACTCGCTCTGCGCGAAATGCATCCAAGAATCCAACTCGGCGCGGCCGGCGAGCCCGGGATCGGCGCCCATTCCCTTATCGGCATGCTTGTGCGCCAGATAGACGCAGATCGCCGCCGAATCAGTGATCGTCAGCTCGCCGTCGATCAGGATCGGCACCTTGCCGGAAGGGTTCAGCGCATAGGTCTCGGGCGAGCGCAGCTTCACCTCTACGAACTCATAGGATTGCCCGAGCTCCTCGAGCATCCAGAGCACGCGGCTGACCCGGGAACCTCGTGATCCGACGGCCTTGTACATGGTTCGAATCCTGCCTTTTCCCGGAGCCTAGACCATCCAAGCCATCAGCCCAATGGCGATCAGGCGATGAGGTCGAAGAGCCGCAGGACGAATGAAATGCGGTAGCGCTAAAACAGAAAATACCGTTGCGCCATCGGCAGCACGGTCGCCGGCGCGCAGGTCAAGTGCTCGCCGTCGGCGCGCACCTCATAGGTTTCCGGGTCGACCTCGACGTGCGGCGTGGCGTCGTTGAGCACCATCGAATGCTTGCCGATGCCGCCGCGCGTGTTCTCGACCGCGACCATCGCCTTCTCTACGCCAAGCCTGCCCTGCAAGCCGGCATCAAAAGCCGCCTTGGAGACGAAGGTGACCGCGGAGTTGGTCAGCGCCTTGCCGTAGGCGCCGAACATCGGCCGGTAGTGCATCGGCTGCGGCGTCGGGATCGATGCGTTGGGATCGCCCATCGGGGCGGCGGCGATTGTGCCGCCTACCAGCACCATCTCCGGCTTCACGCCGAAGAAGGCCGGGTTCCACAGCACGAGATCAGCGCGTTTCCCGGCCGTCACGGAGCCGATCTCCTTCGACAGGCCATGCGCGATCGCCGGGTTGATGGTGTATTTGGCGATATAGCGGCGGACCCGGAAATTGTCGTTGTCGCCCGTCTCCTCAGCCAGCGCACCGCGCTGGCGCTTCATCTTGTCGGCGGTCTGCCAGCAGCGGATGGCCACCTCGCCGACGCGGCCCATGGCCTGGCTGTCGGAGGAGATGATCGAGAAGGCGCCGATGTCGTGCAGGATGTCCTCGGCCGCGATCGTCTCCTTGCGGATGCGGCTTTCGGCAAAGGCGATGTCCTCGGGAATCGACGGCGACAAATGATGGCAAACCATCAGCATGTCGAGATGTTCGGCCAGGGTGTTGACCGTGTAAGGCCGCGTCGGGTTGGTCGATGACGGGATGACGTTGGGCAGGCCGCAGACCTTGATGATATCGGGCGCATGGCCGCCGCCGGCGCCCTCGGTATGGAAGGCGTGGATGGTGCGGCCCTTGATCGCGGCAACCGTGTTCTCGACAAACCCGGACTCGTTCAGCGTGTCAGTGTGGATCATCACCTGCACGTCATAGTCGTCGGCGACCGAAAGGCAGCAGTCGATCGCGGCCGGCGTCGTGCCCCAATCCTCATGCAGCTTCAGCGAGCAGGCGCCGGCGAGCACCATTTCCTCCAGCGCTGCCGGCTTTGAGGCATTGCCCTTGCCGGACAGCCCGATATTCATCGGGAAAGCGTCGAAAGACTGGATCATGCGCGCCATGTGCCAGGGGCCGGGAGTGCAGGTGGTGGCCAAGGTGCCGTGCGCCGGACCGGTGCCGCCGCCGAGCATCGTGGTGATGCCGCTCATCAGCGCTTCCTCGATCTGCTGCGGGCAGATGAAGTGGATATGCGCGTCGAAGCCGCCGGCCGTCAGGATCTTGCCTTCGCCGGCGATGATCTCGGTGCCCGGACCGATGATGATGGTGACGCCCTCCTGGGTGTCCGGATTGCCTGCCTTGCCGATCGCAGCGATGCGACCGTCCTTCAGGCCGATATCGGCCTTGACGACCCCGGCGAGCGCGTCGACGACCAGGGCGTTGGTGATGACGGTATCGACGGCACCGCCCGCCCTGGATACCTGGCTCTGGCCCATGCCGTCGCGGATGACCTTGCCGCCGCCGAATTTCACTTCCTCGCCACGGACGGTGAAATCCTTCTCGACCTCGATGAAGAGCTCGGTGTCGGCAAGCCGCACCTTGTCGCCGACCGTGGGGCCGTACATCTGCGCATAGGCGGGACGGGAAATTCTTGCCATCAGCGATTGCTCCCAAAAGCGAGTTTGTGTGGGCGCGGAGCGCACATTGTCGCCATCCAATGGTCATGCAATGACCCGCTCGACGACACCTTCCGATCCCATTTGGCGGTTGAGGTGACCGAGTCAGCCCAAAACGACCGTTTTCCAAACCGAGGGAAGGAATATCCATGCGAAAGACGATACTTTTCGCGGCCGCCGCCAGCTTGATGATGGCGGGTGCGGCCGGCGCGCAGCAGCAGCCCGCGCCGCAGCCGAGCCCGGCGCCTGCGGCACCTGCTGCCGCCGCGCCCAAGCCGCCAACGATCGAGAGCGTCAGCATCGTCGATATTACGGAACTGCCAAAGGACACGCAGACGCAGGTCAATCAGATCGTGGCGCAACGCGGCGACGCCGGCCTGCAGACCTTGCGCAAATCGATCGACGCGACACCCAAGGTGAAGTCCGCGCTCGAAGCCAAGGGGATGAGCTCGGCGCAGGTGATCGCCGCCAGCCTGCAACCCAACGGCGCGCTGACGCTGATCACCAAGAAGGCGAGCTGACGACCAATGCTGGCGGGCCGGTTGCAGGCCCGTCAGCATCATCGCAAACGGAACCTCCCGCCGACAGGACTCGTTTCGCCTTTTTCGCCCCGCCACAAGTTCAACCAGGAGCGAGCGATGGCGAGCGCCCCGTGCCCCGGAACAGGATTTCCAGCCCTTGTCTTTCCAGCCCTTGTGGTGGCCATGCTTCTCGTGGTCGCCGCCCCAGCGTTTCCCGCGCAGCCTGCGGACGGCAAGCCGCCACTGGATAGCACCAAGCCGGGCGCGACGATCGTCGATTCCGACGTGCGGCAGGAGGAGGCGTTGTCGAAGACGGAGACCGGCAAGGTCATCACCGCCATCGACCGCACGCGCGACAATATCGGCACCGTGCGCAAGACGACCAAGCTGGATACCGTCGATATCGTTTTCCTGACGGATGCCGCGCGCAGCGAAGGCGGGCCGCCGCCTGCGATCGAGAACAAGGTGAGGCAGCATCAGGAAGACGTCGCGGAGCTGCGGCAGGAGATCGAAGCGAACGCCCTGGTCTTCAACGCCATCGATTCGCGGCGCGTGCAGGCCGAGGACGTGCTTGCCGTCGAGTTCGACAATCCCGGGAAGGTCGTCATCTACGCGGCCGCCAAGCCGCCGAAGTGATTTGAGCGCGCCGCCACGCCTCACAGCTTGCCCATCACCTTCTGCTGAAATCCATAGACCTCGCGCTTGCCGCCGAGCGGCACCAGCGTGACGTCACGTTCCTGGCCCGGCTCGAAGCGCATGGCCGTGCCGGCAGCGATGTCGAGCCGCATGCCGCGGGCGCGTTCGCGGTCGAATTTCAGCCCCTCATTGGTCTCGAAGAAATGATAGTGGCTGCCGACCTGAATCGGACGGTCGCCGCTGTTGGCGACCTTGAGCGTCACCGTCGGCAGGCCCTTGTTCAACTCGATGTCGCCCTTTGCCGTAATGATTTCGCCGGGGATCATCGCGGCCTCACAGCACGCCGAAGGCAAGGCCGGCGCCGACCGTCGCGCAGGCGGCGCCGGCAAGACGCGCCAGGGCGCGGAAGCGGAGCCCAAGACCGAGTGCGGCCGCGATGCCGATGCCATGAAGAAGCGCCGTCGCCACGGCGAAACCCGCCATATATTCGAGGCCGCCGGCATTCTCCGGCACTTCAGTGCCATGCGCATGGCCGTGGAACAGGGCGAACAGGCCGATCATGGCCACACCCGCCGAGACCGGCAGGTCGACCGCCAGCGCCACCAGCAACCCGAGGGCCACGACCGAAGCGAGAATACCAAGCTCGACGAAAGGCACCGGAACCTGCAGCATGCCGACTGCTGCGCCCGCCACCATCACGCCGACGAAGGCGAGCGGCCATGCCCACACCGCCCTGCTGCCTTTCATCGCCGCCCACAGGCCGACCGCGATCATGACGGTCATATGGTCGAGGCCCGACAGCGGGTGCATGAAGCCCGCCGTGAAGGACGAGGTCGTGCCAACGCCGACATGGGCGTAAGCCGGCATCGCCGCCGCCAGGAAGAGGATCGCGGCAAGCGCGGTGCGTTTCGTCGAAGCGGAAATCATGGGCGGGCCCTCTTCAAATTGCCGACTCATGCGGCCTTGCGGGGGCCGCAGCCCCCGGCCTTGAGCACGCGCTTGGTCGAGGCCGGGTATTTTTTCAACTTTGCCGCCGGCCGAATCGGCCGCGGCGCGAAATTGCCGCCGCAGTTCGGGCAGACACCGCCGAGAACATTTTGCGCACAATCGGCGCAGAAGGTGCATTCGAAGGTGCAGATCAGCGCATCCGCCGCCTCCGGCGGCAGATCCTTGTCGCAGCATTCGCAATTGGGTCTGAGTTCCAGCATTGGATCCTTCTCACCGGATCGGTTCGTGCACGGTCACCAGCTTGGTGCCGTCGGGAAATGTCGCCTCGACCTGGACGTCGTGGATCATCTCGGCAATGCCGTCCATGACCTGGGCGCGCGTGACGACATGGGCGCCGGCTTCCATCAGCTCGGCCACCGAGCGGCCGTCGCGGGCGCCCTCAACGACGAAATCGGTGATCAGCGCGATCGCCTCGGGGTGGTTGAGCTTGACGCCGCGTTCCATTCGCTTGCGCGCCACGATCGCCGCCATGGCGATCAGCAGCTTGTCCTTTTCACGCGGCGTCAGGTTCATGCGTCTTCTCGGTACTCAAGATCAAAGTATTCGAAGGTCAAAGTGACCATAATTTGGGCAGGCCAGCCCGTCCGTTGAGCAGCTCGACGAGCGGAACCAGCCGCTTGCGGAGCTGGTAGCCGTCGCCGGCGGTGAGCCTCGCAAGAAGCTTGCCAGATTGCCCGACGCTCCAGAAACTGGCGCCACCCCGATCACCGATAATCGCGCGGGCAGGCTCCAGCATGGTTTCCGCACGCGGGGA
Source organism: Mesorhizobium sp. WSM4898 (assembly GCF_029625845.1). Classification (NCBI taxonomy): domain Bacteria; kingdom Pseudomonadati; phylum Pseudomonadota; class Alphaproteobacteria; order Hyphomicrobiales; family Phyllobacteriaceae; genus Mesorhizobium; species Mesorhizobium sp. WSM4898. The sequence goes on along the minus strand of NZ_JARTVQ010000001.1, from coordinate 545,812 downwards.
GACGAGAAGCATCGTTGCAATTGCAAGCGCGCCACCGGCCACGGCCTGGCGCTGGAGCCCGGCCGCGATATCCGGGCCGATACGAAAGTCCTCGGCGTGGATGAGCCTGCCACCCTGGCGAACCCGCCAGCGGTCATGGAAATTGCCCAGGACCGTCCGTTCGCCCATCGCAAGCCGGCCGAACAGCGTCGCCTCCAGGAGCAGCGCCTCGGCCTCGACCGCCAGCTCGACATGCAGCGCGCGGGCAAAGACCGCGCGGTTGAAAACGATGGTTTCCTGCGGCAGCCAGGCAATGCTGCCGCCGGCGCCAACCGTGAGGCTGACCTTCGTCTCGGCCCGGTCGGATGCGGCGCGATAGATCTTCTCGCAGGCCTGGGTGGTGATCGATGCCGAGGCGCCCTCGCCGACCTCGATCTCCCAGCCAAGCCGGTCGCCGCCGGTCAGCCCACCGGCCGTGTTGATCAGCACGGCCTCGAGCGGGTCGCCTTGCACCGCCGGCATGCGAATCTTCGCCGATCCGTCCTGATAGAGACGTTGAAGGCGGGTCCTGCCGCCGCTCTTGCCGCAGAAAAGCCTGCCTCGCCCGGCAACACGTTGCGCGGCAGGCAGCGAAATCAGGATATCGTCGATCGTGTCCACGGCGCCAACGTTAAGCACTCCACCGGCTTTGTCGATATATAGCTTGTTGCTTGACATCGTTTCGGTTTCTATAGAGGGAGCCACCTTGGAGCGGTCACACGGATTCCTGGCGAGGTAAGGGGCGACGACGTTTGTGAATCCGGGGACACAGGGGCGCTGATCAGTTGGCGTCGGAAAACGACAGGGGAAGGAACCGAATGGCTGACCAGCTGACGACCGAAATCATCGAAAAGATCAAAGCGCATGCCGAACCTGGCGGCGAAGAAATCACGCCGAGCACGGATCTCAACACGCTGGGGATCCATTCGCTGGAATTGACCGAGATCATCTTCGATCTCGAGGAGAAGTACGGCATCGAGATCGAGATGAACACGGTCGACGCCTGGAGCAACCTCAAGAACGTCGGCGACATGGTCGAGGCGGTTCGCGAACTGATCGCGAAAAAAGCCTGACTGCATGCTCAAGCGCGTCGTCATCACCGGCATTGGCGGAATATGCGGGCTCGGCACCGATGTGCCGGCGATCTGGGACGCCATGCGCGCCGGCCGCTCGGCAATCGGCCCGATCGACAATCCTTCGCTGCATGACCTGAAGGTCAAGGTCGGCTCCGAAATCAAGGCGTTGCCCGATCACGGCATCGACCGCAAGCAGGTGGTGTCGATGGACCGCTTCAGCCTGCTGGCGGTGATCGCGGCGCGCGAAGCGATGCGGCAGTCCGGACTGGTCGCGCATACCGACAACACCTATCGGATGGGTGCCGTTGTCGGCGTTGGCGTCGCCGGCTTCGAAACGATCGAGGAGAATTACCGCGCGATCCTGATCGAGGGGCGCAACCGCGCTGCTATCTTCACCGTGCCGAAGGTTATGCCAGGCGCGGCCGCCGGCCAGGTCAGCATGAGTCTCGGCCTGCGCGGACCCGTGTTCGGCGTCACTTCGGCCTGCGCGTCGGCCAATCATGCCATCGCCTCGGCCGTCGACCAGATCCGGCTCGGCCGCGCCGACGTCATGGTCGCCGGCGGCACCGAGGCGCCGCTGGTCTGGGGCGTGCTCAAGGGCTGGGAGGCGCTGCGCGTGCTCTCGCCCGACACCTGCCGGCCGTTCTCTGCCGACCGCCAGGGCCTGTCGCTCGGCGAAGGCGCCGGCATGGCGGTGCTGGAAAGCTACGACCACGCAATGGCGCGCGGCGCCACTATCCTTGCCGAGATCGCCGGCGCGGGCCTCTCGGCCGATGCCTCCGACATCGTCGCGCCGACCGTCGAGGGACCGGAAGCGGCGATGCGCTTCTGCCTGGTGGATGCAGGGCTCAATCCCGAGGACGTCGACTATCTCAATGCGCATGGCACCGGCACCAAGGCCAACGACCAGATCGAGACCGCGGCGATCAAACGCGTCTTCGGCGAGCATGTGAGCGCACTCTCGGTCTCCTCGACCAAGTCGATGCATGCGCATTGCCTTGGCGCCTCGGGCGGGCTGGAGATGATCGCCTGCGTCATGGCGATCCGCGACGCCATCGTGCCGCCGACTGCAAATTTCCGCGAGCCGGACCCCGAATGCGATCTCGACGTGACGCCGAATGTGGCGCGCGAGCGCAAGGTGCGCGCAGCACTGAGCAACAGTTTTGCCTTCGGCGGCACCAATGCCGTGCTGGCCTTCAAGGCGATCTGAGACGGGCGATCTGAGATGGGCGACCCGACGCGGGCGCTCGCCGGCGCCGGACGCGTTCCCATCCTTGCGGGTGCCGGTTGACTGACCGTCCATGGGGGGCGATTGCCGGCCATATTGATCCCAGAGGGCCGGGGTCCTAAGTCTTGCCCACCCTCCACGCGCGCCGCCACGCGCCCATCCGCATCCGGAGCCCCGATGACCGACCTGTCCGCCTTTCCGATCGCCAAGCGCTGGCCGGCCAAGCATCCCGATCGCCTGCAGCTCTATTCATGGCCGACGCCCAACGGCGTGAAGATTTCGATCGCGCTGGAGGAGATCGGCCTGCCCTATGAACCGCATCCGGTCGACATCGGCAAGAACGAGAGCTGGACGCCGGAGTTCCTGTCGCTCAACCCGAACGGCAAGATACCGGCGATCATCGATCCGAACGGGCCCGGCGGCAAGCCGATCGGGCTGTTCGAATCCGGCGCCATCCTGCTCTACCTCAGCGACAAGACCGGCAAGCTGATCCCGGCCGATCCCATCCGGCGCTACGAGACGATCCAGTGGGTGTTCTTCCAGATGGCCGCGATCGGCCCGATCTTCGGACAGGTCGGCTTCTTCAACAAATTCGCCGGGCGCGAGATCGCCGACAAGCGCCCGCTGGAGCGGTATCGCGACGAGTCGCGGCGCCTCATCGGCGTCCTGGAAACGCGGCTCAAGGGCCGGCAATGGATCATGGATGACGAGTTCACCATCGCCGACGTCGCGACGCTGGGCTGGGTGCGCAATCTGATCGGCTTCTACGAAGCGCGCGATCTGGTCGGCTTCGACGATTTCCCCGGTGTCGCGGCATGGCTGGAGCGCGGCCTCGCACGGCCCGGCGTGCAGAGGGGCCTGACTATCCCGGTCAGGAGCTGAGTCGCTCTATTTGGGCTTGGCCTTGGCGCCGCCTCGGCCGAGCACGGATGCGGCAAGCCGCGCGGTGGCCACCACCGCGCCGGTCGCCACGCTTGCCACAGTGCGGATCGGCCCCGAGCTTGCCGCCGGCTTATGCGGCTTCGCGGCCTTCGCGGGGGCCTTGTGCGCGGTGCCGGGCACGACTTTCTTGGGCGCGGCCTTGCCGAAGCTCGGCTTGGCGTCCTTGGAGCGCTCGGCCGTTGCGGTAGCTGCACCAGCTCTGGATTGATTGGCTCTGCTTCTTGCAGGCGCGGGTTTTCTGGTCTTGGTTGCCATAAGACGGTTCCCTGTTATCGCGCAATTCCGGAAGCCGTTACACACTTTCTTTCCTGGAATCGCGTCAGTGCCGGACAATTCGGGTCATGGAGATAACGACCTGTAAATCTTAAGGTTCCCGCCCGAAAATGGTGAAAATTGAGCAGGTTAACCAATCACCAGATCGGCCTCTCGGCGACGCGCCAGCACGCGCTCGATATTGGGCATGTCATTGGAGGCGATCCAGGCGCGGGCGTCCTCGTCGGACTTGCCATGGCCGCGCCAGCGCTCCATCAGCCGGCGCTCGAGCTCGTCGCGCGGGACATCGACGAAAATGGTGAAATCGAACAGCTCTGCCAGCCGCGACCACGGCTCCTCGTCGAGCAGCAGATAGTTGCCCTCGACCAGGATGAACTTGGTGTCGGCGGAAATGATCTCGGCGGCGGCGCGCGAGAGTTCGATGCTGCGGTCGAAGACCGGAATGGCAATGTCCGGCTCGCCGGAGCGGATCCGCTTCAAAAGCGTCTCGAAGCCGGCAAAATCGAAGGTTTCCGGCGCCCCTTTTCGCGCGCGCAGGCCGCGCCGGTTGAGCACGATGTCGTCATAGTGGAAGCCGTCCATCGGCACGACTTCGGACGTGCCCTCCGGCAGCAATTCATGCAGCCTGCCCGATATGGTCGACTTGCCGGCTCCCGGCGGGCCGGCAATGGCAACGACGAAACGCCTGGCCTTGCCGGCGCGCTTGAAGATGGCGGCAGTGATATGGGCTAAGTCGGACATCAGCGCCTCTTCGCTAGCGACTCCGGCCGCATCTTGGCGGCACTGGGGAGAAATTTCAAACGGTTATAAAGCCGCTGCCGCACGCCCTTGAGATCGGTCGTCATCCTATGGCGGAGCAAGGGCCTCAGGCGGGCACGGAACGGCCGATGCGCAGGAATTCGCCGTCGAACGGTATCTCCTTCGCTGAACCATTCTGGGCAAGGATGCGCAGTCGATCGGTCGCTTGTTCCAGGCCGCTTGGCGGTTCGACGTCGGCTGCCGGAACCGCGCCGATGACATGGCGGAAGGAGACGCTGCGCCCTTCGGCAAGCGCGAAGGCCGTCGCCACGCCTTCATGCTTCAGCCAGTTGTCGCCGAGCGAGGCGGTGTGGCCGACCGCGGCGCGGCCGTCCTCGATGCCAAGCACGCCGACATGGCGGCCGCTCCAGGGCGCGTAGTCGCGCCCGCCATTGCTGAACCACAGCATGGTGACCGGCAGCTCGGCCGGATTCTTCAGCACCAGCACGAGATCCTGCTCGGCGCGGCGGGCGAGCGCCGTCCAGCCCGGCCCGCCATGATCGGCCTCGACCAGGGTGATGAAATCCTCGCGCCGGTCTTCCATGCGGTAGTCGGCGAGATCGGCGGTGCCGCCGGCCGCGAGCGGGAAACGGGTGAGGTCGGTGGTGCGGGCGGGATAGGCCAGACGAAACCGGCCGCGCGCCGGATCGGGCTCCAGAGGGGTCTCAGGCGTGACCGCCAGACGTTTCGGCGAGAAGGCGAGCCAGCCGCCGTCCTGCATCGCCGTCATCGGATGGTGGGCGACGGAAATGGCGCCGGAACCGCCGGAGAAGATGTGTTCCTGGTAGAGGAAGGGATGGTTGTCGCGCAGCGTGAAGACCTTGTCGACGGAAGCACCCATCACCTTGCGGCGCAAGCGGAAGACGGCGCGCCAGCCGCCGGCGATGGCACTGCTTTCGACGACATCCCACTCGCTGTTGGCCGTCCAGCCGTGGAGGGGAGCCTCTTCGACATCGCTGGTGGAGAACGGCGCGCAGAGGAAGTCGCCGGACAGGCGCACCGTGCCTTCGGCGAGGTTTTGCGGCAACGTCGCGCGCGGCGAGCCGACCCAGGGCGCACGGTGCAGCGGCTTCAAGCGGCGGCCATCGGCCTCGATTTCCAGGGCGGCGATGTGGCCGACGGCGAGATCGAGGGAGACCGAGATGCCTTTTGCGTTGATGCTGAGGGTGTCCATTGCCAAACCTCGAATCGTCGGTGACAACAAAGCCTTACCGGCGGCAGCGGCGCAAGCAGGGCGATAGGCATTTTGCATCAGGCCAATGCCACCAGTTGTTGAACTCGGCGCTGCCGACCTCGAAGGCAATGCAACCTCCTGCAAACCGCCAAAAGCTGGGCAAATGCCTCATTCTCGCCGTTAACCAGTTGGACGGAGCGGATGCGGTACGCTAGCTTCGCCGCATCTCAGCAACCGTTTTTGAACAATCTTGTCCACTCCGCTTTCGCTCCTCCAGAAATTGATGACCGCGCTGGTGCTACTGCTCCTCATTGCCGGCTGCACCACCGCCGCGCCGCCGGAAACCGTGCTGACCGTGCCGGCGCAGCCGCAGAAATATGCCGCGATCGTGGTCGACGCTTCGACCGGCAAGACGCTGTTCGAGGTCAATTCGACGGCGCAACGCTATCCGGCGTCGTTGACCAAGATGATGACGCTCTACATGCTGTTCGAGGCGCTGGAGAGCGGCCGGGTGAGCAAGGAGACGCAGATCCCGGTATCCAACCACGCCGCCGCGCAGCCGCCGACGAAGCTGCGCTTCAGGCACGGCGAGACGATCGACGTCGATTCCGCCATCCGCGCCATGGTGGTGAAGTCGGCGAACGACGTGGCGGTGGCGGTGGGCGAATATCTCGGCGGCGGCAGCCAGGAGCAGTTCGCCGCCATGATGACCGCCAAGGCGCGCCAGCTCGGCATGACCAGCACCAATTTCCGCAACGCCTGCGGCCTGCCCGACGACGGCCAGGTGACCACGGCGCGCGACATGGCGGTGCTGGGCATCGCGCTCCAGCGCCGCTTCCCGCAGCATTTCCACTATTTCTCCGAAAGCGATTTCATGTTCCGCGGCCGGCTGGTGCGCGGCCATAACGACATGCTGGGACGGGTGCGTGGCGTCGATGGCATCAAGACCGGCTATATCCGCGCCTCCGGCTACAACATCGTCACCTCCTACAATGCCGACGGCAGGCATCTGATCGTGGTGGTGATGGGCGCCCAAAGCGCGCGCCAGCGCAACGACCATGTCGAGGCGCTGATCCAGCGCAGCTTGGCGCCGATGAGCGCCGATGCCCAGACGCGGCTGATGTACGCCGGGCAGCAGCCGGCCGGTTCTGCGCTTCCGGGTTTGCCGGCGCCGGGAGTGCCGGCGCCCAGTTTGCCGGCGCAAGGGTCGTCGCTGCCGGGTTTGCTGGCGCAGTAGCGAAGCCCGGGTGGCGGCGGCCTGCTCAAGCGACCGGCCAGAGAGCCCGCCGGCGGTGACCATGGCTCCAGCGAGGCAGGACCGATGCGTTCGGCGGTGGCGCTGCCCCTCACCTGCCTGCCGGCATCCTCTCCCCGTAAGTGACGGGGAGAAGGGCGCTCTCATCGCCGGTTTCGCCAATAGCCAGCGGTGCAGAGGAAGGCGCCGAGCCTGCGCCCAGCCTCCTTCTCCCCGTCTATACAGGGAGAAGGTGCCGGCAGGCGGATGAGGGGCGGCGCTGCCCCGAGAGATTTGTTGTTGCTCAGTAAGCCCTTTCAACCGAATCTTCCCAGAATTGGATCTATGTCTTTGCGCGCCGAAAGCAGATCCATCCATCACAACAACTTGTTCGGTCACACCAGCTTCACAGTCGCGATGGATATGCCGCGCCGGCTCGGCGTATCGTATCGAAGCCCGAGAAGAGGAGCACTGAGCATGGCCGGCGACCCAAAGGCATCCGCGCAGACAATAGCCGACAACGAAAACGACTCGGGCGGCGAATATCTCGAGGCGGCCACCGTGCCGGAAGACCAGCATGAGGCGGCGGACGAGATCCTCGAAGCGCCGGAGGTGCCGGATTCCGAGCCGCACCTGCCCGGCACGGCGCGTGCAAAGCCCAAGAAAAAACCGTCGGCGATCAGCGGCCGGAAGTTCCGCAAGCGCGACCTGGTGCGCGTCGACGACCTCAGGCCGAGCCTCGCCGACCGCATCCGCTCCGACCATCCCGACCTGCCGCGCGGCGCCCGCATCAGCCGCGAGGAACTCGCCCGCTACCGCATGCGCTACATGGAGGAATTGCTGCAGCAGGAGCATGGCGAATTCTCCGAGCTCGACCGCCAAGTGGTGGAATCGATCGCCAGACAGGACACGATCTCGGAAAACTCGGAAGAAGAGTTCGAGGAGCGCCGCTCCTTCGCCGACCGCGTCTCGGACGACATGGCGGCCTTCGGCGGCAGCTGGTGGTTCCTGATCTCGTTCGCGGCGGTGCTTCTGATCTGGATCGGCCTCAACCTCTTCGAGGGCGCGGCCGGCGCCTTCGATCCCTACCCGTTCATCCTGCTCAACCTCTTGCTCTCCTGCATCGCCGCCATCCAGGCGCCGGTGATCATGATGAGCCAGAAGCGGCAGGAGGCGAAGGACCGGCTGCGCTCCTTCAACGACTACCGGGTGAACCTCAAGGCCGAACTCGAAGTGCGGCACCTGCACGAAAAGCTCGACTACCTGATTTCGCGTCAATGGCAGCGCCTGGCCGAGATGCAGCAGATGCAGCTTGATGCCATGCACGAGCTGACCGCCAAGAAGCAGAAGCGGGCGACACGCGGGGTGCAGCGGAGGGTGGCGAAGAGCGAGGTGGAGGGGTGAGGGCTGGCGAGAGCTTGCGCCTGAACAACGCTCGGAAGTCGCGATGCATTGCCGAAGTGGGGCCGCCGGCCTCCGAGCCTACATCAGTTGGGACCGCTCGCTCTCGACTCCAGCACCTCCACCGGACGAATGCGAGCCTGCCCGCTACGGCGAATATCCCGCCAAGCCAATTGCCCGTTGAAGCTAGCACGCGCTTCCGCTAAGAAGCCGTGGCTGGCCGGCTCACCGGCTGGTTCGTTTTCCGGTTTCCCGGGAAGCACCCGTAGCTCAGCTGGATAGAGCGCTGCCCTCCGAAGGCAGAGGTCACAAGTTCGAATCTTGTCGGGTGCGCCAACTATTGGCACCGCTGGCTGCCGGCACTGGCCGGCTAGGCGACCGCAGTTTCCGCGACGCCGTCCGCGCGCAGCTCAGATAGCGCTAAAAGTCAGCGCACGATGCCGCGGCAGGCCCAGGCGACGCTGGCGAAAGACCTCGGCCCATCGGCACGACCGGCCTCATAGGCATCGCGTACTGCAGCCTCCGTGCGGGTCCGCTCGGCTGCGTCGAGCGTGGTCATATATTTGCCGAGCGGGCCTTCGCCGGCGGCAATCGGCGCCCAGTAGTCGTCGAAATTCTGGTAATCCATGCGGATCATCAGCTCGGTTTCGGTGACGTCGGTCAGGCCCTGTTCGACAAAGGTCCGCTTCATTTCGCCGGGCTGCATCATCGGCTGGAAACAGTAGCGATTGCGCATCTGGCGGCCGCTTTCGCTGAGCGCGGCAACGGTGTCGATCATCATGCGCATGGCCGGCATGCCGCCAAGATGGTCCCACACAACGGCGGCGACCACGCCGCCCGGCCGCGTCACGCGGCGCATCTCGGCCACCGCCTTGCCGGTCTCCGGCACGAAGTGAAGGACCAGCAGCGCCAGCGCACGGTCGAACACATTGTCCTCGAAAGGCAGCGCCGTGGCGTCCGCCTGCTCAATAGTGATGCGCGGATCGGTGTTCCTCTCCTTGGCCGCCGCGACGAAGACGGCTGAGAAGTCGATGGCCTGGATTTCGGCGAGATCGCGCGACTTCGCCAGTTCGAAGGTCAGGCTGCCGGTGCCGCAGCCGACGTCGAGGATCTTCTCGCCGCCGGCCAGGCCGACGAAGTCGATGAACTTGGGCGCGAGCCTGCGGCTCCAGCGGCCCATCAGCTGCTCATAGCCGGATGCCGCGTGAACGGTGAAGCTTGATGTCATCCCGCCCTCCCTTGCTGGTTTCAGCCTAGACCTACGCGGGGACCATGCCAAGCAACGAAACCAGCCGATCGTCCCGAGATCGCACAGGTGGCGTTGGCAGGAGCATACGATGCCGAGACCGAGCGCCAGGTCGGTCTATCGCAACCAGATTGCCGCCGAGCGAGCCCGGATCGCCGAGATGAACGCGCTGGTGAGGGCCTTCCTGTTCCGCCGCCGAATCCAGTCATGGCCCGGCTTTTCGCCGCCGCAAGCGAGGATGCCGCCGTGTTCCGCGGCGTGATCGGATCGCCATGTGCGTTTCGCAGCCGCAGATTACCCAGACCGCATATCGCGGCAAAACTGGCCGAGCTGGGCGGTCGCCCCTTGCCGCCGAATGCCGGCATCATCGATCGCGCGGATGGCATGCCTGCCTGCCGGCCGATCTTGTCGCAGTCCGGATTGGGACTTTGTCCGGGACGTCAACGAGCGGAGACTTCGCTCAAGCGGGCATCGTTTTGCCGGTCGAAAGCGCTTCGAACACCTCGCCGGTTTCGGCCACGAGCGTCTGCATCAATTCGCCCGCAGGAAGCTCCCGGTTCAAGGCGGCCGCCTGCCCATAGAGATGGAAGGCGAAATCTCCTTTTGCACCGGCCTCGCCGAGCGGAGCGCTGAGCGCAACCATTTGCGGGAAGTCGGGGAGACGCGCCCGGTTCACCTCCATCTCCAAGGCGAAGCGGGTGCGTCTCGCCCGCGCCGCGCGGCCGGTGAAGGCATCGGTGACCATCGTGTCCATGTCCGTGGCGGCGCGGATCAGGGCTCGGCGCGGTCCGTCGGTGCCGGCCTCGTCGCAAGACAGGAAGCCGGTGCCGATCTGCACGCCGCTGGCGCCAAGCGCGAAGGCGGCCGCTATGCCGCGGCCGTCGGCTATGCCTCCGGCGGCAATGACCGGCAGCTTGACGGCATCCACGACCTGGGGAACCAGCGCCAACGTTCCCACGCCGTCACCGGGACGGTTGGGGGCGTGCGATCCCCTGTGGCCACCTGCCTCCCAGCCCTGAGCTATGACCGCGTCGGCTCCGCCGTCGGCGAGTTGGCGCGCCTCCGCGACATTCGTCGCGGTGCTGAGAACCACGATCCCCGCCTGCTTCAACTTGGCGACCGCGGCCGCGTCCGGAATGCCGAAATGGAAGCTGACGACCGGTGGGCGGATCTCGAGCAGCAGTTCAAGCTTTTCTTCGTCGAAACCCGGTCCGATCGGCGGAAGCCTCCGCGAGGGTTCGTCGAGCGACAGCTCCTCGTAGTAGGGCCGCAACGTGTCGATGACCTGGGTCAGTACGGCGTCGCTGGTGTCCGGTCTGGGAAAAACAAAGAAATTGAGGTTGAAGGGACGCTCGGTCGAGGCGCGCAGCTGGCGCGCAGCGGTGCGCAAGCCGTCCGGCAGCATCGATGCGCAGCCGAGCGATCCCAGCCCGCCGGCGTTGCTCACCGCGGCGGCGAGTTCCGGAGTCGCCGAGCCGGCCATCGGAGCCTGGATGATCGGGTGCTCGATCTTTAAGAGATCGCATAAACGACGGTTCGGCCACACGAGCGTTTTTCCTGTGTCGGGAAGGAACACGCGCAATCTATCATAGGCCTGGATCAAGACGGGGTCACCGGAATTGTGCGAGGCACGCTCCCACGCTCTCCCGCTCCACCAGCGGGCATTCAAGCTTGGTGATGGGATAGCGGCCGCGGCCGGGCGTCGGCGGTGCCTCCAATTGCTCGATCGCCCATTGGCCCATCGCCAGATGCGGCAGGATCGATGTGGTCAGCGGCGGGAAGAGGTGGCGGGCGATCTCCTCGTCGTCATAGCCGATCACGGAAATGTCGCCGGGGATATGCAGGCCGGCCTCCTTCAGCGCTTCGTAACAGCCGATCGCCGTGCGGTCGTTCTGGCAGAAGATGGCGGTCGGGCGGTCCTTCAGCGCAAGCAGCTTCACCGTCGCGGCATAACCGGCGCTGGCCGACCAGTCGCCCTCCACCACCAGGTCCGGATCGAAGGGGATGTCGGCGGTGGCCAAAGCGCGGCGATAGCCCTTCAGCCGATCCTGCGCCGCCTGCATCCACGGTTCGCCGGTGATGGTGGCGATGCGGCGGTGGCCGCGGCTGATCAGATGCCGCGTGGAGCTCTGGCCGCCGGCGATCTCGGAAGGCACCACGGCCGGGAAGGCATAGTCGGCGGTGTAACAGTTGAGCAGGATGACCGGAATGTCGAGGCTGTAGAGGAACTCGGGCGCGGTGATCTCGCGGGTGAAGATGGTCATGTAGATCAGCGCCGAGAGGCCGCGCCGGGTGAGCGCCTGGATGGCACGCGGCTCCATGACGGTGTCACCCATGGTCTGCGCCACCAAGAGCACGTTGCCGGCATTCCAGGAGGCCTGCCGCGCGCCCTCGATGGCCACAACCGCCTCGGGGCTGGTGGCGAGCTGATCGACGGCAAAGCCGATGACGCCATCCAGCCCTTCGAAGGGCGTGACGGGCGGACGCAAAGCTGAAAAGACCGGCGGCGAATAGCCCAGCGCTCTGGCTGCCTCGATCACACGGTCGCGCGTCTGCTGCGACAGCCTGATGCCCGGCGAATTGTTGAGCACGAAAGAGACCGTCGCCTGCGAACAGCCGGCGGCCCTCGCTATATCGGTCATGGTGACCCGGCCCTTGGGCTTGGCCGAGGCCTTGCGGCGTCTGGACGTTTCCCGTGGATCGCGCAGTTGCGTCGGTTCGCTCATGGTCTTTTCCCAAACCTGCCGGGCTGTTCCGCAAAGCCCGCCACCGAGCGGGTATGCTTATAACTATTATCACTAACAAGGGCGTTGGCACCAGCCACGGCACGCGGCGGCAAAATGGCCAAAAGGTCAGCAAAGCTGTCAGCTTTCCCGAGTTTTGCCGACCCGACCAGCGCAAATCCTGCTTCCGCCGGCGCCCACCGCGGCACCCGGTTCGCCGTGGCTGGGGCGCCGGTCCGATCCCGCGACTAATACTATTTACTAATATCGGTAAGCGATCTACTGTCAACGCGTCGCCGGGCGAGCTGCGGCGACGGCATCTGGGAGGAGCGCAGGTTCGCTGCCCGGCAATTTGCCGGAAGAGGGCTGCCCTCATCCTCACGAAAATGTCAGACAAATCGGACTATTTACGAACGTCAAATCTGTGTCTAGTGTTTCGGTCGCGGCTGGATCGGCCCCGGACTTAGGTGCCAGACCCTTGAGGAGGAGGGCGTCCAGGCCGCAGCCGAGACAGCAGCGATGAGTTTCAAAAGGGAGGTTGAAGCATGAAATCCATGATACGCAACGCGTCCGTCGCCGCGGCGGCCTTGGCTATTGGCCTGACGGCCAGCGCAGCCGTGCGCGCCGACGACAAGCCGACGCTGGCCTTTGTCGTCAACGGCGCGTCAGACTTCTGGAAGGCGGCGGAAGCCGGCGTGAAGAAGGCGCAGGGCGAACTGCCCGACTACAATCTCGAGCTGAAATATCCCGAGCAGTCGTCGGTCGCCATCCAGCAGCGCCTGATGGACGACCTTGTGACGGCCGGCGTGAAGGGCATCATGGTGTCGGCGGTCGACCCCAAGACCTCGACCGACGGGCTGAACAAGATCGCGTCGCAGACGGCTCTGTTCACCACCGACAGCGACGCCCCGCAGACCAAGCGCGTCGCCTATATCGGCTCGTCCAACGTCGATGCCGGCAAGCAGGCGGCCGAGATCGCCAAGAAGGCGATGCCGAACGGCGGCAAGTGCCTGGGCTTCGTCGGCCTGCTCGGCGCCGACAATGCCAAGGAGCGCATCGAGGGCATGAAGGAGGGGCTTGCCGGCAGCAAGATCGAGCTGGTGGACGTGCGCGGCGACGACATCGACCAGGCACGGGCCAAGAAGAATGTCGAGGACGCGCTGGTCGCCAGCCCCGACATCACCTGCATGGTCGGCTTCTACTCCTACAATACGCCGCGCATCTATGAGGCGCTTCGCGACGCCGGCAAGCTCGGCCAGATCACCGTCGTCGGCTTCGACGACGATCCGATCACGCTGGGGGGCGTCAAGGAAGGCACGGTTGCCGCGACCGTGGTGCAGCAGCCCTTCGAATGGGCCTATCAGGGCATGAAGCTGATGGCCGCCTACCTCAAGGGCGACAAGTCGGGCATTCCGGCCAACGGCTTGATCATCGTGCCGACCAAGATCATCGGCAAGGACGATGTCGACGCCTATGCCGCCAACCTGAAGGCGATGGCCGGCAAGTAATCGATGCACAGTTGCGCCGGCTCAAGCTTCGCCTTGAGCCGGCGTCCGTATTGACGGGCCGCATGCGGCCCGTCAGTCTGCAGCCCACCGGCTGCCGATAAGCGCGATGAACAATGGCGTGATGAATTATTCCGACCCATCCATCGTCCAATCCGCTCCGTTCCTGAGCCTCGAGGCCGTGCGCAAGACCTATCCCGGCGTCGTGGCGTTGGACGGGTTCTCGATGGAGGTCAGGCCGGGCGAGGTGATCGGGCTGGTCGGCGAGAACGGCGCCGGCAAATCGACATTGATGAAGATCCTCGGCGGCGTGACGCGGCCGGACAGCGGCTCCGTCACCGTCGACGGCGTCGCGCATGACGGCTTGACCGTGGAAGCCAGCATCGGCTCCGGCATCGCCTTCGTGCATCAGGAGCTCAACCTGTTCGAAAACCTCGACGTCGCCGCCAACATCTTCTTCGGCCGCGAGCCGCTCAAGGCCGGGCCGCTGAAGCTGGTCGACCGCGCCAAGCTGCGCGAGATGGTGGCGCCGCTCCTGAAACGCGTCGGCGCCAATTTCTCGGCCGACGCGCCGGTCGCCTCGCTGTCGCTGGCGCAGCAGCAGATGGTCGAGATCGCCAAGGCGCTGTCGATCAAGGCGCGGCTGGTGATCCTCGACGAGCCGACCTCCAGCCTGCCGATCGCCGAGACCGAAAAGCTGCTCGACGTGATCAAGGGACTGCGGGCGGAAGGCATCAGCGTCATCTTCATCTCGCACCGCCTGCACGAGGTCGAGCGCGTCGCCGACCGCGTCGTGGTGCTGCGCGACGGCATGCTGGCCGGCACGCTGCCGAAGAGCGACATCAATCACGACCAGATGGTCAAGCTGATGATCGGGCGCATGCTGAAGGAGCGCGAGAAAGCCGCGGAGGCGGGTCGCGCGCCGGGCGGCGTCGCACTCTCGGCGACAGCGGTGCGCACCAGCGCCTATCCCGACCACCCGGTCGACCTGGAGCTTCGGCGCGGCGAAATCCTCGGCCTTGCCGGGCTGGTCGGCTCCGGCCGCACGGAGCTCGCGCGCGTCCTGTTCGGCATCGACGAGCGGCTCGGCGGCAGTGTCGCGCTGGACGGCAAGGCGCTCAATGTCGGATCGGCCGCCGATGCGGTGGCGAGCGGCATCTTCCTGGTACCCGAAGACCGCAAGCTGACCGGCATCCTGCTCGACCTCTCGATCGCGCAAAACATTTCGCTGCCCAATATGCCGGCGCATGCGAAGCGCTCGCTGGTGTCGACCAGCGCGGAGCTCGCCACCGCCGAGAAGCAGAAGAAGGATCTCGGCATCAAGGCGCCATCGGTCCTGACCCGCACCGGCACGCTGTCCGGCGGCAACCAGCAGAAGGTGGTTCTGGCCAAATGGCTGGCGATGAACCCCAAGGTGATGATCCTCGACGAGCCGACGCGCGGCATCGATATCGGCGCCAAGGCCGAGATCTACGCGCTGATGCGGGCGCTGGCCGATGCCGGCGTCGCGGTGCTGATGATCTCCAGCGACATGGAAGAGGTGATCGGCGTCTCGGACCGCATCGCGGTCATGCATGAGGGGCAGATCTCCGGCATCCTCGACCGGGACGATTTCAGCCAGGAGAACGTGCTGTTGCTGGCGGTGGGCAAGAAGCCGAAGCTGGCGCAAGCCGCGGGAGGAGCGCAATGAGCAAGAAAGACCTCGGCCTGCTGGTCCTGATCCTGGTGGTCGGCGCGGTGGTCACGGCTATAAATCCGCGCTTCCTGTCGACGATCAATCTCGCGAACACCTCCAACCTGGTCGCGCTGTTCGGCATCCTTTCGATCGGCCAGGCCTTCGTCATCATCACCGGCGGCATCGAGCTTTCGGTCGGTTCGCTGATCGCGCTGCTCGGCACGCTGTTCATCGACTTCATCGCCGTGCGCGAGATGGACTGGCCGTTGGCCTTCGTGCTGATCATCGTGCTCGGCGCCATCATCGGCTTCGTGCATGGCTGGCTGATCACGCGGCTCAAGATGCAGCCCTTCGTGGTGACGCTTTGCGGCCTGCTGATCTACCGCGGCGTCGCCCGTTTCTACACCGCCGACGGCACGGCGGGCTTCGCTTTCGGCCAGAATTTCCCGGATCTCGAATTCCTGACCGCCGGCCGCTCCGGCGGGTTGCCGAATTCCTTCATCGCGCTGATCGTGATCGCCATCGTCATGTGGGTGGTGCTGCACCGCTCGGTGTTCGGGCGCTATCTCTATGCCATCGGCAAGAATGAGGAAGCGGCGAAGTATTCGGGCATCCGCACCGGACGCGTGGTGATCGCGGCATACGTGATCTGCGGTGTGCTGACGGCGCTGTCGGCGATCTACTTCGCCATGTACACGCGCTCGATCTCGCCGGCGAGCCACGGCCAGTTCTATGAGCTCTACGCCATCGCCGCGGCGGTGCTCGGCGGCTTCTCGCTGCGCGGGGGCGAGGGCTCGCTCGTAGGCGTCATCCTCGGCACCGTGCTGCTGCAGGAACTGCAAAACCTCGTCAATCTGCTCGGCATCCCGTCCTCCCTGAACTTCGCGGTGATGGGCGGCGTGATCCTGATCGGCGTGCTGGTCGACCAGCAGTGGGGTGTGTTCCGCGCCCGGCGCCGGATGATGGAGGCGTCGCGCCGGAACGTCGCCGGCGCGCCGGCGGAGTAGCTTCCCTCGTCCGATCTCGGCAGGCAGCGGGGCAGATTTCAACTTCGCGTGCTGCACACATTTTTTGGACGTTGGCGCCGACATCAACAAGTCTCGGCCCAACCTCCCACTCGCAAGCCGGCATCACCTGAATCAATACACCTCAGATCATGTCCGAAAGGTCCGAAAACGCCATCGCCTTGCGCAGCACCTCGGCGAAACGGTCGCCGGCGATCTCTCTGGCGCCGCTGTTGTCGATGGAGGTGACATCCAGCCCGGAAAGCGTCACGCTGGTGCTGCGCGCCAGACGCGCCAGCACCTCGCCGCGCGATTCACGGCCGCGCGCCGCCAGCCGCTCGGCGAGGATCTCCGGCGCAGCGGTGATCTCGACCACCGCCAGGTTGGCATAGCGCTCACGCAGCAACGGGATGACGGCACGGGAGACGTTGGCAACGGCAACATGACCATTGGCGATCGCCCAATCGACATCGGCCGGCAGGCCATAGCGCAGGCCGTGCGCGTCCCAGCAGATGGCGAAGGCGCCGTCCGCTTCCGCCTCGGCGAAGGCGGCGTCGGCCAGCGTATCGTGGTCCTCACTGGCGGAGTCGCTCGGACGGGTGATGACGCGGCGGACGAACTCCAGCCGCGTCTCGCCGGCAAAATGCGCCTTGGCGTAGCCGATCACCGTGTCCTTGCCGGCGCCGCTCGGCCCGACCACCGCGACGAACACGCCGTTGCGGATCGGAGGCGTTTCGGTGAGTTCGCGTTCGATCAGCGAAGAACCCATCATGCGACGCACCTGCCCTGACGCCAGACGTTGCGCACGACCGGCACATGCTGGTCGACGCGCACGCGCACGAGGTCGGCGCGCCGGCCGGGCTCGATGACACCGCGATCGCTAAGGCCGACCGCTTCCGCCGGGTTCTTCGAGACCATGGCGACCGCCTGCGGCAGCGAAATGCCTTCCACGACATCGCCGAGGAAGAAGGCGGACTGAATCAGGCTGAAGGGGATATAGTCCGACGACAGGATGTCGAGCAAACCGTCGCCGGCAAGCGAGCGCGCCGACACATTGCCCGAATGCGAGGAGCCGCGCATGACGTTGGGCGCGCCCATCAGCACGCCGAGCCCTGCCGCCTTCGAGGCTCTCGCTGCTTCCTCGGTGGTCGGGAATTCGGCAACGCGCACGCCCTGCTCCACCGCCTCGTCGACATGGCCGGCTGTCGCATCGTCGTGGCTGGCAAGCACGATGCCGCGCTCGCGGCAGGCGGCGGAAATGAAGACGCGGTTCGGCCCGGAATTCTTGGCCGATTCGGCCATACGCTTCGCGCAGAATTTCTCGAAGTCGCGGTCGGTCAGCTTCAGTTTGCGCTGGTAGTAATAGGCGTAGGTCTCGAGATCGACGAACTGGCGCTGGCCCGGCGCGTGGTCCATCAGCGAGGCGAGCTTCACCCTGTCGTCGGTCTCGAAATTGGCGAAGGCCTCGAGGCAGTCCGGCGCCGAGACCTCGCAGCGCAGATGGATGAAGTGGTCGGCCCTGAGCCGATCCTGGCGTACGCTGTCCTCGATCGCATCGGCGAGCTTGCGCACGTCGTCGGACTTCAGGTCGGCATCCTCGTCCATGCCGACGCGCAAGGCGTCGAGCACCGTGGTGATGCCGGCGGTCGCCACCTGCGCATCGTGGGCGAGCACGGCGGCGATCGGGTTCCAGCGCACTTTCGGACGCGGCGCGTAATGGCCTTCGAGGTGATCGGTGTGCAGTTCTACGAGACCTGGGATGATATAGTCGCCGCCCATGTCCTCGCCGGTGCGGGCCGCACCCAGCTCGATCGCGGCGATCAGCCCATCGCGCAGCAGCAGCGAGCCCGCGACGATCTCGTCGGGCAGCACGATGCGGGCATTGTTCAAAACGGTCTCGGCGGTCATTTCAGCAGTCCTATCTCAGGCGGGCGGACATCAGGCGGTTTTTCTGGCCGGGCCGCGTCCAAGCACGTGGTGCGAGAGCACCATGAAGGGCGCGCCCGGTTCGGTTTCGACGAACAGCGTCAGCGCATCCACCGGCACCGGACGCTGCAGCACATCCGCGAACAGGCTGTCGATTGCAGCGCGAAGGCGCGGGCTTTCCTGTGGCCCGACCCGTCCGGAGAGCGTCATGTGGAAGCGGAACGTCTCGAAGACGTAGGGATAACCCCACTGGCAGAGGTTGCGGAACTCATCCGGCTTCAGCGAGTCTGGGCTGCGGCGCTCGATCTCGGCCTCGGTCAGCGGCGCACGGAAGCGGTCGAAAGCGCGCACGACCTCGCCGGCGAAACTGTTGAGCGGCTCGAAAGGACTTCCCGGCACGAGCGCGAAAAAGCCGTCGATCTGGCCGACGACCAGACGCGGGACGACGACTGGTGCCGTGGCCTCGGCGAAATCGTCGAGCGCCGCCCGCAGCGAGGCTTCCGTTTCGCTGGGCGCCAGCCGGAACGGCGCCTTCAGCGTCGCGTGGAACCCATAGCGCCGTGCCGAGGCGGTGTGGAAGGCAACTTCCGCCGCCGACAGGTCACCCACACCCTCGACCGGCCGCGTCGGCGCGCCGAACGGGTCGCGCCCCAGCCAGTTAGCGGCAATCCGCGCCAGCGGCTCATCCTGCCTCGGGGTAAAGTAAATGGCATAGCGCATCGAAAATCCTCGTCAGACCGCTGCCATAGGTGATTTCCATGACGGATTGACGAAGCTTTCATGGGTTTTCGAAGGCAACCCAGGCTCCGGCGGTCCTTAGCCGACGATTTTCCCGAACTGGACCAACAGGTTGAGGGCTATGAAAAATCTCACGCCTTCATCAGCCACTCATGCTCGGCGGCGTTGTGGAATTTCCATGTCCGCTTCGGGCCGGCCATGACATTGAGATAATAGAGATCATAGCCGTGGCAGGCCGCACACGGGTGGTAGCCCTTCGGCACCAGCACGACATCGCCGTCCTCGATCGCCATCGCCTCGTCCAGATCGCGCACGCCATTTCTGTCGGCGTCGGTGTAGACGCGCTGGAAGGCGAAACCCTGCGGCGGGTTGAGGCGGTGATAATAGGCCTCCTCGAGATAGGACTCGGCCGGCAGATTGTCCTGGTCGTGTTTGTGCGGCGGATAGCTGGAGGTATGGCCGCCGGGCGTGATGACCTCGACCACCAGCAGCGAGTCGGCCGGCTTGCCCTCGGGCAGGATGTTGGTGACGTAGCGGGTGTTGGTGCCCTTGCCGCGCACTTCCTGACCGAGATCGTCGGGCGCAATGACGCGGGCGGGCAGGCTGCCGCCAAGACCGGGCGCCGAGCAGACGGCAAGCTCCAGCTCGGTGTCGGCGGTCACTGCCCAGTCGGAGCCTTGCGGCACATAGACCGACCAGGGCTTGCCTTCGAAGGGCGACATGCGCTCGCCGAGCAGGCCGAGATCCTTGCCGGCGGCCGCAGCCTTGCCCTTGCCGGTGACGAACACCAGGCAGACCTCGCGCTCGCCCGTCTCGCCGGCGGCCGTCTCGCCCGGCCGCAAGCGGTGGAGATCGAAACCCACGTAAGTCCAGCCCGCGCTTTGCGGGGTGACGTGGGCGACGTGGCCGTGGCCCTTGTCGGCCTTGACGAGCAGTTTCGACATTTTTGTCTCCTGGGTCATTCCTTCGGCTCGGCCGGAGGCTTGGGCTCCTCGGCCGGCTTGTAGAGGTAGAAGAACTGCCACACCGCGTAACCGGCGAAGCCGAGCGCGATTACCCCCCAGAACGGCGTGCCGGAGGCGAATTCGATCACCGACCAGATTAGGCAGACGGCGACGACGGCAATGCGCCGCCACAGCGGTCGGAAGAAGGGGTGTTCATAGTCTTTCATCGCGCCAATCCGGGACTTGTCCAAACGCATCAGATAGAGCGAGCGGCCGGACGAATCCACCGCTTACGCCGGGAAGCCCTGCGTCTCGACCGTATAACCGGCGGCCGTCATCACCCGCATCAGCTCCTTGTGGCCGACCTCAGCCATCCTCAGCGGCGGGTTCTTTTTCGGATCCTGCTCGGCCTCGACCACGAACCAGCCTTCATAGCCGTAGTCGGCGAAGCGCTGGACGATCGCGCCGAAATCGAGCGAGCCGTCGCCGGGCACGGTGAAGGCGCCGAGCGCGACGGCATCGAGGAAGGACTGTTTCGTGCGGTCGAGCCCGTCGATCACGTTCATGCGCACGTCCTTCACATGGACGTGGTTGATGCGCTTGTGGTGGTTGTCGATGGCGCGCAGCACATCGCCGCCGGCGAAGGCGAGATGGCCGGCATCGAGCAGCAGCGGGATGCCTTCGCCGGAATGATGCATGAAGGAATCGAGTTCCGGCTCGGTCTCGACCACGGCCGCCATGTGATGATGGTAAGAAAGCGGCATACCCTGGTCGGCGCACCATTCGCCGAATTCGGTGACGCGGCGGCCATAGGCCTTCATCTCGTCGGCCGGAAGCTTTGGCTTGGTGGCAAGAGGCTTGGAGCGGTCGCCCTGGATGGAGCGGCCGACCTCGCCATAGACGATGCAGGGCGCGTTGACCGCCTTGAACAGCTCGATCATCGGCTGGATGCGATCCTTGTTCTTCGACATGTCCTCATCGACCAGCGTGCCGGAGAACCAGCCGCCGCAGAGCGTGACGTCGGCCTCTTTCAGGATCGGCAGCATCACCTTCGGGTCGTGGGGGAAGCGGCGGCCCATCTCCATGCCGGTGAAGCCGGCCGAGCGCGACTGGCGCAAACACTCCTCCAGCGACACATCATCGCTCAATTCCACGAGATCGTCGTTCCACCACGCGATGGGAGACATGCCCAGTTTGGCTTTCAAGTCGTCACTCCAGGTTCGGATCGTTCAACTTTCGCTCGTCGGCGCTGCCCTCATCCGCCTACCGGCACCTTCTCCCCGTGAATGACGGGGAGAAGGGACAGGCTTCGGCGCTGGCGGCCCCCTCTCCCCGTTCTTCACGGGGAGAGGGCAAGGGTGAGGGGCAGCGCCAGCTTCAATCACCTAAGCTCCGCATGAGCTTTTTCTCGTCATACGCCTTGCGCGCCGCGTTCACCTGCGGCCGCGACGAGACTTCCGGCACGGCAACATCCCACCAGTGGCCGCCGGCCTCGGTCGACACCAGCGGATCGGTGTCGATGACCAGCACGGTGGTCTTGTCGTTGCCCTTCGCCTTGGCGAGCGCCGTCTCGAGTTCAGCAATCGAGGCCACCTTCTCGGCGACGGCGCCGAGGCTGGCCGCATGGGCGGCGAAGTCGACGTCGGGCATCACCTCGTGGCGAGCGTCCTTCAAGAGATTGTTGAAGTTGGCGCCGCCGGTCGCCATCTGCAGCCGGTTGATGCAGCCATAGCCGCGATTGTCGAGCAACACGATGGTGAGCTTCAGGCCGAGCATCACCGACGTCGCGATCTCGGAATTGAGCATCAGATAGGAGCCGTCGCCGACCATGACGACGACTTCCTGGTCGGGTTTCGCCATCTTGACGCCGAGCCCGCCGGCGATCTCGTAGCCCATGGTCGAGAAGCCGTATTCGGCGTGATAGGAACCGGGCGCGCCCGCTTGCCAGAGCTTGTGCAATTCGCCGGGCAGCCCGCCGGCGGCATGCAAAAGCGTGACGCCCGAGCCCTTCGCGCGCTGCACGGCGCCGATCACCTGCGCGTCGGAGGGATAGGCGGCGTTGGTCGAGGCCGTCACCTTGGCGGCGGCAGCCTGCCATTCCGTCTTGCCCTTCAGCGCATTGTCGGTCCAGGCGGTCGGCGCCTTCCAGCCCTTCAGCGCGGCGGACAGCTCGGCGAGCCCTTCGGTGGCGTCGGCAACCAGCGGCAGCGCCCAGTGCTTTCCGGCATCGAAGACCTGGGTATTGAGCCCGACAATGGTGCGGCCGGCATTCTTGAACAGCGCCCAGGAGCCGGTGGTGAAGTCCTGCAGCCTGGTGCCGACGGCAAGAACCACATCGGCCTCTTCCGCCAGCCGGTTGGCCGCTGATGTGCCGGTGACGCCGACGGCCGCCATGTTGAGCGGATGATCGTCGGGCAGCGAGGATTTGCCGCCTTGCGTCTCGCAAACCGGAATGCCGGCGCCCTGCACCAGCTTGGCCAGCTCTCCGGAAGCCTGCGAATAGAGAACGCCGCCGCCGGCGATCACCAGCGGCTTCTTGGCGTTCTTCAGCGCCGCGACGGCGACGGCCAGCTCGTTGCGATCCGGGCGCAGCCGGCGCGGCGTCCAGACGCGCTCGGCAAACAGGCTTTCCGGATAATCATAGGCCTCCGCCTGCACGTCCTGGCAGAGCGAAAGCGTGACCGGGCCGCATTCGGCCGGATCGGTCAGCACCAGCATGGCGCGGTTCAGCGCCGGGATGATCTGCTCCGGCCGCGTGATGCGGTCGAAATAGCGCGAGACGGGGCGGAAACAGTCGTTGACGCTCGCCGTGCCGTCGGAGAAATCTTCGGCCTGCTGCAGCACCGGGTCGGGCAAGCGGTTGGCGAAGATATCGCCGGGAAGCAGCAGCACCGGTAAGCGATTGACGTGGGCGAGCGCCGCAGCCGTCACCATGTTGAGCGCGCCGGGGCCGATCGAGGTGGTCGCGGCCATGAAGCGGCGGCGGAAATTCGCCTTGCCGTAAGCAATCGCCGCATGCGCCATCGCCTGCTCGTTATGGGCGCGGAAGGTCGGCAGCTCGTCGCGGACCTGGTAGAGCGCCTCGCCGATGCCGGCGACATTGCCGTGGCCGAAGATCGCCCAGACGCCGCCGAAGATCGGCACCTTCTTGCCGTCGATCTCGGTCATCTGGCGGCTGAGAAAGCGGGTCAGCGCCTGCGCCATCGTCAGGCGAACGGTCTTGGTCATTGTCGTTTCCTCCGGCTTTCCCTGTGCCGCCTAATATGCTGCCTGTTCTTCTTATGCTGCTTTGCGGCCGCGCGCTGCAAGCCATGCCTCGGTCAATTGCTCGAAGCGCGAGGCCATGTCGGCGACAGCCTCGTCATTCGAGATCTTGCCGGCCAGCCATTGTTCGGCGGCATTGACAAAGATGGTGCGACCGACGGCAAATCCCTTGACGATGGGCGCATTGGCGGTGGCGGCAAAGGCGGCGACCAGCTCATCCTGCGGCGCCTCCAGACCGAGCAGCACGACGCCGCGGCACCACGGATCATTCTTGACGATCACCTGCTCTATCCTGGCCCAGGCGCCTGCCGAGGCCTGCGGCTCGAGCTTCCACCAGTCGGGCTTGATGCCCAGCGCATAGAGTTCTTCAAGGGCGCGCGGAATGGTGGTGTGGTCGAGCGTGCCGTGCTTGCCGGCGATGATCTCGACGAGCAGTTCCCTGCCGACTTTCCGCGCCGCCTCGAACAGGGCTCGCAGTTTTTGCTGCTGCTCTGTCTTCAGCGCCTCCGGATCATCCGGATGATAGAAGCAGAGGCACTTGATGCAATGGTCGACCGGCCATTCGGTGAGCTGCGAGCCGACGTCCTGCGAGAATTCGAAGCGCAGCGGCCGCGATCCGGGCAATTCGACCGGCCGACCGAGCCAGGCAAAGGGATGGCGGGCGAACTCGAACATGGCATCGCGGCCGTATTTCTCATCGATCAGCATGCCGTAGCCGTCGCGACCGGCGGCGACCTTGGCCGCCGCCTTGACGGTGAGCACCTTGAAGTCGGGGATGCGCGAGACATCTGCACCGACCCTGGCGGCGACATCTTCCAGCTGGACGCGGTGGTCGCAAGCGAGCGCCATCAGCGAAGGGATGTCGCGCCGCCGCGTCGTCGCCCAATGGATGTGGTTGATTGCCTCGTCCTTGCGCAGCGCCAGATGCTTGCTGCCGTGCTTCAGAAAAAACTGCAGCTCCTCGAAGGTCGGATATTCCGGCGCGCATAGCAGGCGCGACACGGCGAAGGCGCCGCAGGCATTGGCCCAGGTCGCCGCCGTGGCAAAGCTTTCGCCGCCGAGCCAGCCGCGCAGGAAGCCCGACATGAAGGCGTCGCCGGCGCCAAGCACGTTGTAGATCTCGATCGGGAAGCCCTCGCCGACGATACCGTCCTCGAGGTCGTCGCTGATCGGCCCGTCATAGACGATGCAGCCTTTGGCACCGCGCTTGAGCACGATGGTAGCGGCCGACAGCGTGCGGATCGTCTTAAGCGCGCTCAGACAATCGTCGGCGCCGGAGGCGATCATGATTTCCTCCTCGGTGCCGACGATGAGGTCGCAATCGGGCAGCACCGTCTTCAGCTGCGCCGAGACCCGGTCCGACTTGACGTAGCGCTCGAAGCCCTCGGCATGGCCGGCGAGCCCCCAGAGGTTCGGGCGGTAGTCGATGTCGAACACGACCTTGCCGC
This sequence comes from Mesorhizobium sp. WSM4898, assembly GCF_029625845.1. Lineage (NCBI taxonomy): Bacteria > Pseudomonadati > Pseudomonadota > Alphaproteobacteria > Hyphomicrobiales > Phyllobacteriaceae > Mesorhizobium > Mesorhizobium sp. WSM4898. The sequence continues at coordinate 521,195 of NZ_JARTVQ010000001.1, read as the reverse complement.
CCTTGGCCTTCATCAAACGGATCGCCTTGCGCTGTGCGGCATCCGAGTTGGGACGCGAGAAATGGGTGCCGGTGACGACCACGGCGCGCGCCGAGGCGATGAAAGCCTCGTCGATGTCCTCTTCGGCGAGCGCCATATCGGCGCAATCCGAACGATAAAAAATCATCGGCGAGACGCCTTCGTCCTCGACGGAAAGCAGCACCAGCGCCGTCAGCCGTTCCTTGTCGGTCTTCAGGCCGTCGACCGAGACGCCCTCACGCCTGAGCTGCTCGCGGATGAAACGGCCCATCTGCTCGTCGCCGACGCGAGTGAGCAGCGCCGAGCGCAGGCCGAGCCTTGCCGTGCCGACGGAGATATTGGCCGGGCAGCCGCCGACCGACTTGGCGAAGGAGGTTATGTCCTCCAGACGCGAGCCGATCTGCTGGCCGTAGAGATCGACAGAGGCGCGGCCGATCGTGATGACGTCGAGCGGCGGATATTTCGCTTCCACGGCTTCGCCCATTCGAACCTCCCATCGGCTTTGTTGTGCAGAGCAGCGTCGTTTTGGGCAGCACGCGCGAACGGCGGCGTGACACCGTCAATATGAAATAATAATTCCAATCCATAGTCAATATGGAATGAGTGTTCCCTGATGGAAAAACGCCCGTTCGGGGCCGCTCAGGCCTTGCGCTTACGGCCGGCGTCGCGCCGCTTTTCGCCGACGGCAACGGTCAGCGCCATGGCAAGCGCCATCGTCGCCGACAAAGAGCGGAAGCCGCCGAAATCGGATTCGGCCACCTCGAACCAGACCTTGGCGAATTGGGCGAGCGGCGAGAACGAGCTGTCGGTGATGGCGACGATGGGCACGCCCTGCTCGGCGATCGAGCGCGTCTCCTCGATGGTCGCAGGCGCGTAAGGCGAGAAGCTGATGGCGATGACGGCGTCGCGCGGCGTGGCGAAGCCGATCATCTCGGCATTCAAGCCCGCGGCCGACTCGATCAGTTGGTTGCGGATCTTGAGCTTGCCAAGCGCGTAGGCGATGTAGGAGGCGACCGGATAGGAGCGGCGCTTGGCCAGCACATAGATTGTCTCGGCCTTTGCCAGCAGCGTGATCGCCTGTTCGAAATGCGCATCGTTCAGCGCGCGCGAAATGTCGCTGAGCGAGGTGCTGGCGGCAGCCACGAAGCCGTCGAAGATCGCCCGGTGTCCGGCGCCTTCCTCGGCCTTGGCGCGCAGCGCCGCCAGCCGCTCGTCATAAGACGAATTGCGTTCGCGCAGCCGCTCGCGAAACACCTGCTGCAGGCTGGTGAAACCGTCGAAGCCGAGCTGCTGGGCGAAGCGGATCAGCGTCGAGGGCTGGACGCCGGCGGAAGCCGCGATACTCGCCGCCGTGCCGAAGGCGATGTCGTCGGGATTGTCCAGCGCATAGGCGGCGATCTGCGCGATGCGCTTGGGCAGACTGGTGCGCCGCTCCAGGATCGTCGTGCGCAAGGTCTCGAAATCGCGAGGCACCCGTCCGTCCATCGTCGCTCCGCCCACGGCCATGCTGGTGTTCCCTCTCCTGCCTCATCATAGCGGTTTCGCGCAAGAACACCATAAAAAATGATTTGGACGTTCCATTCTCGACTGAAATGGATTAATTCATCCATGCGAATTCTTCCCCTTCAGCGGAGACAATCGACATGGTCGGAGTGGGCCTCATCGGCACGGGCTTCATGGGCAAGTGCCACGCCATTGCCTGGAACGCGGTCGGCACCGTCTTTCCCGATGTCGACAAGGCGAGGCTGGTGCATCTGGGTGAGGTCAACGACGAGCTTGCAAAGCGCAAAGCGGCCGAGTTCGGCTTCACTCGAGGCTCGGCCGACTGGCGTGCCGTCGTCAACGATCCGGAGGTCGATGTCGTGTCGCTGACCACGCCCAACCAGTTCCATCCGGAAATGGCGATCGCCATCCTCGAAGCCGGCAAGCACCTGTGGTGCGAGAAGCCGATGGCACCGAGTTTTGCCGAGGCCGAGGCGATGGCGAAGGCAGCGACCAAATCCGGCAAGGCTGCCGTGCTCGGCTACAACTACATTCAGAACCCGGCCATCCGCCACATCGGCGCGCTGCTTGAGGAAAAGATCATCGGCGATGTCAATCTCGTGCGCATCGAGATGGACGAGGATTTCATGGCCGATCCCGAGGCGCTGTTCTTCTGGAAGCATGAGGCGGCTTCCGGTTATGGCGCGCTCGACGATTTCGCGGTGCATCCGCTGTCGCTGATCAAAGTGCTGTTCGGCCGCGTCGCTCGCGTCATGTGCGACATGGCGAAACCCTATGCCGACCGGCGCGTCGCCTCCGGCGGCCGCCGTGCGGTCGAGACCTACGATATCGCCAGTGTTCTGATGCATCTGGAGAACGGTGTCGCCGGTACGCTGCTGGTCAACCGCTCGGCCTGGGGCCGCAAGGGCCGTATCGCCCTCCAGATCTTCGGCTCGAAAGGCTCGATCCTCTACGACCAGGAGCGAATGAACGAGTTCCAACTTTATCTGACCGCCGACCGGCCGACCGAGCAGGGCTACCGCACGATCCTGCTGGCGCCGCACCACAAGCCCTACGATTCCTTCGTGCCGGCGCCCGGCCACGGCCTCGGCTTCAACGACCTTAAGATCATCGAATGCCGCGAGCTTTTGATGCGGATCGCCGGCAAGCCGGCGCGGACCATCGACTTCGACGAGGGGCTGGAGATCGAGCGGACCGTGCATGCGATGGCGCGTTCGTTCCAGGAACAGCGCTGGGTGGATGTGAGGTGAGCTGGCTCCCCTTCAGGTGCCGGCGGCGGCTGCTGCATTGATCTCCCAGCCGTCCACCCAAACCTGCCGCAGTTGATCGCCTTCGCCTTTGAACCATAGGCCGGTCGGCTGGCAATCCTCGATGCGGTCGCTGCGGAAATTGCGGATGGCCTGGCGCAGCTCGCACCAAGCGACGATGTTGGCGGTCTCGGCGTAGTAGATCAGCGCGATCGGGCGGACGATACGCTGTGTGTCGCGGCCGGCTTCGTCGCGGTAGGCGAGGTCGAGCTTCTCCTCGTCGCGGATGGCGCGGCGCACCAGCGCCAGATCGACCGCCGCGGCCGCAGGCGAAAAACCCCAGGCATGAAGAGCGTTGGCGTCGAGCGTCTGGCGCAAGGGCGGTGGCACGGCGCCGGCGATCTTGGCGCCAACGCGCTTTGCCGCCTGCTTGAGCTCGTCATCGCCGGTGCGTTCCAGCAGCGCCAGCGACAGCACGATCGCCTCCATCTCCTCGATCGAAAACATCAGCGGCGGCAGGTCGAAGCCGGGGCGCAGGATATAGCCTATGCCGCGCCCGCCCTCGATCGGCACCCGCATCGCCTGCAGCGCTGCGATATCGCGATAGACCGAGCGCACCGTCACTTCCAGTTGCTCGGCGATCGTCGCCGCGGTCACCGGCTTCTTGGCCAGCCGCAGGATCTGGATGATTTCGAACAGGCGCGAGGCCTTGCGCATTTTTCCACTCGATCGAAACGCAACTGACACACCCCCGTCAGTTGGGATGACCTATAGGGCCGCGCATCAGTTTGAAAATCAACAGATTCCTCAGCGTCCTTGGCGGGCCGCGACAGGCAACTGACATGAGTTACACGGAAAATCTCTGGCTGTTCTTCATCCTGCTGTTCGGCATCATCGCCGTGCCGGGCATGGACATGCTGTTCGTGCTGGCCAATGCGCTGACCGGGGGGCGCGACAGGGGGCTGGCGGCGACCGGCGGCATTATGCTCGGCGGCGTAGTGCATACGTTGAACGGGGCGATCGGCGTCGGGCTGCTGATTCATTTCGTGCCGGTCCTGTTCAAACCGCTGCTGATCGCCGGCGCCGCTTATATGGCCTATATCGGAATTTCGCTGATGCGCAGCTCGATCACCATCAGCGATGACGGGCCCGCCGGCAGCCGCTCCGCCTGGAAAGCCTTTCGCCAGGGATTGGTCACCTGCCTGATCAACCCCAAGGCCTATCTGTTTATCCTTGCCGTCTATCCGCAGTTCCTGAAGCCGGTTTACGGTCCGATCTGGATGCAGGCGACCATCATGGGACTGCTGACTGTCGTCACACAAGCAGGAATCTACGGCGGCCTCGCCATCACCGCCGGGCGCAGCCGGGCGCTTCTGGTCGGCAATCCGCGGGCAACGGTCATTGCCGGCCGTGCGGCCGGGCTGCTTCTATTCGCGGTCTCGGTATTCACCGCATGGGAAGGGCTGAGGGCGGCGTGAACGCCGCCCTCGCCAGGGTTGTCAGGCGGCGCCCTGACGGGTGGCGAGCAGTTCGCGCTTCACCGACCGGCGCCACTCGACGGCGCCGGCAAGTCCGTGCAGCACCGTTTCGGTGGTCGCCCAATCGATGCAGCCGTCGGTGATGCTCTGGCCGTAGGTGAGCTGCTTGCTGGGCACGACGTCCTGACGGCCGGCGACGAGATTGCTCTCGATCATGACTCCGATGATGCGCTCGTCGCCCGCTGCGACCTGGCCCGCCACGTCGTGCGCGACTTTCGGCTGGTTCTCCGGCTTCTTGCCGCTGTTGGCGTGGCTGACATCGATCATCAGGCGCGGCGCGATGCCGATGCGGCCGAGCTCCGCGGCGGCCGCGTCGACGCTTGCCGCGTCGTAGTTCGGCGCTACGCCGCCACGCAGAATGACATGGCAGTCTTCGTTGCCGGTCGTCGCCGCGATCGCGCTGCGGCCGCCCTTGGTCACCGCCATGAAATGATGCGGCTGCGCAGCGGACTTCACCGCCTCGCCGGCGATTCTCAGATTGCCGTCGGTGCCGTTCTTGAAGCCGACCGGGCAAGAGAGGCCCGACGCCAGCTCGCGGTGGATCTGGCTTTCGGTCGTGCGCGCGCCGATGGCGCCCCAGGCGACGAGGTCGGCGATGTATTGCGGCGTCGTCATGTCGAGGAATTCGGTCGCCGCCGGCAGGCCGAGATTGTTGACGGCGGAAAGCACGTTGCGCGCCATCCGCAAGCCTTTGTCGATGTTGAAGCTGCCGTCGAGGTCGGGATCGTTGATCAGGCCCTTCCAGCCAACCGTGGTGCGCGGCTTCTCGAAATAGACGCGCATGACGATCTCGAGCCGGTCGGCCAGGGCCTCGCGCAGCGCCGCCAGACGGCTGGCGTAGTCCACGGCGGCGACCGGATCGTGGATGGAACAAGGGCCGACGATGACGACCAGTCGATCGTCGGCCCCGGTCAGGATGGAATGGATGGCGTTGCGTGACGCAGCAACGGTGCGCGTCGCCGTGAGCGAGCGCGGTATCTCGCGCAGCACGTCGTCCGGCGTGCTCAGGACTTTGAGTTCCTTGACCCGTAGGTCGTCTGTGGTGGTCAACACGGCTTTCTGCTCCTGGTTAGGAGACCTGCCGGCTGAAACGAAAAAGCCGCCAGGTCTGGCGGCTTTTCGGATTAGATGCTGCAATCTTCAGATCGAGCGCAATCCTCCCGCCGCCAGCGAGCTACCGTAGCTAAAGTACCAAAACGAGGCGGTCAGGTGGATCATGCGGCTCATATAGTCGATGCCGAGGCGCTTGTCACGTCCTCATGAAGCTAAGCATTTGCTTGGTTTGCGCCGTGCTCCGTGGCCTCGGGAAAAATAGAGCATCATGCAGCGGTTCACGGTTCATGCAGACCATGGATCGAAAAGTTCGATTGCAAAGCCTTCGAAATCCTTCGAATTACGCGTTGCCAAGGTGAGCTGCTTCGCAATCGCGGTGGCGGCGATCAGACCGTCCATCGACGACAGACCGCGACCGCGGCGCTTGGCAATGCCCATCAGGTCGCCCCAGGCCAAGGCAACGGCTTCGTCCACCGGCAAAACCCTTTGCTCGAAGCGCTGCGGCAAATCTCGAGCGAGCCATTCGGCCAGTGCCTCTCGTTTGCGGCCCTCATCCGTGAGGGAAACGCCGCGCCGGATCTCGGCGATCGACACGACGCTGATGAATGATCGATCCTCATCAAGCCCGTCCAGCCACTTTAGAACGCCTACATCCGGCGCCGGCCTCGTCACCTCTGACAGGACATTGGTATCGAGCAGAAGCCTCAAAGCGGCTGATCACGCGGTTCGTCGGGTTGACGCTCAAGGTCGAGATCGGCGCCGCGCAGCGGCGACTCCAGGAGGAACTCCGCAAGCGTTCCTTTGCGGGCGGTCTTCCGCCGCCATTCCTCTGCGGACACGACGACAACGCTTGGTTTGCCGTTACGGGTGATCGTCTGAGGCGAAGATTGCGCCCGATCTATTACCTCCGAGAGCCGGGCCTTTGCCCCAGCGACCGTCCAGCTCGTATCTTCTTTCGGTCCGGGCAGCATCTCAATCTCATGACTACTCTGACCATCTTGACTATACCGGAATAGCGATGCTGCGGCAACAGGGGCTCTCAGGGGCCGCGTACCTTTGGGCGCACGAGGCTGATCACATCTCCACCCATAGCTGGCCGGCTTCTGGCGTAAGGCTGCTCGTTGTCACTACTCCCCGATCACGCCAGCTATGTTTTGATCATAATCGACCAGCGAGCCGGTCATGACGCCGGCCTGCGGGCTGAGCATATAGGTGATCAGCCGGGCAAGCTGCGCCGGCTTGACCAACTGGCCCATCGGCTGCGCGGCCTCGGCCTTTTCCAGCCAGTCGTCCGGCGCATCGTGCCACTTCTTCTGCACGATCGCCTCGCCCTCGGTATCCATCCAGCCGGGCAGCACCGCGTTGCAGCGGATGCGGTTTTTCCGGTAGGAGCTGGCGACATTCTTGGTCAGCGTCATCAGCGCGCCCTTGCTGGTCGAATAGGGCGTCAGGAAGGACTGGCCGGCATGCGCCGACATCGACAGCACGTTGACGATCGAGCCCGGCGCCCTGCGCTCCAGGAGATGCGCGACGAGGCCTTGCATCAGGAAAAAGGGGCCGCGCACATTGGTGTCGAAGATCTGGTCGAAAAGCTCTTCCGATGTCTCGACCAACGAGCCGCGGGCCGAAGTGGCGGCCGCGTTGACCAGCGCGTTCAAAGTGCCGAAATGCGCGAGCGCCGTTGCGACGGCGCGCTTGCAGTCGGCGACCTTGGCGACATCGGCGCTGATGAAGATGGCATCGACACCGTTCTTCTTGAGCGCTGCGACCGCCTTGTCACCTTTGTCCTGCGAGCGGCCGACCAGCGCCAGCGCGCGGCAACCCTCGTCGGCCAAGGCTTCCGCGACGGCGAAGCCGATGCCCTGCGCGCCGCCGGTGACGATGGCGCGCGTTTCTGAATTGCGACCGGCTAGACCGTTCATCGCTCTGCTCCTGTATCGATTTCAAAACCTTCAGGCGACGCGGACGGTCTTGCCCGTCTTGGCAGACTCCAAGGCGGCATCAGCCAGCTTCAAGGCGACCAGCCCGTCCTTGCCGCTCGGCGCCGCCTTCTTGCCGGTAGTCGCGGCGGCGATGAAGGAAGCGATCTCGTTGGCGTAGGCTTCGATGTAGCGGGTCATGAAGAAATCGTGCAGCGGCGGGCGGGTGTAGCCCTTGTCATTGGCGAGCTCGATCGACACCGGCCGCTGATTCTCGGCCGCAACCATGCCCTTCGAGCCGTGCGCCTCGATGCGCTGGTCGTAGCCATAGGTGGCGCGGCGCGAGTTGGAGATGACGGCCTGCTTGCCGGACGCCGTTTCCAGAATGACGCTGACGGAATCGAAATCGCCCGCTTCGCCGATCTTCTTGTCGACCAGCACCGAGGCGTGCGCGCTGACCGCCACCGGCTCTTCGCCGAGCAGGAAGCGCGCCATGTCGAAATCATGGATGGTCATATCGCGAAAAATGCCGCCGGATCGCGCGATGTAGTCGAGCGGCGGCGCGCCCGGATCGCGCGAGGTGATGGTGACCATCTCGACATCGCCGATGGCGCCGTCGTCGATCGCCTTGCGGACGGCGGCGAAATGCGGGTCGAAGCGGCGGTTGAAGCCGACCATCAGCGTAGCGCCGGCCTTGTCGACCACGGCCAGGCACTGCTCGACGCGCTTGACGTCGAGGTCGATCGGCTTCTCGCAGAAGATCGCCTTGCCGGCCCTGGCGAAGCGCTCGATGAGGTCGGCGTGAGTGTCGGTCGGCGTGCAGATGATGACGGCGTCGATGTCCTTGGCCTGCTCGATGGCGTCGATGCTGCGCACCTCGGCCCCATAGGCGGAGGCAAGCTCCGTCGCCGCTTTCTCGAAGGCGTCGGCCACGGCCACCAGCTTGGCCTGCGGGTTTGAGGCTACGGCGCGGGCATGCACCTTGCCGATACGGCCGGCGCCGAGAAGAGCGAAGCGGAGAGTCATGGAATGTCCTTTGAGGGTGGCTCTAAAACGTGTCCGCGCCGGCCGGCGCGGACGATTTGGTCTGGTCCCGTCGTGGCGCCTGGTCAGGCGGCCTGAAGCTCCGCCTGCCCGGTCTTGGCGCCGGTGATGTAAGCGACGATGTCGTTGCCGTCGGTGTCCTGCTTGCGCAAATTGGCGACGATGCGGCCGCGCCGGAAGACGACGATGCGGTCGACCAGGTCGAAGACCTGGCGCATGTTGTGGCTGATCAGGATCAGCGGCTCGCCGTTCTCCTTCAGCGTGCGGATGATGTTTTCGACCTGCGCCGTTTCCTGCACGCCGAGCGCTGCGGTCGGCTCGTCCATGATGATCAGCTTGGAGGCGAAGGTTGCGGTCCTGGCGATCGCCACGCATTGGCGCTGGCCGCCCGACATGTGGCGGATGGTGCTGGAGAGGTTCGGGATCTTCACCGCGGTGCGGATCAGCGCCGCCTCGGTCGCCCTGCGCATCGCCTTGCGGTCGAGGATCGAGAAGGGGCCGAGGTTGAAAAGCACCTTCTCCCGGCCGAGGAAGAGGTTCGACGGCACGTCGAGGTCGTCGGCCAGAGCCAGGTTCTGGAACACGGTCTCGATGCCGGCCTCGCGCGCCTCGATCGGGCCGGCGAAGTTCACTTCCTTGCCGTCGAACCAGATCTTGCCGTCGGTGCGCTGCTCGACGCCGGTGATCTGGCGCACGAAGGTCGACTTACCGGCGCCGTTGTCGCCCATGATGGCGACATGCTCGCCCTTGCGCAGCTCGAAATTCGCCTCCTGCAGCGCGTGAACGCCGCCATAATGCTTGGTGAGGTTTTCGGTCTTCAGAACGATATCGGACATGGTCAAGCTCCTATCGCCCGGCGGCGCTGGCGCCATTGATCAAGAACGACTGCGCCGACAATGATCACGCCCTTGACCATCTCCTGGTAGTAGGCGTCGAGGCGCAGGAAGGTGAAGCCGGAAATGATAACGCCGAAGATCAGCGAGCCGATCACCGTGCCTATGATAGACCCGCGGCCGCCCGAGAGCGAGACGCCGCCGATGACCGCCATGGCGATGGCGTCGAGCTCGTACATCACGCCCATGCCGGCCTGGGCGGTGAGGTTCTTGGAGGAGAGCACCACCGCGGCGATCGAGGCGAGGATGCCGGCAATCACATAGACCAGCACCTTGTGGTTGGCGATCTTGATGCCGGACATGCGCGCGGCATCCTCGTTGGAGCCGATGGCGTAACAATGCTTGCCGTATCGGGTGTAGCTCAGGATGAGCTGGAACAGGATCGCCAGTGAAATGAAGATGATGACCGGCATCAGCCCCTTGCCGATGGCCGCGAAGCTGTCGGTCGGGAACGAGATCGGCTGGCCCTTCGACCACCATTTTGCGATGCCGCGCGCCGTGACCATCATGCCGAGCGTGGCGATGAACGGCGGAATGCGGGTGTAGGCGATCAGGGCACCGTTGATCAGGCCGGCAATCAGCCCGCAGCCGATCGCGACCAGCAGCGGCACGATGACCGGCAGGTCGGTCCAGCCATAGGCGATGAACATCGCCTTCGGGTTGGGATTGCCGTTGACGGTCGCAACCTGCGCGAAACTCATGGCGATCATGGCGGTGGCGCCGACGATCGAGCCCGAGGACAGGTCGATGCCGCCGCAGATGATGACCTGCGTGACGCCGATGGCGATGATGCCGACGATCGACACCTGCAGGATGATGATCTGCAGCCGCTGCTCGTTGAAGATAGCATCGACGTTATCGCGGGTGTTGAAGAGGAAGCTGTCGCCGAGGAAGACGCGGCCGATCAGCTCGAATGCGCCGACCAGGATGACCAGCGCCAGGAACACGTTGAATTCGGCAGGCCAGGGGCGCTTCTTGGCGTCATAGCTCAGCCCGCCAATGCCATGCGATGTCTGTGACACGTCTTCTTCCTCCGAATGACCGCGCCCGCTCTCCCGCCCGGTCGGGCGGGAGAAGGAAGGGAGCGACGCTGCTCTGTCTGCAGCCGATTTCAGCCAACTCGATGCGTCGGAGCGCCGCTCCAGGGTTTGTCCTCACGCAAGTCCGTACGGAAAACTTCCTGGAATTGCGTTGGCGCGGCGTCAGTTCTTCTTCAGGAACTTGTCGATGTTCGCCGGCGTCACGAGCTGGAAGGGGATGTAGACCTTGCGCTCCACCTTCTCGCCCTTGGAGAGCTTCAGCGCCGCATCGAGCGCGCCCGCGCCTTGGCCAGCCGCATCCTGGAAGACCGTGACGTCGAGATCGCCCGCCTGCATCGCGGCCAGCGCGTCCTGGGTTGCGTCGACGCCGCCGACCACGACCGACTTCATGTCGATATTGGCGGCCTTCATCGCCTGGATGGCGCCGATGGCGCTTTCGTCATTGTTGGCGATGACGCCGTCGAACGGCTTGCCGGACGACAGCCAGTTGGTCATCAGGTTCTGCGCTTCGTCACGCTTCCAGTTCGAGGTCTGCTTGTCGATGATCTTGATGAAGTTGCAGTCCGGCGTGGCAATCACTTCATCGATATCCTTGGTGCGCTGCACCGCCGCCTGATTGGAAAGCTCGCCCATGATCACATAGACATTGGCTTCCTTCTTGCCGGCTTCCTTGAACAGGCGGCAGATTTCCTTGGTCTCGAGCGTGCCGGACTCGGCCTCATTGGACGCGACGAAAGCCTGGCTGTCGGGCAGCTTGTCGACATTGACCGGCTCGCGGTTGACATAGACCAGCGGGATCTTGGCCGCGGCCGCCGCATCCGACATCGCCTGGGTGGCCGAAGTGTCGACCGGGTTGACGATGATCGCGTCGACGCCCGAAGCGGCGAAGTTCTTGATCTGGTCGAGCTGCTTGGCCACGTCGTTCTGCGCGTCCTCGACCTGCAGTTCGACGCCGTCCATGCCCTTGGCCTGGGCGATCATGCCGTTGCGCAGCACGGTCAGGAAATTGTCGTCGAAAAGAGCCATCGAGACGCCGATCTTGGCGGCGAAGGCGGACGAACACATCAGCGCCGAAAGCGCGACGCCCAAAAGCAGTTTCTTCATTTTAGTTTCTCCTCCACTTGGTGTCCGGCTGCACCGATTGAACCGGAATCCCCGATGTTACCGGGGAATCTCTCCCATGGCCCTTCCGGCGGCGTTTTCCTCGCATAATGGAACGCCTGGTCCTCTGCTTGAAACAGATGTTCCGGAACGAAAGAACCAAAATACCCAGTTGGTGAAATATTTATTCCATTTCGCTTGCAGCCGTCAAGGGAGATTCGAAATGGACGTGCCGGTTTTTCGATGGAGGCAAGCGTGCAGCGCCCTCGCGGCCGGCATGCAAACGTTCTGCGGCGGACTTCCGGGCAATTTCACGGCGCGAAAGAATTCCATCAGCCTGATGGATCCCATCATTCCGACGGGAGGCGGCTTAGATGTTTTCCGGCAGATAGATGTCGAAGGGGAGAAAAGTCTGGCCGGGCGCATTGGCGGCGCCGGTCTCGATGGCATGCGCCATCAGCCCGACAAGCTCGCGGCAGAGCGCCGCCAGCGGGGTCGAGATCACCATGGTCAGGATGTTGTCGGCAAGTGCCGCGCGCGCCTCCGCATTGATCTCGTTGCAGACGACCACCGGCATATGCGCCGGCTTCGCCGCCCTCAACGCCGCGACCGCGCCCTCCATGCCGCCGCCGGCGACGTAGCAGCCGGCAAGGTCGGGATGCCGAGCCAGAAGCTCGAGCATCGCATCATGCGTCACCTGGTTGGCCTCCAGGTTGACCAGCGTCTCCATCACAGTGAAATCCGGCGCATGCTCGCGAAAATAGGAGCGGAAGCCGATCTCGCGCAGCTCGTGACCATGAAAACGGTGGCTGCCGACGAAAAGCGCGACCTTGCCTGGCTTGCTGGCGGCCTTGGCGATCATCCAGGCCGCGGTGCGTCCGACCTTGCGGTTGTCGAGCCCGACATAGCCTTCACGGATGCCGGCGGCGAAGTCGGAGAGCAGCGAAAAGACCGGCTGCCCTCGCGCCTTCAGCGCCTCGACCACCGCCGTCAGCGTCGGATGATCCGGACCGACCACGGCGATGGCCCTGGATTTCGCCGCCAGCTTGCGCATCTGGGCGGCGAACTCATCGGGCGCCAGCGAAGCGGCGAAGTCGATCGTCGCAGTGCCCCGGAAACGTTGCGATTGCGAGACCGCAAGCTCCAGCTCGCGCGCGAAATCGCCGTAGAAAACGTCATTGCCGCGCAGCAGCAGGAAGCCGAGACGATATTCGGGCAACTCCTGGCGCATGCGCTGCCTGATCAGGCCAGCGGCGTGATAGCCGATGTCGGTCGCCGCCTCGTAGACGCGACGCGCCGTCTCCTCGCGCACCGGCAGGCGATTGTTCAACACCCGGTCGACCGTGGCGACGCTGAAGCCTGAAACGCGCGCGAGATCGGTGATTGTCGGCCGCTTTGCCATGAGTGCTCCATCGCTTGCCCGACTCAGATTAGCCCAATCTGATAGAAAATGATAGAATCTATCTTTGTGACATTGAGGCTATCATGACTTGGCGCTATGGTGAAGTCGAAGCCAGCCATGGGCGAGGCGCGGCATTGCCGAGGGCCATTCGCCAGGTGCTGATGGAGGACCCCGCAATGACGGCAATCACGTCTCCGGCGCCGTCCGGACGCGACTACAGCCTGACCGGCCGCGACGCCAAGCGCGCGGTCGAGAACGGTCTTTCGGCGGCCCAGTGGTACCACACCGAGATCCCGCGCAAGCAGATGAAGGAGCTGATGCAGCGCTCCGACCAGCCCGCTATCCGAGACACCATCATCTGGCTAGGTGCGCTGTTCCTCAGTGGCGCGGGCGGCGCTTGGTTCTGGGGCAGCTGGTGGTGCGTGCCGTTCTTCTTTGTCTATGGCACGCTCTACGGTTCCTCGACCGACTCCCGCTGGCACGAATGCGGTCACGGCACGGCCTTCCGCACCCAATGGATGAACGATGCGGTCTACCAGCTCGCCTGCTTCATGATCATGCGCAATCCGGTGACCTGGCGCTGGAGCCATACACGCCACCACACCGACACCATCATCGTCGGCCGCGACCCGGAGATCGCCGTCATGCGACCGCCGGACCTTTTGCGCGTTGTGCTGAATTTTTTCGGCGTGCTCGATGCCTGGCATGCGATGACCGACATGGTGCGCAATGCCGCCGGCGTCATCAGCGCCGCAGAAAAGACCTTCATCCCGGAACAGGAGCAGCCCAAGGCCATCCGCATCGCCCGTATTTGGCTCGCCATCTATGTCGCGACCATCGCGCTGGCGCTCTATCTGCATTCATGGCTGCCGCTGATGCTCGTCGGCCTGCCCCGCCTCTACGGCGCCTGGCATCACGTCATGACCGGGCTGCTGCAGCATGGCGGGCTGGCCGACAATGTCATCGACCATCGGCTGAACAGCCGCACCGTCTACATGAACCCGATCAGCCGGTTCATCTATTGGAACATGAACTACCATGTGGAGCACCACATGTTCCCGATGGTGCCCTACCACGCGCTGCCCAAGCTGCATGAGCTGATCAAGCACGATTTGCCGGCGCCGACGCCGTCGATCCTGGCCGGCTACCGCGAGATGATCCCGGCCTTCCTGCGCCAGCTGCGCAACGAGGACTACTTCCTCAAGCGCGAGCTGCCGCCGACGGCAAAGCCCTACCGGGAAGAGCTGCACAACGACAATCCGGTAGCGGCCGCGGCCGAGTGACCGGATCCGACACAACCGACAACGAAGAATTTCGCCGGAGGACGACATGAGCGACTGGGTCGAGGCCTGCGCGGCCGGAGACATCGACGAGGAGGACGTAATGCGGTTCGATCATGCCGGCCGCACCTACGCCATCTATCGCAGCCCGGAGGACGAGTATTACGCGACCGACGGCCTGTGCTCGCATGAGAAAGTGCATCTGGCCGATGGGCTGGTGATGGACGACATCATCGAGTGTCCAAAACACAATGGCCGCTTCAACTACAAGACCGGCGACGCGCGCGGGGCGCCGGTCTGCGTCAATCTCAAGACCTATCCGGTCAAGGTCGACGCCGGCAAAGTCCTCATTCAGCTTGGGTGACGGCATGGCGGGAGGAATGGTCATCATCGGCGCCGGCGAGTGCGGCGGTCGTGCCGCGCTTACCCTGCGCGACCTTGGTCATGAAGGGCCGGTGACGCTGGTCGGCGACGAGCCGCATCTGCCCTATGAACGGCCGCCGCTGTCGAAGGAGGCGATGACCAGCGAGGCGCCCCTCATCAAGGCGATCGCCAGCGACGAGCTTTTGGCCGAACACTCGATCCGCCACATCCATTCCGTTCGGGCCGTCGCTATCGACCGCGCCGCGCATCTCGTGCGCCTCTCCGACGGCTCTTCGCTTGGCTATGGCAAGCTGCTGCTCGCGACCGGGTCCGTGCCGCGCAAGCTGCCGATGCCTGGTCTGGGCGGCCGCTGCGTTTATCTCAGGACCTTCAACGACGCGCTCGCGATCCGCGCCCATCTTAAGCCGGAGAACCGCGTCGCCATCATCGGCGGCGGTTTCATCGGCCTCGAGCTTGCCGCTTCGGCGCGCAAGCTAGGCGCCACGGTCACGGTGCTGGAGGCGCAGCCGCGCATCCTGATGCGCGGCGTGCCGGCCGAGGTCGCGGAAATCATTCACAAGGCGCATCAGGCCGAAGGCGTCAAGGTGCTTACCGGCCAAGGCATCACGGCGATTGCCGACGACGGCACGCAAGTTCGCATCACGCTTGCCGACGGGCAGGAAATCGTCGCCGATCTTGCCGTGATCGGCATCGGCGCCGTGCCGGTGACGGCGCTCGCCGCCGAAGCAGGACTTGCGATCGACAATGGTATCGCCGTCGATGAGAACCTTTGCACCGCGGATCCGGATGTTTTTGCCGCCGGCGACTGCTGCTCGTTCCCGCTCGCCGTCTATGGCGGCCGGCGCGTGCGGCTGGAAGCCTGGCGCAACGCGCAGGAGCAGGGCGCGCTCGCCGCGAAGAACATGCTGGGCGCCAACGAGGCGCATGCCGCGGTGCCGTGGTTCTGGTCGGATCAATATGGGCTCACGCTGCAGATCGCCGGGCTTTCGGACGAAGGCCGCTCGACCGTACGGCGCGACCTCTACGACGGCGCCTTCATTCTGTTCCACCTGGCCGAGGACGGCAGGCTGGTCGCCGCCAGCGGCATCGGGCCCGGCAATGCGGTGGCGCGCGACATACGGCTGGCCGAGATGCTGATCGCGAAGCGGGCGACGCCCGCGCCTGAGGCGCTCGGCACGCAATCGGTCAAGCTGAAGTCGCTGCTGGCGGCATAGGCCCGAGTAATCGCTGGAAACGAGGGGATCCACGGACATGGCACGCAACAGACCGACCGTCGCCGATTTGCAATTGCTGAAGGGCAAGCGCCAGCTTTCGAAGCTGCGCGTTTTCTCGCTGGAGGAGGCCGAGGCCGCCGAGCGTGCCGGCATCGACATCATCTCGGTCCCCTATGATCTTATCTTCGATCCGCGTTTTCGCGACGCCGCGCCCACCTGCTTTGCCATTCCCGGCGACGAACGCATCAAGCTGGGCGCAACCACCGACGAGATCCTGCGCATGGCGGTGAAGCTGCGCGCGGCCAGCGCCGACGCCATGTATTGCGCGGCCAGCCTGCAGACCATCCGCCGGCTGCGCGACGAGCATATTCCGGTCTGCGGTCACGTCGGGCTGATCCCGGCGCATGCGACCTGGACGGGCGGCTTCAAGGCGGTCGGCAAGACGGCCGAAAGTGCTGCCTTCGTCTGGAAGCAGGTCAAGGACCTTGAAGCCGCCGGCGCCTTCGCCGCCGAGATCGAAGTTGTGCCGGCCCCGGTTGCAAGCGCGATCTCGCGGCGTACATCGCTGATC
Organism: Mesorhizobium sp. WSM4898; assembly: GCF_029625845.1. Lineage (NCBI taxonomy): Bacteria > Pseudomonadati > Pseudomonadota > Alphaproteobacteria > Hyphomicrobiales > Phyllobacteriaceae > Mesorhizobium > Mesorhizobium sp. WSM4898. Next base: position 504,988 of record NZ_JARTVQ010000001.1, on the reverse strand, counting down.
ATGATCTCGATGGGCGCCGGCGCCGGCTGCGATGCGCAATATCTGTTCTCCGAAGACGTGCTCGGCAGCAATCGCGGCCATTATCCGCGCCATGCCAAGCGCTACCGCGACTTCGCGGCGGAGTTCGACCGCCTGCAGAGCGAGCGCATCGCGGCCTTCCGCGAATATGCAGACGATATCCAGGCGGGCGCCTATCCAGAGCCGCGGCACATGGTCGAGGCGGATGCCGACGAAATGCGCAAGTTCGAGGCGTTTCTCGCCTCGGAAGGCTACTGAGCCACCCGGGTCAGCCGGCTAGAACAGCGTCTTCAGCTCGTCCAGCTTGTCGTTGACCAGCCAGCCGTAATAATTCTCCTCGGGCAGCTTTTCCGGTTCCCCGGCGGCGCGACGCTTCTCGTTCTCCTCCTCCAACGCATAGGCGCGCTGCTCGGGGTTGCCGACATTGTAGAGCGTGGCGGTCAGGCCCGGATTATGCGAGATGTCGAAGCCGGCGATGCTGTTGTAGGCGTCGATCGACTTCCTGATGGTCGCAGCGACGTAAGGCAGCGTGAGGTCGGGATCCATGATGGTCTTGTAGACCGTGTTCGGATCATTGACGTCGAGCTCGGGCAGGCCGGAGACCTTGTGCACGAGATCGCTCATCTGCAGCGCCGTCAGCGGGTTGAGCTGGCCTAGTCCGAAAGTCTGGCCGGCATAGTAGGGTTGGAAGAAAGTGGCTCCGAAGCGGTCGTTGGGGAAGCTGGTCCCACCGACGGTCTTGCCGCGGAAGGAATGGTTCCACACCTGCTCGCGGCATTCCCAGAGATCGTAGCTGTCGGTTATGCCGGCGCATTTCTGGAATTGCGGCCGCTCAACGAAATCGCTGACGTCCTCCCCTTCATAAGCAAAGGTGAGCTTGCTCGACAGGTAGGACATTGCCTTGACGTAATAGGTCTGCAGCCGATCATAGGCGTCGACATTGTAGGTGTGCTCGCCGACGATGGCGCCGACGATGTGCATCGGATCGATGTCGTAGGCGGCCGCCACTTTCCTGATCTTGGCGCGCAGCTCGGCATCGTTCTGCAAGAGCGCGTAGACCTTGCGATACTTGGCCTGGAAGGTGGTGTTGGTGGCCTGGGTGCGCCGGCTGGAAGCGCCGGGAATATCCGGCTGCACGCTGTTGCGATTGCCCGGCGGCACCATGGTCGCCGCGTCCGCCGTTGCCACCGCCGCGGCCAATGCCAGCCCAACAAAAAGAAGTATGCGTTTCTTCATCCACCGCCGCCTTCAAGTCGGCGGCAAACTAGGTAAAGCGCGTAGGAGAGTCGAGACGAGGCAAGCTTCCGACGGGACGAAAGGTGGCCAGATGGTACCATCTGGCCACACATCGCCGGGCTTCGCCCGTTAGAGGATGAACCGCGACAGGTCGGTGTTGCGCGAGAGATCGCCGACATGCTTCTGCACGTAGTCGGCATCGATGGTGACCGCCGTGCCGTGGCGGTCCGGCGCGTCGTAGGAAATCTCGTCCAGCACCCGTTCCATCACCGTCTGCAGGCGTCTGGCGCCGATGTTCTCGACATTGGCGTTGAGGTCGACGGCAATGCCGGCGAGCGAATCGATGGCGTCGTCGGTGAAGGCCAACTCGACGCCTTCGGTCTTCATCAGCGCAATATACTGCTTGATGAGGCTGGCCTCCGTTTCGGTGAGGATGCGGACGAAATCCTGCTTCTCCAGGGCACGCAATTCGACCCGGATCGGCAAGCGGCCCTGCAGCTCCGGAAGCAGGTCCGAAGGCTTGGAGACGTGGAACGCGCCCGAGGCGATGAAAAGAATATGGTCCGTCTTGATCGGCCCGTATTTCGTCGCAACGGTGGTGCCTTCAACCAGCGGCAGCAGATCGCGCTGAACGCCTTCACGCGAGGGACCGCCCGAAATGTCGCTCCTGGCCGCGATCTTGTCGATCTCGTCGAGGAACACGATGCCGTCATTCTCCGTCGATTCCAGCGCCTGGCGAACCACCTCGTCCTGGTCGAGCAGCTTGTCGGACTCGTCATTGATCAGTAGCGCGTAGGATTCCTTCACCGTCGTCTTGCGGGTCTTGGTCTTCCTGCCGCCCATCGCCTTCGACAGCATGTCGTTGATGTTGAGCACGCCGATATTGGCGCCCGGCATGCCGGGGATCTCGAAGCCCGGCATACCGCCGGTGCCGGTGTCCGCCACCTCGATCTCGATCTCCTTGTCGTCGAGCTCACCGTCGCGCAGCCGCTTGCGGAAGCTGTCGCGCGTGGCCGGGCTCGCGGTCTTGCCGACCAAAGCTTCGAGCACGCGCTCTTCGGCATTGATGTGAGCGCGCGCCTTGACGTCCTCACGCATCTTCTCGCGCGTCAGCCCGATGGCGACCTCGACGAGATCGCGCACGATCTGCTCGACGTCGCGGCCGACATAGCCGACCTCGGTGAACTTGGTGGCCTCGACCTTGACGAAAGGCGCGCCGGCCAGCCGCGCCAGCCGGCGCGAGATCTCGGTCTTGCCGACGCCGGTCGGGCCGATCATCAGGATGTTCTTGGGCATCACCTCTTCGCGCATCTGGCCCTCCAGCTGCTGGCGGCGCCAGCGGTTGCGCAAGGCGATCGCCACGGCGCGCTTGGCGTCTTTCTGGCCGATGATGAAGCGGTCGAGTTCCGAAACGATTTCGCGGGGAGAAAAGGTGCTCATATTACTCAAATTCCACTTTGCCACTGCCTGATGGACTCGAACGGATGCAGCAGCATGATCACGTTGAGCGTCAGATTGTCCCGGATGATGTAGCCCGTGCCGAATTCGAAAATGAGCGCCAGGGCCACGATCACCCATATAGGGAGCTTTCGCGCCATCACAAATCCGAGCGCCATGAACAGCGTGTCGGACACCGAATTGATGATGCTGTCGCCGTAATAGTTGAGGGAGATAGTGCCGGCGCGGTAGCGGTCGATGATGAAGGGGCTGTTCTCCAGGAGTTCCCAGCCGCCCTCGATGAGGACGGCGAAAGCCAGCCTCAGCCCGACGGGCGAGCGCGGGAACAGAGCCCAGGCCAGCGCATAGAACAGGAAGCCGTGGATGATGTGCGAGAAGGTGTACCAGTCGGCGATGTGCTGGGAATTCTCCGAGCTGTTCACCACACCGTGCCAGAGCTTGACGTAGCCGCAGGTGCAGATCGGCGGATGGCCCATGCCGTAGAGAATGCCGGCCTGGAAAACGACGAGAGCCAGCACCAGCAGCAGCCCCATGCGCCAGCTGTCTTCATAGGCCGACAGCGTCTTGTCTCCCCCGGATGCGGTCATTGTGATCAGTCCCCCTCTTGTTGGTCGATTTCGGCCGCATCGACGGCCATCAGCACGACGTCCCCGTATTCCGAATGCCTGCGGCCGATCGGCCTGAAGCCGGCCTTTTCATAGGCGCGGATGGCGCGGCCATTGCGGGGATGCGGATCGATGACGACACGCGGCGCGCCTTCCTCGAACAGTTCCGCGACGAACTGGCGGACGATGGCCGAGCCGTGGCCGATGCCGACCAGGTCCGGCGGCCCGATCGACAGATCGATACCCAGCGTGCCGAATGGCTGGTCGGCGTAAGGATGGTTGTCCTCGAGATGCGGATCGTAGCTCTGCAGATAGGCGATCGGCTTGCCGCCCAATTCGACGATCAGCGGCTCCACCGAAACCGACCCGATATGCTCGCGTATCTCGGCGATCTCCTTTTCCGGATCGCCCCACCATTCGGCGATATGCGGCTCGGCAAGCCAGCGGGCGATCATCGGCAGATCCTTTTGGGTGACCGGCCGAAAATCGTAGCTGTCTTCCTGTTCGACCATGATCTGTTCCAGAAGCCGATTCCCATTTTTCGGGATCATGGCCGGCCGCCTAGGCGGCATCGAGCGTTTCGACGACGAAGCTGCTGTTGGTGTAGACGCAGATATCGGCGGCGATCTGCATCGCCCTGCGGGCGATCTCCTCGGCGTCCTTGTCGGTGTCCATCAGCGCGCGGGCGGCGGCGAGCGCGTAGTTGCCGCCGGAGCCGATGGCCATGACGCCATGTTCTGGCTCGAGCACGTCACCGGTGCCGGTCAGCGCGAGCGAGACCGACTTGTCGGCGACCAGCATCATCGCTTCCAGGCGGCGCAGATAGCGGTCGGTGCGCCAGTCCTTGGCGAGCTCGACGCAGGCGCGGGTCAGTTGGTCAGGATATTGTTCGAGCTTGGCTTCGAGGCGTTCGAGGAGGGTGAAGGCGTCGGCGGTAGCGCCGGCAAAACCGGCAATGACACTGCCGCCCTTGCCGATGCGGCGCACCTTGCGGGCGTTGCCCTTCATGATGGTCTGGCCAAGACTGACCTGGCCGTCGCCGGCGATGACAACCTTGCTGCCCTTGCGCACGGTGACGATGGTCGTGGCGTGCATGGTCAGTTCATTCGACATTTCCTGCTCCGAGTCGCGCTATCCCTCAAAGGCGATTGGCGCGGTACGAGTGACTTTGATCGGCCATATGTATGCATAGGGCGAGTGATTGCAAACCGTCCGCGGCAAGGCCGATACAGTCCGGAATGGCAACTGGCAATCGCCGGATCATGCTGATAGAAGGCTCTCGTTTTCAAGCCCGCGCCTCTGAACAGGACAGACTGATGCCGCCCCGTTCCGCAGAAATCAGCCGCAAGACCAAGGAAACCGAGATTTCCGTATCGGTCCATGTCGACGGCACGGGTAAATCCGACATTTCGACGGGTGTCGGCTTCTTCGACCACATGCTCGATCAGCTGTCGCGCCATTCGCTGATCGACATGACGATCGAGGCCAAAGGCGATCTTCACATCGACGACCATCACACGGTCGAGGATACCGGCATTGCCATCGGCCAGGCGCTGAGCAAGGCTTTGGGGGAGCGGCGCGGCATCATGCGCTATGCCTCGATCGAGCTCGCTATGGACGAGACGCTGACCCGGGCGGCGATCGACGTTTCCGGCAGGCCGTTCCTGGTCTGGAACGTTTCCTTCTCGTCGCCGAAGATCGGCACATTCGACACCGAGCTGGTGCGCGAATTCTTCCAGGCGCTGGCGCAGAATGCCGGCATAACGCTGCATGTGACCAACCACTACGGCGCCAATAACCATCATATTGCGGAAACCTGCTTCAAGGCCGTGGCCAGGGCGCTGCGCGTGGCGCTGGAGCCTGACCCGCGCCAGCCCGATGCGGTGCCGTCCACCAAGGGATCCCTGAAAGGATAACCCTATGGCCATCTATGTCGTGATGGAGCCGCCTGCGGGGGGCAACGAGGAGGACGCCGCCCTGGTGCGCGACAGCTTCACCTGGCTCGGCTTCCTGTTCTCGCCGATCTGGCTCGCCTGGCACCGCCTCTGGATCGAGGCCCTGCTCACCTTCGCGGCCATGGCCGCGTTGTCCATGCTCGGCGAGAAACTAAGGCTTGAATGGGCTGGATCGGCGCTCTCGCTGCTGGTGTCGCTCTATATCGGCTTCGAAGGCCAAGCCCTGCGGATCGCGGCGCTCCGCCGCCGCGGCTGGCGGGAATGGGGCGTCGTCGAGGCCGGCAGGCTCGGCGATGCCGAGGTCCGTCACGCGCTCGAAGCCAGCGAGCGCACGCAGGAACAGGCGCCGATGCCGCACATCGTGCCCGACACCAACCTGGCGCGGCCTGCGCAGACAGGCATGGCGCTGGGGCTGACCCATACGCCGGGAAGGCCCTGACATGCGGGTAGCGATCATCGACTATGGGTCGGGCAATCTGCGCTCGGCCACCAAGGCCTTCGAGCGCGCCGCGCATGAGGCGGGCATCGCCGCGACCATCGATCTCACGGCCGACGCCGAGCGGGTGCGCAGCGCCGACCGCATCGTCCTGCCGGGCGTCGGCGCCTATGCAGACTGCGCGGCCGGCCTGCATGCCGTCACCGGCATGTGGGAAGCGGTGGAAGAGGCGGCGCTTCGCAAAGGGCGACCGTTCCTCGGCATCTGCGTCGGCATGCAATTGATGTCGGAACGCGGGCTGGAAAAGACCGTCACCGAGGGTTTTGGCTGGATTGCCGGCGACGTCAAGGAAATCACGCCGAAGGATCCGGCACTGAAGATCCCGCAGATCGGCTGGAACACGATCGAGCTCGCGCGCAAGCATCCGCTGTTTTCGGGCATCGAGACCGGTCCGAAAGGGCTGCACGCCTATTTCGTCCATTCCTACCACCTGGAGGCGAGGAACCCGGCCGAGGTGCTGGCGACGGCCGACTATGGCGGGCCGGTGACGGCGGCCGTTGCCCGCGACAACTTTGCCGGCACGCAGTTCCATCCCGAGAAAAGCCAGGCGCTCGGCCTGGCGCTGATCACCAATTTCCTGAATTGGAGGCCCTGAATGACCAAGAAGGGCTACTGGATCGCCATGATCGATGTCCGCGACCCGGACACCTACAAGAAATACATCGAGGCCAACGCGAAGGCCTTCGCCAAATTTGGCGCGAAGTTTGCTGTTCGGGCCGGCCGCCATACCGACCCGGAGGGAGCAACGGGAAACCGCCATGTCGTGGTGGAGTTCGATTCTTACGACAGGGCGCTCGCCTGCTATCAGTCGCCCGAGTACCAGGAAGCCTTGAAATTCCGGCTGGCGGCATCGACCGGCCACTTCGCCATCGTCGAGGGCGCCTGGTCGTGATCCTGTTTCCGGCAATAGACCTCAAGGACGGCAAATGCGTGCGCCTGAAGCACGGCGACATGGCGACCGCCACCATCTACAACGATGACCCGGCGGCCCAGGCACGAGCCTTCGAAGAGCAAGGCTTCGAATGGCTGCACGTCGTCGACCTCAACGGCGCCTTCAAGGGCCAGATCGTCAATTCCGCCGCGGTCGGCGCCATCCTCGAGGCGACGAAGAACCCGGTGCAGCTCGGCGGGGGCATCCGCACGCTGGCGCAGATCGAGGACTGGCTGGACCGCGGGCTGGCGCGAGTCATCCTCGGGACCGTGGCGGTGCGGGAGCCCGAACTGGTGAAGGAGGCATGCAGGACCTTTCCCGGCAAGGTAGCAGTCGGCATCGACGCCAAGGGCGGCAAGGTGGCGGTCGAGGGCTGGGCCGAAGCCTCGGAACTCGGCGTCATCGAATTGGCGAGGAAGTTCGAAGGTGCGGGCGTGGCCGCCATCATTTACACCGACATCGACCGCGACGGCGTGCTCTCCGGCATCAACTGGGATGCCACCATCGACCTTGCCGAGGCGGTGTCGATCCCGGTGATCGCTTCCGGCGGATTGGCCTCCATCGCCGACATCGTGCGCATGACCATGCCCGATGCGAAGCGCCTGGAGGGTGCGATCTCCGGTCGCGCGCTCTATGACGGGCGCATCGACCCGGCGGAGGCGCTCGCCATCCTGCGCGGCAACAACGCGGAGGCACGAGCGTGAACATCTCGATCATCCTGGCGTCCTATGACAGCGGCCACTTTCACGGCCGCTGTGGCCAAGGCCCCGATGCGCTGATCTCCGGCGGGCTGGCCGAGGCGCTGAAGCTTGCCGGTCACGACGTCGAGGTGCGCGACATCGGCAAGGTCGTCGAGGACGAGCAGGAGCGCGAGATCGGCACGGGATTTGCCGTCTGCAACGTCGTTTCGGGCGAGGTCCGCATCGCGCTGGACAACGGCCGCTTTCCCATCGTTCTGGCCGGCAACTGCCTAACCAGCGCGGGCGCGGTGGCCGGTGAAGGCGCGGACGCCATCATCTGGGCCGACCAGCATGGCGACCTCAACACTCCGGAAACCTCCACCTCCGGCTTTCTCGACGGCATGGCGCTGGCAACGGCGCTTGGATTGTGTTGGCGGCGCATGGCGGCGCAGATTCCCGGCTTCAAGCCGATCGAGCCGGCCCGCTGTGTCCTGGTCAACGCACGCGACCTCGATACGGCCGAGAAAGAGCTTTTGGAGAAGCTGCCTATCATCCGCACCGAGTGTCCGGACTGGGCAGTGGCCGCGGCGAAGCTGAAGGCCACGGGTGCCGAGCGCATTCACATGCATGTCGACCTCGACGTGCATGATCCGGAAACGCTGCAGGCCAATCGTTACGCAACGCTCGGCGGCCCGGCGCCGGAGCAGGTCCGCACCGCGATGTGCGGCTTTGCCGGCCCGCTCAGCATCGCCGGACTTACCATTTCCGCCTACGATCCGGCGTTCGACCCGAAGGGCGAGGTGCCGCCGCAGGTCGGCGAGCTGGTGGTCGACCTTTTGTCGACCATGGAGGGGCGCTGATGCTGAAAGCCCGCGTCATTCCCTGTCTCGACGTCAAGAACGGCCGCGTGGTTAAGGGCGTCAATTTCGTCGACCTGGTCGATGCCGGCGATCCGGTCGAGGCGGCGAAGGCCTATGACGAGGCGGGCGCCGACGAGCTCTGCTTCCTCGACATCACCGCATCGTCCGACAATCGCGAGACGATCTTCGACGTGGTCGCCCGCACGGCCGAACAATGTTTCATGCCGCTCACCGTCGGCGGCGGCGTGCGCCAGGTGGCCGACATCCGAAGGCTGCTTCTGGCCGGCGCCGACAAGGTATCGATCAACACGGCGGCGGTGAAGAACCCGGATTTCGTCGCGGAGGCTGCCGACAAGTTCGGCAACCAGTGCATCGTCGTCGCCATCGACGCCAAGAAAGTATCGGCTGCCGGCGAGGCCGACCGCTGGGAGATCTTCACGCATGGCGGGCGCGAGAAGACCGGCATCGACGCGGTCGAGTTCGCCAAGAAGATGGTCGATCGCGGCGCCGGCGAGATCCTGCTGACCTCGATGGACCGCGACGGCACCAAGGCCGGCTACGATATCGCGCTGACCCGCTCGATCGCCGATGCCGTGCGTGTGCCGGTCATCGCTTCGGGCGGCGTCGGCACGCTTGATCACATGGTGGAAGGCATCCGCGATGGTCATGCCGCCGCCGTGCTTGCCGCCTCGATCTTTCATTTCGGCACCTACACCATCGCCGAGGCCAAGGCGCATATGGCGGGCGCCGGCCTGCCGATGCGGCTGGACTCGACCGTTCATCGGACTTAAACCACTGCTATGGCTCAATTTTCACTCGCCGAGCTGGAAACGATAATTCATCAGCGCGCCCATTCCGGTGATCCGGAGTCATGGACTGCGAAATTGTTCGCCAAGGGCATGGACAAGGCGGCGCAGAAGCTCGGCGAGGAAGCGGTCGAGGCGGTGATCGCCGCCATTCGCGGCGACAGGCAGGCCCTCGTTTCGGAAAGCGCCGATCTTCTATATCATTGGCTGGTCGTCCTCGCGATCGCGGGCATTCCGCTGCAGGACGTGCTGAAGGAGCTCGAGGGTCGCACCGGCCGCTCGGGCGTCGCTGAAAAGGCGTCCCGGCCCCGGGGCTGACCGCTAAAGACGGATAGAGCATGATGTCGTCCGAAAACCGCTCCACACTTTTCGGCATCATGCTCTAGGAGGGCAGGAGACTCGATGGACCAGCTTGCTCCGACCGAGAAATACTCCCCCTTTCGTTTCTTCTCGGCCGAGCAATGGTCGCAGTTCCGCGCCGACACGCCGCTCACGCTGACCGAGGACGAGATCGACCGGCTGCGTTCGCTCAATGACCCGGTCGACCTCGAAGAGGTCAAGCGCATCTACCTCTCGCTTTCCCGTCTGCTTTCGGCGCATGTCGAGGCGAGCCAGCTGCTGTTCAGGCAGCGCCAGGCCTTCTTCAACGCGCAGGACGTCGTCAAGACGCCGTTCATCATCGGCATCGCCGGCTCGGTCGCCGTCGGCAAATCGACCACCGCTCGCGTGCTTAAGGAATTGCTGGCGCGCTGGCCGTCGAGCCCGAAGGTCGATCTCATCACCACCGACGGCTTCCTCTTGCCGAACGAGATCCTGCGCCGCAACAATCTGATGGAGCGCAAGGGCTTTCCAGAAAGCTACGACGTCGGCGCCCTGCTCCGCTTCCTTTCCGGCATCAAGTCGGCGCAGCGCGACGTCCGGGCCCCGGTCTACTCGCACCTGACCTACGACGTCATTCCGGGCGAGTTCGTCACCATCGACAGGCCGGACATTTTGATCTTCGAAGGCATCAATGTTTTGCAGCCGGGCAAGCTGCCGAAGGACGGCAAGATCGTGCCGTTCCTGTCGGATTTCTTCGACTTCGCCATCTATATCGATGCCGACGAGAAGCTGATTCACCAGTGGTACACCCAGCGCTTCATGCGACTGCGCGAGACTGCCTTCCGCAACCCGGACTCCTTCTTCCACCGCTATTCGCAGCTGTCGGAGGATGCCGCCCGCGCCATCGCCGAGGGCCTGTGGAGCAACATCAACCTGAAGAATTTGCGCGAGAACATCCTGCCGACCAGGGCGCGCGCCGACCTCATCCTGCGCAAAGGCGCCAACCACCTGGTCGAAGAGGTGGCATTGCGGAAACTCTGATAGAATCCGGCGGACCGGCGCCTAAAGCGCATGGCCCTGGCGTCGATTCAGGCGACGCGCTTTCAAATTAGTCTTTGTTCTTAGTCGGCGGCAGCTTCGATAAGGAGCCGGGTCTCAGCAGACCGTAGCGGCCGCCACGGGACGGTTGACGGTTCCGATCGGCATGTTCGGCACGAGGCGACGGTCCGCGGGGATTAGCTTGCGAGCGACGATGTAAATCACAGACACGACGATGACGGCGACATAGCTGTCTATTGCATAGTGCCATGCCAGATAGACCGAGCTGACAGCAACAAAGGCCACGTAGAGCAGAGCGAAGGCGCCGAGGAGGCGGCTGTATTCGCGCACGAACAATGCATTGAGCATTGCAAGGCCGACGTGAACGCTGGGAAACGCCGAGATACCCGTGGCAAAACCGGTCTGCTTGGCCTCATACAGCGACCATAGATACTGCTGGTAGGCGGCCGCGGAGTTGCTTGACCCAGCCCCGCGGGCCAGGAATGCAAGCTGTTCACCAAATCGCGCCGTGTCTCCCGTGACCGCGCCGTAAAATGCCGGACCCGCCGAGAGGAACAGCGCCGCCAGGATGTTCCCGACCAGGATCCAGACTGCCATAAAGCAGGCGAGATAGCGCGTTCGGACCGATGCAACCATGGGCGATGTCGCGACGAAGAACAAGCCGACGAAATTCAGCAGAAACCAGAAGACGTTGTAGTTCCATTCTATTATGGCGCGCACCAGATCACTTTCGGCCACGGAGTAGAGCCAGCGCCACGGATCGGCGCCCAAATGGAGGAAAGCGTCGATGTCCGCGTGCAGGACATCGAATTGAAAACCGCCTTGCCAGGCCGACATTCCGTTTTTCACGGAAGTGAAATTGCCCTGAAAGATCATGAGCGCCATCAGAAGGCACAATCCCGATAGCGAATATGCCAACCGCCCGGTCGAAAACACTCTTTTCGCAACCAAACGTCGCCGGGAATTGAAGCGATGCATAATGAGAATTGCGTCGGCAAGGATTGCTGTTGTGGGCAGTGCGAAGCCGTTGAGGGAAATCCAGGACCCGAAATATATCGAGAACGCGAGGCGGTCGGCCGCGCCAATCGCGTTCAGAAAGATCAGCCCGGCCAAAACATAAATGACGATGGCCAGATAGAGGCCCGAATCCCTCCGAACGAGTTGGGCTGCCTCCGTGACGATTGCCCACAGGCCGCGGAGGACCGAATAGCTTTCCGTCATTGCCGAGCCCCAAGCTGCAATAGCTGCCCGTCTTTATGAGGAAAACTTCTAGATTTCGTTAGCTTGCGGGCACCGTTACCCGCCGCAGCGTCAGATTGATACGGCCGCCACTCCTCAACAGCGCCGAGGTCGCTGGGTAGATGCGGTCAACGCCGTGGAAACAGAGGCGTCCCTCCCCGCCAAGCACGACGACATCGCCGCTCTTCAGTCTGAACGACTTGGTGCCGCCTTCGCGCGTGGTGTGACCGACCCGAAACAGGCAGTCGTCGCCGAGCGACACCGAAACGACGGGTGCTGCGAAATCCTGCTCGTCGCGGTCCTGGTGCAGACCCATCTTGGCCTCGCTCGAATAGAAATTGACGAGGCAGGCTTCCGGCGCGTGCGAATAGGCCGACACCTCGCGCCACACTTTTATCAGGGCTTCGGGGATCGGCGGCCAGGGCTCGCCTGTCACCGGGTGCATCGGCTGGTAGCGATAGCCGCGCTCGCGGTCGGTCACCCAACCAAGCGTCCCGCAATTGGTCATGCGCACGCTCATTTCCTTGCCGGTGCGCGGCATGGCCGGCACGTAAAGCGGCGCCGCCCGCACGACGCGCCTGATCTCCTCGACCAGCGCTTCCTGCTCCGTGCGCGACAGATAGCCCGGCATATGGCGAACGCCCTTGGGCAGAACGAGCATGGGATTCGATCCGATCAGTCCGTCCGAGCATGCCACCGGCAGAACGGCTTCGCGACCCGAAAGCGGCCGTCGTCGGATCTCGGCCCCTAGTCGCTTTCGACCCGGCCGCGCAGCTTCTTCACCGTCGAGCGCCCGGCCTTGGTCTTGAGGCGCCGCTCGACGGCGCCCTTCGAAGGCTTCGTCTTCTTGCGCGGCGGCGGCGGCGGCTCGGCCGCCTTGGCGACCAGTGCCGTCAACCTGGCTCGCGCGTCGGCGCGATTCTGTTCCTGAGTGCGGAAGCGCCCGGCCTCGATGACGATGACGCCATCCTTGGTTGCGCGCTGGCCGGCGAGCTTGATGGCGCGCTCCCGCACCCGCTCCGACAGGCCCGGCGCATTGGCGGCGTCGAAGCGCAGCTGGACGGCGGTCGCCACCTTGTTGACGTTCTGGCCGCCCGGGCCGGAAGAGCGGATGAAATCCTCGTGCAGGTCGTCCGGATGGATGACCGCGTCACTGGCGATGATGATGCTGTCGTCGGCATTCATGCGCACAGTCATGGCGCGGCGGCGGGAAAAAGAAAAGGCCCGGCCCAAGCCGGGCCCTGGAGGAAGATGTTCGGAGCGGCAGCTATTCCGCCGCCTCCTGCAGGCGCGGTGCCGCGCCGCGGATGGCCGCGTCGACATGTGTTTCGAATTTCTCGAAGTTGGCGGCGAACATGTTGACCAGCTTGGAGGCCTGCCTGTCATAGGCCGCCTTGTCGGCCCAGGTCGAGCGCGGATCGAGAATGGCGCCGTCGACGCCCGGCACCGCCACCGGCACCTCGAAGCCGAAATTGGCATCGGTGCGGAATTCGGCGGCATTGAGCGAGCCGTCGAGCGCCGCGCCGAGCAGGGCGCGCGTCACCTTGATCGGCATGCGACGGCCGGTGCCATAGGCGCCGCCGGTCCAGCCGGTGTTGACCAGCCAGCAATCGACGCCATGGCCGGCGATCAGCTCGCGCAGCAGATTGCCGTATTCTGACGGATGGCGCGGCATGAAGGGCGCGCCGAAGCAGGTCGAGAAGGTCGCCTCGGGCTCAGTTATGCCCTTTTCGGTTCCGGCGACCTTGGCGGTATAGCCGGAGAGGAAGTGATACATCGCCTGCGCCGGCGTCAGCCGGGCGATCGGCGGCATGACGCCGAAGGCGTCGGCCGTCAGCATGATGATGTTCTTCGGATGGCCGGCGCGGCCGGTCCTCGAGGCATTGGGAATGTAATCCAGCGGATAGGCGCAGCGCGTGTTCTCCGTCAGGCGGCCGTCGTCGAAATCCGGCGCGCGCGCAGCGTCGAGAATCACATTCTCCAGCACCGTGCCGAAGCGCTGCGTGGTGGCGAATATCTCGGGCTCCGCCTCGGCCGAAAGCCTGATCGTCTTGGCGTAGCAGCCACCTTCGAAGTTGAAGATGCCGTGCGGCCCCCAGCCGTGCTCGTCGTCGCCGATCAGCGTGCGCGATGGATCGGCCGACAGTGTCGTCTTGCCTGTGCCGGAAAGGCCGAAGAAGACGGCCGCGTCGCCGGCGGGTCCTTCGTTGGCCGAGCAATGCATCGGCATGACGCCTTTTTGCGGCAGCAGGTAGTTCAGCACGGTGAACACCGATTTCTTCATCTCGCCGGCATAGGACGTGCCGCCGATCAGCACGATCTTGCGGGTGAGGTCGACCGCGATAACCGTCGCCGCGCGGGTGCCGTGGCGGGCCGGGTCGGCGCGGAAGGACGGCAGGTCGATGATCGTCATCTGCGGCACGAAGCGGTCGAGCTCGGCGGCTTGCGGGCGGATCAGGAGATTGCGGATGAACAGCGAGTGCCAGGCGAATTCCGTCACGACGCGAACCGGCAGCTGGAACTCGGCGTCGGCGCCGCCGACGAGATCCTGCACATAGAGGTCCTTGGCCGCAGCATGGGCGCGGAAATCGGCGAGGAGCGTCTCGAACTGCGCCGGCGAGATCGCCTTATTGTTTTCCCACCAGACATGCGGGGCGGTGCTGTCGTCACGCACGACGAACTTGTCCTTCGGCGAGCGTCCGGTGTGCTGGCCGGTCTCGGCAACCAGCGCGCCCTGCGCCGTCAATTTCGCCTCGCCGCGGCGGATCGCTTCCTCATAGAGCTCGGCAGCGCCGAAATTATATCGCACCGTGCCCGTGGTCCTCAGGCCGATCGCGTCAATGGCGCAGTCGGGGTTGCGTTTGCCGGCTTCCGACATCAAATTTCCTCTCCGGATTTTGGCCGCGTCTGACCGGTCATTGCCGGAACGCGCAAGGGACTAGTTAGGGTCAGAACCAGAAAAGGCGAATGATATCAAATCATTAATCGATTTAAAAATTTTGAAAGTTGTTTAAATCGTTTATATGTGCAAAAAATCACAGAGGTTGCCCAAAGGATTGGCAGGCTTCGTTCGTCCAATCCGGTTATGGGTGCGATCGTGTGTAGCGGCAGGCCGCCCGTGACTTCGGACAAGGCCCGTGCCACATTTTGTACCCAATTTGTCCTGCAAAAGCCCTTTCTCGACGACAGAAGGGACAGCTCATGAGGGAGCCGCTTGAAATGGCAACAATCGCGCTTGTCGACGACGACCGAAATATTTTGACTTCGGTGTCGATCGCGCTCGAATCCGAGGGCTACCGCGTCGAAACCTACACTGACGGCGCGTCGGCACTCGAAGGCCTGGCGGCGCGGCCGCCCAACCTCGCCATCCTCGACATCAAGATGCCGCGCATGGACGGCATGGAGCTGTTGCGCCGGATGCGGCAAAAATCCGACTTGCCGGTGATCTTCCTGACCTCGAAGGACGACGAGATCGACGAATTGTTCGGCCTCAAGATGGGGGCCGACGACTTCATCCGCAAACCGTTCTCGCAGCGCTTGCTCGTCGAGCGGGTGCGCGCGGTGCTGCGCCGCACCAGCGCCCGCGAGGCGGCCGCCAAGGCGCCCAGCCAGCAGGCGCGCTCGCTCGAGCGCGGCCAACTGGTGATGGACCAGGAGCGGCACACCTGCACCTGGAAGGGCGAGCCGGTGACGCTGACGGTAACCGAGTTCCTGATCCTGCATTCGCTTGCGCAGCGCCCCGGCGTGGTAAAAAGCCGTGATGCGCTGATGGACTCGGCCTATGATGAGCAGGTCTATGTCGACGACCGAACCATCGACAGCCACATCAAGCGGCTGCGCAAGAAGTTCAAGGCCGTCGATGACGACTTCGAGATGATCGAAACCCTTTACGGAGTCGGGTACCGGTTTCGGGAAGCTTGATATAGTGAATAGTCAATGGTGAATGGTGGATGGTGCGAGCGGCCCACTGGGCTCTATCTAAGCGCCCCATTTTTCCATTCGCCATGCACCATTCACCGGACAGGGACTGCTAGTTGATGGCAGTGGACGCAGAGCGAGGCAGGCGGGCGGGCGCGGCGAAGCGCCCGTCGCGTATCGTGCCTGCATTCCTGTCGAAGATCACGGTGCCGATGCGCCGCTTCCTCGGCCACCACATCTTCTCCAGCCTGACGCGGCGCATCCTGTTTCTCAACCTGGCCGGCCTTGCCGTGCTGGTCACGGGCATCCTCTACCTCAACACCTTCCGCGACGGGCTGATCGACGCCCGCGTCGAAAGCCTGATGACGCAAGGCGAGATCATCGCTGGCGCCATCGCGGCCTCGGCGACGGTCGAGACCGACTCGATCAGCATCGATCCGGAAAAGCTGCTCGAGCTGCAGGCCGGCGAAAGCCTGGGGCCAGGCTCGGACCAGCTCGACAATCTCGACTTCCCGATCAATCCCGAGCGCGTGGCGCCGGTGCTGCGGCGGCTGATCTCGCCGACCCGCACGCGCGCCCGCATCTACGACCGCGACGCGAACCTGCTGCTCGATTCACGGCATCTCTATTCGCGCGGCCAGATCCTGCGCTACGACCTGCCGCCTGTCGACGACGAGCAGCCCGACCTATTGGAGCGCGTCGAGAAATTCGTCTTCGACTTCTTCCGCAACAAGGACCTGCCCGTCTATCACGAACAGCCCGGCGGCAATGGCGCGGCCTTCCCCGAAGTGGTCAAGGCGCTGACCGGCAGTCCCTCGACCATCGTGCGGGTAAGCGAGCAGGGCGAGCAGATCGTCTCGGTGGCGGTGCCGATCCAGCGCTTTCGCGCCGTGCTCGGGGTCTTGATGCTGTCTACCGAAGGCGGCGACATCGACAAGATCGTCGCGGCCGAACGCAAGGCCATCCTGCGCGTGTTCGGCATCGCGGCGCTCGTCACGGCCATCCTCTCGCTGCTGCTGGCCTCCACCATCGCCAATCCGCTGCGGCGGCTGTCGGCTGCCGCCGTACGGGTGCGGCGCGGCGTCAAGAACCGCGAGGAGATCCCGGACTTCTCCGACCGTCAAGACGAGATCGGCAATCTGTCGATCGCGGTGCGCGACATGACAAACGCGCTCTATGCGCGCATCGAGGCGATCGAAAGCTTCGCGGCCGATGTCTCGCACGAGCTCAAGAATCCGCTGACCTCGCTGCGCAGCGCGGTCGAAACGCTGCCGCTGGCCAAGAACGACACCTCACGCGCGCGCCTGATGGAAATCATCCAGCACGACGTGAAGCGGCTCGACCGACTGATCACCGATATTTCCGATGCGTCGCGGCTCGACGCCGAATTGGCGCGCGAGGATGCCTCGACGGTCGATCTGAAGAAGTTCATCACCGATCTTGTCGCGGTCTCGCGCGAGACGACGCGCAACAAGAAGTCGGTCGAGATCGAGCTCAAGGTCGCCAAGCTGCCGCAGGGCGTCAAAGGCTATGTCGTCGTCGGCCATGATCTGAGGATCGGCCAGGTCATCACCAACCTGATCGAGAACGCGCGTTCCTTCGTTCCCGAGGAACACGGCCATATCACCATCTCGCTGGCGCGCGCCGGCAAGTTCAACATCGTCACCGTCGACGACAACGGTCCGGGCATCAGAGCCGAAAAGATCGATCGCATCTTCGAGCGCTTCTATACCGACCGGCCCGCCGGTGAGGCCTTCGGCCAGAACTCCGGCCTGGGCCTGTCGATCAGCCGCCAGATCGTCGAAGCGCATGGCGGCACGCTGACGGCGGAAAACATCCCCGGCACCAAGCCGGGCGAGATCAAGGGCGCGCGCTTCGTGGTGACCCTGCCGGCCGAAGGCTGATCTCCGTTCCCAGACAGAAACGATCATGTCCGATCCTGCCGTGAAGCCCGAAAATATCCACGCAACGGCGATCCTGATCGGCGATCGCGGCGTCCTCATCACCGGGCCGTCCGGCGCCGGCAAGACGACGCTGGCGCTGACGCTCATCGATCATTGCCGGGTGCGCGGGCTGTTTTCGCGACTGATCGGCGACGACAGGCTGCTTGCCGCCCCGCGTCACGGGCGGCTGGTCTGCCGGGCGCCGGCCACCATCGCCGGTCTCGCCGAAGTGCCCGGCTTCATTCCGAGCCCGCTGCCGTTCGAGCCGGGCGGCGTGATCGACCTGCACGTCCGGCTGGTGCCGAAAGAGGAAATGGCCCGCTTCCAGGAAGAAATCAGCGAGCCGGTCGCGGGCTGCCTGGTGCCGCGCATCGATCTTGCCGAGCACAATGTTGTCACAGGCGTGCCGGCCGTGATGGCGCGGCTGTCGATAGCGCCTTTTTCATGATCCGGGTCCGGATTTTTTGCTGCAATGCGTCAAAATGGACCGGGCCGTCGCAATTTTGGGCTTGTCAACCGGCCGTGCGTCGACAAGATAGCGCTCCCGCCGCCTGGAATGGTTGGCGAACATAAAATACGCCAGTAAAGCGGCGATGACGGGAGCCACCAAAGAATGATCGGACTCGTGCTCGTGACGCACGGTCAACTCGCCACCGAGTTCCGGCATGCCGTCGAACACGTGGTGGGGCCACAGGACAAT
Source organism: Mesorhizobium sp. WSM4898 (assembly GCF_029625845.1). Lineage (NCBI taxonomy): Bacteria > Pseudomonadati > Pseudomonadota > Alphaproteobacteria > Hyphomicrobiales > Phyllobacteriaceae > Mesorhizobium > Mesorhizobium sp. WSM4898. Next base: position 486,763 of record NZ_JARTVQ010000001.1, on the reverse strand, counting down.
TTCGAAACGGTCGCGATCGGCGCCGACGACGACATGGAGAAACGCCGGGCCGACATCGTCGACGCGGTGGCACGCGTCGACACCGGGGCCGGCGTCATCGTGCTCACCGACATGTTCGGCGGCACGCCTTCCAACCTCGCCATCTCGGTGATGGAATCGGGCCGCACCGAGGTCATCGCCGGCATGAACCTGCCGATGCTGATCAAGCTCTCGTCGGTCCGCAAGGGCGACAACATGGCCGCCGCGCTCGACGAGGCGCAGGCCGCAGGGCGCAAGTACATCAACGTCGCCAGCCAGCTTCTGAGCAGCAAATGAACGCCCATGCGCCGGAAAAAGACGAGGTTGTGCGTGAGTTCCCGATCGTCAACCAGCGCGGCCTGCATGCCCGCGCCTCGGCCAAGTTCGTCCAGGTCGCCAGCGGCTTCGACGCAACCATCCATGTCGAGAAGGACGGCGTGAAGGTCGGCGGCACCTCGATCATGGGCCTGATGATGCTGGCGGCAAGCCCCGGCTACTCGATCCGCGTCACCGCCACCGGTCCGCAAGCCGGTCCGGCCATGGACGCGCTGGAGCAATTGGTCGCCTCGCGCTTCGGCGAGGAAATCTGAAGGCCGCCGATCGCTGCTCGCATTGTCTCGAAAGACATGCACGAATAAAGATTTCTTTATATCCCATTGTCGTTTGGCAGCCGATCTGCTAGTCAGGCCGGCAATCCGCGCCCTCCATGCGCCGTCCCGGCGCCGGCGCGCTTTTGAAGACAATCACACCGGAGCACTGCCATGACGGGTAGCAAGGACTATGTGGTCGCCGACATTTCGCTTGCCGGCTGGGGCCGCAAGGAGATCGAGATCGCCGAAACCGAGATGCCGGGCCTGATGGCCTGCCGCGAGGAATTCGGCGACAAGAAGCCGCTCAAGGGCGCGCGCATCACCGGCTCGCTGCATATGACGATCCAGACCGCGGTGCTGATCGAGACGCTGAGAGCGCTGGGCGCCGATATACGCTGGGCCTCCTGCAACATCTTCTCCACCCAGGATCACGCCGCCGCGGCGATCGCCGAGGCCGGCATTCCGGTCTTCGCCATCAAGGGCGAGTCGCTGGAGGACTACTGGGATTACACCGACCGGATCTTCCAGTGGGCCGACGGCGGCACGTCCAACATGATCCTCGACGACGGCGGCGACGCCACCATGTACATCCTGCTCGGCGCGCGCGCCGAGGCGGGTGAGGACGTGCTGTCCAGTCCCGGCAGCGAAGAGGAAGAGATCCTGTTCGCCCAGATCAAGAAGCGCATCAAGGCTTCGCCGGGCTTCTTCGCCAAGCAGAAGGAAGCGATCCGCGGCGTCACCGAGGAGACGACCACCGGCGTCAACCGCCTCTACCAGCTGCAGAAGAAAGGCCTGCTGCCCTTCCCGGCGATCAACGTCAACGACTCCGTCACCAAGTCGAAGTTCGACAATAAATACGGCTGCAAGGAATCGCTGGTCGACGGCATCCGCCGCGGCACCGACACGATGATGGCCGGCAAGGTCGCGGTCGTCTGCGGCTATGGCGACGTCGGCAAGGGCTCGTCGGCCTCGCTGCGCGGCGCCGGCGCTCGCGTCAAGGTGACCGAGGTAGACCCGATCTGCGCGCTGCAGGCGGCGATGGACGGCTACGAAGTGGTCACGCTGGAAGACGCAGCCCCCACCGCCGACATCGTCATCACCACCACCGGCAACAAGGACGTCGTCACGCTCGACCATATGCGGGCGATGAAGGACATGGTGATCGTCGGCAACATCGGCCACTTCGACAACGAGATCCAGGTGGCGTCTCTGCGCAACCTGAAATGGACCAACGTCAAGCCGCAGGTGGACATGATCACCTTCCCGGACGGCAAGCGGATGATCCTTCTGTCCGAAGGCCGCCTGCTCAACCTGGGCAACGCCACGGGCCATCCGAGCTTCGTCATGTCGGCTTCGTTCACCAACCAGGTGCTGGCTCAGATCGAGCTCTTCACCAAGCACGGCCAGTACCAGAACCAGGTCTATGTGCTGCCAAAGCACCTCGATGAGAAGGTGGCGCGGCTGCATCTCGACAAGCTTGGCGCGCGCCTCACCGAGCTCTCTTCCGAGCAGGCGGCCTATATCGGCGTGACGCCGCAGGGCCCGTTCAAGCCTGAGCACTACCGCTATTAACCAAAACGAAAATATCTACAACATATTGAAGCCGGGTGTTGACTTTCCGCCCGGCTTCATTTTTTGCACCTGTGATTCTTCACGCCGATTCCGGCAGGCGTTATTGTTGTGATTCGCGGTCCGGGGACAGTTGGGCCGGGGACGCATTCAGGGCGGTCTTGCATTCAAGCGGCGAAGAGGACCAAGACATGCCGGGGGATAACCCGCCACGCGCGGGAAAGGCCGTTTCCGGCGGCCACGAGGATTCGATCTCGACCGGCTCCGCCGCGGCGGGCGGAGCTCTCTCATGGCGTGCCGGCGCCCGTCTCGGCACGCTCCTTGCCACCGCCATGTCTGCCGCCCCATTGCTTAGCATTGCGGCGCATGCCGATACCGGCGTGGCCGCGGCGGTCAGCACGGTCGAGGTGATGCAACTTGCGATGTTTGCCGGCGTCATGGGGGCAGCCCTTGTCTCGGCCATCTTCCTGATCCGCGAGCGGGCACGGACGGCGTCGCAAAATGTCCAGCTCAGGGCGCGAATCGCCGACGTCAACGCGGCCCTGCAGCGCTCCGAGGCGCTGCTCAATTTGCGCGACCAGCGCGTCGTCGTGTGGAGTTCCGAGATCAAGAAACCGGAGCTGATCGGCAGCCTGCCGCTCGAAAGCGGCGCACCGGACGAGCGGTCCGCCTTCCTCGCTTTCGGCCGCTGGCTGATGCCGCGCTCCGCCGCGGCGCTCGAGAACGCCATAGCGGCGCTGCGCGACCAAGCGAAAACTTTCGATCTCGTCATCGAAACGCAAGCGGGCATGCCGCTGGAGGTGCATGGCCGCAAGAGCGCCGCGCATGTCTTGGTCCGCTTCATATCGCTGTCGGAAACGCTGCGCAGCCAGGCCCGGCTGAAGGTCGAGAATCAGCGGCTCAGCGCCGACTACGATACCATGCTGGGCCTGCTCGACGCGCTGAAGATGCCGACATGGCTGCGGGCGGCCGACGGGCGGCTGAAATGGGTCAACCGCGCCTATGCCGAGGCGGTCGAAGCGGAAAGCGCGGAGGCCGCCGTGCGCGAAGCCAAGGAGTTCCTCGGCGGACAGGCGCGCGAGCAGATTGCCGAACAGCACAAGTCGCGCCCCGTCTTCGAGCAGACATTGTCGACGGTCATCGAGGGTGATCGCCACATGTTTTCGGTCACCGACTTTGCGAGCGCCGACGGCTCGGCGGGGCTCGCCTGCGACATCAGCGCCATCGAGACGATCCGCGCCGAATATGAGCGCACCGTGCGCAGCCATGCCGACACGCTCGACCAGCTCAACACGGCGGTGGCGATCTTCGATACGGATGAAAACCTGCGCTTTTTCAACCAGGCATTCCAGAAACTGTGGGGCCTGGACGGCGGCTTCCTGCACAGTGCCCCCTCCAACGCGCTGCTGCTCGACCGGCTGCGCAGCGAAGGCAAGATCGCCGAACAGCCGGAATGGCGGCGCTGGAAGGAGAACCTGCTCGGCGCCTATCGCGCCGTCGAATCGCAGGAGCATTGGTGGCACCTGCCGGACGGCAAGACGATCCGCGTGGTGGCCAACCCGCAGCCCAAGGGCGGCGTCACCTGGGTGTTCGAGAATCTGACCGAGAAGATGGACCTCGAAAGCCGCTACCAGACCGCCGTGCGTGTGCAGGGCGAGACGCTGGACAATCTGGCGGAGGGCGTGGCGGTGTTCGGCCCGGACGGACGGCTACGCCTGTCCAACCCCGCCTTTATCGCGCTGTGGGGGCTGGCGCCGGACGCGATCAAGGCTAACGTGCATGTCTCGGCGATCCGCGACCTTTGCGACCAGCGCGCGGCCGACAGTCCGTGGGGCGGCTTCGTCGCCGCCATCACCGGCTTCGACGACGAACGCCGCGACCGCCACGGCCAGGCGGAACTCGTCAACGGCACGGTGCTGAGCTATGCCGTGATCCACCTTCCCAACGGGCAAGTGATGATGACCTTTGTCGACGTCACCGACACCGTCAATGTCGAGCGGGCGCTGAAGGACAGGAACGAGGCGCTGGAGAAGTCAGACCAGTTGAAGAACGAGTTCGTGCAGCACGTCTCCTACGAACTGCGCTCGCCGCTGACCAACATCATCGGCTTCACCGAACTGCTGTCGCTGCCGACGACGGGACCGCTGACGCCGAAGCAGCGCGAATATGTCGAGCATGTCGGCTCGTCGTCCTCGGTCCTGCTCACCATCGTCAACGACATACTGGATCTTGCGACGGTCGATGCCGGCATCATGCAGCTCGACATTTCCGAGATGAGTATCGACAGGACGATCGCCGCGGCCGCCGAGCTGGTCGCGGACCGGCTGGAGGAGCATCAGATCAAGCTCAAGGTCGACGCTGCATCGGCGCCGAAGAGCTTCCACGGCGACGAGATCCGGGTCCGCCAGATCCTCTACAATCTCTTGAGCAATGCCGCAAATTATGCGCCAGCGGCGAGCACGATCACGCTCGCTTGCCGTCAAATGGCAGACGGCGTCGAATTCTCGGTGCATGACGACGGGCCGGGCATGCCGCCGGACGTGCTGGAATCGGTCTTCCGACGCTTCGAGCCGCGCGCCAATGGCGGCCGCCGACGCGGCGCCGGGTTGGGACTGTCGATCGTCAAGAGCTTCGTCGAATTGCACGGCGGAACGGTGCGTATAGAGACCGGAGCGGACAAGGGCACGACCGTGATCTGCACCTTCCCGGAGACGCCCTCCGGCGGCATCCGCGAAGCGGCCGAGTAACGCGCTTTGGCAGAAACGGTGTTGGAACGATTTCTCGCCGACGAGGCGGCGACCGCAAGGCTTGGCGAAGACCTTGCCATGGCGCTGCGGGCTGGCGACGCAATTGCGCTGAAAGGCGATCTCGGCGCCGGCAAGTCGACGATCGCCCGCGCGCTCATCCGGGCGCTTGCCGACGACGCCGGCCTCGAAGTGCCGAGCCCGACCTTCACGCTGGTGCAGAGCTACGAGACGCGGATACCCGTGCACCATTTCGACCTCTACCGCCTGTCCTCGCCGGACGAGCTCGACGAGCTCGGCCTCGACGACGCGCTGGCGCAGGGCGCGGCACTGATCGAATGGCCGGATCGAGCCGGCGACCAGCTGCCGGCAAATGCGCTCCAGGTCGAGCTTATCGAGCAGGGCGCGGGCCGATCGGCAAGGATTTCCGGACAGGGAGCCGCCTTCGAGTGCGCGGCGCGCTCGCTGGCGATGCGTGATTTCCTGGCCTCGGCCGGCTGGGGCGAAGCGAGCCGCCGTCATTTCGTCGGCGACGCGTCCGCCCGTTCCTACGAGATCGCCTCGCTTCCCGGCCGGGCGCCGCGGGTGCTGATGAACTCGCCGCGCCTGGTGCTCGGACCGCCGGTGCGCGACGGCAAGCCTTACGCCGTGATCGCTCACACCGCACAATCGGTCGCCGCCTTCGTCGCCATCGACCGGGCGCTTCTCGCCGCCGGCGTCAGCGTGCCGCTTATCCATGCGCAGGACCTCGATCAGGGCTTTCTGTTGCTCGAACATCTCGGCTCGGAAGGTTTTTTGGGCGGCGACGGCCAGCCGATCGTCGAGCGCTATGAGGCAGCGGCGGAGCTGCTCGCCATGATGCATGGCAAGGCCTGGCCCGACCGCATGGAGGCCGCGCCGGGCGTGTACCACGACGTTCCGCCCTTTGACCGCGAGGCGATGCTGATCGAAGCCGACCTTCTGGTCGATTGGTATGTGCCGATGGTCACCGGCGAGCCGGCAAGCGATGCATTGCGGGCAGGCTACCACAAGGCATGGAACGCGGTGCTCGACCGGCTCGAGGGCCAGGAATACACGCTGATGCTGCGCGACTTCCATTCGCCCAACATCATCTGGCGGGCAGAGCGTTCCGGCCTCGATCGGCTCGGCATCATCGACGTGCAGGACGCGCTGATCGGCCCGGCGGCTTACGACGTCGCCTCTTTAGCCATGGATGCGCGTGTCACCGTCTCGACCGAGATCGAGCGGCGGACGGTCGAAGCCTATGTCGCGGCGCGGCGTTCGGCCGGCGCCTTCGACGAAGCCGGCTTCGCGGAGGCCTATGCGATCATGGCGGCGCAGCGCAATTCGAAGATCCTGGGCATCTTCGTGCGGCTCGAAAAGCGCGACGGCAAGCCCTACTATCTGAAGCACCTGCCGCGCATCCGCGACTATCTGAGGCGGGCGCTGGCGCACCCGGCGCTTGCCGGCCTGAAGGAATTTTACATGGCCCACGGCCTGCTCGAGGAGCGCTCGCCATGAAGCCGAAGACCGCGATGGTGCTTGCGGCCGGTCTCGGCAAGCGCATGCGGCCGATCACCGACACGATGCCGAAGCCGCTGGTGAAGATCGCCGGCAAGGCCTTGCTCGACTGGGGGTTGGACAGCCTGGAAGCCGCCGGCGTCGCCAGCGCCGTCGTCAACGTTCACTACCTGCCGGAGCAGATCATCGCCCATGTCGCTGGCCGCCGGGCGCCGAAGATCGACATTTCCGACGAGCGCGCGGGCCTGCTGGACTCGGCCGGCGGCATCGTCAAGGCGCTGCCGCTCCTGGGGAGCGAGCCCTTCTACATCATCAATGCCGATACGTTCTGGATCGACAGCGGCGAGCCCAGCCTCGAGCGCCTTGCCCTTGCATGGGACGCCGCCAGAATGGATATTCTGCTGATGCTCACCGATCTCGACTCAGCGATCGGACACTGCGTCGGCACCGATTTCCTCGTGGCGCCGAACGGCGCGCTGCGCCGTTCCAAAGGCGACCCTGCCGGCTTGATCTATGCCGGTGCCGCGATCATCGATCCGCGCATCTTCAAGGATGCGCCCGAAGGCCCGCATTCGATCAACGCCTATTTCGACAAGGCAATCGCCGCCGGCCGCCTGTTCGGCATGAAGATGAGAGGCCGCTGGATCACCGTCGGGACGCCGGACGCCATTCCGGCGGCCGAAGCGGCGGTCACCGGCGCGCCCGCGACCGCATCGGCCCAAAAATCGGGTCCGATTTTTGGAAAGCACGATGCGTAGACTCAAAGAGTTAGATCTTCGTTTGTGCGCCCAAACGGGCGCACAAAGATCTAATGCGGTATGAGCGGCTCGCGCCGCGTCTTTTCCATCCCGTCCGGAGCGCCGTTCCTGCCGACGCTGGCGGAGGCGTTGCTCGAAGGCCGCCTGATCCCAACCTTCCGCTTCGACGGCGAGCCGCTGGCGCTGGCTGACGCGACCATCTATGTGCCGACGCGGCGCGCGGCGCGCGCCCTGCGCGGCGCCTTCGTCGACATGCTCGGCAGACGCTCGGCCATCTTGCCGACGGTGCGGCCGCTCGGCGAGTTCGACGAGGACGAGGCCGCCTTTGACGCCGAGGCGGCACCAGCAATAGACCTCGCACCGCCGATCGCCGCGCAGGAAAGGCTGCTGTTGCTGGCGCCGCTGGTGCGTGCCTGGAAGGAAAGCCTGCCGGCGCACGTCCGGGCGCGCTTCAACGAGGAGTTCGTTGTGCCGACCTCGGCCGCCGACGCCATCTGGCTTTCGCGCGACCTTGCCCGGCTGATGGACGAGATCGAGACCGAGGGGACGGATTGGGCGAAGCTCGCCACGCTGGTCACCGGCAACCTTGCGGGCTGGTGGCAGGTGACGCTCGATTTCCTCGGCATCGTCACCGACAACTGGCCGGAGTTGCTCAAAGAGCGTGACCGCTCCAATCCGGCCGCGCACCGCAGCGCGCTGATCCGGCTGGAAGCGGCGCGGCTGAAGCGCAGTCCGCCGACCGGACCGGTGATCGCCGCCGGTTCGACCGGCTCCATTCCAGCCACGGCCGAGCTGCTTGCCGTGATCGCCGGCTTGCCGAACGGCGCCGTCGTGCTGCCCGGGCTCGACCGCGAGCTCGACGACGCGTCCTTCGCGGCGATAACCGCGCCCGGCGCGCGGCCGGCAACACTTGGTCACCCACAATACGGCCTCGCCAAGCTGATCGGCAGCATTGGCATTGAGCGCCGCGATGTCGAGGAGATCGGCGCTGCGTCAAGACCGCTTGCATTACGCGCCGCCCTTGTCGGCGAGGCGCTGCGGCCGGCCGAGACCACCGAGCTTTGGACGGAGTCGCGGCCGCGTTTCCCGGTCAGCGATGTCGAGCAGGCGCTGGCCGGCCTGACGCTGGTCGAGGCTGCCAATGAGCGCGACGAGGCGGCAGCGATTGCCATTGCGCTTAAGCGCGCAGTGGAAATGCCGGGCAAGCGCGCGGCACTCGTCACCGGCGACCGCGCCCTGGCGCGACGCGTCTCGGCCGAGCTGCTACGCTTCGGCGTCGTCGCTGACGATTCCGGCGGCACGCCGCTAGCCAACACGCCGGCCGCCAGCCTGCTCAGGTTGGCGCTAGGCGCAGCATTCCGGCCAGGCGATCCGGTGGGTCTATTGTCGCTGCTCAAGCATCCGCTGCTTGGCCTCGGTCTCGAACGCCAGAGCGTGCGCAAGGCTGCCGAGCTGATCGAGCTGGTGGCGCTGCGCGGCGGCACCGGCCGGCCGGACGTCGCTTCCCTCGACGCGCTTTTCGAGACGCGGCTCGCGGGCCTTGGCGGCGACAGCCGTCAGCCCTTCTGGTTCCAGCGCCTCACGGTACGCGGTATCGAAGAGGCGCGGGCAGTGCTCAATCGCCTCACCGATGCGCTATCCCCGCTCACGGCGATGCGCGGCGAGAAGGATGCCGATATCGCGACATTGACGCGGGCGAGCGTCGTGGCGTTAGAAGGTCTCGGCCGCGCGGCCGATGACAGCCTGACCAGCCTCTATGCCGGCGACGCCGGCGAGAAGCTAGCCGAGCTTCTGCGCGGGCTGGTTGCCGTGTCATCGCCGTTTATGATCGGTGCGGGCGAATGGCCCGACGTGATGGAGGCGCTGATCGCGCCGGAAACGGTCAAGCCGGCGCACGGCACCGACCGCAACATCGCCATCTGGGGAGCGCTGGAAGCTCGCCTGCAAAGCGTCGACACGCTGGTCATCGGCGGCCTCAATGAAGGGGTCTGGCCGCGCAAGCCCGAGAGCGACCGGTTCATGTCGCGGCTGATGAAGACCGGCATCGATCTCGAGCCGCCGGAGCGGCGCATCGGCCTTGCCGCGCATGATTTCCAGATTGCGATGGGTACTGAAACGGTGGTGCTGACGCGCTCGGCCCGATCCGGCGACGCGCCGGCGGTGCCGTCGCGCTGGCTGCAGCGCATCGTCACCTTCATCGGCAAGGACCAGGCGACGGCAGTTCGCCGGCGCGGCGACGCGCTGCTTGCCTGGGCGCGCGCGCTCGATGCCGGCGACAGGAAGGATTTCGCGTCTCGCCCACAGCCGAAACCGCCGCTGCACCTGCGGCCACAGCATTTCTCGGTCACCGAGATCGAGACGCTGCGCCGCGACCCCTATGCGATCTATGCCAGGCGGATTCTCAGCCTGATGCCACTCGACCCGGTGATCCGCGACCCCGGCGCTGCCGAACGCGGCACGCTGTTCCACGAAATCCTGCATTTGTTCTCGCGAAGGATGGAGGATCCGAGGGCGCCGGGCGCGCTGGCAGCCCTCATCGAGGCCGGTCGCGCGTGCTTTGCCGACGCGGCACTTCCGCCCGATATCGAGGCGGTGTGGTGGCCGCGCTTCGAAAAGCTCGCGGAAAACATCATCGAATGGGAGCATACCCGCGCCGACGCCGTCGCCCGGCGCTATGCGGAGGAACGCGCCGAAAAGACCGTTATCGGCCGCACCGGCATCACGCTTTCGGGCTATGCCGACCGGGTCGACCTTCTCGCCGGCGGCATGGCCGACATCCTCGACTACAAGACCGGTTCCTCGCCTTCGAAGGCGCAGGCGCATACGCTTCTGTCGCCGCAGCTGGCACTCGAGGGCGCGCTGCTTCGGCGGGGCGCCTTCAAGGAGCTCGGCATCTGCGAGCCCTCGCAGCTTGCCTTCGTGCGGCTGAAGCCGAACGGTGAGGTGTTCGAGGAATCGATCCTCGAATACAACCGCAAGCCGAAGACCGCCAACGAGCTTGCCGAGGAAGCGTGGGCGCGGCTGGAAAGGCTGCTGTTCCACTATGCTGACCCGACCACCGGCTATCTGTCACGCGCGCTGCCGTTCCGCGAAGGCGAGGCCGATGGCGACTACGACCATCTGGCGCGCGTGCTGGAATGGTCGGCCGGCGGCGCAAGCGAGGACGAGGCGGAAGGATGAGATATCCGATCCCCTCCGACACCGCCGCCAGCCAGGCGCGCGCTTCCGATCCGCAAAATTCCGCCTGGGTCTCGGCCAATGCCGGCTCGGGCAAGACCCATGTGCTGGCGCAACGCGTCATCCGGCTTCTGCTCAACGGCACCGATCCGTCGAAGATCCTGTGCCTGACCTACACGCGCGCCGCCGCCGCCAACATGTCGAACCGCGTGTTCTCGACGCTGTCGGAATGGACGGCGCTTCCCGACGCCGAGCTCGCGACACGGATAGCCGCGCTCGACGGGCGGTCGGCCGATCGCGATACGATGCGGCGCGCGCGCCGATTGTTTGCCGAGGCGCTGGAAACGCCGGGCGGCCTGAAAATTCAGACCATCCACGCCTTCTGCGAATCGGTGCTGCATCAGTTCCCGCTGGAAGCCAACATCCCGGCGCATTTCGAGATGCTCGACCCGCAGATGGAGGCCTCGCTTTTCGCTGATGCGCGACGCGACATGATCTCGGGTGCCGGCACCGGTGTCGAAGGCCTGGCGGAAGCCTTTGCCACGGTGCTGGAGCGCGGCGGCGAGTTCGGGCTCGACATGCTGCTCTCCGAGATCGTCGGCAAGCGCGACGAACTGCGCGCCTTTATCGAAAAGCTGGGCAAGGACCGGGACTTCCGGCTGCTGTTCGCCGAATTCGGCTTCAACCCCGGCCAGACGGCAGCCGGCATTGCCGCTTCGGTCTGGCCGCTGCCGGGCTTTGCGCCGAGCCAGTTCGCTGAATTCGGGCGCGCCGCCGAAGCCGCCGACGCGCGGCAGGTGCTGAACAACGTGCTGCCCTATGCGCAGACCGCTTTTGCCGAAGCCGATCCGATCAGGCGACTGCGACTGCTCGCCAAGGCATTTCTGCGCTCCGATGGCGACCCTTACGATCCACCGAAGATCTTCAAGAAAGCGCTGGTCGACAGGCTGCCCGACCTGCCCGAGCGCTATCTCGCGGCGGCCAAGGCGATCCTCGATGTATCGGACCGGCTGGGGCTGTTCCGCATGCTCGAAGGCACGGCCGCTGCGCTCACCGTCGCCGGCTGGCTGATCGCCCGCTACGAGCAGCTGAAGCGAAGCCGCGGTTTCCTCGACTTCAACGATTTGATCACCCGCACGGTCAGCCTGCTGTCGCGGCCCGATGCCGGGCCGTGGGTGCAGTTCAAGCTCGACCAGGGCATCGACCATATCCTGCTCGACGAGGCGCAGGACACCAGTCCCGACCAGTGGGAAGTGGTGAAGAAGCTGACGGAAGAATTCTTCGCCGGGCTCGGCCAGCGCGAGACGGTGCGGCGCACGGTGTTCGCCGTCGGCGACGAGAAACAGTCGATCTACTCCTTCCAAGGCGCGGCGCCCGATTCCTTTGCCGAAAGCCGGCTTTTGTTTGCCGGGCGGGTGCGCGACGCGCAGGCTTCGTTTGCCGACCTGAAGCTCACCTGGTCCTTCCGCTCGAGCGACGACGTGCTCGCCGCCGTCGACCGCGTCTTCGCCGAGCCAGGCGTGCGACGCGGCATCAGCCACGATCCCGATCCGCTCAGCCACAAGGCGATCCGCACCGATGCGCCGGGCTATGTCGAGGTGTGGCCTTCGATCGGCGCCGAAATGGTCGAGGAGCCCGATGACTGGACCTTGCCGGTCAACCACGCCAGCGCGCCCGCCGTGCGCGTGGCCGAACATGTGGCAACGACGATCCAGAACTGGCTGCGCAACGGCGAGGCCATCGAAGGCAAAGGCCGCAAGCTGACCGCCGGCGACATCCTGGTGCTGGTGCGCAAGCGCGATCGCTTCGTGCACGCGCTGTCGCGCAGCCTCAAGAACCGGCAGATCCCGGTTGCCGGCGCGGACAGGCTGAGCCTTCCCGGCCATATCGCCGTGCAGGACCTGATCGCGCTCGGCCATTTTTTGATTCAGCCGGAGGACGACTTGTCCCTGGCCGCCGTGCTGCGCAGCCCGATCTTCGAGGTTTCCGAGGAGACGTTGCTCACGCTCGCTGGCGAGCGGCCAAAGGGCCAGTCGCTGATCGCCTCGCTCCGGCAGCATGCCGGAGACGAGGTCTTGGCCGCCGTTGTTAGCCGGCTCGATGGCTGGGCGACTGAGGTGGCGTTCAAGCCGGTGTTTGAATTCTATGCCGCCGCGCTTTCGCGTGACGGCCTGCGCCGCAAGATGACGGCCCGGCTCGGGCCGGAAGCCGGCGACATCCTCGACGAGTTCCTGAGTTTCTGCCTGGCTGAGGAACGTACCGGCCTGCCGGGGCTGGAATCCTTCCTCTCGACGCTGGAAAACAGCGGGCCGGAGATCAAGCGCGAGATGGACCAGACCCGCAACGAGGTGCGCGTCATGACCGTGCACGCCGCCAAGGGCCTGGAGGCGCCGGTCGTCTTCCTGGTCGACGGCGGCTCGGCGCCGTTCAGCGACCAGCACCTGCCGCGGCTGATGGCCTTCGAAAGCTCGGGCGCTGATTGGAAGGGCAAGGGCTATCTCTGGCGCTCGGCGAGTGACGTCGCCAACGGCGTTTCGAAAGCAGCCTCGGCGCGGGCGCGCGCGCTTGCCGACGACGAATACCGGCGGCTGCTCTATGTCGGCATGACGCGCGCCGAGGACCGGCTGATCGTCTGCGGCTATCACGGCAAGCGCGCGCCGAACACCGGCACCTGGCATTCGATTGTCAGCCGGGCACTGCTGGGTGCGCCGGAAAGCGCTGAGCGGCGGCATCCGGCGACACCCGACGTGGCGGTGCATCGCTTCCATATGACCAAGCTGCCGCCGATGGCGCCCAATCAGGCTGAGGAGACGATACCGTTCGATCATGCCGCGCCGCTGGCGGACGACCTGTTCCGGCCGCTCCCGCCCTATGAGGACTTGCCGCGGCCGCTCTCTCCTTCAGGCGCCTCGGCGCTGATCGACGAAGCGACGGAAAACTTGCCCGACTCGCGCTCGCCGGTGCTCGATGCGGAAACCGAACCAGGCTTTGCGGTGATGCGCGGGCTGGCACTGCACAAATTGCTGCAGATGCTGCCCGGCATCGCCGAGGACGAGAGGCGGAGCGCGGCCGAGCGCTATCTGGCGCGCGCCGGCGCCGACTGGCCGGCCGAAGAGCGCGACACGGCGCTGGAAGCCGTGCTTTCCATCCTGTCCGACAGAAGCTTCGGGGCGCTGTTCTCGCCGTCCTCGCGGGCGGAAGTCGCCGTCATGGGCGGCCTGGAGGTAAAGGGCAGGCTGCGCTCGATCTCCGGCAAGATCGATCGGCTGGCCGTCACCGCGGAAACGGTCTCGATCGTCGACTACAAGACCAACCGGCCGGCGCCGGCCAGCCTGGCCGAAGTGCCGCCGGCCTATGTCCTGCAGCTTGCGCTCTACCGCGCGCTGCTTCAGCCGCTCTATCCGGGCCGCACGGTGACGGCCGCGCTGCTGTTCACCGGGGCGCCGCGCCTGATCGAGCTGCCGGCAGCGGCCATGGACGGTGCCCTTGCCCGACTCACGGGAGCGTGACACAAGAACTGCTTGAACATCGCCACCACAGCCACCACATTTGGTGCAACCCGACTTTTCGAAAGGATTTCAGCATGGCCACCGTCAAGGTCGACAAGGGCAATTTCCAGGCCGATGTGCTCAATGCCAAGGAGCCGGTCGTGGTGGATTTCTGGGCCGAGTGGTGCGGTCCGTGCAAGATGATCGCCCCGGCTTTGGAAGACATCGCCAAGGAGCTCGGCTCGAAGGTGAAGGTCGCCAAGCTCAACATCGACGAGAATCCCGAGTTGGCCGCCCAGTACGGCGTGCGCTCGATCCCGACGCTGATGATCTTCAAGGGCGGCGAAGTGGCCGACATGAAGGTGGGTGCGGCGCCGAAGACGGCGCTGTCGCACTGGATCAATGGCAGCCTCGCCTGAGCCAATCCGAATATCAGAAAGATCGAGCCCGGCCATCGCGCCGGGCTTTTTCCTTGGCGCCATCGCTGACGGCGCTCTGGCCCTGACGCTTCGGGCAGCCATCTCCTTTCCTTAAGAAAAGGAGAGTCCCATGACCGGAACAGCCAAGGCCACAGTTCACGTCGACAATGAGCGCGTGATCGTCACCGAATACCGCTTCGCCCCGGGCGCCAACACCGGCTGGCACCGCCATGGCCACGACTATGTCATCGTGCCGCTGATGGACGGCAAGGTGAAGCTGGTGACCAAGGACGGCGAATCCTTCGCGGAGATGAAGCAAGGCGCGCCCTATTTCCGCCGGGAAGGCGTCGAGCACGATGTCATCAACGCCAATGACGGCGAATACGCCTTTATCGAGATCGAGCTGAAATAACCTTCGAGGCAGGCGCCGCTACCAATCGGCGACGCGATCGCCGCCGATGAATTGCGCGCTTTTGTCCGTGTATTCGAACAGCTCGATCTTCACGCCGTTGGGGTCTTTGATCCAGGCCTGCCAGGTGCCGTCGCAAGCGAGCTTCTTCGCCGTGACCTCGACCTCTTGCGACCGGATATGGGTGATCGCGGCGTCCATGTCTTCCACCTCCAGGCAGAAGTGGTTGATCTGGTTCGCCTCGCTGTAGCGGGCTTCGGCCTTCTCGAACACCTCGACATGGCTGCGGCCGCCGCAATCGAGATAGAAACCGAAGATCTTGCCGTCGCGCAGGAAGTTGAACCGCGTGTCCATGCCGAGCACATCCCGGTAGAAGCCGCGCGTCGCCTCAAGGTCATGCGCGAAGATGCAGACGTGGGCCAGCTGGTTCACCTTGATCACGATTGCTCCTCGCGACTGCCTCGGCGCTATCAGGTCGGCGGCGTGCCGTTCTCGTCCAGCACGGCGCCGGCGAAATATAGCGAGCCGCCGATGAGGATGCGCGGCGCCGGACCGTCCCAGCTGTCGCGCAACAGCATAAGCGCATCGGCGACGGAGTTGACCGGCTCGGCCGACAGGCCGGCCTCGGTGGCGCGCAGCGCGAGCTCGTCATTGGGCACGCCGGCATCGCTCTTGCTCACCGGCACCGTGTAGACATGGCGGGCAAGCCCCTTGAAGGCGCTGAAATAGCCGGTCTGGTCCTTGGTGTTGATCATGCCGGCGATGAGGATCAGCGGGCGCGGGTTCTTTTCCTCCTGCTCGGCCAGCGCTTCGGCGATGACGACGCCGGCGCCCGGATTGTGGCCGCCGTCGAGCCAGATCTCGGCGCCCTTTGGGGCAAGCTCAACCAGCCTGCCCTGCGTTAGCTTTTGCATCCGGGCCGGCCACGCGGTGCTGGTCATCGCTTTTTCGGCAGCCCGATGGCTTATCTCGAAGCCGGCGGCCTTGACCGCGGCGATCGCCGCGGCGGCATTGGCGAACTGATGCCGACCGGGCAGGCGCGGCAGCGGCAGGTCCATCAGACCGTCCTCGTCCTGATAGACCATGCGGCCGTTCTCCTCGAAGGCCAGGAAATCCTGACCGTAGACAACGGTCGGGCAATCCAGCCGCTCGGCGGTCTCGATCAGCACCTCCAGCGCGGTCTCGCTTTCCTGCGCGCCGATCACCACCGGGCAGCCGCGCTTCATGATGCCGGCCTTTTCGGCCGCGATCAGCTCAACGCGGTCGCCGAGATAGGCTTCGTGATCCATCGACACCGGCATGATCACCGAGACGGCAGGCCGCGAAATGACATTGGTGGCATCGAAGCGGCCGCCGAGCCCGACCTCGATGATCGCCGCCTCGGCCGGATGCTCGGAAAACAGGATGAAGGTGACGGCGGTGAGGATCTCGAAAACGGTGATCTTCTGGCCTTGATTGGCCTTGGCGACGCGCGCGATGGCCTCGGCAAAGACATCGTCGTCGACCAGCTTGCCGCCGCCCTCGGCGGCCAGCCGGTAGCGCTCGTGCCAGTTTACCAGGTGCGGCGAGGTGTGCACGTGGACGAGATGACCGGCCGCCTCCAGCAGCGCCCGCGAGAAGGCGGCGCAGGAGCCCTTGCCGTTGGTGCCGGCGATGTGGATGACCGGCGGCAGCCGGTCCTGCGGGTTGCCGAGACGCTCGAGCAGGCGGGCGATGCGGTCCAGCGAAAGGTCGAAACCTTTCGGATGAAGCGTCATCAGATGTTCGATTTCACGATCGGCGGCGAGCGTTGTCATGGCGGAATCCTAGAGCATTTGCGGCGAAAGAACAGGATCGCCTTCAATGCCTTTCGTTCGTGTGCAATTCCGGACGCAAAACCGCTACGCACTCTTGCTGGAATTGCTCTGGCGCATGAGCCCGAACCGGGATCGGTTTTGGAAAGGGATCATGCGCAAACAGCTACTGCGCAGCGCAGCTGGCGCAATCGCGGTGGGCGGCAAACGGTGTCGCGTCAGGCCTGCGGCCGGGCTTCGGCGTTGACGACCGCCGGCGGCAGGATCTCAGGCTCCAATGGCTTCTCGGCCACTGGGGTCTTGAGCAGCATCTTCAACAATCGTGCGATGGTCGGGCGCATCTCCAGACGCGAGACCACCATGTCGACCATGCCGTGTTCCATCAGATATTCGGCGCGCTGGAAGCCGTCGGGGAGCTTCTCGCGGATCGTCTGCTCGATGACGCGCGGGCCGGCGAAGCCGATCAGCGCGCCGGGCTCGGCGATGTGAACGTCGCCCAGCATGGCATAGGACGCGGTCACGCCGCCGGTGGTGGGGTTGGTCAGCACCACGATATAGGGCAGGCCGGCTTCCTTCAGCCGGTCGACGCCGACCGTGGTGCGCGGCAATTGCATCAGCGAGAGGATGCCCTCCTGCATGCGGGCGCCGCCCGAGGCGGCGAACAGGATCAGCGGCCGCCTGCGCTGCAAAGCGACCTCGAAGGCATGGACGATGGCCTCGCCCGCGGCCATGCCGAGCGAGCCGCCCATGAAGGCGAAGTCCTGCACGGTAACCACCACCGGCAGACCTTCGATGGTGCCGACTGCGTTAAGAATCGCGTCCTCGAGACTTGTCTTGGCTTTCGCCTCTTTCAGCCGATCGGTGTAGCGCTTCTCATCGCGGAACTTCAGCGGATCCTGCATGACCTTGGGGTTTTCCAGGGTCTCGTATCTGCCGTCGTCGAAGAAGTATTTCAGCCGCTCCTTGGCCGAGATCTTCATATGGTGGCCGGAAGACGGGATGACGAACTGGTTGGATTCGAGGTCCTTGTGGAAGATCATCTCGCCGGTCTCGGGATCCTTGATCCAGAGATTTTCCGGCATGTCGGTGCGCCGGCCGAGCATCGAATTGATCTTCGGTCGAACGTAGTTGGTGATCCAGTTCATCGCTTCGGCTCCTGTCCCGACGAAGAGACGTCCAGCAATTCCAGGAAAAGTGTGTGGCGGTTTTCCGTCCGGAATTGCGTAAAAACAGATAGTCAGACTATTCGGCGGCAGCAAGGCGGGCCGAGCGGACGCCCTGGGCAAGCCCGCTGACCAGCGTGGCGACCGCTTCGGCCGGATCGGCGGTCTTCTCGCCCTTGGGCCCGAGCACATTGGCGACCGCGTTGACAATCGCCGTGCCGACGACGACGCCGTCGGCGGAGGCGCCGATGGTACGCGCCTGCTCGGCGGTCTTGACGCCGAAGCCGACGCAGACCGGCAGCGCGGTGTGACCCTTGATGCGTTTGACCGCCGCCGACACCTTGGCAGTGTCGGCCAAGGCCGAGCCGGTGATGCCCGTCATCGACACGTAGTAGACGAAGCCGGAGGTGTTCTCGAGCACCTTCGGCAGGCGCTTGTCGTCGGTGGTCGGCGTCGCCAGGCGGATGAAATTGATGCCCGCCTTCAGCGCCGGAACGCAGAGCTCCTCGTCCATTTCCGGCGGCAGGTCGACAACGATCAGGCCGTCGATGCCGCTCGCCTTGGCGTCGGCCAGGAAACGATCGACGCCGTAAATGTAGATCGGGTTGTAGTAGCCCATCAGCACGATCGGCGTTTCGTCGTCGCCGGCGCGGAATTCGGACGCCATCTTCAGCGTCTTGACCAGCGTCTGGCCGCCTTTCAGCGCCCTGAGACCCGCCGCCTGAATGGCCGGGCCGTCAGCCATCGGATCGGAGAACGGCATGCCGAGCTCGATGACATCGCTGCCGGCCCCGGGAAGCGCCTTCATGATAGCCAAAGATGTCTCGTAGTCGGGATCGCCGCCCATGAAATAGGTGACCAAAGCCGGACGGCCCTCGGATTTGAGCTTCGCCATGCGGCGGTCGATGCGGGTCGTCATTGTCAGATCTCCATGCCCAGCATCTTGGCCACCGTGTGCACGTCCTTGTCGCCGCGGCCGGACAGGTTGACGATGACGATCTGGTCCTTGTCCATTTTCGGCACGATCTTCATCGCATGCGCGATGGCGTGCGCCGATTCCAGCGCCGGGATGATGCCTTCGACCCGGGTCGTCAGTTGGAAGGCCTCCAGCGCCTCGTCGTCGAGGATCGGCTCATATTCGACGCGGCCCGAATCGCGCAGCCAGGCATGCTCGGGCCCGACGCCCGGATAATCGAGACCGGCCGAGATCGAATGGCCGTCGAGAATCTGGCCGTCCGCATTCTGCAAGAGATAGGTGCGATTGCCGTGCAGCACGCCCGGCGCGCCGGCATTCATCGAGGCGCAGTGCTCGACGCCGTCGAGGCCGCGACCGCCGGCCTCGATGCCGATGATGCGCACATCCTTGTCGTCGAGGAACGGGTGGAACAGGCCAATGGCGTTGGAGCCGCCGCCGACGGCGGCGATGATGACGTCGGGCAGCCGGCCTTCCTGCTCCAGCATCTGGGCGCGCGCTTCCGTGCCGATCACCGACTGGAAGTCGCGCACCAGCTCCGGATAGGGATGCGGGCCGGCGGCGGTGCCGATCAGGTAATAGGTGTCCTCGACATTGGTGACCCAGTCACGCAGCGCTTCGTTCATGGCGTCCTTCAGCGTGCCGTGGCCGGCGGTGACCGGGCGCACCTCGGCGCCGAGCAGCTTCATGCGAAAGACGTTCGGGCTCTGGCGGGCGACGTCGGTGGCACCCATGTAAACCACGCAAGGATAGCCGAAGCGCGCAGCGACCGTGGCGGAAGCGACGCCATGCTGGCCGGCACCGGTCTCGGCGATGATGCGCTTCTTGCCCATGCGCTTGGCGAGCAGGATCTGGCCGAGGCAATTGTTGATCTTGTGCGAGCCGGTGTGGTTCAGGTCCTCGCGCTTGAAATAGACCTTGGCGCCGCCCCCGAGGCCCTTCGCCGAGGAAACCTCCCGAAGATGCCTTGTCAGGCCTTCGGCGAAATAGAGCTTGGACGGTCTACCGGCATAATGGGTCGAAAGGTTCTCCAGCTCCGCCTTGAACTCCGGATCATTCTTGGCCTTGTTCCACTGCTCTTCGAGATCGAGGATCAGCGGCATCAGCGTCTCGGCGACGAAGCGGCCGCCGAAAATGCCGAACATGCCCTGCTCGTCGGGCCCGGTGCGGAAGGAATTGGGCATAGCCGGCCTGTTCATCGCCGATCTCCTGAGTCTTTGCTTCTGAGCACGTCCTTATCGGAAAACCGGTTCCCACTTTTCCGGGACATGCTCGGGTTTGAAAACTTCCTCAGGCGGCGCGGTCGTCGCGCGCGGCCCTGACGGCCCGGAAAAACTGCTCGATCAGCGCCGGTTCCTTGACGCCCGGAGCGCTCTCCACGCCGGAGGAGATGTCTATCCCGGGCGGATTGGCCAGTCTGAGGGCATCGCCGACATTGGCGGCGTTGAGTCCTCCGGAAAGCATGTAATCGAGGCCGGCGTCAAGGCCGGCAAGGATGCGCCAGTCGAAGGCGACGCCATTGCCGCCCGGCAATTGCGATCCCTTGGGCGGCTTGGCGTCGAACATCAAGCGGTCGGCGACGCCGACATAGGGCTTTATCCGCTCGAGATCCGCGGCTTCGCTGACCGACAGCACCTTCATCACCGGCAGGCCGTAGCGGGTCTTGAGCTCGGCCACCTGCACCGGCGTTTCGGAACCATGCAGTTGCAGCATATCCGGCTGCATCCTCGCGACAATATCGTCGAGAAAGTCATCATCCGCATCCACGGTGACGGCAACCGCCTTGGCCTTGCCGATGGCCGCCTGGCGCAGACGGCCAGCCTCGGCCGGATCGACGAAGCGCGGGCTTTTGGCAAAGAAGATGAAGCCGACATGGCTGGCCCCGCCGGCGAGCGCGGCGGCCATCGCGGCGTCGGTCTTCAATCCGCAGATCTTGATGTCGAGCGTCATGGCGCGGGATTGGCACGAAAAGCCGCAAGAGTCGAGAAAAAGCATGCCGTTGCCGGGCCGACGGAAAGCGCTACCTTTCGAGTAGGGACACAGGCGGGAGCAGGAAGATCATGACCGACAAGACCGTCGCCGAACTCCGACAGAAGATCGCGCAGGCGCGCGAGGTGATCGCGCATCTCATGGACAAGTCCGCTTTCAACGGCGCCGAGGCGCACCGGGCGCTCGACTATTTCGGCAGCGACGCGTTCGACCGGAATTTTTTGCCGTGGCCGCATGCGAGTGAGGAAGGGCTGCGGCCGGAGGAACTCAACGCGGCGAATGACGATTGAGCGGCTGCGGTGGGCCGCCAGCTATACGGTTGCCAGGGCGACGCCTACTCAAACACGATCGCCTGCAGCGCGCCGCCGTTGCGCTTCAGCCAGTCCTTGCAGCGATCGGTGTCGGGGCAGAGCTTTTCGCACAGCTTCCAGAATTTCGGGCCGTGGTTCATCTCTTTCAGATGCGCGACCTCATGCGCCACCAGGTAATTGATGACCGGCGGCGGCGCCATCATGATGCGCCACGAGAAGGACAGATTGCCCTCCGAGGTGCATGACCCCCAGCGGCTGGAGGTATCCTTGTAGCGGATCGCCTTGGCGCGCTTGCCGATCGCCTCGGTGTGCTTGACCACCAGCTTCTCGATCTCGCGCTTGGCCTCGCGTTTCAGATAATCGGCGATGCGGCGCGGCAGGTGGACACGCTCGCCATGGATGATGAGCAGCGGGCCGCGCTCGTCGCGCGCGATGGTGACGGTGCCGCGTTTCGCCGGCTCATGGACGATGCGGTGCGGCACGCCGCGGATCGGGATCTTGATGCCGGGCCGCACCTGCGGGCGCATCGGCACCTTGGCCAGGCGCTGCTCCAGCCAGTCCTGATGGCGGTCGAGGAACTTCTCCACCTCGCCGCGGCGCAAGCCGGGCGGCACGGTTATGCGCAGCCCCTGGCCGCCGGAATCGATACGCAGCGTCAACCGCCGGGCCCTCGCGCTCTCGACGATTTTGAGCGGCAGGGTGCGGCCGGCGACGCAATGCTCGCGCTCCACGACGGGCTTGGGTTCTGGCTTGGTCAGATTGCGAAAGAAGCCGAGGGTCATGGCCGGACGATACGCGATTCGAGAAAAACGACCAGTAGAGTGAGGCTACATGGAGAACAAAAAAGAAACGGCGCCGCTCGCGCGACGCCGCATGTCGGCCGAGCCTTATGATTGAGCCTCAGTCGTCAAGGAGGTTCGACCCCTTGCCGCGCTTCGGCCCCGTCGCTCCGGTTGGACCACTCGTCGTGGTCGGCGCGGTCCGCTTGTTACGCTCGGCCATGAAGCGGTCGAACTCTTCCTGGTCCTTGGCACGGCGCAACTCGCGGGCATACTCGTCGAACTCGTTCAGCATCTCGTCGAGCTTGCGGCGCTCCTCGGCGAGGCGCTCAAGTTCCTTCTCGCGCCAGTCGTCGAAAGCGACGTTGCCGGTGCGGGACGAGCCATGGCCCCAGCGGGCGGCCTTTTCCGAGCCGCGGCGGCAGCCGGCGAAGATGCCGTCGGTGGCGCGGTTGACATCGCGCTTGAAGCCTTCGAGCCGGTCGCCCCAGATGATGTAGGCGAGCATGGCGAAGCCGAGCGGCCAGAACACCATGAAGCCGATCACCATCAGCGCGATGGTCGCCGGCGTCCAGGCCGGACGGATCAATGCACTTGTGTTCATTTTCTCCCAATCCTTCCGTTGGAGACAGCCAAACCGGCTGCGTGGAATCGAAATGGGAAGGCGAAATCGGCGATTCAAGGCAAGTCCGGCCAAAACCGGCGAAAGACCTGAAATGATTATCGCTTTTTGAATTTCTCGAGGAAAAGCACTGCCATTCCGGCGACCAGCCCCCAAAAAGCCGCGCCGACGCCGAACAAGGTGAGCCCCGAGGCCGTCACCGCAAAGGTGAGCGTGGCCGGCATGCGCTCGCCCGCATCATGGAGCGCGATCGAGAGCGCGTTGGCCAAAGGCGCCATCAGCGCCAGGCCGGCGACCAGCACAATCAGGCTCTGCGGCAGGACGGCGAAGATCGCCACCAGCGAAGCGCCGAAGATGGCGAAGACCAGATAGGCAAGCGCATAGAACGGCCCCGTCTTCCAGCGCTCGGCGGGATCCGGATGGACATCCGGGCCGGTGCAGATCGCCGCGGAGATCGCCGCCAGATTGGTCGTCGAGGCGCCGAACGGCGCCGAAAGCAGCGAGAACAGCCCGGTGACGCCGATCAGCGGGCCAGGTTCCGGGTGGTAGCCGGCGGCTTTCAGCACCGCGAGACCGGAGAGGTTCTGGGAGGCCATGGTGACGAGGTAGAGCGGCAAGGCCAGGCCAATGATCGCCGAAACGGTGAACTGCGGAGCGATCAGCGTCAGTGTCGACAATTCCGGCGCCGGCAGGCCGCCGACGCGGCCGGTGAGGAAGGCGGCAAGGCCGCCGCCGATCAGCACGACAAGGACCGAAACCGCCGGGTTGAACAGCCGGATGACGAAGAAGGCGGCGATCAGCGGCAGGATCAGCCACGGATCGGCGGGAATGGCCTTGACCGCACTGATGGCGAAGCCGACCAGGATGCCGGCCAGCATGCCGGACGCCACCGAGGCCGGAATCTGCGCGATCAGCCGGGTCAGCGGCTTGAACAGGCCGGTGGCGATCAAGAGGATGCCGGTGACGATGAAAGCGCCGACGGCTTGCGCCATGGTGAAGCCGCTGGAGGCCGCGATCAGCGCCAGGCCCGGGGTCGACCAGGCGGTGATGACCGGCATTTTCGTGCGCCAGGACAGCCACAGGCATTCTAGGGCCATGGCCAGGCAGATCGCCGTCACCCCGCTCGCGGTCTCGATCTGAGTGGCGCCGATCGCCTTGGCGGCGGCAATGACGATGGCTAAAGTGCCGCCAAAGCCGACGATGGCCGCAACGAAGGCGGATATCGGGATTGAAATGCGCATGCTCATGAAACCCGCTGGACCAGGTCGCCGACGGCGCGGTTGAGCATGTCGAGATCCTCCGGGCGGGAGAGGCGATGATCGCCGTCGGGGATAAGCGACAGCGTGACGTCATCGGCCGGCAGCAGTGCGGCGAGCTTCAGCGCATGGCCGGAAGGCACGTCGGGATCGGCGAGACCCTGCAGGATATGCACCGGGCAATGAGTGTCGATCGGCCTGGTCATCACCCGGTTCGCGCGGCCGTCCTCGATCAGCGCGCGCGTGTAGATATAAGGCTCGGCGGAATAGTCGGACGGTTCCTCGAAAAATCCCTTTTTCGAAAGGTCGCGCTTCTGCGCCCTGGTCAGCACCGGCTCGATCAGCTCGACGGTAAAGTCGGGCGCCGGCGCAAGCAGCACCAGGCCGGCGATGCGGTCGTCGCCGGCCTTGCGCAATTCCTGCACCATGCGCAGCGCAATCCACGCCCCCATTGAGGAGCCGACCAGGATCTGCTTGCCCTTGCTGAAGCGGCGAAAGACGGCGAGGCTCTCGGCCAGCCATTTCGAGATCGTGCCCTCGGCGAATTCGCCGCCCGATTCGCCGTGGCCGGAATAGTCGTGGCGCAGATAGGCGCGGCCTTCGCGGCTCGCCCAGGCCGACAGCGCCTCGGCCTTGGTGCCCAGCATGTCGGACTTGTAGCCGCCCAGCCAGACGATGCCCGGCGCTGAGCCCGGCCCCTGCCTGACAGCGATCTGCGTTCCGTTCACGTCGATGAAAACTGGTGCGCTGGCGTCCATGACCTCGTCCTTCCGGCCGGTCTTTTGGCACATCCGGCGGTTCGCGGAAAAGTGCTCGCACCTTTTCTTTGCTTGGTGCAGGCAATGGCAAGCTTTGAGGTGATTTCCTGGCGAGGCTGTGCTATTGACTCCGGCCGCGCGCTCACCACATAGGCGCGTCCAAGCGATTGAACTCAAAGAAACCCTGAACGAAACGGCCGAGGAGACCACGACCATTCGCAGACCTTTCAAAGCAGCGGCCCCGACCAAGGACGGTCCGCGCTCCAACCGAGACATCCGGGTGCCCCGGGTCCAGCTCATCGACGCAGAAGGCCACAACCGTGGCGAAGTTTCCATCAACGACGCTCTGCTGCTGGCCGAAGAGGCCGGGCTGGATCTCGTCGAGATATCGCCCAATGCGCAGCCGCCTGTCGTCAAGATCCTCGATCTCGGCAAGCTGAAATACGCCAACCAGAAGAAGGCGGCCGAGGCGCGCAAGAACCAGAAGGTCATCGAGATCAAGGAGATCAAGATGCGCCCGAACATCGACAGCCATGACTACGAGACCAAGATGAAGGCCGTGCGGCGCTTCTTCGAGGACGGCGACAAGGTCAAGCTGACGCTGCGTTTCCGCGGCCGCGAAATGGCGCATATGGAACTCGGCATGCAGCTCCTGAACAAGGTGCGCGAGGAAGTCGCGCCGATCGCCAAGGTCGAGGCCGAGCCGAAGCTCGAAGGCCGACAGATGATGATGGTGCTGGCGCCCCGCTGACGGTGCGCCTCACGTTTCCTTTCCGTCCTGGAGCCATTCCGGCGCGATCGCCGCAAACTGTCGCGCCGATCACGGTTTCGCGAAGGAGAATTGACCGGCCGGCGCTGCTTGGTGCTCCAAAATCCGCCTGAATTGCCGCGCAGGGCGACCCGACGATCGGCGGGGCGCCTGTTTTTCTATCCGATCGCCGGCTTCTCGACGATCGAGCTCCTCGATCGCGAGCAAATCGACGATCGGATTTTCCCGATCGCGACCAAATCGACGATCGGATTTTCCCGATCGCGATCAAAACACGACGATCGGATTGGCCATGGTCGATGAAACAAAGATCCCGACCGACAACCAGATAGAAGGGTTGGGCGGCTACCAGTATATGCGCCGCATCGTGCTGGCGGTGCTCATCGTGGTGCTGTTTGCGGCACTCCTGTTCGGCCAGTCGACGTTCCCTCCCGAGACGCCCGTGCACGAGACGATCGAGATGTTCGGCGTGCTCCTGATCTTCCTGGGCATCGTCGGGCGCTTGTGGTCGACGCTCTACATCGGCGGCCGCAAATCCTCCGAAGTGGTCACCGGCGGGCCCTATTCGATCACCCGCAACCCGCTCTATCTGTTCTCGACCGTGGCGGCAGCCGGCGTTGGCGCGCAGATCGGCTCGTTTTCCGGCATCATCCTCTTCGCGGTCCTTTGCGCCGGCGCGTTCCACATCGTCATCCTGCGCGAGGAGCGCTATCTCAAGGAAGTCCTCGGCGCTCCCTACAAAGCCTATCTGGCGCGCGTGCCGCGCTTCTTTCCGAAGCTTTCGCTCTACCAGGAAGGCGACACCGGCAGCTTCAAGCCGCGCCTGCTGTTGAACACGCTGCTCGACGGGCTGGTATTCCTGGTGGCGCTGCCGGCCTTCGAACTGATCGACGGCGCGCAGCAGTCGGGGGTGCTGCCGGTGTGGTTCACGCTGCCCTGAACGGGACAGCGCGCCGCAGGGCGTGAGGTGTTGCGCACGAGCCCTGTTTGATCTATAGGACCGCCGTTCTGCGTATCGGGCCGGAAATCATCTCTGATTTACGGAAAGCACGATACGCAGAGCAAAAACAAAAACCGCCCGGCAGGGCATGCCGTGGCGGTTTCATTTGCTTTTCGGGCTCTGGTCGGCCCGAAGCGAGAAAAGAAGCGCGATGGTGCGCCACATTACGGAGTAGCAAAATGCCCAAGATGAAGACCAAATCGGCCGCCAAGAAGCGGTTCAAGATTACCGCCACCGGCAAGGTGCTGTCGGCTGCCGCCGGCAAGCGCCACGGCATGATCAAACGTTCCAACAAGTTCATTCGCGATGCCCGCGGCACGATGGTTCTGGCTGAACCGGACGGCAAGAAGGTCATCAAGAATTTTCTGCCGAACGGCCTTTAAGCATTCGGTCCGGAACAGCGTTTTAAGGAGATCATGACATGGCACGCGTAAAGAGAGGCGTCACCGCCCACGCCAAGCACAAGAAGGTCCTGAAAGCCGCCAAGGGCTTCTACGGCCGTCGCAAGAACACCATCCGCATCGCCAAGCAGGCGGTGGAAAAGTCGCTGCAGTACGCCTATCGCGACCGCAAGAACCGCAAGCGCTCGTTCCGCGCGCTGTGGATCCAGCGCATCAATGCAGCGGTGCACGAGCACGGCCTGACCTATGGCCGCTTCATCGACGGCCTCAACAAGGCCGGCATCGAGATCGACCGCAAGGTTCTTTCGGACATGGCCATCCACGAGCCGCAGGCTTTCGCAGCCCTTGTGGCCAAGGCCAAGGTGGCGCTCGAATATCTGAAGAACACCACGCCGAATGCTTTTGAGAGCGCTGTCGCCTAAGCCAGCGCTTCCCAAGCATTCGCTATTCTGATTTGGGGAACCCGCGCTGGCACGGCTGGCGCGGGTTTTTCTTATGCCTGATGCAACCAAATTGGTGACGCGCCGAACCCCGGTGGTTGCCCGATCGAGAGAGTTTCGCCGTGAACGCCACCGCTGGAAATCTTGAAACCCTTGAAGCTTCTTTGATGGCCGACATCGCGGCCGCGGCCGACGAGCAGGCGATCGAGGCTGTGCGCGTCTCGGCGCTGGGCAAGAAGGGCTCGGTCTCCGAGATGCTGAAAACGCTCGGCGCGATGAGCACCGAGGAGCGGCAGGTCAAGGGCCCGGCGATCAATGGGCTGAAGAACCGCGTCACCGAGGCGCTGACGGCGCGCAAGTCGGAGCTGAAGGACGTAGCGATCGCAGCGCGGCTCGCCGCCGAGACGGTCGACGTCACGCTGCCGGTGCGCCAGTCGCCGGCCGAGCGCGGCCGCATCCATCCGATCAGCCAGGTGATCGACGAGATCGCCGCGATCTTCGGCGACCTCGGCTTCGCGATCGCGGAAGGTCCGGACATCGAGACCGACTACTACAATTTCACCGCGCTCAATTTTCCCGAGGGGCATCCGGCGCGCGAGATGCACGACACCTTCTTCTTCCAGCCGGACGAGAAGGGCGAGCGCAAGCTTTTGCGCACGCACACCTCGCCCGTGCAGATCCGCACAATGGAGCAGCAGAAGCCGCCGATCCGCATCGTCATCCCCGGCAAGACCTACCGGCAGGATTCGGACGCAACGCACTCGCCGATGTTCCATCAGGTCGAGGGGCTGGTGATCGACAAGACCGCCAACATCGCCAACATGAAGTGGGTGCTGGAGGAATTCTGCAAGGCCTTCTTCGAAGTGCCGAGCGTCAAGATGCGCTTCCGGCCGTCCTTCTTTCCGTTCACCGAGCCCAGCCTCGAGGTCGACATCCAATGCGACCGCTCGCGGCCGGGCGAAGTGCGCTTCGGCGAAGGCTCCGACTGGATGGAGATCCTGGGCTGCGGCATGGTGCATCCCAACGTATTGCGTTACGGCGGGCTCGATCCCGACGAATACCAGGGCTTTGCCTGGGGCATGGGCATCGACCGCATCGCCATGCTGAAATACGGCATGCCGGACCTGCGCGCCTTCTTCGACGCCGACGTGCGCTGGCTCACGCATTACGGCTTCCGGCCGCTCGACATGCCGACGCTGTTCGGGGGCCTTTCCACATGACTGCTCCCCACACCGGGGGCTGCCGCTGCGGTGCGGTGCGGTTCGAGGCCTCGGCCGAGCCGCACCACATCAGCTATTGCCATTGCGGCGATTGCCGGCGCGCCAGCGGCGCGCCAGTGTCGGCCTTTATCGGCTTCGCGGCCGACCAGATCGCGCTCGAAGGCGAGTCGCTGAAGAGCTACCGGAACGGCCCGGCGGCGCGCTCGTTCTGCGGCATTTGCGGCTCGCCGATCGCCTATAGCGACGAGCGGCTCGCCGGCCATATTTACTTCACGCTCGGCGCCATGGACATGCCTGCCTATTTCAGGCCGACGCTGCATGCGCATGTGCGCGAGCAGCTGCCCTTCCTGCATATGCCCGATTCACTGCCGCGGCACCTCAAGACGAGCGTGGCTAGACCTGACGCGCAAAGCCATTCCTACGGAACACAGTCATGAAATTCACCCTCTCCTGGCTCAAGGACCATCTCGAGACCGACGCTTCGCTTGCCGAAATCGTCGAGCGGCTGACGGCTATCGGCCTCGAAGTCGAACATGTCGACGACAAGGCGGGCCTAAAACCCTTTGTCATAGCCAAAGTGCTGACTGCCGTGCAGCATCCCGACGCCGACCGGCTGCGGGTGCTTACGGTCGATACCGGCGACGGCAAGCCGCCGGTGCAGGTGGTGTGCGGGGCGCCCAACGCCCGCGCCGGCCTGGTCGGCGCTTTTGCTGCGCCCGGCACCTATATTCCCGGCATCGACGTCACGCTTTCGGTCGGCAAGATCCGCGGCGTCGAGAGCCATGGCATGATGTGCTCCGAACGCGAGCTGCAGCTTTCGGACGAGGATACCGGCATCATCGACCTGCCCGAAGACGCACCGGTCGGCACCAGCTTCGCCGCCTACGCCCATCTCGACGATCCGGTGATCGAGATCAACCTGACGCCGAACCGCCCCGATGCCACCAGCGTCTACGGCATCGCCCGCGATCTCGCGGCGAGCGGCCTCGGCCGGCTGACCGGCGGCGCGATCATGCCGCATGCCGGCGACGGCATGTGCCCGGTCAAGGTCAAGATCGAGGCACCGGAACTCTGCCCCGGCTTCGCGCTGACTCTGGTGAAGGGCGTGAAGAACGGCCCGTCGCCGAAATGGCTGCAGCAGCGGCTGATCGCGATCGGGCTTCGGCCGATCAGCGCGCTGGTCGACATCACCAACTACGTCACCTTCGACCGCGGCCGGCCGCTGCATGTGTTCGACGCGAAGAAGGTCACCGGCAACCTTGTGGTGCGCCGCGCCAGGGACGGTGAAAACGTGCTGGCGCTCGACGGACGCGAATACTCGCTGACGCCCGAGATGTGCGTGATCGCCGACGACAACGGCATCGAATCGATTGCCGGCATCATGGGCGGCGAGCATTCGGGCTGCGACGAGAACACCACCGACGTGCTGATCGAATCGGCGCTCTGGGACCCGATCACGACGGCCCGCACCGGTCGCACGCTCGGCATCATCAGCGATGCGCGCTACCGCTTCGAGCGCGGCGTCGACCCTGAGTTCATGGTGCCCGGCGTCGAGCTCGCGACCAAGCTGGTGCTGGAATTGTGCGGCGGCACGCCGACGGAAATCGAGGTGGCGGGCTATGCCGGCCACAAGCCGAAGATCATTTCCTTCCCGCTGTCGGAAGTGAAGCGGCTGACCGGCATCGAGGTGCCGAGAGAAGAAGCGCTCACTATACTGACCCGTCTCGGCTTCGAGCCGCGCAGCTCAGGTGACGCCGTCGAGGTGAAGGTCCCCTCCTGGCGTCCGGATGTCGACGGCAAGGCCGATCTCGTCGAGGAAGTGATGCGCATCCACGGCGTCGACAACATAGCGCCGCAGCCGCTCACCTCGCATGACGCGGTCAACGGCAGGATCCTGACCATACTGCAGGTGCGCACCCGGGCCGCCAAGCGCGCGCTCGCCGTGCGCGGCATGATGGAGGCGGTCACCTGGTCGTTCATTCCGGCGAAACACGCCGAGCTGTTCGGCGGCGGCCAGAACCGGCTGAAGCTCGCCAACCCGATCGCCGCCGACATGTCCGACATGCGGCCGTCGCTGCTGCCCGGGCTGATCAGCGCCGCCCAGCGCAATGCCGATCGGGGCATCGGCGACGTGGCGCTGTTCGAGGTCTCCGGCACCTATGAAGGCGACTTGGCCGATCAGCAGCGGCGCGTCGCCGCCGGCGTGCGGCGGGGCACCGCCAAGCTCGACGGCTCGGGCCGCAGCTGGGCCGGCAATGCCGGGCCGGTCGGGGTGTTCGACGCCAAGGCCGATGCGATCGCGGCGCTCGAAGCCTGCGGCGCGCCGGTCGACAGGCTGCAGATCGAGCCCGGCGGCCCGGCCTGGTACCATCCCGGACGCTCAGGCACGATCAAGCTCGGGCCGAAGACCGTGCTCGGCACTTTCGGCGAGTTCCATCCAAAGACGCTCGAAGTGCTCGACGCCTCCGGGCCGCTCTGCGGCTTCGAGGTCTTTGTCGATGCCGTGCCGGAGCCGAAGGCCAAGCCGACGCGCACCAAGCCGAAGCTGGAGCTTTCACCCTTCCAGGCGGTGAAGCGCGATTTTGCTTTCGTCGTCGACCGGACGGTCGAGGCCGGCACGCTGGTGCGGGCAGCTTTGGCCGCCGACAAGAAGCTCGTCACCGGCGTTTCGGTGTTCGACGTCTTCGAGGGCGCTGCGCTCGGCGCCGCCAAGAAGTCGATCGCCATCGAAGTCTCGATCCAGCCGGTCGAAAAGACGCTGACCGACGAGGATTTCGAGGCGCTGGCCAAGCGCATCGTCGAGAACGTCAACAAGCAGACGGGCGGCGTGCTGAGAGCATAAAGGATTGCCGGAAGGTGGCGAATCGCCCTCCATTGGGCGATGCACCATCTCCGCTATTCCGGCCTGCCTTTCGAGGAGCAACGCGCGGCGTTCCTCGAAATCGTGGTGGCGGACCCGCTGCTGGCCAAAACGCTGGCGCGAGTGCGTGAATTGGCGTTGCCGGACTGGCTGGTGGTTTCCGGCGCGCTCTACAACAGCATCTGGAACCATCTCACCGGCAGGCCCTCAGGCTACGGCATCAAGGATGTCGATCTGTTCTATTTCGACGGCACCGATCTCTCCTACGAGGCCGAGGACGCGGTGATCCGCCGGGCGGCGCAGCATTTCGAAGGACTGACGCTGCCGGTGGAGGTGCGCAACCAGGCACGCGTGCATCTGTGGTATCCGGCCAAGTTCGGGCAGGCATGCCCGCGCTACACGAGCGCGAGTGAATCGGTCGGCTATTTCGCGTCGAAGACGCATGCGGTTGGGGTGCGGTACGATGCCGAGGGGTGCCTAGATTTGGTGGCGCCGTTCGGGCTCGACGATGTTTTTTCGTTTCGCATCACGCCGAACCGGGCGCTGGACAACCAGCGGACACATGAGGCGAAGGGGAAGAGGGCGCGAGAGAACTGGCCGGAGATCAGCGTGGTGCCTTGGTAGGCGCCGATCCCGGTGCACAAAGGGACAAATAGCCCTATGTCGGCGGGACAGCACCGGACATCTCCCCCGCAAGGGGGGAGATCAGCAGTTTTGGCGCTACGCCCTTCCTTCAACATTGGTAACTGGCGAAAGCAGGGATGACAGCCAATCTCCCCCTTGTGGGGAGATGTCCGGCAGGACAGAGGGGGGCGCTGTCCCGCCAGCGTCTCAAAGCAAGCTGAAATGTCTAACCATTCACCAGCGCCAGCAGCTCTTCGGTGTAGCGCTTGCCGACGACCTTCTCGGGCGACAGCGCGTCGCCGATGGCCGCGACCTCGGCGGCGCTCAGCTTGATCCCGGCGGCTGCCGAGTTCTGCTCCAAATGGCGGATTTTGCGCGCGCCGGGGATCGGCACGATGAAATCGCCCTGGTGCAGCACCCAGGCGAGC
Source organism: Mesorhizobium sp. WSM4898 (assembly GCF_029625845.1). NCBI lineage: Bacteria > Pseudomonadati > Pseudomonadota > Alphaproteobacteria > Hyphomicrobiales > Phyllobacteriaceae > Mesorhizobium > Mesorhizobium sp. WSM4898. Next base: position 454,684 of record NZ_JARTVQ010000001.1, on the reverse strand, counting down.
GCCAGTTGCGCCGATGTCACGCCCTTCTCCGCCGCCATCTTCTCCAGCACAGCGATGACGGCGTTGTTGGCTTCCATCGCCTCGGCCTGGAAGCGCGGCAGGGTGAGGCGCCAGTCGCCGGCGCCGAGCGCGTCGGGCTTGGCGATGGTGCCGGTGAGCAGGCCGCGGCCGAGCGGGCTGTAGGGCACGAAGCCGATGCCGAGCTCGCGGCAGACCGCAAAGACCTCGTCCTCGGGGTCGCGGCTCCACAGCGAATACTCGCTCTGCACGGCGGCGATCGGGTGCACGGCATGCGCCCGGCGCAGCGTCGCGCCGCTCACTTCCGACAGGCCGAGCGCCCGCACCTTACCCTCGCGCACCAGCTCGGCCATGGCGCCGACCGTGTCCTCGATCGGCACGTTCGGGTCAACGCGATGCTGGTAGTAGAGGTCGATGACGTCGGTATCGAGCCGCTTCAGCGAGGCCTCCGCCACCGCCTTGACGTGCTCAGGGCGGCTGTCGACGCCGATCATGCGGTCGATACCCGAACCGTGCTCGGATATCTTGAAGCCGAATTTGGTGGCGATGGTGACCTTCTCGCGTACCGGCTTCAGCGCCTTGCCGAGCAGGATCTCGTTCTCGTAAGGGCCATAGACTTCGGCGGTATCGAAGAAGGTGACACCGATCTCGATGGCGCGGCACAGCGTGGCGATGGCTTCCGCCTCCGGCTGTCCGCCATAGACAAAGCTCATGCCCATGCAGCCGAGGCCGACGGGGAAGACTTCGAGTTCAGTTCCTAATTTGCGGGTTTGCATGGCGCATCTCCTTGTTGCGATGGAGATGAAATAGCGCCTAGGCATCCGTTCGATAATCATGTCTCTTTCGCACAGCTCGCTCTATAAGATAGATCAATGAACCGGACGAACCTTTCCCAGCTGGCCGTTCTCGCCGCGGTCGCGCAATGGGCCAGCTTCCGCGGCGCGGCCCGCGAGCTCGGCATCGCGCCGTCGGCGGTCAGCCATGCGGTGGCGAGCCTGGAGGCGCAGCTCGGCGTGCGGCTGCTGGCGCGCAGCACGCGCAGTGTCGCCCCGACCGAGGAAGGCGCGCGGCTGTTGGAGCGCCTGCGGCCGGCGCTGTCCGAGATCGACCTGGCGCTGGAAACGGCGGTCGAGGCGCGCGACCGCCCGGCCGGCAATCTCAGGCTCAGCGTGCCGCGCACCGCCGCGCATCTGGTGCTGACGCCGCGGCTCGCTGCCTTCACGGCCGCCTATCCCGAGATCGTGCTGGAGGTCGTCATCGAGGACCGCTTCACGGATGTGGTGGAGGGCGGGTTCGACGCCGGTGTCAGGCTGGGCGAAAGCCTGCAGCGCGACATGATCGCGGCGCGCATAGGGCCGAACATCCGCGGCGCGGTGGTCGGCGCGCCCTCCTACTTCGCGACCATGCCCAAACCACGTCATCCGCGCGATCTCGCCGATCACCGCTGCATCCGCTTCCGCTTCTCCAGCGGCATCCTCTACCGCTGGGAGTTAGAGAAGGACGGCGAGGAAATCGAGATCGCAGCACAAGGGCCGCTGATCCTCGACGAGGACCATCTGATCGCCCAGGCCGCGATCGACGGCGCCGGGCTCGCCTTCGTCTTCGAGGACTATGTGAAGGCGCCGCTCGCCGATGGCCGGCTGATCCGCGTGCTGGAGGACTGGTGCCCCGCTTTCGACGGCTTCTTCGTCTACTACCCAAGCCGCCGCCAGATGCGGCCGGCGTTGCGGGCCTTCGTCGATTTCTTCAAGGTGAGCCCGTAGGGCTCCTCCGTTCCGCTTGTGGGGAGGGCTGGAAGAAAGGTGATTTCAGCGACGTTTTTCGACCATGCAATCGTCCATCACCAACACCGCCACCCGCTATGGCTGGGCGATGATCATCCTTCACTGGCTGATCGGCATCATCTTCATCGGCCAGTTCGTGCTCGGCTTCGTGATGATGCGCATCGATAGCCAGCGGACGTCCTTCGAGCTGATCCAGCTGCATAAGTCCGTCGGCTTCCTGCTGCTTGGGCTGGTCATCCTGCGCATCGCCTGGCGTGTCGGCAATGCGGCGCCAGCACTCCCGCCTTCGGTCGGAACATTGGAGCGCAAGGCAGCGCCGCTGGCGCATTTGGCGCTTTACGCCTTCCAGGTTGCGCTGCCGCTCTCCGGCTGGGCGCTGGTCTCGGTCTCGACGCTGGAAATCCCGACGATGCCGTTCAACCAGTTCGTCATGCCCGACCTGCCGCTCGCCGAATCCGACGCCGCGGAAAGCTTCTGGTCGGCCGCGCATTGGTATCTTGCCTATGCCGGCATCGCGCTGGTCGCGTTGCATATCCTTGCAGCGATGCGCCACCATTTCCTGCTGCGCGACAGCGTGCTCACGCGCATAATCACGCCTTCGTCTGCCCGGGAATAGAGCGGGCCGCCCGTTCGTTGGTGGCGGGAAGACAGCAATGCGCTGGTTCAGGATAGGAAAGATGTCGATGCATGCGCGCATCCTCGGATTGGCGGCCTTTGCCGCTTGCCTTGCCGCGCCGGTTTGCGCCGCGGTGGCGCTCAGTGACGCCGCCGGCAGCTACACGATCAGCCCGGCGGGCTCCTCGATCCGCTTCACCATCGGCAAGGCCGGCGGTGGCGGCTTCGGCGGCGCCTTCGGCCGCTTCAAGGGCACGATTCGCATCGACAATGCCGATGTCGGGCGCTCGAAGGTCAACCTCACCATCTTTCCGGAAAGCGTCGGCACCGGCCAGGGCCGCATCGATGCTTTCCTGCGTTCCGACGCCGTCTTCGACAGCGCCAACAATCCGGAGATCCAATTCCGCTCGACAAACGTGACCCGCACCGGCGAGACCACCGCCGTGGTCACCGGCCGGCTGACGGCGCGCGGCAAGACGTTTTCGGAAAGTTCACGGCCGAGCTCGATGGGCTGAAGTCAGGAACCATCAAGTTCCATGTCACCGGCAAGGTGCTCAGATCGCGCTACGGCATGGATGTCGGCACGCCGATCTATTCCAACGTCGTCGACTTCGACATGACCCTGACGGGGAGAAGGGGTTAGCTCTGGTCGCGCATCCTCGGGTTCGTCATCCTAGGGCGGAGCAAGGAGCGAAGCGACGCGCGCAGACCCTAGGATCCATGCCGTGAGGCTAAGGCGTTGCAACGGTTACAGAACTCTGCATCCCTGCACTTTACGTCATAGGTCACGGAATGGATCCTCGGGTCAAGCCCGAGGATGACGAAGGCGCTTTGTGGCCGGCGTCTGCGATTGGCTTTTCTCCGGAATTGGGGCACACCTCCATCGACGTAACCGACATGGAGAAGCATGATGTTCCGATGGGGTGTTCTGTCGACGGCCAAGATCGGCCGCGAGCAGCTTTTGCCGGCGATCGTGGATTCGGAGAATGGCGTGCTGTCGGCGATCGCCAGCCGCGATCTGGCGAAGGCTCGCGCCCTGGGCGAGCGTTTCGGCGCGCCGCATGCCTTCGGCTCCTATGAGGAACTGCTCGCTTCCAAGGAGGTCGATGGCGTCTATATCCCGCTGCCGACCTCGCAGCATGTCGAATGGACGGCAAAGGCAATCGAGGCGGGAAAACATGTCCTGGTCGAGAAGCCTCTTGCGCTCGACGCCAAGGACATCCCGCCGCTGATCAAGTTGCGCGACGAGAAGAAGGTGCTGGTCTGCGAGGCCTTCATGGTCGTCTACCACCCGCAGTGGATCAAGGTGCGCGACCTCATCGCCAGCGGCGCGATCGGCCGGCTGCGCCACGTCCAGGGCGCGTTTTCCTATTACAATGTCGATCCCAGCAACATGCGCAACCAGCTGGATCTTGGCGGCGGCGCGCTGCCCGACATCGGCGTCTATCCGACCGTGTCGACGCGCTTCTCGACCGGCAAGGAACCGGTCCGCGTGCAAGCCACCATCGAGCGCGACAAGACCTTCGGCACCGACATCTATTCCTCGATCCGCGCCGATTTCGGCGACTTTGAACTGTCCTTCTACCTGTCGACGCAGATGGCGGCGCGGCAGGTGATGGTGTTCCACGGCGAGAAGGGTTTCATCGAGGTCTTTGGCCCGTTCAATGCCGGGCTCTACGACCACCACCGCATCGAATTGCACAATCAGAACCACACCGAAGCGCAGGTGTTCCGCTTCCCGGGCACCCAGCAGTACCGGCTGGAATGCGAGGCCTTCGTACGCGCGGCCCAGGGCGGCAAGGACCGTGTCTTCACGCTGGAGGAATCGGTCCTCAACCAGAAGGTCATCGACGCCATCTTCCGCGCCGGCGGCAAGAACGGCTGGGAGCCCGTCTGACAGGCCGTCGGAAGGCGCTGGGGGGAACGAAGATGGCTGACGACGCGGATGTCATCATTGTCGGCGCGGGGCTGGCAGGCCTCGTCGCCGCGGCAGAACTTGCCGATGCCGGCAAGAAAATCATCATCGTCGACCAGGAGCCCCAGCAATCGCTGGGCGGCCAGGCCTTCTGGTCGTTCGGCGGGCTTTTCCTGGTCGACTCGCCCGAGCAACGGCGCATGCGCATCCGCGATTCCCACGACCTCGCGCTCGCAGACTGGATGGGCACCGCCGCCTTCGACCGCCCTGAGGATTTTTGGCCGCGAAAATGGGCTGAAGCCTATCTCGGCTTCGCCGCCGGCGAGAAGCGCTCCTGGCTGATCGAGCGCGGGTTGAAATTCTTCCCCGTCGTCGGCTGGGCCGAGCGCGGCGGCGGCAATGCCAGCGGCCACGGCAATTCGGTGCCGCGCTTCCACATCACCTGGGGCACCGGGCCCGGCGTGCTGGAGCCCTTCGTGCTGCGCGTGCGCGAGGCGCAGAAGCGTGGGCTCGTCGAGTTCAAGTTCCGCTACCGGATCAACGAAATCACGCGGACCGGGAAGACGGTGACCGGGGTGCGCGGCGACGTGCTGGAGCCAAGCACGGTCGAGCGTGGACGCAAGAGCTCGCGCAACGTGGCCGGGGATTTCGAGCTCCACGCCCAGGTCGTGATCGTCGCCTCCGGCGGCATCGGCGGCAACCACCAGCTGGTGCGCAGGAACTGGCCGCAGCGTCTCGGCGCGCCGCCGAAGCGCATGATCACCGGCGTGCCGGACCATGTCGACGGCCGCATGCTGGCAATTGCCGAAGCAGCGGGCGGGAGGGTCATCAACCGCGACCGCATGTGGCACTATGTCGAGGGCATCAAGAATTGGGCGCCGGTCTGGACCGATCACGCCATACGTATCCTGCCGGGTCCCTCTTCGCTATGGCTCGACGCGCGCGGCAGACGGCTGCCGGTGCCGCTTTTCCCAGGCTTCGACACTTTAGCCACGCTCAGCCATATCATGAGCACCGGCTTCGATTATTCGTGGTTCATCCTGACGAAGAAGATCATCCAGAAGGAGTTCGCGCTGTCGGGCTCGGAGCAGAATCCGGACCTCACCGGCAAGAGCTGGCGGCAGGTGCTTGGCCGCGCCACGTCGGGCATTCCCGGCCCGGTGAAAGCCTTCATGGAAAAGGGCGAGGATTTCATCGTCGAGGCCAACCTTTCGAAGCTGGTGGCGCGGATGAACGGGCTGGCCGGCGAGCCGCTGCTCGATGTGGCGCAGGTCGAACGCGAGATCCGCGCCCGCGACATGCAGCTCGGCAACCCGTTCTCCAAGGATGCGCAGGTCACCGCGCTGCGCGGCGCGCGCGCTTATCTCGGCGACAGGCTGATCCGCACCGCAAAGCCGCACAAGATGCTCGATCCGGCGAACGGCCCGTTGATTGCGGTCCGCCTCAACATCCTCACCCGCAAGACGCTGGGCGGCCTGCAGACCGATCTCGACAGCCGCGTGCTCGACGCGGAGGGCGAGCCGGTGCCTGGTCTCTATGCGGCGGGCGAGGTCGCCGGCTTCGGCGGCGGCGGCGTGCACGGCTATGCGGCTCTCGAAGGCACCTTCCTCGGCGGCTGCATCTTTTCCGGACGCAGCGCCGGAAGGGCGGCGACGAAGGCGGTCGGCTGAGCGATCGAACGGTGTTGCCAAAAGCTCGTGAGCTCGGCCCACCTTGTATGCTGCGGCCTCATTCGGGGGTTTGATGTTGCTTGAAGTCGATGCCGGAAAGGGCGTTGACGATGCACGGAGACCTCATACCAAGCGGCCTCCGGCAAGTTTGGCCTCTTCCCCAAGCAAGATGGCCCTTACAACGGGTACCCACGCGCTTTAACGGATGCTAATATTCTCCGTTACTCGGGAAGGTCGCAATGTCCAAGGTTTGTTTGTTGTGCGCGTGCCTTCTTTTGCTGGCCGGCTTGTCGACACCGGCCTCCTCTGAGACCCAGATCGGTCAACGCAGCCATAGATATGCGCTCGTAATCGGTAACTCGGCCTACCGTTTTGCGTCATCGCTTCCCAACGGGGTAAATGATGCGAATGCCATCTCCCGAGTTTTGCAAGAGACGGGCTTCGACGTCACCCTTGGATTGGATACCGACGCATCAACGTTCAGGGAACTCATCGGAAAATTCAGGCGAAACTTGCGGCCGGGTGACGTCTCGCTTTTTTACTTCGCCGGACACGGGCTCCAAGCGAACGGGGAGAACTACCTATTGCCGGTTGACGCCGCCCTTCAACGTCCGGCCGACTTGGCTCTGGAGGCTGAGCGCCTGCAAGACATCATCGCCGCCATGACGGCCGAGGAAAATATCGCAATCGTCCTTCTCGATGCCTGTCGGGACAATCCTTTCGTTAAGCAATTGAGTGGACCGGGTCAAAGTCGCGGCCTTGCCATAGGAAAGGGGCTGGGAGCCTTAGATGCTGGCAGGGGAGTCTTTATCGGCTTTGCAACACAACCCGGCAACGTGGCTCTCGATGGAGCCGTCAATCATAGTCCGTTTGCAGACTCTCTTGTGAAGCGGATAAAGACTCCTTCGATCGACATTGAAATTCTCATGCGTCGCGTCCGGTTGGACGTCATGAACGCGACTTCTGGGAAGCAGGTTCCCTGGAGCAACTCGTCCCTGGTGGAGCCGGGATTCTCATTCAACCCGGATGCCGCGTCTAGTCCGTCTTCGGCAGACGCCTATCAGCCAGACATCAACGCGGCGGCAGAGCTCGAATTCTGGAAATCAATCAAGGATACATCCGATGTCTCGATGTATCGTGCTTATCTAGCGGCATTTCCGAATGGTGCATTCGTCGAAATTGCAAAGAGCCGAATTGCCAAGTTCCAAGCACCTACGCTGCCACGCAAAAAGATCCTGCCAAAGAAAGTCAGTCGCAAGCCGCAAGTGTCGTTGCCTGTCGATGAACCTTCCAATCGTTCGGCAAAAACGAGCGCACCAGCTAAACCAGAATCCGTGGGGCGATGCAGGGATGGCAACAAGGAGAGGTGTCGCCAGAGATGCCGTGAAGGCGCAAGGCGTGCCTGTCGCAAGCTGCAACAGCTAGGGGGTTAGTAACGCCGATGACTGCCTTGCGCGCGGTGGGACTTAGGCCGCGCCGCCGACTGCGGCTGGAGACGAGCAAGGGTGCATGAAAAAAAGCTGAACTCAAGAACGCTCGGGTATCACTGCCGACCCGATCGGGATCGTGGATTAATACGCCACGTGAACCTCGCCGCGTGAGCGTAGGCAGCCAGCGACTGCTTCGGCCGGCGAGGCAAATGCGCGGGAGTTCGGTTTGATTAATTGGCGCGCCCGAAGAGATTCGAACTCCTGACCCCCAGATTCGTAGTCTGGTGCTCTATCCAGCTGAGCTACGGGCGCGCATCAGGCCGTGTGAGACACAAGCCCCGCGATCCGGTCGAGACGCCGGCCGCGATGTGGAGTGTTCCCTAACGACTGAATTTCGGAAAAGCAAGCCGGCCCGGCAAAAGTTTTGTCGCAGGCGTTTACAGGATCACATTCCGACCGGGGTCTTTGCTTCGCGGAACTCCGAAGCGGGAACGTCTTCCCTGGCCTGCCACGGTCAAGCCGGGCGGCGCAGGCCGTTGCGGGCCTGATCGAGCCGCACCGGCTGGTCGGGGATGGTGACGGCGAAGACCGTGCGGCCGCCGATCGATTCGACCAGCTCCACCGTGCCGCCATGGGCGCGGATCAGCTCATGGGCGATCGCCAGGCCAAGGCCGGTGCCGCCGCTGCGCGCCGAGCCGCGGAAGGCGGCGAACAGGTTCTCGCGCGCCTTGGGCGGGAGGCCGGGGCCGGTGTCGCTGACGGTGATGCGGCTGACGCTGCCCAAGCGCTCGGCCGAGACGGCTAGCCGACGCACCACCGCGCTCTCCGTGTCGGCCGCCATTGCCTGCACCGAGTTGCGGCACAGATTGGTGAGCACGCGGAAGAGCTGGTCGGAATCGGCGTCGACTTCGAAGGTGAGCTCGACGGCATTGATGAATTCGATGCCCTCCTCGATATCGAGCAGGCCGTGCACGTCGTCGACCAGCTGGCGCAGCCGCAAGCGGCGGCGCGACGGCGCCGGCTCCTGTGTGCGGCCATAGGCAAGCACGCCCTCCGAATAGGCGACGGCGCGGTCGAGCGCGCGCAACAGCTTCGGCGCGAAGGACTGGACGGTCGGATCCTTCACCTGGCGCAACCGGTCCGACATAAGCTGCGCGGAAGCCAGGATGTTGCGCATGTCGTGGTTGATCTTGGACACGGCAAGCCCGAGATTGGCGAGGTGCTTCTGCTCGGCGAGCATTTTTTGCAGCCGATCCTGCATCTGCGACAACTCGCGCTCGGCGACGCCGATCTCGTCGGCACGCTCCGTCGGGCAAATTATGCGGCCGGGATCGTCCGGCGCCTCGGAGAAGGACAGGATCGAGCGCGTCATGGTGCGGATCGGGCCGATCATGATCAGATCGATCGCCGCATAGACAAGCATGGCGGTGAACAGCGAGATCAGCAGCGAGACGACGGCGACGTTACGCGAATATCTGAGCATGGCGTTGCGCAGACTGTAGTCCGGCATGATCAGCTCGAATTCCTTGTCGCTGTCGCCGACCGGGCCGAAGACGCGCAGCATCCGGTTTCCGCCGGCGAACAGCGTTTCCAGCGCGCCGGTCATGCCGTTGACCAGGCCGACATTGGCAATGTCGATATGCTCGTCGACCTTCGGCGGCATGTCGGCCACGACCAGCAGCCGCGAGACGCCGCCGTCGCGCACCGCGATCGCCTTGGCGCCGATCGCCATCAGCACGTCGTTCTGGGCGGTGTGCGACAGGGAGTTGGGCTCGCCCTGCAGCAACACGATCGACACGGCGGCGGAGGTGCTCAGCCGCTCCTTCAGCCAGTTCACCCGGTAGCTGGCGATCCAGGGCAGGAAGATCAGGATTTCGGCGAGCAGCACGAAGACGATGGTGAGAAGCAGAAGCTTGGTCGACAGACCGCGCGACAGCGGCACCCGGCGCGGCGAGCTTGCCGCCGCGGGGCGTGGCTTTTCATCCGTTGACAGGACTTCACTTGTCATGACGCGGTTTTCACGAAGGCTTGATCGAGCAAGATTATGCGATTTGCGGCTTTTTTGCCAATTTCGCCGCCAGCCAGTGAAAAAATGCCTTTGGGCGGGCTGGATTGACTTCCAAAATCCTTCTTCCTATAAGCCCGCTCACGCTCGGGCCTTCCGTCCCGGCGCGGTTTCGATCGCGCCTATAACCGGCCCGGCAAAGCTCCTGTTACAGTGTGACAGAATCAAGAAGGGCCGCACGCCGCGGTATTAAAACAAATGAAGCGTACCTACCAACCGTCCAAACTCGTCCGCAAGCGCCGGCACGGTTTCCGTGCCCGTATGGCCACCAAGGGTGGCCGCGGCGTCGTCGCAGCCCGCCGCAACCGCGGCCGCAAGCGGCTCAGCGCCTGAACGAAAGACGAGATCGTTGCCCGCAACCGGCAAGCCAAAGGGGAAAACTCCCGGGCGGCTTCTGAAACGCGCGGATTTCATGGCTGTGCGCGGCGGCGAGAAGCGCCGCGGGCGGCTTTTTCTCGTCGAGGTTCTCGACCGGGGCGACGATTGTGCGCCACGCGTCGGCTACACCGTGACCAAGAAGGTCGGCAACGCCGTGGTGCGCAACCGCGTCCGGCGGCGGCTGAGAGAAGCCGTGCGAACGCATGCCGCCGATGACATGGCGCCCGGCAGTGACTATGTCATCGTCGGGCGCGAAGACGTGCTTGCCATTCCGTTCGGCCAGTTGAAGGCCGAGCTTTCCCGCCGGCTGCGCGGAACACGATAGGCCAAGGGCTTTCGATGGAAAACAACCGCAATTTCTTCATCACCATCGCGCTGTCGGTGCTGATCCTGACGCTCTGGCAGGTGTTCTACATGAACCCCAAGATGGAGCAGCAACGCGAGCAGGCCCGCATCGAGCAGCAGCGCGTCGAGGCGCAGAAGAAGGAAGCGCAGGGGACCAATCCGGGCGCGGCCGGGACGCCGGCGCCGGCTCCGGGCGCCATCCCGACCGCACCTGGCGGCGAGACAGTCACTGTCGAGAGCCGTGACCAGGCTGTTGCCGCGACCAAGCGCATCAAGATCGACACGCCGAGCCTCGAGGGCTCGATCAATCTCACCGGCGCTCGCCTGGACGACCTCAAGCTCAAGCACTACACCGAGACGGTCGACAAGAATTCGCCCGAGATCCAACTCCTCAATCCGCAGGCGCTACCGACCGGCTATTTCGCCGAGATCGGGTTCGTCGGCACCGACAAGACCGGCGCGGTGCCGAGTTCCGACACGGTGTGGAGCGTTGAGGGCAATCCGACGCTGACCCCGTCGACGCCGGTGACGCTGACCTACACCAACGACAAGGGCCTGACCTTCAAGCGCACCATCTCGGTCGACAACGATTATATGTTCACCGTTTCGGACACTGTGCAGAATTCGGGAAGCGCTGCCGTCAGCCTGTTCAACTACGGTCGCGTCACGCGCTACGACAAGCCGGCGGTCGCCAGCACTTATGTGCTGCATGAAGGCCTGATCGGCGTTACTGGCACCGAGGGGCTGACGGAATACAAATACGCCGCCATCGAGAAGGACAAGGAAGTCAAGCCAGGCAAGTCGACCGACGGCTGGCTCGGCATCACCGACAAGTACTGGGCCGTCACCATGGTGCCGACCGAAAAGCAGCCCTTCCAGCCACGCTACGGCTATTTCGAGGACGGGCGCCATCGCTACCAATCCGACTTCCTCACTGATCCGATCAACATCGAGGCCGGCCAGTCCGCAACCATCGAAACCGAAGTGTTCGCCGGCGCCAAGGAAGTCGCCAAGATCAACGCCTATGAGGCTGACCGCCATATTCGCCAGTTCAATCTGCTGATCGACTGGGGCTGGTTCTATTTCATCACCAAGCCGATGTTCTGGCTGATCGACACGCTGTACAAATTCTTCGGCAATTTCGGCCTAGCGATCCTGGCCACGACCGTCATCGTCAAGGCCATCTTCTTCCCGCTGGCCAACAAGTCCTACGCGTCGATGGCGAACATGAAGAAGGTGCAGCCGAAGATGCTGGAAATCCGCGAGAAATACGCGGACGACAAGATGAAGCAGCAGCAGGCGATGATGGAGCTCTACAAGACGGAAAAGATCAATCCGTTGGCCGGCTGCTGGCCGGTGGCGCTGCAGATCCCGGTCTTCTTCTCGCTCTACAAGGTGCTCTACATCACCATCGAGATGCGGCACGCGCCGTTCTTCGGCTGGATCCACGACCTCGCGGCGCCCGATCCGACGTCGGTGTTCAACCTGTTCGGCCTGCTGCCCTTCGCGCCGCCGGCCTTCCTCCCGCATATGGGCGCCTGGGCGGTCGTGATGGGCATCACCATGTTCCTGCAGATGCGCATGAACCCGACGCCGCCGGACCCGACGCAGGCCGCGGTGTTCACCTGGATGCCGGTCCTCTTCACCTTCATGATGGGTTCCTTCCCGGCCGGCCTCGTCATCTACTGGGCCTGGAACAACCTGCTCTCGATCCTGCAGCAGGGCGTGATCATGAAGCGCCAGGGCGCCAAGATCGAGTTGTGGGACAATCTGGCGGCGATGTTCCGCAAGAAACCATCGCCGGCGGAATAGATGGCACCCCGGCCCTAACACCAAAAACCCCGGCGTGACCGGGGTTTTTTCGTTGGCGGCTTGCCCTATGGCGCTCCGGACAGAACTTCGCGCAGCCGTCTTTCGGAATTTGGCCTGCCCCCGCGAAACTGCGGCATGGCCTGCCTCGTAGCTTCCCCGGTCCTCCCCAAAAGCCGCGACGGCTTCCGGCGCAGCGACGCCGGTGTTGGGAAGGCCGTCCGGCAGGCCGGGGTCCCGCGGGGGGACCCCGGTTTTTCCTCCTAAAGCGCAACGCGCTTTAGGGACTTTGTTTTAATGCAGTGTCGTTTTCCCAAAACCGCTCCACGCTTTTGGGCGACATGCACCAGCTCACTCCATGACGGCGCTGTGGTCGACCTTGGCCGGTGTGCCAGGCTTGCGCAGCAGAAGCACAAGCGGGATGGCGGCGAGCGAGAGCAACATCATCAGCTCGAAGTCGTCGACATAGCTGATGATCGTTGCCTGCAGCGTGACCAGCCCGTCGAGCGCGGCGCGGCCGGCGGCGGTGTAAGGGCTCAGCGCCTGCGCGATCGCCGGATCGCCGAACGCCGGATTAAAGGGCGTCACATAGTCGGCGATGTTGGCATGGTTGATCTGCTGGTTCTGCGTCAGAAGCGCGGTGACGACCGAGATGCCGACGCTGGAGCCGATGTTGCGCGACAGATTGTAGAGGCCCGTCCCTTCAGCGCGGCGTTCCGGCGCCAGCGTGGCGAAGGTGATGGTGGTGAGCGGCACGAACAGGAAGCCTAAGCCGGCGCCCTGGATGAAGCCGGTGCGGATGATCGTCCATTGCGAAACGTCCGGGGTCCAGCCGGTCATGTCGTACATCGCCCAGGCGGTGACCGCGAGCCCCGTGAACAGCAGCCAGCGCGTGTCGACCTTGCCGACCAGCCGGCCGACAAGGAACATGCAGGCCATGGTGCCTAGGCCGCGCGGCCCCATGACGATGCCGGCGGTCACCACGGGATAGCCCATCAGCGTTTGCAGGTAGGGCGTCATCAGCGCCAGCGAGGCGAGATAGGTGATGCCTATGATGAAGATGAACACCATGCCGACCGCGAAGTTCCGGTCGAGGAACAGCCGCGGGTTCACGAAGGTGTCGCGGGCGGTGAAGGTGTGGACGATGAAGATATAGAAGGCCGACGCGCAGACCAGCGCCTCGACGATGATCTCGGACGAGGAGAACCAGTTGAGCTGCTCGCCGCGGTCGAGGAACATCTGCAGCGAAGCGATGGCGAGGCTGAGCATGCCGAAACCCAACCAGTCGAGCCGTGCCTTGAGGTCGAGCTTGGTCTCCTGCACGAACATCGAGACGCCGGCGAAAGCCAGCACGCCGATCGGCACGTTGATGTAGAAGACCCAGCGCCAGGAAACATTCTCGGTCAGCCAGCCGCCGATGACGGGCCCAAGCACCGGGCCGACCATCACCGAGACGCCGAACAGCGCCATGGCCGAACCGCGCTCCTCGACGCTGTAGATGTCCAGCAGGATACTCTGGGACAGCGGTACAAGGGCGGCGCCGAACAGGCCTTGAAGCAGCCGAAAGCCGACGATCTGCGGCAGCGACTGGGCAAAGCCGCACAGCACCGAGGCGACGACGAAGCCGGTGATGGCGACCAGCAGGATGCGCTTGCGGCCGAAGCGGTTGGCAAGATAGCCCGAAGGCGGCGTCATCACCGCAGCGGCGACGATATAGGAAGTGAGCACCCAGTTGATCTGGTCGGCGCTCGCCGACACGCTGCCCTGGATATAGGGCAGCGCCACATTGGCAATGGTGGTGTCCAGCGCCTGCATGATGACCGCCAGGATGACGCAGGCGGTGATGGCTCCGCGATTGGCGACCGCAGGCGTGCCCGTGGCGACGGTGCTCATGACTTTTGCTCAAACCGCTTGAAGAGGTCGGTCACGAAATCGGGCAGGCCGCGGGCATGGCCGGTGTCTATGCTGACGACCGCGCTCATGCCCCCGCGCAGCGGCGGCTTGCCTTGCGGGTCGTCGATCGTCACCCGCATCGGAATGCGCTGCACGACCTTGACCCAGTTGCCGCTGGTGTTCTGCGCCGGAAGCAGCGAGAAGCTCGAGGACGAGGCCGGGCTGATGCTGCCGACCTCGCCATGCCAGACCTCGCCCGGATAGCCATCGATGCTGATCGTCGCCTTTTGCCCCGGCCGGACATAAGTGAGCTCGGTTTCCTTCGGCTCGGCGGCGATCCAGATGTCGGTCGACGAGACCAGGCTGAAGGCCGGCTGCGAGGCGGGCAGGTACTTGCCGACCTGCAGCGCATCGACATTGGTAACGACGCCGTCGAACGGCGCCTTGACGACGGAATCGCCGAGATTGCGCTGGGCATCATCCAGCGCCGATTGGGCCTGCAGGTAGAAGGGGTTCTTCTCGACCGGCTGGTCGGCGTCGCCGCCGAGCTGGGCGAGCGTTGCCTGCGCCTGCGCCTTGGCGACAATGACTTTCTGCCGGGCGGCGATGAGATCGTGCTGGGCGCTGTCGAAAGTCGCCTTCGAGGCGGTTGAGGTCTTGAGCAGATCCTGCTGACGCTGGAAGGCCGACTCGTAATAGGGGATGTCGGCCTCGGCCTGGGCGATCTGCGCCAGCGACTGCTGGTAGCTCGCCTGCAAGGTCAGCACCTGGTTGCGCACCGTGCCGAGTTGCGCCTGAGCGCCGGCCAGCGCCGTCTCGAACGAGGCCGGCCGCAAGCGGAAGAGCACCTGGCCCTTCTTAACCGCCTCGTTGTCATGCACGTCGATCTCCTGCACGGTGCCGGAAACATCGGTGGAGACGCCGAGCGACTGCGCCTGGATATAGGCATTGTCGGTGGTCATGACCTGACCGCCGACGAAGTAGTAATAGCCGCCGACCGCCAGCGCCACCGGAAGCAGCGCAAACAGGACAGACCGGGTTAAGCTGCGCCGCGGCTTGGCCCGGGCCGGCGAAGCTATCGTGACGGCGGCCGGCTTCGGCTGGGCCGAGGGTGCTTCGAGCGCAGCAGGTTCCGGCGCGACAGGGGCTTCCAGCTCATCGTTTTCGATCCCCGGATTGGCGGCACGCCTTTGCTCGCGCTGGCTGTCCAGGCGAATGACCTGGTCGCTGCTTCTGTCGCCGGCATTGTCGCCGTCGGCGGGTTTGCGTGGTGAGGCTGGTTCAGACATGGACTTTCTCCCGGTCGACAGCCGGCTGGGCGCAGGCCTCGAGCAGATTGGATTTGATCAAACAAAGTGTTTGCAGCTCCTGCCGCGCGTCCGCGGAAAGGTGAATGCCTTGCTGTCGAGACAGCCGCACCTCCCAATGCCCGCGAGTCAGGCTCGAGCGGCGCGAGCGCTGCTCGAAGCGTTTTCCGGGCAGGCGCGCGACGTCGTGCAGGACGAAGCTGCTGGTGAGCGAGGAAGGCATGGGAGGAACTTCGGAGTCGGCAGACAAGCTTTCGTGAGCATGCTTATTATCATCATGCACATAATCCTGCTGGACGCGGTGTGCAAGACCGGCTAAGCCGCCTGGAGCAAATGTCGCGCCGACGTGGCGCAACTGAAGGCCGGCAGAGGCACGCACGAAAAATGAAGATGAACCGGCTCAGGATCGCGACCGTGGCTGCCCTCCTGACATGCGCGTTTCCGGCCGCCGCCAAGGAAGCGGTGAGCTGCGGCGGCGCGGCAATGCTCGGCGGCGCGCAGCTCAACTGCAGCCACGTGCAACCCAAGGCTCCGCCGCAGTTCTGCACCTATAGCTGGGCCCTGCACACCTCGGCCGGCGACCAGAAAGTCGTCGACGGCAGTTTCACGCTGCCGCCCGGCGCCTCCAACGTCCAGGTCTATCAGGGCAGCGGTTTCGACAGCGCGCTTTCCAACCCGATCGTGATCTGTCGCGGCAGCCGCTGAGCGCGGGTTGGTGCTGCAGCCTGATCACGGTAGTTTGATCGGGAGACAGCGTCGCCAGGGCGCCGCCTCGTGACTGCCAACTACGGACTGACCGCGATGACCGGACCCAACCCCAACATCAAGCATCCCATTGCGATGCATCCGCGCGTCGGCTTCCTGAAGCCGCTGGTCAATGCGCCGAACATCGAGATCGGCGACTTCACCTATTACGACGATCCCGACGGCCCGGACGAATTCGCCGAGAGGTGCGTGCTGCACCACTATCCCTTCATCGGCGACAGGCTGATCATCGGCAAGTTCTGCGCCATCGCCGAGGGTGCCCGCTTCATCATGAACGGCGCCAATCACGCCATGTCCGGCTTCTCCACCTATCCGTTCAACATTTTTGGCCATGGCTGGGAGGAAGGTTTTGACCCCGAGACCTGGTCGAAAGAGATCCGCGGCGACACGATCGTCGGCAATGACGTGTGGATCGGCATGGATGCGGTGATCATGCCGGGCGTCGAGATCGGCCATGGCGCGATCGTCGCAGCGAAATCGGTTGTCACGCACGACGTGCCGCCCTATGCGATCGTCGCCGGCAATGCGGCCAAGGTGGTGAAGATGCGCTTCGACGAGTTCACGGTGCGACGGCTTTTGAAAGCGGCCTGGTGGAACTGGCCGGTCGACAAGGTCAGCCGCAACCTCAACGCCATTCGTGGCGCCGACATTTCTAAGCTGGAGGCCGCCGTTTGAACGCGCCGGATAAAACCAAGAGCGAAACTGCCATAAGTCCGGAGCTGTTCACCCGCGCGTGGATCTTCATCCGCGGCGTGCCGTCGATGAAATTCCTGCCGCCGGAAGGGCCGCCGGAGATCGCCTTTGCCGGCCGCTCCAATGTCGGCAAGTCGTCGCTGATCAACGCGCTGGTCGGCCAGAAGGGGCTGGCGCGCACCTCCAACACGCCGGGACGTACGCAGGAGCTGAACTATTTCGTGCCGGACGGCTTCTCCGGCGAAGGCGCCGACCTGCCGCCGATGGCGCTGGTCGACATGCCGGGCTACGGCTACGCCAGCGCGCCGAAGGACAAGGTCGATGCCTGGACGAAGCTGATCTTCGAATATCTGCAGGGCCGCGTCACGCTGAAGCGCGTCTATGTGCTGATCGACGCCCGGCACGGCATCAAGGCCAAGGACGAGGAGGTGCTGTCGCTGCTCGACAAGGCGGCGGTGTCCTACCAGATCGTGCTGACCAAGACCGACAAGATCAAGGCGGCCGGCGTGCCGAAGCTGATCGAGGAGACGCTTGCCAAGATCAAGAAACGGCCAGCGGCGTTCCCGGCGGTGCTCGCGACTTCGTCGGAAAAGGCCTCAGGGCTCGACGATCTGCGCGCGGCAATCGCCTTGGTGGCGAACGGCGGCTGAAGCATTTTCGCCTTGGAGCAAGGCAGCCGCGCATGGTGCTGCCCCTCACCCAGCCTCCGCTTCGCCCCGGCTGACCTTTCCCCGAGGGGAGAGGAGATTGCCGGCGCTGGCGCTAGTCTTTTCTCCCTCAACGGGAGAAGTGTAGCCGCGAAGCGGCCCGGATGAGTGGGCTGGCGCCGTATGTGCGGATTGCCCCTGCCCAGATCGAACAAGGAAGGGCAGGACCAGCCGTGATCGGCCGAGCTGACTGCGCCTCCCGACGCCCCGCTCAATCCGTCTCGTCGCGCTCCAGCGCATGGTCGCGCCGGCCGGCAAGGATCTCGCGCTTACCGACATGGTTGGGCGCGCCGACCAGGCCTTCCTTCTCCATGCGTTCGACCAGCGAGGCGGCGCGGTTATAGCCGATGCCGAGGCGGCGCTGGATGTAGGAGGTCGAGCATTTCTTGTCGCGCTTGACCACTTTGATCGCCTCCTCATAAAGGGCGTCGCCATCCTCGGCGTCGATCGAGCCCTTGTCGAAGACTGGACCCGTGTCGGCCGGATCTTCTTCCTCTTCCTCGCCGGCGGTGACCGTATCGAGATATTCCGGGCGGCCTTGCGCCTTCAAATGCGCCACGACGTGCTCGACCTCGAGATCGGAGACGAAAGGACCGTGCACGCGCACGATGCGCCCGCCGCCGGCCATGTGCAGCATGTCGCCCTGGCCGAGCAGCTGCTCGGCGCCCTGCTCGCCAAGGATGGTGCGGCTGTCGATCTTGGACGTCACCTGGAAGGAGATACGGGTGGGGAAATTGGCCTTGATGGTGCCGGTGATGACGTCGACCGACGGGCGCTGTGTGGCCATGATCAAATGGATGCCGGCGGCGCGCGCCATCTGCGCCAGCCGCTGGATGGCGCCTTCGATCTCCTTGCCGGCCACCATCATCAGGTCGGCCATCTCGTCGACGATGACGACGATGTAGGGCATCGGCGCGAGGTCGATCTCCTGCTCCTCGAACAGCGGCTCGCCCGTGCCCTTCTCGAAGCCGACTTGCACCTGCATCACCACGACCTCACCCTTGTCGCGGGCGGCCGCGGCGCGCTGGTTGTAGCCGTCGATGTTGCGCACGCCGAGGCGCGCCATCTTGCGGTAACGCTCCTCCATCTCGCGGACCGCCCATTTGAGCGCGGTGACCGCTTTCTTGGAATCGGTGACGACCGGCGTGAGCAGATGCGGGATGCCGTCATAGACGGACAATTCGAGCATCTTGGGATCGACCATGATGAGGCGGCACTCCGCCGGCTTCATCCGGTAGAGCAGCGATAGGATCATGGTGTTGATGGCGACCGACTTGCCCGAGCCGGTGGTGCCGGCGACCAGCAGATGCGGCATCTTGGCGAGGTCGGCGATGACCGGCTCGCCGCCGATGGTCTTGCCCAGCCCCAGCGCCAACTTGCACGATGTGTTGCGGAAGCCGGCCGATTCGATCAGCTCGCGGAAATAGACCGTCTCGCGCGTTTCGTTGGGCAGCTCGATGCCGATGACATTGCGGCCCGGCACCACGGCGACGCGCGCCGAGATGGCCGACATGGAGCGGGCGATGTCGTCGGCCAGGCCGATGACGCGGCTGGACTTCACGCCCGGCGCCGGCTCGAACTCGTAGAGCGTGACGACCGGACCCGGCCGGACATGGATGATTTCGCCCTTGACGCCGAAATCCTCCAGCACGCTTTCGAGCAGGTCCGCGTTCTGTTCCATCCGCTCCTGCGACATGTAGAAGCCCTGGCTTTCCGGCGGCATCTGCAGCAATTCCTCGGACGGAAGCTCGTAGCCGGCCGAAGCGGGCTGCGGCGCGACCTTGCCGGCGACGGGCAGGGGCGGCGCGGGTCTGGCGGCTTTGGCGCTCTTTGCGATGGGACGCGGCGCGACGGACTCAGGCGCGGGCGCGCGCGATTCGATTTCCCCAGGAGCGGACCGGAGAGCGGGCAGATCGACCGGCGCCGTCAGCGGGGCCAGACTTGCGGCCGGCCCGTGCGAGCGCCATTCGATGACGCGGTAGAACGAGGTCGCCTCGCCGATCGCGGCGGGGCGGAACGGGCTCGGTTGCGCCGCAGGACTCATCCGCGCGGGAGCCGCGGGCGTCTGCAAAGGATCGTTCAGCCGTGCCCGCGCCAGGCGCTCGGCGAGCAAGGGCAGGCTGAACTCGAAAAACGCATCGTCGGAAAGATAGGACCAACGAAATTTCGGCGGCTGCGGCTTTTGTGCCGGAGTGGCTACGGCCCGTGGCGGCGGCGCGGCGCTGGCCTGCTGCGGCTTGACGATGGCCTGCGGCGGCTTGGCCGGGGCGGTGGCGGCCGCGCCGGGGACTGCCCGGCCCGGATTGGTCGGCTGGGGCGCCAGCGGCGCCGGACGAATGGGAAGCCCGCGGGAAGCCACCGCCTTGGCCGGCGCTTCATCAACTGGCTCCGGTGCGGGCCGTTTGTCGGAATCCGGCGTGCGAGTGAAGCGCACATTGGGCGCGAGGAAGAAATATTGCTGCCAGGCCTGGCCGCCGAACTCGTCGCCGCCAGCCGAATCGGCGGCGTTCGATTCGCCGTCAGCGGCGGCTCGCAGCGTGACGACCTGCCCTGTTTGCCGCTGCGGCGGCACGGCAGCGCCATGGTGCCGCGCGTCTTCCGAGCTGCTGTCGTCGTTGTCGCCGTAAGCGGAAGCACCGGAAGGATTGGCACGGGTAAAACGCATGGATGTCACACTCGAGATTCGTCGAACAAACGTGTCCCGAGACATAGGAACCGATGGTTAACAAGCTCTTCCGGAAGGGTCCGGGAAAAGTGCCGGTCGACGGCTCGAGTTGGGCTGGAAGAAGGAGGTGACCGGTGGCATCGAAGTCGGCTGCCGCGGCGCCGTAGCGTCGTCAAAGCGCCTCGCGTTCCTTCGCAATCGCTGCGCGCCGCAGGTTCACGCCGAGAGCGACGCCTGCTCCTCGGCCGCGAGCTTCTCGGTGCCGTAGGCCTTCAGAAAGACGTTCACGCCGGAGCGAACGACATGCTCGATCTCGGCCTGGCTCGGCGCCTTGGTGCGGTAGGAAAAAATGCACTGGCGGAAGAGGCCGGCGAGGCAGAGCTCGGTGAACTGATAGGCGGCGAGATCGACATCGTCGATCTTCAGCAGGCCGCGTTCGACGGCTTCGTTGAGGAAGATCATCACCTTGTCGTGGCCACGCTTGGGACCGCGCTCGTAGAAGCGGGCGCCAAGCTCGGGAATCCTGTCGCAAGCGCCGACCACGGTGCGCTGCGCCTGGATGACCTTGGCCGAGGTGATCTTGGCGGAGAGCACCATGCCGAACTTCACCAGCGTCTTGCGCAGGTCGTCGAAATGGTCGAGCACCTCATACATATTCTTGAAGATGGTGCCACGCTCTTCCTCGATGAGAGCCTCGAACAGCTCTTCCTTGTTGGCGAAATAGACGTAGATCGTGCCCTTGGAGACGCCGGCCTCGCGCGTGATGTCGTTCATCGACGCGGCTTCGAAGCCCTTGTCGATGAAGACGCGGCGCGCGCCTTCGATGATCTGGGCCCGTTTGATCGGATCCTGCCCGGCCGCGGGACGGCCTTTGCGCAGGTCGAGCAGATCGCTATCGGCTGTCGTTTCGACCATCGGAGTCAAACCTCACGAAATATTTCGAACCAACCGGTTCGATTTGCTCTTGATATGGGCCTCTTTCCGCGCTATGTCAATCACCAATTCGAACCGAACGGTTCAGTCTGACTGACTTGTCCCAGAGAGATTATCATGTCCTCGAACGCGCCCGCTACCGCCGAAGTCCGCAATTTCCCCAACGCCAAGGTCCAGCCGTCGACCGAAGCTCCGGAAGCGCCTGTACTGCCCGCTCCTCCCGCGCCTGCCGAAGCGCCGGCCAAGAAGAAGCGCTCTGTCCGCTCGCTGTTGCTGCCGATCATCGGGCTGGGCCTCCTCGGCGCCGGCTCCTGGTACGGCTACGATTACTGGACCGACGGCCGGTTCATGATCTCCACCGACGACGCCTATGTCCAGGCCGACATGTCGTTCGTGTCGCCGAAAATCTCCGGCTATGTGGACAAGGTGCTGGTGAGCGAGAACCAGAGGGTCAAGGCCGGCGATCCGCTGTTCGTCATCGATGACGGCGACTACAAAATCGCGGTCGGCCAGGCGGAGGCGCAGATCGCCACGCTGGCGAAGACGCTCGACCGCATCGATGCGCAAACCAAGGCGGCGCAGGCCTCGCTGGCGCAAGCACAGGCGCAGAAGATCGCCGACCAGGCGGCGGCCGACAATGCGGCACGCGCACAGGCCCGCGCGGCGCAGCTGCTCAAGACGCATGTCGGCACGCAGGCACAACTCGACGACGCCCAGACGGCGCTCGACCAGGCCAAGGCAGCCCTCGCCGGCGCCGACGCGCAGACCACCGCCGCGCAGGCCAATATCGGCGTGCTCGAAGCCCAGCGTGCGGAATCCGCCAGCACGCTCGCCTTGCTGCAGCTCACCCGCGACAAGGCGCAGCGTGACCTTTCCTTCACCGTGCTCAAGGCGCCCTATGACGGCGTCGTCGGCAACCGCTCGGTCGAACAGGGCGACCTCGTCACGCCCGGCCAGAAGCTCGCCGTCGTCGTGCCGATGGACAAGCTCTACATCGTCGGCAACTTCAAGGAGACGCAGCTTGGCCGGCTGGTGCCTGGCGAGAAGGTCCGCATCACGGTCGATGCCATCGACGGCCAGACCTTCGAGGGCACGGTTTCGTCGCTGGCGCCGGCTTCGGGCGCGGTGTTCTCGCTGCTACCGCCGGAAAACGCCACCGGCAACTTCACCAAGGTCGTGCAGCGCGTGCCGGTCCGCATCGACGTGCCGGCCGACGTGCTGAAGACCGGCAAGCTGCGCGCCGGCCTGAGCGTCATCGTCGCCGCCGACAGCCGCACCGCGCCGGCCGCGACGACCAACTGAGCAGTTTGGGGGGCGGCCCGGTGGCCAATTGAGCGCCGAGCCGCCCAGCCTGTTTTGACGCAGTTCCGGGCGGAAAACGCCGCGCACTTTTGGAGCTGCCGCAGGGAGGCCATGAGATGGCAACCGCAACCATTACCGCAGGAGCAGCGCCGGCACGTCCGGCAGCCGCCGCCCCCGCCGACCACATGCCGGCGCGCCGCGTCATCGCCTTCCTGGCGATGGTGTTCGGCATGTTCATGGCGATCCTCGATATCCAGATCGTCTCGGCATCGCTGGCCGAGATCCAGGCCGGCCTCAGCGCCAGCTCCGACGAGATCCCGTGGGTTCAGACCGCCTATCTGATCGCGGAAGTGGTGATGATCCCGCTGTCGGGCTTCCTCAGCCGCATGCTGTCGACCCGCGTGCTGTTCACGACCGCGGCCGCCGGCTTCACAGCAGCAAGCGCGCTGGCCGCGACCGCCACCAACATCGACCAGATGATCGTCTACCGCGCCATCCAGGGCTTTATCGGCGGCGGCATGATTCCGAGCGTGTTCGCTGCCGCCTTCACCATCTTCCCGCCGTCGCGCCGCGCCGTCGTCTCGCCGATGATCGGCCTCGTGGCGACGCTGGCGCCGACCATCGGCCCGACGGTCGGCGGCTATATCAGCCATGCCATGTCCTGGCACTGGCTGTTCCTGATCAATGTCGTGCCGGGCATACTGGTGGCGACGGCTGCCTGGTCGCTGATCGATTTCGACAAGCCGAACCTCAAGCTGTTTTCCAAGTTCGACTGGTGGGGCCTGATCGGCATGGCCGCCTTCCTCGGCTGCATGGAATACGTGCTGGAGGAAGGCCCGAACCATGACTGGCTGCAGGAGCCGGCCGTCTTTGCCTGCGCCATCATCATGACCATAGGCGGTCTCATCTTCTTCTGGCGCGTCTTCACCGCCGAGGAGCCGATCGTCGATCTGCGGGCCTTCAACAATGTCAATTTCGCCTTCGGCTCGCTGTTCTCCTTCGTGGTCGGCATCGGCCTTTACGGGTTGACCTACCTCTATCCGGTGTTCCTCGGCCGGATCCGCGGTTACGATTCGATGATGATCGGCGAGGCGCTGTTTGTCAGCGGCCTGGCGATGTTCTTCACCGCGCCCGTTGCCGGCATCCTGTCGAACAAGATCGATCTCAGGCTGATGATGATGGTCGGCTTCATCGGCTTCGCCACCGGCACATGGTGGATGACGCATCTCACCGCCGACTGGGATTTTTATGAGCTCTTGATCCCGCAGATCCTGCGCGGCTGCTCGATGATGCTGTGCATGGTGCCGATCAACAACATCGCGCTCGGCACGCTGCCGCCGGAGCGGCTGAAGAATGCGTCGGGCCTGTTCAACCTGACCCGCAATCTCGGCGGTGCCGTCGGCCTGGCAGTCATCAACACGGTGCTGATCGACCGCAATGCCTTCCACTATGCAAGGCTTTCGGAGCATGTGCAGTGGGGCAGCGAGGCCGCGCAGACCAAGCTGCAGAACATGACGCTGACCTTCCAGCAAAACGCCGGCCTCGACGCCACGACCGCCGCCATTTCAAAGCTGTCCGGCATGGTGCAGCAGCAGGCGGCGCTGCTGTCGTTCATGGATGTGTTCATGATGCTGACCGTGCTGTTCGCCTCGCTCGGATTTTTCGTGCTGTTCATCAACAAGCCGGCGCAGCAAGGCGGCGGTGGCGGCGGAGGCCATTGAGGAGCCGGAACCCCCGCCTGGCGTCCTCAACGCGTGACCCCGGAAATCGTCGCCGATTTCCGGGGTCATTTCTTTGGACAGATCGCAGTCCGCTCAGGCCGCGGCGGGCTTGAAGGTCAGCGCCACGCCGTTGATGCAGTGGCGCAGGCCGGTGGGCGGCGGGCCGTCGTCGAAGACATGGCCAAGATGACCGCCGCAACGGCGGCAATGCACCTCGGTGCGCGTCATGCCGAGCGAACGGTCTTCGGTCTTGCCGATGGCATTGGGTATCTCCTGCCAGAAGCTCGGCCATCCGGTGCCGGAATCGAACTTCGTTTCCGACGGATAGACCGGCAGGTCGCATCCGGCGCAGGCGAAGATGCCCTTGCGGTGTTCGTTGAGCAGCGGGCTGGTGCCCGGATATTCGGTGCCCTCCCTGCGCAGCACGTCGAAGGCGGCATCCGAAAGGATGGCGCGCCATTCGGCGTCGGTCTTGGTGATCTCGAAGGTCTCGGCGGCCAGAGCCGGCTTCGCGCCGCCCATGTGCAACGCCGCTCCGGCTCCGATTGTGAGGGCAGTGGCGGCGGCACCGCTCCAGAGAAAGTCGCGACGGTTCATGGCCTTTCCTCCTGACGTGATCTTACAAACTAGGACGCCACCGGAAAAGCAAAAGCCGGTGACGGTTCGCGCGCCACCCCGCGTCGACCCAAGCCCTGGCGATGCGGAGCGGCGCTTGACGGCAGCACGGATCGTGGGAGGGAGATCGTGCGGCCGGCGCGGACATACGCCACTTCGCCGGCCGCACGCGCTTTGTTACATCTTCGGCAGAAGAACCTTGTCGATGACGTGGATGACGCCGTTCGACTGGCGCACGTCGGCGATCGTGACATGGGCGACGTTGCCGTTCTCGTCGGTCGCCGTGACCTTGCCCTTTTCCGACTTCAGCGTCAGGGCGCAGCCGCCGACGGTCTTGACCTCATGCGCACCGCCATCGGCCTTGGCCATCTTGGCGACGTCGGCGGCCAGCGCCTTGGCGGCAATGACATGGCAGGTGAGGATCTTGGTCAGCTTGTCCTTGTTCTCGGGCTTGAGCAGCGTCTCGACGGTGCCGGCCGGAAGTGCAGCGAAGGCCTCGTTGGTCGGGGCAAAGACGGTGAAAGGACCGGGGGTCTGCAGCGTGTCGACCAAGCCGGCGGCCTTGACGGCGGCGAGCAGCGTGGTGTGGTCCTTCGAATTGACGGCATTCTCGATGATGTTCTTCTTGGCATACATCGGGGCGCCGCCGACCATCGGATTGGCGGCATAGGCAACGGCGCCAAGCGCGGAAAGGCCGATTGCAGAGGCAAGCAGAAGGGTGGCGAGTTTGCGCATTGTATAAGTCTCCTCGGGTTGTTTTCCCCATCCTCGGGAACGCGAGGAGATACGAGGCGTCAAAAACTTAGTTTCGCGAACTTCGAAGATTTTTTATTCGCCGGCCCGGATGCAAACGTACCGCGTCTAAGCGCACGAAAGCGCTGCTGCCGACACATGTCGGGTGGATAGACTTCGGCTAGTCTCCAATTCTTTTCCGAAATGTCGTCAGATGCCCTTCAGATCGCCGGCGGCGACGACGGGGCCGGTCGGCTGGCTGGTCGGCGAACCGCCGGCCGGCTCGAGACTGACGGCGAGCACGGCGCCTTGCGCCAGCTTCTCCTGCACGGCCGGCGTGACGGCCATGCGCGCGGTCTGGCCGGCCGGGATGACGCCCATCGAGACCGGCGCAGTCTTGCCCTCGATCATCCACAGCTCGAAATCCTTGCCGGCGCCGCGTTCGCCGGAAACATGCGAGAGGCCGACCTCCTGGCGCGCAGCGTCATAGACAGCGAGGTATTTGACGTTGCTGTTGTCGGCGGCGAGCGAGGCGACCAGCCTGGTTTCGGGCTGCGGCAACGGCGGATTGACGAGAGGCAGGGCGATAAAGACGGCCAAAGCGGCAAGCGCGGCCGCGGCAAGCCCGCGCCAGAAGGCGAGGCTCCCCAGCAGGCCGGTGCTGGGCGCGGCGGGGGTGGTCACTGATGAGGCAAACAGCCGCCGGTCGATCGCCGCCTTGACCGAAGCCGGCGCCTCGACCGCAGCGTAGGCGGCTGCCATCGGCGCGAAATGGGCTTCCCAGGCATCGACCAGGCGGGCAAAACCCGCCTCGGTATCGATGCGGCGGGAGGCGATCTGGCGTTCGTCGGCTGCCAGAACGCCGAGAACGTATTCGGCGGCGAGCAGGTCGTCGCCTCCGCGTTCCGGTCCGTTGTCTTCCGCCAGCGTCATCTTTCCAGGCATTCTCTCAGTTTGAGCAAGCTTCGCCGCAGCCAAGTCCGCATCGTGTTCAGCGGGACCTTGTGGCGCTCCGCCAGCTCGGCATAGCTTTCGCCGTTGAGATAGGCGCCCCGGACCGCCGCCGCCCGGTCTTTCTCCAATTCGTCGAGGCAATGGTAGATGCGGTCGGTCTCGCCGCCCGCGACAGCCATGGCCTCAGGCCCCGGCGCCGGATCGGCGACCTCGAGCGCTGCATCGATATTGGCGGAAGGACCGCGCCGGGCCCTGATGCGGTCGATCGCATGATTGCGCGCAATGGCCACCAGCCAGGAAATCGGGCTGAGATCGGAAACCGCGAAACGATCGGCCTTGGTCCAGATCTTGACGAAGACCTCCTGCAGCGCTTCTTCCGCCTCACTCTTGTCCCTCAGTACACGAAGGCAGACGCCGAAAAGTT
This sequence comes from Mesorhizobium sp. WSM4898, assembly GCF_029625845.1. NCBI lineage: Bacteria > Pseudomonadati > Pseudomonadota > Alphaproteobacteria > Hyphomicrobiales > Phyllobacteriaceae > Mesorhizobium > Mesorhizobium sp. WSM4898. The sequence goes on along the minus strand of NZ_JARTVQ010000001.1, from coordinate 427,944 downwards.
TCCCGCTGGTCTGCTTGTAGAGCAGATCGAACGCAGCCCGGTCCTTCATCGAAGTCCGGACGATCAGCTTGCTGATGTCCTGAGGCCCCATGCAGGCAAATTAGAAGATTGCGATCTATTTGCAACGGCACCGGCGGTGTTGTCCACCCAAGGCTGCCGCATCGCCAGTACGTGAAGTCATCTTCCGCAATTCGAGATGAACAACGCAAATCCGGATTTCGATTTGCGGCTTCATGCGATAGCCTTCGCCAAAACAGGGAGCGGCAATGTCAATTGAACGCGTGCTTTGGGAACAGGATGCGACCGGACTTGCCGAGCTCGTCCACAAGGGGGAAATCTCTCCGCAGGAGCTGGTCGACGCCGCGATCGCCCGCGCCGAGGCGACAAGAACCAACATCAACGCCATAGCGACGTCGCTCTATGACGCCGCCAGGGCGCGGGCGAAGGCGATCGACCGCAAGCAGCCGCTCGCCGGCGTGCCCTTCGCGCTGAAGGATCTCGGCATCGGCATCAAGGGCGTGCCGATCCATGGCGGCAGCCGCATCCCGGCCTTCACGGCCGATTTCAACTCGGTGATGGTCGAGCGCTATCTGGCCGCGGGCCTGATCCCGATCGCTACCAGCACCTCGCCCGAGCATGGGCTGCGGCTGATGACCGAATCGGCCCGCTTCGGCATCACCCGCAACCCCTGGAACACCGGCCACACCTCCGGCGGCTCGTCCGGCGGATCGGCGGCGCTGGTGGCGGCCGGCGTGGTGCCGGCGGCGCACGCTTCCGACGGCGGCGGCTCGATTCGGGTGCCTTCGGCCTGCAGCGGCTTGGTCGGGCTCAAGACCTCGCGCGGCCGGGTGCCGCTGACGCCGCTCACCAGCGAGAGCTGGTACGGCATGGTCGTCGACCATGCGGTAAGCCGCTCGGTGCGCGACACAGCCCTCCTGCTCGACCTGACGCACGGCGCCGATCCGCTGTCGCCTTATGCGGCGCGGGAGCCGAAAGGCTCCTTTGCTGCTGCCGCGGCCCGCGATCCAGGCCGGCTCAGCCTCGCCGTCTACCGCAAATCGCCGCTCGGCCTGCCGATCTCGGCTGAGACGATCGAAGCGCTGGACACCGCGGTGGCGCTGGCGCGCGAGGGCGGGCACACGGTGGAAGAGATCGACCTGCCCTATATCGGCCGCGACTTCATCGCCGATTTCTGCAAGAGCGTCGCCTCGGCCGTCGCAGGCATGATGCGTGCCGAGGCGAAGCGCGTCGGCCGCCCGGTGTCCGGCGAGGTCGAACGTGCGACGCGCGTGCTCGGCCGCCTCGGCGAAATGCTGTCCGCCGGCGAGGTCTATGACGCCGTGCAGCGGCTCAACGCCACCGCGCGACAGATGATCGAAGACACGGCGCGCTTCGATGCCGTGCTGATGCCGATCATTGCGCACCCGCCGCTCGCCTGCGGCGCGATGGATCCGAAAGGCGCCGACGAGCTCGTCGAGAACCTCCTCGACAAATTGCATCTTACCGGGCTGCTCAGGATCAAATCGTTTTTCGGCCAGCTGATGGACAAGAGCCTGTGGTTCACTCCCTGGCCGGCGATCCACAATGTCAGCGGCCAGCCCTCGATCGCGCTGCCGGTGCATGTCACCTCGGCTGGCCTGCCGCTCGGCATCCAGGCCGCGGGACGGCCAGGCGACGAGGAGACGCTTTTGTCGCTCGCCGCGCAAATGGAGAAGATTTCAGGATGGCTGAAACGCCGCGCACCGCTCAAGGTGCCCGGCTAGATCTGTCGATAATCAGGTGATGCCGGCCTGCGAATGGCGGTTTTCTGCGCTTCCGTACTTGCGTACCAGAAATACGCTCCGTTCCGGTTCTCGAAATCCGCCATTCTCGACCGGCCTGACCTGAATCTCGACAGACCTTGAAACCCGCCGATTTCGTCATTGTGAGCGCAAAGCCGTTTGCGACCTGCGGCAATTCCCGCTAAGACGCCCGCCATCCTTGCCACCTAGGGAAAAGCACCGATGACGGACATCGCCGCCAACGCCGAAATGCAGGCCGCGCTGCTTTCCAGAGCGCTGCCTTATATGCAGCGCTACGAGAACAAGACGGTGGTGGTGAAGTATGGCGGCCATGCCATGGGCGACAATGAGCTCGGCAAGGCCTTTGCCCGCGACATCGCGCTGCTCAAACAGTCCGGCGTCAACCCGATCGTCGTTCACGGCGGCGGGCCGCAGATTGGCGCCATGCTCAACAAGATGGGCATCGAATCCAAGTTCGAGGGCGGGTTGCGCGTCACCGACCAGAAGACGGTCGAGATCGTCGAGATGGTGCTGGCCGGCTCGATCAACAAGGAAATCGTGGCGCTGATCAACGCCGAAGGCGAATGGGCGATCGGTCTCTGCGGCAAGGACGGCAACATGGTCTTCGCCGAAAAGGCGCGCAAGACCATGATCGACCCGGATTCCAACATCGAGCGGGTGCTGGATCTCGGTTTCGTCGGCGAACCGGTCGAGGTCGACCGCACGCTGCTCGACCTGCTGGCCCGTTCCGAGATGATCCCGGTGCTGGCGCCGGTGGCGCCCGGCCGCGACGGCCATACCTACAACATCAACGCCGATACCTTTGCCGGCGCCATCGCCGGCGCCTGCCGCGCCTCGCGCCTGCTTTTCCTGACCGACGTGCCCGGCGTGCTCGACAAGAACAAGAAGCTGATCGACGAGCTGACGGTCGGCGAGGCCAAGGCGCTGATCAAGGACGGCACGATATCGGGCGGCATGATCCCGAAGGTCGAGACCTGCATCGAGGCGATCGAGCGCGGCGTCGAGGGCGTCGTCATCCTCAACGGCAAGACGCCGCATTCGGTGCTGCTCGAGCTGTTCACCGAGCACGGGGCCGGCACGCTGATCGTGCCGTAGCGATTATTTAGCCGGCTAGCCTTCTGCTTTCCGCGACCCGCTTATCTTCCGCGACGGGCAGGGCCGGCTTTCGCGCCGGGCGCTGAAAGACCATCGATTCCTCGTCGGCGTCCTGCGGCGCGCCCCAGAATTCGGCAAGCGTCGGGCCCGCGGCCACGCGGCGGTCGCGGACCAGAAAACCCCAAACCTCGCGGAACCACACGCGGCGGCCCATCTTGGTGTACCAACGCATCGAATGCCGCTGCTCTGGGTCCGGATGGAAAAGGACGCGCGCCAGCGCTTTCGGTCGTGACTGCACGGCAAGCTCGATCAGCTTGACGGCGAAGAACAGCATCCACGGCTTCAGCCGGGTCATATGCAGCACCTGGTGCTTGTAGTCCCAGAGCCGGATGTCCTTCTGGATCACCCTGCGATCCTTGGCGATGCGGAAGAACGGCGTCCAGCGATGCGGCGTCACATAGAGCGCCTGGATCTGGTCGGGATCATAGGCGATGAGCTGGCGAAAGCCGCGCCAGAGATCGCGAAAACCCTCATCCTCGAAGCCAGCGACCCAGGTCGCCATGGACAATATGCCGTGCCGGCGAAGCAGCCGGATCGCTTCGCGATCGGACTTGGTGCTGCCGCCCTTGCGGATCAGCGACAGTGTGGCCTCGTCGGTGTTCTCCATGCCGAGCAGCCAGCGGATGACGCCGGCCTTGCGATAAAGGTGCAGGATATCGGCATCGCGCACGATATCGTCGGCGCGCGTCGAGCCGACGATCAGCACCGGCACGTTCTCGGCGATCATCGCATCGAGAAAGGCGCGCCAAGCCTTCTTCGAGGAGGTCGGGTTCTCGTCGGCCAGATTGACCAGCTCGACGCCATACTCGCGGTGCAGCCAGGCGATCTCCTTGGCGAAGCTGGCCGGGTCGCGATGTCGCCAGCGGGTCCAGAAGCCGCGCTGGCCGCAATAGTTGCACAGATGCGGACAGCCGCGCGAGAACTGCATGACCACGGCGCGCTTGCCGCCCCAATAGCTGTAGCGGCCATGGTCGATCAGCTCCCAGCCGATGCGGCAGGGGTCGAGATCGGCAATTGTCATCGCAGGTGGCGCCGCAAAGGGTCGGCCGCAATCGTCGCGATAGGCGATGCCGGCGACACCCTACACCGGCCGGCGCCTTTCCAGCGCCTCGACCAGCGCCAGCGCGGTCGCCTCACCCTCGCCGCGCACGATGAAGTCGAAGACGTCCGTTGCGGCGAGCACGTCGCGCCAGTGATAGGTCGGGAAGACGCCGCCATAGAGGATGACGACCCCTAGCGCGCGGGCCTTGATCATTTCCGCGATCCGCAGCGCGGTCGGATGCGCCGAAGTCGAGCCGGAATGGCCGATCAGGACGAAATCCGGATTATCGCTCAGGGCCTCATCGACGAGCGTGGAAAGCGGCATCGGCCCGAACTCCGCATCGACCAGGCGCACCCGATGGCCGGCATCGAGCAGCGGACCGCCGATCGCCAGCAGACCCAAAGGCGGCAGGTGATCGTCGGGCACGCGGCTGCCGATGGCCGTATGCGGCGGGTTGATCAGCACGATGTTCATGGCGGACCTCCGTTGTGTCGGTCCGCCGGTCGTATTTGGCGATGTCGAAGCCGCCTGGGCGCGGTTCAGCAGTTTCGATGCAGCTTTCCCACAGATTTGATGGGCACACCCGAAACGTCGCGCAGAGCGGGAGACGGCGTTAGCCCAGTGCATAACAAAAGGTTAAGGACATGCGCGTTCCGCAGCTCGATCGAGCTCTGGTTTTCGGCGCTTCAAACCTTCGGCAAGGAGAGTATTAGCATCAACTAATGCAGTTGACCCTAAACTTTTATTAAAACTCTAGGCATTTATAATTGTCGGTGGGGGACCACAAGGAAATGCCCATATGGCGCTGAATCCCGATCTGAAAATCGATGAGGCGAGCCTCATCACATCGACGTTGATCAAGAAGCACAAGGCGGCGTCCGCGGAGGCGGTCGACGCCGCCGAGCTCAAGGCGCGGGCGGCCCAGCTCGCCCTGGTGCTGGACCTCGCTCATCAGGCTTTCGCGCGCCAGGAGCCCGCAGGGCAAATCGTCGAGCGCCTGGCGGGTCGACTGCATGAACTGCGCCGGGAGGTCGCTCCGGCTCTTTGGCAGGAACTGATCCCGCTCGCTCAGCAGCACCGCGTGGCGGCCTACCTGAAGCAGGATCCGTTCACGCGCTGGTCCTTCGAAAAGCCGCGCGGCTATTCGGGCGACGCGACGCTGCTGGACATCTACTACAAGCACCCGAGCGCCGACGAGATCGTGGCATCGTCGAGCGAACTCGGCCGCGAGATCTTTGCCTATACGAGCGAAGCGGCAAGCTCGGTGGCGGGGCGCGAGCGCCGCGAGATACTGGCCAAAACGGTCGACGAAACGGCTGCCCGGGTAGAAAACGCCGAGGTGCTGGCAATCGCCTGCGGCCATTTGCGGGAAGCCGAACTCTCAAAGGCGCTCGCCGAGAGAAGGTTAAAGCGCTGGATCGGTCTCGACCAGGATCCGGTGAGCGTCGGCACGGTCAACCGCGACCTCACCGGTACGGCAGTGGAAGCCGTGGACGGATCGGTGCGCGGTCTTTTGCGGCGCGCCTACCCGCTTGGCACATTCGATCTCGTCTATGCTTCCGGGCTGTATGACTACCTGCCGCTTCCGGTCGGCGCACGGCTGCTGCAGCGCGCGATGGAACTGGTCAAGCCGGACGGCGAATTCCTCTTCGCCAATTTCAGCGACGAGATCACGACCGACGGGTACATGGAAACGTTCATGGACTGGCCGCTCATCCTGCGATCGGCCGGCGACATGTGGGACATCATCAATGCCGCGGTGGATAAGAACCGCGTCGAAGCCGAGGTCTATTACGGATCGAATAGGAACATCGTCTACGGCAAGATCCGCAAACGCGTGGATTTCGCGGCGCCCGCCATGGAGCGGTAGCCGAGCCGCTTCACATCCGGATTTTCAAGTCGGGCCGTGCAGCGGCCCGGCTTTCTGATGCATCGCGCGGCGTCCTCGTTTCGCCGACATAGCGCCGCCTGTCCTCCTGCCGGACTGCTTAAGCTAAGCGACGAGGTCCTGCCTGGCCTGCATGATCTCTTCGATCGGGACGGGACGTCCGGTCAGGAAGCCCTGGATCGACTGAATGCCCATGTGCTGCAGCAAATTCTGCTGCTCTTTCGTCTCGACACCCTCGACAAGGACCGTATGGCCCAGATTGCGCAGCAGTCTGACCATGTCCTGCAACAGGCTCAGGCCTCGAACCGTCTGGCAATCGTGCAAGAAACTGCGATCGATCTTGACGACGTCGAACTTGAAACGACGGAGCCAGGCCAGACCCGCAAATCCGGTTCCGAAATCATCGAGCCAGATCTGAACACCCAGGTTTCGAAGCTGCTCGATACTTCTGGCGGCCTGTGCCTCCAGAGATATATCGCTGCCTTCAGTGACCTCGAGCGCCAGCCTCTGGGGCGCCATGCCATGCCGACCAAGGATCTCGGTGACGTGAAGCGGGAAATTCGGAGCCTTGAGCTGGACGACCGAGACGTTCACGGACACGACCGATCCCAATCCGTGCTCGACCATGTCCCCGCAAGCCCGATCGATCACCCACATCCCGAGTTCCTCGATCCCGCCGGTCTGCTCGGCGACAGGTATGAACACGGACGGGCTGATCACGCTGCCGTCGAAGTCGCGCAGCCGCATCAACGACTCATGGCCAAGCACCTTGCCGGATATCGCATCGCAGATCGGCTGATAGACCACGGAGACCAGTCCCTCCGAAACGGCTTGCTTGAGCAGTTCCGAAAGATTCTGGCTGGCGCGCTTCTGATCGATGGCCTGCGCATCATAGATGGTGAAGGTCGCGCGACCGGAAAACTTGGAGGCGTAAAGCGCGCGATCGGCCTCCTGCAACAAGATCCGAAGCTCTATGCTTTGATCGGCGCGCGTCAACGAGGCGCCAGCGCTGATGGTGACGATGTTGAGTTTATCGTCCCGATCGGGATGGGAGATGTTCAAGTCCTCGACGGCCCGGCAGAATTGATGGGTCACCTCGCGCAGGTGATCCGGTCCGGCGACCTTGCAGAGCACGACGAATTCTTCGCCGCCGTACCGTCCCGCGATGGCGTGATTGGACGCCGCCGTCTCGTCGAAGGCTCGGGCAAGCTCGATCAGGCAGTCGTCGCCGGCCTGATGGCCGAGCCGGTCGTTGAACCGCTTGAAGTAGTCCACGTCCATGAGAATGACGCCTATTTCGTCATTGTCCCTGGCCCATTCCTTGCACAACTCCGCGAATTCTCGGGTGATCGCCCTGCGGTTCTTAAGCCCGGTAAGCGGGTCGGTGTCTGCGATCTCGATGAGCTTTTGACCATTTTCGATGGCGACCTGCTCCTGGATCTGCGCCTGAAGGGCATGCAGGAAGGTTTGGTAGCGCTCCATGCTGAGGCGCCATGACAGATAAAGCGACAAAACAAGGCAATTCACGAAATAGGTTGCAAGCACCAGACGGGTGCCAAGATCGGCTTGAAGCAAGAACAGCGTGGCGCCGAGGAATGCTATTGTCACGGTTGCGGACGACAGCGCCGAGAGCCATAGCCGGAAGTTGAAGAAAAGGTTGGCACCGAGAATGAAAACCGTGCCGAAGATGATGAAATGGGACAGCGCCTCCTGATGCGTCGTTCCGAGGGCCGACAGCAGCCATCCGATCGCGCCCGCCACGATCGCCAGAGCAGCAACGTAGTGCAGAGTGGTGACGGCAAAATCGCGTCGAGCAACAAGTTCGACAAGCACCAGGAAGGTCAATCCCAACGTCAGGCGCGTCAGAATCACACGGTCGGCAATGTCCGGGAAAAGGAACCAGTCGAAGGCCCCGTAGCATATGTAGCTCAACACGGCCGCCGCTATGCCCCAGCGCACGACCTTGCGATTCTGATCCGCGTTCTTCTGCAGCAGCATCGCAAAAAGCGTCGGATCGGCGGATTTCCACGGCGGGCGTGAAATCGCTTCAGTGACCCTCTGAGCCACGTCCTCCGTCAGTCGCATGCAATGCTCCTTTGCGATCATCCTCCGCATGAACGGGTTCGAGCAAGCGAAGTCCGTCAAGTCCTTACGGAAGGACGAAGGCAAGCCTGGTTCATTATAAGACACTAATGTTGCTAACCGCCGGTAAACGGATCATGCGATTGCACCGGCACAGCGACCCGCTAAGGATTCCATGCAACAATCGTGAGTTACCGAATAATGCATGGTCACACTTTCTCCAGATCGCAAGAGACGACGCACGAAACATTGCGTAAATTTCCGAGCGCGTCTTTTGTTAAGGTTCGTGTAACCTTAATTTCAGTTGATATCGGGGAAATCGTCCCGAAGTAGATTCGCTCCGACCACATTGTCGGGCCGTTCTTTGCGGAGAACCGTTTCGGGTACGATTACCGCCGCAGATGGCTGAGCGGCACGTGGCCTGGCCCCTTGATGTTCTGCAGCACAAGCTGGGTATGGACGTCGCGGACGCCGGGCAGCCGCATCAGTCGGTGCATGACGAAAGCATTGAGATCGTCCACCGACGGCACCATCACATGCAGCAGGAAATCGTGGTCGCCGGTCATCGTCCAGCAGGACGAGACCTCGTCCATGCGCTGCACGGCGGCGATGAAGCTTTCCGGCGAGCCGTCGCTGTGGCTCACCAGGCGGACCTGGATGAACACCTCGACCGTCAGCCCCAGCGCGCGTCGGCTGAGCACGGCGGCAAAGCCCTTGATGATGCCGGCGCCTTGCAGCGCCTCGAAGCGCCGAGCGCAGGGCGTGGTCGACAGGCCGATCTCCTGCGCGAGTTCCGACACGGCCTTGCGCCCGTCGCGCTGCAGGGTGTCCAGCATTCTTATTTCGAACTCGTCCAACTGAGGCATTTTCCCTCCTAAACGTTTAAATTTGAGCGGAGTTTACCTCAAAATCCCTCGCGTGGCTACAAAGAAGGCTGATTTGCCTCACGAACCGCGGCTACGATGACGCCACCATCCGGGAACCGACGATTTTTCAGGAGGAAGAAATGACGATCAGCGTTGCCGACTATGCCCGCGAATGCGCGGCGCAAGGCCTTCGCGGCGACTATTCGGTGTGCCGCGCCGACTTCACAGTGGCTCAGCATTACGACTATTCCGCCGACGAGCAGGCAGTGTGGCGCGCGCTCTGCGATCGCCAGACGAAGCTGACGCAGAGGCTGGCGCACCGTTCCTATCTCGACGGCGTCGCGACGCTCGGGCTGCTCGACAAGATTCCGGATTTCGACGCCATCAGCGAGAAATTGCGCAAGCTCACGGGCTGGGAAATCGTGGCGGTGCCCGGGCTGATCCCCGCCGGCCCCTTCTTCGACCATCTCGCAAACCGCCGTTTCCCGGTCACCAACTGGCTGCGGACCAGGCAGGAACTCGACTACATCGTCGAGCCGGACATGTTCCATGACTTCTTCGGGCATGTGCCGATCCTGACGCAGCCGGTGTTCGCCGATTTCATGCAGATGTATGGTGAGAAGGCCGAGGACATGATCGCGCTGGGGGGCGACGAGATGATCACCCGGCTCTACTGGTACAGCGCCGAATACGGCCTCATCCAGGAAGCCGGCCAGCCGGTAAAGGCTTTCGGCGCAGGACTGATGTCGTCTTTCACCGAGCTGCAATTCGCGGTCGAAAGCAAGGACGCCCATCATGTGCCGTTCGACCTGGAGACGGTGATGCGCACCGGCTACGAGATCGACAAGTTCCAGCGCGCCTACTTCGTGCTGCCGTCCTTCGACGCATTGCGCGATGCATTCGCCGGCGACGACCTCGCCGGGATCGTCACGCGGTTCAAGGGTCAGCCGGCGCTCGACCCCGCCACGGTCTAGGCATTGAACCAAAATGCGCGAGCCCGAAATCGTTCGGTGCGGCGCGCTTCGGGGTCCGGCTTTCGCCCAGCCGGCCGTCAGAGCGGTTCGGTGGCTAAAAGGCGACTGAGCCGCTCTGGGTTTGCGGAAGCAAGCCGCCAGTGTCCGGTCCCTCGGGCATCAGCCGGCCGAAGCCGGCTCGGCCTTGAGCCTCGCCAACTGCTCGCTTTGCAGCTCCAGCGCGGCGTCGATGAAGCGCAGCACGGTCGCCAACTCGGCGTCGCTGAAAGCCGCCATCACTTTCTCGCCCTCGCGCGCGATGGCGCCATAGTAGCGCTCCGAAAGTTCTCTGGTCAGGTCGGTCGCCTCGATCACCACCTTGCGCCTGTCTTCCAGGCTGCGGGTTCGGGTAACGAGCCCACGCGCCTCAAGGCGGTCGATCAAGGCCGTCACCGCTGCCGGCGTCAGCCCCGTAGCCGCCGCCACGGCGCCGGCCGATTGCGGCCCCGCGTAGAGCAAGCCCAGACAATAGCGCTCGGCTGCGATCAGCCCAAGCCGCTCCCCGACCGCCTCGTCATAGGCTTGCGTCGCGTCCTGCCAGCGCATGACGGCACGGCTGACGGCCGCCGTCATCTCAGCACGATTGATGCTTGACGAATTTAGTTCGATCATCTAACTATCAAGTTGTCTAACATTCAGACTATCGTATCAATATGCGATGCCACCCTTTGCGAAGCAAGGGCAAAGTCGCCGACAGGAGTGAACAATGAGCTTGATTCAACAGCGCCCCCCTCTCTCGCATGAGGAGGAGTACAGATACGCCAAGCTGGCCATGGAATGGTATGGCTGGGGCTCGCCCATCGGCCTCGGCATCCTGTTGGTGGCACTTGCCGCCGCGGCCGTGCTGGTGCGGGTCGCCGTTTACGGACTGTAAATCCGACCCCCAAAGGCGCGCCAGGGCGGCGCCGATTCCACTTCCGGCGCCGCCTGCCTTTTCGGGGTTCAGACTGTGATCACCTGGCCGAGGTGATCGCCCAGCCGGCAGGCGAGCGCCCGCCGTCTCCTCATTAGTCGGATAATCGCCACCATTGCCGATCCAGTCGGCGATGCGCACGCGGCCGAGATTCTTCCGCGCCATGGTCGTGCCGAAGAGCCGCAAGCCCTCAGGCGGCTTCCGAAAGATCGCGATCGAGAACGGACAGGTTGCGGCCGCGATGCTTGGCCTCGTAGAGCCTGCGGTCAGCGGCGCGCATCAGCTCCGACACGGTGGCGCTCTCGCCACAGGTGATGCCGCCGATCGAGACCGTCAAAGGCACGGTCCGCTCGTCGACAGGGCGAAAGCGGATCAGTTCGACCTCGCGACGGATGCGCTCGGCCACGCGCCTTGCTTCCGGTTCGGTGGCGCCAACCAGGAAGGCGGCGAACTCCTCGCCGCCGATTCGGCCGAGCACATCGCCGCTGCGCACGCCGCGCTCGATGGCGCCGGCGATCAGAAGCAGTGCATCGTCGCCGGTCAGGTGACCGTAATTGTCGTTGATCGTCTTGAAGTGGTCGGCATCGATGATCAGCAGGGCGCCGCGATCGGCCTTGCGCCGGGAACCGTCGAGCGCGGCGAAGAAGGTCTCGCGGTTGAGCATGCCGGTCATGTCGTCGCGGCTTGCCTTCTCCGACAGGCGTCTGTGGGCCGCGGCGAGCTGGGCATGCGCGCGGGCAAGCTCGCGATGCGCATTTTTCAGCCGGTCGCTTTGCCAGAAGGTGCCGACGCTGGCAATCCAGGCGAGAATCAAAGGGCAAACCGTGGCCGTAAGCCAGACGGTGCGGCTGATCGGAAAGCCCATGGCCGGGACCACAACCAGCGTCAACAAGAGCGAGACAGCGACCGAAGCGAACGCGACGACTGCGGACTTCAAGATTATGCGACTCATCGCTGTCTCCCAACGGACTGCCTCTGTGCCAGCAAGCGCTGAAGGTGACCTTTCCGGGACGATTAAAATTTGAAGCGAGGCGCCATTTTCACGACGCAAGACGCGCGGAAGTTGTGGATAAACTCCGCGTCCGCATGCCATAAGGAGGCCATGACGACGACACCCGAGCCCGCCCGTTTTGCCCATGTCACGGATTGGGTATTCGACCTCGACAACACGCTCTATCCGCATCACTCGAACCTGTTCGCGCAGATCGACGTGAAGATGACTGCCTATGTCGGCGAGCTGCTGACGCTCTCGCGCGAGGAGGCGCGCAAGCTGCAGAAAGAGCTCTACCTGGAGTACGGCACGACGCTGAACGGGCTGATGGCGCGCCACGGCATCGACCCCGACGACTTCCTCGAGAAGGTGCACGACATCGACTATTCCTGGCTGGTGCCCGATCCGGTGCTCGGTGCCGCGATCCGCCAATTGCCGGGCCGCAAGTTCATTTTCACCAATGGGGACCGCAAGCATGCCGAGCGCGCCGCGCGCCAGCTCGGCGTATTGGATCATTTCGACGACATCTTCGACATCGTCGCGGCGGGTCTCAACCCCAAGCCGGCCCGCCAGACCTATGAGCGGTTCGCCGAGCTGCATTCCGTGACCGGCCACAACGCGGTGATGTTCGAGGACCTGGCGCGCAACCTCTCTGTGCCGAAATCGCTCGGCATGACGACGGTGCTGGTCGTGCCGCGCAATTTCGAGCCGACTTTCTCCGAGATCTGGGAGCGCGACCCGGCGAATGAGGACGACGTGGATTTCGTCACCGACGACCTCGCCGGCTTCCTGACGGCAATCGTCGAGGTTCCGGGCTGACCCAACTCCAGATTGCCGGCGCCGTCGTCAGAACTCGCTGGTCATTGCGGTAACGACGAGCGCGCACTCAGAGGCTGTAGAAGCGGCGAACGATGTCCCAGGCTTCGTCGGCGGTGTCGACGAAATCGATGATGTCCTGGTCGCCGGGCGAGATCGTGCCTTGCTCGGCAAGGAAGTCGAGGTCGATCGCCCGTTGCCAGAACGCCTTGCCGAACAGGATCACCGGCACGCGCTCCATGCGCCCGGTCTGGATCAGCGTCAGCGTCTCGAAGAATTCGTCCATCGTGCCGAAGCCGCCCGGAAACACGGCGACCGCCTTGGCGCGCATGACGAAATGCATCTTGCGGATTGCGAAATAGTGGAAGTTGAAGCAGAGCTCGGGCGTCACATAGGCGTTCGGCGCCTGCTCGTGCGGCAGCACGATGTTCAAGCCGATCGACGGCGCGCCAACATCGTCGGCGCCGCGATTGCCCGCCTCCATGACTCCCGGTCCGCCGCCGGTGACGACGACGAATTCGCGATAGTAGGACGTGGCCGACTGCTGCGAGCACAGCCGGGCGAACTTGCGCGCCTCTTCGTAATATTTGCTGTTCAGCTCGAGGTTCTTTTTCTGCGTCTCGTTCTTGGCGGCCCAGGCGGCGCCGCCCGGCTCGGGAAGCCGCGCCCCGCCGAACAGGATGACGGTCGAGCGGATGCCGCGCTCGGCAAGGATCATCTCCGGCTTCAAGAGCTCGAGCTGCAGGCGCACCGGACGCAATTCGCGCCGCGTCATGAAGTCGGGATCGTTCCAGGCCAGGCGATAGGTTTCGGCCCGCGTCTGCGGCGTGTCCGGCACGCTTTTCGACCGCTCGAGATCCTCGTCCGAATGGGGCAGCGGCGTCCAGCCCGCCTTTTCCATGGGTGTCATCGAATCCACCGTCCTAATTCCTTTACTTGCGCCGTCCCGTGACGCAGTCGCGATTGACCCCCATTAAGGCTTCACATAGGGTCCGCGCGATTTCAAAACAGGTTAAGGCGCAGGCCTTAACAGCTTTGTAATGGAGCAAATTCATGTCGAAGCCCGATCTGGCGAGCCTCGAAAAGACCATCGAAAAGGCCTTCGAGGAGCGCGATACGATTTCGACCGCGACCCGCGGCGAAACGCGCGACGCCATCCAGTCGGCGCTCGACTTGCTCGACCGCGGCGTGGTTCGCGTCGCCGAGCGGCAGGACGACGGCAAGTGGCTGGTCAACCAGTGGCTGAAGAAGGCGGTGCTGCTCTCCTTCCGGCTGAACCCGATGGAGATCATCAAGGGCGGCCCGGGCCACTCGGTATGGTGGGACAAGGTGCCGTCGAAGTTCGAGGGCTGGGGCGCGGTCGATTTCGAGAAGGCCGGCTTCCGCGCCGTGCCGTCCTCGGTCGTGCGCCGCTCGGCCTATGTTGCCCCGGGCGCGGTGCTGATGCCGTCCTTCGTCAATGTCGGCGCCTATGTCGATACAGGCACCATGGTCGACACCTGGGCCTCGGTCGGCTCTTGCGCCCAGATCGGCAAGAACGTGCATCTCTCCGGCGGCGTCGGCATTGGCGGCGTGCTGGAGCCGATGCAGGCCGGTCCGACCATCATCGAGGACAATTGCTTCATCGGCGCGCGCTCCGAGGTGGTCGAAGGCTGCATCGTGCGCGAAGGCTCGGTGCTCGGCATGGGCGTGTTCATCGGCCAGTCGACCAAGATCGTCGACCGCGCCACCGGCGAGGTCTTCTACGGTGAAGTGCCGGCAAATTCGGTGGTCGTCGCCGGCTCGCTGCCGGGCAAGCCGCTGCCAAATGGCGAGCCGGGCCCGAGCCTCTACTGCGCCGTCATCGTCAAGCGCGTCGACGCCAGGACCCGTTCCAAGACGTCGATCAACGAATTGCTGCGCGATTGATCTTTCCCGCGAACAGACGCACCCTCCGCCGGCGCGACATTCCGTCGCGCTGGTTCAACGGAGGGGCGTCATGGACTGGAAGTATCTGCTGACGAGTTTCGACGGCCGCATCAACCGGGCCAAGTTCTGGGCCGGCATCGGCATATTCATCGTCATCGCCATCATTGCGTTCATTCTCGACTCGATCCTCGGCACACGTTTCACCACCGCCGGCGGCGACCAGATCGGCATCCTCGGCATCCTGGTCGCGCTGGCATCGATCTATTTCGCGATTGCTCTCTATGCCAAACGCTGGCACGACCGTAACAAGTCGGGCTGGTGGACACTGATCGGCCTTATACCCATCATCGGCGGCATCTGGCTGCTCATCGAACTGGGCATGCTCGAAGGCACCAGGGGCGCCAATCAATACGGACCGGACCCGCTTGCCTGAAAAAGCAGACTTCATCTGGCTCTTCTTCAAAACCTCGGGCCGCGTCAGCCGCGCGGCTTATTTTCTCGGCGGATTGCTGGTTGCTATCGTCCAGGCCTTTCCGCTTTATCGCTTCACGCTGGTGCCGGAAGGTTCGGCCGAGAGCAACATGTGGTCGTTCGTCTTCTTCCTCACGTTCCTCGCCTCGTTGTGGTCGAACGTCGTGCTGGCAGTGAAGCGGCTGCACGACCTCGACAAGCCGGGCATCGCGGCGCTGGTGCTGTTCGTTCCCGTCGTGTCGATCGTTGCCTTCCTGGTGCTCTGCCTGTTTCCGGGACAGCCCGGATCCAATCGCTACGGCAGCCGCACGAATGCGCCGGCCGATCGCTAGCGCCGGATGATTTTTAGGTCGTTTCGACCTCAAATCTGATCCGGCTCTAAATCACAGAGATAACGCGTGATGTAATCGGTCGACGATGTCGCCATCCTTGGCGTCAACGAGACCGAGAATTTGAGCTCGAACCTGTCGCGCAAATATCACGCTGATCGAGGACCGCGGCTGACCTCGTCGGGCGTCAATCCGGGCGGACCGCGCCTGTCCGCTTCCGCCTGACGCACCAGCGCCATGATGCGCTTCGTCACAGGCGCCGGCACGCCGGTCTTTTGCGCGAGCCGCAGTATCGCTCCCTGCAATTCGTCGACCTCGGTCGGCCGACGACGATGGAGATCGTCCCACATCGAGGAGCGCGCCTTGGGGTCGATCGCCAGCAGCCGCCGGGCCAGGATTCCGAACAGCCAGTCCGGAAGCCGCAGCACTTTCGGCAGCAGCCATGGGGGCGGCCCAGCGATGCGCGCCGGCTCGATACGACAAGCTTTCATTGCGGCCAGCGCCTCGTCGATCTGGTCCGCCAGAATGACGCGCCAGCCGCGGTCCGCCAATTCGGTCGCCAGCGGCAGATCGGAGAGCGCGACCAGCGCATTGTTGAGGTTCATCAGCAGTTTGCTCCACTGCACCGCCCTCATGTCGGCATGGGTTTCGACCCCAAGTCCTTCGACATTGAGCAGTGCTGAAAGGCCGGGCTCAGTATTCTCGATGATGACCATGCCGTCGCTGGCGCGGCGGACGCTGAACGGCGTCTCGCCATCCGGCGATTGCACGACGTTGAACGCAACCATACCGGCAAGCACGCGATGCGCGGGAAGCGCTCCACGCAGTTTGTCCGGATTGTCGACGCCATTCTGCAGGCTGATCACAATGGCATCGGGGCGGGCATGAGCCGCAACAAGCGCCGCCATCTCCTCGGTCGCGCCGCTCTTTACGGTGACCAGAACGATATCCGCGTTGCGCAGCGCCAGCGCCGGATCGTCGCTGACCGCCAGCGTCTCAGGCCCGATGCGTCTGTCGCGGCCGTCAAGATCGCTGATCCGCAGCCCGTCCTTGCGCAACGCCTCCACAATGCGGCCGCGGCCAAGGAAGACGACCTTACGCCCGGCGAGCGCTAGGCAGCCGCCGACATAGCAGCCGATGCTGCCGGCGCCGGCTATCGAGATCGTCTTTCCTTCTTTGGCCATGCGATCATCCCGTCCTGGCCCGCGCGACTATACGACACGACAACCATATTGTCGGCGGCTTGCTCGGCGAACATCTGCCACCGTGACAGGCCTGCCGCTTTCGACTATCGCTTTGCCCATGAAATTGCCGACCGACCCTGCCCAGAACCTTGCCGCCCTGATCCGCTGCCCTTCCGTGACGCCCGCCGAAGGCGGCGCGCTGCAGACCTTGGAAGACATGCTGAAGCCACTCGGCTTCGCCGTAGAGCGGCCGATATTCTCGGAAGATGGCACGCCGAACATCGAAAATCTCTATGCGCGCCGCTCCGGCAACGGCCCACATCTGATGTTTGCCGGCCATACCGACGTGGTGCCGGTCGGCGACGAGGCGGCGTGGACGCATCCGCCCTTTGCCGCCGAGATCGCCAATGGCGAGATGTATGGCCGCGGCGCCGTCGACATGAAAGGCGGCATCGCCTGCTTCATCGCCGCGGTGGCGCGCCACATCGAGAACAATGGCGGCCCGAAAGGCTCGGTCTCGCTGCTGATCACCGGCGACGAGGAAGGGCCGGCCATCAACGGCACGGTGAAGCTGCTCGACTGGGCTGCCGCCAAGGGCGAGAAATGGGACGCCTCGATCGTCGGCGAGCCGACCAATCCGGATGCGCTTGGCGATATGATCAAGATCGGCCGGCGCGGCTCGCTCTCCGGCAGCGTCATCGTCAATGGCCGTCAGGGCCACGCCGCCTATCCGCAACTTGCCGACAACCCGGTGCGCGGGCTTATGAGCCTTGTCGACGCGCTGCTCCATCCGGTGTTCGACAGGGGAACAAAGGATTTCCAGCCGACCAATCTGGAAGTGACGTCGATCGACGTCGGCAACCCGGCGACCAATGTCATCCCGGCCAAGGCCACCGCCACGTTCAACATCCGCTTCAACGACACTTGGGATGCCGAGACCGTCCAGGCCGAGATCCACAACCGGCTCGACCAGGCGGCGGGCCGCAAGAAATATCGGCCGGGCAAGAAGACCGCCGTCGACTACGAGCTTGTCTGGCGCGACCGGCCGAGCCATGTCTTCCTTACCCGCGACGAAAAGCTGATCGACACGCTGAGCGGTTCCGTGGCCGCGGTGGTCGGCAAGAGGCCTTCGCTCTCCACCTCCGGCGGCACTTCGGATGCGCGTTTCATCAAGGATTTTTGCCCGGTGGTCGAGTTCGGGCTGGTCGGCAAGACCATGCACATGGTCGACGAGCGCGTGGCGGTCGCCGACCTCGAGACGCTGACACGGATATACGAGCGCTTTATCGAGGACTGGTTCGGACAAGGTCTGACGTGACCATGCTCTCAACGGACGAAACCTTTGCTTCGCTGGCCGGCGCCTGGCGGCTGATGCTCGGCAGGGCCGACGGCCTGCGCATGCTCGATCTGTCTGCGGACGGTTTTTGGAATTCCTTCTTCGCCATCGTCGTGGCGGCGCCGGCGCTGATCGTCGGCTGGGTCGGCATCGCCAATGAGATAGGCGATCCGAATGCGTTCGCCGGGCGGCTCGGCATGCTGCTCCGGCTGGCAACCGTCGACATCGGTTCCTGGGTGCTGCCGCTGGTGGCGCTTGCGCTGGTCGCGCCGCGCGCCGGCATCGGCGGCCGCTTCGTCCACTACGTCGTCGCCTCCAACTGGGCCTCCGCGATCATCGCCTGGCTGATGCTGCCGTCGGCGCTGCTGAGGCTGTTCCTGCCCTCGACCGACGAGGTCAGCGGCCTGGTCTCGCTGCTTCTGTTCGCGCTGTCGATGGTGCTGACCTGGCGCATGACCAACGCGACGATCGGCAAGGGCGCGGCTGCCGGCACCGCGGTGTTTGTCGGCATGTTCGTCGCCTCGCTGCTCGTCTTGTTCGGGCTGCAGGCGCTGCTCGGCATCGACATTCCGGACGGCGCGAGGGGCTGATCTTGGCCGGCTGACGGAGTCTTTTCTTGAGACAGGGGGGTATGATAGTTTCACACCACTGTCCTCCCGGAGCGCTAGCCATGTCCGCTACCGAAAAACGCACCTTCAGCCTGCCGGCCGAGCAAGCGGCCTTCATTGATCAGCTCGTCCGCTCGGGCACGTATGCGACCAGCAGCGAAGTCATCCGCGCCGGGCTTCGCGCCCTTCAGGAGCGCGACGCCGCGGTGGAGCGTTGGCTGCGCGAGGAGGTCGCTCCGGCCTATGATGCGTGGAAGGCAAACCCCGGCAAAGGCATTTCGCCGGAGGAAATGGCCGAACGGGCGCGCAAGCGTCACGAGCGCTATTCGCAAAAGAACCGTGAAGCGTCGGACCGTCGTCTATACGCTTGATGCCGACGACGATCTCGATCGCATTTACCCCTTCATTGCTCAACCCAGCAGTCCCATCCTTGCAGACCGCTACGACGCTTGCATCCGGGCGTTCTGCGAGCGCCTCAAGCATGGCTCTGAACGCGGCACGCGCCGTGATGAGTGCGGCCGGACCTTCGCGTCGTCGGATTTGAGCGCCGGATAACTTTCGCTTTCGTTGTGGAGCCTGAGCGCGTCGTGATTCTGCGCCTCTTCTATGGCGGCGCGAATTGGTCGGACGAACTCGCCGGGGACGACGCCGGCTGATCGACGCCGCCCTCAGACGTCTTCTGGATAGTCCACCCCGACCAAGAACAGGCCGTCGGGCGGCGCTACCTGTCCGCAGGCTGCCCGGTTGCGCGCTTCGAGCGCTGCCTTGATATCGGCGGCGCTCCAGGAGCCGTCGCCGACCCTGCGCAGTGAGCCGACCATCGAGCGCACCTGGTTGTGCAGGAAGGAACGCGCCGAGGTTCGCACCTCAATGAGATCTCCGGCGCGGGTGACATCGAGACGGTCAAGCGTGCGCACCGGGCTTTCGGCCTGGCACTGGGTGGAGCGGAAGGTGGTGAAATCGTGCCGCCCGAGCAGCACCTTCGCCGCCTCGTGCATGGCCTCGGCATCGAGCCGTTTCGGTACCCACCAGACCTTGCCCTTTTCAAGCGCCGACGGGGCGCGGCGGTTGAGGATGCGATAGAGATAATGGCGGCCGGTGGCCGAAAACCGCGCATCGAAATCGTTGGCGACGACGGCAGCCTTGAGGATGGCGATGCGCGCGCCGGCTGCCTGCAGATGGGCGTTGACGGCGTCGCGCACCTTGTCGCCCGCCCAGTCCCTGGCCAGATCCACATGGGCCACCTGGGCGGTCGCGTGCACGCCGGCATCGGTGCGGCCGGCGGCACGTATTCGCACCTCTTCGCCGCAGAACTTTTCGATCGCCTGCTCGATCGCCTGCTGCACCGAAAGCTGGTCCGCCTGATGCTGCCAGCCGGCGAATTGGCTGCCGTCATATTCGATATCGAGTCGAAAACGCGGCATGCCAGCTCTGCGTTCGCGCTCGCCTAGGCGGCCAGCGCGGTGAAGGCCGAAGCGTATAGCAGTCTGCCGGCCTCGGGCGCGTCGCCCCAGGCCAGCGCCTGCAGCGCCTCGCCCTGGTATTCGCTCTCGAATTTCTCGGCGCGGGCGTGGGTGTAGCCGAAGCGGCCGTAATAGGCCGGATCGCCGAGCACCACCGCCAAAGCCTCGCCGGCTTCCTTCAGGCGGACATGCGCCTCGCGGATCAGCGCGCCGCCGATGCCGGTGCCGTGGAAGGACGGCTCGACGGCCAGCGGCGCCAGCGCCACGGCCGCGAAGCGCTTGCCGCCGTTCTGCACAAAAAGCCTGGAAAACAGGATGTGGCCGACGACCTGGCCATCTTCTTCCGCAACCAGCTCGACGACGGCGTCGCCGCCGGTGACCAGCGCATCGACCAGGCCGGCCTCCGCCTGCTGGCCGAAGGCATGCTCTTCGACGAGGCGGATCGCCTCGCGATCCCGCGGCGTCGCCGCACGTATCGACATCATGCTCATTGGAGTTTCGTTCCTTTTTCGATCTTGGCCCCGCGCAAAAACTCCTGCGCGGCGGCGGGCCTTCCACCCGCCCGTTGAACTTCGACCAGCCGCACCGCGCCTGACCCGCAGGCGACCGTCAGCCGATCATCGAGAATACCTCCCGACTCGCCGACGCCGTTGGAAAGCGTCGAGCGAAGCAGTTTCAGCCGCTCCACGCGGCCACCAATTTCGACCTCGCACCACGCGCCCGGAAAGGGCGAGAGGCCGCGAATGTGATTGTGGACTTCGCCGGCAGGCCGCGTCCAGTCTACGCGTGTCTCCGATTTATCGATTTTTCGGGCGTAGGTCACGCCCTCTGTCGCCTGGGGGGCAAATGTCAGACAATTTATCCCCAACTGTGCGAGCGCATCCACCATCAGCGAGGCGCCTCGAGCCATGAGGAGGTCATGCAATTCCCCGGCGGTCATATCGGGACCAATGGCGCATTTTTCAACCAATGCCACCGGGCCGGTGTCCAGCCCCTCTTCCATGCGCATCACCATCATGCCGGTTTCGACATCGCCGGCCATGATGGCGCGCTGTATGGGAGCAGCACCGCGCCAACGCGGCAAAAGTGAGGCATGGCCGTTGAGGCAACCGAGCCTGGTGGCCTCAAGAACGGGTTTCGGCAGAAGCAGGCCATAGGCGACGACCACGGCGACATCGGCCCGCAAACCGGCAAAGGCCTGCTGCTCGGTCTCTGCCTTGAGCGATGTCGGCGTGCTCACCTCGAGCCCGAGCCGTTCCGCCTCGCGCTGCACGGGCGAGGGCGTCAATTCCAACCCGCGCCGGCCGGCGGCGCGCGGCGGCTGCGTATAGACGGCGGCAATCTCGTGGCCGGCCTCGGCGATGGCGCTGAGCGTCGGCACGGAAAACTCCGGCGTGCCCATGAAGATGACGCGAAGGGGCATGCCCTTCTAGCCCGCCATCTTGCCCGGCGCCTTGTCCTTGGCGAGCTTCTTGAATTTCCTGACCACCATGTCGCGCTTCAGCTTCGAGATGTGGTCGATGAACAGCACGCCGTTAAGATGGTCGATCTCGTGCTGCAGGCAGGTCGCCATCAGGCCTTCGGCCTGCATCTCCTGCAGCTTGCCCTCGCGGTCGAGATATTTCACCCGCACCGCCGCGGGACGCTCGACCTCGGCATAGTAGTCAGGGATCGACAGGCAGCCTTCCTCATAGACCGAGCGCTCGTCGGAGCTTTCGAGGATTTCCGGATTGATGAAGACATGCGGCGCCGGCGGCTCGCCTTCCTTGGCGAGGTCGATGACCAGCAAACGCCGCGGCTCGCCGACCTGGATCGCCGCCAGCCCGATTCCCGGCGCGTCATACATGGTTTCCAGCATGTCGTCGGTGAGCTTGCGCAAGTCACCGTCGACGCGCTCGACCGGTTTGGAAACCTGGCGCAGGATTGGATCGGGAAGGATGATGAGCGGCTTGATCGACATGGCGTCTCACCTAAGACGTCGATGGAAAAGCGTCAACCGGGGCGGCTTTGACTTGTTCACGTTTTGATCTGTGCCAGCAGAGCGAATCGGTTATGCTGCCCAAATGAACGACATGACCTCGATCCTTTCGCAGCCCGTCGCGCGGCTCGGCGCCACGACGATCAGGCTCGGCGAGGCGCTTGGCTTCGGAGCGCTGCTGCTGCTGACGCTGTTCCTGGTGCTCGTCATCGCGTTGTGGCGCGCGGGAAAGGCGCGCGCGGCGGCGGCGGCGGAAGCGGCCGACCATGCCCGCGACACCGAGGCCAGGATGGCGGACATTCTTCAGGCGCAGGCCGAGATGCAGGGTCGCATGGGCGCGATCGCCGAAGTGTTCGGCGCCAGGCAGGCCGAGCTCACCCAATCGCTCGGACAGCGGCTCGACGCGATGACCGGCCGTCTTGGCCAGACCATGGCCGAGCAGACCAAGTCGACGCATGAGAGCCTGGCCAAACTACAGGAGCGGCTGGCGGTGATCGACACGGCGCAGGGCAACATCCAGTCTTTAGCCGGACAGGTCGTGCAGCTGCAGGCGATCCTCTCCAACAAGCAGACTCGCGGCGCCTTCGGCCAGTCGCGCATGGAGGCGATCATTGCCGACGGCCTGCCGCACGGCGCCTACGAGTTCCAGGCGAGCCTTTCCAACGGCAGCCGGCCCGACTGCCTGGTGCGGATGCCGAACGGCGCGCCGATGCTCGCCATCGACGCCAAGTTTCCGCTGGAGGCCTGGAATGCCATTCGTGCCGCCGAAGCCGCCGACTTGCAGAAGGCGGCGGCGCAGGCGTTCCGGCGCGACATCGAGGTGCATATCCGCGATATCGCGGAAAAATACCTGATCCAGGGCGAGACGCAGGACACCGCCTTCATGTTCGTGCCCTCGGAATCGGTATTCGCCGAGATTCACGAGAATTTCGAGGCCGTGGTGCAGAAGGCGCACCGCGCCCGCGTCGTCATCGTCTCGCCGTCCTTGCTGATGCTGTCGATCCAGGTCATCCAGGCGATCCTGAAGGACGCGCGCATGCGCGAGCAGGCGCATCTGATCCGGGGCGAGGTCATCCGCCTGATGGAGGACGTGGCGCGAGTCGACGAGCGCGTGCGCCGGCTGCAGACGCATTTCGGCCAGGCGGCCAGGGATATCGACGACATCCTCGTCTCGACGACGAAGGTCACCAAACGCGGCCAGAGAATCGAGGCGCTGGAGTTCGCCGAGGGCGAGCCCGAACCGCCACGCGGTCCTGCCAAGGTGGAGGCGGGCGCGCGCGTGGCCGATTCCAAGACGGGTCAGCTCAGGCTGCGCGTCGTCGAAGGCGACGACTGATCTGTCGTAGCGCCGCTACTGCTCCTCGATGGTCGTGATGCCTTCGATTTCCGGCAGCCAGTGCAACGCCGAGCGGTGCCAGACCTGCCTTCTCGGCACCAGCTGGTCGCGCTGGCGCGCCGTGCCCACCCGAATGCCGTAGATTTTCGGTCCATCGCCAACCGACGTCGCATAGAGATGCGATCCGCATTCGCCGCAAAACCCCTGCGCGCGCTTGGCGCCGCTGGATCCGGTCTTGATGTAGACCTTCGGCGTGCCCTTGGTAATCCGGTAATCCTCCTCTGGCGCGCCCACCGTCACGCGAAAGGCCGTTCCCGTCAGTTGCTGGCAATCGGTGCAATGGCAGATCGAGGTCTTTTCGGGATCGACCTCCGCTTCGTAGGTGATGGCGCCGCAATGACACCCGCCGTCGATTCTCATTCGGCTTGCTCCCAAAAGATTGCTTCGCTCAAATCTAATCCTCTTCGGAGGTCCCGGCGATAGCCTTACGCCTGCGCTCCCATGTGCCAGTCGCCTGCGGCTTGACGAACAGCCTGGTGATTTCGGGCATGTCCTTTTTCAGTCGCGCCTCCAGGCGTTCAACGCAGGCTTCGATCTCGGGCGCCGTGAGATGATCCTCGAATTCGATGCTTAGGCCTGCGACGATCTCCTGCGGGCCGATATGGACGCTCAGTATGCCGTTCGCCCGCTGCACGGCCGGGTCGTGGTCGGCGATCACCAGAACCTTGCGTTCCACCTCGGGCGAAGCAGGCTCGCCGAGCAGCAGACCCTTGCTCTCGCGCGCCAAGAAGATGGCGGTGGCGCCCAGGATGACGGCGATGCCGATCGAGCCGGCGCCGTCGAGCTCGGGGATCGCCAGAAGTTCAGACGTAAGGATGCCCGCGAAGGCGACGACGAGGCCGAGCAGCGCCGCGCTGTCCTCGAACAGCACGGTGTAGACGCTGGGGTCCTTGCTGCGGCGCACCGCCTGAAACCAGCCCTGCTTGCCCTTTTGCTGGCGGAACTCCTTCAGCGCCACCAGCCAGGAACTGCCTTCGAACAGAAAAGAAAGACCAAGCACGATGTAGTTGACCTTGGCGTTGACGACCGGTTCCGGCGCCATGATGTGGACGACGCCCTCGTAGAAGGAAACGCCGGCGCCAAGCGCGAACACCAGCAGGGCGACAATGAAGCTCCAGAAATAGAGTTCGCGTCCGTGTCCGAGCGGATGCGTGAGGTCGGGCGGGCGCGCGGCACGGCGCATGCCGTAAAGCAGAAGCGCGCCATTGCCCGTGTCGACCAGCGAATGCACCCCCTCCGACAGCATGGCTGAAGAGCCTGTGAAGAATGCTGCGGCGAATTTAGTCAGCGCGATCGCAATATTGCCGGCGAGCGCGGCGTAGATCACTCTTTTCGAGCCGCTATGCCCTGCCATGCGCTTCCGATCCTCTTCCAAGTGGGAGCTTAGCGGCCGCCGCCCAAAGCTCCACCGACAATGCGCCAGCCGCTCCGAGGTTCAGATGCCGCTATGCATTTCTGTTGCCTGATCGATCCCGAGGTCGCGGGATGAAGGGAAAACGGTTGACATAGCGCAAGCCGGCTTTCGAAGCTGCAAGCGGCCTCTTGCGGTCGGGCGCTTCTCTTGTTTCACTTGTGCTGCCCACAAATCGGAGGAGCGAATCATGGCGAAAGGTGCGATGAAGGCGGGCAAGGAACCCCGCAAGCCGAAAAAGGACGCCAAGAAACCGGCCGCGGCCCCGGCTCCGAAGGCGCCGCCGGTCAAGGCGATGCGCATCAAGGAGAAGTAGGCCGTCAGCGCGGCCGATCCGTCTCGATGCGGATTTGAACCGGCGGCATGCCGAATGCTGCCGGTGTTTTGTTGATCGGGGTACAGAACTCACTATATCGGTACCGCGAGGACGACCTCGCTTCCCCGAAACCCGGCCGGGACGACCCGCCACGTCAAACGTCGAGCATTCGATGCTCGATCGATGGAGCGTTCGCGATGTCCTGGATCTTCCTTTTCTTCGCCGGCCTGTTCGAGATCGGCTGGGCGATCGGCCTCAAATATACCGATGGTTTCTCGAAGCCGCTGCCGACCGTGCTCACGATCGTCTCGATGATCGTCAGCCTTGGCCTGCTCGGGCTTGCGTTGAAGACATTGCCCGTCGGCACGGCCTATGCGGTATGGACCGGCATCGGCACTGTCGGCACGGCCTTGCTCGGCATCTGGCTGCTCGGCGAGCCGGCGACCGCAGTGCGGCTTGCCTGCATCGGCCTGATCGTCTGCGGCATCGTCGGGCTGAAGCTCGTCGGCTGATGTAGCACGAACGCGTTCAGGGCCGCTCCTGGCGACCCTGACTCATTTTCGAAACGAACTCGAACCTAGCGGGCCGAGAAGCCCGGAGGCGTGCGACCGACGCGCGCCTTGCGGGCGGCGTAGCGCGCATCGCGCTTGGCCTTGCGTTCGGCCTCCTCGGCGAGCAGGCGGGCGATGCGTTCGGTTTCCTCGGCTTCGCGGATCTTGGCCTCGGCAGCCGCTGCCTCTTCGGCAGCAATACGGGCCGCTTCGGCCACTGCCTCGCGTTCAGCCTTCTCGGCCGCTTCGCGCGCCAGCTTTTCCTGCTTCAACCGGGCCTTCTCGGCCTCGCGGATAGCACGGGCCTCGAGGATCGCCTTGCGTTCCGCCTGACGCGCCAGAACCGCTGGGTCGTCCGCCGCCGGCTTTGACTTGAAGCGCTCCAGGAGCGCCTTCTTTGCCTCGTTCGCGGCGTTGCGCCGCTCGAATATGTCTTTTTCCCTGTAAATAGCCAAGTCCACTTCCCTGAAGTCAATTCGCGACGCTTACATACGCGCGAAAGCGGTGAGTTCAAGCGCCAAAACGGTATGCCAGCCATGAAAATCTGGGCTGTTGCCGTCGGGATACGTCGTCGCGGCGCGATGCACTGTTCACAAATCGCGCCTCTGGCGGCTCTGGGGGCCGGTCGCTACCTCTAGCGCCAACAATCAACGCCAAGCGGCGCATCAGGATGCATGAAAATGGAACTTGGCCTCTACACTTTCGCGGATGTCAGCCCGGAGCCGGGCCCCGGCGCCATCGGCCCGCACGAACGGCTGCGCAACCTGATCGAGGAGGTCGAGCTGGCCGACCAGGTCGGTCTCGACGTGTTCGGCCTCGGCGAACACCATCGCCCCGACTATGCGGCCTCGGCGCCGGTCGTGGCGCTGGCCGCGGCCGCGGAGCGGACGAAGCGGATCAAGCTCACCAGCGCGGTCACGGTGCTTTCTTCCGACGATCCGGTGCGGGTCTTCCAGCAGTTCGCGACGCTCGACCTTCTGTCCGGGGGCCGCGCCGAGATCATGGCCGGGCGCGGCTCCTTCATCGAATCGTTTCCGCTGTTCGGTTACAATCTCGAGGACTATGACGAGCTCTTCGCCGAGAAGCTCGATCTCCTGCTTGCCATCCGCGACCAGGTGAAGGTGACGTGGCAGGGCAAGCTGCGCGCGCCGATCAACGGCCGCGGCGTCTATCCCCGACCTTTCCGGGACAAGCTGCCGATCTGGATCGCTATTGGCGGGACGCCGCAGTCCGCCGCCCGCGCCGGCGTGCTCGGCCTGCCGCTGGCGCTTGCCATCATCGGCGGCGAGCCGGCCCGCTTCGCGCCGCTGTTCGAGATCTATCGCGAGGCGGCAAGGCGCGCCGGCAACGATCCCGCCTCGCTCGCGACCAGCTTGAACGTGCATGGCTTCGTCGGCGAGACGACCGAGAAGGCGGCCGACGATTTCTACGCACCGCAAGCCGAGGTGATGAACCGCATCGGCCGTGAGCGCGGCTGGGGGCCGACCTCGCGGGCGCATTTCGATCAGGCGCGCGGGCCGAACGGCGCGCTGTTCGTCGGCGATCCCGAACAGGTGGCGGAAAAGATCGTCGCCCAGCACAAGATCTTCGGCAACGACCGCTTCCTGTTGCAGATGGCGATCGGCACCATGCCGCATGCCAAGGTCATGAAGGCGATCGAGCTCTACGGCACCAAGGTGGCGCCGGTCGTGCGCAAGGAAACGGTGAAGGCCGCGCCGGCGCCCGTCGCCTGAGCACGCCTGCCCAGCAAGATGCGCCCTCACCGCCGGCTAAGGAACCTTGGCGGCGGCGCGTACGTTTTCCTCGGCGATCGCGAGGGAACGGATGAAGGTCGAAACGAGCGCTTCGGGTTCGAACGTTGCCGAAAGCCCGGACGAGCGCGCCAGCGCCCGCGCCGAATTGCGCCTGATTCGATTGCTGCTGATCGGCATCTTCGTGCTGATAACGATCGCCGCGCTTTATTTCGCCCGCGCCTTCTTCATGCCGGTGATCCTCGCCTTCCTGCTGGCGCTGACGCTGACCCCGATCGTGCGCTTCCTGCGCAAGCGCGGCATCCCCGAGGTCGCCTCCGCGACACTGCTGGTGTTGCTGTCCCTCTTCGTCTTCGCCAGCGCCGGTTACCTGCTCAGCGGCCCGGTCATCGACCTCATCAACAACAGCTACTCGATCGGCGAGCAACTCACCGAGCGGCTGGCGCCTTTCAAGCGTCCGCTCGAGAGGGTCATGGATCTCTCGCGTCAACTGCAGGCCCTGACCGAGACATCGCAGGAACCGGGTGTGCAGAAGGTCGCGCTGGCGCCGTCCGGCATCCTGTCGACGGCGGCCAGCAACATTCTGGGAGCCGGCACGAGCATCACCCTCGTCTTCGTGCTGTCGCTGTTCCTGCTCGCCTCCGGCACCTTGTTCTACGAGAAGATCGTCCAGTCCTTCGCCCACCTCAGCGACAAGAAGCGCGCGCTGCGCATCGTCTATGACGTCGAGCACGAGATTTCCCATTACCTGCTTACCGTGGCGGCCATCAACGCCGGCCTCGGCACGGTGATCGGACTTGGCCTTTGGGGACTTGGGATGCCGAACCCGCAGGTCTGGGGCGCGGCCGCGGCGCTGCTCAACTTCCTGCCCTATGTCGGCGGGCTGATCACCTTGCTGCTGGTCACGATCATCGCGCTGATCAGCTTCGATACGATCCCCTACGCCCTGCTGGCACCCGCCTTCGTTTTGTTGTGCGACATCGTCGAGGGCCAGTTCGTGACCCCGACGGTGGTCGGCCGGCGGCTCGAGATAAACGCGGTGGCGATCTTCATCGCCATCGCCTTCTGGTCCTGGCTCTGGGGTTTCGTCGGCGCGCTGATGGCGGTGCCGCTGCTGGTGGTCATCAAGGTGTTCTGCGACCATTTCGATGGCCTCAGCCATGTCGGCAATTTCCTCGCAGCGCAGCAAACCATGGCGATCGACGACGAGGCCGGCGATAACAACCACAAATCCGGCGCGTGAGGCCTGGCCCAATCTGCATGTCCGGCCGGCTGTTTGCGGCGCCCATGGCGAGTGCCTATATCGGTCCGGTCTAACCGGACCCGCCTGCATGAATGACTTCGATCTCGCGCTGCGCAACAACCGCCTGTCTATCCATCATCTCGGCGGCCGCAGCGAGCAGCGGGAAATCGCCTCGGCGACCGAACTCGCCGACGTGCTGGAAGGCCAGTTCGCCATCGTCATTCCCGACCGCGCCGAATTCGAGGCCCGGTTGCGGCAGAAGCAAATCGTGGAGACCTGACCAATGACGGCCCTTTCGGTTCTCGACCTGTCGCCGATCACGCAAGGCAGCGATGCCTCGCGGTCGCTGGCCAATTCGCTCGACCTTGCCCGCCATGCCGAGCGGCTTGGCTACAAGCGCTACTGGCTCGCCGAGCACCACAACATGCCGGGCATTGCCAGTGCCGCGACGTCGGTTGTCATCGCCCATGTCGCCGGCGGCACCAAGACTATCCGCGTCGGCGCCGGCGGCATCATGCTGCCCAACCATGCGCCGCTGATGATTGCCGAGCAGTTCGGCACGCTGGCAGCACTTTTCCCCGGCCGCATCGATCTCGGCCTCGGTCGCGCGCCAGGCACCGATATGATGACGGCGCGGGCGCTTCGCCGCAACCTGGAGGCCAGCGACAACTTCCCCCAGGACGTGGTCGAGCTGATGGGCTATTTCCAGCCGGCCGAGGAAGGTCAGCGCATCCGCGCGGTGCCGGGCGAAGGCCAGGACGTGCCGGTCTGGATCCTTGGCTCCAGCCTCTATGGCGCGCAGCTCGCGGCGCTGCTTGGGCTGCCCTATGCTTTCGCCTCGCATTTCGCGCCGGCCGAACTCGACCACGCGCTGGAGGTCTATCGCACTCGCTTCCAGCCGTCGGCGCAGCTCGACAAGCCTTATGTGATGCTCGGCCTCAATGTCTTTGCGGCACCCACCAATGCCGAGGCGAAGCTTTTGTTCACCTCGCTGCAGCAGGCCTTCGTCAACCTGCGCAGCGGCCGGCCCGGCCAGCTGCCGCCGCCGGTCGAAAACTACGACCGCGACCTTGATCCCGTCGCCAGATCCATGCTGGCCCAGGCGCTGTCCTGTGCCGTCGTCGGCGCGCCGGAGACGGTCCGCCAGGGCATCGACGCCTTCGTGCGCCGCACCGGCGCCGACGAATTGATGGTGACGGCGCAGATGTTCGACCACACCGCGCGGGTGCGCTCCTTCGAGATCCTCGCGGACGTGCGCAGATCGATGTCGCAAGCCGCCTGACCGCTGGCCGCCTGTCGACCGGGGGGCGCAAGCGATCGCGGAAAACACATCTTTCTGAAGCTCCGCGCAACTCCGTTCGCAGGCATTCACGCCCCGATCATGGCGACTGCGACGTTTTTGCCCGCGCCGGATTTACCTCGGTCCGGGCGTATCGGGCGGCAAATCGGCCGCAAAATTGGCGATTTAGCACCGTTCCTGACAGGCGATCGGCTTGGTGGATGCGTTGCGCAGGATGCTTGCGCCTCGTGCCGCCTGTTCTTATATACGCGCCAACCGCCCGGCCTTGAAAACCCGGGGACCGTGGCGGAATTTCTTGTGAACAGGGGCTTTCGTCGGAACGCCTTATCAGGGTCCTGAGAGCCTGCTTAGAGGAGAGACTAGAACAATGGCAAAAGTAATCGGTATCGACCTCGGAACCACCAACTCCTGCATCGCCATCATGGACGGCAAGGAGCCAAAGGTTATCGAGAATGCGGAAGGCGCGCGCACGACCCCTTCCATCGTCGCCATCAACAGCGATGGCGAACGCCTCGTTGGCCAGCCGGCCAAGCGCCAGGCGGTCACCAATCCTGAAAACACCATCTTCGCGGTCAAGCGCCTGATCGGCCGCCGCTATGACGATCCGGTGACGGAGAAGGACAAGAAGCTTGTCCCCTACAAGATCGTCAAGGGCGACAATGGCGATGCCTGGGTCGAGGCAGGCGGCAAGAAGCTTTCGCCCAGCCAGATCTCGGCCATGATCCTGCAGAAGATGAAGGAAACGGCGGAAGCCTATCTCGGCGAGAAGGTCGAGAAAGCGGTCATCACCGTTCCGGCCTATTTCAATGATGCCCAGCGCCAGGCGACCAAGGACGCCGGCAAGATCGCCGGCCTCGAAGTGCTGCGCATCATCAACGAGCCGACGGCTGCCGCACTTGCCTATGGTCTGGAGAAGAAGGACGGCAAGACCATTGCCGTCTATGACCTTGGCGGCGGCACGTTCGACATTTCGGTGCTCGAGATCGGCGACGGCGTCTTCGAGGTGAAGTCGACCAACGGCGACACCTTCCTCGGCGGCGAGGACTTCGACATGCGCCTGGTCGAGTACCTGGCGGCCGAGTTCAAGAAGGAGCAAGGCATCGACCTCAAGGCCGACAAGCTCGCCCTGCAGCGCCTGAAGGAAGCGGCCGAGAAGGCCAAGATCGAGCTGTCGTCGACGACGCAGACCGAGATCAACCTGCCCTTCATCACTGCCGACGCCAGCGGGCCGAAGCACCTGACGATGAAGCTCACCCGGGCGAAGTTCGAGAGCCTGGTCGAGGACCTCGTGCAGCGCACCATCGACCCCTGCAAGGCGGCGCTCAAGGATGCCGGCCTGAAGGCGGGCGAGATCGACGAAGTGGTGCTGGTCGGCGGCATGACCCGCATGCCCAAGATCCAGGAGATCGTGAAGCAGTTCTTCGGCAAGGAGCCGCACAAGGGCGTCAACCCGGATGAGGTGGTCGCGCTCGGCGCCGCCATCCAGGCCGGCGTGCTGCAGGGCGACGTGAAGGACGTGCTGTTGCTCGACGTGACGCCGCTGTCGCTCGGCATCGAGACGCTGGGCGGCGTTTTCACCAGGCTGATCGAACGCAACACCACGATCCCGACTAAGAAGAGCCAGGTGTTCTCGACGGCCGAGGATTCGCAGTCGGCGGTGACCATCCGCGTCTTCCAGGGCGAGCGCGAGATGGCGGCCGACAACAAGCTGCTCGGCCAGTTCGATCTGGTCGGCATTCCGCCGGCTCCGCGCGGCGTGCCGCAGATCGAGGTCACCTTCGACATCGACGCCAACGGCATCGTCAACGTCTCGGCCAAGGACAAGGGCACCGGCAAGGAGCACCAGATCCGCATCCAGGCTTCGGGTGGTCTGTCCGACGCCGACATCGAGAAGATGGTGAAGGACGCCGAGGCCAATGCCGAGGCCGACAAGAAGCGCCGCGCCCTCGTCGAGGCGCGCAACCAGGCCGAATCGCTGGTGCATTCGTCCGAGAAGTCGCTGAAGGACTATGGCGACAAGGTCTCGGAGGCCGACCGCACCGCGATCGCCGACGCGATTGCGGCGCTGAAGTCCGCAGCCGAAGGCGATGACGTGGCCGATATCGAGGCCAAGTCGCAGTCGCTCGCCGAAGCTTCGATGAAGCTTGGCCAGGCCATGTACGAGGCCTCGCAGAAGGAAGCGGCCGAAGCCGACGCCAAGGCGGACGCCGCCAAGGATTCGGACGTGGTCGACGCCGACTTCGAGGAAATCGACGAAGACGACGACAAGAAGAAGTCGGCCTGAGCCGGCTGACGGCCAAATAATGCGAAAAGCCCGGCGCAAGGCCGGGCTTTTTTGCAACCTTCACCGAAAAAGTGCGGACCTGGCCCAAAAATTGACGGAAAAACACCGGTGAGCCCGGCTCGGCTCTGGCATCCGGGCAACATCGCTCCTAAATCGAACAACGTGCCGGCGACGACGCGACAATGCTTGAAGACATTGAGCATCCGGACAGCGGGATAAAATGAAAGCTGATTTCTACGAAACGCTGGGCGTGCAAAAAGGCGCCGACGACAAGGAGCTGAAGAGCGCTTTCCGCAAGCTCGCCATGCAGTTCCATCCCGACCGCAACCCCGGCGACCATGCCTGCGAGCACAAGTTCAAGGAAATCAACGAAGCCTACGAGACGCTGAAGGACCCGCAGAAGCGCGCGGCCTATGACCGTTTCGGCCACGCCGCCTTCGAGCAGGGCGGCATGAACGGCGCGGCGCACGGCTTCGGCGCCGGCGGCTTCGCCGACATCTTCGAAGACATTTTCGGCGATATGATGGGTGGCCGCCAGCGCCGCTCGTCGGGCGGCCGCGAGCGCGGGGCCGACCTGCGCTACAACATGGAAATCTCGCTGGAAGAGGCGTTTTTGGGCAAGACGGCGCAGATCCGCGTGCCGGCATCGATTTCCTGTTCGGAATGCTCCGGCAGCGGCGCCAAGCCCGGCACGCAGCCGGTCACCTGCGCGATGTGCCACGGCCATGGCAAGGTGCGGGCAACGCAAGGCTTCTTCTCGATCGAGCGCACCTGCCCGCAATGCCAGGGGCGCGGCCAGACGATCAAGGACCCCTGCCCGAAATGCGCCGGCCAGGGCCGCGTCACCGAGGAGCGTTCGCTGTCGGTCAACATCCCGGCCGGCATCGAGGACGGAACCCGCATCCGGCTTGCCAATGAGGGCGAGGCCGGCCTGCGCGGCGGCCCCTCGGGCGACCTCTACATCTTCCTTGCCGTCAAGCCGCACGAATTCTTCCAGCGCGACGGCGCCGACCTCTACTGCAAGGTGCCGATCTCGATGACGACCGCCGCCCTCGGCGGCTCGTTCGAGGTCACCACGCTCGACGGCACGCAGACCAAGGTGAAAGTGCCGGAAGGCACCCAGAACGGCCGCCAGTTCCGGCTGAAGGGCAAGGGCATGCCGGTGCTGCGGCAGCCCAATGTCGGCGATCTCTACATCCAGACCGCGGTCGAGACGCCGCAGAACCTGTCGCGGCGCCAGCGCGAGCTCCTGGAAGAGTTCGAGCAGCTCTCCTCGAAGGACAATTCGCCCCAGTCGAGCGGCTTCTTCGCCCGCATGAAGGACTTTTTCGAATCCTTCGGCGAGCCCTGAGTGGGGTGCGACAGGGTTGACGCGCTGCCTCATCGTCATCAACATCTTATGCCAGATCTTGCCTTGCCTTGTTCCACCTAGCTGCTAAGTAGCGAGTCGGGGAGCGTTGAGGAGAGCTCGCATGGCACGTGGTCCCGGGTTGCGCAAAGCGCTGACGGAAAAATTCGACGACGAGCTGAAGTTCTTCAAAGGCTGGATCGACAAGCCGAAAGCTGTCGGCTCGATCGTTCCCACCAGTTCCGTCACCGCCCGCAAGATGGCCTCGATCGTCAACCCGAAATCGGGCCTGCCGGTGCTGGAGGTCGGCCCCGGCACCGGCGTCATCACCCGTGCCATTCTCGCCCAGGGCGTGAAGCCGGAGAACCTCTACGCGATCGAATACTCGACCGACTTCGTGCGCCATCTGCGCCGGCTCTACCCGCGCGTCAACGTCATCGAGGGCGACGCCTTCAACCTCGCCGCAACACTCGGCGACAAGCGCGACTTGGTGTTCGATTCGGTCGTCTCCGGCGTGCCGCTGCTCAATTTCCCGGTCGCCCAGCGCATCGCCTACATCGAAAGCCTGCTCGACCGCATTCCCGTCGGCCGGCCGATCGTGCAGCTGACCTACGGCCCGCTGTCGCCGATCCCGCCCGGCCGCGGCGACTACACGGTCAAGCATTTCGATTTCATCATCCGCAACATTCCGCCGACGCAGCTGTGGATCTACCGACGCGAGGCATGTTGACCGAAAGCGCTTGGCCATCGAAAGCGCTTGGGGATTGATCGCTCTTCGGCCTATACGTCTCTCGACAGGTGGCCGATGGCAGTAATCTCAAGAATCCTCGTCTTTGCAGGCTCGATCCGCACCGGCGCTTTCAGCGGCCGGACGGCCGATGTGGCGCAAAAGGAACTCGCCATGCAGGGTGCGGAGGTGACCCGCATCTCGCTCGGCGACTATCCGCTGCCGATCATGGACGAGGATCTTGAGAAGGACAAAGGCATTCCCGAGAATGCCGTGAAGCTCGGCCATCAGATTTCCGCCCATGACGGGCTGCTGATCGCGACGCCTGAATATAACGGCTCGATCCCGCCGCTCTTGAAGAATTCCATCGACTGGGTGAGCCGGCTCCGGCGCGACGGCAGCCGCTCGTTCAGGCCGCTTTACGGCAAGCCCGTCGCGCTCTGCTCCTCCTCCGAGGGCAAGTTTGCCGGCATACGCTGCATCAACCATCTGCGCGCGGTGCTGGTGCGCTGCCAGATGGAAGTGATCACGCCGGAATGCTCGGTTTCCGGCGCCGATGAAGCCTTCGCCGAGGACGGACAATTCCGCGACGCCAGACTGCACCAATCGATGGAGCGCCTATGCCGTACACTGATCGAAACCTCGCGCATGCTGTCCGTGAGGATCGAGGTCTGATGCATCCGGTCGAGACCATGCGCGACAGGCTGATCGTCGGCCTCGACGTGCCGACGCTGAAGGAAGCCGAACAGACGGTGCGCGCGCTCGAAGGCAGCGTCTCTTTCTTTAAGATCGGCTATCAGCTCGCCTTTGCCGGCGGGCTCGATTTCGCGCGCGAGCTCGCCAGCGGCGGCACCAAGGTCTTCCTCGACATGAAGCTGCTCGATATCGACAACACGGTGGCCAAGGGGGTCGAGAATATCGCCAGGATGGGGGTCTCGATGCTGACGCTGCATGCCTATCCCAAGGCGATGCAGGCGGCGGTGGAAGCAGCCAAAGGCAGCGATCTCTGCCTGCTCGCGGTGACCGTGCTGACTTCGATGGACGAGCAGGACATGATCGATGCCGGCTATGAACACGATCCGCACACGCTGGTGCTGAGGCGCGCCGAACAGGCGCTGCATGCCGGCATGGGCGGCATCGTCTGCTCGGCCGAGGAGGCCGAAGCCGTGCGCCGGATCGTCGGTCCCGACATGGCCGTGGTCACGCCGGGTATACGGCCGAGCGGCAGCGACCATGGCGACCAGAAGCGTGTGGTGACGCCGGCGCAGGCGATCCGCAACGGCTCCAGCCACCTTGTCGTCGGCAGGCCGATCGTCAAGGCGCCGGATCGGCGGGCGGCGGCCGAGGCTATCTTGGCCGAAATGTGCTCGGCATAAAGCCGATCCCGTTTGCGAACCGAAACAGGAGAAATGATGCCAAAGGGATATTGGGTTGCCCGCGTCGATGTGCGCGACCCGGAAGGCTACAAGGACTATGTCGCCGCCGCCAAACCGGCTTTCGAGCGCTTCGGCGCGAAATTCCTGGCGCGCGGCGGCGAGCATGAGAAGGCCGAGGGGCCCGGCCGCGCGCGCAACGTGATCATCGAGTTCGAATCGCTTGCCGCCGCGCATGACTGCTACCACTCGCCGGAATATCAGCGCGCCGTCGCCATTCGCCAGAAAGTGGCCGATGGCGAGATCGTGCTGGTCGAGGGCGTTTAGTTCGTCTGAATCGTTCTGCCTTGACATGATCAAGGAAGGCGGTGGCGCAGAATAGAGATTTGCAGCGATCCTTCGCCGGCGTCTCAAAGCCGCTCCGCAGCCGCAGGCCGGTCCAATCCCTAAGCTTATGCCCTCAGCCGGCTGGTCGCCGTCTCCGCCATCGCATCCGCCAGGCTCATGCTCCATTGCCTGCGGCAATAGTCGCGGAAATCGAAGCAGGGCAGGCCGGGACAGACTTCGAACTCGATGAGATGGACGGTGTCGTCGGCTTCGACCCTGAAGTCGACCGAGAAGACGTCCTTCAGGCCAAGCCCGGCGATCAGCTCCTGCGCGATGGCGCGGATAGCGCGATCGGCCGCCGGCTGGCGGGCGGCGACCTGCTCGAGCTCCGGCTCGGCATAGGTGCCTGCGTCCCTGGCGGCCTGGCCGCTATCGCCGTAGAGCGCCATGGAGTCGGCCATGGTCTGAAAGTCGCCGCCGGACTCGACGAAGGCGATGCCGAGCGCCTCGACGCCGGTATCCGGCCTCATACCGAGGAAGCTTGCCCGCACATTGCGGCCGGCGACATAAGGCTGGACGACGACATCGTCGCGATAATGGTCAAAGACACGCCGGCTGAGCTCCTGTGCATGACCAAGTTCGCGACAGCGCGAATCCGGCCAGATGCCGATCTTGGCGCCGAGCCGGTTGGGTTTGACGAACCAGCCGGCGGGCGAGGACGGCGGGTCGACCAGCCATTTCCCATTGCGGGCCAGCCCGGCCGGCGGCACCGGCAGGCCAAGCGCGCCGAGCACGGCGCCGGAGCGGAACTTGTCCTGGCAGAGCGCGAACAGCGAATCGTCGGCGCCGATCGTCTTCAGTCCGTTCAGCCTTGCCAGCGCAGGCGAAGCGCCGCCGCGGAAATAGGCGATGCCGTCGGTCAGCGTCCAGACCAGGGTTTTGGCGGGATCGGCGTTCGCCAAGACGGTCGCGGCGTCGTCCAGCTCGACGGCCATCAAGGTGAGGCCGCGCGTTTCGCAAGCGGCGGCGAGCTGGCCGAATTCGGGCGCGAGGTCGGTCGACTGCGCCAGATAGGACGATATCTCGGTTGCGCGTTCCGTCGGGTAGCCGTCGGCGACCAGCCGGTCGAAGCAAGCCTTCTCCGGCTCGTGGACAAGGATCAGCGTCGGGCCGTTGCTCGGCATGGAAGCTCCCAGAAAAGTCTGGTGCTACCATCGCATGGCGGTTGCAATCGGCTTTCAGGAAACCGACCTGAGCGAGCGATAATGCGCAAGCCGCTCAGGCGATCAGCACGCGCGGCTCGAAGCGGCCCCGGACCGGAATGTCGAGCAGGAAGGTCATGCCGGCCTGAGGATCGAGCTTGCGCTGCTTGTCGTCCTTGCCTTTCCAGGCCGATGTCACCGCAAGGCGGTCGGCGTTCGGCCCGACAAAGGCGGGGCAGGAAGGCTGCGTTACCGGCATCGGGATTTCACGCAGCAGCGTGCCGTCCGGCGAATAGGCCTTCACCGCCTTGCCGCCCCAGACGGCGTTCCACAGCACGCCGTCGCGGTCGACGACCGAGCCGTCGACGTAGCCTCTTTGCGAACGATGATCGACGAAGACGTTCGGCTCGCCCGTCGGCAGGCCGGTCGCCGGATCGCAAGCGACGCGCATCAGAAGCCCGGTCGCGGTGTCGGTGTAATAGGCGATCGTCCCGTCGTCGGAAAAGCAGATCGAGTTGGACACGGTAATGTCGGAGAACAGTCGGCGAAGCTCGCCCTTGAAGAACCAGTAGATCGCGCCGGCGCCCTTGCCCTCGTCCTTGCCCATCGTGCCGGTCCACAACGCGCCGCAGGGATGGACGCGGGAATCGTTGGAGCGGGTCAGCGGATTGTCGGCTTCGATCGGCGTGTGCAGCGTCAGCCTGCCGGTCGCAACATCGCGGACCTGCAGGCCGATCTCGGTGGCGATCAGCTGGCGGGCATCGTCGATGATGGCGATGGCGCTGGCCATCACGCCGAGATCATGGATTTTCAGCGCGCCGGCGAGCGGCTTTTCCAGAAGCTTGCCATTGACGATGTCGAACCAGAACAGTGTCTCGGTGCCAGGATCGTAGCTCGGTCCCTCCCCCAACTGGCAAATGTGATCGCTGAAGACCGAAACGCTGTCCATCAAATCCCTCCGAAGGCTTCGTCCCAGGCCGCGACCGCGGCACGGGCGCGCTCAGCCACTTCATCGACGCTGGCGCCCGGCTTATAAAGGCTCGACCCCAAGCCGAAGACGCTGACGCCGACGGCTTTGTAGCCGGCAAAATCCTTGTCCGAAACGCCGCCGACTGCGCCGATCAGCGCCGTTGCCGGCAGCACGGCGCGGATCGCCGAAATGCCGCCGGCGCCGAGCACGCTTGCCGGGAAGAATTTAAGCGCCGAAGCACCGAGCCTGATCGCCTGGAAGGCCTCGGTGGGCGTGAACACGCCCGGCATCGTCACCATGCCATACTTCATGGCGCGGCCCATGACATCGGCATCGATGTTGGGGCTGACCAGCAGCCGGCCGCCGGCCTTATGCAAGGCATTGACATCGGCCGCCGTCAGCACCGTGCCGGCGCCGACCAGTGCGGTTTCGGGGAGGACTTCCGCGATCCTGGTGATCGACGAAAACGGTTCCGGCGAATTGAGCGGCACCTCGATCGCCTCGATGCCAGCGTCGAAGACCGCCTGGCCTATTGAGATCGCCTCGGTCGGCTTGAGGCCACGCAGGATGGCGACCAGCCCGCGTTTCAATTTCGGAAAGGGTGCTGTCTGCGTCACGCGTCGCCTCCGATCATGCGGTTCTCGCGCGCGGCTTCGACAAGACCGGCGCGCACCGCTTCATCCGCATCGACGATCCGAAAAGCAAGACCGGCGAAGCCAAGAGCGGCGCCATAGAGCGAAGCCAGCGCGCCGGAAGCGATCAGCACGACGGGCGCTCCACTGATGCCGTAGCGCCGCTTCGCCGAAGCGATCTCGCCGCCGATCAACAGCCCGGACAGGCACGCCGCCGCCTCGTCGGATTTCAAATCTTGCAGCAGCCCGGCGGCGCGGATCGCAAACAGCTTTGAGGTAACGTCGCCGCCTTCGCCCAGCGCCCGCTCGCACCACTGACGGAAGAACGGACCATCCGCCGTGACTGGTGCCGGATGTTCGCCCAGCGAATGTTTCAGGATCGAATGCGCGGCCAATACCGAAAACAACTCGCCGGTCGGCCAGGTGCCGAAGCCGGCGACCGCGCCGTCCTCGGCCACGACCCATTTGGAATGGGTGCCCGGCATGCAGACGATGTGGCGCCCCGTTGGCGGCAGATTCGCGCCGGCAAGCTGCGTTTCCTCGCCGCGCATGACATCCGGCGCGTCGGCGAGGCGCTGGGCGAGGCCGGGCACGATACGGATGTCGCGGCGCTCGCCTTCGATGCGGGCGGCGCCTGCCAAGATGGCGCCGATCGGGGCAGGCACGGTGACGTATGGCGCCTCGATCCAGCCCTGGCGGGAACCCGCCATGCCGCAGATGATGACCGGCAGGGACTCCGGCGCGCCCATGGCGGCGAGATGGCCTTCCAGCACCGTCGCAAAACCCTTTTCGCGCGCGGTGATCAGGCCGTCGTCGCCGCGCCGCTCGGCGAGCACCTGACCCGCGCCGTCAAGCAGCCAGGCCCTGAGCCTGGTCGTGCCCCAGTCGAGGGCGGCGACCGCAGGCGCGCCGCTCACAGCACGCCTCCGTCGACGATCAGCATTTGCGCGGTCAGCATGCGCGAGGCGTCCGACGCCAGGAACAGCACCGTACCGACAATGTCGTCGGGCTGCATGGGCTGCTTGATGCATTGCTTGGCGACATGGGCGTCAAGCGCCTGCTCGGTGACCCAAAGCTCGCGCTGGCGTTCGGTGATCACCCAGCCGGGCGCAACCGCGTTGACGCGGATGCCGTCGGCGCCGAGCTTGCCGGCAAGACCTTTGGTGAGGCCGAGGATACCGGCCTTGGCGGCGGTATAAGCCGGCAGGTCGGGATGGTTGATGAGGTAGGACGTGGAGCTGAAATTGATGATCGAGCCGCGGCCGGCGCGCTTCATGCCCGGCGCCACCGCCTGGGCGGTGAAGAAATGCGGCCGCAGGTTGATGGCCAGGTTGTTGTCCCAGAACTCGACCGTGACATCCTTCACCTCATGGCGATCGTCGAGCGCGGCGTTGTTGACCAGCGCCGTGACATCGCCATGCGCTTTCGCCGCCTTCGCTGCCGCGGCGCGCAGCGCCTCGACGTCGCGCAGATCGGTCTTGAGATAGAGCGGACGCCGGCCAAGCTCCCTCTCCAGACGGTCGGCCAGCGCCGTGCTGGGCTTGTCGGCGATGTCGATGAAGGCGACCTTGGCGCCTTGCCGCATGAAGCCCTCGGTCAGCGCCGCGCCGATGCCGGAACCGCCGCCGGTGATCAACACCGAGGCGCCGTCGAGGTCGGCGAAACGCGCCGATGGCATCATGATTTCTGTCTCCCTTTGGCCGGCGCGCATCCTAGCCATGCCGGCCCCGGGAGCAAGGGTGAAAAGGCGATTTCGGCGGCAATATGTCTGACAAAATAGCAGCCGCGCTTCCGTGAGGCGCAGACGGGTCGGCTTGGATCGCAGGTTGGTCGATCAGATCGCCTTGGCGCGCAGCGCGCCGCGATAGGAATCGCGCAGATAGCCAAGCGTGGCGTCGGCATCGACGGGCTTGCCGAACAGATACCCCTGGCCACCCGCGCAGCCGAACTGGACGAGGCGGTCGGCCTGCGCTTCCTCCTCTATGCCTTCGGCCACAACGTCCATGCCGAGTCCTTCGCACATGGCGAGAATGGCACGGATGATGTGTTCCGAGGGGCGGTCTTCGAGGATCGAGGAAACGAAGGCGCGATCGATCTTCAGCTTGTCGAAATGGAATTCGCGCAGGCGTCCGAGCGACGACTGGCCGGTGCCGAAATCGTCGAGCGAGACGCGGATGCCGACGCGGCGCAGATCCTCGACGATCTTCTCGGCCGAAGCCGGGTCGGTCATCAGGCCGGTTTCGGTGATCTCGATCTCCAGCCGGCGCGGATCGAAGCCGGTGCGGTCGAGGATCGCCAGGATATGCAGGCCGGTGTTCTGGTCGACAAGCTGCGAGGGCGACAGGTTGAAGGACAGGAACAGGTCCTTCGGCCAGTTGCGCGCCGCCTCGGTCGCCTTGCGCAGCACCAGCTGCGACAGCGGGCCGATGATGCCGCGCTCCTCGGCGATGGGAATGAACACGCTCGGCGGCACCATGCCGAGATCGCGGTCGGTCCAGCGAGCCAGCGTCTCGAAGCCGATGGTGCGGCGACTGGTGAGGTCGACGATCGGCTGGAAATGCGGCTCGACCTCGCCGGCCGAGACGGCGCGGCGCAGCGCCTGCTCGATGCGGGTGACGCGCTTGGCGGCCTCCTCCATCTCGCGGGTGTAGACGACGACGCGGCCGCGGCCCGAGCGCTTGGCGTGGTAGAGCGCGGTCTCGGCCTTGTTGATCAGGATCTCTGTGGTCTCGTCGCCGGAATAAAACAGCGAGCAGCCGACCGAAGCCGACAATCTGGCGGTGCGCTCGCCGACATCATAGGGTGCCGACAGGATCTCGATCAGCATGCGCGACTTCTCGGCCGCCTGCTCCTCGCTGAACACCATCGGGTAGAGGAAGGCGAACTCGTCGGCGCCGATGCGACAGACGGTGGAATAGCCATCCATCGAGGCACGCAAGCGCATAGCCACCTGGATCAGGATGTCGTCGCCGGCCTTGTGGCCGAACAGGTCGTTGATCGGCTTGAAGCCGTCGAGGTCGAGGATGCCGACGGTGAATGGCGCGGGATCGTCGGCGCGATCGCTGATCAGGCGATCGACCTTGTCGTAAAAGCGACGATGGTTGCCAAGCCCGGTCAGCGGATCGGTGAAGGCCAGATCCGCGTTTTCCCTGCCTGGCTGCCCGGTGCCAAACGTCGTTTGCATCATGTCCCTGTTCTGATGGGGAATTTGTAACCAGACTGGCAGCAAAGCGTTTAGGAAAGGTATCGGAAAATCGATTTTCTGAAGTTGCGGAAAGGGTCTTGGCGCCACGCCTAGCGGTCCAGGGTCTTTGGCGATGGAGGCTTAAACCGGGTATTAACAGCTTCAATAAATAGTCAAGCGGCCCGGAGACGCCGGCATTGGCGCGGCTGGTCGGCTGGGCCCGGGCACCGGAGACAGGCATGCCGCACGAGGTCCGCAACGAGCCGGCGATCGCCGTGCTCCTGCCCTGCTACAATGAGGAGCTGACAATCGGCGAGGTCGTGCGGCGCTTCCGCGAGACGCTGCCCTCCGCGACTATCTATGTCTACGACAACAATTCGAAGGACATGACCGCGCTCAGGGCTCGGGCGGCCGGCGCGGTCGTCGTGCGCGAACCGCGTCAGGGCAAGGGCAATGTCGTGCGCCGCATGTTCGCCGACATCGACGCCGACATCTATGTGATGGCGGACGGCGACGGCACCTACGCGCCGGAAGATGCGCCGGAGCTGATCAACACACTCTTGACCGAGCGCTCGGACATGGTGGTGGGCACCCGGCGGGGCGTCACCGACGACGCCGGCCGCTCCGGCCACGCCTTCGGCAACCGCATCTTCAACCGGCTCTACAAGGGCCTGTTCGGCGCCGATTTCACCGATATCTTTTCCGGCTACCGGGTCTTTTCGCGGCGCTTCGTCAAGAGCTTCCCGGCGGTTTCCGGCGGCTTCGAGATCGAGACCGAGATGTCGGTCCATGCCTCGCAGCTCAAGCTGCCGGTGAACGAGATGGCGCTCGACTACGGCCGCCGCCCGGAAGGCTCATCGTCGAAGCTGTCGACTTTCCGCGACGGCGCCAGGATCCTGTGGATGTTCGCCATGTTGGTGAAGGAGACGCAGCCGCTGCGTTTCTTCGGCACGTTTGCCCTGTTCTTCCTGGCGGCCAGCATCGGGCTGATGATCCCGGTGCTGATCGAGTTCGCCGAGACAGGACTTGTTCCGCGCATGCCGACCTGGGTGCTGTCGGTTGGCCTGCTCCTCTTGTCCATGCTGGCGATGGTCACCGGGCTGATCCTCGATTCGGTGTCGCGCGGCCGGGCCGAACAGAAGCGCATCTTCTATCTTTCCATCCCTGCCGGCCGCATCGAGCGACGCGCGGGCTTCAACGGCGAGGCCTCCCCGAAGAGGGAGCCGGGCAAGGCCTCGCGAGCCGCCTGATGGTCCGGCTTGCCCGCTTCGTGCTTGCCGGCGGCATCGGCTTCGTTGCCGATGCGGCCGCGCTCTGGCTGCTGCTTTCCGTCACGCCGCTCGGACCGCTGGCGGCGCGCGTGCTGTCGATCGGCTTCGCGCTCACCGTCACCTGGCAGATCAACCGGCATCTGACCTTTGCGCCGTCGAGCCGAGGCATCGCGCAGGAAGGCGCGCGTTACGGCGGCGTCGGCGTCGCCACCAGCATCGTCAATTATCTCGTCTATTGTGCCCTTCTGTTCGCGCTGCCCTCCCTGCCGCCGCTGGCGGCGCTGACGGTCGCCTCGCTGGTCGCGATGGCGCTGTCCTTCGTCGGCTATTCCCGGCTGGTCTTCGACCGATAATCTCTGGCCGATTGGCAGAAGCCGCCGATTTCCCTATATCGGCGGCAGAGATTGCCGGAGACCCGAGATGCCGTTGAAAATCGCCGTCCAGATGGACCATGTCTCGACGGTGTCGATCGCCGGCGACACCACGTTCGCGCTGTCGCTGGAAGCGCAGCGGCGCGGCCACCAGCTTTTCCACTACACGCCCGACCGGCTGTCGATGCGGGACGGCAAGGTGTTCGCGCGCGCCGAGGAGATGCAGGTGCGCGACGAGAAGGGCAGCCATTATTCGCTAGGCGAGCCGGTGCGCACCGATCTGTCGGAGATGGACGTGGTGCTGCTCAGGCAGGACCCGCCCTTCGACATGAACTACATCACCACCACCCACATTTTGGAACGCATCCATCCGAAGACACTGGTGATCAACGACCCGGCCTGGGTGCGCAACAGCCCGGAAAAGATCTTCGTCACCGAATTCCCGGACCTGATGCCGGAAACGCTGATCACCAAGGACCCCCAGGAGGTGGCCGCCTTCCGCAAGGAGTTCGGCGATATCATCGTCAAGCCGCTCTACGGCAATGGCGGGGCGGGGATCTTCCATCTGCACGAGGCCGACCGCAACCTTGCCTCGCTGCTCGAAATGTTCGGCCAACTGTTTCGCGAGCCCTATATCGTTCAGCGCTATCTCAAGGACGTGCGCAAGGGCGACAAGCGCATCATCCTGATCGACGGCGAGCCGGTGGGCGCCATCAACCGCGTGCCGGCCGAGCACGATTCGCGCTCCAACATGCATGTCGGCGGCCGCGCCGAGAAGACCGAGCTGACGGAGCGCGAACGCGAGATTTGCGCCCGCATCGGGCCGGCGCTCAGGGAACGCGGCTTCATCCTCGTCGGCATCGATGTCATCGGCGACTACATGACCGAGATCAACGTCACCTCGCCGACCGGCGTGCGCGAGGTGCGGCGCTTCGGCGGCGCGGACATTGCTGCCCTGTTCTGGGACTGCGTGGAAGGAAAGCGGAAGTAGCGCCCCTCAGCTGCCCCTGAGCGGGACCGTATGTTCCCGTAATGTTCTTGCTTAAGCTGCAAATCTGTGGTTGTCTAACCTGATCCCGCTCGCCGCCTGATCGCAGGACCGGCGAGCGAGCCGGTTCCGGGGGCTTGAGACAAGATGGTAGCGCGGGTTCGCACGGTGGCTTTCCAGGGCATCGAGGCCGTGCCGGTCGATGTCCAGGTGATGATCGCGCCGGGCAAGGTCGGCATGCAGATCGTCGGCCTGCCGGATAAGGCGGTGGCAGAGAGCCGGGAACGCGTGCAGGCG
This sequence comes from Mesorhizobium sp. WSM4898, assembly GCF_029625845.1. NCBI lineage: Bacteria > Pseudomonadati > Pseudomonadota > Alphaproteobacteria > Hyphomicrobiales > Phyllobacteriaceae > Mesorhizobium > Mesorhizobium sp. WSM4898. The sequence continues at coordinate 383,157 of NZ_JARTVQ010000001.1, read as the reverse complement.
GCGCTTCATGCCTCCGGCCTGTCGATGCCGTCGAAGAAGGTGACGGTGAATCTCGCGCCGGCGGACCTGCCCAAGGAAGGCAGCCATTACGACCTGCCGATCGCGCTCGGATTGATGGCCGCACTCGGCGCCATTCCGGGCGATATGCTGGCCGGCTATGTCGTGCTCGGCGAATTGTCGCTCGACGGCACCATCGCCGCTGTCGCCGGCGCGCTGCCGGCGGCGATCGGCGCCAACGCCGAAGGCAAAGGCCTGATCTGTCCGTTCGCCTGCGGGCCGGAGGCAGCCTGGGCCGGCAAGGATTTCGATATCCTGGCGCCGCGCAGCCTGATCGCCATCGCCAACCATTTTCGCGGCACCCAGGTGCTGTCGCGTCCCGAGGCAGGCATCCAGGTCGCCGCGCGCGATCTGCCGGACCTTGCCGACATCAAGGGCCAGGAAAGCGCCAAGCGGGCGCTGGAAGCGGCGGCGGCGGGCGGCCACAATCTCCTGATGGTCGGACCGCCGGGCTCGGGCAAGTCGATGCTGGCGCAAAGGCTGCCCTCGATCTTGCCGCCGCTGGCGCCGAAGGAGCTGCTCGAAGTCTCGATGATCGCGTCGGTGGCGGGCGAGCTCGGCGAAGGCAAGCTGACAGACCGACGGCCGTTCCGCGCGCCGCATCATTCGGCGTCGATGGCGGCAATGGTGGGCGGCGGCTTGCGCGTGCGGCCGGGCGAAGTGTCGCTTGCGCATCACGGCGTGCTGTTCCTCGACGAGTTCCCGGAATTCACGCCGCAGACGTTGGACGCGCTGCGCCAGCCGCTGGAGACCGGCGACTGCGTGATCGCGCGCGCCAACCACCGCGTCACCTATCCGGCGCGCATCCAGCTGGTGGCGGCGATGAACCCGTGCCGCTGCGGCATGTCGGGCGAGCCCGGCTATCGCTGCCTGCGCGGCGAGCGCTGCCGCACCGAATACCAGGCGCGCATTTCCGGCCCGCTGCTCGACCGCATCGATCTCAGGATCGAAGTGCCGGCAGTCTCGGCAAGCGACCTGATCCGGCCGGACAAGGCCGAGGCCAGTGCCGCTGTGGCGCAGCGCGTGGCGCGCGCCCGGGCCATGCAGCGCGAGCGGCTGGAAAGGCTGGGTGCGGCGGCCACCACCAACGCGCACTGCCCGCCTTCGGTCGTCGAGGCGATCGCCAGGCCCGACGCCGCCGGGCTGACGCTGCTCAAGGACGCCAGCGAAAAGCTCGCCTTCTCGGCGCGAGCCTATCACCGCGTGCTGAAGGTCGCGCGGACGCTCGCCGATCTCGACGCCAGCGAAACCGTCGGCCGCATCCATCTCGCCGAGGCGATCTCCTACCGCATGAGCGCGGAGCGCATGGCGCAGGCGGCGTAAGGTCCCTGGCGAGCTTCGCGGCGCTACCCCGCCCGGTCCTTCGCCTTCAGCTCCAGCCTGCGCGCATGCAGCACCGGCTCGGTGTAGCCGTTGGGCTGGACTGTCCCCTTGAACACCAGGTCGCAGGCGGCCTGGAAGGCGATCGACTTGTCGAAGTCGGGCGCCATCGGCCGGTAGAGCGGGTCGCCGACATTCTGGCGGTCGACGATCGCCGCCATGCGCTGCAGCGAATCCCGGACCTGGATCTCCGAGCACACCTTGTGGCGCAGCCAGTTGGCGATGTGCTGCGAGGAAATGCGCAGCGTGGCGCGGTCCTCCATCAGGCCGACATCGTTGATATCGGGCACTTTCGAGCAGCCGACGCCCTGATCGATCCAGCGCACGACATAGCCGAGAATGCCTTGCGCGTTGTTGTCGAGCTCGCGCTGGATCTCGTCCGGCGTCCAGTTCGGCCGCACCGCCACGGGCACCGACAGGATGTCGTCGAGCCTGGCCTTCGGCCGGCTCCTCAGCGCCGCCTGCACGGCGTGCACATCCACTTTATGATAGTGCGTGGCGTGCAGCGTCGCCGCGGTCGGCGAGGGCACCCAGGCGGTGTTGGCGCCGGCCTTGGGGTGCGCGATCTTTTGCTCGAGCATCGCCGCCATCAAATCCGGCATCGCCCACATGCCCTTGCCGATCTGGGCGTGGCCGGCGAGGCCGCATTCCAGGCCCGTATCGACGTTCCACGCCTCATAGGCGGAAATCCAGGCCGCCTGCTTCATGTCGCCCTTGCGGATCATCGGGCCGGCTTCCATCGAGGTGTGGATCTCGTCGCCGGTGCGGTCGAGGAAGCCGGTGTTGATGAACACGACGCGCTCCCTTGCGGCGCGGATCGCTTCCTTGAGGTTGACGGTGGTCCGCCGCTCCTCGTCCATGATGCCCATCTTGATGGTGTTCTTGGCCATGCCGAGCAGGGCCTCGACGCGATCGAAGATTTCCACGGCGAAGCCGACTTCCTCCGGCCCGTGCATCTTGGGCTTCACCACATACATCGAGCCGGCGCGGGAGTTGGCGCGGCGGCCGTTGTCGCCGACATCGTGCAGCGCGATCAGCGCGGTGAGCGCCGCGTCCATGATGCCTTCCGGCACCTCGTTGGCGTCGCGGTCGAGGATCGCCGGATTGGTCATCAGGTGGCCGACATTGCGCACCAGCATCAGCGAGCGTCCGGGCAGCAGCAGCTGGCCGCCATTCGGCGCCGTGTAGCGGCGGTCCGGATTGAGCTTGCGGACAAAGCACTTGCCGGCCTTGGTGATCTCTTCCGCCAGATCGCCCTTCATCAGGCCGAGCCAGTTGCGATAGACGACGACCTTGTCCTCGGCATCGACCGCGGCGACCGAATCCTCGCAATCCTGAATGGTGGTCAGGGCGGCCTCGAGGACGACGTCGGCAATGCCGGCCGCATCGGTCTTGCCGATCTGACTGGCATGGTCGACGACGATCTCGATATGCAGGCCGTTCTTTACCAGAAGCACGGCTTCCGGCGTGGCGGCGTCGCCGCGGTAGCCGACGAACTGCTTCGGGTCGGCAAGCGTGGTGGCGCCGGCGCCTTCGCCGACCTTCAGCGCGCCGTTCGCCACCGAGAGCCCGTTGATGCCGGCCCATTTGCCGGTGGTGAGCGGCACGGACTGGTCGAGGAAGTCCCTGACCCAGGCGATCACCTTGGCGCCGCGCGTGGGATTGAACGCCTTGGCTCTTTCGGCACCTGCGGTCTCGGGAATGGCGTCGGTGCCGTAGAGCGCGTCATAAAGCGAGCCCCAGCGCGCATTGGCGGCATTGAGCGCATAGCGCGCGTTCATCACCGGCACGACCAGCTGCGGCCCGGCGACGACCGCGATCTCCGGATCGACATTTTCGGTCGAGACGCTGAAGGCCGGGCCTTCCGGCACCAGATAGCCGATCTCCTCGAGGAAAGTTCTGTACACCTCCATGTCGACCGGCGCGCCGTTGGCGCGGTACCAGTCGTCCAGCCTCTCCTGCATGGCGTCGCGCTTGGCGAGCAGCGCGCGGTTCTTCGGCGCGAGGTCGTGGACGATGGCGGAAAAGCCCTCCCAGAACTTTTCCGGATCGATGCCGGTGCCGACTGCTGCCTCCTCGGCGACGAAGTCATGGAGCTCCCGGGCAATCTGCAACCCGGCGATCTCGATGCGGTCGGTCATCAGCACGTCTCCAGATGGGTAGGCTTTGCCGGGGCTTTGACATGTTTGGGGTTCAAGGGTCAATTCGGCTTAGGGTGAAGGTGCGGCGCGGTTTCCCTTCTCCCCTTGTGGGAGAAGGTGGATCGGCGCGCAAGCGCCGAGACGGATGAGGGGTGTTCCAGCGGAATGCGGCGCTGGTGTTCCCTGGAGCACCCCTCATCCGTCGCCTCCGGCGACACCTTCTCCCACAAGGGGAGAAGGGGGAAGGCGCGCTCACACCGCAATCCTTGGGCGCCCTGAGGCCACCGCCACCACATGCGCCTCGATGAACATGCGCTGGTTCTCGACCGTCGAGACCTTGAATTCGGTGGAAACGTCGATTTCGGCGCTGTCGGTGCCGGCATTTTTCGCGCGTTCGGCAACGATCGCCCGCACGTCGGCTTCCGCCGCGGCGATCGCCTTCTCCTCCTCGGTGAAGTCGCGCACCGTCTGCCCCGAGGCGAGCCGGAAAAGCCCTTCCCTGGGCTGGCTGACGCGGGCTTCGGCCGAGACCCGCACCTGGCCGACGACCGCGCCGAGCGCGTTGGCGACGTCGGTGTCCTCCGGCACGATGCAGCCATTGCCGATCAGCGGCGGCAGGCCGGCATAATGCAGCGGCGCCGAGGCGCCGAGGCCGATCACCGGCCGGTCGAGCGCGACGCTGAAGCGGGCGATGCCGGGATGCGCGTCGACGGCGCGCTGCACCAGCGCATGCGCGACCGTCGCGGCGCCGTCCAGCCCGTCCTCGGCGAAGGCGGTTTCGAGAATATATTCGGCCGACCAGCGCGTCAGCGTGACGAGCACGCGCTGGGCGAGCGCTTCCGGCGTCGCGGCGATCGCCTGGCCGCGGCCGTCGCGGCGGCGGGAAAACAGCTCGGCGCCGAGGCGGGCGGCGGCGGGATCCCAGTTCGACTGCTTGCCGAGCACATGGGCGGCGTCGGACGGCGTGAAGCCGCAAATGTGCACCAGGCCGCGCGCCACCAGCCGGTTGAGCGTGGCGTTCTGGGCGTTGGAGCTGAGCAGCCGGTCAAGCGCCAGCGGGGTGGCGCCGATCGCGTCGTAGAGTTTCGCTTCCGGCGCGGTGAGGCCGGCGGCGAGGCGATCCGGCACGCCGGTGCGCACGGCAAAGCGCCCGTCCATGCGGCCGGGATTCGGCGCGCGCAGCTGCCGCTCCAGCTCGGCGGTGACCGCCTCGCCATGCGCCAAGCCGGCCAGCGCCAGCGGCACCAGGCGGCGCGGCCCGAGCAGGATCTTGGGGTCGAGCGCGCCGTCCTCCAGCGCTACTTCGGAGTCGCCGCCGAGGCCGAAGGTGCGCATGGCGACGGCTTCGACCATGGTGCGGAAGCCGCCGACGGTGGCGCCTTCCGGATCGAGCCGCGGCCGGCCGCTATCCAGCACGGCGACGTCGGTGGTGGTGCCGCCGATGTCGGAGACCATGGCGTCGTCGAGCCCGGTCATGTGGCGGGCGCCGACCAGGCTGGCGGCCGGGCCGGAGAGGATCGTCTCGATCGGCCGCTGGCGGGCGAAGGCCGCCGACACCAGCGCGCCGTCGCCGCGCACCACCATCAAAGGTGCGGCGATGCCGCGCTGGCCAAGAAAGCCTTCGGTCGCCGCGACCAGCCGGTCGATCATCGAGATCAGCCGGGCGTTGAGCAAAGTGGTGAGCGCGCGGCGCGGACCGCCGAGCTTGGCCGAAAGCTCGTGGCTGGCGGTGACCGGCAGGCCGGTTTTTTCGCGGATCAGGTCGCGCGCGGCGAGCTCATGCGCCGGATTGCGGGTGGCGAAATAGGCGCAGACGGCGAAGCCCGACACCGAACCCCCAAGCTCCGGCAAGGCCGCCTCGAGGCCGGAAAGATCGAGCTTGGCGGCATTGCCGTGCACGTCGTGGCCGCCGGGGCAGAACACCACCGGATCGCTGCCGAGAGCCGTCTTCAGCCCGTCGCGGGCAAGGTCGGCCTCGGAAAAGCCGATCATCACCAGCGCCACGCGCCCGCCCTGGCCCTCGACCAGCGCGTTGGTGGCCAGCGTGGTCGACATCGACACCAGCTTGATCGCGGCCGGGTCGGTGCCGGATTTCTCCAGCACCGCGTCGACCGCGCCGGAAATGCCGACGGCGAGGTCGTGGCGCGTGGTCAGCGCCTTGGCCTTGGCCAGCACCTTGCCCTTATCTGGGTTGTCCAGGGGCCCGCCCTCCTCCGACCACAGCACGGCATCGGTATAGGTGCCGCCTGTGTCGATGCCGAGGAAGAGCGGTTTTGGCTTGGCGGTCATTTGGCGGTGGCAAGTCCGGGCAAGAGGTTTGGTGCCTGCCCCTTAGCCGATACGGGCCGGCGGATAAAGGCGGGAGCGATGGGCCAAGGAAGGGGCAAGCTCCCTTCTCCCCCTGTGGGAGAAGGTGGATCGGCGCGCAGCGCCGAGACGGATGAGGGGTGCTCCAGCTTGGCAAATACGCCCATCGGCATCATCGCCAAGGCTGCAGATCTTCGTCCCGCACATAGGCAATGATGGTATCGCAGACAGCATCGAGGTCCTTCAGAACGTCGTCATTCCAGAACCTCAACACGCGAAATCCCTTTGCCTTCAATTCGGCGTCGCGCTCCTGGTCGTGGGGCGAGCCCGCATGCTGACTGCCATCGATTTCGATGATAAGCCGAGCCTCGGCGCAAACGAAGTCGGCGACGAATCTACCCACTGGCACCTGCCGGCGGAACTTGATCTTGTCGAGACGGCGGCCGCGCAGCTCCTGCCACAGACGGTCCTCCCCCTCTGTCGACTCGCGGCGCATCCGACGAGCGAAATTGCGCTTGGCCGGGGTTACGGGTTGATGCGGCATGGCGGAAGACTCGGCCTCATTTCGTCCAATTCTCCAACATCGCACTCCGTCCAACACCCCTCATCCCGTCTCGGCGCTGCGCGCCGAGCCACCTTCTCCCACAAGGGGAGAAGGGAGGTGCCCTACTCCGCCAGATCCACCGTCTCCGTCGAATGCTCGACGCAGATGAAGCAGCAGGTGTCGCAGGGCTGGTCGTTGTCGGGGCCGACGCCGGCGGTGACGGAATCGTTGCCGACCACCCAGGCGCCCCAGCAGATGTGCTCGCCGGGCTCGCAGGAGATCGGCACGGATTTGCGCGCCTGCGGGCGGATGAGGAAGACCTTGTCGCCGCCCGGCCAGACTTTCTTGCTGTCGCGGCTGAACAGCTCCAGCGCGACGCCGTCCGAACGCTGGTTGCGGACAAAGACCGACATGTCGGCGGCGAAGGCCGGCGCGGTGAGGAGAAGAGCGGCGAGCAGAGCGCGAATCATGGCGAGGGTTCCCGAGGGAGAGTAGAGCACGGGAAGCACCGGTAATCTCCCCCTCGAGGGGAAATGGCCGCGAAGCGGTCAGAGGGAGTCCTTGCGCGTAGAACGCCGACCTCATCTCGTGCCGCACGGCGTTGGCGCTCCACGCGCGGCGACCCCCTCTGTCGCCTTTGGCGACATCTCCCCCTCGAGGGGGGAGATCAGCGCCTCACCACCACGTGCGGCGCGAATGTCTTCACCGCCTCGATCAAGTCCTGGTCGTGGATGTCGAGCGAGGAGATCTCCATGTGCACGGTGGTCTTGCCGAAGGGCATCAGGCCGAAGGCATTGGCGGCGGCGTATTTGATCGCGTCGGGCGGCTCCTCGGTGAGCTCGAAATTGAGCATCGCCGCACCCTTGCCGCCGGAGGCGAGGCGCACGCTCCGCACCTTGTTCCACGGCACCAGCACGTCGCCGGCGCGAGCATCGCGGAAGCCGCGCTGATCGAGGGTGACCTTGACCGAATTGTCGAAGGCGCCGCGCGAAATGAAGACGCCGAGCGCCAGGAAGGCGACGCCGAGCAGCCCGATCCACAGCACATGGCCGCCGGAGGTCCCCGAGGCGACGCCCTGCAGCGCCCCGAAGCCAAAGATACCGCCGATCAGGAACGGTCCCACCGCCGGCAGGATCTTGCCGGAGGCGCTGTTGCGGATTTCAAGCGGCGCGGCCATTTTTCGGCCGCTCACCGTTCCGGTTTCAGCAGCGTCGAGATCCACCCGATGAAGGTGAGGACCAGGAACGGATAGCCGGCGGCGGGCAAAGGCGCCGATGTGGGCAAAAGCGGCGCGCCCCAGAGCATCATCACCGCCGACACGACGAAGAGCACGGCCGCGACGAAAGCGGTGAGTCGCATCCACAGCGCGAAGGTTTTTGGCGCGCTGACCATGACCAGCCCCGCCGCCCAGAGGCAAATGCCGCCGACATAGGACGGCACGCTGGCCTCAAGGCCCGCCGCATTGCCGGCCAGAAGCAGGCTTTCGCCGGCAAGGAAAGTGAGGAAGCCGGCCGCGACAAGGTCATTGCCGAGCCGCTGGTATTTCACCACGAGCAGTGCCGCCGCCACGACGACACCCACGCCGTCGATGGTCCACAGCGTCTCGCGCAGCGCATCGCTGGCAACGAAGGTACCCGCCATGCCCAACGCGCCGCCGATGGCGAGGCCGATCGCGGCAATGGTGTCCGAGGTGGAGCGCATGTGATGTCTCCCCAAGCTGGGGAGGCAGGATACGTCAAGGTGGGAGGATCTCCAACGGTCTAGAGTTTTTGCAGCAACCTCGCGGCCAACGATTTTACGCGAGCCTTCTTCCCTTCATATGTTGCCACTACTAAAAGACCAACATCAGCCTGCTCTAGAGAAATCGAACTTAAATTGATGTCGGAAAATACGTCAATCCACCGATCAATCATCACATCATTCAGGAGTTTCACAAGAATTAACTTGTCCTCCGAAAGACGGCCATCTAAATAAAACTTCCATCTGTCGGCAGAAATTCCATTTATTACCTGATCTGCGTATGGTTGAGCGCTCCAACTAACTCCATACTGATTGCCGATCTTTACACAGAGAGCCGCAGTAACACATTGGGCAACCGCAGGGCCAGGAATCGATGTGCCTAAGTTCGCAAGTTCGCGCATAGGAGCCGGTTCGTTGTAGAAGTTATTTGGCCCGTTATGCGCAGCGATTACGCTACTAGCAATCCTTATGAAGGTGTTTGAACGCAGGTTTTCAGGAACATAGTCAAAACCTTTCACCGCCACCAAAACACTATGAAGACCTGATATCGTCTGTCTTTTTCCTTCGTTAAATTGCTCAGCATAGGCTTGACCGACTTGCCATTTCTCCGGACTTTTGAGTTGCGGCCAAAGTTCAGGGATTAATACTTGTGCATTCCTTACGGTATGCTCAAGCTCAGCGCCCTTAGCCGACTTAAATAGCGATAGCAAGACGCCGATAGCAGTTTTTATAAAGAAATAGGGAGAAGACTTTAACTTCAACAACTGATGGGAGGTTCCAGTCAAAGTTTCGGCGGTGAGAGTATCTCTGAAGGCTTTAAAATCTTCCGCGGCTGAAATTTTCTCATGGGCGAGGACGCCTTGAACGCATATCCTAAGGCATGAAATGGCGTCCTCTTTCGTCATTTCTTCCGTTATTTCGTTTCCATCCGCATCTGCGGAGCTAGCAAAATAGTTGACAATTGTTTGTGACTGGAGAAGCCGCGTTGTTTGCAACTTGCTAAGCATGCCAATATCGCGAGCTAGAGAAATTGCCTCGGCGTCCGAGACTTCGGTGGCAACATCTGAAAACTCATCGATATCAGGGCGCTGCAACAATTCCCCTATGAACGATACGCCAAATGTACGAGGCAGCAATCTCATAATTCCCAGCGTTGAAATTCATCGCGATCTGTGCGCGTTCTTTCGATTTCAGCTGCAGAGCGTGGCCCGCCAGAGTCGGGGCATCCGAGATGCCATCCAACGCGATCGTCGGGTTGGCCTCTTTCCAAAGTTGAACGCTGCCGTCGCTCATACAGGGGCACCCTCATAAATCGTGAAGCCGTCTTGCGACTGAAATAGTGCGCATACGAACGCTGATCCAACAAGCTGTTTGACGCCCTCAAAAGCCCGACGTCTGGCACCCCCAACCACGGTTGGAAGGGGCGATGCGCTTCGATAGAACCCTCGGTAAGCTACCACCCCACCACTGGTATCAAAGACCACGATGCCGTCACATGATAGAAAGCCAGCGAGTAGCTCCTCAAGCCGATTTAGCTGTGTGATTGACTCAGCGCTCCCGATTGTCAGGTAACTGCGAAACGCATCCATAAAATCGAGGCTCGGCTCTATCAAAACCACGTCCGCAATCTCGGGCGGCTTCTTCTCATTGAAATTCTCGCAACATACGACAATCGTCCCATGAGAGCCGACAACCGCCCTCCTGAGCAAATTCGCGAAGTAGAAAATGAATTTTTCCTTGATTTCGTCAGCAGCGATCGACCTCGCGCAATTTTTGGCAAACGGCTCAAAATGGTCGTCGCTAGACGTTGCGACCTCTTGGCGAGTCGTAGAAAATTCAAAATGGTATGCACTTCCCTTAGAGCCAATTATTTCGATCGTGCCAACGTGTATCCGGTGAACGAGAAGGGCGAATTCTCTGGACAAAAGAGACATACTATCTCTTAGAGAGAATGAAGTCGGTGACCGGTCAAAGCTAAATACACCATACTCCACCTTTGCGTCAGATATTCGTGATATATATAAATGCCAATTCCTACCGCAGAGAGGTGCGCAGTCCTTCAGAATAGTTTTGCCTGCTTCAATTCCAAATTCAACCTCTCCAATTTTATAGAAAATAGATCCCGGCAATACAGATAATACACTTGAGATGTTTTGGCAAAAAATGGCCGATATTTCTATTTCCCTGCCTTCCTCTTTGTAGTTTAGTATCTTACCAGCCAGGTATGAGATGAGCTTTTGTGACGGGCCGCAACTGAGCTTTTCGTCGTCGAAAATTTCGGATATGGCGCTTATGGTCTGCTGTCGAAAAGAAACTGTAGCTAGTCTCTAGTTCGAAGAATAAAGCAATGCAGGGACGGTATCGTTTTTGCGCGACCTTCTCAATCCCCATTAAATCCGTACGGACATATCCATTTCAGCGAACGCCCGCGTTTGTTGGCCTGGCACATGAGTGCGAAAACCTAAGAGAACAAAGCAAGAATTTTGGTGTACATTAGTAATTGCGAATCGAAACTGGAAAGGGTGCCTCCATGCCAGCATTCGGAATGTCCGCATTCTTGCGCATCGTCCACATGAATGTGCGGCCACAGCGAACTGAGCTTCGCCGAAGGTCTGTTCCAAGAGATGGAGGCTACGACTTTCATAGCAGCCTTCGTCGGCTGTCTCAGCGTTTGATGTCAGGCGAGCCGTTAGAAGATGTCGTGGAGGCAACTCTGGCAATTATTCAACTGCCGGAAAGACAATCAGCTCAACTCGGCCTGCAGCGACTGGCGGCTTGGCGAGCCCAATATCCAGGCGCTGTCTTGGAAATTGCCCCTATAACGGTGCAAAGCCCTGAGGAGCGGTTTTCCGTAACCTACACTCCGAACTTTGGGCTTCAGATTGGAGACCGTTCTGTCGCAATACATGTTTGGAACACGGTAAAGCCGCGTCTTGAAGAGCGGTTGGTTCGAGCGGTTCTATCGCCATTTCAACCTGCCTATCAGGCCACGGTTAGTTCGCCGGACGATATCGCAGTTCTGTGCTTGCGCACAATGCGGCTCATTCGCCTTGGTGACGCTTCTGACGTTGCGGGACTAGGCCAACTGATCTTTGCAAGCGTAGACGGTATTTTTCGGGAGATCGAAGCGACACGCGAAGGCCCTCGGCCTCCCTCCGAAGATCATCCTGCACCGCCCCCGGGAGAATAGCCTCCACCGCGCAGTTCCAGCGCCGCGCTGTCGGGGGGCCCGCTGCCTGCCGGCAGCTCCCCCGCTTTCGAAACCTGCCATCGATTCACTGGATCGATGGCTTGGCGCGCTACGCGCGCCAACCGGCTTCTCAATCGCCCATCTTCAGCGCCTGGATAAACGCCTCCTGCGGGATATCCACCTTGCCGAACTGGCGCATCCGCTTCTTGCCCTCTTTCTGCTTGTCGAGCAGCTTGCGCTTGCGGGTCACGTCGCCGCCGTAGCATTTGGCGGTGACGTCCTTGCGCAGCGCCGAGACGGTCTCGCGGGCGATGATGCGGCCGCCGATGGCCGCCTGGATCGGGATCTTGAACAGGTGCTGCGGGATCAGCTCCTTCAGCTTCTCGCACATGGCGCGGCCGCGCTTTTCCGCCGCCGAGCGGTGCACCAGCATCGACAGGGCGTCGACCGGCTCGTCATTGACCAGGATCGACATCTTCACCAGGTCGCCCTCACGGTAGTTGGTCAAATGATAGTCGAACGAGGCGTAGCCCTTGGAGATCGACTTCAGGCGATCGTAGAAGTCGAACACCACCTCGTTGAGCGGCAGGTCGTAGGTGAGCATGGCGCGCTTGCCGACATAGGAGAGATCGGCCTGGATGCCGCGCCTGTCCTGGCACAGCTTCAGGATGCCGCCGAGATAGTCGTCGGGCGTAAGAATCGTGGCGCGGATCCACGGCTCCTCGATCGAGGCGATCTTGACCACGTCGGGCATGTCGGCCGGGTTGTGCAGTTCCTTCGTCGTGCCGTCGATGAGGTTCATGCGGTAGACGACCGACGGCGCGGTGGCGATGAGGTCGAGGTTGAACTCGCGCTCCAGCCGCTCCTGGATGATCTCGAGGTGCAGCAGCCCGAGGAAGCCGCAGCGGAAGCCGAAGCCGAGCGCGGCGGAGGTCTCCATTTCGTATGAGAAGGAGGCGTCGTTGAGGCGCAGCTTGCCGACGGCGGCGCGCAGATCCTCGAAATCGGCGGCGTCGACCGGGAACAGGCCGCAGAACACCACCGGCTGCGCCGGCTTGAAGCCGGGCAGCGCCTTTTGCGTCGGGCGGCGGTCCTCGGTGATGGTGTCGCCGACGCGGGTGTCGGCCACTTCCTTGATCGAGCCGGTGAAGAAGCCGAACTCGCCGGGGCCGAGCTCGTCGACATTGACGCGGGCCGGCTTGAAGACGCCGGTGCGCTCGACGAGATATTTTGCGCCGGTGCCCATCATGCGGATGGTCTGGCCCTTCTTCATCACGCCGTCGATGATGCGCACCAGAACGATGACGCCGAGATAGGCATCGTACCAAGAGTCGACCAGCATGGCTTTCAGCGGGGCGGCGATGTCGCCCTCGCGCGGCGGCGGCAACTGGTGGACGATCGCCTCCAGCACGTCCGGCACGCCGAGGCCGGTCTTGGCCGAGATCATGACGGCATTGGAGGCGTCGAGGCCGATCACCTCCTCCACCTGCTCGCGGATGCGCTCGGGCTCGGCGGCCGGCAGGTCGACCTTGTTCAACACCACGACGATCTCGTGGTTGTTGTCGATGGCCTGGTAGACGTTGGCCAAGGTCTGCGCCTCGACCCCTTGCGAAGCGTCGACCACCAGCAGCGAGCCCTCGCAGGCGGCCAGCGAGCGCGACACCTCGTAGGCGAAGTCGACATGGCCGGGGGTGTCGATGAGGTTCAGCACGTAATCCTCGCCGTTCCTGGCGCGGTAGTTGAGCCTGACCGTCTGGGCCTTGATGGTGATGCCGCGCTCGCGCTCGATGTCCATCGAGTCCAGCACCTGCTCCTTCATGTCGCGCTCCTCCAGCGCGCCGGTGAGCTGGATCAGCCGGTCGGCAAGCGTGGATTTGCCATGGTCGATATGGGCGACGATGGAGAAATTGCGGATGTGGTCGAGGGGCGTCGTCATGCGGCGCGCTTTAGCAGGGGCGGGTTTAAGGGGCAAGCGGTGGGCCCGGGGAGATCGGAGCAGAGCAGGCAAACACGCTCGCCAATGTCTGAACACGGCCAATGATCGGAGGCCGGCGCTGCCCCTCATCGCCCTGCCGGGCACTTCTCCCCGTAAGTGACGGGGAGAAGGGGCTGGCCGCCGCCTCGGTACCTTTCTTGCAGCGTTCCAAATTGGCGAAATCGTCGATGGGGGCGCCCCTCTCCCCGTTACCATACGGGGAGAGGGGCCGGCAGGCAGGTGAGGGGCAGCGCAAGCGTTTGAAGGCTAGGACGCCTCCGCGCAAAAATTCAAATCTACTTAAACTTTCATGCACTCATTTTGGGCATATCTCCACCTCTGGTGGCAGGCAGGTTGCATTGCCGGTGTGTATGGGGTTGGGGCATGTTCTCGTCGGCAAGAGATTTCGTTCGATCGCAAGGCGGCTCGATGCTGCCGATGATGGCGCTGTTGGCGATCCCGCTGCTGCTCGCGGTCGGCTTTTCCGTCGACTACACCTCGGCGGTGACGACCAGGAGCAACATGCAGCAGGCGCTGGACGCCGCGATCCTGTCGATCACCACGCTGCCGACCACCACCTCGAAGGCCGACCGCCAGACGGCGCTGCAGCAAGCCTATGTCGCCAATAGCGGGCTGGGCGACGCGACGCTCACCGCCGTCAACGTCGCCGCCGACGGCACGGCGACGTTCAGCGCCACGGCGGCCTATCCGATGCCGACCAGTTTCATGCAGATCGCGAGGATCAATTCGGTCGATGTCGGCGTCGGCTCCTCGGTGCGCAAGGCGCCGGCGCTGGTGCAGTCCACCTTCAAGGTGACGAAGGTGTCGGGCTACTGGAACAAGACGATGACCCTCTACGGCACCCAGTTCGGCCAGACCAAGGCCAAGCCGCTGATGACGATCAGCTATAACTACAACGGCTATGGCGACCCGAAGGGCTACGGCACAACCACGGTGAGCACCATCAACGGGTCGACGACGACCGTGGTGCAGAAACAGGTCTGCACGACCTCGACGGTCGACAATTTCAACAATCTGCCGAGCGGGGCGATCACCCAGACCAGCGGCAGCAACAAGTACGTCACGACCTGCGCCGATACCTTCTATCCGGCCAATGGCGCCGGCGCGGTGATCGATGTCAGCCAGATGGACCAGCTCTATCTGCAAATGGACGTTCCCTCGGGCAACCCGAAGGTGCTGAAGTCGAACGATCCCAACACCTCGAACCGGCTCTACATCGGCAGCAGCCAGACGAATATGCCCGAGGTCGCGACCGGCCAGAAAGTCGACATCTTCACCTCGGTGCCCTGCGGCCAGACCGGCTACCAGGCCTGGGAAGACGGCGGCAACCCTGTGCCGGCGCCGGTTTCCAATGCCGACTTCTTCTACAATGTGACCGGCAAATGCGCCTTCAATCAGCGCCCGTCCGAGACGGTGCTGACGCAGTAGCGCCCTCCCTTCTCCCCCTTGTGGGAGAAGGTGTCGCCGAAGTCGACGGATGAGGGGTGCTCCAGCTTGGCGGCGCCTTAAGTCTAGACAAGAATCTAGCAGACGCGCTCGCGAGCGTCTCACTCCGCTGGAGCGCCCCTCATTCGTCTCGGCGCTGCGCGCCGATCCACCTTCTCCCACAAGGGGAGAAGGGGAAGGCGCCTCTCAATCACAAACCGGTGAAGCTGTAACGAAGTCCTCCGCGGCGGCGAAATGGGAGCATTGCCCCGCTACGGAGACTGCTTCCCATGACCGGATTGAAGACAAGGATCGGCCTGCTTGCCGGCGCGACATTTGCTGCGCTTGCCGCCACGCTCGATGCCGCTTCCGCCGAGCCGCTTACCGTGGTCGAGCTGTTCACCAGCCAGGGCTGCTCGTCCTGCCCGCCGGCCAATGCCAATCTGATCAAGGTCAAGGATCGGCCGGGCGTGCTGGCGCTGTCCTTCAACGTCACCTACTGGGACTATCTCGGCTGGAAGGACATTTTCGGCCGGCAGGAATTCACCCAGCGCCAGGTCGCCTACGAGCCGCCGCTCGGCCATGACGGGCCGTTCACGCCGCAGGTGGTGGTGAACGGCAGCGCCGACGCCGTCGGTGCGGCGCCCGGCGAGATCGAGCGGCTGATCTCGACAACCCCGCACGCCAAGGGTCCGGCGCTCTCGCTCGGCGACGGCAAGGTGAGCATCGGCGCCGGCACGGCGCCCGGTGGCGCGGCCGATGTCTGGCTGGTGCGCTACGCACGCGGCGTCGTCGAGGTGCCGGTGGCGCGCGGCGAGAACACCGGACGCACGCTGCCGCATGCCAATGTCGTGCATTCGCTGCAGAGGCTCGGCCGCTGGAACGGCGAGGCGACGACGCTGCCGCTGCCTACGGCACCCGGGGGCTTGAGCACGGCAGTGCTGGTGCAGACGCCGGACGGCGGGCCGATCCTGGCCGCCGCGGCAAACTGATTTTTCTTTTCGCGCGGGCCGCATCAGAGCGGCAACGCTTAACCAAAGGCCCGCATCTGCGCGCCAAACCCAAGGAGAACTAGCATGACCAGATTCCTCACGCTGCCGACGCTGGCTTTCGCGCTTGCCGCTGCCGCGTTCGTTGCCGGCGCCCGTGCCGACGACACGACCGACGCGATGAAGCCAGCCAATGCGATGGCGACGGAAAGGATGAAGCCGGCGACCGATGCTATGATGCCGACCGGCGCGATGAAGCCCGCGGATAAAATGAAGCCCGATGCGATGGCGACCCAGGCGATGAAACCCGCCACGGATGCCATGAAGCCCGCGGATGCGATGAAGCCTGCCGACGCGATGGCGCCGGCGCAATAAGTCAGCGGCCCGGTCTCTTGGCAACAATCGCCATCGGCCATAAGCCGCCGCACGGCAAAGTGAGAAACCAGCGGCGGCTTGCTTCGTATATAGTGGAACAACGAACAAGGAGATCCGACATGAACGGCATCGACAAAAAGGCGGCGCGGCGCTCGCTGGCCCCGCTTGCAGCGCTGGTGCTGCCGGCGGCCGCGGCCGTCTTCTGGCAGACGCCGGCGCGTTCGGCCGAGGACGCGGTGGTGATCCCGCCGCCGGTTTTGGATGAAAAGGCCGCCAGCGGCAGGGAGAAAGCGATCTTCGCCGGCGGCTGCTTCTGGGGCGTGCAGGGCGTGTTCCAACACGTCAAGGGCGTCAGCAAGGCCGTCTCCGGCTACGCTGGCGGCAGCGCCGAGAACGCCGTCTACGAGGTCGTCGGCACCGGCCGCACCGGCCACGCGGAATCGGTCGAGATCACCTACGATCCGTCGAAGGTCACCTATGGCCAATTGCTGCAGGTCTATTTCTCGGTCGCGCACAATCCGACTCAGCTCAACTACCAGGGGCCGGACCAGGGCACGCAGTACCGCTCGACCATCTTTGCCGAGAACGACGAGCAGAAGAAGATCGCCGAGAGCTACATCGCCCAGCTCGACAAGGCCAAGGTGTTTTCGAAGCCGATCGTGACGACGCTTGAGACGGGCAAGACCTTCTATCCGGCCGAGGATTACCATCAGGATTTCCTGACGCTGAACCCGACCTACCCTTATATCGTCTACAACGACCTGCCGAAGATCGAGAATTTGAAAGCGCTGTTTCCCGCGCTCTACAGCGAGAAGCCGGTGCTGGTGCTGGCAAGTAGCAAAAGCTGAGGATGACCATCTTAGGCCTTCTCCCCGTCACTATACGGGGAGAAGGTGCCGGCAGGCGGATGAGGGGCGGCGCCGGCATTTGCAGGAACGGGCCGCCGCTCTGCTTGACAGGTTTGCGCTGCCCCTCATTGCCCTGCCGGGCATTTCTCCCCGTATGGTGACGGGGAGAAAGACGCCGTCACCAACGCCTCTCCTCAATCGTAGGTCAGATCCGTCGCCTTGCCGCCGAACACGCGATAGGCGTAGAACGAATAGAAAATAATGATCGGCAGCACGACGACGGTGCCGACCAGGATAAAGGCCAGGCTCTCCGGCGCCGAGGCGGCCTGCCAGATCGTCAGCTTGTCGGGCACGACATAGGGATAGAACGACCAGGCGAGCCCGGCGAAACCGAGCGCGAAGATGGCGGCCAGGGTCAGGAAGGGCCGCAGCGCATGCCGGTCGTCGGGCTTGGGCAGATGAAACGTCTGCCGCCACAGCCACAGGAACAAGAGCGCCGATACGATCGGCAGCGGCGACAGATAGAGGATCTCCGGCCAGAGGAACCATCTGTCGAAGATGCGCGGGCTGGCGAAGGGCGTCGCCAAAGAGACCGCGACCATGCCGAGCGCCGTCAGCACCAGCGTGACGCGCAGCCAGCGCACCGCCTTTCCTTGCAGGTCGCCCTCGGTCTTGTAGATCAGCCAGGCCGAGCCCATGGCGGCGTAGGCCGCCGACAGGCAGAGCGCGACCAGCGCGCCGAAGGCCATGCCGCCAATGCCGACATCGAGGCCGAGCACATAGACGCCGAGCATATAGCCCTGCGCCAGCGAGGCCATGGTGGAGCCGAGAAAGAAGATGCGGTTCCAGCGGTGCTTCTTGCCGGCCGGCACCTTGGCGCGGAAATCGAAGGCAACGCCGCGCAGGATCAAGCCGACCAACAGCAGGAACACCGGGATATAGAGCGCGGTGAGGATGGTGCCGTGCGCCATCGGGAAGGCGACCAGCAAGAGCCCGACCGCCAGCACCAGCCAGGTCTCGTTGGCGTCCCAGAACGGGCCGATCGCGGCGATCATCGTGTCCTGCTCGGCATCTTCGGCGCCTGCGAACAGGATGCCGATGCCGAGATCGAAACCGTCGAGAATGACGTAGATCAGGATGGCGAGGCCCATCAGGCCGGCGAAGATCAGCGGAAGCGCGGTGGGCCAGTCGAAGGTCATCTTTCTTTCCTCCAACCGAGATTGGTCCGACAGACGGCCATACTGTTTGAAGCAATTGTCTCAGATCGATTGCGAAGGTTGGCGCTGCCCCTCATCGCCCCGCCGGCCGCAACGCCAGGGGCAGCGCCGACCTCAGAAGAAAGGCCCGCATCGAACCGACCGTACCGCTTGTCTTGCTCCTGCATGTTCACTCTCCGGCGGCCGGCTGCGACATCGCGGCGTTCATGACGCCGGGCAACGGCGAGGTGTCGCCTTCCTTGGCCGCCTTCAGCGCGAGATGCACCAGCACGCCGAGATAGGCGATCAAGAGCAGCACATAGAGGATGAGATAGACGGCCAGGGTCAGCGCGACATGGCTGCCGGCGACCGGGCCGACGGCATCGGCCGTCTTCAATATCCCGGTGACCAGCCAGGGCTGGCGGCCGATCTCGGTCGTGTACCAGCCGGCCAGCGTCGCCAGCCAGCCGGAGAGCGCCATCGGCACCATGATCAGGGCCAGCGGCTTAGGCAGGTTGCGGCGACGCTTGAGAAAGAAGGCTGCCGACCAGGAGACGATGAGCATCAGGATGCCGGTGCCGACCATGACGCGGAAACCCCAGAACACCGGGAAGACCGGCGGGTGGTTGCCCGGATAGTCGTTGAGGCCGGGTACGACGCCGCTTGTGCTGTGGCGCAGGATGAGGCTGGCGCCGTCGGGAATGGCGAGCTCGATCCTGTTTTCCTTGGCCGCCTCGTCGGGCAGCGCGAACAGCACCAGCGGCACGTGGGCGCCGGTGTTCCAGTTCGCCTCCATGGCGGCGATTTTCTGCGGCTGGTGCTCGAGCGTGTTCAAGCCGTGCTGGTCGCCGGCAAAGATCTGGATCGGAATCAGGATGGCGGCGGCGAAGACGCCGGTGCGCAGCGCCTTCCACATCGATTCCGAGCGGTCGCCATAAAGGTAGCGCAGCGCCGAGCAGCCGGCGATCAGGAACGAGACCGTGAGCCCGGAGGCGAGCAGCATGTGGACCAGGCGGTAGGGCATGGACGGATTGAAGATGACCGCCCACCAGTCGAGGGCATGCGCCTTGCCGTCGATCATCTCGAAGCCGGCCGGTGTCTGCATCCAGGAGTTCAGCGCGATGATCCAGAAGGCGGAAACCGTGGTGCCGCCCGCCACCAGCACGGTCGCCAGGGTGTGAATGCGGTTGGAGACGCGGCGGAAGCCGAACAGCATGATGCCGAGGAAGGCCGCCTCGAGAAAGAAGGCGGTCAGCACCTCATAGGCAAGGAGCGGCCCGGCGATGTTGCCGACCGTTTCCATATAGCCCGGCCAGTTGGTGCCGAACTGGAAGCTCATGGTGACGCCCGACACCACACCCATGGCGAAGGACAGCGCGAACACCTTCACCCAGGTGAAATACGCGCGCATCCAGGCCGAGTCGCCGGTCGCGTTGTAGCGGAGCTTGAAGAAGAGAAGCACCCAGCCAAGTGCAATGGTGATCGCCGGAAACAGAATATGGAACGAGATATTCGCGCCGAACTGGATGCGCGACAGGATGAGCGGGTCCATGCTGGGCTCCGGCTGCAATTCAGGCTTGAAGGATAGGCTTCGAACGCGCATCGGTCAAAGCGGCGCGGCGTCACGCGAGGCGCGTTGTCGCAGCGTCGGGCGGTCATGGACAGACGCACCGCGTGACCGCTTGCCGGCGCTGTTGGAGGCCGCGAGCGGCGGCGACTGTCGAGAACTGTCAGGAGCACGGTCGATTGCCGATTTGCATAAAACGACATCCGACCTATATCAGGTCACGTTTTCCAGCCGGCCATATTTCAGCATGTCACCCATCATCTCCATCTCCGGCGTCACGAAAACCTATGCCACCGGTTTCAAGGCGCTGAAGGAAATCAACCTCGACATCGAGCGCGGCGAGATCTTCGCGCTGCTCGGGCCGAACGGCGCCGGCAAGACGACGCTGATCTCGATCGTCTGCGGAATCGTCAACCGCTCGTCGGGCAGCGTCACCGTCGATGGTCACGATATCGGCAGGGACTACCGCGCGGCGCGCAGCCTGATCGGGCTGGTGCCGCAGGAGCTCACCATCGACGCCTTCGAGACGGTCTGGGCGACGGTGAACTACAGCCGCGGCCTGTTCGGCAAGGCGCCCGACAAGGCTTTCGTCGAGAAGGTGCTGCGCGATCTCTCGCTGTGGGACAAGAAGGACGCCAAGGCCATCACGCTATCGGGTGGCATGAAGCGCCGGCTGATGATTGCCAAGGCGCTGTCGCACGAACCGCGCGTGCTGTTCCTCGACGAGCCGACGGCGGGCGTCGACGTCGAGCTGCGCCAGGACATGTGGGCGATGGTCAGGCGGCTGCGCGAGGACGGCGTCACCATCATTCTGACGACGCATTACATCGAGGAGGCCGAAGCGATGGCCGACCGGGTCGGCGTCATCAACCGCGGCGAGATCATCCTGGTCGAAGGCAAGGCCGAGCTGATGCGCAAGCTCGGCCGCAAGCAGATGACGCTGGAGCTGCGCGCGCCGCTCGCCGCGTTGCCCGAGGGCCTGTCGCGCTATGCGCTGGAGCTGTCGGCGGACGGCAACGAACTCACCTACACCTATGACAGCCAGAGCGACCGGCCGGGCGTCGCCTCGCTGATCCGCGATCTCGAGGCCGCAGGCATTCAGTTTCACGACCTCGATACCAAAAACAGCACGCTCGAAGAGATCTTCGTCAATCTGCTGAGGCAAGAGCCATGAACCGCCACGCGGCTATGAACCTTCGTGCAGTGTGGGCGATCTACCGGATGGAGATGGCGCGTGCGTTCCGCACGGTGCTGCAGAGCATCGTCTCGCCGGTGATCTCGACATCGCTCTATTTCGTCGTCTTCGGCTCGGCGATCGGCTCGCGCATCACCGAGATCGACGGCATCAGCTACGGCGCTTTCATCGTGCCGGGGCTGATGATGCTTTCGCTTTTGACGCAGTCGATCTCGAACGCGTCGTTCGCGATCTATTTCCCGAAATTCGTCGGCTCGATCTACGAGCTCTTGTCGGCGCCGGTCTCCTATCTCGAGATCATCATCGCCTATGTCGGGGGCGCGGCGACCAAATCGATCATGCTCGGGCTGATCATCTTGGCGACCGCGGCGCTGTTCGTGCCGCTCAGGATCGAGCACCCGTTCTGGATGATCGCCTTCCTGGTGCTGACGGCGGTGACCTTCAGCCTGTTCGGCTTCATCATCGGCATCTGGGCCAAGACCTTCGAGCAGCTGCAGCTGGTGCCGCTGCTGATCGTCACGCCGCTCACCTTTCTGGGCGGCAGCTTCTATTCGATCCATATGCTGCCCGGCATCTGGAAGACGATCACGCTGTTCAACCCGGTCGTCTACCTGATCAGCGGGTTCCGCTGGAGTTTCTACGGCAAAGCGGACGTCTCGGTCGGCGTCAGTCTCGGCATGACGCTGGTGTTTTTGGCCGCCTGCATCGCAATCGTGGCGTGGATTTTCAGGACCGGGTATCGGCTGAGGAATTGACGAACAGGGCTTGCTTCAAATCGCCTTGATCAGCCGCAGCAGTCCAAGCATCTCCATCAGCGTTCCCTTGCGGAAGGCAATGTAAGTCGGCTCCTCCAGCCCGTGGAAGCGGCGCTTGAAGGCGGCCTGGCCCTGCAGGTTGAAGCGCGAGCGGTTGACCCAGGGCGACTCGTAGGCGCGCCGGAAGGTGCTGCGCCAGAAGCTCGATTCGGCAAAGCCGCTCGGCTCGACGTCGAGCAGCGGCGACAGGCCAAGCGTGACCACCGAAACGCCCTCCTCGCGAAAGCGATCGACGGCGAATTTGGTCAGGCCGATCTCGGCATGCGGCGTGGCGTCGACCTGCTTGCGCTTGAAGGCGGTGGTATAGCCGATGACCTCGCCATTGCTGAACAGCGGATCGAAATCGAGGATGGCGACGAGCTCACCCTGCGGGCCGTGAAGGACGAAGCGGCGCATGTCGGCGCCGAGATGGTCGGCGAAAGGGCGGTTCAGGAAGCCCATCTCCCAACGTTTGACGATGCGCTCGCCGCGCCAATTCTCGGACAGCCGCGAAACCTCGTCGAGCAGCATGTTGGCCCTGTCCTCGGCGAAGGTGAAGCCCTTCTTTGCCAGCCAGCGCTCCGAATAGCGCACGGTCTCGTTGCGCTTGCCGGAGAAATCATGCGCCGGCAGCTGCAACCTTGTGTCGACGCCCAGCCGATTGATCTGATAACCGAGCCCGGCCAGCACCTTTGCCGTGGCGGCGCTTATCTGAACGAACCAGGGGCCGCCGGCGGCCTCGACGAAGCGCTTGATGTAGCCTGGCCGGTCCGGCGGATCGACGACCGGATCGCCAAGCGCGAAATGGTGCTTCATCTTGGTGCCGAATGCGATGTAGCCATCGCCTTCGCTGAAGTAGGACAGCTTTTGCTGCACGGCGGTGGAATAGGCGAGCGAGAAGTCGCCATGGCGCCGCACCAGCGCCAGGCGCTCGAGATGCGACAGCTCGCGCCGCGGCACCTTGGGCGCCGCGCCGTCAAGAAACCTGTCGATATGGATGCGCAGGGATGGCATCAAGCGTCCGCATGCCGATGAAGAAGGACCCGGAGCCCACGGGCCTCGAATCAGTCGCCTTGGCGCGACGGATCGGTCATGTCGCGCCAGCGCCATATAGGATGCTATCGGCGGCGGATGAAGAGGGAATGTCTATCGGCCAAAGCCGGCGCTCCGGCTGCATCGTGAAACCATATTGCCAATTTCCATGCAATGTTATATATCATGTTATCCGTTGTGTTCCGGCAGTTCGACGATGGAAGATGTTCTGAGGTCCCTCGGCTTTCTCTGCCTCGGCAGCAGGCTGAAGCGCATTGGCGAGCAGTTGCAGGCCGACACGCAGCGCGTGCTCGATCGCCTGGATGTGCGGATCCAGTCGAGTCAGTATCCGCTGCTCGCCGCGCTCGATAGGCTGGGGCCGCTGCCGGTCGGCGAACTGGCGCAGTCGCTCGGCATCGCGCAGCCGGGCGTGACGCGGGCCGTGTCGCTGCTCACCGAGCTCGGCCTGGTCGAGGTCGCACAATCGGATGACGACCAGCGGCGCCGGATCGTCTCCCTCTCAGCGGACGGCCAGCGGCTGGTCGACGCCGCGAAGCAAGACGTCTGGCCGCGCATCGAGGGCGCGGTCGCGGAATTGTGCGCGGACCTCTCCGGGCCGCTGCTTGGCCAGATCGCCGCCATCGAGGATCGACTGGCCGCGACCCCGCTCGACCGCCGGGCGGAAAAGGCCAAGGCAGTGGCGCCCAAGGCCGTCGCACAATGAAACATGTTCTCGACCGTCCGATCTGGAGCGCGTTGGCGACGCGCCACCAGGCCTTTGCGGAAGGCGATACCCTCGCCAGGCGGTACCGGCCTTCGATCGTTCCCTTCGCCGCCACAGCCGCGGACGATGCGGAAAGCCTGCAATCTCTGGGCAAGCTGCTCCCGCCGCTTGAAAGCGCCATCCTGGTTCAGACGGACCCGATCGCTCTGCCTTCGGAACTTGCCGCGGTTTCGACCGCGTCCCTGGTGCAGATGGTTGCCGAGCAGCCGCTTGAGGCGGTCTCCGACGAGCGCGTGCAGCGACTGACGCCGGACGATGCGGCCGAGATGCTCGCTTTGGCATCGCTCACCAAGCCCGGCCCGTTCACGCTCGAAGCCTTGAGCCTCGGCGAGTTCTGGGGCGTGAAGATCGACGGCAGGCTCGCGGCGATGGCCGGCGAGCGCATGAAGCAGCCCGGCTACTCCGAGCTCAGCGGCGTGTGCACGCATCCGGATTTCCGCGGCGGCGGCCTTGCCAGGCTGCTGTCGCTGTTCGTGGCGAACCGGATCATGGCGCGGGGCGAGGTTCCATACCTGCACGCCTATGACAGCAATGCTCCAGCCATCGGCCTCTACGAGGCCATCGGCTTCCGGTTGAGAACCACCCTGAACATGGCCGTGGTCCGAGGCGTGGAGTAATCGCAAGATGAGGAAGGGTCGCGGATCACCGCAACCCTTCCCCTGCTTAAGCGAGTCGCCAATCAGACCGCGATCTTGCCGCCGCCCTGCTTGGTGATGGCAACGACCGCCGGACGCACCGGCATGTCCGGCTTGAAGTCCGGCCAGCGGGTCGATGGATCCTCGTAATAGGAGGGGCGGCCAAAAGCTTCCCAGTCCTCGCCGCCGTCGCCCGGATGCTGGACGGCGACGAAGGCGGTCTGGTCATCCGGCGCGAATAGCGGGCCGCACATCTCGGCGCCGATCGGCACGCGGAAGAACAGCTTTGAGGTCGCCCGCGCCGCGCCCTCGGTGTCGACCGCCCACAGGCCGTCGGTACGGCCGGTGGCCTTCGGGCCCTGGCCGTCGGTCGCGACCCACAGGCGGCCGGCCGAGTCGACGGCACAATTGTCCGGCATGCCGAACCAGCCATTGGCGGTGGTGGCAGTCGAGAAGGTGGCGCCGACATCGGCCACCGAAGGATCACCGCACTTCAGCAGCACTTCCCACTTGCCCTTGGTGGCGGCGAAGTCGCCGCCGTCTTCGACGATCTCGATGATGTGGCCGAAGGCGTTCGCCGCGCGCGGATTGGCGGCGTCGACCTGGTCGGCCTTGCGCTTGGAATTGTTGGTCAGCATGACATAGACCTTGCCGTTGCCGGCATTGGGCTGGATGTCTTCCGGCCGGTCCATCTTGGTGGCGCCGAGCAGGTCGGCGGCGCGACGCGTCTCGATCAGAACGTCGGCCTGGCTGGCGAAACCGTTTTCCGCCGTCAGCGGACCTTCGCCGAACACGATCGGCATCCATTCGACCGAGCCGTCCTCGGCGAATTTGGCGACATGCAGTGTGCCCTCGTCGAGCAGGTTCATGTTGGCGGCGCGGTCGTTCGGATTGAACGTGCCTTTGGTGACGAATTTGTAGACATAGTCGAAGCGCTCGTCGTCGCCGAGATAGAAGACGACGCGGCCATCCTTGGTCACGATCGATTCGGCGCCTTCATGCTTGAAGCGACCCATGGCGGTTCGCTTCCTCGGCACCGAATTGGGGTCATTGACGTCGACCTCGACGACCCAGCCGAAGCGGTTGGGCTCGTTCGGTTCCTTGGCGAGGTTGAAGCGATCGTAATGCGCGCCCCATTCATAGGCGCCCTCCGGAATGCCGAGACGCTTGTAGTTGGCGGCCTCCTTGTGGCCTTCCGGCAGCTCGCCCGAGAAATAGCCGTGGATGTTCTCCTCGGCCATCACATAGGTGCCCCAGGGCGTGACGCCGCCGGCACAGTTGTTGAGGGTGCCGAAGACCTTGGTGCCAGACGGGTCGGCATTGGTCTTGACGCGATCATGGCCGGCTACCGGACCGGACAGCGCCATTTCGGTGGTGGACATGATGCGGCGGTTGAGCTTGCCGTCACGCACCACCTGCCATTTGCCGCCCTCCTTGCGGATCTCGACGATGCTGCCGCCGTGCGCCGCCATCTCGACATCGACGTGCTCCTTGCTGAGCGGCGCCACCTCGGCGGCCTTCTTGCCGTCCTTGTCGACGATCTTGACGATGCCGGGGAACATCAGATGCGGGTTGGTGTATTCGTGGTTGACGACCAGCAGGCCATGCTCGGCCGAGCCGTCGATCGGGATATAACCGATATAGTCGTTGTTGTAGCCGAACTGTCTTGCCTGGGCTTCGGCCGATTGTTTTGCCGGGTCGAATTCCGGCGAATCGGTAAAGAGCGGGTCGCCCCAGCGCAAGAGCACGTCGGCATCGTAGCCCGGCGCGACGTGGTGCTTGTCGTCGATGCCGGCCTCGAGCTCGTCGAATTTGAAGGCCGAGGCCTCGGCGGCGCGCGCCTCGTCTGCCGCGACGAGCGCCAGCGGGCTCACGGTGGCGGCGATGGCCGAGACAGCCAGCGAGCCCTTGAGGAAGTCGCGGCGCGAGAAGCGCGCGGCGATGATCTCGCCCATCGTGCGGTTGTCGGTAGGATTGACGGGCGGGCCGTCATTCTCCTCGAGCTGGCTGGTACGGAAGCGGATCTCAGGTTGGGTCATGGGCTCCTCTGGCTCTTGAGGTGGCTGGAACGGGTAACCGGTCGATCCCTATAGGCGGCCGATCACATTTTCGTGACATCAGCCCCATTGAGCAATGCCAATTTGCCGGCTGATGACTGTTCGCCCACGCATTGGCGCCACACGAGGCCCACGCCACACGGCGAGCAGACTCCCGAGCGCGCTCGGCGCAAGGACGCCAACCATGGCTGCGGGGCTTGCCTTGCGAGATTCCGCCTTCGATCCCGTCGCAGCGTAGCTTGCCCGACGCCATCAGCTTGACGGCTTCGCGCGCTTCGGAAACAAAAGCGGCGAGCGGCGCGGCGAAGGCCGCTTCGGGAGGGATGAACGTGAGTCTCTGGGGACTGGCGCAGCTTGGCGTTTCGACTGTGATTTTCCTGCTGGCCGCGATGGCGGCCAAACAATGGGGATTGGCGCCGAGTCTCGGCAAGATCGTGCTGACGCTGGCGCTCTATTCCGCCGGCAATCTGATCATGCTCAGGCTGATCCGCGAATTCGGCATGTCGGTGTCGTTCAGCCTGTCGGCAGTGATCCAGCTGGTCTCAGTCAATGTCGTGGCGCTGGTCTTCTTTGGAGAGCGCCTCAACACTTTCCAAGCGACAGGCGTCGTGCTGGCGATCGCGGCCGTCGCGCTGATCACGCTCGGACCCTATATGCAGCGGCTGTAATTGGAGCAGGCCCGGCATGAAATCGACCGCCAAGGCGCTGCTCAACAGAATAGAATTCCCGGTGCTTGCGGCCGGGCTGGCCATCGCCTGCGGGCTATGGGGCCTGGTGGAACTCATGGGCGTGGCGCGCGCCACGACTCCGCATGCGTTGGACACGGAAATCCTGCTCGCCTTCCGCCATGCCGGGCAGCCGGACAGCCCGATCGGTCCGCTTTGGCTGCAAGGCGCGGTGCGCGATATCACCGCGCTCGGCAGCACCAGCGTGCTGGTGCTGATCACGACTGCGGTGATCGTCTATTTTCTGCTGATGCGCCGACCGGCGACCGCACTGTTCGTGTTCGTTTCGGTGGCGGGCGGTCAGGCGGCGTCCAGCCTGCTCAAGTTCGAGGTCGACCGGCCCCGCC
The DNA here is from genome assembly GCF_029625845.1 of Mesorhizobium sp. WSM4898. NCBI lineage: Bacteria > Pseudomonadati > Pseudomonadota > Alphaproteobacteria > Hyphomicrobiales > Phyllobacteriaceae > Mesorhizobium > Mesorhizobium sp. WSM4898. The sequence goes on along the minus strand of NZ_JARTVQ010000001.1, from coordinate 355,833 downwards.
CCGATCTCGTCTCGCATCTCGTCAACGAGACCTCGCTCTCCTTTCCGAGCGGCCATGCGATGCTGTCGGCGGTGACCTATCTCACGCTGGGCTCGCTCGCCGCGCGTTTCCTACCGAACCGCAGGACGAAGATCTTCGTGCTCGGCCTCGCCGTGCTCACCACGGTGCTGGTCGGAACCAGCCGCGTCTATCTCGGCGTGCATTGGCCGTCCGACGTGCTTGCCGGCTGGTGCGCCGGCTTTGCCTGGGCCATGTTGTGCTGGGTTGCAGCGCGCCTGCTGCAGCGGCGCAAAGTGGTGGCGGACAGCGAATGAGTACTCATGTTTCAACTGTTTGTTATGATGCTTGAAACATCATGATCTTTGGATTATCCATTGATACTGCAGACTCAGACAGGGGTTCTGGCCGATGATCACTGCCGCGCAGATGCGCGCCGCGAGGGCGTTGGCCGGTATCGACCAGAAAACGCTCGCCGAGCGCGCCGGGGTTTCGCTTCCGACCATCCAACGCATGGAAGCGAGTGAAGGTGTCGTCAGAGGCGTGGTCGATACGCTGATGAAGGTCATCCAGGCACTCGACGAGGCCGGGGTGGAGCTGATCGGCGAGAACCAGGCCAGCGAGCGCGGCGGCAGGGGCGTGCGTCTCAAGCCTGCCACGCCGCAGAACTCCCAAGGCTGAGCCGCACAAGAAGTCGCGACGGCGACCGCCGACAGCCCTGCCGACGATCCCGCCGCCCTTACGGAGCGGAAGGCAGTCCATGGATCAGGTCCGGCGGTCAATCCACCCCCAGGCGCGGCCGTCCTTTGCCGAGCTGTTCACGCCCAAGCTGGTCACGGTGCTGCGCGAAGGCTACACGCTGGCGCATTTCAGGGCTGACGCCGTCGCGGGGTTGACGGTGGCCATCGTGGCGCTGCCGTTGTGCATGGCGATCGCCATCGCGTCCGGCGTGACGCCGGAGCGAGGCCTCTACACCTCGATCGTTGGCGGCTTCATCATCTCCGCGCTTGGCGGCAGCCGCTTCCAGGTCGGCGGTCCGGCCGGCGCCTTCATCGTGCTGGTAGCGGCGACGGTGGCGCGCGTCGGCGTCGACGGGCTGCTGCTCGCAACGATGATGGCGGGCGTCTTCCTGCTCGCCATCGGCTACCTCAGGCTTGGCACCTACATCAAGTTCATTCCCTATCCCGTGACCGTCGGCTTTACCGCCGGGATCGCGGTCATCATCTTCTCCGGGCAGATCGTCGAACTGCTCGGGCTGAAACTCGGCGGCAAGGAGCCCGGGCCGCTGGTGCCGAAGCTGACCGTGATCGGCGAGGCGATCGGCACGATCAGTCCGGCCGCGACCTTCGTGGCGATGCTGACTGTCCTAACCATTGTCTTTTTGCGGCGCTGGCAGCCGAGATGGCCCGCGATGCTGATCGCCATCGGCGTCGCCTCGCTGGTCGTGGCGCTGTTCGCCCTGCCTGCGGAAACGATCGGCACGAGGTATGGCGGCATCCCGCGGAACCTGCAATGGCCAGCCCTGCCGCCGGTCAGCTTGGAGAGGATGATCCACGTGCTGCCGGACGCGATCGCCTTCGCGCTGCTCGGAGCGATCGAGTCGCTGCTCTCGGCCGTGGTCGCAGACGGCATGAGCGGAAGGCGGCACCGCTCCAATTGCGAACTGGTGGCGCAAGGCTTCGCCAACATCGCGTCAGCCTTGTTCGGCGGCATATGTGCCACCGGCACGATCGCTCGCACGGCCACCAACGTGAGGGCCGGCGCGCATGGCCCCGTCTCCGGCATGCTGCATTCGGCGATCCTGCTTGTCCTGATGCTGGCGGCGGCGCCCTTGGCCAGCTACATCCCGCTCGCCGCATTGGCCGGCGTACTCGCCGTCGTGTGCTGGAACATGTTCGAGAAGCAGGCTTTCCTCACGCTGCTCAGAGCCTCGCGTGGCGACGCGCTGGTGCTGATGGCGACGTTCCTGATCGTCATCTTCCGCGATCTGACGGAAGGCATCGTCGTCGGCTTCGCGCTCGGGTCGATCCTGTTCATCGATCGCATGGCCAAGTCCATCGCCGTCGAGGCCGATCTGCCGCTGGTGCCGGAGGACGTCGCCGATCGCGCCGCCACTTATGATTCAAGCCAGGCGGCCGACGCCGATACCGTCATCTATCGAATCTCCGGGGCCTTCTTCTTCGGTGCCGCCTCGACCGTCGGCGCCGTGCTCGACCGCATCGCAGACCAGCGCAAGAATTTCATCCTCGATTGCTCGGCGGTGCCGTTCCTCGACTCGACGGCGGCAAACGTCCTCGAGGGCGCCGCGCACAAGGCCGGAAGCGCCGGCGTGCGCTTCATCATCGCGGGTGCCGCGCCGCAGACAAGGCGCATGCTGATCAACCACGGCCTCAAGCGGCCGCTGGTCACCTATGCCGCCTCGATTCGCGACGCGCGGGCGCAGCTGAAAGCACAATCGCAGTCCGCGTAGAGCGACATGTTCTCTCAAACTGCCGCTTCGATCGGCTCGGCAAGTTTCGGGTTGGCGCGCGCCGCGATCAGGCAGCCGGCGACGATCAGGCAAGCCCCGGTCAGCGTGGTCCAGGCCACCTCCTCGCCGAAGAAGAACCAGCCGAGCGCGATCGCCCAGATGAAGGCCGAGTATTCCGTCGGGATGAGATATTGCGCTTCGGCGCGGGCGTAGGCCCAACTCATCAGGAATTGGCCGGCAAGCGACAGCATCGCCACCCCGACCAGGTGAAGCCACAGGTCACTCGGCAGCGCGACGGCGAGCCACGGCGCGGCGAGACCAAGGATGACCGCGATGCAGAGGTTCTGGAACAGCATGATCTCGACCGGCTTGGCCAACAGCGCCTGCCGCCGCGCGAGGATCAGATTGTAGCCATAGAACACAGTCGATACGAGCACCGCGGCCGTGCCCAGGAGCGCATCCTGCGAGTGGCCGGCCTGCCCGAACTGGCCGGCCAGAATGATCGCGACGCCGGCGATGCCGGCCAGCGACGCCCACACCGCCTGGCGCCGGATTCTCTCGCCCAGCAACAAGGCTGCGAGAAAAAGCGCAAACAGGGGCGCGACAAAGCTGAGCCCGATCGCCTCGGCGAGCGGCAATCTGGCGAGACCCCAAAAGAACGAAACCAGGACGATGCCGACGACCGCGGCGCGCAGCGCATGCAGCCCCAGCACCGGAAGAGCCGGCTTCGAGCGCGGCCCCGCCGACCAGGCCGCGCCCGCGATCAAGGTCGAGACCAGGCTGCGCCACAGCACCGTGTTGTACACACCGACCGCGATGACCAGGGACTTCATCGCCGCGTCCATCCCGGACAAAAGGAAGATCGCCAGTGCGCATACGAGCACCGGGACCATTGGCGACACGGCGGCGCCGGTCAGGCTGGATGTCTTCACGGCTTGGCCCATGTGACGGTTGCTGCCGGATATCCCGGAGCGAGCGGCTGAACCAGATGGCAGCCGCGTCGATATGGCGGTCCAGCCCCGATCGACCTCGTTCCCGCCGCAATCGTCCTCAGTCGAGCTTCAGCGCCGCGACCGCGCCTTCGTTCATCAGCGGAACATAGATGGTCGAGTTGCCGTCGGTGCCGATATCGGCGCTGCCCGGCTTGAAAGTGGCGATCGCTTCCGGCGCGCCGCCGCCCTTGTAGCGATAGAGCGTGCCGGTCATGTAGGCGGTGGCATAGATCGTGTCGCCGATGGCGATGACGCCGTCGAGGTCGGCAAAGTTTTGCGCGCCCGGCAGCGGCGTCACCTTCTTGCTGGCGAGGTCGACGGCCAGCAGGCCGCCCGGCGCCGCCGTGCTGAAATCGGGCTTGATGCCCCTGCCCCAGGACGCGACGATCAGCCGGTCGCCATCGGCGAAGACGCCATTGGGCGAGGCGAGCAGCGCATCCTTGATGAACAGCTCCGGTTTGTCGCCGTCGATACGGTAGATCGTGTCGGCGAGCATATCGGTAAAATAGACCTTGCCCGAGGCATCGGCGGTCATGTCGTTGAGGAAGACGGCGCCGGGCACATCGATGGTAGAGACCAGCTTGCCGCTGGCGAGGTCGACGACGCGGACCTTGGTGATGTCGGCGGCGTAGAGCTTGCCGCCGGCAATCGCCATGCCCTTGGGCGCGTCCATGCCGTCCACCCAATGGCGGCTGATGACCTTGCCGTCCAGCGACAGCAGCGACAAATAGCCGTTGCCATCAGCTTCGCCCGGATTGCCGACGATGTTGGAGACGACGATGCGCTTGTTGGCGGCATCGACCAGCGCCGATTCCGGCTGCTCGAAGCCGCCGGCGCGCCAGATCTCGCCGGCCTCGGCGGTGGCAGCCGTTGCGATGCCGGCGATGGCGAGAAAGGTCGAAGCGATGAGGTTTTTCATGATGCTCTCCTGTGTTGACGGCCAAGAGCTAGGTTTTTCGATACTTTTCCGGAAGCCAGTTCGAGCGTAGTATCGAGGAGCGATACGAATTCGCGCAAACGAGGTGCATTCCATGAACGGGCCGATCTTCGAGGCGCTGAAACGGACATTGAAGGCCAAGGGCCTGACCTACCGGGCGCTGGCCGAGCGCATGGGCGTTTCCGAGCCGACAGTGAAGCGCATCTTTCATGAGCGCAACTGCAAGCTCGATCGGCTGATACAAATCTGCGCCGCTGCGGACGTGGAACTGGAGAATGTGCTGGGCTCGATGAACCGGGGACCGGGACCGGCCAACCACGTCGCGCCGGAGATCGAGCGGAAGCTCGCCGCGCGGCCGGCGCTGCTCTTCGTCTTCATCATGCTGTCCGAAAAATTCACGCCAGAAGGCATCATGCGCTCACAGGGTCTCAGCGAAGCATCTATGTTCCTCTACCTGCGCGACCTGGAAGAGCTTGGGCTGGTGGCGCTCGGGCGCGGCCTGTCGGCAAGATTGCTGGTCGAGACACCGATCCAGTGGGATTTCGAGGGTCCGCTGCGGCCGCATTTCGAGACGACCAACAAGAATTTTGTCGGCTGGGCGATAACCCATCTGGAACGCGAAGCGACCTTCGTCAGCTTCTCGCGGCGCATGCGGCCGGAAACGGCGGAGATGGTGCGGCGCGAGGCGGAGGACTTGGCGGAGCGTGCCAGGCTGCTTGCCCATCACGACCAGCACACCACGCCGGAAGAGCAGCTCATCGGCTACAAATGGACCTTCGCCTTCGGCGCGACGCCGTTTCCGGCGATCATGCCGATCGGGCCGCATCCGCGCGATGCCGGCGCTCGGACGGATGCCGGGGCGAAAGCAAGGCGGCCGCTGCCGGCATAGGCGTCAGGCCGCGACCGGGCCGGCTTCCTCATGCGGCGGCGCGAGGTCGTCGCGAGCCTTGCGCGCGAGCTTTCTGGCCGACCGCTTGGGGCTGTCGCCGAACAATTCGGCGGCATCGGCAAGACAGGTCTTGCTGAGGCTTTTTTCCGCACGCTTCAGCAGCTTGCGCAGAAGCCTGGTGTCTTCGGGCGGACCGAGCGGCTCGCCAGCGGCGACGAGCAGCGCGCGCATGACGAAGACGTCATGCAGCTCGCCCAGCCGTTCGCCAAGCTTGTCAACCGCCTTGCGGCGCGCCTTGATCGGCGCCGGCCACAGGCGGCCGAGCAGCGACAGATGCATCGAATGCGTCTTGCACGCCTTGCGCAGGTCGTGAAAGTCATCGGCCTCGCCGCGCGAGCTCGCCTTATCCAGCGCCTTTTTCGCCCGCCGCAAGGCGGCGCGGGCGCCTTCGGCCAGTATGTCGGCCGCCTGCTCGGGCTGATCGGGGAGCGACAGCCTGTCGATACGCTCCAGCCCTTCCCGGCAGGCAGCGACCGCGGCGTTTATGGCAGCGTCGAGACCGGGGCCGGCATGGAGCTCGTGCTGGCGCAGCACCAGCCGCTCGCGGACGGGTTCGAGCTCGCCGGCCGCGGTTTCATCCGGAAAAGCGGAGCCCAGACGGTCGATGGTCTCGATGAGAGCGGTCGCCTCGCGCGGGCCGGCAAGCAGCGCCGACACCTGCTTGTAGCATTCGTTCTCGGTCTGGCAGAACGGTTCGTCTCCGGAACGAACCAGGCGCAACAAGGCGCGCACGCCCTTAAGCCGCTTACGGCACTTGTGCAGTCCCTGCTCCGGCTTGTCGCGCGCCGTCTCGAGTTGGCCAAGCGCCTTGCCGATCTCGTCAGCCAATATGCGCCTGACCTCGCCGGTCAGCGGCAAGCGCGGATCGATGCGAAAGCTCATGCGGCTATCTCCGGAATCCCGCCGAGGGCCAGCGACGCGTTGTAAAACCTCGACTCACCGGTGACCTCGCGACCGAGCCAGTCGGGCAGCATTTCGTCAGGCACGTCCTCCGGCGTCTCCAACTCCGCGACCACCAGCCCCGAGAGCACTCCGCCGAACACATCGACTTCATAGAGATAGCCGCGGTGCCTAACATGGTGACGTGTCTTCTCGATGACACGCCCGATCGCGAAGGCCATCAATTCCTCGGCCTCGGCGAGCGGGATCGGATATTCGAATTCGTCGCGCTCGCGCGTCTTGTTGCCGAACTTCAGCGTCAGCGCGGCGGAGCCTCCGTCGCTGATGCGTACGCGAACCGTGCGTCCAGGCTGCGCGGCGACGTAGAACTGACGAATGCGGATATGCGCCTCGACCAGGCTGCGCCAGGCGGGATCAGCGACCAGGAACTTGCGCTCGACTTCCTTGCCCATGGCCGCGCACTAAAGCCCGCCCGCAGGAAGATGGCAAGCCGCGTTGGAATTCAATTTGACTTTAATCAATCGATTGATTAAATAGGTGGAATGAGCAAACAAACGAACGCCAAAGGGCCGCAACGCGAAGTCTCTCCCGCCGATCAAACGCGCGCGGCGCTGGTGCAGGCCGCGCTGAAGCTGTTCGGCCGGCAGGGCTTCGACGGCACCTCGACGCGCGAGATCGCGGCCGAGGCCAAGGCCAATATCGGCTCGATCGCCTATCATTTCGGCGGCAAGGAGGGGCTGCGCGCCGCCGCCGCCGACTTCATCGTCGAGACCATCCAGGGGATCGCCGGCCAGGCGCTCGGCGCACCCCAGCCGGCGGCCCCTTCGAGCCCGGAAGCCGCCCGGGCGCAGCTCTTTGCCGCGCTGGCGCGGATGGTCGGCTTTGTCGTGGCAAGTCCCCAGGCCGGCGAGATCGTACAATTCGTACTGCGCGAGCTCTCACACCCGACGGCGGCGCTCGACCGCATTTATGCCGGCGTGTTCGAACCGACGCATCGCCGGCTGTGCCAGATCTGGGAGCAGGCGACCGGCGAACCGGCCGAGAGCGAGGCCACCAGGCTCACCGTGTTCACCATCATCGGGCAGGTCATCTATTTCCGCATCGGACGCGAGGCGGTGATGCGCAGGATGGGCTGGCGCGAGATCGGCGACAAGGAGGCCGCCAAGGTCGTGGCGGTCGCGACCGACAACCTCAGGGCAATGCTTGCGGCGCGCGACGCAGCCGCCGGCAGGAAGGTCAAATCATGAGCTTACTCTGTTCGCTGCCGCTCGCGGCCCAGCTGTTCGGCGCCTGCGCGCCGGCCGCCCCGCTTGCCGTCGGCTATGTCGAAGGCGAATATGTGCTGCTGGCGCCGATCGAAGTCGCGCAGGTCGAGACCGTGACGGTCAAGCGCGGCGACCGTGTCGAGTCGGGCGCGCCGGTGGTGACGCTGGAAAGCGCCGATGCCAAGATCGCCGTGGCGCAAGCCCAGGCCGCGCTCGCCCAAGCGCAGGCGCAGCTTGCCGACCTCAAGGTGGGCAAGCGGCCGGAAGAGATCGCCGTGCTCAAGGCGCAGGTGGACATGGCGAAGGCGCAGGCTGCCGACGCCAAACGCAAATATGACCGCGCCAGCGATCTCTACAAGCGCGGCACCGGCACCCAGGCCGATTATGACACGGCCTCGGCTTCGCTGGAGACCGCCAACGCGCAGGTCGGCCAGGCGGAGGCGAACCTTGCCGTCGGCGGCCTGCCGGCGCGGGCCGAAACGATCAGAGCTGCCGAGAACCAGGTCAAGCAGGCGCAATCGGAATTGGGGCAGGCCGAGTGGCGCCTGTCCAAGCGCGTGCTGGCGGCGCCTTCGCCCGGCCGCATCGACGACGTGATCCGCAATCCCGGCGATACGGCCGGACCGACCGCGCCGGTGATCTCGATGCTGCCGGACGGCGCGGTAAAACTCAGCGTCTATGTGCCGGAGACGGCCTTCTCCTCGGTCAAGGTCGGCACCCTGCTCAGCGTCCGTTGCGACGGCTGCGGGCCGGATTTGAAGGCACGCGTCAGCTATGTGTCGCCCGATCCCGAGTTCACCCCGCCGGTGATCTACTCGCTCGAGAACCGGCAGAAGCTGGTCTATCTCGTCGAGGCGCGGCCGGAGGGCGATGCCCATCCGCTGCAGCCCGGCCAGATCGTCGATGTCGACCTGGCGGATATTGACAGATGAACGTCATCGACGTCCGTGGGTTGGTCAAGCGCTTCGGCGACAAGACCGTCGTCAACCATGTCACGATGGCGGTCGCCGAGGGCGAGATCGTCGGTTTCCTCGGGCCGAACGGCTCGGGCAAGACGACGACCATCCGCATCATGTGCGGGCTTTTGACGCCGGATGCGGGCGAGGGCACGGTGCTCGGCTTCGACATCCTTACCGACGCGCTCAAGATCAAACGCGAAGTCGGGTACATGACGCAGAAATTCTCGTTCTACGAGGATCTGACGATCGGCGAGAATCTCGAATTCGTGGCGCGGCTCTACCAGCTGAAGCCGGTCGAGGAGTATGTCTCGCAAACGCTGCAGGAACTCGGCCTGACGACGCGCCGCAACCAGCTCGCCGGCACGCTTTCCGGCGGCTGGAAGCAGCGGCTGGCACTCGCTGCCTGCATCATGCACAAGCCGAAGCTGCTGCTGCTCGACGAGCCGACGGCTGGCGTCGACCCGAAGGCACGGCGCGAGTTCTGGGACGAGATCCACCGCCTGGCCAGCGGCGGGCTCACCGTGCTGGTCTCCACCCATTACATGGACGAGGCCGAGCGCTGCCACCGCATCAGCTACATCTCCTACGGCAAGATGCTGGCCACCGGCACCGTGGACGAGGTGGTGAGGAATGCCGGCCTTACCACCTTCGTGCTGCAGGGACCGCGGCTCGACCGCGTGGCCGAGGCGCTGCAGGGGCGTCCGGGCGTCGACCAGGTGGCGCCGTTCGGCGCCACGCTGCATGTCGTCGGCTCCGACAAGGCAGCCCTCGAAAAGGCGCTCGCCGATGTCGAGAAGGAGCACAAAGGGGTGACGGTGGCGCCGGGCGAGACCAGCCTGGAAGATGTCTTCATCCAGTTCATGTCCGGCTCGAAGGACAACATGGCATGAGAGATGGCGTGAGAGCGATCTTTTCCTTCTCGAGACTCGGCGCGCTGCTGATCAAGGAATTCATCCAGATGCGGCGCGACCGCATCACCTTCGCCATGATGCTGGGCGTGCCGCTGATACAGCTGGTGCTGTTCGGCTATGCCATCAACAACGACCCGAAGAGCCTGCCGGCAGCACTCGTCGCGACCAGCAGCGATCCCTACACGCGGGCGATGGTCTCGGCGCTGCAGACCACCGGCTACTATCGCTTCGACCATGTGGCGCAAAGTGCGTCGCAAGCCGAGTTCCTGATGTCGCGCGGCGATGTCGCCTTCGTCGTCACCATCCCGGCCGATTTCGCGCGACGGGTGGAGCGCGGCGACAATCCGCAGATCCTGATCGAGGCGGACGCCACCGATCCGGCGGTGGCGAGCGGTGCCATCTCGACGCTGAGCACCGTCGCCGGCCAAGCGCTGCTGAGAGCGCAAGGCATGCAGGAAGCGGCGAAGGAGGCGGCGCGCGGTCAGCTCGATGTCGTCGTGCACCGGCGCTACAATCCGGAAGGCATCTCGCAATACAACATCGTTCCCGGCCTGCTCGGCGTCATCCTGCAGATGACCATGGTGATGATGACCTCGATCGCGCTGACGCGCGAGACCGAGCGCGGCACGATGGAAAACCTTTTGGCCATGCCGTCCAGCCCGCTCGAGATCATGCTGGGCAAGGTGCTGCCTTACCTGGTGGTCGGCGCGGTGCAGGTGGTGGTGGTGCTGGCAGCGGCGAAGCTCCTGTTTTCCATTCCCTTCATGGGATCGCTGTCGCTCCTGCTCTCGGCGGTGCTGGTTTTCGTGCTGGCGCTGGTGCTGCTTGGCTACACGATTTCGACGATCGCGCGCACGCAGATGCAGGCGCTGCAGCTCACCTTCTTCTTCTTCCTGCCCTCGATCATGCTGTCGGGCTTCATGTTCCCCTATCGCGGCATGCCGGGCTGGGCCCAGATCCTTGGCGAGATCTTTCCGCTGACGCATTTTTTGCGCATCACCCGCGCCGTCATGCTGAAGAGCGCGGAACTGCCGGCTGTGGCGACCGAGATCGGCTGGCTGGTGGTGTTCGTGGCGTTGTTTGCCGGCGTTGCGCTGGTGCGGTTCCGGCGGACGCTGGATTGAGCGGCGACTGACCGATCAGGCCGCCGCCGCCATGATCTCCGCGTAGGTGCCGAAATCGACATTGCCGCCGGAAAGCACCACCGCCACGCATTTGCCGGCGAGATCGATCTCGCCGGACGCGAGCGCCGCGAGCGCAACGCAGCCGCCGGGCTCGACCACCAGCTTCAAGTACGCCATGGCGTCGCGCATGGCTTGCGCCGTGGCCTTGTCCGAGACGGCGATGGCGCCGGCGAGGTTTTTGCGGTTGATCTCAAAGGTGATGGCACCGGGCTCGGCGGTCAGGATCGCATCGCAAATAGAGGTGTGGCCAGGCTCATTCGAGACCCGGTCACCCTCGGCGAGCGAGCGGCGCGTGTCGTCGAAATGCTCCGGCTCGACCGCCCAGACTTGCGTCTGTGCCGAGGCGTCCTTCACCGCGACGGAAATGCCGCTCGACAGACCCCCGCCGCCGCAGGGCACGACAACTGCGTCCAGGCTGACGCCCAGCGCCTTCACCTGGCGCACCAGCTCCAGCCCGATGGTGCCCTGGCCGGCAATGATGGCCGGATCGTCGAAAGGCGGCACCAGCGCCATGCCCTTCTCGATATAGGGGCGAACGATGGTCATGCGGTCGTCCTTGAAGCGGTCGAAAGGCACCACCTCGGCGCCCATCTTGCGCACATTGCCGACCTTGAGCGCCGGCGCGTCCGCGGGCATGGCAATGACCGCCCTGACGCCGAACATGGCGGCCGAAGCGGCGACGCCCTGCGCGTGATTGCCGGACGAAAAGGCGACGACGCCGCGGCTGCGCTCTTCTTCGCTTAAGCACGACAATTTGTTGTAGGCGCCGCGGATCTTGAAGGAACCGGTGCGCTGCAGCGTCTCCGGCTTGAACAGGATGCGGCCGCCATAGCGCTTGTCGAGCTCCGGCGATTCGATCAGCGGCGTTTCGACGATCAGCCCGGAAAGCCTGGCGGCAGCGGCGTGGATGTCGGAGATGCCGGGGAGGGCGGTCATGGTGGGCCTCGTGAGAATGATGCACATATGCTGCACGGAAAACGCCGCGGCGCGCCAACGAAAAAATGTGATGGAGACAATATTGGCGATGATAGCGTCGACGGCCGTCACCTTCGTCAGTCTCAGGCGGAGCAAGGAGCGAAGCGACGCGGGAATCCATGTCGGCACCTTCGCGATGCGGGCAGCCGAAGCAGAACGGACACTCTTCGCAGGGTCCTCCAGAGCGCGCTCTCGCTTCTGCATTCCGTGATAGCGCTCGCGGCGTCATCCTCGGGTCAAGCCCGAGGATGACGAAGCGAAGGGCGGCCGCTGCTCACCCCAGCAGCGCGCGCGTCCGCTTCTTGCCGCCGAGCTTGCGCCAGCTGTTGAAACGATGCGTGGCGGCAGCAAAAGAGATCTTCATCTGCTGGGCGACCGTGTAGCGCGACTTGCCGTCGTCGAACATGCGGTAGCAGCATTCGACGCCTTCCTCGGTCAGCTTGCCGTCCAGCGTCTTGTTGTGCGGATTGGCGGGGTCGAATTTTTCGGCCTGCTGCTCGACCAGGCCTTTGAGCCGCTGCAGGTCGGCCTCGATGCTGGCGACGAGATCGAGAACCGGCTTTGGATCGAATGCGTGCGGGGGCTTCTTGTCCGTCATCCCGTGTTTCCTTCGTTTTTGGCTAATGCGTTCCATATAGGTGAACATTCGGCAATAATGAAGGGTGCGAGCGGAAAGCTGGATCGACGAATTCTGCCTGTCCCGCGGCGTTCGCGATTGACCCTCGGCAAACGATTCCCTAGTTTAGAATCGTTCTAAACTAGGGTGATTTTCTCATGCTTTCCCGTGTTTTCGGCTTTGGCCGCCGCTCCTTCGATTCGCTGTCGGAGCAGGAAATCCTGGCGCTGGCGATTTCGTCGGAGGAGGACGACGGACGCATCTACCGGGCCTATGCCGACGGGCTGGCACAAGAGTTTCCGCAATCGGCCAAGGTGTTCGAGGCCATGGCGGAGGAGGAAGACGGCCACCGCGATTCCCTCATCGAGCTTCACCGCAAGCGCTTCGGCGAGCGCATCCCGCTGATCCGGCGCGAGCATGTGCGAGGCTACTACGAACGCAAGCCCGACTGGCTGGTGCGGCCGCTCGGCATCGAGCATGTGCGCCGTCAGGCCGAGGACATGGAGCGGCAGGCTTATCGCTTCTATGTCGAGGCGGCCAAGCGCACCACCGATGCGTCGACCCGGAAGCTGCTCGACGAGCTGGCGGCGGCGGAACTCGGCCACGAGAACTCCGCGCATGAACTCGAACAGGAGCACGTCCCGGGCGAGGTGAAGGAGGAGGAAGCGACAACCGAGCAGCGCCAGTTCATCCTCACCTATGTGCAGCCGGGGCTGGCCGGGCTGATGGACGGGTCGGTGTCGACCCTGGCGCCGATCTTCGCCGCCGCCTTCGCCACCCATGCAACCTTCCAGACCTTCCTCGTCGGCCTCGCCGCCTCGATCGGCGCCGGCATCTCGATGGGCTTCACCGAGGTGGCTTCCGACGACGGCAAACTTTCGGGGCGCGGCTCGCCGGTGAAGCGGGGGCTCACCGTCGGCATCATGACGACGCTGGGGGGACTCGGCCACGCGCTGCCCTATCTCATTCCCTATTTCTGGACGGCAACGATCGTTGCCGCGATCGTCGTGTTCTTCGAACTGTGGGCGATCGCCTTCATCCAGAACCGCTACATGCAGACGCCGTTCTGGCGCGCCGCCTTCCAGGTGGTGCTGGGCGGCGCGCTGGTGTTCGGAGCGGGTGTGCTGATCGGCAATGCGTGAGGGCCGACCCACCTTCTCCCCTTGCGGGAGAAGGTGTCGCCGAAGGCGACGGATGAGGGGTGTTCCAGGGAACGCCGACGTCTCACTCCGCTGGAACACCCCTCAACCGTCTCGGCGCTGCGCGCCGATCCACCTTCTCCCACAAGGGGAGAAGGGAGAGCCGCGTTTCACCCATTCACTATGCGGCTGTCTTCGGGCGCTTCAGCCCTTTCATTTAGCCCGTAATCGCGCACCACATGGGCGATGCGCAGACGATAGCCGGCAAAGATGCCGCCACGGCCGGCCTTCTGCGCCTGCCGGTGCTCCTCGGTGTTGCGCCAGGCCTTGACGGCTTCCTCGTCGCGCCAGAAGGACAGCGAGAGCACGCGCCTCGGATCGGTCAGGCTCTGGAAGCGCTCGACCGAGATGAAGCCATCGATGCCGTCGAGCAGGGGCTTGAGCTCGGCGGCGATGCCAAGATAGGCGTCACGTTTTCCCTCCGCCGGCTCGACTTCGAAGATGACGGCGATCATGCCTCTATCCCTTCTTTGACCGTTACGTCGGTGCGAAAGACCTGCCTCGGGCCATGCGGTGCCGAGACCAGTTTCAGGAAGATCCGGTCTTCCTTGAGAATGAATTTCTCGCGCCGCGCGAACTCATAGTTTGCCTTGCCGGCCGGGTCGGCGGCAAGCCGCGCGCGATAGGCTTCGTAGGCCGCGAGGTTCTCGATGTTGTAGGCCGCGTAAGCCGTGGTGGCCGAACGCTCATGCGGCGCGAAATAGCCGATCAGCTCGCGCCGCAGCGCGGAATGGCCTGACCCCAGGCGCGCGCATATTGCTCGAACGCGGCCTTGCCGAAAGGGTCGATCTCGTAGCGGATGAAGCAGGTGACGGTCATTTCGGTCTCCTCGTCGATTGGCTTACTGGGTCGGTGGGCTTGCTGGCGGCGACGGTTCGACCACGGTCGAAACATCGCTTCACCGGCTGTGCTAGACGTTCTGGTGTCAGCAGCGTTTGCCGAGCTCCTTGAGCTCGCCTGAGAATAGTGCTTCCCTCACGGGAATGCTTCGATGAGGATCGAACTATGCGTGAAGGACCCGATATCGCCCGCATCGCCAGCCTGGTCGGCGACCCGGCCCGCGCCAACATGCTCAACGCGCTGATGGGCGGCACGGCGCTGACCGCGTCGGAGCTGGCGCTTGAAGCCGGCGTGTCGCTGCCCACCGCGTCCTCGCATCTGTCCAAGCTGATGGACGGCGGGTTGCTGACGCTGGCGAGCCAGGGCCGGCATCGCTACTACGGCCTTGCCGGCCCGCAGGTGGCGGGCATGCTCGAGGCGATCATCGGCGTCGCCGAGGCGGTCGGCCCGAAGCGGGTGCTGCGCCAGGAGAACGAGATCAGGCTGTCGCCGTCAGCCATTTCGCATTTCGCCGCGCTCGGCATCGAGATCGACAGCAAAGCGAAGCGGCCGATCTGCCGCGCCTGCCTCGACTGGAGCGTGCGGCGCTCGCATCTGGCCGGCGCGCTGGGCGCCGCCATCCTCGACAAGGTCATCGTCAAAAAATGGGCGCGGCGCGACAAGGACAGCCGCGCCGTGGTGTTCTCGCCGAAGGGCAAGCAGGAGTTCGAGAGGGTATTTCTGGCGTGACGGACTGGCCGGCTCGGCTGTTGGCTAAGCCCGCTTGAGCGGTTTGCCCAGCTTGAAGAAATCCGCCCACGGATCGGCCTTCTTCAGCTGCTTTAGCGTCGTGGCGTCGCCGAGCGGAAACGCATTGGGCGGCAGGCCCTTCTCGATCTCCGGCCAGGTCACCGGCATCGACACCGTCGCGCCCTTCTTGGCGCGCGAGGAATAGGGCGCGACCGTGGTCGCGCCGCGGCCGTTGCGCAGATAGTCGACGAAGATCTTGCCGGTGCGCGCCTTCTTCGACAGCGTCGCCGTGTAGCGGTCGGGCGCGGCCTGCTCCAGGGCGCGGGCGAAATCATGGGCGAAGTCCTTCACCTCGTCCCATTCGGCGGAGGGCTTGAGCGGCACCAGCACGTGATAGCCCTTGCCGCCAGACGTCTTGACCAGCGTCGGCAGCGACAGGTCGTTCAGCTTGGCTCGGATATCGAGGGCGGCGGCACGCACCGCCTCGACCCCGATGCCCTCGTCCGGATCGAGGTCGAAGATGATCTGGTCCGGCTTTTCCAGTTCGTCGACGGTCGAGCCCCAGATATGAACCTCGACGACGCCGTATTGAACAAGGGCTGCAAGCCCGTCGAAATCCCTGATGAACAAGATCTCCTCGCCGTCGGTCGGATCGTTCATCCTGGCGATCTTGTCGCTCATGCCCGGTGAGGCATGTTTTTGGAAGAAGCGCTGGCCATGGATGCCGTCGGGCGCCCGCACAAGGCTGAGCGGCCGGTTGACGACGAATGGCTCAATTCGCGGCCAGACCAGGGCGTAGTGATCGAGGAGATCCTGCTTGGAGACCTTTTCGTCGGGCCACAGCAGCTTGTCGGGATGCGACAGCTTCACCGAGGTCTTCGCCGTTCCGGCCGAGGTTTTTGTCTCGGTCCTGCCGCTGCTCGCCTTTGCTCCGCTTTTTGTCTTGCCGTCGGCTTGCTTCGGCTTTTCCTGCACCACGTCCTCCGCCGG
The DNA here is from genome assembly GCF_029625845.1 of Mesorhizobium sp. WSM4898. Lineage (NCBI taxonomy): Bacteria > Pseudomonadati > Pseudomonadota > Alphaproteobacteria > Hyphomicrobiales > Phyllobacteriaceae > Mesorhizobium > Mesorhizobium sp. WSM4898. Next base: position 339,920 of record NZ_JARTVQ010000001.1, on the reverse strand, counting down.
CTTGTCCTCGCGCAGCCCCTGGAACGAGGCGTGGCGGATTATATGGTCGGATGTCCAGCTGCGGAACTCCACTTCGCCGACAAGCTCGGGCTTGACCCAGACGAGGCCCTTGCCCTTCGGCACGGCGGCAGAAAAAGGCGACTTCGTCGTCCTGAGGCTGTCGAGTTTTTTCTTAAGGTCCGCAGCCACCTTGCCGGAAAAGCCGGTGCCGACGCGGCCGGCATAGTTGAGCTTGCCGCCTTCATGATAGCCGACCAGCAGCGAGCGCAGGCCGCGCCCGGTCTTGTCCGAGGGCAAGTAGCCGCCGATGACGAATTCCTGGCGCAGCGTGCACTTCGACTTGATCCAGGTGAGGCCGCGGCCGCTGCGATAGGGCGCGTCGGCACGTTTCGACACCACGCCTTCGAGACCCATGCGGCAGACATGCTGCAGCATGACGCTGCCTGGTTCCGCAAAATGATCGCTGAAGCGGACGGCGGATTGCTCCGACCGCTCGCCGAGCAGTTCGGCCAGCGCCTGCTTGCGCTCGACCAGCGGCTCGCGGCGAAGGTCCTCGCCATTGAGCCGCATCAGGTCGAAGACGTAGTAGATGAAGCGGTCGGTGCGACCGGCCGAGAGATCCGCCTGCAGCATGGCGAAGGAGGACACGCCGCTGTCGGCCAACACGACGATCTCGCCGTCGATGATGGCGTCGCGGCATTTCAGTCCGGCAAGCTCGGCCACGACCGGACCTTCGAACTTCTTCGTCCAGTCAAGGCCGGTGCGGGTCAGCAGCCGAACATCGCTGCCGGCGATCTGCGCCTGCATGCGGTAGCCGTCGAACTTCACCTCATGCACCCATTCCTCGCCGGAAGGCGCATTCTTTTCGAGCGTCGCCAGCTGCGGCTCGACGAATTCGAGGCGTGGGGATTTTGCCTTGCCTGCAGCCGGCTTGTTGGAATGCCAGACCCTTGGTTTGGCGCCCTTGGCCGTCTTGCCTTCGCCGATCTCCTCGATGGTCAAGCCCGACTTTACCGATTGCGGCGCCTCTACAAGTATGTCTTCACCAGGGCGGGCGGCGGCGTCATTGGATTTGATCAGCAGCCAGTTGTCGCGCTTTTCGCGCGGGCGCGGCTTCAGCCTGACCAGATGCCAGCGGCCGTTGAGCTTCTGGCCTTCGAGCTCGAAGTCGATATGGCCCTTCTTCATGCCCTTGGCCGGGTCGCCGTCGGGGATCCACCGGCCTTCGTCCCAGACGAGGACGGAACCGCCGCCATATTCGCCCTTCGGAATGGTGCCCTCGAAAGACGCATAGTCGATCGGGTGGTCCTCGACATGCACCGCCAGCCGCCTCTCGTGCGGGTCGAGACTCGGTCCGCGCGTGACCGCCCAGCTCCACAACACGCCATCATGCTCGAGCCGAAAGTCATAGTGGAGCCGCGTCGCGGCATGCTTCTGGACAACGAAGATGCCGCCGGCGTCGGTCTTCTTGCCGGGCGCGAGCTGGCCGGCCGGCTCCGATGTTTTCCGGAAATCGCGCTTGGCGTGGTATTGCTCGAGGCCGGCCATGACATCGTGCTCCTATGCGGATCTGCGCCTGGACGTAGACGCCACGGCGACCTCCCTGGCAGGCGGGTGCCATCGCAACGGCCAAGGCTCCGCTTCGGTTCCGGGCAGGCGAAAGGCCGGCGGCTGTCCGCCGGCCTTTCGGGCTCACAACTAGCTATTCGGCAGCCTGGAGGTTGACCTTGCTTTCCGCAATCTCGGTGAGCTTGCGATCTGTCGCCTCTTCTTCCTTGAGGTTCTTGGCCAGCACATTGGCGCAGTCGCTGCGGCCGAGCTGCTTGGCCCAGGCGATCAGCGTGCCGTAGCGCGTTATCTCGTAATGCTCGACGGCCTGAGCCGAGGCGATCAGCGCGGCATCGAGGACCTCCTTGTCCTCCACGTCGCCGCTCACGTCGTCAGCCTCCTCGAGGATGCCGTCGATGGCGGGGCAGTTGACGGTCTTGGCCTTGACGCCATGCAGCTCGAATACCTGCTCGACCCGTTCGATGTGGCCTTTGGTCTGCGCGAGATGCTTCTCGAAACCGGCTTTCAATTGCGAATCGGTCGCCTTGTCGATCATCTTCGGCAGCGATTTCTCGATCTGTTTTTCGGCATAATAGATGTCGCGCAGCGTGTGGACGAAGAGGTCGTCCAGCGTCTTGATGTCCTTCGAAAAGAAACCCATGGCGGTTGCCTTCCATGTCTGGTGTTGTCTGGAAGTTGCGCGGCCGGTCCGCCGCCAACGCGGCCGGGTTCGGCCCCGGCCTTGATCGATCAACGTCACCGCGCAGGGCAGGTTCCTGCCGGCGGACGACGCCGCACGGAAATTTCAAGCCACCTTCGATGCGTGAAACAGAAGCGCGCCCAAGCGACATAGAGACGAAACATATGTGATGCAAAAGTCACACGAGCCGGAAAGGCGACAAAACCCGTGGAAACACCGCGAATCAGCCGCATTCCGGCCACGATGCAACGCGTTTCGGACCAGAAATTAACATGGCGTTCACCGACTATTCACGCCTCGAGGCTATGATCCCCGCAATTCGGAAGGGACATCCGAAAACGGGACAGGGACAGGGAAAATGAACTTCTGGAACCACATCGCCGGCTATGCCGCCGCCATCCGCGAATTCGTCGCGCCGACCTATCGGCCCGAGCGCTATTACATGCGCGGCCCGGGCCCGGCCTGCGCACGCCGCGGCAACCAGCTCGGCATCGGCACGCACTGACCACGATGCTCGACAGCCGCCACAACAGCCGGATCTGCAAGCCGGTCGCCGACACCCGCGCCACGACCTATCGTGACGAGCGCCCCGCCGTCATCGACGGCAGGCGTGCGACAACGCCGCGACTTTGACGCCGCCGCCGGCTGGCTTAGTGTCCCCCTAGCTTAGTGCCTAGGGGCACAAGCAGCCGGGGCCGACATGACCGACCTGTCCGAACAGAAACGTCCCCTCCTCCCAGGCCAAGCTTACGATGCCCGCCAGCCGCTGCTCGTGTTCGACGGCGTCTGTGTGTTCTGCTCGGGCTTCGTCCAGATCGTCCTCAAGATCGACCGGAACAAACGCTTCCGCTTGGCCACCGCGCAATCGCCGCTCGGCGAGGCGCTGTTTCGTGAGCACGGCCTGCCGACCGAGGATTACGACAGCAACCTCGCCATCATCGACGGCGCCGCCTTCACGAAGCTCGACAGTTTCGTCGCCGTCATGGCGGCGCTCGGCTGGCCGTGGCGCGCCGCGAGATTGCTGCTCGTCCTGCCGCGGCCGCTGCGCGACTGGCTGTACGACCGCATCGCCAAGAACCGCTATGCGCTGTTCGGCCGCAAAGACAGCTGCGAGATCCCCTCCGCCGAGCTGCGGCAGCGGCTGATCAGTTGAGATCGGAGGGTCGGATGAAGCTTCTGATTGTCCGCGGTTACGGCACCTTCGGCGGACGCATCGTGCAGTTGCTGGAGAGCGAGCCGCGTCTGACCTTGCTCGTCGCGGGCCGCTCGCTCGCCAAGGCCGAGGCCTATTGCAAAGGACGAGGCGGTACCAAGGCCAGGCTCGTGCCGGTGATTTTCGATCGCGACGCGGATTTTATCGCGGCTGGCTCGAACCGGCGCAGGCTTCGAGCGCGACCGTATCCCCGGCCGTCCCCCCAAGCTCGCGACAGCCCTTGGCCGTGCACAAGGTCCAGCCTCCCCCGGTTGCGCCGGAGGCCGCGAGCACCAGCCGCGGCTGTGGCCCGATCCGTGGCGCATAGACCCACCATCCGTCCCGCAGCACCGAGCCTTCCGGCGGCTCCATGCCGGCGCCGGAGCCCTTGACGCGCGCTTCGACGACGCGCAGACCTGCCGGCGTCACCTTCCAATCCTCTTGCCAGCGCGTCCGTTCCACCGAATGCGTCCAGGACAAGGTAAAGGCGGCAACGGCAAGCGTCACCGTCTTGCCGGCTGCGAGGATGCACAGGCTCATGCAGGGCCGGCCGCGGATGCCTGGCGCGCGCGCCAGCAGTGCCAGCCGATCCAAAGCAGCGCCAGCGCCCAGCCGGTTTCGTCGGTGAGCGGCAGCGCCGCCACCAGAAGCACGCCGGCGGCAAAGGCGACAAGGCGCTCCCACCAGGCCATGCGGCGGGCGAGGAAGCCGACGGCGGCGGCGCCCCAGAGCACGATGCCCATGCAGGCTTTGGCGACGATGTAGGCGACCTCAACCGGATAGCCGAACGAAGCCGCGATCGGGCCTGCATCCTGCAGCATCAGCGCCGGCGTGTAGACGGCCATGAACGGCACGACGAAACCGGCGATGGCGAGCTTCGTCGCCTGGATGCCGATCTTCAGCCCGCTTTCCTTGGCCATGGGCGCCGCGGCGAAAGCGGCGAGCGCCACCGGTGGGGTGAGATCAGCCATGATGCCGAAATAGAAGACGAACATGTGGCTGACGATGAGCGGCACGCCGAGCGACAGCAGCGCCGGGCCGGCGAGCGAGGAGGTGATGATGTAGTTGGGGATGGTGGGGATGCCCATGCCGAGCACCAGGCAAGTGAGCATGGTGAGCACCAGCGACAGAAAAAGGTTGTTCTCGCCGATGGAGATGATCCAGCCGATGAAGGTCGAAGCGATGCCGGTCAGCGTCAGCGTGCCGATGACGATGCCGACGATGGCGCAGGCGATGCCGACCGGCAGCGCGTTCTTCGCCCCTTCGGCAAGCGAGTCGACGCAGATGCGCAGCGTCTCGCGACCGCCCTTGAAAGTGACGCAGGCGACAATGAGCGCCGCGATGACGAGGCCGAGGATGTTGACGCCGAAGCGCATGAAGGAGGCGGCGGCAAGGCCGAGCGCCAGCCAGAAGACGACGCGGAAGGCGAACGGTCCGATCAGCGCCGCCAGCGGCGTGCCGAGGATCAGCACGATGGTCAGCGCCAGGCCCATGGTGCCGGCGAAGATCGGCGTATAGCCGGCGAAGAGCAGGTAAACCAGCACGGCAAGCGGCAGCACCAGCGGCCAGTGCTGCCGCACCGCATCCCAGGGATTGGGCAGCTCAGACTTGGCCATGCCGTGCAGGCCGGCCTTGCCCGCCTCCAGATGCACCTGCCAGAAACAGGCGCCGAAATAGAGCAACGCCGGAATGATCGCCGCCTTCACCACCCCGGCGTAAGGGACGTTCAGCGTCTCGGCCATGATGAAGGCGACCGCGCCCATCACCGGCGGCATGATCTGGCCGCCCATCGAGGACGTTGCCTCGACGGCGCCGGCGAAGGCCGAGCGGAAGCCGAAGCGCTTCATCAGCGGAATGGTGAACTGGCCGCTCGCCACGACATTGGCGACGCCCGAACCGGAGATGGTGCCCATCAACGCCGAGGAGAGCACGCAGACCTGGGCCGGACCGCCGCGCCAGGAGCCGACCAGGCCAAGCGCGAAATCGTTGAACAGCGCGATCATGCCGGCGCGTTCGAGGAAGGCGGCGAAGACGACGAAGATGAAGATGTAAGCCGCCGAGACATAGACCGGCGTGCCGTATATGCCTTCGGTGCCGAAGGCGAAGGTGTCGACGAGCTGGGCGAAATCGTAGCCGCGATGGATGAAGGGCGGCGGCAGGTGATTGCCGACGAAGCAATAGGCGAGGAAGATGAAGGCGATCACCGCGAGCGGCAGCCCCATCAGCCGCCTTGCCGCTTCGAAGACGAGCACCACCAGCAGCGTGCCGACGATCAGGTCCGGCGTGGTGAGGAAGCCGGAGCGGCGGATGAGGTCGGCGTAGAAGACCCAGTTGTAGAGGCCGGTGCCGAAGCCGAGCGCGCCGAGCGTCCAGAACGCGGCCTTCGCCGCTACGCCGGTGGCGCGCAGGTTGGCGATCAGGCCGAAGCCGAGCAGCAGCAGGAAGCCGACATGCATGGCGCGCACCACCTGGCTGGGCAGGCTGCCATAGGCGGCGATGTAGATCTGGAAAACGGAGAAGGCGACGGCAAGCAGGAAGGCCGCCTTGCCGGCGATGCCGCCGCCGAAGCCCGGCGGCAGGCCTTCGACCTGTTCTTCGGCGACAGGGAGATGAAAAGTGGTCGAATTGCCGTCGGTCGTTGTTCCAGACGTTGCTTTGCTCATCCGACGCGCTCCATAGCAGACTGCCGCGCCATCCTCGCTTACTTGATCAGCCCTTTTTCCTTGTAATATTTCTCCGCGCCGGGATGCAGCGGCACCGGCATGCCGTCCAGCGCCTTGGCCGGATCGATCGCCTTGGCGGCGGCATGGGCGGCGGCGAGCTGGTCGAGATGCTCGAACATCAGCTTGGTCATCTGATAGGCGGTCTCGTCGGAAACATCGGCCCGGGTGACAAGGAAATTGCCGACCGCGGCGGTGGCGACATCCTCGGTCTGGCCCTCATAGGTGCCCTTGGGAATGATCACCGAAAGATAGGGCGAGCCGATCTTGGCGACGTCCTCGGCCGGCACGGCGACGACGTTGATCGGCACCGAAGTTGCGAGATCGCGGATCGAGGCGACGCCCAGGCCCGCCGATTGCAGCGTGGCGTCGAGCTGCCGGTTCTTGATCAACTCGACCGACTCTGCGAATGGCAGGTACTCGACCCGTCCAAGATCCTCATACTTCAGCCCGGCGGCAGCGAAGATGGCGCGGGCGTTGAGCTCGGTGCCGGAGGCGGGCGCGCCGACCGACAGGCTCTTGCCCTTGAGGTCGGCGAGGGTCTTGATGCCGGACTCCTTGCTGGCGACGATCTGAATATAGTTCGGATAGATGGCGGCTATGCCGCGCAGCTTGTCGAGCTTGCCGGGGAAGCCGGCTTCGGTGTTGCCTTCGGCGGCGAGCTTGACGGAATCGCCGAGCGCGAAGGCAATCTCGCCCTTGCCCTGCTGCAGCAGGTTGAGGTTCTCGACCGATGCCTTGGTTGCCTGCACCTGGGTGCGGGCGCCTTCGATGCCCTTGCCGTAGATTTCCGACAGCGCGACGCCGAGGGGATAGTAGACGCCCGACGTGCCGCCGGTCAGCACGGTGATGAATTCCTGTGCCCCGGCCGACATGGCGCCGAGGCCGAGCGACAATGCCAAAGCGCCGGCGGCAACAAATTTCGTCCTGAAATCGAGCATTTTGTTTCCTCCTCCTGATGGTCGCGCCGCGCCGCCTCTGCCGGCGCGAAGCTGGGAGTTTAGACAGGAGACGCCAAATGCCAACCCGCAATTGCAGCCATTAGACGAACGATCGAGGGGTGGCGAAAGCGCCGGCTTGCGCTCGATTGCTTTGGAGGCGAAAGATTTTCGCGGCGCCTGTCGAAATCGGCCGTGGCCGCACGACATAGGTCGGCCCGCGACGACGCGGCCTTCGAGAAAACGGAGAAGACCATGCGATACATGCTTTTGATCTACAATGACGAAGCGGCAATGGCGAATGCGCCGCGCGACAAGACCGAACAGACGCTTGCCGCCTACGGTGCCTATACCGAAGCCTTGAAGAAGTCCGGCGCGTACCTCGCCGGCGAAAGGCTGCGTCCGACCCAGGCGGCCACTTCGATACGGCTCGCCGACGGCAAGACCAATGTGCTCGACGGTCCCTATGCCGACACAAAGGAACAGCTTGCCGGCTTCTACATGATCGAAGCGACCGACATCGACACCGCTATGGAATGGGGCGCGCGCTGCCCGGCAGCCAGCACCGGCACGGTCGAGGTGCGGCCGATCTGGGAAATGACCGACTACCGGTCCTAGCAATATGGACAAGCGCCCGGAGACGGCGCGGGCGGCGGCCGAGGCGGCCGCCCGGCAGAGCTACGGCAAGCTGGTTGCCTATCTCGCTGCTCGCATGCGCGACGTTGCCGGCGCCGAGGACGCGCTGGCCGACGCGTTCGCCGCCGCACTGGAGCGCTGGCCGAAGAGCGGCGTGCCCGAAAAGCCGGAGGCCTGGCTGCTGGCGGTGGCGCGCCGCCGCGACGTCGACGCCGTGCGGCGGCGGCTGACCGGCGAGGCGGCCCGCGGCCACCTGCAGCTGATTGCCGAAGAGGCGGAGGCGCGCATGACGCACGAGGATTTGCCCGACGAGCGGCTGAGGCTGATGTTTGCCTGCGCACATCCGGCGATCGAGGCCAGCGTACGCGCGCCGCTGATCCTGCAGACCGTGCTTGGCTTCGACGCCGCAACCATCGCCTCGGCCTTTCTGGTCTCGCCGACGACGATGGGCCAGCGCCTGGTGCGCGCCAAGAGCCGCATCCGCGAGGCCGCCATCCCCTTCCGGGTACCGGAGCGGGCCGAGCTCGGCGAGCGGCTCGAGGCGGTGCTGGAAGCGATTTACGCCACCTTCGCCGAGGGCTGGTCGGATCCGGCCGGCACCGAGACGCGCCGGCGCAACCTGGCCACGGAAGGCATCTGGCTCGGCCGGCTGGTCGCGTCGCTGATCCCGGACGAGCCGGAAACGCTCGGGCTCCTGGCGCTGATGCTTTTCGCCGAAGCGCGGCGCACGGCGCGGCGCAGTCCCGACGGCGACTTCGTGCCGCTGGCTGAGCACGACGTGGCGCTTTGGGACGACAAGCTGATCGACGAGGCGGAAGCGCTGCTCAGGCGCGCCGCGATCAGGGGAACCATCGGCCGCTACCAATTGGAGGCTGCGGTCCAGTCGGCGCACACGGCAAGGCGGCGGAGCGGCCGCACCGACTGGGCCGCGATCCGCCAGCTTTACGACGCGCTGATGGCGATTGCCGGTTCGCCGGTGGTGGCGATCAACCGCGCTGTCGCGATCGCCGAAGCCGAGGGCGCAGCCGAGGGTCTTGCCGCGCTCGACGAGATCGGCGGCGACAAGCGGGTTGGCGACTACCAGCCTTATTGGGCGGCGCGGGCCGAGCTCTTAGCCAGGCTCGGCAGGACGGCCGAGGCCGCCGAGGCTTATGGGCGGGCGATCGGCCTCGAGCGCGATCCGGCCTTGCGCCATTTCCTGCAGGCCGAGCGGGGGAAGCTGGTCCGCAACTGAGGCGAGACGGCGGTTCCAGCAACTAGTCCTGCGGCCACATCTCATGAGAAAGGTTCAGTTTCCGCATGATCGCATGCTGGCGCAACTTGCCCCACAGCCGTTCGATGTTCGGCCAGGCCACGCGAGCGCTCTTGGTGTCGGGATGCCAGGCCACCAGCATCACGAGATAGATGTCGACCAGCGAAAGTTCCTCACCGGCCAGCCACTCACGGCCGGCGAGCGCGCTATCGAGAATGGCAAAGCCGCGATCCATTTCCGCGATAGCCGCCTCCTTGACCACCTGCACGCTATCGGCGTCGGCCGTGTAGCGGTGGGGGTAATAGAGCCTCAGGATCGCGGGATAGAGCGCCGACGACATGAAGGCCATCCAGCGCAGGAAATCGGCGCGCGCCGGCGAGCCCGCTTGCGGCGCCAGATGCGCTTCTGGATGACGCTCGGCGAGCAGGATGCAGATCGCCGCCGATTCCGTCATCGACCGGCCGTCGGGCAATGTCAGCGCCGGCACCTGGTTCAACGGGCTGATGGCGAGGAAAGCCGGATCGGGCGGATCCTTCTTCGGCACGTCGATCTGCCGGAAAGGCGCGCCGGCCATAGCCAAGGCCGCCTCGACGACGAAGCCGCCGCTGCCGGGACGCGTGTAAAGCTTGTACATAAAATCCTCCCGCCGGCCGATTCGAGGCCGGCGGCGATTTGAACCGGAAGCGGCGCCTTCCTCAAGCCGGGCTCCGCTTGCCACAGACGCTTTTTGAGCGATCCAGCTTGCATCATCCCGGGAGTGCCGCTTGTCTGCAAGCTCTTGAGATTGGCTGTGGCGTTCCCGACTTGGTCATCCACGTGCGAGCAACGAGCTGCGCGACGCGCGCAGACCCGAGGATCAATCCCGTGACGTCCCCACGTCACAAGCTTTGCGGGTCTTTCTGCGGAGGAGCAGCGGCTCCGTTAATCTCGGATAAGACAGGTGGTATCCATTCTGGACCGTGGCATTTCCTGGCCACGGTCACGGCGTGGATCCCAGGATCGACGCGACGGAGTTTCGCTCCTGCTTCGCCCTGGGACTACGACCGTGAGGGGCTGAAGCCATTCCTCGAGGGATGAGCGCCTAGGCCCCCAGCCCGTCGAACAGGATCGTCGAGAGATAGCGCTCGGCGAAGGACGGAATGACGACGACGAGGTTCTTGTCCTTGTTTTCCGGCCGCGAGCCGACGACGATCGCCGCCTGCAGCGCGGCACCCGACGATATGCCGACCGGCACGCCTTCGAGGCGGGCGACGAGGCGCGCATTGGCGACCGAATCCTCGTTCGAGACCCTGACGATCTCATCATAGATCGTCGTGTCGAGGATCTTGGGCGCGAAGCCGGCGCCGATGCCTTGAATCTTGTGCGGGCCGGGCTGGCCGCCGGAGAGCACCGGCGAGGCTTCCGGCTCGACTGCCACCACATGCAGCGAAGGCTTGCGCTTCTTCAGCACCTGGCCGACGCCGGTGATGGTGCCGCCGGTGCCGATGCCGGCCACGAAGATGTCGACCTCGCCATTGGTGTCGTTCCAGACCTCCTCCGCCGTGGTGCGGCGGTGGATTTCCGGATTGGCCGGGTTCTCGAACTGCTGCGGGATGATGGCGTTGGGCAGCGTCGCGGCAAGCTCGTCGGCCTTGGCGATGGCGCCCTTCATGCCTTTCGGGCCTTCGGTGAGCACCAATTCGGCACCGAGCAGCGCCAGCATCTTGCGACGTTCGACCGACATTGTCTCCGGCATGGTGAGGATCAGCTTGTAACCCTTGGCGGCGGCGGCGAAGGCCAGCGCGATGCCGGTGTTGCCGGAGGTCGGCTCGATCAGCGTGGTCTTGCCCGGCGCGATCTTGCCGCCCTCCTCCAGCGCCTCGATCATCGAGACACCGATGCGGTCCTTGACCGAGGCGATCGGGTTGAAGAATTCGAGCTTGGCCAGCACGTTGGCGACGATGCCCTTCTCCTTGGCGAACTTATCCAGCCGCACCAGTGGCGTGTCCCCAATCGTCTCGGTGATCGAGTTGAAGATGCGGCCGCGGCCGGGGACGCGCGCGGAGGTGACGGGCTTGTTCATTGGTTTCGCTCCCAAGGCAAAGGCATAGGCAAACAGAATAAGGCTTTCAGCCGCGCAAGATAGGCTGCTCGCCGAAAATATCCGAGTGGGGCGGCTGCTGAAACCTCCCCGCGCCGGAAATGCATTTTCCGGATCGCCCGTTTTGGGGATGCTTTCCCCGAAATGGGGGCCGGTTGAGAATGCAGCCTATTGACGGGCCGCAATGGCGGCTGCCGCTCCCATCATGAAGCCGGCGGCGGTGCGGTTCAGCACCTTGAGCGCGCGCGGCGATCTCAGGAACCAGCGCGCCTTCGCAGCCAGCGCCAGATAGGGGACCAGCACCACGAACAGGACGACAACGGTAAGCGCGACAAGGATGCCGTAGTCGGCCGGCGTGATCGTTTTCAGGTCGACGATGGTCGGCGTGATGGCGAGATAGAAGATCATCGTCTTCGGGTTGCCGAGCGTCACCGTCAGCCCGGCGATGAAGCTCGACGCCAGGCCGCTCTTGCTCTTCCGCGCCTCGACCGTTTCGGGCGAGATGCCGCTCGTCCAGAAGCGCCAGGCAAGGAAGGCGAGATAAGCGACGCCCGCCCATTTGATGGCGAGAAACACCATGCCGAAGGTCTGGGCGACGAAGGCGAGGCCGAGCACGACGGCGGTGAGGTAGGTAATGTCGCCGAGCATGAGACCGAACGACATAGCGAGCGACGAACGGAAGCCGGAGCCGAGCGCGCGGGCAACAAGCGCCGTCACGCCGGGACCCGGAATGGCGGCGGCGACGCCGAGGGCGGCGCTGTAGGCGAGAAATCCTGTCAGTGTCATGGTTTGAACCCAGCGCTATCCCGGGATCGGGATCCAGAGCGGCAGCCTCTTACCACGGTGCCGGGGCGGCGTTAATTGCCTTGCGGCCGGATTCGGTTGCACCAGCGCCGCTTCAGGACCGGCCGTCGCCGTAGGTGACGCGCCATATCGTGCCGTTGCCGTCCTCGGTCAGGATCAGCGAACCATCGTTCGCCACCGCGACACCGACCGGCCGGCCCCAGACCGCATCGTCGGCAATGACGAAGCCGGTGGCGAAATCCTCATATTCGCCGGTCGGCTTGCCGTCCTTGAACTTCAGCCGCACCACCTTGTAGCCGGTGCGGACATTGCGGTTCCACGAGCCGTGCAGGGTGACGAAGGCGTCGCCCTTGTAGTCGGCCGGGAAGTTGCCGCCCTCGTAAAAGGCGATGTTGAGCGGCGCCGAATGTGCCTGGATCAGCACGTCCGGCACCGTGACCTTGCCGGCGAGATCGGGCCGCGCGCCTTTGTGGCGCGGATCCTCGTTGTCGCCGATATAGTACCAGGGCCAGCCATAGAAGGCTCCCTCCTTGACGGCGGTCGCATATTCGAAAGGCACGTTGTCGCCTAGCTCGTCGCGTTCGTTGACGACGCACCAGAGCGCGCCCGTAGCCGGCTGCACCGTCATGCCCGAGCAGTTGCGCAGGCCGGTGGCGACCATCCTGCGGTTCTTGCCGTCAGGATCGAAAGCGAGCACATCCGCTCGGCCTTCCTCCGCGCCCCAGGTAGCGCCGAGCGGTGCCGATCTCGCCCATTCTTCGACGCCGCCCTTCGGCCTCGCTCCCATGCCCTCCGCGGTATTCGAGCCCGAGCCGACCGAGAGATAGAGCGTTTTGCCGTCGGGCGAAAAAGCGATGTCGCGCGTCCAGTGATGGCTCGACGGGATGTCCGAGACGATCGTTTCGGGCTCGCCGGAAGCTTTGAGGTCGCCGTCGCGATAGGCAAAGCGGACGACGCTGTTGCTGTTGGCGACATAGACCCATTGCGGCTTGTCGCCCGGCGGATAGAAGGCGATGCCGTAGGGCCGGGTCAGGCCTTTGGCAAAGACCGACTTCTCGGCGGGCTTGGCGCTGCCTTCGGCCAGTCGATAGACGCGGACCTGGCTCGCCCTGCTGTCGGCGACGAAGAGATCGCCGTTCGGCGCCGTGCGCACGACACGCGGGCTGCTGATGCCCGAAGCCACCAGTTCGGCCGAAAAGCCGGGTGGAAGGGCTGGCGTGGCATCCTCGGGGCGATCGGTGACACCGCCGCCGTTCGAGGCGGATTCGGCGACATTCGGCTTCGGGAGATCGTCGGGCCTGATGAGGCGCCGCACGCCGGGCCGGTCGGCCCTCCAGTCACCGAAGGCCTTTTTGCCGGTGAGCAAGGGCTGATCGGCCTGCTGCGCGACGGCGCCGGAGGCCAGGAACAAAGCGAGGGCGGCAAGGCCGGCAATCCGTATCATGCTGTTCTCCGTTATTCGCCAACGTGCATCAGCAACCAGACAGCGAATATCGGGCAGGCTTTCCAAAAGAGAAGCCGGGCATGCGGATTTTGACGGAAAGCGCCGGCAGTTCAGCTCTCTTCGATATCCAGATCGTCGTCGAGCTGCTTTTCCAGCGCGACCAGATCGGCCGGCAGCGGCAGGCCCATGGCGCGCATTTCCCTGAGCTTCTCGCGCAGTAGCTCCTGGATCTCGTGATCGTCTTCCGGTTGGTTCACCATCTCCTCGAGCAGCAGGCTGATCTGGGCCTTGAACGATTCCAGCGCCATTTCCACCCTCCTTGCGACGTTTCCCGCTCGCCTATCTCAGCATGCGCGAAATCAACTGGGCCGTATAGTCGACCATCGGGACGATGCGGGCATAGTTCAATCGCGTCGGGCCGATGACGCCGAGCGCGCCGACGACGCGGGCATCCTTGTCGCGATAGGGCGCGACCACGAGCGACGAACCGGACAGCGAAAACAACTTGTTCTCCGAGCCGATGAAGATGCGCACGCCCGGACCTTCCTCGGCGAGGTCGAGGAGCTGCAGCAGTCCGTCCTGCGTTTCCAGATCCTCGAACAGATGGCGCAGCAATTCGAGATCGGCCTGGGCGGTGACGTTTTCCAGAAGATTGGCGCGGCCGCGCACGATGAGGCGCGCCGGCAGGCCGCTTTCGGCGCCGGCCCAGACCGCGAGGCCCTTCTCGACCAGCTCCTGCGACAGCGTGTCGAGAGCCGCCCTGGTCTCGTCTTTGATGCGCGCGATCTCGACCCGGGCCTCGGCCAGCGTGCGGCCGCGGATATGGGCGTTGAGGAAGTTCGAGGCCTCGTGCAGCTGCGAGACGGTGATACCGGCCGGCAGGTCGACAACGCGGTTCTCGACATCGCCGCTCTGCGACACCAGGACGGCGAGCGCCTTGGTGGGTTCCAACTGGATGAACTCGATGTGCTTCAGAGCCACCTCGTTCTTGGCGGCGAGCACCAGGCCGGCGCCGCGCGACATTCCGGAGAGCATCTGGCTGGCCTCGGTCAGCATATGCTCCAGCGTGGCGCCCGAGCCCGAGGCACGCACCTGCGCCTCGATGACGCGACGCTCGTCGTCCGACAGATCGCCGAGCTCCATGAAGGCATCGACGAAGAAGCGCAGGCCGGTCTGGGTCGGCAGGCGGCCGGCCGAGATGTGCGGCGCGTAGATCAGCCCCAGATGCTCGAGGTCGCTCATCACGTTGCGGATGGTGGCCGGTGACAGCGACGACGGCAGGATGCGCGACAGGCTGCGCGAGCCGACCGGCTCGCCGTCGCGCAGATAGGAATCGACGATCCGCCGGAAGATGTCGCGCGAGCGCATGTCGAGCGACTGAAGCACGGGCGGCTGCGATGCGGGATCGACTGCCTTGTTCATTCCAGCGAAAAACCTCCTATTGAAAGATATAGACTTAAGCCTCCCTGGCGCAACCCGGGCCATTTTCGCTTGCGCCGTTTCCTTGGCGCCCTTTTCCTTTGCGCCATCCGCCGCATGCGTCTACAAGCCGCCGACGAATCCAAAACCATAGGAAAGAAGGCCGAATGCGCCCCTCCAAACGCCAGCCCGACGAAATGCGCGCCATCTCCTTCGAGCGCGGCGTCTCCAAGCATGCCGAAGGCTCGTGCCTGGTGAAGTTCGGCGACACGCATGTGCTGTGCACGGCGAGCCTGGAGGAAAAGGTGCCGGCCTGGATGCGCAATTCCGGCAAGGGCTGGGTTACGGCCGAATACGGCATGCTGCCGCGCTCGACGGGCGAGCGGATGCGCCGCGAGGCTTCCGCCGGCAAGCAGGGCGGCCGCACGCTGGAGATCCAGCGGCTGATCGGTCGTTCGTTGCGCGCCGTTGTCGACCTGCAGGCGCTAGGCGAACAGCAGATCACCGTCGACTGCGACGTTATCCAGGCCGACGGCGGCACCCGCACCGCCTCGATCACCGGCGGCTGGGTGGCGCTATACGATTGCCTGCGCTGGATGGAAGCGCGCCAGATGGCCAGCGTTTCCAAGGTTCTCAAGGACCATGTCGCGGCGATCTCCTGCGGCATCCATGACGGACAGCCGGTCATCGATCTCGATTATCTCGAGGATTCCTCGGCCGGCACCGACGCCAATTTCGTCATGACCGGCAAGGGCGGCATCGTCGAGATCCAGGGTACTGCGGAAGGCGAGCCCTTCTCCGAAGAGCAGTTTTCGGCGCTGATGGGGCTGGCCAAGAAGGGTATTTCGCGGCTGGTGAGCCTGCAGCAGATGGCGGTGGCGTAGGGTCACCGATGAGGTCGACGATCCTTCGCATCCCCTTCTGGCCTGCCGGCCATCTGCCCGACAGGGCAGAGGGGGGTGCTTCGTGACTCCCTCCGCGATTCTGGAATCAGCGCTCTACGTCACAGATCTAACCGCTGCCGAAGCCTTCTACCGCGACATCCTCGGCCTGGATCCGCTGGGCAAGGTCGAAGGTCGCCACGTCTTCTTCCGCTGCGGCAACGGCGTGCTGCTCATCTTCAATGCCGAGGCGACGAAAATTCCGCCGGCGCCCGACGCCAGGCTGAAGGTGCCGCCGCACGGCACGGTCGGCGAAGGGCATCTTTGCTTCACCGCGACTGCGGCCGAGATCGCCCAATGGCGCAAGCATTTGGCGGCCAAGAACATCGCCATCGAAAGCGATTTCGAGTGGCCGCAGGGCGGACATTCGATCTATATCCGCGACCCTTCGGGCAATTCGATCGAGTTCGCCGAACCAAGGATCTGGGGTCTCTGAATGCATTCTTTGAACGGACAAAAGATCGTCGTCGCCAGCCACAATGAAGGCAAGCTGCGCGAATTCGCCGACTTGATGGCCCCGTTCGGCTTCGAGGCGAAGTCGGCCAAGGATTACGGCCTGCCGGAACCGGACGAGACCGGCACGACCTTCGAGGAGAATGCCTATATCAAGGCCTATGCCGCCGCCAAGGCCACCGGCCTGCCGGCGCTGTCGGACGATTCGGGGCTCTGCGTCGACGCGCTCGACGGGGCGCCCGGCGTCTACACCGCCAACTGGGCCGAGACGGCGGACGGCACACGCGATTTCGGCATGGCCATGCAGCGCACCGAAGTGGCGCTGCAGGAGGTCGGCGCGACCGAGCCGGCGCAGCGCACCGGCCGTTTCGTCGCCGTCATCTGCCTCGCCTTTCCCGATGGCGAGGCCGAATATTACCGCGGCGAGGCCGAAGGCACGCTGGTCTGGCCGCCGCGCGGCACGCTCGGCTTCGGCTACGATCCGGTGTTCCTGCCCAACGGCTTCGCCAAGACTTTTGGCGAGATGAGCGCCGAGCAAAAGCATGGCTGGAAGCCCGGCCAGGCAACAGCCCTGTCGCACCGCGCCCGCGCCTTCCAGAAGTTTGCCCAGGCCCGCTTGGATTTGGCGCGGCTGGATCTGGCGCGGCTCAGGTCAAAATGATCGGAACAGGCCAGACCATGCCGCTCGACCGCAGCCCCGGCTTCGGCGTCTATATCCATTGGCCGTTCTGCGCGGCCAAATGCCCTTACTGCGACTTCAACAGCCACGTTCGCCACCAGCCGGTCGACCAGGAGCGTTTTGCGCGGGCCTTCGAGACGGAGCTCAAGACGATGCGCGCCCGCACCGGGCCGCGCGAGGTGACCAGCGTCTTCCTCGGCGGCGGCACGCCGTCGCTGATGAAGCCGGAAACTGTGTCAGCGGTTCTGGAAGCCGTAGCGAAGAACTGGACGGTGCCTGCCGGGATCGAGGTGACGCTGGAGGCGAACCCGTCCTCGGTCGAGGCGGAGCGCTTCCGCGGTTATCGGGCGGCCGGCGTCAACCGTGTCTCGCTCGGCGTGCAGGCGCTGAACGACAAGGACCTGCGCTTCCTCGGCCGGCTGCACAATGTCGAGGAGGCGCTGCAGGCCATCGGGCTGGCGCGGGAAATCTTTCCGCGGCTCTCCTTCGACCTGATCTATGCGCGGCCCGGCCAGACGCCGGAGGCTTGGGCTTTAGAGCTTGAGGAAGCGATCGGGCACGCCGCCGACCACCTGTCGCTCTATCAGCTCACGATCGAGGAGGGCACGCCGTTCCATGCACTCCACTCAGCGCGAAAATTCGTCCTGCCCGACAACGACCATGCCGCCGACCTCTACGCGCTGACGCAGGAGGTGACCGCGGCGCACGGGCTTCCGGCCTACGAAATCTCCAACCACGCGCGGCCGGGCGCGGAAAGCCGGCACAACCTGACTTATTGGCGCTACGGCGAATATGTCGGCGTCGGACCCGGCGCGCATGGCCGCTTCGTCGAGAACGGCCGCCGTACCGTGACGGTCGCGGAAAAGATGCCTGAGACCTGGGCCAACCTGGTCGAAGCCAGGGGCCATGGCGTCAACGGCGGCGAGGTGCTGACGCGCGCCGAAGAAGCCGACGAGTTCCTATTGATGGGGCTGCGGCTGGCCGAAGGCATCGACCTCCAGCGCTACGAGACGCTTGCCGGGCGTAGTCTGGCGAGCGACCGATTGTCGGTGCTGCAGGAAGAGGGGCTGGTGGCGCCGGTCGGCAACGCCCGCCTCCGCGCCACGACCGCCGGCATGATCGTGCTCGATGCGGTGGTGGCAGACCTCGCGCGGTGAAAAAGGTTCTCTTCGTCTGCAGCCAGAGCCGCCTGCGCAGCCCCACCGCCGAGCAGGTGTTTTCCAGGCGCCGCGACCTCGAGGTCGAATCGGCCGGCACCAATCACGACGCGGACAACCCGCTGACGCATGAACTGGTCGCGTGGGCCGAGATCATCTTCGTCATGGAGAAGGCGCATCGTGTCAAGCTGCAGAAGAAGTTCCGGTCAAGCCTGATGCGGGCACGGGTGATCTGCCTCGACATCCCGGACAACTATGCGTTCATGGATCCGGAACTGGTGCGGCTGCTCGAGGCGAAGGTCACTAACTATCTGGGCTGAATGGCGTCAGGCGCCAAGCATGGCGCTTCGCTCCTCGCTCCGCCTGGGATGAGGCGAGAGATCGCGAAGGGTCGCAGCTGCTCTAGGCGTCGTGCTTCTGACGCTGCTTCCCGCGATCCTTTTCCGCATGCGCGTCGCCGGAACGGCCCTGCTTCAGGTCAGTCTTGTCGCGGCGGTTCCCGTGCTGGGCGGCGATCGGATGGGAAGGAATGCCCTCGCGGGCGGTCTTGCTTTCGAGTCGTGTGATGAAAATGTCGAAGCGATTGGGCATCGTCCGGTCAGTGCTCCGTCGTGCTTTCGGTTTCGGTCGAGGCGTCTTGAACCGCGGGGCTTGGAAGCGGCTTCATCGCTTCCTTGTCCTTTGTCCTGGCGGAGGGTTCCCGATCCTCCGAACCGGCAACCTTCTCCGATCCGGCAAAGCGCTTGCAGCCCGAATAATAGGGCGTGAAAGCGTCTTGAATGATCAGGCTGTCCATCCTGTCCTCCTCCTCGGGAATCAGGGGTAAAATCCGCCTTACGCGGTTTGGTTCCGCATCGTGGCAAAGGCATGGCGATTCCCTTGCATCGCCATCACGTTTTGCAACCGCAGATCAGCCGTGGCAAACAGTGGCGCGTGGGGAGGGCCTCAATTGACCGGCGACAAACGCAGCTATGTAATCGGGCAGACCGAAATTGCGGCGCGGCCGCTGGAGCCGGCGCTCTATCTGGTGGCGACGCCGATTGGCAATCTCGCCGATGTCACGCTGCGTGCGCTGGAGACGCTGGCCGGCGCCGACATCGTTGCCTGCGAGGACACCCGCGTCTCGCGCGTGCTGCTCGAACGCTACGGCATTCGCCGGCGCACCACGGCCTATCACGAGCACAATGCGGCCGAGGCCGGGCCGAAGCTGATCGAGTCGCTCGCTGCCGGACAAAGCGTGGCGCTGATCTCGGATGCCGGCACGCCGCTCGTTTCCGATCCCGGCTACCGGCTGGTCGGCGAGGCGCTGGAGCGCGGCATCCGCGTTATTCCGGTGCCCGGACCGTCGGCGGCGCTTGCCGCGCTGACCGCTTCCGGCCTGCCTTCCGACGCCTTTCTGTTCGCCGGCTTCTTGCCGGCCAAGGCGGGCCAGAGGCTCACCAAGCTCGAAAGCTTCAGGCAGGTACCGGCGACGCTCATCTTCTATGAATCGCCGCGCCGGCTGGCCGAGACGCTTGCTGCGATGGTGCAAGTGCTTGGCGGAGCGCGCAAAGCGGCGATCGGCCGCGAGTTGACCAAGGCGTTTGAGGAGATGCGAACGGGGACGCTCGGAGAGCTTGCCGATCACTACGCGGCGGCCGAGACGCCCAAGGGCGAAATCGTGGTCTGCGTCGGCCCGCCGGAGGCGGCCGAGGACCAGCCGGCCGACATCGACCGGCTGCTGTTGTCTTTAGCCGCCGAAATGCCGGCCTCCAAGGCGGCGGCGGAAGCGGCGAAGATGACCGGCGGCCAGAAACAGGCGCTCTATCGCCGGCTAATCGAGCTGAAGGCGGACGGCGGTGGCTGAGCGCACCGTCGGGCATCGGCGAAAAGCCTATCGGCGCGGCCATCGCGGCGAATGGCTGGCGGCGCTGGCGCTGATGCTGAAGGGCTATCGCATCGTTGCGCGCCGCCATCGCACAAAGCTCGGCGAGATCGACCTGATCGCCAGGCGCGGCGACCTTGTACTGTTCGTCGAGGTCAAGGCGCGGCGGACGCTGATGGATGCGATGGAAGCGATCGCCCACGCCTCGGAACGGCGCATCGAGGGTGCCGCCGACCTCTGGCTGTCGCGACAGCCGGACTATGGCCGGCTGTCGGTACGCTTCGACATGGTGGCGGTGCTGCCCTGGCGCTGGCCGGTGCATGTCGAGAATGCGTTTTATGGGCGGAATTGAGGGGCTCACCCTCCCAACTCATGGGAGGGTAAGCTCACCCCCAGATCATCAGCGCCACCAGTCCGAGCCCGCCAACCACCAGCCGCCACCAGCCGAACAGTGAATAGCCCCTGCGCGAGACGTAATCGAGCAGGAAGCGCACCACGAAGAGCGCGGTGACGAAGGCGGCGATGAAGCCGACGGCAATGATCGGCAGGTCGGCCGAGGTCAGCACGTTGCGGTTCTTGAACAGATCGAAGGCGAAGGCCCCGACCATGGTCGGCATGGCGAGGAAGAAGGAAAACTCCGCCGCCGCGCGCTTGTCGACGCCCAAGAGCAGCGCGCCGACGATGGTCGAGCCGGAGCGCGAGGTGCCGGGTATCAGCGACAGGCACTGGAACAGGCCGATCTGCAGGTAAAGCCTGGTCGGAAAGCGCTCGACGTCGCGGTAGACGGGCTTCAGGTTCATGCGGTCGACGGCGAGCAGCACCACGCCGCCGATGACCAGCATGATGCAGATCAGGCGCGGCGATTCGAACAGGAAGGTCTTGATGAAGTCATGCGCCAACGCGCCGATGACCGCCGCCGGCAGGAAGGCGATGAGGATGCCGATGGCGAAATGCCTTGTCAGCCGGTCATGCGGCAGTTCGAGCAGCATCTTCCAGAGGCGGCGGAAATAGACGCTCAAGATCGCAAGAATCGCGCCGAGCTGGATCAGGATCTCGAAGGCCTTGCCGGTCGAATGGAAGCCGAGGAAATGGCCGGCGAGCAGGATGTGGCCGGTCGACGAGACCGGGATGAATTCGGTCAGGCCCTCGATCAGACCAAGCAGCAGCGCTTCGACGATGGTCTGGCTTTCCATGGCAACCTCTGCTTCGAGTGACGGCTAAGGGGAAGGGCTTGCTTGTCATGGCGCGGAAGTGCCCCTATAGGTCGCAACACATGACAGTCCCTGGAATCGGGCCGCCAAGACTTACCGGCGCTCACACCAATTTGCCAGTGCGCCCTATCATCGCGGAACCATGCTGACGCTTTTTCACCACCCGATGTTCGCCACCTGCCGGTTCGTCCGCCTCGCCTTTGGCGAGTATGGCGAGGAGCTGGCCTTGATCGAGGAGAAACCCTGGACCCGGCGCAAGGAGTTTCTGGCGCTCAATCCGGCCGGCACGCTGCCGATCCTGCTGGCCGAAGGCGATGTGCCAATCGTCGGCGCCATGGTCATTGCCGAATATCTTGACGAGACACGCGGGGTGCTGAAGCGCGACAGGCGGCTGTTTGCCGAGGACCCGATGCAGCGCGCCGAAATCCGGCGACTGACCGACTGGTATCTCAGCAAGGCCGAAAGCGAGGTCACCCGCCATCTGGTGCGCGAGCGGGTGCTGAAGCCGGTGATGCCGGAGACGGCGGGCGGCGGCTCACCCGATTCGGGCGCAATCCGCGCCGCGCGCGCCAACATCCGCCAGCACATGAAATACACCAACTGGCTGGCGGGCACGCGTCATTGGCTGGCCGGCAACAAGGTGACCTATGCCGACCTCGCCGCGGCCGCGACGCTTTCCGTGCTCGACTATCTCGGCGAGATCGACTGGCGCGAGCACGCGGCGGCGCGCGAATGGTATACTCGCGTGAAATCACGGCCGTCGTTCCGGCCGCTGCTCACCGATCGCGTGCGCGGCCTGTCGCCGGTATCGCATTATGCGGACCTCGATTTCTGACACGACGAAGCTGCGCGCGCTGATCGACGCGGAGGCGCGCCGCGCCGGCTTCGACGCCGTTGCCGTCACCCGGCCGGACGCGATCCCGCTGGCTCCCGCGCGCCTGGCCGAGTTTGTCGCCGAGGGATTTCACGGCTCGATGGACTGGATCGCCGAGACGATCGGGCGGCGTGCCGAGCCTTCGACGCTGTGGCCGGAAGTGCGTTCGATCATAGTGCTCGCCATGAACTACGGTCCGGACCGGGATCCGCGCGATGTCCTCGACAAACACGATCGCGGTGCGATCTCGGTCTACGCGCAAAATCGCGACTATCACGACGTGATGAAAGGTCGGCTGAAGGAAATCGCGGGCAAGATCGTCGCGCGGGCCGGCGGCGACGTGAAGGTCTTCGTCGACACGGCGCCGGTGATGGAAAAGCCGCTTGCCGAAGCCGCGGGGCTGGGCTGGCAGGGCAAGCACACCAACCTGGTGAGCCGCGAGCATGGCTCATGGCTGTTCCTCGGCACTATCTTCACCACGGCCGAGCTTGAGCCGGACAAAGCCGAGATCGACCATTGCGGCTCCTGCCGCGCCTGCCTCGACATCTGCCCGACCGATGCCTTCCCGACGCCCTACCGGCTCGATGCGCGGCGTTGCATCTCCTACCTCACCATCGAGAACAAGGGGCCGATCCCGCGCGAATTTCGCGAGGCGATCGGCAACCGCGTCTATGGTTGCGACGACTGCCTCGCCGTGTGTCCGTGGAACAAATTCGCCAGCGTCGCCGCCGAGGCCAAGCTTGCCGCTCGCGAAGATCTGCGCGAGCCGCGGCTGTCGGAGCTGCTGTTGCTCGACGACGCGACGTTCCGCTCCTTTTTCTCGGGCTCGCCAATCAAGCGCATCGGCCGCGACCGTTTCATCCGCAACGCGCTGATCGCCGCCGGCAATTCGGGCGATGCTTCGCTGACGCCGGTCGCGCGCGGCCTAATCGACGACGGCTCGCCGCTGGTGCGGGGTGCGGCAGTATGGGCGCTATCGCGACTGATGCCGCGGCGCGATTTTGCGGAGTTCGCCGCATCGGCCTTGCAGGCCGAAGGCGATGCAACGGTGCGCGAGGAATGGCTGTCAGCGCTGCCGGTTCCCGCAAAGGACCATTGAGGAACGGATTTAATTGATGGGCGAGAGACGCTTCTTCATTTTCGGCGCCGGTTATTCCGGCAAGGCTTTTGCGAGAGCCAATGAAGATGGCGCGCCGATCCTTGGGACGACGCGATCGCCGGAAAAGTTCGAGGTGTTGCGGCAGGCAGGCATCAATCCGTTAAGCTTCGACGGTTCGTTGACGGCGGAAATCAGCGATGCGCTTCGGCACACAACACATCTCATCGTCTCGGTCGCTCCGGACGAAGCGGGCGATCCGGTGCTCAACGCGGCAGGCGAGGCGATCCGGGCCAAGATGCCGGCGCTCAAATGGATCGGCTATCTTTCCACTGTCGGCGTCTACGGCGACCATGGCGGCGCCTGGGTGGACGAGAGCGCCGAGTGCAGGCCGGTTTCGAAGCGCTCGGTAATGCGGGTGGCGGCCGAACAGGAATGGCTGGCTCTTGGGCGGGAAATCGGAAAGCCGGTAGCGATCCTGCGGCTTTCCGGCATTTACGGCCCGGGCCGCAACGCGCTGGCCAATCTCGAGGACGGCACCGCGAGGCGGCTGGTCAAGCCCGGCCAGGTCTTCAACCGCATCCATTGCGACGACATCGCCGGCGCCCTGTGGCACCTGGCCGATAGGAACCGCGGCGGCATCTTCAATGTCACCGACGACGAGCCGGCGCCGCCGCAGGATGTCGTCGCCTACGCCGCCCGGCTGATGGGCGTGGAGGCGCCGCCGGAAATCCCCTTCGAGACGGCGCAACTTTCGCCCATGGCGCGGTCCTTCTACGGCGAGAACAAGCGCGTCGCCAACGCCGCGATCAAAGCGGCCGGCTACAGCTTTCGTTTGCCGAATTACCGGGTGGCGCTGGAGCGGATGTGGGCCGACGGCAACTGGCGAGACGGACAGCCGCGCAGTCCGATGAAACGCTCGTGAGCGAAGCGACGTGCATGGCGTGATATGATTCGCGCCTGAACTGCGTCACGAATCTTTCGGATTCGCTCCATGCGCTCCAGTTTTGATTTTATGCATGTCTTTATCCCGAAACCGGGTCCCACTTTCGGGAGACATGTTTTAGCATGCCGCCTGAGATTGCGTCGCGCCACTGGAGAGGGGACCCGACCTGATGACGTTGCGACCGCTGCCCGACAGGAAGCCGTTCCTGACCGCCGCGCTTGCCCTGGTGACCTTAGCCGGGCTGGCGGCGGCCGCGATCTCGGCCGAACCGCGCGCAAAAGACCTGTTCGGCGCCAAGAAGCTGCCGGCGGTGGCGCACGCGCAATCGTTCGGCTTTTACTCAAGAGGCTGCTTCACCGGCGGCGTCGCCTTGCCGGTGGACGGGCCGAGCTGGGAGGTGATGCGCCCCTCGCGAAACCGCCGCTGGGGCCATCCGGCGATGATTGCGCTGATCGAGAAGCTCGCTCGAGACGCCCAGGCGGATGGCTGGCCGGGGCTGCTGGTCGGCGATGTCTCGCAGCCGCGCGGCGGCCCGATGACGACCGGCCATGCCTCGCACCAGATCGGCCTCGATGCCGACATCTGGCTGACGCCGATGCCGCGGCGGCCGCTGACCATGGCGCAGCGCGAGAGCATGAGCGCGACGCTGATGGTCGACGAGAAGACGCATCTGGTGAAGGACGCGCTGTGGACGCCGTCCCATACGCGGCTTTTGAAGCGTGCGGCGAGCTACCCTGAGGTCGAGCGCATCCTGGTCAATCCGGGCATCAAGAAGAAACTTTGCGACACGGTCACCGGCGATCGCTCCTGGCTGCGCAAGATCCGGCCGTTCTGGGGCCATGACTATCATTTCCACATGCGTATCGGCTGCCAGGCGGGCTCGCCCGGCTGCAAGGCGCAGGAGGCGACGCCGGCCGATGACGGCTGCGGCAAACCGCTTGCCTGGTGGTTCACCGAGGAGCCGTGGCGGCCCAACAAGAACCCGGATGCGCCGAAAGCGCGCGACCTGATGACCATGGCCAATTTGCCGAAGGAGTGCCAGGCGGTGCTTGCAGCGCCGGACGCGCCTTCTCTGGAAGCGGTCACCTATCAGGGCGACGGCGCGGCAGCTGTGGCGGCGGCCAAATCGAAAGCGACCGAGCCGGCGGAGACGATCTCCAGCGATGCGGCGACGCTGCCGGCGGCGGCGAGCTCCTTTGCGCCGACGCCCAAAATCGGCATCCCAGTGCCCCGGCCAAGGCCGGGGAACTGAGGGCCGCGCCACGGCGTCCAGATGGTCGAGGCCGGCGGCGCCCCACATCCGCCTGGCTGCCGCAATGCGGGCTTTCTTCTTGCGAAGCTGGCGATTGGCGAAACCATTGGCGACAGTGCCCCTCTCCCCGTCACTGACGGGGAGAGGATGCCGACAGGCAGGTGAGGGGCGGCGGCGACGCTCGAGATAGGCACCGAAGCCGCTTTCCCTTTGCAGGACCATGCGCTAGTCAGCGACGGAGCGGGAACGAACGGGACAAAAAGCATGGTTGGCGAAGACGATACAGCGCTGCGGTTTCCGGTCCTGATCGGTGATATCGGCGGCACCAATGCGCGTTTCTCGATCGTGCTCGACGCCAATTCGGAAGCGACCGAGCCGCAAATCGTCCAGACGGCCAATTTCAAGACCATCGACGAGGCGATCCAGGCGGCGGTGCTCGACCGCTCGTCGATCCAGCCGCATTCGGCGGTGCTGGCGGTGGCCGGGCCGGTCGACGGCGACGAGATCCGACTGACCAACTGCCCCTGGGTGGTCAAGCCGCACCAGATGTTTGCCAATCTGGGCTTGAGCGAGATCGTCGTGCTCAACGATTTCGAGGCGCAGGCGCTGGCGGTGGTGGCGCTGGGCGAAGAGCATATGGAAAAGATCGGCGGCGGGACGCCGGAGCCGAATGCCGGCCGGGTCGTGCTCGGCCCGGGGACGGGGCTCGGCGTCGCGGGGCTGATCTACGCGCTGCGCCGCTGGATACCGGTGCCGGGCGAGGGCGGGCATATGGATATCGGCCCGCGCACGCCGCGCGACTTCGAAGTGTTTCCGCATATCGAAAAGCTCGAGGGTCGCATCTCCGGCGAGCAGATCCTGTGCGGCCGCGGACTGGTCAATGTCTATCGCGCGGTGGCCAGGGCCGACGCAAAGCCGACGCCTTTCACGACGCCGGCGGAAGTTACCGCGGCCGCGCTCGCCAAATCCGATCCGGTGGCACAGGAAGCGCTGGAACTGTTCGTCACCTGCCTCGGCCGCACCGCGGGCGATCTCGCGCTGGTGTTCATGAGCCGCGGCGGCGTTTTCCTGACCGGCGGCATCGCGCAAAAAATCGTGCCGGCATTGAAAGCCGGCAATTTCCGCGCCGCGTTCGAGGACAAGGCGCCGCACAGCGCGCTGATGCGCACGATGCCGGTCTATGTCATCACCCACCCGCTGGCCGCGCTTCTCGGGCTGGCCGCCTATGCCAGAACCCCGTCGCTGTTCGGCGTTCAGACCGCCGGACGGCACTGGCGGGCATGAGCGCGCCCGGGTTCGGGATGGCAATCGGCCACCGCGACGAAGTTTCGCCATAGGCAAGCCGTAGCCGGGGCGCTAAGAGGGTGCCGACATGCTCCGCGACCTTTGACGAGAACCCACGAAGCGCTGCCGATTTGACATTTCAAAATCCAAACAAGCTAAAGACCCGGCCCGGCGAGGTCACGGCGGTACTGCGCCGTATCATCGCCGAGAACGGCTATGACCATCGCTGGTCCTATGCGATCGTCATCGTCTGCTCGTTATTGGTTTCCGGCGCGACCGCCTTCTCGGCCTGGGTCATGGCGCCGATGGTCAATCAGATATTCTACGAGCGGAGCAGCGACGCCGTCTGGTGGATTTGCGCCGGCTTCATGGGCGCCTTCCTCGTGCGCGGCTTCGCCGGCTACGGCCAGGCGGTGATGCTGGCCACGATCGGCAACAATCTGGTCGCCCGCTACCAGAAGCGCAGCTTCGACCAACTGATGAAGCTCGGCGTCAATTTCTTCAATGACACGCGCTCGGGTCGACTGGCGGCGCAGCTGGACGAGAATATCGGCGGCATCCGCGACCTGCTGTCGCTGACATTGATTTCGATCACTCGCGACGCAGTGACGCTCGTCGGCCTGGTCGGCCTCATGGTCTACCAGGATCCGGTGTTGTCGCTGAGCTCGCTGCTGATCGGGCCGCCGCTGATCTGGGCCGTCGTCTACATCACGCGCCGGGTGCGCAAGATCAATCGGGAATCCGTGCTGATCAATTCTCGGCTGAGCGGGTCGGTGCAGGAGGCCACCCAAGGCATCGCCATCGTCAAGGCCTTCACCCTGGAGGACGAGCTGGCGCGCCGCATCGGCATCATGGCCGACACGGCCGAACAGCGCAGCAACAAGATTGCCCGCGTCTCGGAACGGCTGTCGCCGATTTCGGACATGCTGGCCGGCCTCGCCGTGACCGCCGTCATCGCTTATTCCGGCTATCGGGCATTGTATCTCGGTCAGCCGCCGGGCGCGGTCTTTTCCTTCATCACCGCGCTGATCTTGGCCTATGATCCGGCGCGGCGGCTGGCGCGCATGCAGGTGGCGATGGAACGCGCGCTGGTCAACGCGCGCATGATCTATGAATTGCTCGACCTCGAGCCGAAACAAAGCGACGCGCCCGACGCCGCCGAAGCGAAGATCATTTCCGGCGAAGTGACCTTCAACAATGTGACGTTCGGCTATAGCGCCGACATGCCGGTGCTGAGGGATCTGAGCTTTACCGCCGCCGCCGGCAAGGTGACGGCGATCGTCGGCGCTTCGGGCGCCGGCAAGTCGACGCTGGTGGCGCTCTTGCAGCGCTTCTATGACGTCGACGAGGGCAGCATCGAGGTGGACGGCCAGGACATCTCGAAGGTGACGAAGCGGTCGCTGCGCCAATCGATCGCCTATGTCTCGCAGGCGCCGTATCTCTTCGAAGGCACGATCCGCGACAACATTCGCTACGGCCGGCTCTCGGCCACCGACGCGGAGATCGAGCAGGCGGCGAAACAGGCCGCCGCCGACGAGTTCATCCGCCAGCAGCCGCAAGGCTACGACACGCCGGTCGGCGAAGGCGGCTCGACGCTTTCCGGCGGTCAGCGCCAGCGCGTCTCGATCGCCCGTGCCATCGTGCGCCAGGCGCCGATCCTGCTGCTCGACGAGGCTACGTCGGCGCTCGACAACGAGGCCGAAGCGCGCGTCCAGGAAGCGCTCACCCATGTCATGGAAGGCCGCACCACCATCGTCATCGCGCATCGGCTGTCGACCGTGGTCAATGCCGACCGCATCATCGTGCTGGAAGAGGGACGGCTGGTTGAGGAAGGCACACACGCCTCGCTGATGGCCGACCCGCACAGCGTCTATGCCCGCTTCCACCGGGTGCAGGGCAAGAAGGGGCTGGGGCTTGTCGATGACGCCAAGACAACCCAAACTCCTCTGCCGCGCACGCGCGCGAAGAAGACCGTCGGGAGAAGCGCATGAGCGAAACGGGCGATATGGGCTTGGTGGTGGTGGGCGCCGCCGGCCGGATGGGTCAGACGCTGATCCGCGCCATCCACTCCATTCCCGGCGCGTGCGTTGCCGGTGCCGTCGAGCGGCCGGACTCGCCGCACCTCGGCAAGGATGCCGGAGAGCTCGCCGGCATCGGCTGCATCAATGTGCCGATCGCCGACGACCCGCTGCCGGCATTCGCCAAGGCCGACGGCGTGCTCGATTTCACGGCCCCGGGCGCAAGCGTCGAATTCGCCGGCTATGCGGCGCAGGCGCGGATCGTCCATGTCATCGGCACGACCGGCTGTTCGGCCGGTGACGATGCGAAGATCGCGGCGGCGGCGCGCCACGCGACCATCGTCAAATCCGGCAATATGAGCCTCGGCGTCAATCTTTTGGCGGTGCTGGTGGAGCAGGCGGCGCGCGCGCTCGATGCGCAGGATTTCGACATCGAGATCCTGGAGATGCACCACAGGCACAAGGTCGACGCGCCGTCCGGCACAGCGCTGCTGCTCGGCGAAGCAGCGGCCAAAGGCCGAGAGATCGCGCTCAAGGACAACAGCGTGCGTGTGCGCGACGGCCATACCGGCGTGCGCAAGGCCGGCACGATCGGCTTCGCCACCTTGCGCGGCGGCTCGGTGGTCGGCGAGCACAGCGTGATCCTGGCCGGCACCGGCGAGCGCATCACGCTCGCCCACCAGGCCGAGGACCGGGCGATCTTTGCCCGCGGCGCGGTCAAGGCGGCGCTCTGGGGCCGCGGCAAGAAGCCGGGCCTCTATTCCATGCGAGACGTGCTCGGCCTGGGCTGAGGCGGCTTTTTTCTGCTTTTCTTCCGCAATTCCGGGCCGAAACCGCTACACACTTTTCTTGGAATTGCTCAATCCAACGACGTATCAGGAGCAAACATGTCGGGAACTCTCGTGCTCGTGCGCCACGGCCAGAGCGAATGGAACCTGAAGAACCTGTTCACCGGCTGGCGCGATGTCGACCTCACCGACCAGGGCAATGCGGAAGCGCTTGCCGCCGGCGAGAAGCTCAAGGCGCGCGGGCTCAAATTCGACATTGCCTACACCTCGGCGCTGAAGCGTGCGCAGAAGACCTGCCAGCACATTCTCGACGTCGTCGGCCAGAGCAAGCTCGAGACCGTCCGCGACCAGGCGCTCAACGAACGCGACTATGGCGATCTCTCCGGCCTCAACAAGGACGACGCGCGCAAGAAGTGGGGCGAGGAGCAGGTGCATATCTGGCGCCGCTCCTACGACGTATCGCCTCCGGGCGGCGAAAGCCTGAAGGACACCGGCGCGCGTGTCTGGCCCTATTACCTGCACGACGTGCAGCCGCATGTGCTGCGCGGCGAGACGGTGCTGGTCGCCGCGCACGGCAATTCGCTGCGGGCGCTGATCATGGCGCTGGACGGCAAGTCGGGGGAAGAGATCGTCAAGCTGGAGCTCGGCACCGGCGTGCCGGTGATCTACAAGCTCAACGCCGATTCCACCGTGGCAAAGAAGGAAGTGCTGGAGGGGTGAGGGATTCCATTGTTCCGGCCCCGCTCGGAACGGGTGGCCGTCTCGGGACAACCGCTTCAGGCTGGAATTCCGTCTCGCCGTTAACTGACCAGCGTCGGCGCCGCCCCTCACCTGCCTGCCGGCATCCTCTCCCCGTATAGTGACGGGGAGAGGGAAGCTCCGGCCGCCGATTTCGCCAATCGCCAGCGTCTCAAGAGGACGCCAACGCCGCGGCCAGCCCCTTCTCCCCGTCCTACACGGGGAGAAGTGCCCGGCAGGGCGATGAGGGGCGGGGCCGACGCCGACAATTGCCGTCCGTGCCTGAAATCAACCCCAGCTGCCCTCTGGTCAGTCTTGAGCTCCTCGAAAAAACCGCGTTGACACGCTTCGTTTGCCCGCTTACATGAGCGCCCACCAGCCCAGATGGCGGAATTGGTAGACGCGCACGGTTCAGGTCCGTGTTCCGCAAGGAGTGGAGGTTCGAGTCCTCTTCTGGGCACCAAATTCCCGTTTCAGACGATCTGACGCGATGAGCAAAAAGCCCGGATTTTCCGGGCTTTTTTGTGCCTGCAACTCGTCTCGGGTTAAACCGTTCCTATCTTGTCTGTTAAGCCGAGGTTCCGTGATGCCCGCGCCGTTCAAGGAGTGGAAGGTTCTGCCGCATGGCAGGCTCTCTCCTGTCGACGACGATATTCTGACGGTGACCGGCGACATACCGATGCCGGTCGGCAACCTGAAACGGCGCATGACCGTGGTGCGATTGCGCGACGGACGGCTCGTCATCTTCAGCGCCATCGCGCTCGATGACGAACAGATGCGCGCGATCGAGGCCTTCGGCCAACCGGCCTTCCTGATCGTCCCTAACGACCATCACCGGCTCGATGCAAAGCCATGGAAAGATCGCTATCCCACCCTGCAGGTGATTGCACCGGCGGGCGCGCGCAACAGCGTCGAGAAGGTGGTGCATGTCGATGCGGCACGCGGCGACTTTGGCGATCCCGACGTCAAGCTCGTCACCGTCCCCGGAACCCGTGATCGCGAAGCGGCGCTGCAAATCGTCGGACCGAACGGCACGACGCTCGTTCTCAATGATATCGTCGGCAACATCCGCGGCGCATCCGGTTTTGCCGGCTGGGCATTGCGCATGATGGGATTTGCCGGTGATGAGCCGCGTATACCCTGGCCGGTCAAGCTGACGATGGTCGGCGACAAGGCGGCACTCGCAGCGCAATTGAGACGATGGGCTGACCTGCCGGCGCTCAAGCGCATCCTCGTCTCGCATGGCTCCGTCATTGCCGATGATCCGCAGGGGGCGCTGCGCAAGCTGGCGAGGTCGCTCGGATAGCTGACAGCGTAGCGGCCACCTGCCCTTCCGGCCAGTCCCTGAACAAACCGCTTCAAACCCGCTGCCGCGGACGCTACGGTCGGGTCATGGCCCCCTCCGTCAGCCCGACCATCGCCGCCCGCCGCGACCAGATGTTCCCCGTGCTCGCCAATGCGGACATCGAGCGCATGCGCCGCTTCGGCGTGCCAAGAGCCTACGGCGCCGGCGAGCATATCGTGACGGCCGGCACGGTCTCGCCCGGACTGGTCGTCATCCTGTCGGGCAAGGTCGACATCACGCAGGCCAGCGGTCTTGGCCCGCGCGAGGCGATCATCACCTATGGTCCGGGCAATTTCATCGGCGAGCTGGCGCAGCTTTCGAGCCGGCCGTCGCTGGTCAATGCCGAGGCGACCGAGCCGGTCGAAGCCATCGTCGTCCCCTCGCAGCGGCTGCGCGATCTGATGGTGCAGGAGGCGAATCTCGGCGAGCGCGTCATGCGCGCGCTGATCCTGCGCCGTGTCGGCCTGCTCGAGAGCGGCACCAGCGGGCCGATCGTCATCGGCCGTCCCAGCAATGGCGATGTGCTGCGGCTGCAGGGTTTCCTCACCCGCAGCGGCCTGCCGCACCGCGCGCTCGATTCCGACACCGATCCCTGCGCCAAGACGCTGATCGAGCGTTTTCATGTCGATCCGCACCATCTGCCGATCGTGCTCTGTCCCAACGGCAAGCTGCTGCACAATCCCGGCGAAAGCGATCTCGCCCGCTGCGTCGGGCTGCTGCGGCCGCTCGACGCCGGCAAGATCTACGACGTTGCCATCGTCGGCGCCGGGCCGGCGGGATTGGCGGCCGCGGTCTATGCGGCCTCCGAGGGGCTGTCGACCATCGTGCTCGACTGCCGCGCCTTCGGCGGGCAAGCGGGGGCATCCTCGCGCATCGAGAACTATCTCGGCTTTCCGACCGGCATTACGGGCATGGCGCTGATGGCGCGCGCCTACAACCAGGCGCAGAAGTTCGGGGTCGAGATGGTGATCCCCGATGAAGCCAAATTGCTCGGCGCCGCCGACAACATGGCCGGCTACCGGCTGGACGTTGGCGACGGCGAGACCCTGCGCGCGCGCACCGTGGTGATCGCCAGCGGCGCGCGCTACCGTCGCCTCGACATCGCCAATATCGCGCAGTTCGAGGGCACGTCCGTGCATTACTGGGCCTCGCCGATTGAAGCACGGCTCTGCCGGGACCAGGAAGTGGCGCTGGTCGGCGCCGGCAACTCGGCCGGCCAGGCGGCCGTCTTTCTCGCCAGCCAGGTGCGCAAGGTGACGCTGTTGGCGCGGCGCGACAGCCTTGACGCCACCATGTCGCGCTATCTGGTCGAGCGGATCGTGGCGCAGCCGAACATCGAGGTGCTGACGGAAACCGAGGTCGAGGCGCTCGACGGCCATGACGGCAACCTCGACCAGCTGTGCTGGCGCAACCGGGTCACCGGCGTGGCGACGACGCGGACCATCCACCACCTCTTCCTGTTCATCGGCGCCGACCCGAACACCGACTGGCTGGCGCGCTGCGACGTGGCGCTCGACGCTAAGGGCTTCGTGCGCACCGGACCGGATGTGGCGCCGGGACACGGCCCGATGGAGACGAGCCGCAGCGGCGTGTTCGCCATCGGCGATGTGCGCTGCGGCTCGACCAAGCGTGTCGCGGCCGCCGTCGGCGAAGGCGCTCAGGTGGTGGCCGCGCTGCATGCCTATCTTGCGCGCAACGGCGGGCGTGCTGCTCAGCCCGAAAGGAGACCCTGATGGACGAATGCAGGCATACGGACGACATAAAGGATGTGGTGCCGAGCGCCCTCGGCTGCGAGGAATGCCTGAAGAGCGGCTCCTGGTGGGTGCATCTCAGACTCTGCCGCACCTGCGGCCATGTCGGCTGCTGCGACGACTCGCCCAACCGCCACGCCACCAAGCATTTCCACGCCACTCAGCATCCGGTCATCGAAGGCTACGATCCGCCCGAAGGCTGGGGCTGGTGCTATGTCGACGAGGTGTTCATCGACCTCGGCGACCGCACGACGGCGCAGAACGGCCCGATCCCGCGCTTTGTCTAGCGTGCACGGAATACCGCGAGCCTCTTGCCGGGTCGCCTACTTCACCGAGCTGGTGACGGTCCGGTCGATGACGACGTGATCGCGGTCGTTGCCGGCAAGCGCGCCGATGATCAGCAGGCTGACGATGATCGGGACGAACAGGATCGCCACACGCGCCTGCACGTAGAAGATGGCGCGCCATTCATTGCGCTTTTCGGGGCTGTCGTTCATCGCGCTCACTCTGTCCTGCCTCCCGAAGCGGGACATAGTAGCGAAGCGTTAAGCAACCTTTTCCGCAAACGTTAACCGGCGGATTTCGAACAGGCCAATCTGCCAATCGGATCAGGCAATCGGCAACGCGAACAGCCGGCCGCCGGAAGGCACGACGTCGTCGATGCCGGCGAGCCGCAGGCAGTGCCAGGCCATGGCGTGGTTGGACGAGGTGACGGGAATGCCGATGCGCCGTTCGAGATCCGCCACCGCCTCGGCGACGCGCAGGCTGGTGCAGGAGATGAAGATCGCGTCCACGCCGGGCGCCGCCGCCATGCGCTCGGCCGCGGCCTCGATCGAGGCGAGCGAGATGCGGGCCGCCTCGCGGTCGTCGCGCCGGTCGAAAGTGGCGACGGCGGCGATATCGAGGCCGCGTCCGGTGAAATAGGTGACGAGGCCCAGGTTGATCTCGGGGGCATAAGGCGTCAGCAGGCCGATGCCCTTGGCGCCGAGCGCCTTGAAGGCGGCAAGCGCGCCCGTCACCGGCGTGGTGCAGGCGACGCCCGGCCGCGCCTTCCTGATCTCGGCGAAGACGGCTTCCTCGCCGAGCGTCATGGTGGCCGAGGTGCAGCCGAAGCCGACGACGTCGAGCGGGATGCTGGGCAGGATGAGGTCGACGGTGGGCGCGATGCGCGGGCCGATGGCGCGCAGCGTGTCGGGGGTGATGTCGTTGTCGTTGAACAGGCGGGCCTCGTAGAAGGCGACGCCCGGAATGCGCACCAACGCGCGGAACTCATGCTCCAGCGTCTGGTCGGTGGCCAGGATCGCAAGCCCGATCGACGCGCGCGAGGCAAGGCCGCCGTCGAGTTCGGACGGAAGCACGCCCAGATCGACCGGCTTGGGATCGACCGGTCCCGAAGATTGAGGGCGGGTAGCAGCCGCGCTGATGGACATGGCATTCCCTTTCTTGCCCGATCCCCCGGGATCATGCTCTCAATTCAAAAGACCGTCCATCGAGATGGCCGGCTTGCGGCCGGCGATCAGGTCAGCGGTGATGCGCGCCGAGCCATGCGACATGGTCCAGCCGATATGGCCGTGCCCGGTGTTGAGATAGAGGTTGCCGAGGCGGCGGCGCCCGAACTCGGGCAGATTGTTCGGCGTCATCGGCCTCAAGCCCGCCCACATCTCGGCGCGGTCATAGTCGGCGCCCTCGGGATAAAGCTCCTGCGTCACGCCCTTCATGAAGGCGAAATCGGCCGGCTTGTGGCTGGTGTCGTAGCCGGCGAATTCCGCCGTCGCGGTGACGCGCAGCCGGTCGCCGAAGCGCGACACGGCGACCAGATTGTGCTCGTCTATCGCCGCGATGGTCGGCGGCCGAGGCTGGTTGCCGATCGGAATGGTCAGCGAATAACCCTTGATCGGGTAGATCGGCAGGTTGATCCCGACGGTCTTCGCGATCAGCGGGCTGTAGGAGCCGAGCGCCAGCACATAGGCGTCGCCCTTGACGCTGCCCTTGTCGGTCAGCACCTGTGCGACGCGATCGCCCGAGGTCTCGATGCCGGAGATGGTCGTGCCGGTGCGGATTTCGCCGCCGCGCTCGACGACCTTTGCCGCGAGCGCCCGGGTGAATTTGGCCGGGTCACCGGTCTCATCGGTCGGGCAATGGATGCCGCCGGCGATCTTTTCCCGCGCGGAAGCCAGCGATGGGTCGAGCGCGACGATGGCGTCGCGGTCGAGCACCTTGATCAGCTGGCCGTCTGATTCAAGCAGCCGCATATGCTCGACGCCTTTATCGAGCGCCTGCTGGCTGCGATAGACATAGAGGATGCCGCGACCGTTGCGGTCGTAGTCGATCTGCTCGTCGGCAATTACCTCGTGCAGCACGCTCTGCGAATAGACGGCAAGCCGATGCTTGAGCAGCGTGTTGCGCCTGGCCTTCTCGGCCGTGCATTCCATCAGGAACAGCCATGACCAGCTGTAAAGCCTCGGATCGGCCGACAGCTTGAAGCGCAGCGCCTGATCCTTCAGCACCAGCGATTTCAACAGGACCAATGGCGCCCTGGGCGACGACCAGACGAAGGAATGTCCCGGCGCAATCATGCCGGCATTGCCCCAGCTGGTCTCGGCGGCGACTTGGCTCTGGCGCTCGAGGACGACCACCTCGTGCCCGTCCTTCTGCAGCTGATAGGCAGTGGTGACGCCGACAACGCCGCCACCCAACACGATCACGCGCATCACGCCTCCGGAGATCGCATGTTGGGAGGCAGTTTAGTCGGTGGATTGCGGTCTGCAATGGCACAGGCACCGAGATGTCGGCGGGACAGCGCCCCTCTCTGGCCTGTCGGCCATCTCCCCCCTCAAGGGGCAGATCAGGTGTCACGGCGGCTTTCGCAAATTACCGGCGTTGCAGCAAGGGTGAGGCGATGAAACAGCCAATCTCCCCCCTCGTGGGGGAGATG
Organism: Mesorhizobium sp. WSM4898; assembly: GCF_029625845.1. Lineage (NCBI taxonomy): Bacteria > Pseudomonadati > Pseudomonadota > Alphaproteobacteria > Hyphomicrobiales > Phyllobacteriaceae > Mesorhizobium > Mesorhizobium sp. WSM4898. The sequence continues at coordinate 303,855 of NZ_JARTVQ010000001.1, read as the reverse complement.
TCCGGCAGGACAGAGGGGGGCGCGAAGGATCACAACGATTGATCCTCGAAGGCACTCACCCCCGCAACGCCTGCTCCAGATCCACGATCAGATCATCGCCATCCTCGATACCGGCCGACAGCCGCACCAGCGAATCCGATATCCCGATCGCCCCGCGCTTTTCCGCGGGGATCGAGCCGTGCGTCATCAGCGCCGGATGCTCGATCAGGCTTTCGACGCCGCCGAGGCTTTCGGCGAGCGTGAAAAGCTGCGTGCGTTCGAGGAAGCGTTTGGTACCGGCGAGGTCGAGGTCGAGGTCGACCGAGATCATGCCGCCGAAGGCGTGCATCTGGCGCTTGGCGATCTCGTGCTGCGGGTGGCTCGCCAGCCCGGGGTAGATGACGCGGCGCACGTCCTTGCGGGCTTCCAGCCACTGCGCGATCTTCAGGCCGTTGGCGGAATGGCGCTCCATCCGAAGCGCCAGCGTCTTGATGCCGCGCAGCGCCAGAAAACTGTCGAACGGGCCGGAAATGGCGCCGATGGCGTTCTGCAGGAATTTCAGCCGATCGGCCAAATCCTTGTCGTCGCCGACGACCGCCACGCCGCCGACCATGTCGGAATGTCCGTTCAAGTATTTCGTCGTCGAGTGGACGACGATGTCGATGCCGAGCTCCAGCGGCCGCTGGATGTAGGGGCTGGCAAAAGTGTTGTCGGCGACAGTCAGCAGGCCTTTGCGCCTGGCCAGCGCCGCCAGGCCTTCGAGGTCGACGACGCGCAGCAGCGGGTTGGTCGGCGTCTCGACCCAGAGCAGCTTTGTCTCAGAGCGGATCGCACTCTCGACGGCGGCGAGATCGGTGAAGTCGGCGAAGCTGACCTGCAGGCCGGCGGAACGCTTGCGCACCCGCTCCATGAGCCGGAACGAGCCGCCATAGATGTCGTCGGTGGCCACCACATGGGCGCCGGCGTCGAAAAGCTCCAGCACCGTGGCTATCGCGGCCAGGCCTGAGGCGAAGGCGAAGGCCGCGGTGCCGCTTTCGAGGTCGGCGACGGCCCGTTCGAAGGCGAAGCGCGTCGGGTTCTGGCTGCGAGCATACTCAAAACCCTTGTGCACGCCGGGTGACTGCTGGCCATAGGTGGAGGTGGCGTAGATCGGCACCATCACCGCGCCGGTCAGCGGATCGTGGCTCTGGCCGCCATGGATGGTGCGAGTGGAAAAGGCCAGGCGGTTCTTGCCGTTCGAAGTCATTTTGCGCGACGCCTCAGATGGTTGATCAGGTCGATACGGGTGATCAGGCCGATGAATTCGTCGCCCTCGAAGACGATGGCGACCTCGTTGCGGTCGAAGACGGGGAGCAGCGCGTCGAGCGTCTGGCTGGCCTGCAGCGTGTGCAGGTTCGAGGTCATGGCCGTGCGCACCGGGGCGTTGAAGCGATCCCAGCGGCCGTCATAGGGGCCGTCGACCTTGGCCAGGATATCGCTCTCGTCGACGATGCCGACGAGCTTGCCGTCATCCAGCACCGGTAGCTGCGAGACATCGGAGCGGCGCATGCGGCCATAGGCGTTGAGCAGGGTTTCCTCGGGGCCAACGGTCACGATGTCACCAGTGCGCGGCGAGCGCATGACGAGGTCGCGCAGGTCGCCGTGCTGCTCTTGGTCGGCCAAGCCCTGCTCGGCGAGCCAGATGTCGTCGAAGACCTTCGACAGATATTTGTTGCCGCTGTCGCAGACGAGGGTGACCACGCGTTTGGCCGTCGTCTGATCGCGGCAGTAGCGCAGTGCCGCCGACAGAAGCGTGCCGGAGGACGAGCCGGCCAGGATGCCTTCCTTGGACAGCAGGTCGCGCACCGCCAGCATGCTCTGCTTGTCGGGGATGGAATAGGCTTTCTTGACCAGCGACAGATCGGCATTGGGCGGCACGAAATCCTCGCCGATGCCTTCGACGGTCCAGCTGCCGGCCTCTGTCATCTTGCCGGTCTTGATCAACGGCGCCAGCACCGAGCCGACCGGATCGGCAAGCACCATCTCGGTCTTCGGCGAATGCTTCGCGAAAAAGCGGCCGACACCGGTGAGCGTGCCGCCGGAACCGACGCCGACCACCACCGCGTCGACATCGCCTTCGAGTTGCGAAAAGATTTCCGGGCCGGTGGTGCTTTCGTGCGCCAGCGGATTGGCGGGATTGGCGAACTGGTTGGCATAGAAGGCGCCGGGAATTTCGGCGGCGATCTTCTCGGCCATGTCCTGGTAATATTCGGGATGGCCCTTGCCGACATCGGAGCGGGTCATGCGCACCTCGGCGCCCAGAGCGCGCAGATGCTGGATCTTCTCGCGCGACATCTTGTCGGGCACGACGAGGATGATGCGGTAGCCCTTGGGAATGCCGACCTGGGCGAGGCCGAGGCCGGTGTTGCCGGCGGTGGCCTCGACGATGGTGCCGCCGCGCTTCAGCCTGCCATCCTTCTCGGCGGCCGCGATCATCGACAGCGCGATGCGGTCCTTGATCGAGCCACCGGGGTTCTGGCTCTCGAGCTTGATGAACAGCCGGCACTTGCCGGTATCGAATTTGGTGAGCTCGACCACCGGTGTCTGGCCGATCAGGTCGAGCACGGAGGCGTAAGGCGGACGCAACCGCGACAAAGCGCTTTCCGCGCCGTCCGGCGCCGCTTTCCTGTGCACGCTCATCTCAGACCCTCCATGGGAAGCAGTTCCGACGGGATCGGCCGTCACCAGTCTGCGCATGATGCCGCCGAACGCCATGCCGGGTGCGCAGATCACACGCTGTTGTCTTTTCCAGCCCTTTTCATCCGGAAAGAAGATAGATCGTGCCATTCCGGCGACGAGTGGCGGAATGGAATTTCACGGGCGGCGGGGTCCTTGCGTGGCTGTCAAGGTTGAAACGACGCCATCAAGGCGCCGTCCGTCCAAGCGGACGCGCGGCGCCATCTTGCCGGTCGGATCAAACGCTCGGGCGGTTTGCCCAACGGAGGCCGAGCAGGCCGAGCAGCGTGGTGACGAGCCCGATATAGAGCCATTCCCTCTGGCCGGTCATGAAGCTGCCTTGGACCAGCCCAAGCCCTTGCAGCGACCACAGCACGCCGATCGCCAGCACGATCAGCGCCAGTAAATTCCTGATCAGTCGCATCGGCGAGATCCCCGCGCAAAGTCGATCCTTCACCGGAACGCGCGCGCAGTAAAGGAGCGGAAGGAAGCGAAGCAATCGCTTCCGCTTTTACTTGCGCCCCGAGGGCCGTTCCTACTCGGGACTTCCTGCAAAACCGGGTCGGTCTCCATGAAGAATACGCTGGCGCTCGCGGGAGATGTCATGACAAACTGTTTCGCGGCGACTCCAAACGTGTGCCTTTGCCATGGAACCGCCAGACCCTTGCCGCATTTCATGCCTCATTCGGCACTTACGGCGGGTTGTCTATAACGGAGCCCACCCCTAAAAGATGAATAAAACCAACCGCACCGCGCTTGTCGCGGCAACGATCGCGGCTGGCCTGATGGCTGGCGCCTCTTCCGCCTCTTCAGCCGCCGCACAATGCGGCCGCGCTTCCTGGTACGCGCTGCATTCCAGAACCGCCTCCGGCGAGCGCATGAACCCCGCCGCGCTGACTGCAGCGCACCGCAGCTTGCCCTTCGGCACCAAGCTCAGGGTCACCAACAAGAACAACGGCCGCAGCGTCGTCGTGCGCATCAACGATCGCGGCCCGTTCGTCCGGGGCCGCGTGCTCGACCTCTCCCGCGGCGCCGCCACCCAGCTCGGCTTCATCGGCTCGGGCCACACCGCAGTCTGCATGGCGCGCGTTTAACATGTCGATGTCCGGCAAGAGGGAGCCGGACATATTTCCTACACATTGCGGCAGCGCACAGTGAGCCGGCTCCGCCATACGTGACGAGTTTTCAACAGTTTGGACCAAAGCAGCATTCGTCACGCCAATTGACGTATTGCATCGCAACAATATCTTGTTAACCTCACTGCGAGACATTCAAGGCTCGGCGCTGCTCGTCGGCCCCTTGGTCGTCAGGCAGCAGCGGGGTTCTTGATGTTCTACCAGCTCTACGAACTGAACCATGCGGCGCTGCAGCCCGCCCGCCTTTACGCAGATGCGGTGCGGTTCTTCTATTCCAACCCGCTCAATCCGGTTTCGCATACGGCGCTCGGCCGCTCGGTCGCGGCAGCCGCGGAACTCTTCGAGCGCACGACGCGCCGCTACGGCAAGCCTGAATTCGGCCTCACCAAGGCGGTGGTCGACTGGAAGAGCGTCGACGTCGCCGAACGAACCGTGTGGTCGAAGCCGTTCTGCAACCTCGTCCGCTTCGAGCGCCAGCTTCCCGCGGACCGCAAGCCCGATCCGAAGCTACTGATCGTGGCGCCGATGTCCGGCCATTATGCGACGCTGCTGCGCGGCACGGTCGAGGCGATGCTTCCGCACGCCGACGTGCACATCACCGACTGGGTCGACGCGCGCATGGTGCCGCTGTCGCAGGGCAGCTTCGATCTCGACGACTATATCGACTATGTCATCGAGATGTTCCACGCGCTGGGTCCCGATACCCATGTGATGGCAGTCTGCCAGCCCTCGGTGCCGGTGCTGGCGGCGGTGGCGCTGATGGAAAAGCGCGGCGACCCCTTCGTGCCGTCAACAATGACGCTGATGGGCGGGCCGATCGATACCCGCCGCAATCCGACCGCGGTCAATCTGCTCGCCGGGGAAAAGGGCACCGACTGGTTTCGCGAGAACGTCATCATGCAGGCGCCCTGGCCGGTGCCCGGATTCGGCCGCGATGTCTATCCCGGTTTCCTGCAGCTTTCGGGCTTCATGAGCATGAATCTCGATCGCCACATCATCGCCCACAAGGACTTCTTCATGCACCTTGTGAAAAACGACGGCGACAGCGCCGAGAAGCACCGTGACTTCTATGACGAATATCTGGCGGTGATGGACCTGACGGCGGAGTTCTACCTGCAGACGGTCGATACGGTGTTCGTCCGCCACGCCTTGCCGAAGGGCGAGATGACGCATCGCGGCGAGGCCGTCGATCCCCAGGCGATCCGCAACGTCGCGCTATTCACCGTCGAGGGCGAGAACGACGACATTTCCGGGCTCGGCCAGACCCAGGCCGCGCATGAGCTTTGCGTGAACATTCCGGCCGACCGGCAGGCCCACTACATGCAGCCGGCCGTCGGCCATTACGGCGTCTTCAACGGCTCGCGGTTCCGGTCGGAGATCGTGCCGCGCATTCTGGACTTCATCTCCAGCTACGGCCGCCAGACCCGCCTGGCGGCGAAGCCGAAGCTGGTCCGTTCCGCCAAGAGCTGAGCGGGAAGCGGACGCGGCTCGGCGCCGCTCAAAGCGCGTGACCTTTCCGTGGAACCAATGTTCAGGGCTGACCGGCGACGGGCGAGTTCTTGAGTCGTCCCAGGCCGCTGTTGCCAAACTGCCGCTATGCGGGCCTGGCGGGTAACCATGCCACCAAACTAGCCGTTGTCTTCAATTGACACGGACTGTAAATCCCCCTTAACGTTTCGTTAATAAACAAGGGCGGACCCCGGGGGACAATGACTTCCTCACCGATGGCGCGGATGCTGCGTTTGTGTGCAGTCGCAGGGCTGGCGATCTCGGCCCACTGGGCGGTTCCGGCATGGGCTGCCGGCGCCATGGCCACCGGCGGCCTGACCTCGCAGCCGATCGGACATTATGATTTCTGCAAGACGCATCCGAGCGAATGCAACATTCGCCCGGCCAATCTCGCGCCGGCCAAGCTGACCGATGCTCTGTGGCGCAAGCTGATCAACGTGACCGCCAGGGTCAACGCCGCCGTCAAGCCGATGAGCGATCTCGACAATTACGGCAAGGACGAGGTCTGGACCTATCCGGACAATGGCTTTGGCGACTGCGAGGACTATGTGCTGGAGAAGCGGCGCCAGCTCTACCGCATGGGCATCTCGCTTGCGGATCTCTTGATCACCGTCGTGCGCAAGCCGGACGGCGAAGGCCATTCCGTGCTGACGGTGCGCACCGATAAGGGTGACTACATCCTCGACAATTTGACCGACAAGGTCCAAGCCTGGGACGAGACCGGCTACCGTTATCTCAAGCGCCAGGCGATCGACAACACCGGCCGCTGGGTGTCGATCCGCGATGGCCAGCAGCTGCTGGTCGGCTCGGTGCAGTAGATCTCGGGACCTACCTTCTCAGCGCCGCACGAATCGACGCGCTGAGGCGGCGCAGCTCCGCCTCGTCCAGCTTCTCGATGCTCTCGGCCAGAAGATTGGCCAGTTCGGTCGCGGCCGGCGACAGGCCCGACGTATCGATCCTGACCCGTGGATGCGAGGTTTCGGCGAGGCGGGCAAGGTCCTCGGCGTCGTCCCAGATGATGTTGAAATAGCCGATGATCTTCTGGATCAGCGTCCAGGTCGGCGCGCCGCGGCGGCCATGCTCGAGCGCCGACAGATAGGCGGCGCTGACGCCGATGGCCTGCGCCATCGCCTTCTGGCTGACGCCGCGCTCGGCGCGCAGCGCCCTCAGCCTTTCGCCGAACGGGGTCACTGTTGCGTCCTCATGGCCGGCGTCCTCATGCGCGCGTCCGCCTGAGCCGCACATAGAGCGCGCCCGAGCCGCCATGGTTGCGGGCGGCGTGATCGTGGCTCGAGACCAGATGCCGGAAAGCCGGGGTCGACAGCCAGTGCGGCACCGAGCGGCGCAGGATGCCGTCGCCGCCGGACGACGAGCCCTTGCCGGTGATGACCAGCACATAGCGGATACCGCCGGCATGGGCGCGGTGCAGGAAGGTGAGGAGCAGCGAATAGGCCTCGTCCTGCGTCATGCCGTGCAGATCGACGCGGCCCTCGATCGGCAGCCGGCCTTTTTTCAGTTTCTCGTGGGTCTGGTCGTCAAGCGAATGCACGACGTGCTGCGGCTTCGGCTTCGCGGCAGCGGTGGGAACGCCATTGGCGGGCGTGGGCGCCGGCGCCGGCGTCGGCTCGACAATATCGGGAATCTCGACCGCGGCCTTGCCTTTGAGGGGCCGCGTCGTGCGCGCCACCAGGTTCCAGAGGATGCGATCGTCGTCGCTCAGCGTGTCGTGGCGGCGGTTCACGCGTACCCCCTATCGACCAGCCCGCGCGGAACCAGCGCATAGAAGTCGGCGACGTTGCGCACGACGCCGGCGATCTCGCCCGCGGCATCGCCCGAGCCGGCGAAGAGATCGCCTCGCGCCGCTCCGGTGATGGCCGAGCCGGTGTCCTGCGCGATCATCAGCCGCCGGAACGGTTTTCCGCCGAAAGCGGTGAGCGTTGGCGCAACGATGTGGAAGGGCGTGCCGAAGGTGTGCAGCAGCCGGTCGACGGCGACCGAGCGGCCGGGCGTCAGCGGCACCTTGGCGGCGGCAATGGGACCGAGCTCCGGGTCGTCGACCGGCGCCTCACGAAAGAAGATGTAGGAGCGGTTCTGCCAGAGGATCTCGTCGACCCGCTCAGGATGCGCCTTGAACCAGGCGCGGATCGACTGCATCGTCACTTTTTCCAGCGGGATTTCGCCGGTCTCGCTCAAGATCCTGCCCGGCCCGGTGAAGCGCTGGCCGGATTTTGCGGCATAGGTGACGCGGCAGAGCCGACCATCGGTCATCTTCAGCCGCGCCGCTCCCTGCACATGGATGAAGAAGGCATCGACCTTGTCGGCGAGCCAGGCAATCTCGAGGCTCCGCCCGGACAGCGCGCCGCGCTCGATGGCGCCGCGATCGAAATATTCGACCGGACCTGTCGTCGTCGCGCGCGCGAAGGCGAGATAGGGATCCATTCCGAGGGGGCGATTTTTATCGTCGATGTCGACCAGATCGGCGGGACGGGAGAGCAGCGGCACCGTGAACCGCTCCGTCCTCACCGGCGAGGCCTCGACCTCGGGCTCGTAGAAGCCGGTGACGAGGCCGGCGCCGCCGCTTTCGGCCGCCACCAAAGCCGGAGCGAAATGGCGCTCGAAGAAGGACCGCGCATCCGACCGGTTCGCCGGCGAAACGGAGCGCGCCTCAGTATAGGCCTCGGCGAAAGCGGCGAACGCGACGCCGAGCGAACCTGTTCGATAGGGCTTGGTCAGTACGTGGAAAGCCGAACGTTTGAACGCCGCGAAGGCGGCGAGGTGATCATCCTCGTCCCAGCCGGGCAGGTCGCCGAAGGATTTTTCCTTGAATGCCGAAGACAGCGACATGACAGCCGCCACTAGAGCCGGATGATTTCAGGCCGGATCGACCTGAAATCTGAATCCGGCTCCAAATTGAAGAGATGGAGCATGATGGCGTCCGAAAACCGCTCCACACTTTTCGGCATCATGCTCTAGGTCAATCTTCTTCTTCCGTGGCGACCAGCTTCCAGTTCGGATCACGCGACCGGGTATCGCGGAAGAAGGTCCAGACGTCCTTGACCTCGGCGACTTTTTCCGGATCGCCGTCGATGACGGCGCCGACCTTGTCGCGGGTCGCCGAGATCAGCTCGCTGACGATGCGCAGCGTGATGTGCGCCTCGGTGCCCTTCATCTCGGCGGCGACGACATCGACCTTGTCGATGCCGACGAAGGAAGACTGGATCTTTTCAGCTTTCGCCTCGCGCTCGCCGATCGCGGCGACGAAGCTGTCATAGACCTCGCGCGACAACAGGTTCTTCAGCGTTTTGCGGTCGCCGTCGGCAAAGGCCATGACGATCATCTCGTAGGCCATCTTGGCGCCGTCGATAAAGGTCTTGGGATCGAAGGACGGATCGTTGTCCTTGATCGCGCGCAGGCCTTTGTTGAGATCGCTGTCCGGCTTGGCGAAAGCGTCGATCGCGGCATAGGTCTCCGCCGCCGGTTCCCCCGGCATGCGCTTGCGCGGCAGCGACACCACATTCTCGGACTTCTGCGCCGCATCCTGCTCGCGTGTGCGGCTTGCCGAATAAGGATCGAAGGGCGGGCGTTCGTTTCCGGTGCGACGGCCCAGCACGTTGCGAAGCTGGAAGAAGATCACAACCGCCGCAATCAAAAAGAAAATCGTGCCGAAGTCGAAGAAACCCATATCTTCCGCCAATTCGATCCCTGTCCAGGCCGGACCACCAGAGCCCCTAGAATGGCGGCGGTCGCATAGCGTTCATTACCCAAAGCATATAGAACGGCGGGCGCAATCATTCAAATCAAAGCCAGCCATACCTATCTAAAGGTCCCAGTGCCAGCGGCGATTTCCCGCGAGGCCCGCAAAAGAAGAAAGCGACCGGTCTCAATTTGCGCATTTCGTTCATTCCCCTGTTCCTGCTCCTGCTGCCGCTTCTGGAGATCGCCGGCTTCGTCATCGTCGGCCGTGAAGTCGGCGCTTTGGCGACGATCGGGCTCGTCATCCTCTCCACCATTGCCGGCAGCCTCCTGCTTCGGCACCAGGGCTTCGGCGTGATGGCGCGGGTGCGGACGGAAATGGATGCCGGGCGCGATCCAAGCCGCCAACTCGCGCATGGCGCGATGATCGTGCTGGCGGCACTCCTGCTCATCATTCCGGGCTTCATCACCGACATTGTCGCCATCCTGCTGCTCCTGCCGCCGGTGCGCGATCTTGCCTGGCGCCTGCTCAAGAACCGCATCGTGATGGCGACTAGCTTCAGCAGCGGCTTTTCGGCCCGCCGCCGCGACAGGGTCATCGATCTCGATGACAGCGACTTTTCGCGCCAGGACGACTACAAGCGCGGGCCGGATCACAATTCCCCTTGGCGGCGGCTGAAAGACGACTAGCTCTCTTCAGGGTCCGCTCGAATAGCTGTCTCATGCGCGCCGTCGCCCCGAAACGGCTGCGCAGTTTCAGGCGGCGCGCAAAACTTGTCTTGTCCTGCCGAGCATGATAGCGAACCCCCGATTTCAATCCGGTCAGCAATGCTGCCCAGGCAAAAGGACAAAGGCTAATGGCCAGCAATGATGATGCCGCGGCAGCCGCCGCCAATGGCAACGGCAAACAGGAACAGCCCTCGCTCAACGTGCTTGCGCAATATGTGAAGGACCTGTCCTTCGAAAGCCCCGGCGCGCCGAATTCGCTGCGCGGCCGCGACAAGGCCCCGGGCATCGCCATCAATGTCAACGTCAACGCCAACCCGCTTTCGGACAAGCAGTTCGACGTCAATCTGACATTGAATGCCAAGGCCTCCTTCGACCAGGAAGTGCTGTTCAACGTCGAACTGGTCTATGGCGGCGTCTTCGCCATCAGCGGCTTCCCGCAGGAGCACATGCTGCCGATCCTGTTCATCGAATGCCCGCGGCTGCTCTTCCCCTTCGCGCGCCAGATCATCGCGGACGCCACCCGCAACGGCGGCTTCCCGCCGCTGATGCTCGACCCGATCGATTTCGCGCAGATGTTCCAGCAGCGCATCGCCGAGGACCAGGCCGCCAGCAAGGTCCAGGTGAGCTGAGAAGACTCACCACCCATCGTATCGAGAGCCCGGCTTCGCGCCGGGCTTTTTCTTGAGACGTCTGGATTAGCGACGACATTCGTTAGGTCGTCATTCTCGGGCCGAGCAAGGAGCGGAGCGACGTTAGAACATATGCCGTGACGCTAAGGCGCTGCTGCGATTACAGAATTCTGCACCGTTGCGCTCCGCGGCAAGGGTCACGGCATGGATACTCGGGTCAAGCCCGGGTATGATGAAGGGATGGCGGTTCGGCCAATCGCGTCGGTTGGCGCCGGGAGCGCCCCGCTCACCCTGCGGCCACCACCTTCAGCCACAACGCCTTTTCGCCGAGCGTGCCGACCAGCCCGGCATGTGCCGCCCGATCCGCCTCGGTGAGGCGCGGCGGCAGCGCGATCGGCCTTGCGCCGATCGAAATGTCGATATCGGCGACTTCGCCGCTGCCGTTCACCTGCACGGCCACGGTTTCCAGGACCAGTGCCGCCTGCTTGCCGCCGATGAGCTCGATATAAACCTCGGCCAGCAATTCGGAGTCGAGAAGCGCCCCGTGCTTGGTGCGGCGGGTGTTGTCGATGCCGTAGCGGCGGCAAAGCGCGTCCAGCGAGTTCGGACCCATCGGATGCTTGCGGCGCGCGATCGCCAGCGTGTCGACGATGCGGCCGGGATCGATGGCCGGATGACCGAGCCGGCTGTATTCGAGGTTGAGGAAGCCAAGGTCGAAAGTGGCGTTGTGGGCGATCAGCTTGGCGCCGTCGGTGAAGGCCAGCCATTCCTCGGCGATTTCGGCGAAGGTCGGCTTGCCGGCCAGATCGGCCGCGCTGATGCCATGCACGGCCTGCGCCTCGGCGTGAATGGCGCGGCCTTGCGGATTGATGAACTTGTGGAAGGTGCGGCCGGTCGGGAAACGGTTGACCAGCTCGACGCCGCCGAGCTCGATGATGCGGTCGTCGCGCAAATCGAGGCCGGTGGTTTCGGTGTCGAAGATGATCTCACGCATTCGAATCAGTCCGCTCTAAAGAGCAGAATCACAAACCGGAACAAAATGGCAATGGGGACTGCTGACAGCGGCCGTCAGGAAGCGTTTTTGCCGGATTTATCCCCGGTCAATTCGCTGACGATGGCTGCCACCGCCGCACGTGCGGCATCAAAACCCTGGCCGGTGTCGACGATGAAATTCGCCTGACGGCGTTTCTCGGCGTCAGGCACCTGTTTGGCGAGGATGGAAGCGAATTTTTCTTCGCTCATGCCGGGTCTGGCGAGCACGCGGGCGCGCTGGATCTCGGCCGGCGCGGTGACGACCACGACCTTGTCGACCCGGTTGCGGCCGCCGGTCTCGAACAGCAGCGGGATGTCGAGCACCGCAATCGGCGCCCCGGCCGCACGATGGCGGGCCAAAAAGGCGTCGGCGTCGGCCCGCACCAGCGGGTGGATGATCGCCTCCAGCTTTTTCAGCGCGGCGGAATCGCCCAGCACTGTCTCGGCCAGCCTTGCACGATCCACCACGCCCGCTTTTGTCGTGCCGGGAAAGGCTCGTTCGACCAGGGGTGCTGCCTTGCCGGCATAGAGGCGATGCACGGTCTCGTCGGAATCATGCACCGGAACGCCGGCCTCGGCGAACATCTTTGCCGTGGTCGACTTGCCCATGCCGATCGATCCGGTGAGGCCGAGCACGATCATGTCAATGCGCTTCGATGTCGGCGACGATCATGCGCCGCAATCGCGGCGTCACATCAGGCCGCTTGCCGAACCAGCGCTCGAAACCGGGCACGGCTTGGTGCAGCAGCATGCCGAGGCCATCGACCGTCTTCAGGCCGCGCGCCCTGGCGGCAGCAAGCAGCGGCGTCTCCAGCGGCACATAGACGATGTCGGTGACGATGGCGTGGCCGGGCAGACCGGCCGGATCGGCGGCGAGGGTCTCGTTGCCATGCATGCCGAGCGCGGTGGTGTTGATGAGCAGGCCGGCGTCGGAAAGCAATTCGCCGACCGCGCCGGCGCCATGCGCCGAAACCCCGGCGCCGAACCGGTCGGCGAGTTCCTCAGCCCTTGCCAGCGTACGGTTGACGATGCGGATGTCGTTGAGACCTCGGTCCTTCAGGGCGTAGATGACGGCGCGGGAGGCACCGCCCGCGCCCAACACCACGGCCGGACCATTCGCCGCCCAGCCGGGGGCATGTTCATCGAGATTGCCGGCAAAGCCGAGAGCGTCGGTATTGCCGCCCCACAGCACGCCGTCTTCCAGCCACAGCGTGTTGACCGCGCCGATGGCTTCGGCGGCCTCGTCGCGGCGTTCGACCAAGGCGTAGGCTGCTTCCTTGTGCGGGATGGTGACATTGCCGCCGCGATAGCCATTCTCGTCCAGCGATTTCAGGAATGCTGCGAAATCCTCCGGCCGAACGTCGATAGCCTGGTAGCTGCCGTCGATGCCGTATTCCTCCAGCCAGTGGCGGTGGATCTTGGGCGAGCGCGAATGCGCGATCGGGTGGCCGGTGACGAAGGCCCGCTTCTCAACCATCGATCGCTCCCAATGCGCGCAGCTCCTTCAGCACCGGCAACAGCGGCAGGCCGACGATGGTGAAATAGTCGCCCTCGATCCTTTCGAAGAGCTGGATGCCCTCGCCCTCGATCTGGTAGGCGCCGACACTCGCCAGCGCCTTGGAACCGACGCGCGCCAGGTGGCGGCCGATGAAGGCGGGATCGAGCTTGCGCATGGTGAGGCTGGCGATGCCGACATGGCGCCACAGCACTTCGCCATCTCGGCAGAGGACGGCGGCGCTGTTCAGTTGATGGGTCTTGCCCGACAAGGCCAAGAGATGCCTCCGCGCGCCTTCCATATCGGCCGGCTTGTGGAAGATTTCGTCGCCAAGCGACAGCGTCTGGTCGCAACCGAGCACCAGCGCGCCCGGCCGGGGCTCGCTGACCTCGGTCGCCTTGGCTTCGGCAAGGATCGAAGCGACATCTTCGGGAGAGACGCCGCTGTCCTGCAAGGGCGCCTCGAGCGCGCGCTCGTCGACGTCTGCCGGCACCGCCTCGATGTCGAGCCCGGCATTGATAAGCATTGCCTTGCGGAACGGGCTGCCCGAAGCGAGGACGATTTTGCCGGCCATACTGGTTCACCAACGGTTGCGATCCGTCCAGCGCCCGTCATCCGTCTCGGCGCTATGCGCCGAGCCACCTTCTCTCAGGACGGAATGCTCACTTATATCGCCTGCCCTAGCGCGTCTTGCCCCGCAGGGCAACGATGGCCGCCGCGGTTTCCTCGATCGAGCGCCGGCTGACGTCGATCATCGGCCAGCCATGCCTGGTGCAGAGCTGACGCGCATAGGCGAGCTCCTCGGCGATGGCGGCGCGGTCGACATAGTCGGTCGGCACGTAGTTGTTGCTGTTGCCGAGGATGCGGTTCTGGCGGACATGCGAGATGCGCTCGGCCGTGGCGACGAGGCCGACGATCAGCGGCGTCCTGGCGTTGATCAGGCTTTCCGGCAGCGGCACGCCGAGCACGATCGGAATGTTGGCGGTCTTGATTCCGCGATTGGCGAGATAGATGCTCGTCGGCGTCTTGGAGGTGCGCGAGATGCCGATCAGCACGACATCGGCATCGTCCATGTTGGCCGGCAGCTGGCCGTCGTCGTGCTCCATGGTGAAGTTCAGCGCGTCGATGCGGCGGAAATATTCGGCGTCGAGCACATGCTGGGCTCCGACGCGCCGACCGGCCGGCGTGCCGAGATAGGACTGGAAGACGCTGAGCACGGGCTCCAGCACCGAAACGCAAGGCAGGCCCATTGCGGCGCAGCGCTCGTCGATGCTGCGCGCGAGCTTCTGGTCGACCACGGTGTAGAGAATGATGCCGGGCTCCTCCTCGATATCCTCGAACACCTTGGCGACCTGCTTTTCCGTGCGGATCAGCGGATAGATGTGCTCGATGGCGCGCGCATCCTTATATTGGGCGGAGGCGGCGCGGCCTGCCGCCAGCAGCGTTTCGCCGGTGGCGTCGGAAATCAGGTGCAGATGGAAGAAGCTCTGGGGTTTGTTCACAAGAGTTGGTTCCAGGCTGTGGGCGGATGTGGACAAGGTTGGACAGAAAGGTCGTGACGTCGAAGGCGACTGTATCAGATGCCACCTTGTCCACAATTCGCCCCGCTGTAGGCTTTGTCGGGGCGCTGGGGACAAAACCGGGGATCAACTTTTCTTGGCCGATATCCTCCACAGCTCGGGGCCCGGAGCAGAAGAGCCAAGCCGCTGACTCGAAAGCCCGAATCCGGTTCGTCCCCAGATCCCTCCAAATTGAGAAAGCGGCTGCGCGACAATATGCTGACTGGCCTTTTCGAGCGGCAGGCGGGACAGGTCGCAACCACCACAACCAACAGACTCTTAGAATCAGAAGACTCTTTTAAAATAGATATTTGATTTAAAAGACCTGGAGAGGGCGAGCACTGGATGGCTGGGAAACGGATCATGCTGGACGTCCTCAAGGGCGAGACGGTTTCACCGCCGCCGCTCTGGATGATGCGTCAGGCAGGGCGTTATCTGCCGGAGTATCGCGAGACCCGGAAGCGGGCCGGTTCTTTCCTCGATCTCTGCTATGATCCGGATCTTGCCGTCGAGGTGACGCTGCAGCCGATCGAGCGCTTCGGCTTCGATGCTTCGATCCTGTTCTCCGATATCCTGGTTGTGCCCGATGCGCTGGGACGAGATGTCCGCTTCGAAGAGGGATACGGGCCGATCCTCAAGCCGATTGCGGCAGCCGAAATCGAGACCTTGGACGGCGAAACGTTTCACGTGAATCTCGAACCGGTCTACGAAACGGTCCGCCGTCTGCGTGCGAAGCTTCCGGTTGAAACGACCTTGATCGGCTTCTGCGGCGCGCCTTGGACGGTGGCGACCTATATGATTGCCGGCCACGGCACGCCGGACCAGGGACCGGCCAGGCTTTTTGCCTATCGCGAGCCGGAGGCCCTTGCGCGGCTCCTGAAGATACTGGCCAACCATTCGGCCGCCTATCTCATCCGCCAGATCGAGGCCGGCGCCGATGTGGTGCAGATTTTCGACTCCTGGTCGGGTGTTCTCGATGAAGCGTCCTTTGAGGCGTTTTGCATCGAGCCCGTTGCGGAGATTGTCCGGCAAGTGAAGGCCGCGCGTCCGGATGTTCCGGTGATCGGGTTCCCCAAGGGCGCCGGCGAGCGCTATCGCGATTACAGGAAGAAGACCGGGATCACCGGGCTCGGTCTCGACTGGACCGTGCCGCTGTCGATGGCGCAGGAATTGCAACGCGAAGGCGCGGTGCAGGGCAATCTCGATCCGCTTCGCCTGGTTGCCGGCGGCAGGGCGCTGGCCGACGGCGTCGACGCCATCCTTCGCACGCTGGGCAATGGGCCGCTGATCTTCAATCTCGGCCACGGCATCACGCCGGAAACGCCGGTGGCGCATGTCGAGGCCATGGTGAAAATGGTGCGGAGCCATCGATGACGGAGACGACCAACGAGAACAGCGCCGGCCAGGCGATGAAGCGCATGTTGATCGGCATCGTCCTGCTGGTCGTCCTGACCGCCCTGCTCTTCCTTGTGGCGCCGGACAGCTTCTATCCCTGGGCGAAGGCAATCCATGTGATTGCCGTCATCTCCTGGATGGCCGGGATGCTCTATCTGCCCCGGCTCTTCGTCTATCATGTCGAGGCCGAGAAAGGCTCCGTGCAGTCCGAGACCTTCAAGGTGATGGAGCGCCGGCTGCTGCGCGCCATCATCAACCCGGCGATGACCGTGACGTGGGTGTTCGGGCTTTGGCTCGCCTGGAGGGGTTTCGGCTTCCAGGGTGGCTGGCTGCACGCCAAGATCTTGGCCGTGCTGCTGCTTTCGGGTCTGCACGGCTATCTCGCCGGCGCGGTGAGAAAATTTGCCGAGGACAAGAACGAAAAGCCGGCGAGGCACTGGCGGATCGTCAATGAACTCCCCACATTGCTGATGATCGTCATCGTCATCCTGGTCATCGTGAAGCCGTTCTGAGGCTTCCCTACACCCGGCAAAAGGCGGCTTGCTCTTTCAGGCGACCGACGATAAAAGACGGGTCTTCCTTCCCGTCATGCGCCGCCCCTTTCTCGCTTTCGGCCGCGCCCGGCATTTGTCGCATCCAGCCGATTTTTTCTCCCCAAAGCCTACCCAGAGTCCATCTAATGCAAGAAATGAAACTCGCAGAGTTCAAGAATAAGAAGCCGCCGGAGCTGATCGCTTACGCCGAATCGCTCGAGGTGGAGAACGCCAGCGTCATGCGCAAGCAGGAGCTGATGTTCGCGATCCTGAAGAAGCTCGCCATCCAGGACGTCGAGATCATCGGTGAAGGCGTGGTCGAGGTACTGCAGGACGGTTTCGGCTTCCTGCGCTCGGCCAACGCCAATTACCTGCCAGGTCCCGACGATATCTATATTTCACCGTCGCAGATCAGGCGCTTTTCGCTGAAGACCGGCGACACGGTCGAAGGGCCGATCCGCAGCCCGAAGGAAGGCGAGCGTTATTTCGCGCTGCTCAAGGTCAACACCATCAATTTCGATGATCCGGAGAAGATCCGGCACAAGATCCACTTCGACAATCTGACGCCGCTCTACCCGACCTCGCGGCTGAAGATGGAGGTCGACAATCCCCCGACCAAGGACATCTCGCCGCGTGTGATCGACCTGGTGGCGCCGATCGGCAAGGGCCAGCGCGCGCTGATCAACGCTCAGCCGCGCACCGGTAAGACGGTGCTGTTGCAGAACATCGCGCACTCGATCACCGCCAATCATCCGGAATGCTACCTGATCGTTCTTCTGATCGACGAGCGTCCGGAGGAAGTCACCGACATGCAGCGCTCGGTCAAGGGCGAAGTCATTTCCTCGACCTTCGACGAACCGGCAGCGCGCCATGTGCAGGTCGCCGAAATGGTGATCGAGAAGGCCAAGCGCCTGGTCGAGCATGGGCGCGATGTCGTCATCCTGCTCGATTCGATCACCCGCCTCGGACGCGCCTACAACACCGTGGTGCCGTCATCCGGCAAGGTGTTGACCGGCGGTGTCGACGCCAACGCGCTGCAGCGTCCGAAGCGCTTCTTCGGCGCCGCCCGCAACATTGAGGAAGGCGGGTCGCTGACCATCATCGCCACCGCGCTGATCGACACCGGCAGCCGCATGGACGAAGTCATTTTCGAAGAGTTCAAGGGCACCGGTAACTGTGAGATCCAGCTCGACCGCAAGGTGGCCGACAAACGCATCTACCCGGCGATCGACATCCTCAAGTCCGGGACCCGCAAGGAGGACCTTCTGGTGCCGCGTTCGGATCTGCAGAAGATCTTCGTGCTGCGCCGGATCCTTGCGCCGATGGGAACGACCGATGCGATCGAATTCCTCATCGACAAGCTCAAGCAGACCAAGACCAACGCGGATTTCTTCGATTCGATGAATACCTGATCGGGCGCCGAGGGACCGGTCCTTTCTTCGGCATACAAGACGGAGCAAGGAGCGAGGCGACGCTGCGCAGAACCCTAAGTCCATGCCGTTGTTTTTTGAGCTTTGCGGCGGTGCAGAATTCCGCACCGCCGCATTCGTCGGAAGCGCCGCGACATAGATCCTGGGTCAAACCGAGGAGACGAAGCTGTTTATTCCCGCCGCAACAGCTTCTCCAACTCGCCCGCATCCGTAACCGCCGGCAGGCATGTCTGTCCGCTGCAGAACCAGGCTCCCGGCTTGTCCGTCGGCGGCAGCACGCCGCCCGGCAAAAGCGGTTGATTCGCTTCCGTACCGATGGGCAGTACGACATCGACCCGGCGTGGATCGGAACTTCGATTCGCCACCGGAACAAGGCTTGAGGAATCAAGCTTGTCTATGATGACGAGCTTCAGCGGTTCGAGCGCCAGCGCGCACGCGTTGATGATGCCGGCCTGGCCGTAGGCTTGCTGCGCGGCGCGACCCATGGCGTGTTCGGCTGTCGTCCATGCCTTTGCCCAAAGATGGTGATCGCCGGTAAGGGACGAGAGCCGGACCAGCGCCTCGACGATCTGGCCGGTGGCGGAGGGGATTGCCTCATCGACATCGCCGCGGATACGGATCGGCACATCGACGCTGTCGGACGCCGTCAGATAATAGCCGGTCTTTTCAGGATCCTGATGCCAGCGGTCGAGCCGATCGATGAACTGCCGGGCATGGTCCATATAGGCAGAACTGCCGGTTGCCTCGAACAGCGCGATCGCCGCGTTGGTCATGGCGGCATAGTCGCTCGACAGCGCCGGGAAAAGCTTCTTGTCGCCGAGCATCGAATGCGGCAGGCGGCCGTCCTTGCTGGCTTCGACGATGTGGGCGAAGGCCTTGACGGCGGCGTCCACCCAGTCGGCTCGCCCGACGGAGCGGCCCGCTTCCGCGAGGGCCGCAATCATCAATCCGTTCCAATCGGTAAGCGCCTTGGCGTCGCGGCCGGGCCTGACGCGATTTTCTCTGGCAGCTAGCAATTTCGCCTTCAGCGCTGCGAGCTGAGCGTCATCGCTGATCCCCTGGCGCGGCTGTGCCTCGCTCTGGCGGATGATGGGCTTGCCTTCCCAGCCATGCGGAGCGGCGAGCTCGAAATATTGGAAGAAGCGAGCGGAATCAGCACCGAGTGCGGCTTCAACCTCTTCCCCGCTCCAGGTGTAGAACAACCCCTCCTCGCCTTCGCTGTCGGCATCGAGGCTGGCCGCAAAAGCGCCGCCCTCGACGCGCATTTCCCGCAGCAGCCAGGCCACGGTTTCCTCGATTCGCTTCCGAAACAACTCATTGCCTGTTGCCGCGAAGGCCCAATTGCACATGCGGATGAGCTGGGCGTTGTCGTAAAGCATCTTCTCGAAATGCGGGACCAGCCATTCGGCATCGGTCGAGTAACGGCTGAGACCGCCACCGACATGGTCGTAGATGCCGCCGGCGAGCATTTTTTCCAGGCTGATGAGCACGGCGTCGCGATGGGCGGTCTGGCCGTCGCGCAGCCAGGACAGCCACAGACTGTGCATGAAGGGCGCGTTGGGGAATTTCGGCGCGCCGCGCAAGCCGCCGAGATCGCCGTCGACCATGCCCTCGATGCGGCCGGCGAGATCGGCAAGCGTGCCGCGGTCGAGCACCGCCTTTCCCTTCGCGCCGGCCAGCCGCTGCTCGACATGGGTGGTCAGCGCGTCGGCGCTTTGGCCAAGGCTCTCCTGCTTCTCGCGCCAGGCCTTGTCGACCGCCTCCAGCACCTGGACAAAGCCCGGCCGTCCATAGCGCGCCTCGCGCGGAAAATAGGTGCCGCCCCAGAAAGGCTTACCATCGGGCGTAAGGAACATGGTCAGCGGCCAGCCGCCCTGCTCGCCCATGGCATGGAGTGCCGCCATGTAGATCTGGTCGATATCCGGGCGCTCCTCGCGATCGACCTTGATATTGACGAAGAGGCGGTTCATGACGGCGGCGACGGCATCGTTCTCGAAGCTTTCATGGGCCATGACATGGCACCAGTGGCAGGCGGCATAGCCGATGGACAGCAGGATCGGCCGTCCGAGTTCCTTCGCCTCGGCAAGGGCGTCCGGCGACCAGCCCCGCCAATGCACGGGATTGTCGCTGTGCTGCTGCAGATAGGGGCTGGCCTCTTCGGCAAGCAGGTTTCGCGCGGGCAAGGTCACAATGAGCGGCTCGGCTTCGTTGATGAGAGGCAGTTCCGGGAAAGCTACGGCTGACGTCCGGAACGGCGCCTGAAAGAAGATACCTAGGGTGGTTCGGCAGGTCGGGCAAATGGCAACTTCGAAGGATTCTATCGTAGCGCTTTCGAGCGGTCGCCTGCCCGCCGGCATCGCCGTAATTCGCATCTCCGGTCCCAAGACTCGATTCGTACTCGAAACGATTGCCGGTGGCGGTATTAAGGATCGCTTTACCACGTTGCGCAAGCTGATGGCAGCGGACGGTTCGGTCATCGATCACGGGCTTGTCGTGTTCTTTCCTGGACCTAGCAGCTTCACCGGCGAGGACGTTGGGGAGTTCCATGTTCACGGCAGCCGCGCCGTTGCGGCAAAAATGCTGGAAACGCTCACCGGCTTTGCCGGCGTCAGACATGCCGAGCCTGGCGAATTCACGCGGCGCGCCTTTCTCAACGGCAAGCTCGATCTGGTCGAGACCGAAGCGCTGGCGGACCTCGTCAATGCCGAGACGGAGGCGCAGCGGCGCTTTGCCGTGCGTAACGCCGAGGGCGCGCAGAGCGAACTCTATTCGGGGTGGCGCCGGCGGTTGATCCATGCCCGGGCAATGATCGAGGCGGAAATCGACTTCGCCGACGAGGAGGATGTGCCGGGTTCGGTCTCGAAGACGGTCTGGACCGATGTGGCGGCGATGGCCGACGAGATCGAACGCCATATTCAGGGGTTCAAGGCGGCCGAGATCATTCGCGATGGCTTCGAGGTCGTCATCCTCGGCGCGCCGAACGCCGGCAAGTCGAGTCTGTTCAACGCCCTGGCCCAACGCGAGGCGGCAATCGTCACCGACGAGCCGGGCACCACGCGCGACCTGCTGGAGGTGGTGCTGGACCTCCACGGGATGAGAGTGCGGGTCGTCGATACGGCAGGCCTGCGCGACGCCGCCGGCAAGGTGGAGACGATCGGCATCGAACGAGCGCGTGCCAAGGCCGGTGGCGCCGACCTGGTTTTGCTGCTGGAGGATATGGTCGATCCACAGCCCGTCAGCGCGGTTCCGACAGGTGTTCCGCTCCTGAGGATCGGGACCAAAACCGATCTCATGGGAGCGCGTAGAGGGGCCTATGATTTGGCCCTCTCTTCCAAGGAAGGTACCGGAATTTCGGAACTGCTGGACGAGATTGCGGGTCGTGCCGCTGCCGCAGTCGGAGGGGCCGGTGATATCTTGCCGTCGAGGCTCCGCCATGTAGAGCTGCTGAAAGAGGCGAAGTATTTCCTCTCGGAGGCACTGTCGGGGCAAAGCCTGGAGCTGCGCGCGGAAGACTTGCGGGTGGCCACGGATCGGCTCGGGCGTATTATCGGCGCTGTCGATGTCGAGGATATGCTGGACGTCATCTTTTCACAGTTCTGCATCGGCAAATGATTCACGTGAAACGCGGGGCGGCTACGGGCGCGGGAGATTCACGTGAAACAGCGATAGGATGTGGCGGATGGGTGTTTCACGTGAAACGAGTCCGGCTCCAGACGCGTGGCGTGCCAATAAATCAAGGGCCAAACGGCGCTGCCCCTCATTGCCTGCCTCGTAGAAGGCAAGGACGGCTGGCCACTAAAGCCAACGGCGCTGATTCGCAGCGCTTGAGAAGTGAAAAATCGTCCGTGGGATAAGCGACTGCCTTCTATGCGGGACGAGGTCGGACAGGCAGACCACTGGCACGCAGCCCCATCCCCGGCGATCACCTCCGCAACGGACTGCATCCTTGACAGCGGAGGCCGGCGGGGACATGTGTCAAAGCATCTCTGAAACGGATTCTTGCAATGACCAATCACTATGACGTGGTGGTGGTGGGCGGCGGCCATGCCGGATGCGAAGCGGCGAGCGCGGCTGCGCGCGCCGGCGCCCGGACGGCGCTGGTGACGCTGCGCTTCGAGACGATCGGCGTCATGTCCTGCAATCCGGCCATCGGTGGCCTCGGCAAGGGTCATCTCGTGCGCGAGATCGACGCCATGGACGGGTTGATGGGCCGCATCGCGGACGCCGCCGGCATCCAATTCCGCCTGCTGAACCGCCGCAAGGGCCCAGCGGTGCGTGGGCCGCGGACCCAGGCCGACCGCAAGCTCTATCGTCTTGCCATGCAGGCGGCGATCCGCGAGCAGGCCAATCTCGACGTGGTGGAAGGCGAAGTCCTGGACTTCGAGATCGAGGACGGTCGGGTTGCGGCCGTGCTGGTCTCCGGTGACAGGCGGTTCGCCTGCGGCGCCGTGGTGCTGACGACCGGCACGTTCCTGCGCGGGCTGATCCATATAGGAGAGAAGAAGATCGTCGCCGGCCGGATGAACGAGCAGGCGAGCCATGGGCTCTCGGCGACGATGGCGCGGGCCGGTTTCAAGCTCGGGCGGCTGAAGACCGGGACGCCCCCTCGCCTCGACGGCCGCACCATCGATTGGGCCTCGCTGGAACGCCAGGCCGCAGACGATCAGCCGGTGCCGTTCTCGCTGATGACAGACCGCATCGCGAACCCGCAGATCAACTGCGGTATCACACGCACTACGCAGGCGACACATGAGTTGATTCGCCTCAATTTGAAGCGTTCGGCGATGTATTCCGGCTCGATCGAAGGCGTTGGGCCGCGCTACTGTCCCTCTATCGAGGACAAGATCGTCAAGTTCGGCGACCGCGAGGGTCACCAGATCTTCCTCGAGCCGGAGGGCCTCGACGACGACACCGTCTATCCGAACGGCATCTCGACCTCGCTGCCGGAAGAGGTGCAGCTCGCCATATTGAAGACGATCCCCGGGCTGGAACGGGCGACGATGCTGCAGCCGGGATACGCCATCGAGTATGACCATGTCGACCCGCGCGAGCTCAAGCCGACGCTGGAGACGAAACGCGTCGCCAGGCTGTTTCTGGCCGGGCAGATCAACGGCACCACCGGTTACGAGGAAGCCGGCGCGCAAGGCCTGCTTGCCGGCATCAACGCCGCGCGCGGGGCATCGTCAAGCGAGCCGGTCGTGCTCAGCCGCACCGAAGCCTATATCGGCGTGATGATCGACGACCTCACCAGCCGCGGCATTGCCGAGCCCTATCGCATGTTCACTTCGCGGGCGGAGTTCCGGCTTTCGCTGCGCGCCGACAATGCCGACGAGCGACTGACGCCGCTGGCCGATCGCCTGGGGATCGCCTCCTCCGAGCGGAGGCAACGGTTCGGCGCGATCAGCATGAAGCTCGACGCTGCCCGCTCGCTGGCAAAGTCGATCGCCTTCACGCCGAATGAAGCCGCGCGGCATGGACTGGAGATCAACCGGGACGGCGTTCGGCGTTCGGCCTACGACCTTCTCGCCTATCCCGGCGTCGACATGGCCTGGCTGACGCGGATCGAGCCACGGTTTGGCGAACTCGACCCCAACACGGCAGAGCGGCTTGAGACCGAGGCGAAATATTCCGTCTATCTCGAGCGCCAACAGGCTGACGTGGCGCAGATCAGGCACGAGGAATCGCGGCTCATTCCGGAGACCATCGACTTCGCGGACGTGCCAGGCCTTTCCAATGAGCTGAAGCAGAAGATGAAGGCACGCCGGCCGCGCTCGATTGCCGACGCGCAGCGCATGGAAGGGATGACGCCAGCGGCTCTGGCGATCATTGTCGCGCATGTTCGCAATGCCGAGCTGGCTGCACGAAGGTCGGCCGCGTGAGTGGCGATGCCTGGGCGGACCTGCAGAAGGCAGCGGGTCCGGTTTCACGTGAAACATTCGAGCGGCTGCAGGCCTTCGAGCGGCATTTTCAAAAATGGAACCGCAGCATCAATCTGGCGGCGCCATCGACGCTAGACGACGTCTGGCGCCGCCACATCCTGGACAGCGCCCAGCTTGCGCGAATCGCGCCGACCGCAATGCGCTGGGTCGACCTCGGCTCGGGCGGCGGCTTTCCCGGATTGGTACTCGGTTTTCTGCTTGCAGAGCGGCCGGGCGCCACGATCGATCTGGTTGAAAGCAACCGCAAGAAGGCGTCGTTCCTGCAATCGGTCGTCGGCCAATTCGGCCTACCGGCGCGCGTGCTGGCGCGACGCATCGATGACAGCTATCCACTTGTTTCTGCGCCGGAAGTCGTTACCGCGCGGGCATTGACGGCGCTTCCGGACCTGCTCGATCTTGCCGCACCCTGGCTGACCAAGGGCGCGCGTTCGCTTTTTCACAAAGGCCGGGATTACCGGGCCGAAGTGGAAGAAAGCGCTCACCGCTGGACCTTCGATCTGGTAGAACATCCAAGCATGACAGACGCTCATGGCGTCATTCTGGAAATCACCGATCTGCACCCGGCGACCCCGCAATGAATCACTGGCATCGACCCATGAAAACTGGACCGCGTATCATCACCGTTGCCAACCAGAAGGGTGGCGTCGGCAAGACGACCACGGCGATCAATCTGGCGACGGCGCTGGCCGCGATCGGCGAGCGCGTGCTGATCGTCGACCTCGATCCGCAGGGCAATGCCAGTACCGGGCTCGGCATCGAACGCAAGGATCGCACCGTCTCGTCCTACGACGTGCTGACCGGCGAACTCGAGCTGGAGGCGGCCGCAGTGCCGACGGCGGTGCCGGGTTTGTCCATCGTGCCCTCAACCCTCGATCTGCTCGGCATCGAAATGGAGATCGCCTCGGCGCCAGACCGGGTGCTGCGCCTGCGCAATGCGCTGCGTGCGGCAGCCGCGCGCGCGGCGCCGTTCGGCTATGTGCTGATCGACTGCCCGCCGTCGCTCAACCTTTTGACTTTGAATTCAATGGCGGCGGCCGATTCCGTTCTGGTGCCGCTGCAATGCGAGTTCTTCGCGCTCGAAGGCCTTAGCCAACTGCTCGAAACGGTGGAGCAGGTGCGCGGCACGATCAATCCGGACCTCACCATCCAAGGCATCGTGCTCACCATGTTCGATGGCCGCAACAACCTGGCCAACCAGGTGGTGCAGGATGTGCGCGCGCATATGGGCGACAAGGTCTATGAGACGATCATCCCGCGTAACGTGCGCGTTTCCGAAGCACCGTCCTACGGCAAGCCGGCAATCCTTTACGACCTCAAATGTTCCGGCAGCCAGGCCTATCTGCAGCTTGCCTCGGAAGTGATCCGCCGCGAGCGCAAGCTGCGCGCCGCCTGAAAGCGCAGGCGAATTTCCCTAGCCGATTCGATTCCGAAACGATCTGGACAGAATGATGAGCGAAGACCAATCGAGAAAAAGACTGGGCCGCGGCCTCGCGGCGCTGATCGGCGAGATCGATCGTCCGGCAGCGGCCGAAAAGCCGAGCGCGGTCGCGGCGGATGGCAAGGTGCCGATCGAGTTCGTCAGTCCGAACCCGAAGAACCCGCGCCGGCATTTCGGCGACGCCGAACTCACTGACCTCGCCCAGTCGATCCGCGAGCATGGCGTGGTGCAGCCGGTGGTGGCGCGGCCCTCGCCGTCGCAGCCCGGCCGCTATGAGATCATCGCCGGCGAGCGGCGCTGGCGCGCCGCGCAGCGCGCAGGGCTGACCGAAATCCCGCTCATCGTGCGCGACGTCAACGACCGCACCGCGCTGGAGCTCGCAATCATCGAGAACGTGCAGCGCGCCGATCTCAACCCGGTCGAAGAAGCGCAAGGCTATCAGCAGCTGATCGACGAGCATGGCTACACGCAGGCCGATCTCGGCCAGGTGATCGGCAAGAGCCGCAGCCACGTCGCCAACACGCTAAGGCTCCTGAAGCTGCCTGACGTCATCCGCGACATGCTGGTCGACGGCGCGTTGTCGGCCGGACATGCCCGCACGCTGGTCACGGCCGGAGATCCGGCGGGGCTCGCCAAGCGCATCGTCGAGGAGGGGCTTTCGGTGCGCCAGGCCGAGGCGTTGGCGCAAATGCCCGCGGGACCGACACCCGCCAAAGTAAGGTCCGCGCCGAGCGCGCCGGAAAAGGATCCCGACACGCTGGCCTTTGAAAAGCTGATGACCGACACGATCGGCATGATTGTCTCGATCGAGCATAAGGCCAAGGGCGGCACGCTGCGGGTCGACTACCGGTCGCTGGATCAGCTCGATGAGTTGTGCCGGCGGCTGAAGGACGACCGATAAATTGCTGATTTACCTGAAATTAGCCGACTAATAAAGTTCTCGATTATCGGCTGATATATTGGTGATAGGCACAACAAGGGGGCCGGCCGCTGCGCCGGCCTCTTCTTTTTTGCGGCGCCCGCGATAGCCGAAGGCGCCGGCCAATCGCCTCACAGGGGGAGGTTGGCTGATCGCCTACCTCTGCGCCAATCTCGCGCTTTCCACCGCGATGCCGAGCAGCGCCTGACGGGCCAGCGCCTCCGACAGGTCGGGCCGCTTGCGCGTCTGCAGCACAGCCGTCTGCAGCCGGTTCAGCGCGCGGCCGAGGGCTTCGCTGTTCCAGCGCTCGAGCGTCTTTTCCACCAGCTTGCGGCGCGAGAAGAAGACCGGCGGGCGCGCTCCCGCCACGACCGAGGCGGCATTGCGGCCGCCGGATTCCATCTGGCCGCGCATGACCTGGATCGCCTGCAATTGCCGCATCGCCGAGGACAGCACCAGGAAAGGATGGCCGCCGGACGCACAATGCCTGGTGAAGGCAATGTCGAAATCTCCGACCTTGCCGTCGAGCATCGCGTCGACCGCGCCGTCGAAGGAGGCGCCGGAGACATCGCCGGACAAGCCATTGACGTCGTCGAGGTCGATCTCCTTCTTGCCATGGGCGTAGAGCACCAGCTTGTCGATCTCGCCGCGCGAGGCCAGACGGTCGCCGCCGAGATTGCGGCGCAGCGCCTGGCGGGCGTCGAGCGTCATCGACATGCCGGCCTTGCGCAGCTCGTCGTCGATCACCGTGTCGAGATCGCGGGCCTCGTCGGCATAGCAGGGCAAGGCGATGGCGTTCCCGGCTGCCTCGACGATGGCCCGCAGGCCAGTGCCCTTCTTCAGGTCGCCCGCCTCGATGAGGATGAGAGCATCCGGCGCCGGCTCCGCCGTCAGCGCCTTGATGTCGTCGGCCAGCGCCTTCTGGCCGCTGGCGTTGCGGACCCAAAGCAGCCGCCGGTCGGAAAACATCGGCACGGTGCGCGCCTCGTCGAGCAGACGGCCTTCGTCGCGATCGACTTCCGCGCCATCCAGCTTGACCACTGAGAAAGGGTCGTCGAGCGGCAGCCCGGTCTTCAACGCGAAGGTCTTGGCCCGCTCGGCGACCAGGCCACGATCGGGGCCGTAAAGCAGGACGATGGCCATGGCCGGGTCCGGCCGCGCCAGCCACGAATCGACCTCGTATCCCTTCTTCTGTGCCATGCGGGGTGAGTTAGCATGAGGCGGAGACGGAGTGAACGGAGAAGCGGCCGGCCTCTCTTCATCCTCGGGCTTGACCCGAGGATCCATGCCGTGACTTTTGCCGGGGAGCGCCGGGGTGCAGAATATTCTCCAACCGCCGCAACGCGTCAACGTCGCGGCATGGATTCCAGGGTCTGCGCGCGTCGCTCCGCTCCTTGCTCCGCCCTGGAATGACGACCCTGAAGCAGAGTCTGTCACGCCCCTCTGCCCTGCCGAGCAACTCCCCACGAGGGTGGAGATTAGCTGCGTCGGCCGGCGCGCATGCCTTAATTGTCTTTTGTGGCGGCAAACGCTCCGCAAACTTCCGCCAAATTGCGCGACGCTTGCAAACATCGACAAGAAATTTCTGCGCCATATCTGCATCTTGTCGGCCATGTGCCGCATCGGCTCGACGAGGCTGATGACCGGGAGGACGGCCGCCATCTCGCCCGATGAAATGGCGGCGCGGATGTGCAAGTATCGCACCGGCAACATTGGAGGACGAAGGTCATGGCCGATGCTGGAATGTTGCGCTTTCATGTCCCCGAGCCCGAGGTTCGGCCGGGCGGCACGCCCGACTTCTCGAATGTGACCATTCCCAAAGCGGGGTCCGTGCCGCGGCCGGAGGTCGATGTCGATCCGCGCACCATCCGCGACATGGCCTTCTCCATCATCCGCGTACTTAACCGCGCCGGCGAAGCGGTCGGGCCATGGGCCGGGCTGCTCACCGACGAGGAGCTGCTCGAAGGCCTGCGCCATATGATGACGCTCAGGACCTTCGATGCGCGCATGCAGATGGCGCAGCGCCAAGGCAAGACCTCTTTCTACATGCAGCATCTGGGCGAAGAGGCGGTGAGCTGCGCCTTCCGCAAGGCACTCAAGCCTGGCGACATGAATTTCCCGACCTATCGGCAAGCCGGCCTGCTCATCGCCGACGGCTATCCGATGGTTGCGATGATGAACCAGATCTATTCCAACGAGGCCGATCCGCTGAAGGGCCGGCAGCTGCCGATCATGTACTCCTCGAAGGAGCACGGCTTCTTCTCGATCTCCGGCAATCTGGCGACGCAGTACATCCAGGCGGTCGGCTGGGCGATGGCCTCGGCGATCTCCAACGATTCCCGCATCGCCGCGGCCTGGATCGGCGACGGCTCGACCGCGGAGTCCGATTTCCATGCGGCGCTGGTCTTCGCCTCGACCTACAAGGCCCCGGTCGTGCTCAATGTCGTCAACAACCAGTGGGCCATCTCCACCTTCCAGGGCATTGCCCGCGGCGGCTCGGGCACTTTCGCCGCGCGCGGTCTCGGTTTCGGCATCCCGTCGCTGCGGGTCGACGGCAACGACTATCTCGCCGTCCATGCGGTAGCCAAATGGGCGATCGAGCGGGCGCGTCGCAATCTCGGGCCGACCCTGGTCGAATATGTCACCTATCGCGTCGGCGCGCATTCGAGCTCGGACGATCCGTCGGCCTACCGGCCGAAGGCGGAATCGGACGCCTGGCCGCTCGGCGACCCGATCATCCGGCTGAAGAACCATCTCATCCACAAGCAAGTCTGGACGGAACAGCGCCACATCCAGGCGGAAGCCGAGATCCTCGAAACCGTGATCGCGGCGCAGAAGGAAGCCGAAAGCCACGGCACGCTGCATGCCGGCGGCAAGCCGTCGACGCGCGACATGTTCGAGGGCGTCTATGCCGAAACACCGCCGCATCTCAGGCGTCAACGCCAGCAGGCGGGGGTCTGATCGATGCCCAGACGCACCATGATCGAGGCGATCCGCGACGCCATGGATGTCTCGATGGCGCGAGACGAGCGCGTCATCGTCTATGGCGAGGATGTCGGCTTCTTCGGCGGCGTGTTCCGCTGCACGCAGAGCCTGCAGGCCAAATACGGCAAGAACCGCTGCTTCGATGCGCCGATCAGCGAATCCGGCATTGTCGGCTCGGCCATCGGCATGGCCGCCTATGGGCTGCGGCCCTGCGTCGAGGTGCAGTTCGCCGACTATGTCTATCCGGCTTACGACCAGATCGTCTCGGAGGCGGCGCGGCTGCGCTATCGCTCCAACAACGATTTCACCTGCCCGATCGTCGTCAGGATGCCGACCGGCGGTGGCATCTTCGGCGGCCAGACGCACAGCCAGAGCCCGGAAGCGCTGTTCACGCATGTCTCCGGTCTCAAGACGGTGGTGCCGTCCAACCCGCATGACGCCAAGGGGCTATTGATCGCCGCGATTGAGGATCCGGACCCGGTGATCTTCCTGGAACCGAAGCGGCTCTACAACGGCCCCTTCGACGGCCATCACGACAACCCGGTGACGCCTTGGTCGAAGCACGAGCTTGGCGAGGTGGCGGATGGCCATTACACCATACCGCTCGGCAAGGCGGCGATCCGCCGGCAAGGCTCGGCGGTCACCGTGCTCGCCTACGGCACCATGGTCTATGTCGCGCAGGCCGCGGCCGCGGAAACCGGCATCGATGCCGAAATCATCGACCTGAGGACGCTCCTGCCGCTCGACCTCGACACGATCGTCACCTCGGTGAAGAAGACCGGGCGCTGCGTCGTCGTGCATGAGGCGACGCTGACCTCCGGCTTCGGCGCCGAGCTCGCGGCGCTGGTGCAGGAGAACTGCTTCTACCATCTGGAGGCGCCAGTGGCGCGGGTCGCCGGCTGGGACACGCCCTATCCGCATGCGCAGGAGTGGGAGTATTTCCCCGGCCCCGCGCGGGTCGGGCGCGCGCTCGTCGAGACCATGGAAGCCTGAGGGGGGCCGGACGATGGGCGAATATGTCATCAAGCTTCCCGATGTCGGCGAAGGCGTCGCCGAGGCCGAGCTTGTCGAATGGCATGTCAAGATCGGCGACCTGGTGCGCGAGGATGCGGTGCTGGCGGCCGTCATGACCGACAAGGCGACCGTCGAGATCCCCTCGCCGGTCGATGGCGAGATCCTCTGGCTCGGCGCCGAGATCGGCGACACGGTGGCGATCGGCTCGCCGATCGTGCGGCTTAAAATAGCCGGCGAAGGCAATGTGAAAGCAGGCAGCGGTGCCAAGGCCGCGCCGAAGGCAGAAGCGCCGGCCGAGCCCGTGGAGGCAAAGTCCCAACCGCTGTCGGACGCCTCGAAAGCGGCGCCGAAACCGGCACAGATCCCGGCCCAGCCTTCCGTCGCGGCACCGAAGGCTGGGCGCCCGGCGTCCGTCATCGGCGCGCCGCGCGCGGAAGGCGAAAAGCCGCTGGCTTCTCCTGCCGTCCGACTGCGCGCCAAGGAAGCCGGCATCGATCTGCGCC
Source organism: Mesorhizobium sp. WSM4898 (assembly GCF_029625845.1). NCBI lineage: Bacteria > Pseudomonadati > Pseudomonadota > Alphaproteobacteria > Hyphomicrobiales > Phyllobacteriaceae > Mesorhizobium > Mesorhizobium sp. WSM4898. The sequence goes on along the minus strand of NZ_JARTVQ010000001.1, from coordinate 273,223 downwards.
AGGTTGCAGGCAGCGGTCCGGCCGGGCGCATCAGCCATGAGGACATCGAGGCCTTCCTGGCGCGCGGCCCGCAGCTTGCCCGCGCCACCGGCCTTGCCCGCAAGGAGGGCATCGAGGACATCAAGGTCGTCGGGCTGCGGCGCAAGATCGCCGAGAAGATGGCGCTCGCAAAGTCGCACATTCCCCATATCACCTATGTCGAGGAGATCGACGTCACGGCGCTGGAAGAACTGCGCGCCGCGCTCAACAAAGAGAAGCGGCAAGACCGGCCGAAGCTGACGCTGCTGCCGTTCCTGATGCGGGCAATGGTCAAGGCGATCGCCGATCAGCCGAACCTCAACGCGCTGTTCGACGACGAGGCCGGCGTTATTCACCAACACGCGGGCATCCATGTCGGCATCGCCGCCCAGACGCCGACCGGGCTCGTCGTGCCGGTGGTCAAGCATGCCGAGGCGCGCGACCTCTGGGAAAGCGCCGCCGAGATCAACCGGCTTGCCGACGCGGCCAAGTCCGGCACGGCGACGCGCGATGAGCTTTCCGGCTCGACCATCACCATCACCTCGCTCGGGGCGATGGGCGGCGTGGCGACCACGCCGGTCATCAATTATCCGGAAGTGGCGATCGTCGGCGTCAACAAGATCATGGTTCGGCCGGTATGGGACGGCGCGCAGTTCCTTCCGCGCAAGATGATGAATCTGTCGTCCAGCTTCGACCATCGCGTCATCGACGGCTGGGACGCCGCGGTTTTCGTGCAGCGGATCAAGGCGTTGCTTGAGACGCCGGCGCTGATCTTCGTGGAATAGTCGTATGGATACGGACGACGTTGCCCCCTCGTCATCCTCGGGCTTGACCCGAGGATCCATGCCGCGACCTCGCCCGAAGGGCGCGGCGGACCAGAATTCTGGACCGTTGCAACGCCTTCACGTCACGGCATGGATCCTGGGGTCTACGCGCGTCACTACGCTCCTTGCTCCGCCCCAGGATGACGAGATTCCACGGATATCGGCCAATCGCCACGGTCTGCGTTCGCCAGGCCCTAACCCTCTGCCAAAATCCCCGTGCTCAGCAACGAGAAGCCCATGAAAGAGATCTCCTGCAAGCTGCTCGTCATCGGCGCCGGTCCGGGCGGCTATGTCTGCGCCATCCGCGCCGGGCAACTCGGCGTCGACACGGTGATCGTGGAGTTCGGCAAGCCGGGCGGCACCTGCCTCAATGTCGGCTGCATCCCGTCCAAGGCGCTCATTCACGCGGCGGAAGAGTTCGAGAAGGTCGCGCACATGGCCGGCGGCAAGGGGCCGCTCGGCATCGCGGTCGCCCCGCCGACGCTCGACCTGACCAAGACGGTCGCATGGAAGGACGGTATCGTTAGCCGGCTGAACAGCGGCGTCGCTGGGCTGCTGAAGAAAGCCAAGGTCAAGACAGTGCAGGGCTGGGCGACGTTCCGCGACGGCAAGACCGTCGAGGTCGAGACCGAGACGGGAAGCCAGGTGATCCGCGCCGAGGCGGTGGTGATCGCCAGCGGCTCGGTGCCGGCCGAACTGCCGTTCCTGCCCTTCGGCGGCCCGGTCATCTCGTCGACCGAAGCGCTGGCGCTGAGCGAGGTGCCGGACAAGCTCGCCGTCGTCGGCGGCGGCTATATCGGGCTCGAGCTCGGCATGGCCTTCGCCAAGATGGGCGCCAAGGTCGCCGTGGTCGAAGCCCTGCCGCGCGTGCTTGCGCAATATGATGCCGAGCTGACGCGGCCGGTGCTGAAGCGGCTCGGCGAGCTCGGCATCGAGGTGATGCTGGGTGCAAAGGCCAAGGGGCTGTCGACCAAGGGCGATGCGCTGCTGGTCGAGACGGCAGATGGCAAGAACGCCAAGATCGCCGCCGACAGGGTCCTGGTGACGGTGGGGCGCAAGCCGCTCACCGAGGGCTGGGGGCTGGAGCAGATCGACCTCGACATGGTCGGAAGATTCATCCGCATCGACGACCAGTGCCGCACCTCGATGCGGGGCATCTACGCTATCGGCGATGTCACCGGAGAGCCGATGCTGGCGCACCGGGCGATGGCGCAGGGCGAGATGGTGGCCGAGATCGTCGCCGGCCACAAGCGAGGCTGGGACAAGCGCGCGATCCCGGCGATCTGCTTCACCGATCCCGAGCTGGTCACCGCCGGCCTGTCGCCGGACGAGGCGAAGGCGCTCGCCGGCGAGATCAAGATCGGACATTTTCCGTTCGCCGCCAACGGCCGCGCCATGACCAGGCAAGGCGAGGACGGGTTCGTGCGCATCGTCGCCCGCGCGGACAACCATCTGGTGCTGGGCATCCAGGCGGTCGGGCAGGGCGTTTCGGAACTGGCCGCGGCCTTTGGCCTGGCGCTCGAAATGGGCGCGCGGCTGGAGGATATAGCAGGCACCATTCATGCGCATCCGACCCAGGGCGAGGGCTTCCAGGAAGCGGCGCTGAAGGCGCTCGGGCACGCGCTGCATGTTTAGAGGGAGCGTGATCTCCCCCCTTGAGGGGGAGATGGCCGGCAGGCCAGAGGGGGTCGCCGCGCGTGAAGCGCTGACTTCCTCTTTGGCTTTCACATGCGCTGCACTGGCTGAGAGGACCCCCCTCTGTCGCCTTCGGCGACATCTCCCCCTCAAGGGGGGAGATCACACAGCTCAGCCCGCCAGGCGGCTCGCCGTCTCGTGCTGGGCGTAGGCGCGGCCGAAGCGGTTGGCCAGAAATGCGTCGAGCGCGATGTCTTCCTGCCGGACGAAACCTTTCGCCGGCAGCGTGCCGTCGGCCAGCATGTCGAGCACGGCGCAGATGCCGGAGGCGGTGGTGATCTGGATGGCGCTGCGCACGACGTTGCCGACGCGGTGCGAATAGATCTTGTTGGCGTAGGTCTCCTGCAGCAGGCGGCCGTTGCGGCGGCCCGAGACGGTGACGAAGACGATGACGACATCCTGCAGCGTCGCCGGCAGGGCGCTCTCGAAAATGTCCTTCAGCACGTCGCGGCGGTGGCGCAGCCCGAGGTCGTTGAGCAGCGCCTTCATGATCGCGGCATGGCCGGGATAGCGGATGGTGCGGTAGTTCAGGGTCCGCACCTTGCCCTTCAGCGTCTCGGCCAGAGTGCCGAGACCGCCGGAGGTATTGAAAGCCTCATAAGTGACGCCGTCGAGCGAGAATTCCTCGCGCTCCTCCAGCGGCGGCACCTCGACCAGCTCGCCCTCGACGATCGCCTCGCAAGGCTCGCAATATTCGTTGATGACGCCGTCGGTGCTCCAGGTGAGATTGTAGTTCAACGCATTCGACGGATATTGCGGCAGCGCGCCGACGCGCATGCGCACGCTTTCCAGCGTGTCGAAGCGGCTGGCCAGATCGTTGGCGACGATCGAGATGAAGCCCGGCGCCAGGCCGCATTGCGGGATGAAGGCGCTCTTGCCCTCGCGCGCCAGCTCCTTGACCCGGCGGGTGCTGGCGACGTCCTCGGTGAGGTCGAGATAATGCACGCCCGCCTTCGCCGCAGCTTCGGCGATGCGGGTGGTGAGGTGGAAGGGCGCGGCGCTCAGCACGGCGAATTTGCCGGCAAGCGCTGCCTCAAGCGCGCCGGGCAGGGCGATGTCGAGCTCCTTGGTCTCGACGCCGGCCGGCAATTCGGCTGCGGCGAGCTGGGCCGCCGAGCGGTCGACCACCGTGACGCGATAGTCGCCCGTGGTGGTAAGCATTTCAGCGATGGTCGAGCCGATCTTGCCGGCGCCGACGACAACAATGTTTTTCATGACGATACCCCTGCCAGTTTGAATTGACAGGAATCATCGCAGCTTGCCTGTCGAAAGGAAGCTCGGAATCTGGCAAAATGAAACTCAGCATAGCGCAATTTGCCGAAGGGTTTCGTCGAAATGATCAGTGAAGCTGAACAGGCCCTGCTGACGCTGCTGCGCGCCAACGCGCGCGCCTCCACCGCCGAGCTGGCGAGAAAGCTCGGCGTGTCGCGCACCACGGTGCAGAGCCGGATCGAGCGGCTGGAGCAGCGCGGCATCATTACCGGCTACGGCGTCAGGCTGTCGCCCGACTATGAGCAGGGTCTGGTCAAGGCGCATGTGCTGCTCACCGTCACGCCGAAACTCGCCGACAAGGTGGTGCGTAGCCTGGAGGCGATGCCGCCGGTCCGGACGGTGCATTCGGTGAGCGGCAATTTCGACATGATCGTCATCGTCGACGCGCCGTCGATCCGCGATCTCGACGCGCTGCTCGATCAGATCGGGGCAATGGAGGGAGTGGAGCGGACGTCGTCGTCGATTATTTTGTCGACGCGGGTTGATCGGTGAGGGCAGCGAAACTAGTGATCTCCCCCCTTGCGGGGCAGGCCACAGGGGATCGCCTCGCGTGGAGCGCCAACCTCCATCTGCCGCAGCAGGCCGAGCCCAGTCGGACCGACCCCCCTCTGGCCGCTTTGCGGCCATCTCCTCCTCGAGGGGGGAGATTGGCGCTACGCCCTCCGTCTCTCCGGCCCGTTGTCCAGCCATTCCAGATCGTCCGGCGACAGGGCGATATCCAGCGCCTTGAGGCTGTCCTCCAGCTCGTCCAGCGTGCGCGGGCCGATCAGCGGAACGGACGGGAAGGGCTGCGCCAGGACATAGGCGAGCGCGACATGGATCGGGCTTTTGCCGAGCCTGCTTGCAAGTTCGATGGCGCGGTCGCGGCGGCCGAAGTTCTTTTCCGAATACCAGACCCGCACCAGCTCTTCATTGTCGGTGCGGTCGCGGCCGGCGCGGTCGGTGAAGAAGCCGCGGCCCTGGCTCGACCAGGCGAAGTTGGGCATCTGCCGCGCCGTCAGCCAAGCTTTCCAATCGTCGGTGGAAGAGGTGATGCAGCCGGCCCAGATCGGCTCCAGCATCTCGGCCAGCGAAAAATTGTTGGAAAGCGCGCCGGGCTTCTGCTTGCCGGTGCGTTCGGCATAGGCGATCGCCGCGTCCATACGCTCCATCGTCCAGTTGGAGCCGCCGAACAGGCCGCGGATGCGGCCGGCCTTGACCTCGCGGTCCATGGCATCGACGAACTCGCCGACCGGCACGTCCGGATTGTCGCGATGCATGAAATAAATGTCGACATGGTCGGTCTGCAGCCGGTCGAGCGTCTGGGCGAGCTGCTTGCCGATCACATCGGGATAGCAGAGCGGCGTGTGCGCGCCCTTGGCGATGATGACCGACTGCTGGCGCACGCCGCGATTGCTCAGCCATTGCCCAAGCAGCGTCTCGGTGTAGCCGGCGCCATAGACGAAGCCGGTGTCGAACAGGTTGCCGCCGGCTTCGAAATACGCGTCGAGCAGGATCGAGCCCGAGGAGAAGGTGCGGAAATCCTCGAAGCCGAGCGCCAGGCGCGAGACGGGCTTCGACAGGCCCGGAATCGCGCGTTTGCCGATGGCTGTGCCGTTGGCGCCGAGCGGCCGGCCGGAGATGGTGTTGACGCGCTTAGCCGGCCTTTCAATCTCGTATTCCAGCCCGACGGCGGCGCGCCATTTGTCGAGAACGCGCAACGTGCCCAGGCTGTCGGTCCAGCCCATGCCCGGCCAGGCGAATTCCTGGCGGCCGGCCAGGATCGCTTCGCCGGCGGCGTCAACCTCGAAGGAATAGAGGTGGCGGGTCTCGTTGACACTGATCACCTCGCGCATGCCGCCGGACCGGATCAGTTCGATCCGGCCCGGTCCGACATCGCGGTTGCCACCGGCGAACCAGAAGTCCGGCACCTCGATTTGGCCGTTGGTGCCGAAAATGCGCAGGACATTGTCCTGGTTGAGCGAGATGCTGCACGAGACCTCGGCGACGATGCCGCCGGGGAAATGGAGCAGCGCCGAGGCCCATTCATCGACGCCGGACTGGCCGAGATGGCCCGCACCGACGACCTTGTCCGGCTCGAGGAAAGGCTTTCCCGCCGCGGCGCCGGCAATCAGCCGCGCCATCGAGACCGGGTAGCCGCCGACGTCGAGGATGCCGCCGCCGGCCAGCTCGTTGGCGTAGAGCCGGTGCTCCGGCATGAAGCCCGGCATAGCGAAGCCGAAGCTCGACTTGATCATGCGGACCTCGCCGATGGCGCCCGATTTGATCAGCTCGACCAGCTGCAGCGTCTGCGGATGCAGCCGGTACATGAACGCTTCGCCCATGAAGGTGCCCGCTTTTCGCGCCGCATGCATCATGGCGTCGGCCTCGAAGGCGGTGAGCGCCAGCGGCTTTTCGCACAGCACATGCTTGCCGGCCTCTGCCGCCTTGATCGCCCATTCGGCATGGCCTGGATGCGGGATCGAAATATAGACCGCATCGACGTCCTCGTCGGCAAGCAGCGCGTCATAGCCGTCGAGGATGCGCGCGCCCGGAAAAGTCTCGGCAAGGCCCAGCTTGCCGGGATTGCGAGCGCCGAGCGCGACCAGCTCGCCGGTGCGCGACTGTGCCAGGCCGCCGGCAAAGGATTTGGCGATGCTGCCGGGTCCGAGAATGCCCCAGCGAATTTTTCCGGATGTCATGTCGAATTCTCCATGCGGTCGCCGCCACGCCTTCGCGATCGGGCAGAAAGGAAAGTCAGCGAATCCTCGAGCCTGTCTTGTCGAAGAGCAGCGAGCGCTCGGCCTTGATCGAGACGGTGAAGTGGTCGCTGCCGGCGCGCTGGCGCCTGGCCTCGCGCTCGATGATCAGCTCCTCCGGCCCGGCATCGGCGTAGACATAGCTGACCGAGCCCAGATGCTCGGCGACGTCGGCCTTCACCGGAATGTCGCAGTCGCCCTCGCCGGCCTCGAAGAAATGCTCCGGCCTGACGCCGAGCACGACCTCCGCGCCGGGCGCCGGCAAGGGGCCGCAGAGCGGCTTGCGCAGCCTGGCGCCGCCATGATTGACGAGCTCGACGGTCGCGGCGCTGTTGGACAAATCGACGACCTTCGCCGCGATGAAATTCATCTTCGGGGAACCGATGAAACCGGCGACGAAACGGTTGGCCGGATCGTCGTAAAGGTCGAGCGGGGCGCCGATCTGCTCGACATTGCCGGCCTTGAGCACGACGATGCGGTCGGCCAGCGTCATCGCCTCGGTCTGGTCGTGCGTCACATAGATCATGGTGACGCCGAGCTCCTTGTGCAGGCGCGAGATCTCGACACGCATCTGCACCCGCAGTTCGGCGTCGAGATTCGAAAGCGGCTCGTCGAACAGGAAGACCTGCGGCTCGCGCACGATGGCGCGGCCGATGGCGACGCGCTGGCGCTGGCCGCCGGACAATTGCTTCGGCCGACGCTGCATCAGCTCGTCTATGCAAAGAATTTCGGCGGCGCGCTTGACCCGCCGTTCGGTGTCGGCCTTCGGATTGCCGTTCATGCGCAGGCCGAAGCTCAGATTCTGCTCCACCGTCATGTGCGGATAGAGCGCGTAAGACTGGAACACCATGGCGATGCCGCGGTCGGCCGGCTCGACATCGTTGACCACCTTGCCGCCGATGGCGATCTCGCCGCCGCTGATGTCCTCCAGCCCGGCGACCATGCGAAGAAGCGTGGACTTGCCGCATCCCGACGGGCCGACGAAGACGACGAACTCGCCATCGGTAATGTCGATATTGGCGCCATGGACGACCTCGAAGGTGCCGAAACGCTTGACGACATTGGTGAGGGTGACGGCGGCCATCTCGTTCCTATCCTATTTGACCGCGCCGGCGGCGATGCCGGCGATGAAATGGCGCTGCAGCAGCACGAAGACGATCAGCATCGGCACGGTCAGCATGACGGCGCCGGCCATGATGCCGCCCCAGGACACCTTGGTCAGGCCGATCAGGGTGCCGAGCGCCACCGGCGCCGTCATCGCGCCGGGCTGGCTGTTGATCAAAAGCGGCCAGAGATAGTTATTCCACGAGGCGAGGAAGAGGATGATGGCGAGGGCCGCCAGCATCGGCCGCGCCAAAGGCAGCGCCACGAACAGAAAGATGCGCCATTCCTTCACGCCTTCGACCCTCGCCGCGTCGAACAGCTCGGCCGGCATCATCGAAAAGGCCTGGCGCATGAAGAGCACGCCGAGCGAATTGAACAGCGGCGGCACGATCAGCGCGATCCAGGTGTTGGCGAGCTGGAAGTCGCGCGCCACCATGATGAATTGCGGGATCAGCACCACGGCGTAGGGAAGCGTGATGGTGCCGAAGATGATCGCCACCACCATGCCCTTGCCGAGGAAGTCGTAGCGCGCCAGCGCCCAACCGGCCATCGAGGTGAGCAGCACCGAAAGAAAGGTGTAGGTCACAGCCACCGAGACCGAGATGCCGATCGCGCCAACGAAATTGGTGTCGCGCTGCAGATTGTTGAAATTGTCGAGGAAGCCGTCATGCGGCAGAAGCACGATGCCGGGGCTGAAGATGCCGTTGTCGGGCATGGTGGAGAACACCACCATCATCCACAGCGGGAACAGCCAGATCAGCGCCAGCGGCGTCAGGACGAGATGCAGCAGGATGCTGCGTCCGAGCCGCCTTTGCGAGCGCGAGGTCATTTCGGCTCCCTCGTCAGCCAGAGCTGCACTAGCGTGATTGCGATGGCGAGGCCCGCCATGGTGTAGGCGATCGCCGAGGCATAGCCGAAATTGAGCGAGCGGAAGCCCTGGCGGTAAAGCAAGAGGCCAAGGGTTTCGGTGCCGCCGCCCGGCCCGCCGCGTTCGGTGATCAGGAAGGGCTCGGTGAAGAGCTGCATGGTGCCGATGATCGACAGCACGGCGCAAAAGACGATGACCGGCTTCAACAGCGGCAGGGTGATGTAAAAGAACTGCTTCACCTTGCTGACGCGGTCGAGCGTGGCGGCCTCGTAGACGTCATCGGGAATGGATTGCAGGCCGGCAAGAATGATGATGGCGTTGTAGCCGGCCCAGCGCCAGGTCACCGCGATCATGATCAGCGCCATGGCCGGCGTGACGTTGGAGAACCAGTCGATCTTCTCCAGGCCGACGCTGCTCAACAGCTTGTTGACGATGCCGAAATCGAGGCTGAACATCAGCCGGAACACCGCCGAATAGGCGACCTCGCCGACCACGACGGGGGCGAAGAACGCAAAGCGGTAGAGGCCGCGCGCCTTGAGCAGCGGCGAATTCAAAAGCACCGCCATCACGACCGCCAGCGAGATCATCACCGGAACCTGGATGACGAGGATAAGCAGCGTGTTCTTCAGCGCGTTGAAGAAGGCGGGGTCGCCGATCAGGCGGCCCCAGTTGAAGGTCGGCGCGAAGCGCCACGGCACGGTGCGGGTCGCCTGGAAGGAGATCAGGAAGGAGCTGATGATCGGCCAGATCCAGAAGATGGCGAAGATCAGGAGATAAGGCGTGAGGAAGCGATACGCGGTGGCGTTGCGGTAGCGCATCGTGTTCCTCCTCCTTCCAGTTTCGGGTCGCGCCTTCCTAGCGGGCGCGGTGTTGATCATCTGTTGAATTGCTGGAGCAGTGCCAATGGTCGATGCAGGCGCTGCCCTGTCTTGCCTTCTCCCCTTGTGGGAGAAGGTGGCCGCGAAGCGGCCGGATGAGGGGTGATCCAGCTTGGCAACGACGGCGATCCGTCCAACACCCCCCTCCGTCTTGGCGCTACGCGCCAATCCACCTTCTCCCACAAGGGGAGAAGGAAAAGCGACGCTCATTTAACCGGCAGGCCGGTCGCAGAGGCGATCTGGCTGGCGGCGTCGTCGAGCGCGGCCTTGGCATCGGGATAGCCGCCGGCAAGATACTTGGTCTGCACGGCCCGCACGATGATCTCGGCATCGCTCTGGAACTGCGTGCCGCGGCTCGGCACGACCTTCGGCAGCGTGGCGAGGATATCCTTCCAGACCGCCTGGCCGCCCCAATAGGGCTGGCCCTGCGCGACGTAAGGATCGTCGAGCGCGGAAATCAGCGACGGCACCAGGCCGAAATCCTTCAGCATGGTGATCTGGCCTTCATTGGTCTCCAGCGTGTATTTCAGATAGGCATAGGCCGCTTCCTTGTTCTTGCTGGCCGAGGTGATGGCCAAAGAGGAGCCGCCGAGATTGGCGGCGCGCGGGCCGTCGGCGGTCAGGCTCGGCATCAGGTAGACGCCCCATTTGCCGCTTTCCTTCGGCGATTCGGTGCGGATCGTGCCCTCATACCAGCCGCCATAGACCTGGGTGGCGACCGTGCCGGCGGTGTTGTTGGTGATCTTGGTCGACCAGTCGGCGGAAGAAACGATGCCGGCGTCCTTCATTTCCTTGACCTTGGTCATGGCGTCGACGCATTTCGGCTGGTTGACCGTGATCGACTGGCCGTCCTCGGCGAAATAGGCGCAGCCCTGCTCGTTGGAGATCATGCGGAAGAATTCGGTATCGCCGTTGAAGTCGGCGTTGGTCATTGTGACGCCGGGGTTGGCGGCCTGGATCTTCTTGCCGGCGGCGATGAAATCATCCCAGGTCTTGATCGATGCGGGGTCGACACCCGCCTTCTCGTAGAAGTCGCGGCGGTAGAAGACGGCGACCGGGCCGGAATCCCAGGGCATGGCATAGGCCTTGTCGCCAACCTCGAGCTCGGTGCGCTTGAAATCGGGGAATTTCTTCTGGTCTTCCGCGCTGTAGCCCAGCGTGTGCAGGTCGACGAAGCAGTCCGGGAACTGGCTCCAATAGTTCTCGGCCTCGCCGTTCTCGATCGAGACGATGTCGGGCAGGCCGACACCACCGGCGGCGCAGCCGGCGATCGACTTGTCATAGGTCGGCTGGTTGCCGAGGTCCTGAACGGTGACCTTGATGTCGGGGTACTTCTTGTTGAAGCCCTCGACGGTGGCCTTCAGCGACGAAGCGGCGATGTTCCAGCTCCAGATCGTGAGTTCGCCGGATTGCGCCAAAGCGGGGCCGGAGCCCAGGGCAAGCAAAAGCGCGGCGCAGGTCAGTGTGGTGCGCATTGAAATCCTCCCATTTCGTTTGCTCTCTCACCGTGAGCCTGGCTAGATTATGCGGCGCGGAAGGCTTGTCCCCGACAAAGGGAATAAGAAATTGGCGGAAAGTAAGATGCCGGAGCGTCCGTTCTACCAGCCAGGCGCGAGCAGCGTCGAAGGCCTGCCGCTGGCCTTGCAGATGTTCCACAACCAGCCGTTGGTGATGCTGAAGCCGCATTGGCACGCCCAGGTCGAGGTCAACTTCATCGTGCGCGGCAGCGTGCACTACCGCATGGCCGAGCATGAGATCGCGCTCTCTGCCGGTGAGATGTGCCTGTTCTGGGGCGGGCTGCCGCACCAGATGGATGATCTCACCGATGACGCGATCTATGCCGGCGCGCATCTGCCGCTGGTGCATTTCTTCAGGCTGCATCTGCCGGCCGATGTCCGGCACCGGCTGATGACGGGCGCGACGCTGGTGACGAATGCCACCGACCAGTCCGACAACGACAATTTCAAGCGCTGGAACGAGTATGCGCGCTCGGGCGATGCGGCCAAGGCCGAACACGCCGTCAACGAGCTGCTCTTGCGGTTGGAGCGGGTGCGCTTCGAGCCGTACCGGCTGGTGCCGGCAACCGCGTCCGGCCACGGCGCCGGCAGCGCCTTCGACCAGCAGTCCTCGCGCAATGTCGGGCGCATGTGCGATTTCATCGCCGAGAATTTCCTCTACGACATCGACTGCGTGAACATCGCGGCGGCGGCCGACATCCATCCGAAATACGCCATGAGCCTGTTCAAGAAATCGACCGGCATGACGCTCAACGAATATGTCAATCTGCTGCGGCTGAGCTATGCCCAGGCGCTTTTGATGCATGAGGGCGCCAATGTGCTGAAGGTCGCTATGGACTCGGGCTTCGGCTCGCTCAGCGCCTTCAACAAGTCGTTCCGCAAGCTTGCCGGCATGTCGCCCTCCGATTTCCGCAGGGCGGGCGTGCGCTGAAGCCTGCCCGTCAGGCGGCGGGCTCCCTCACCGCGGGGAAGTCGACGATGACGGCGAGCCCTGGATGATTGTCCTCCAGCGTGATTGACGCGCCATGCAGGTCGGCGACCGCCTTGACGAGGCTCAAGCCAAGGCCGCTGCCCGGCGTCGTGCGGCTGGAATCCAGCCGGTAAAGCCGCTGAAAGACCTTTTCGCGCTCGCCGGCCGGAATGCCGGGTCCATCGTCGCGGACATGGACGAGGACACGGTCGCCCTGCGTTGTCACCGACAGCTCGATCGCTGTGCGCGGTGGACAATGCCTGAGCGCGTTCTCGACCAGGTTGGCGAGCATCTGCATCAGCAGGTCGCGGTCACCGTGGACGTACCATTTCGTCTCCGGAACGAGGTCTGTCGACAAGGACTTCCCGTCATCCTCGGCGACGTCGGCATAGACCTCGCCGATGGTGTCGACGACACTGCCGACGTCGAGATCGACGAAGCGCGCCCTGCGCGCGCCGGCCTCGATCTGGGCGATGCGCAGCAGCGCATCGAAGGTGTCGTTGATCTGCCGGCTTTCGCTGCGCGCATCGGCCAGCTCGGCCGAAACGGTCTCGCCGGAGGCGGTCTTGTCGGCGGCCTGCTCCAGGATCATCTGCAGGCGGTTGAGCGGCGTCTTCAGGTCGTGCGCGATGTTGGCGCTCACCTCCCGCATGCCGTCGACCAGGCCCGACAAGCGGTCGAGGGCTGCGTTCACCTGGATGGAAACGGCGTCGATGTCGTCGCCATTGCCGGTCAACGGGATGCGCGCGTCGAGCCGTCCGTGCGAGACGTCGACCATGGTGGCGGCAATGCCGTCGAGCCGCCGCTGGACGCGCGAGGCGAGCAGGGCGCCGCCGGCAATGGCGAGCCCGGTGATGACCAGCGTGCCCCAGCCGAAGCTCATCAGCACGATGGTCTTCAGCTCGTCCGTCTCGGCGAGCGAGAAGGCGACCGTCAGATTGTTGCCGCCGACCTCGCCGGTATAGGCGCGGTACATCGTGTCGGGCGGCACACCCGGCAATCTGGCGGCGAACATCGAGAAACCGTCGGGCAGGCCGGAGGCGGTGAAATTGCCCGCCAGACGGTTGCCGGCGCGGTCGGTCAGCGAGAAAAGCTGGTCCTTGTCGGGGCTGAGGTCGGCGTTGTTGTTGACCGAGGCGACAAGATCTTCCTTGTCGTTGGCGGCATAGGTCAGGGCAACGACCGAATAGGTTTCCTTGATGGACTTATCGAGCCGTCTCGCCAGATCGGCGCTCATCAACTGATAGACGACCGCGCCGGACAGGATGAAGGCGAGCACGAACAGGAAGGCAAAGGTAAGCGCCAGGCGGAACGGCGTGCTGCGCAGCAGGCTGGGGCGTGCTTCCTTCATCGTTTCAGGCGGGGCTCGGCCAGAACAGCCATAGCAGGGCCAGGGCCGCCACGATCCAGACGGCAATCATGAAGATCAGACCGGTCAGGCTGACCGGCCGGGTGCTGCGCGTGGCGGTGTCGCGGAATTCCCGCATGAGCCCGGCCGGAACCAGCTTTACCGCAAGCAGGATGCCGAGCGGAACGATTACAAGATCGTCCAGATAGCCGATGATCGGAATGAAATCCGGAATGAGGTCGACAGGGCTCAGCGCATAGGCCGCGACCGCGCCGGCCACGACCTTTGCGTACCAGGGGACGCGTGGATCGCGGGCGGCAAGCCAGAGCGCCACGACGTCGCGCTTCATGCGAAGCGCCCATTGCCTTGTGGAGTCCAGCATCGCCATGTCGCTTATATACGGACAGCCGGCCGGAGGCGCGAGATGCGATCAGGCATGGATCGTCAACCCTGCGCGTGCAGGCTGTAGCCGGTGTTGCGCACGGTATGGATGAGCGGCACGTCGAACGGCCTGTCGACCTTGGCCCTGAGCCGGCTGATATGGGTTTCGACGACGCTGGTCTTGGGGTCGAAATGGAAGTCCCAGACGCGCTCCAGAAGCATGGTGCGGGTAATCACCCGGCCCTCGCCGCGCATCAGCACTTCGAGCAGGCTGAACTCCCGGGGCTGCAGGTCGATGGTCCTGCCCTGCCTGGTCACGCGCCGCATGATCAGGTCCATTTCGAGGTCGGCAACACGAAGGCTGGTCTTCTGCTCCTGCGCCGCCGGCCTCCGGCCGAGCGCGTTGATGCGGGCAAGCAGTTCGGAAAAGGCGAAGGGCTTGACCAGATAGTCGTCGCCGCCGGCCTCCAGCCCTTCCACCCGGTCGTCGACGCCGCCGATCGAGGTCAGGAATATCGCCGGCGTCTTGATGCCCGCCGCTCGCACCGCCTTGATCATCGACAGGCCGTCGAGACCGGGGACCATACGGTCGGCAACGATGACGTCATAGGCATTGCGGGTTGCCGCGGCGAGCGCTTCGTGGCCATTGCGCAGGAGATCGCAGGCGTGCCCGGCCTCGCTCAGTCCCCTGACGATGTAGTCGGCAGTCCTTGGGTCATCCTCAACCAGCAGCAGTCGCATCTTGGCCTATCGTCCGGTGTCGAGTTCAAGCGGCACGGTAGCATCGGCGAGGCCCCATTCCCACAAGCCGGACTTACGCAGGCCTGTCCGGGTCCTTACAAATTCGTAAGAATGATCGAAAATAATGGGAAGACCTCGCCGCCGGGCGCGAGAAAGGTTAGGGGAGCGCTGGCCCGGCCGGAGTGACTCAAATCGAATGGCTTACACATCGCTCAAGTCAGCGCCAAAGGCCTTCGACCAGCACAAGCGCCTGATCGTCGTCCAGGTCGCCGCAGTGACGGCCATCGTCTTGCTGCTGTTTGCCAAGCCGTTCCTCAGCGAGGGCTCGAGCGGACACGAGCTGATGGAGACGGCCGGCTTCGGCTTCGTGCTCGTCTGCTTTCTCGGCCGGCTGTGGAGCATTCTTTATGTCGGCGGCAGGAAGAACGACGAGCTGGTCGTCTCCGGTCCGTTCTCGATGAGCCGCAATCCGCTCTATTTCTTCTCGATCATCGGAGCGGTGGGTATCGGGCTGATGTTCGGATCGGTGCTGGCCGCGGCGATGCTTGGGCTTGCAAGCTTCCTCGTCTTCCGGTTCACCGCCGGCCGGGAGGCCGAGTTCCTGTCCGGCAAGTTCGGCGCCGCCTACACGGCCTATGCCGAGCGGACGCCGCGTTTCTGGCCGAATCCGATGCTCTACCGCGACGAGGACCACTGGGTCTTTTCCACCAGCGCGCTGAAAAGCACGTTCCGGGACGGCCTATATTTTCTGGCCTTCTTTCCGCTTATCGAGGCGGTCGAGCATTTTCGTATGATCGGCATGCTGCCGACCTTGTTCACAATCTACTGATTGCGATTGGGCGTTTCGCTGCCCGAGCTAAAAAGCCCAGCGATTGCACCCAAAAGAAGTCAGGGGCAATGCCTTGAGTCCGAGCTGGCGAAGCATATACCTCTTTATGACTTGGGCTGTTGGGCTGCGTGATGGAAATTCGCACGTCGAAACACGATACGCTCGGACGGTTGTCGGTGTTTGAACTCGACGCGTTGCGGGAAGCTTTCAAGCGATCGGTTCGCGAGAACAACGTCACAGAAATCCAGTGGGCCGAGCACGCCGAGCTTTTCGTCAAACGCGCGATCGGCGAGGAAAGTCGCGCCCTCCGAGCCTAAAGCGCGTCGCGTCGAATTGGCCCGCGCCACCCATCAGGCCGGCTTAGCCTTTGCCTCCGCCGCGCGCGCCGCGCCTCGTGCTTTCCAAAAGGATCGCCAGGCAGCCGATCAGGATCAGGACAGCGCCGAGGAGCGGCGGCAGCGCCAGAAGCTTCACGGCGCCGGCGACCAAAGCGATCAGAAGCAGTGCCAGAAGCGCAAGGCTGCCGTCGTCGACGAACATGCCGACGAGCTCCTTCAGGACGAGGCGGACGATTTTCATCGGGCAATTCCCTTCGAGCGGTTCACCATTTCACGGAAACGGCAAGCCGCTCTGTTTCTTTTTGACCGCAATTCCGGACGGAAACCGTTTCACACTTTTCCTGGAATTGCTTTGGCAGCAGCCACGTGGGCGTTGCGCAGCCAGCGCACCATGGCGAAGGATGCCGCGGCGATGACGACGAAGATGGCAAGCAGCGCAAAATCGTCGCCCGGCCATTCGGCGCCGAGGCCTTCGCCTGTCCAGAACACGCCGAAACTGGTCAGCATCAGGCCGACCACGAATTTGAGCGCATTTTCCGGCACCCGCGCCAGCGGCCGGTGCATGGCGAGGCCGATCAGCATCACAAGCACGAATGCGGCCAGCGCTCCGAGATCGGCATAGAGCGTCTGGCCATGCGCGGTCCCGACCGCAATAACGATGAACACCACCTCGACTCCTTCGAGCAGCACCGCCTTGAAGGCCGCCACGCCGGCCAGATAGCCGGCGCGACGATCGTTGGCGTAGCGGGTCAGCGCGTCGGTTTCCCTGGAAAAGGCTGCCTCTTCGTCGCGGAGCGCGATGATCCCGGCGCTGCGCAGGATCGCCTTGCGCAGCCAGCGCATGCCGAACAGGATAAGAAGCACGCCGACCACGAATTGCAGGAGCGTGATCGGGATCAGCTGCAGCAGCGGTCCGAAAGCCAGCACCAGCGCCGCCAGCACGGCGAGCGCCGAGACGGCGCCTGTCAGCGCCGGCCGCCAGCCGCGCGTCACGCCGACGGCCAGCACGATGGTGAAGGCTTCGACCACCTCGACAAAGGACGCCAGGAACGAAGCGGCCACGGTGGAGAGAACGGGCGTCAGGTCATGCATGAATGGCTACCGAGGTCCGTGTTTCGCCGCCCTTTTCGGAAGGCGGGGCCGGTTCAGCCTTGTTCAACAGGCGATGACGCACAAAGTATGGCGGATGGACAAATCAGCCGTCGCCGGCTGCACATTCTCGACCGCGGCGGCGAACTTGCGCCCGTGCGCAGGCCGGTGGCATAAGGCCATGCTCATCAGAGGAAGCGGCTTCAGATGACGTTATCGGTGAGAGACCTTCCCCTGCGCACGCCGATCGACGGCCGGCACCGGCAGATGATGATCGACGGTGAGTGGCGCGATGCGGTGAGCGGCCGGACTTTCGAGACGCGCAACCCCGCCACCGGCGCGGTGCTGGGCACCGTGCCGCTTGCGGATTCCAAGGACGTCGACCTGGCAGTGGCCGCCGCGCGGCGCGCCTTCGAGGGACCGTGGAGCCGCCTCAAGCCCTATGAGCGCCAGCTGCTGCTGTTGAAGATCGCCGATCTCATGGAACGGCATTGGGAAGAGTTGGCGCTTTCCGACACCACCGACATGGGCATGCCGATCACCCGCACTTTGGCCAACCGCAACCGCGTGCTCGGCATGCTGCGCTTCTATGCCGGCATGGCGACGTCGATCCACGGCCAGACGATCGGCAATTCGCTGCCCGGCGAGATCGTCTCCTACACGCGCAAGGAGCCGGTCGGCGTGGTCGGCGCGATCATTCCGTGGAATGCGCCCACCGCCGCCTCGATCTGGAAGATCGGCCCAGCCCTGGCCACCGGCTGCACCATCGTGCTGAAACCGTCGGAAGAGGCACCGCTGACGCCGCTTCTGATCGCCGACCTGATGCAGGAGGCCGGCGTGCCGCCGGGCGTCGTCAACGTCGTGACCGGCACGGGCGCGGAAGCCGGTGCGCCGCTCGCGGCGCATATGGATGTCGACAAGGTGGTCTTCACCGGCTCGACCGCCACCGGCCAGGCGATTCTGCGCGCCTCGGCCGCCAACATGAAGCGCGTGTCGCTGGAGCTAGGCGGCAAATCGCCGGTGATCGTGCTCGCCGATGCCGACATCGAGCGCGCCGTGCCGGTGGCGGCC
Source organism: Mesorhizobium sp. WSM4898 (assembly GCF_029625845.1). NCBI lineage: Bacteria > Pseudomonadati > Pseudomonadota > Alphaproteobacteria > Hyphomicrobiales > Phyllobacteriaceae > Mesorhizobium > Mesorhizobium sp. WSM4898. The sequence goes on along the minus strand of NZ_JARTVQ010000001.1, from coordinate 255,542 downwards.
ATGTCGGTCTTCGCGAATTCCGGCCAGGTCTGCATCGCCGGCTCCCGGCTCTTCGTCGAACGGCCGATCTATGACGAATTCGTCGAACGCGTCGCGGCCTTCGCGGCAAAGCTGCGGATCGGCGACGGCGCCGACCCCGAGACCGAGATCGGACCGCTGATCTCGCCAAGACAGCTCGAGCGCGTGACGGGCTTCATCGCGGACGGCGCGCGCGAGGGCGCGCGGCTGGTGACAGGTGGTGAGCGCATCACCAAGGGCGCGCTGGCCGCAGGCAATTTCATGACGCCCGGCGTGTTTTCCGGCGTCACCGACGGCATGCGCATCGCGCGCGAGGAAATCTTCGGGCCGATCATCTCGGCGCTGCCCTTCGACACGCTGGACGAAGCGGTGCGGCGCGGCAACGACACGCCCTACGGTCTCGGCGCCGGCGTGTTCACCAAGGATGTCGGCAAGGCGCACCAGCTCGCCAACCGGCTGCGCGCCGGCTCGGTCTGGGTCAACACCTATCACGCGATCGACCCGGCCGTGCCGTTCGGAGGCTACAAGATGAGCGGTTACGGCCGCGAGGGCGGCGCCGAGCATCTCGACGAATATCTCAACACCAAGGGCGTCTGGATCCGGATCGATTGACGGTCTGTATCCGGTCGCGTTTCGTTGAATAGCCGCACGGCTTCAACTATTTGCGTTGCATTGCGCAATTCCGCGGCGGAACGCCGTCGCACGTTTTCCTGGTATTGCGCTGGAGCAACACAAGAACACGAGCGGTTCAGCGGGCCGCCCGACGCGGAACGGAGCGCATGAAGAAGATCGGATTTCTGTCGTTCGGGCACTGGTCGCCCGCCCCGCAATCGGGCACGCGCTCGGGCGCCGACGCGTTGCTGCAGTCGATCGACCTTGCAGTCGCGGCCGAGGAGCTCGGCGCCGACGGCGCCTATTTCCGCGTCCACCATTTCGCCCGCCAGCTCGCCTCGCCGTTTCCGCTGCTTGCCGCGGCCGGCGCGAAGACCAAGCGTATCGAGCTCGGCACCGCCGTCATCGACATGCGCTACGAGAACCCGCTCTACATGGCCGAAGATGCGGGTGCGGCCGACCTCATCGCCGGCGGCCGGCTGCAGCTCGGTATCAGCCGCGGCTCGCCCGAGCAGGTGATCGATGGCTGGCGCTATTTCGGCTACGTGCCGGAAGAGGGCAAGACCGATGCCGACATGGCGCGCCGCCACGCCGAGATCCTCCTCGATCTGTTGCGCGGCGAAGGCTTCGCCCAGCCCAATCCGCGGCCGATGTTTCCCAATCCCCCTGGGCTGCTCAGGCTCGAGCCGTTCTCGGCCGGCCTGCGCGAACGCATCTGGTGGGGCGCGGCCACCAACGCCACCGCCGAATGGGCGGCCAAGCTCGGCATGAACCTGCAGAGCTCGACGCTGAAATTCGACGAGGGCGGCCAGCCGCTGCACATCCAGCAGGCTGAGCAGATAAGAGCCTTCCGCGCAGCCTGGAAGGAAGCCGGCCATGCGCGCGAGCCGCGCGTGTCGGTGAGCCGCAGCATCTTCGCCTTGGTCAACGACATGGACCGCGCCTATTTCGGCGGCAGCGAGGGCGAGGATCATTTTGGCTATATCGAGCCGGAAAAGCGCGCCGTTTTCGGCCGTACCTACGCCGCCGAGCCGGATCTGCTGGTTGAGCAGCTCAGGCAAGACGAGGCGATCGCCGAGGCCGACACGCTGCTTCTCACCGTGCCCAACCAGCTCGGCGTCGACTACAACGCCCATGTCATCGAGGCGATCCTGAAGCACGTCGCGCCGGCACTCGGCTGGCGGTGATCAATCGAGCGATTCGACGGCCGCGAGGCGAGACCAAACTCGATTTCGGGGCCATGATCGAATCGGCGCACCCGATGCTTTGAGGCACTGCCACCGGCAATCAGCTCGCTGCGCCAGTGTACCGCTCGCGCACGATCCGGGTGATGTGGACCACGTTCAGGCCGATGAAGAAGACGTTCCATGCCACGACGTTCAACATCGGGACGGGCTGGCAGTAGAAGTATACTGCCAGGCAGGTTGCCGCCGTCAGGGTGAGCATTCGCAGGCGCAGCATGTCCATCGTGAAGTAGGCAATCACGTAAAGAATGTTCGCCGCGTTGATGAGCAGTTCCATGAGAGTTCCCATGTGGTGGGGCATGCAGGAAGGGGCGGTGCCCGGTTGAAACGCCGGGCACCGCCTGCCGTCAGTCGCCGCCAAATTCGGTCTTGAAGGTTTCGAAGTCGATCTGCAGGCCATTCAGCACGGCGCTCCAGTGCCGGACGTAGCCGGCATGGGCGACGGCTTCGGCGACCTCCTCGTCGGTGGCGCCGCGGTCCTTGGCCATCTTGGTTTCCAGCCAGATGCAGTAACGGCACGGAATCTGCGCCGCCACCGCGACGTTGATGAGCGACTTTACCTTCGGTTCGAGAGCGTTGTTCTTGGGTTGAAGCTCGAGACCCTTGAACATCGCCCAAGCGCCGGCGACTGCCGACTTTGGATAGGCCTTGATATGGCTCGGCACGATGCCGAGCGTCGCCTCGATTTCCTTGTAGGTCTGCTCGGCCGCCGGCAGTTCCTGCGCAACGGCGAGCGGTGCGGCAAGTACGGTAGCGATGGCGAAGCCTATGCCTGCGAGAATGTTTTTCATGATCAGTCTCCTGTTTGTTGAGATCGAAGGGATGGCCGCCCGCCCCGCGCCCCCTTTGCGCCGCGAGGCCGGAAGTCGTCCGCTGCGACCGCCGGGTGTTAGCTTTCGAAGGTCAGAGCCGGGCCTCGAGGACCAAGTTGAACGGCGTCTCGAAGGCACGACGGAAACGGGTGAACCCGGCCTTGCGGAACACTTCCGCCAGCCGTGCCTCGCCGGCCTGGGCGCCCAGCACGAGGCGGCCGCCGTCCGAAATAGCGTGGGCGCAGCAGATGGTGGTGGAGGCCGCGTAATACATTCTCGCCACCGGCGAGATGTTGTCCTCGACCCGGTCATTGGCGAAAGGCTCGACCAGCATCACCGTCCCGTCCGGCGCCAGCGCCTTTGATGCATGCACTGCCGCGGCGACAGGATCGCCCATGTCATGCAGAGCATCAAAGAAGCAGATCAGATCGTAGCCGCTGCCCGGGTAGTCGTCGGCCCGCGCCTTTTCGAACGCCACGCGCCCTTCCAAGCTCTGCTTGGCGGCGCCGCGACGGGCCTCCACCAGCGAGTCTTCGTGATTGTCGAAGCCATGGAAGCGGGAAGCCGGAAAGGCCTTTGCCATGAGCGCCGTCGAATGGCCGTGACCGCACCCGATGTCGGCGACAAGCGCACCAGTCCTGAGCTTCTCGACGACGCCCTCCAGGGATGGCAGCCATTCGCTCACGAGACTGGCCTTGTAGCCGTTCCGGTAAAAGGCGGCCACGCCGCAGGCCAGGCGTCCGTCATGATCTCCCCAGGCGATGCCCTTGCCGGTGCGGAAAGCCTCTACGGCCTTCTCTTCGTCGGCCCACATCGAAGCGGGCACCGCCCAAGCGTTGGGAATGAAGACGGCGCTGTCCTCGTCGGCGAGCACGACTTCCTGTTCGGGTGTCAACTCGTAGGTGTCGCTGACCGGGTGGTAGACGATATAGCCGCCCGCCACTTGGGAATTGAGCCATTCGCGTACGTAACGTTCGGCACAGCCGGCCCGCCCCGCGAGCGCGCGGGCACTGAGGGGTCCGAGGCCCGCCATGGCCTTGTAAAGACCGAGACGGTGGCCGAGGCTGATCATGACTCCGCCGTAGCCGGCCGAAATATCACCGATCGCTCGCGCGACGAGCGCATCGAGTTTTGCCGGATCGATCTTATGGTTGTGGGTATGCTCCATGTCCAAGTCTCCTGTCCAAGCGCTCGGGCAATCCCGAGGCAGCGGCTGAATCGCAGGAACAGGGAAGAAACGGGAGAGCGCGACTCTCCAGAATCGGGCCATTTGTGCCACTGGCCCGTCGTCAGGAGAGAAACTGGCGGCCGCGCGCGCCGGGCGCTATGGTTGCGGCACCTGCGACATGGATTAGCCGACATGCATCGTCACTTCACCACTGCCGCATCCGAGCCGCTTCACGTGAGTCTGGTGGCGATTCCAGAGGCCGTGGTGTCCACGTTGTCGGGCATCTTCGACGTGATGAATGCCTTCAAAATAATGCCGCTGCCGGGCAGTGAGCCGCGCCAGGCTCCGCCCTTCGAGATTGAGATCGTCGGCCTCGAAACGGGCGCTCTGGAACTGGCCAGCCGCGTGCCGGTCATGGTTCAGCGAAGCGTGGCGGAAGTGGATATGACCGACATCGTCATTGTTCCTTCGATCCTGCTTGGGCCGAACGGCTGGCGAAAGGACCTGCATCCGGAACTGATCGAGTGGTTCCGCGCCATGCATGGCCGCGGCGCGCTCTTATGCTCGGCGTGCTCAGGCATCTTCCTGCTTGCCGAAACCGGTCTGTTCGATGGCGTGGACGCGACCGTGCATTATGGCTACGCCGGCGACTTCGGCCGGACGTTTCCACAAGTGCCTATCCACCCGGATCGTGTGCTGGTGGTGTCGGGCAAGCGAGAGGAGCTCATCTCCTCGGGTGCTTCCATGACCTGGCATGATCTGGTGTTGTACCTGATCGCCCGACACGCCGGCGCGACCGCAGCCCAGGCTGTGGCGCGCTCATTCGCGCTGCAGTGGCATCAGGACGGTCTTGCGCCCTACATCATCTTTGAGGGTCGCAAGGATCATGGCGATCTTGCCGTTCAGGCGGCGCAGGACTTGATCGCCACCCGATTTTCGGTCGCCAATCCCATAGAAGAGATGATCCGCTGCGCCCAGCTCACGGAGCGCACCTTCAAACGCCGGTTCACGAGCGCGACCGGCCTGAGCCCGATCGCCTATGTACAGCGCTTGAGGATCGAGGACGCCAAGCGCCGACTGGAGCGCACCGACGCGTCAATCGACGACGTCAGCTGGCAGGTCGGGTACGAAGAGGCTGCGTTCTTCCGTCGCTTGTTCAAACGTGTGACGGGGCTGGCGCCCGGCGCATACCGCAAGCGGTTCAAGATCCCCGCCTATGCGCAAAGGCATTTGCCCGACGAGAGCGTCGAACTCCGGCTGGGAAATAGCCAGCGGCAGACCTAAGCCGGGCCGACGCTGCGATATCCGCCCGGCAGGCCGCTCGGGGTACGCTTCCTCCGCGAGCGTGTTGACATCCGACGAAGACAAGCAGTAGTTTTTTGCGTAATCGGTTACGTAACCGATTACGCCCATTCAGGAGGAGGAAAGTATGAGCAAGGTTTCAAATACCCGCGGGCTCGACCTGGGATCGTTCTCGCGTCGTCGGTTCCTCAAGACAAGCGCGCTGGCGGCCGGCGCGCTTGCGCTGCCGTTCGGTCCGGCGTTTGCGGCCGACAAGCCGAAGGTAGGCTTGGTCATGAAGTCTTTGGCCAACGAGTTCTTCAAGCAGATGCAGGCCGGCGCGGAGGACTATGCGGCCAAGAACAAGGACAAGTTCGATTTCGCCGCCGTCGGCATGAAGGACGAGCGCGATTTCGCCGCGCAAGTCGATGCGATCGAGAACTTCATCACCCAGAACTACAACATCATCGTCGTGGCGCCGGCCGATTCGAAGGCGATGGTCACGCCGATCGCCAAGGCGCTGAAGGCCGGCATCAAGGTCATCAACATCGACGTCGCGCTCGACGATGAGGCCAAGAAGAAGGCCGGCATCGACCTTGCCTTCTTCGGGCCGGACAACCGCGCCGGCGCCAAGCTCGCCGGCGACGCGCTCGGCAAGGCGCTGGGCAAGGGCGGCAAGGTCGTCATCCTCGAAGGCAATCCGGAAGCCGACAACGCCAAGCAGCGCAAGCTCGGCTTCGACGATTCGGTGAAGGAGCACGGCCTCGACCTGCTCGATTCGAAGACCGCGCATTGGGAGACCGAGGAAGCCAACACGCTGATGACCAACTTCCTCACCCAGCACCCGGACATCCAGGGCGTGATGGCGGCAAACGACTCGATGGCGCTCGGCGTGGTCAAGGCGATCGACGCGGCCGGCAAGTCGGGTCAGATCAAGGTGGTCGGCTTCGACAACATTCCGGCCGTCGGCCCGCTGCTCAAGGAAGGCAAGATGCTCGCCACGGTCGAGCAGTATGGCGCGCAGATGGCGGCCATGGGCATCGACTACGGCCTGCGCGAGCTTGCCGGCGAGAAGTTCTCGGGCTGGGTCAAGACCGACGTCAAGCTGATCACCGCCTGAGGCGAGCACAGGCGCCGGGACTCCCTCTGGCGCCATCCATTCGCTTGTCTCATCATCGCCGCCGGCAAGCAGCCGGCGGCGATGAGCGCCATTCAGGATTGCTGCATGGACGATGTGGTTCTTTCCCTTGAAGGGGTAGGAAAAATCTTTCCCGGCGTGGTCGCGCTGAGCGACGTCTCGCTGTCGATCGCGCGCGGCGAGACGCATATCGTCCTCGGCGAGAACGGCGCCGGCAAATCGACGCTGATCAAGCTCTTGGCCGGCATTTACCAGCCGGACAGCGGGACGATCGCCTTCAACGGCCAGCCCTATCAGCCGAAGACGCCGCATGACGCGCAGCTAAGCGGCATCCGCATCGTGCACCAGGAGCTGAACCTACTGCCCTATCTCAGCATCGCCGAGAACCTGATGCTGGAAAACCTGCCGCGCCGCGCCTTCGGCATCGTCGACCGCAAGGCGCTAAACCGGCGCGCCGTCGCGCTGCTCAAGGAAGTCGGGCTCGATGTCGATCCGAGGACGCGGGTCGAAGCGCTTGGCGTCGCGCAGATGCAGCTGGTCGAGATCGCCAAGGCGCTGAGCTACGACAGCAAGCTGCTGGTGCTCGACGAGCCGACGGCGACGCTGACGCCGCCGGAGATCGGGCGGCTGTTCGCTATCATTAAGCGGCTGAAGGCCAGGGGCGTCACCATCATCTACATCTCGCACCGGCTGCACGAAGTGTTCGAGATCGGCGACCGGGTGACAATCTTGCGCAACGGCAGGCTGGTCGCGACCCGCGACCTCCACGGCCTCAGCGTGCCGGATGTCGTGCGCATGATGATCGGCCGCGACATCGCCGACGAATTCGGCTTCGACGCCTCGATCGTGCCGGGCAAGGTCGCGCTCAGCGTCACCAATCTGAAGCGCAGCGCCGTGACGCCCGAAATTTCCTTCAACGTCCGCCACGGCGAGATCTTGGGCGTGGCCGGTCTGGTCGGCAGCGGCCGGACCGAAGCCATGCGGGCCCTGTTCGGCGCCGATCCGAGGCTCGACGGCGTCGTCGAGATCGACGGCAAGCCGGTGGCGATCACGGCGCCCAAGGATGCCGTGCGGCATGGGCTCAGCCTGCTTACCGAGGATCGCAAAGGCCAGGGCCTGCTGCTCGATCTGGCCGTGGACAAGAACATCACCATCACCGATCTCGGCAAGGTGTCGCGCCACGGGCTGGTCAACCGCCGGGCCGAAGCTGCGGCAGCGAACGATCTCATCGGCCAGCTGCGCGTCAAGGCAAGCTCGATCGAGCAGGCGGTGCGCAACCTCTCGGGCGGCAACCAGCAGAAGGTGGTACTGGCCAAGTGGCTGTTCCGCGGCACCTCGACGCTGATCCTCGACGAGCCGACGCGCGGCGTCGACATCGGCGCGCGGCGCGAGATCTACCAGCTTCTGTGGATGCTGGCGGCGGCTCAAAAAGGCATCATCATGGTGTCTTCCGACCTGCCGGAGCTGATGGGCATGTGCCACCGCATCATCGTCTTTTCCAAGAACAAAATCGTCGGCGAGGTGCCGCGAGCCGAATTCGACCAGGAGCGCATCCTGTCGCTCGCCTACCAGGAGTATGTGCGACCATGAGCGAGACGTCCGAAACCCTCGTGTCGGCGCCTGTTTCTCCCGGCAAGGCGAAGTTCCTGCGCGTCCTGATCCGCGACGCCGGCGTGCTTCTGGCGCTGGTGCTGATCACGCTGTTCTTCTCGCTCACAGCGCCTTACTTCGCCACGCCCGGCAACGCGCTGAAGATCTTCGTGCAGATCGCCATAAACACCGTGCTCGCCGCCGGCATGACCTTCGTCATTCTCACCGGCGGCATCGACCTTTCGGTCGGCTCGGTGCTGGCGCTCTGCACCGTGGTCGGCGCCACCGTCATGATTGACGAAAGCCTGTCGCCGGCCGTCGCGATCACTTTGGCGCTGCTCGCCTGCATGGCGACCGGTGCTGCCTGCGGCTTCCTCAACGGCTGGATCTCGACGCGCTGGAAGATCCCTTCCTTCATCGTCACGCTCGGCATGCTCAACATGGCGGCGGGCGCCGCTCGCGTGGTCAGCGACAATTCGACCATCACCGGCCTGCCGCAGAGTTTCGTCGATTTCGGCAATCTGATCATCGGCGGCTTCCTGCCGTCGATCTTCCTGGTCGCGGTGCTGGTGATCGCGGCCGGCTGGTTCGTGCTGCGCTTCACCGTGTTCGGCCGCATGATCTTCGCCGTCGGCACCAATGACGAGGCGGTGCGCCTCTCCGGCCACAATCCGGATTTCTACAAGGTCGCGGCCTTCACCATCAGCGGCCTGACGGCCGGCATCGCGGCCATGGTCTATCTGCTGCGCTTGAACATCGGCAGCCCGATCGCAGGCGTCGGCTACGAGCTCAATGCAATCGCCGCCGTCATCATCGGCGGCACCAGCCTCAGCGGCGGCAAGGGCTCGATCATCGGCACGCTGGTCGGCGCCTGCATCCTGCAGGTGCTCAGCACCGGGCTGCAGTTGCTCGGCGTCGGCGACAATTTCAAACCGATCGTGATTGGCCTTGTCATCGTGCTCGCCGTCATCCTAGACGCTTATCGGGAGAGGCTGTTGCGGAGGATCCGCTAGAGGGTCAGAGGGAACCATGACCACAATTGCCGATGTCGCGCGCTATGCGGGGGTGTCCGTCGCAACGGTCTCGCATGTGATGAACCGCACGCGTCATGTCGAGCCCGAGACGGCCGAGCGCGTGCGCGCGGCGATCACCGCCCTGCGCTACAGCCCGAACTCGCTGGCGCGGAGCCTGAGGCGCGGTGAGACCAAGACCATCGGCCTGCTGCTCCCGGACAATTCCAACCCGTTCTTCGCCAGCGTGGCGCGCCAGATCGAGGATGCCGGCTTCGTGGCCGGCTATACGGTGATCCTGTGCAACTCGGATGGCAGCGCCGAGAAGGAAGAGCGCTATCTGTCGGTGTTGATGGCAAAGCAGATCGACGGGCTGATCTTCGCCGGTTCGTCCGACCATGCGCGGGTGTTCTCGCACCTGTCCGCCGCCCTGCCGGCGGTGCTGCTCGACCGCGAGATCCATTCTGTCCATGTCGATTCCGTGCTGGTCGACCACGATCACGGCGGCTATCTCGCCGGGCGCCATCTGGTCGGGCTCGGCCACAGCAAAATCGGCGTCATCGGCGGTCCGCGCGATTCGAGCTCCAGCCCGGCCCGCCTGCGCGGTTTTACCCGGGCACTCGCGGAGGCAGGTATCGACCTGCCTGCCTCGTGGGTGGTCGATTCCGACTATCATTTCGCCGGCGGACGCCTGGCGATGGAGCGGCTGATGGCGCAGGCGCCGGAGATCACGGCGGTGTTCGCCTGCAACGATTTGATGGCCATGGGCGCCATCACCGCGCTGCGCACGCGCGGCTTGCGGGTGCCCGACGACATGTCGCTGATCGGTTTCGACGACATCCCCTATGCGGTCACCACATGGCCGCCGCTAACGACGATCGCGCAGCCGGTCGAAAAGATCGGAACGCGGGCGGTGAGCCTGCTGCTCGAGCGCGTCGGCGAGCCGGAGGCGCCGTCGCGCCGCGAGGTGCTGGCGCCAGTGCTGGTGGAGAGGGAAAGCTGCGCGGCTTTGCAGAAGTAGCGTGTAATCTCCCCTCTTGAGGGGGAGATGTCGCCGAAGGCGACAGAGGGGGTCGGTCCGACTGGAGTCGGCCTGCTGCGGCAGATGGAGGTTGGCGCTCCACGCGAGGCGACCCCCTCTGGCCTGCCGGCCATCTCCCCCGCAAGGGGGAGATCACGCGCTCATTCCCTCACGCCGCCGGCTGCATGGCGGCCCTGAGCAGCATGCCGAACAGGTCGCGCGGCTGGTCGGGGTCGGCGAGCAGGTCGAGCTCCTCGTAGAGGCCGGTCGCCTGGAGCTGGTCGCGGACATAGCGCAGCGCGGAAAAATCCTCCGTGGCGAAGCCGACGGAATCGAACAGCGTGATCTGCTCCTTCGCCTTGCGGCCCTCGGCCTGGCCGGTCATGACCTGCCACAGCTCGGTCACCGGATGATCGGCCTCAAGCTGCTGGATCTCGCCCTCGATGCGCGTCTGCGGCGGAAACTCGACGAAAATGTCGGAGCGCAACAGGATATCGCGGTGCAGCTCGGTCTTGCCGGGACAGTCGCCGCCGACGGCGTTGATGTGGACGCCGGAGCCGACCATGTTGTCGGTGAGGATGGTGGCGTACTGCTTGTCGGCGGTCACCGTGGTGATGATGTCGACGCCTTCCACCGCGTCCTGCCCGGTCGAACAGATGGTGATGTCGAAGCCCTTGCCGGCGAGGTTGCGGGCGCATTTTTCGGAAGCAGAGCGGTCGATGTCGTAGAGCCGCAGCCGGTCGATGCCGAGCAGCGCCTTGAACGCGACGGCCTGGAACTCGGACTGGGCGCCGTTGCCGATGATGGCCATGGCGCGCGACCCTTTCGGTGCCAGATATTTGGCGGCAACCGCCGAGGTCGCGGCGGTGCGCAGCGCCGTCAGGATCGTCATCTCGGTCAAGAGCATCGGATAGCCGGAGCCGACATCGGCGAGCACGCCGAAGGCGGTGACGGTCTGGCGGCCTTCGCGCATGTTCTTCGGGTGGCCGTTGACATATTTGAAGCCGTAGAGGCGGCCGTCGCTGGTCGGCATCAGCTCGATGACGCCGTCATGGCTGTGCGAGGCGACGCGCGGCGTCTTGTCGAACAGCTCCCAGCGGCGGAAATCCTCCTCGATATAGCCGGCAAGCTCGGTGAGGAAGCGCTCGAGGCCGATGGCGAGCACAAGCTTCATCATGCGGTCGACGCTGACGAAGGGGACGATGGCAAGGCGGGACGGCTGGGTCATGATCAGAGGCTTCCGGAATGGCTGCGGGTCGGGCGGTCCATGATGCGGCGGCCCATCAGGCTGGCGGTAAGGTCGACCATCAGGGTCGCGGTACGGCCGCGTTCGTCGAGGAACGGGTTCAGTTCGACCAGGTCGAGGCTGGAGACCAGGCCGCTGTCGGAGAGCATCTCCATCACCAGATGCGCCTCGCGGAAGGTGGCGCCGCCGGGAACCGTGGTGCCGACGGCCGGCGCGATCGAGGGGTCGAGGAAGTCGACGTCGAGGCTGACATGCAGCAGCCCGTTTGCCTCTTCGATCCTGGCCAGGAAAGCGCGCAGCAGCGGGGCGATGCCGTGCTCGTCGATGGCGCGCATGTCGTGCACGGTCACACCCGCTTCCTTCAGCGCGCGGCGCTCGGCAGAATCGACGCTGCGCAGGCCCATGGTGCAGACGCGGGCCGGGTCGACTGCGGCGGGCAGGTCGGGGAAATAGCCGTTGAAGCCGGGACGGCCGCTGGCATAGGCGAGCGGCACGCCGTGCAGATTGCCGCTGGTGGTGGTGTCGAGCGTGTGGAAATCCGGGTGGGCGTCGAGCCACAGCACGAAGAGCGGCCGGCCGCGGTCGGCGGCGCGGCGCGCCACGCCGGAGACCGTGCCGGCGGAGATCGAGTGGTCGCCGCCGAGGAAGATCGGCATGGCATCCTTCGACGCGGCGTAGGCGGTCTCGGAAATCGCCGCCGTCCAGGCGGAGATTTCGGGCAGCGCCTTCAGGGCGAGATTGCCATGAGCGACAGGGCGCGCCGCCGCCTTCTCAACCGCCCCCCAGTCCTCGACCTCATGGCCAAGCTCCGACAGCACCGAGACAAGCCCTGCGGTGCGCAGCGCGCTCGGCCCCATCTCGCATCCCATCCGGCCCGCGCCGTCCTGCACCGGCGCGCCGACGATCCTGCAGCGCATCACTTCTTTCCGCTTTTGCGTTTGATTTGCCGAAGTGAACCACCGCTGCCTGGCGGTTTGAACAAGGTAAATTGGCATTTCGAAAAGGTCGATTTATCATAGTGGGCATATCGGCTGCTCGAAATGGTCAAAATGGACGCGCTCGACGAGAGACTGGTGACGCTTCTGAGGCACGATGCGCGGCGCAGCGTCTCCGATCTTGCGCTCGATCTCGGCGTCTCTCGCGCGACGGTCAGGGCGCGGATGGAGCGGCTGGAAAAGTCCGGCGAGATCATCGGCTACACGGTGGTGCTGCGCGCCGACGCGGTTGACCAGAGGATACGCGGCGTGATGATGATCGAGATCGAGGGCCATGCCGCGGACCGCGTGATCAGGGCGCTCGGCGGCTTTCCCGAGGTGTCGACCATCCACACCACCAACGGCCGCTGGGACCTGGTGGTCGAACTCGGCACCGCCTCACTCACGGACTTCGACGCCGTGCTGCGTCGCATCCGGCTGATCCCCGGGATCACCGGCAGCGAGACGAGCCTGCTGTTGGCGACGCCGAGGACGACGAGGGCGAGGCTTGGGTAGAGCGGTTCGTTTTATGGAAACGCCGAACCGCTCGACTTCCTTTTTTGCGCAATTCCGGACTGAAGGCTTCGGCGAGGAGGAAGAGCCGTTAGGGACTTTCCTGGAATTGTTCCAGCAAAGGCGCCAAACCGTCAGGAGTGGGCGGCAGGGCGCTTCCTTTCCGTCGCGACGTTCCTCTATTTTGCCCGGCCAGCATGGGCCGAGCCACAGATCGCGGAGAGCAGCGTCATGCTGAAGACAATCGCGGCCGGCGTCGGCCTGGGCCTTGTCGGGTTCCTCATCGCGCTTTTCACGATGGGCGCAGGGCACGGAACGAACGTTCCCGGTTTCGTCGTGGTCCCCTGGATGATGCTGCTGATGATGGCGGGCGCTGGCGCTTTGCCTGGGCTGCTCGCGGCATGCGCCCAATTCACGATCTATATCCTTCTGATCCGCTCCAAGCCGTTGCTGGCGCTGCCGATCGGGATCGTTCACTGCGTCGCCACAGTATGGGGGACGGCGCGCAACGGAATCTTGTTCTGAAGGCTACAAACGCGAAAAAGCCGCGGCGAACCGCGGCTTTTCGTTTGCTTGATTCCCTGAAGGAAACTGGAGCGGGTGAGGCGATTCGAACGCCCGACCCCAACCTTGGCAAGGTTGTGCTCTACCCCTGAGCTACACCCGCTCGCGCGGCCTTGGGCCGCAAGCCGCGCCTATATGGCCGAAGAGCGCGGCGATTGCAACAGGGAAATGACGGTCTTTTTGGAGCTAGCTCTTCCTATAGGGAAGGTTGGTTTCGAGCCGGCGGATTGCGTTGGCCCAGCCGGGCGATCTTGCCCCAAGGGCATCGTTGGCCGTAAACGGCACAAGCTTTCCCGATGATGCGAGGACCGATGCCGAAGACCGAAGCCGAGCTTAACGCCTTTCTTGCCGATCTCGGCATTTCCGTCTCGACGGTGCGCCACCCGCCCTTGTTCACGGTCGCCGATTCGCAGGCGCTGCGCGGAGAGATCCCGGGCGGCCACACCAAGAACCTCTTCCTCAAGGACAAGAAGGACAATTACTTTCTCGTCACCGTCGGCGAGGAGGCCGTGGTGGACCTCAAGCAAATCCACCATCTGATCGGCGCCGCCAGCCGCGTCTCCTTCGGCAAGCCGGAAATGCTGATGGAGCTGCTCGGCGTCATTCCCGGCGCGGTTACCATCTTCGGCCTGATCAACGACACGGCCGGGCGAATCAAGGTGGTTCTGGACCAGGAATTGATGAGCCACGACGTCATCAACGGCCATCCGCTGACCAATGAGGCGACGACGGCCATCGCCGCTGCCGATCTCGTCAAATTCGTCGAGGCAACGGGCCACGATCCTGTTATCTTGAAAGTCTCGGGCTGATCGCCACATGGATGGCGAAACCGAAATCCGATAATAACGCGCCGCACCCCGAAGCCGGCGACGACGCGACCGAAAGGGCGACGACATGAGTGACAACAATCCGTTCAGCGGCTCATTTGGCGGCAATGCCGGCCAGTACGCCCAATCCGTGCAATATGGCGGGGCGGACCGCGGCAAGGTCTCGCTCGGCGAGGCGCCTGCGGCCACGGATGTCGTCAAGGACACGACGACCGCGACGTTCGCGGCCGACGTCATCCAGGAATCGCGCCGCCAGCCGGTGCTGGTCGACTTCTGGGCGCCCTGGTGCGGCCCGTGCAAGCAGCTGACGCCGCAGCTCGAAAAGGCGGTCAAGGCTGCCGGCGGCAAGGTCAGGCTGGTCAAGATGAACATCGACGACCATCCCTCGGTCGCCGGCCAGCTCGGCATCCAGTCGATTCCCGCGGTCATCGCCTTCAAGGACGGCCAGCCGGTCGACGGCTTCATGGGCGCCATTCCGGAAAGCCAGATCACGCAGTTCATCCAGAAGGTCGGCGGCAAGGGCGGCGGCGGCGCGCCGCAGATCACCGAAGCGCTGGCCGCGGCCGCCGAGGCGCGCGAGGCGGGCGACACCCAGACTGCGGCCGACATCTATGATGCGATCCTCGAGCAGTCGCCCGAAACCATCGAGGCCATCGCCGGGCTCGGCGAGATCCTTTTCGAGGCCGGCGACAGCCAAGGCGCCGAGGCGGTGCTTGCCAAGGCGCCGGAGGGCAAGAAGGATGCGCCGGCGCTTGCCGCTCTGCGCGCCAAGATGACGCTCGCGGCGGAAGCCGCCGCGCTCGGCAATCCGGCCGAGTTCGAACGCCGGCTCGCCGCCAATCCAAACGATCACCAGGCGCGGTTCGACCTGGCGATGGTGCAGAATGCGCGCGGCGAGCGGATGCAGGCCGCCGACAACCTGCTGGCGATCGTCAGGGCCGACCGGACGTGGAACGACGATGGCGCGCGTGCGCAGCTCTTGAAGTTCTTCGAGGCATGGGGGATGACCGACGAGGCGACGCTGTCGGCGCGGCGCAAGCTGTCGTCGCTGTTGTTCTCCTGAGCGTTTTGCCGGCTTTGCTGCTGGCCCCTTTTGCCAGGAGGTCTTGCGCAAGGCGCCAACTGCGCCAGATAGGCGGCAGCGGCTTGCCCCTGCCGGTTGAGGGTTTAAACAGGCTTGGGTTGCGTAAGAGGAGATCGCAGATTGATACGCTGCCCGGCGACGCTTTCGAGAGTTGAAGTGCAGGCGGAGGGTTGAGGTGCAGGTCGGAAACGCCCGCTACCGGCTCGCCAGGGATCTGCCGTCGAGGATCCCGGTGTTTCCGCTCGCCGGGGCGCTGCTGCTGCCCGGCGGCCGCATGCCGCTCAACATTTTCGAGCCGCGCTACCTGGAGATGATCGATGAGGCGATGGCCGGGCCGCGGTTGATCGGCATGATCCAGCCCAGCCTCGACGGCGCGTTGCGCGACGACGGCGAGCCCGAGCTTTGCAGCGTCGGCTGTGCCGGGCGCATCATCTCGCTTGCCGAGACCGGCGACGGGCGCTACCTGATCTCGCTGCAAGGCGTCTGCCGCTTCCGCGTCACGGATGAGCTGGCGGTCAAGACGCCGTTCCGGCAATGCCGGATGGCACCCTTCCTCGCCGATCTCGAGGAGGATCCGGCCGGTGCCGAGGTCGACCGCCCTGCCCTGCTCAAGGCGTTCCGCGCCTATCTGCAGGCCAACGACCTCGAGGCCGACTGGGAAAGCGTGAGCCGCGCGGAGAACGCCATGCTGGTCAACGCGCTGTCGATGATGGCGCCCTATGGGCCGGCCGAGAAGCAGGCCCTGCTCGAGGCGGCGGACCTGAAGACGCGCGCCGAGACGCTGATCGCCATTACCGAAATTACGCTGGCGCGCGAGGATGAGGATTTTGGCTCGAGCCTGCAGTAAGCGCAATGATTCAGGTGAAATCGGCCTGACCTGAATCTCAACACTTAGGCCGGCGGCAGTTGGACAATGGAAAAGCGAGATGGCGGACGGACGTGACGGGCGCAAAGCCACGGTCGACCCGAAATTGCTGGAACTGCTCGCCTGCCCGCTGACCAAAGGACCGTTGACCTGGGACGCCGAGCGCAGCGAACTGATCTCGCGCGTGGCGAAGCTTGCCTATCCGGTGCGTGACGGCATCCCGATCATGCTGCCTTCGGAAGCGCGCACGATCTCGGCCGAAGACGCGCTCAAGCCGCCGCCGCGGCTCGGCGGTCCGTCGTGAATCGCGCCGGCGGGCCGGTTGCCGCTACTGGAAATTGCGCCCCTTGGGCATGACCCGTTGCGCCGCGCCCGACAGGGCGTCGACATCCTCCCGCTCCACCGGCAGGCTGCGGTTCGCGGAGCGCTCCGGTCCATTCGATGACCCGGCGGGCTGATGCTCGATGGTGGGCGGCTCCTGCAGGAGGACGCTCAGCCAGGGCGTCAAATCCTCGATCCTGTCGGCGACGATGTGGATGACATCCGATTCCTGCTGCAGCTTGCCGGTGACGCGGATGAAGCGTGCGCCCATCACGATAGAGCGGAAGCGGTCGAAGACGCGCGGCCAGATGATGACATTGGCGATCGCCTTTTCGTCCTCCAGCGTTAGGAAGATCGCATTGCCCTTGCCGGGGCGCTGGCGCACCAGCACTAGGCCGGCGACGGTGACGCGGCGGCCGTCGCGCACCGACGGCAGGCGGACATTAGGGGTGATGCCGGCGCGGTCAAGCCGCTCGCGCAGGAAGGCGACGGGATGTTCCTTCAGCGACAGGCCGAGCGAGCGATAGTCGTGGACGACATGCTCGCCGAGCGGCATTTTCGGCAGCTTCGTCTCGGGCTCCAGCTCGCGCAAGCGGAGCGTGGGCTGGTCGAACAGCGGCAGTTTCTCGGCTGCGCTCCTGCCGTCCAGCGCGCGCACCTCCCAGAGCGCCGCGCGGCGGTCGAGGCCGAGCGAGCGGAAGGCGTCTGCCTGGGCCAGCCTTTCGATCTCGCCAACATCGAGGCCCGAACGCAGCCAGACATCCCTGACCGATCGATAGCCGTCGCCGCGCCGGGCGACGGCGGCCTCCATCCCTTCCTCCGAAAGCCCCTTGATCTGACGGAAGCCAAGCCGCACCGCATGAGCCGTCTCGATGACGCCGCGCATCGAGGCATGGCGTTCGAGGATGCGCGAAGGATCGAAACCGGCCTCCTCCAGCCTGCAATCCCAGACGGAATGGTTGATATCGACCTCGCGCACCTCCACGCCATGGTCGCGCGCGTCGCGAACCAGCTGGGCGGGCTGATAGAACCCCATCGGCTGCGAGTTCAAAATCGCGGCGCAGAAGACGTCGGGATAGAAGGTCTTGAACCAGCAGGAGGCATAGACCAGCAGCGCGAAGGAGGCGGCATGGCTTTCCGGAAAGCCATATTCGCCAAAGCCTTCGATCTGCTTGAAGCAACGTTCGGCGAATTCCTTTTGGTAGCCCTTGTCGACCATGCCGTCGATCATGCGCTGGCGGTAGTTGCCGATCGTGCCGGTGCGCTTGAAGGTGGCCATGGCGCGCCGCAGCTCATCGGCCTCGCCCGGCTGGAAGCCGCCGGCAACGATGGCGATCTTCATCGCCTGCTCCTGGAACAGCGGCACGCCCAGCGTCTTGCCGAGAATCTCCTTCAATTCCGGCTTCGGGTATTCGGCTTTCTCCTTGCCCTGCCGTCTACGCAGATAGGGGTGCACCATGTCGCCCTGGATCGGGCCGGGCCGCACGATCGCCACCTCGATGACCAGATCGTAGAACTCACGCGGTTGAAGCCGCGGCAGCATCGACATCTGGGCGCGCGATTCGATCTGGAAGACGCCCAGCGTGTCGGCCCGGCAGATCATGTCGTAGACGCGAGGGTCCTCCGGCGGCAGCGAGCTCAACTGATGCGGCCGGCCGTATTTGTCACGCGCCTGCGGATAATGATGCGTGAGCAAGGTCAGGGCTCGCTTCAGGCAGGTCAGCATGCCGAGCGCCAGCACATCCACCTTGAGGATCTTCACCGCGTCGAGATCGTCCTTGTCCCACTCGACCATCTTGCGCTCTTCCATCGCCGTCTTGACGATGGGCACGACCTCGTCGAGCCGGTCGCGGGTGATGACGAAGCCGCCGACATGCTGGGAGAGATGGCGGGGGAAGCCGATGATCTCGTTGGCGCGTTCCAGCACCTGCCGCGACAGCGGATCGGCGCGGTCGAGGCCGCCGGCATTGGCTTCCCTTTCGCCGAGCTCCGAGGTCGACCAGCCCCAGATGGTGCTCGACAGGGCGCTCCGGACGTCTTCGGACAAGCCCATGGCCTTCGCCACCTCGCGCAGGGCGGAGCGGCCGCGATAGCTGATGACGGCGGCGGCCAGCGCCGTGCGCTTGGCGCTGTATTTCTCGTAAATATAAGCGATGACCTCGTCGCGCCGTTCATGCTCGAAGTCGACGTCGATGTCGGGAGGCTCGTTACGTTTCTCGGAGATGAAGCGCTCGAAGAGGGCATCGATCCGGTCAGGGCCGACCTCGGTGATGCCGATGCAGAAGCAAATGACCGAATTGGCGGCCGAGCCGCGCCCCTGGCAAAGGATGCCCTTGCTGCGGGCGAATTTCACGATGTCGTGGACGGTCAGGAAATAGCGCGCATAGTTCAGCCGCTCGATCAAAGCGAGCTCGCTGCCGATGCGCCGCAGCACTTCTTCCGGGATTCCGGCCGGATAGCGCACGGCCGCTCCTTCCCGCGCCAGGCGTTCGAGCTCGGCCTGCGGTCCGAGCCCGGATTCCGTCGGCTCGTCCGGATAATTGTATTCGAGGTCGCTGAGCGAGAAGGTGAGCTCGTCGGCGAAGCGCAGCGTCTCCGCCAGCGCTTCAGGGTGCCGGCGGAAAAGCCGCGCCATCTCCAGCGGCGTCTTCAGATGACGCTCGGCATTTGCCGTCAGCTCCAGCCCGACCTCGGAAACCGGCGTGTTGAGGCGGATCGCGGTCAGCACGTCCTGCAGCGGTCGGCGGTCGGCGGCATGATAGAGCACGTCGTTGGTCGCCATCAGCGGGATGTGCAGATGTTCGGCCATCGCCGCCGCCTGCTCGATACGGAAGCGGTCGTTGCCGCCGTAATCAGGCGCCACGGCAAGCCGAAGCGCGGTGCCGAAACGATCCTTAAGCCGGCTAATGAGCGTCAGATTGTCTTCCGCGCCTCCCGACAGGTTGGGCAGGATCGCCAGCGACATCAGATCGCCCCATTCGAGAAGGTCGCTGAGTTCGAGCAGCGTCGCGCCCTTCTCGTTCTCGTCGCGCAGATTGGCCTGCGTCAGCATGCGGCAGAGATGTCCCCAGCCCTTGCGGTCGCGGGGGTAAGCCAGAATGTCCGGCGTGCCGTCGCAGAAAACCAGGCGGCAACCGGGATGATAGGGCAGCTTCTCGACCCTGGCCTGCTGCCAGGCCCGCACGACGCCGGCGACCGTGTTGCGGTCGGCAAGGCCGATCGAGGAAAAGCCGTAGAATTTCGCCGTGACCACCAGCTCCTCGGGCTTGGAGGCGCCGCGCAGGAAGGAAAAGTTCGACTGGATGCCGAACTCGGCATAGGGGATGGCGGTCAGCGCGTTCATGCGAAGACGCCGTGCATGAACCAGCGCGGCGCGGCCTGCGAGGCGCTGCTGTAGAGGCCCTGGCGGTAGAGCCAGTAGCGGCGTCCCTCGCTGTCCTCGATACGGTAATAGTCGCGTGTCGGCGCCTCTTCCTCGCCGGGCAGCTGCCGCCACCATTCGGCGGCGATGCGCTCCGGCCCTTCGGCGCGGGCGACGCGGTAAAGCGCGCGCCGCCAGCGGAAATTCATCGGCGGGCCTTCGGGGATCTCGGTCGCCGGCACCTCGATCGGCTCGGGCGAGCGGAACAGCCGTACCGGCCGCTCCGGCGGGAAGATGGTCATCGGAGGTGCTGTCCGGTCGGGCTTCGGCGGCATGCGCCTTTGCGGCGCCTCCGCGAAAGGAACCGTGGTAACGGCGCGCTCCGGCAGGTGGCTATCGACGATGACCGGCTTCAGCACGGCGGCTTCGCCGAGGCGGGCACGCACGCGGTCGGCGAATAAAGCGATGTCGGCGTCATCGTCGCTTGTCTCGCCGGTAAGGTCGCCCTGCAGCATGTCGAAGGCGGCGACCGAAAGCACCGACAGCCGCACGAGGTCGAAGCCGAAGCCGGCATCGATGGTCTGTTCCAGCGCGGTCAGCCGTTCGTGAAACAGCTTTCGGATCAGCTGCGGCTCGCGCATGGGGCGCGAGGTGCCGACCGCGATGCGGCTGACGAGGCCGTCGACGCGAAAGAGGAGAAGGGCGAGCGCCCGCGCGCCTTCGCCGCGGCGCTCGAGGTCGGCCTTCAAGGCCACGGCAAGCCGGCTCACCAGCCGCTCGATGTCGTCGGTGAGCACGATCGGCTCGGCAAGATGGCGCTCGACCGAGAGCGGCGCCACGGGAAGGCGCGGCGACACCGCCTCGTCGAGCCGGCCGAGCGCCTGGTCGAGGCGCAGAAGCAAGGTGGCGCCGAAGCGGCGGGCGAGCGGCGCGCGGGGTGCGGCCATCACCGCCCCCGCCGTGCGCAGGCCGACGCTTTCCAGGCTGGCGCGGGTTTCCGGCGCGATGCGCAGCGCCGAAAGCGGCAGGGGCGAAAGCAGCGCCGCCTCCTCGCCGCCGGCAACGATGCGGTCGCCGTGGAAGCGCGCCGCCGCCCAGGCGGCGCCCGGCGTCGAGGCGAGGCCGGCGCGAACATCGAAACCCTGCTGGAAGAAACGGGTGAGGATCTCGTCCTGCATGGCCCGCTCGCCACCAAACAGGTGCGTGCAGCCGGTGACGTCGAGAAACAGCCCGTCCTCGCCGTCGATCGCCACCAGCGGCGTGTAGCGGTCGCACCAGTCGGCGAGGCCTTCGAGCAGGCGGCGGTCGGCCTCCGGGTCGGCCTCCACCACATCGATCGACGGATGCATGGCGCGCGCGTCGGCAATGCCCATGCCGCGCTTCAGCTTCAGCGCCTCAGCCCGCTCGTCGAGGGCTGCGATGCGCTGGGCGTTGCTGTCGCGATGGCTGATCACAAGCGGTGGGCAAGATGGGGGCAGGTGATGCGAGGGCCGGGAACGCCAGGACCGCCCCAGACGCTGGCGCAGGATCCGCTCCGCGCAAAGATAGGGGAACCACAGCGACAGAATTCGCTGCCCGCTCTTCCTCGGGCCTTCTTTCGGCAAAAGCGTGCTCATCGGGGTTCCACTCCAGTGTGAATTGTCCGGGCAGGGCCGTGCGGCTCTTGCCGATATCGACGGTGAAGGCGGGGCGGCCGATCGAGCCGGCCAGCGCGCCGGCGAGCGTTTCGCGGCTCGCCGCGGGCGCTGCCGAAACAATGAGGCGCACGGGCGCCGCGGTGGGCTCGGCCTGGCCGGCCTGACGCAGCAAAAACACCGGCCGGCCGGCGCTCTGGGCGCGGGCGTGCAGCCGCCGCGTCGCGGTAAGGTCGAGAAGCCGCGGGCTGCCGCGGATCTCGAGGAGGACGGCGGCGAAGGCCGTCATGCGGGCGGCCTCCTCGGCGATCCACAGCGCGTCGACCAGTTTCGGCGCTTCGGAAAACAGCAATTGTTCGGGCTCGATGCCGAAGAAGGCGTGGAGGCCCCTGGCATAGGGAAAGCCGGCCTCGCGGAAAATCTCCGCCGTTCCGATCCAGAGGACCGGCAGGCCCTGCTTCTGTTTGAGGATCAGGCTGGCGAGCGACAGCGCAAAGCCGGCCACGGCGCCGGCATCGCGGGTCTCCAACCCATGGATTTCACTGAGCGCCGCCTTGGGCACGCCGCCGCCGAGGGCAGTGTCGAGGCGTTCTATGCCGGTATGCAGGAAGGCATCCGGCGAGGCCACAGCGAGGCCGCGCCGGACGATGGTGATTTCGGGGGTGACATCCGATCCCGCGGCATCGCCAGCTATTTGTTTTTTTGCAAGTCCGGACGGAAAACCGCTTCGCACTGTTCCTGGAATCGCTTTTGGCGCGCCGGAAGCCGGCGCTTCCAGGCGCTCGGGCAGCGTTCCCTCGATCTTCGCGATCTGGCGGCGCAGGGCAAAAACAGTTTCCCGCGCCACGACGCTTATCGCCATGACGTTCACTTCCGGCAGTGGTTGTTCCTGTTATGTTCTTATAGATTCCAGAGGGGCCTGGAAGAGTCAAGCGGAGTCGCAAGGAATTTATTCCTTCTGCTTTTCAGCTTCCAAGATCCAGCCAGCCGGCCCATTTGCCTCGACAGGCGCGAAAGCCTATATGCCGAGGTCAAAGGAAACCTCATGGCCCGCATCTACAAGACCCGCATCTGGCATGACCAACTCTCGCCATCGATGGATGAGATGGAACTTCTGGCGCTGGAGGCCTACGCCCATCTGCCGGAGGAGTTCCGCAAGCTCACCGGCGAGATCATCATCCAGATCGCCGATTTTCCGACCGACGAGATCATGGACGACCTGTCGCTGGAGACGCCCTTCGATCTGCTTGGCCTGTTCGAGGGGCGCGGCATCGCCGAGCGCTGGAACCCGCAAACCGGCGAGGGGCCGAACCGCATCACGCTCTACCGCCGCGCCATCCTCGACTATTGGGCCGAGAACGAGGAGACGCTGGGCGACATCGTCACCCACGTGCTGATCCACGAAATCGGCCACCATTTCGGCCTGTCGGACGACGACATGGAGCGGATCGAGGAAGCGGCCGAGCAGGCAGCGGCGGGGTGACGAATGAGAGGGCTGCCGTCCTTTCCTACCAATCGCTGAGCTTGGTGTCCGAGGTGTATTCCTGGCCCTCGATATCCTTCACCACGGCCTGGCCGCAGCGCATCGACTTGGTCGTCTTGTCATAGGCATAGGTCGGCGAGCCGAACAGGTGCCAGCCTTTGTTCAGGGCCGCCGTCACCTTATGGCAGAAAGTGGAATCGTCCGGACCGGACAGAAAGCGGTAGAGTTTCATTTTCGACCCTGTCGTGACCAATGCTTGTCTATCTTTCCTGGAATCGCTCGAGCGCATCATGCGCCGATGATTGCGGCCTTCGCCAGAAGTTTCTCGGCATCCGCCAGATGCAGCCGCTCGACCATGCGGCCGTCCAGCGCAATGACGCTTTTGCCGGCATTTTCGGGCCGTGAGAACGCCTCCCTGATCGCCCGCGCCCTGGCCAGCGCCTCCGGCGCCGGCGCAAAGGCGCGGTTCGCGGGCTCGATCTGGGCGGGGTGGATCAGCGATTTGCCGTCAAAACCCATGGCGGCCGCCTCGGCGCATTCCCGCGCGAGGGCGTCGAGGTCGCGAAAATCGTTGGCGACGCCGTCGATCACGTCGAGGCCGCCGGCGCGGGCGGCGAGCACAAGCTGCAGCAGCCAGGGCGTGAGATAGCGCCGGTCGGGCGTTGCCGAAATGCCAGTTGCCTTCACCAGATCGTTCGTTCCGGCGACGAAACAAGCGAGGCGGGAAGAGGGATCGCGGCCAAGCTCGGCGATGGCGCCGACGTTGAGCAGCGCCTTGGGCGTCTCGATCATCGCCCAGAGTTTCACGATATCCGGCGCGAAATTGTCGTCGAGCAGGTCGCCGGCCTCGAGGATGCGCGCGGCGTTCCGATCTTGGGCAAAAGAATGCTGTCGGGCTCTGCCTTGGCGACGGTCAACAGGTCGTCGATGCCCCATTCACTGCCGAGCGGATTGATGCGCACCACCATCTCGCAGCGGCGCGCCGGCCGCGCGGCGAGGATGCCGGTAAGCTTGTCGCGGGCGGAAACCTTGTCGGCCAGCGCCACGCCATCCTCGAGGTCGATGATGACGGTATCGCAGGCGAGCGAGGCGATCTTGGCCAGCGCCTTGTCGTTCGAAGCGGGCACGTAGAGCACCGAGCGGCGCGGGCGGTAGGTGTCAGAGGTCATGGCCGATCTATGCAGGCTGGAGACGAGTGAGGCAAGGCGCGGCACCATAGAACTCATTTGCGTTCTGGCTAATTGTCGAAGCCGGCGCCGCCCCTCATTGCCCTGCCGGGCATTTCTCCCCGTATAGTGACGGGGAGAAAGGGCCTGGCCGCGATGTCGGCTCCTGCAATGCTGGCGATTGGCGAAGCCGGCGATGGCAGCGCCCCTCTCCCCGTCACTATACGGGGAGAGGATGCCGGCAGGCAGGTGAGAGGCGGCGCCAGCCTGAAACGACTTTGCTCCTGCACGAAATCTGCAAATCCTTGCGGAAAACCTCCTCCAATCCGCCGCGCGCTTTCCGCAGCCGCCGGCGAAACAGGCGGCATGCGAACACATCACAGATCCCGCTGGTCCCTGCCCCGGCGCCTCCGCAACGAAGGCTGGTGGTTGGTCGAGCCGCAGAGGCCGCGCATCACGGCGGTCATGCTTCCTTTCATCCCAAGATCACGGCTGCGGCATGCCATGCGAGCGGCGGCGCTCGGGACGGTTCGGTCTTGACGCCAGCTTTCACGACTGGCGGCCTTTGCGCGCTCTCGACAAGCACGACCCGCTTGCTAATCCTGTCATGACAAAACCGTATTCAGCGAGCTGCCGATTCCATGCCGCACAACATCCTCGTCGCCGACGACGATCCGCATATCCGCGAGATCATTTGCTTCGCGCTGGAAAAGGCCGGCATGAAGACGGCCGCCGTCGCTGACGGCGCCGCCGCGCTGCAAGCGGTCGAGCGCCGCGCGCCCGACCTCATCGTGCTGGACATCGGCATGCCGGAAATGGACGGGCTGGAGGTCTGCCGCAGGCTGCGGCAGCGCTCCGACGTGCCGGTGCTGTTCCTGTCGGCCCGCGATGAAGAAATCGACCGCATCCTCGGCCTTGAAATGGGCGGGGACGACTATGTGACGAAACCGTTCAGCCCACGCGAGCTGGTTGCCCGCGTCAACGTCATCCTGCGGCGGGCGCGCCCGGCGGTGGTGGAGGAAGACGCCGACGACCGTCAGTTCGCGCATGGCAAGCTCGTGCTGGTTCCGGCAAGTCATGCTGCGAGCTTTGAAGGCAAGCCGCTCACCCTAACAGCGATCGAGTTCGCGATTCTGAAAGGTTTTCTTGGCCGCCCGCAGCATGTGCTTGGCCGCGATGCGGTGATGGCCAATGCCTACCAATCCAACATCCATGTCTCGGAACGCACGGTCGACAGCCATATCCGCAACATCCGCGCCAAGTTGGCGGCGGTCGGCTGTTCGGATGCGATCGCGACCGTGCATGGCGTCGGCTTCCGGCTCGGCCGATGCGGTGGCTGAGCAAGGAGAAATGGCGGCCCAGGCTCGCCACCGTGGTCGTCGCCATCCTAATCGTGGTGATGGCGCTGCCGCTGGTCGGCCTGTTCTTCTTCCGGCTCTATGAAAACCAGCTGATCCGCCAGACCGAGGGCGAGCTCATCGCACAGGGCGCGGTGATTGCCGCCGTCTATGCCGATGCGGTGCGCGCGGCCGGCATTGCACCGGAACGGTTGGGAACGCCGATCTCGGCGGATCCGGCAAGGGACAATAATTACCCCTATCAGCCGATCGAGCCGCAGCTCGACCTTGCCTCCGACAATGTCATGCCGTCGCGACCGGCGGCCGTTCCCGCCACCGCCGATCCGGACTTCGCGGCCATAGGCGCAAAGCTCGACGGCATTCTGGACGAGGCGCAGAAGACAACGCTTGCCGGCTTCCGGCTGCTCGATCCGCATGGCGTGGTGATTGCCGGCGGCGGTGAGGTCGGACAGTCTTTCGTTGCGGTCGAGGAGGTGCGGCAGGCGCTCGCAGGCGCCTATGCAAGCGAGCTTCGCCTGCGGATCCCCGACCAGCCGCCGCCGCCGCTCTATTCGGTGAGTCGCGGCACCAAGGTGCGCGTCTTCGTCGCCTTGCCGGTCGAGCTCGACGGCAGGGTCGCCGGCGTGGTCTATATGTCGCGAACGCCGAACAACATCGTGAAACATCTCTATGGCGAGCGCGGCAAGGTCACGCTCGCGGCGATCGCGATTCTCGGCGGCACGCTGCTGATCGCGCTGGTGTTCATCCGCACCGTCAGCCGGCCGATCTACGCGCTGATCGAGCGCACCAAACGCATCGCTGCCGGCGACCGCGAGGCAATGCGGCCGCTCGCCCATCACGGCACGCGCGAGATGGCGGCGCTGTCGGCCGCCTTCCTCGACATGGCGCAAAAACTCCAGGCGCGCTCCGACAGCATCCAGACCTTCGCCACCCATGTCTCGCATGAGCTGAAATCGCCGCTGACGGCGATCCAGGGCGCGGCCGAGCTGCTCAGGGATTCCGGCGGGACGATGGACGAGGACGAGCGACGGCGTTTTTCCAATAACATCGTCACCGATGCCGGACGGCTCAATCTGTTGGTACGCCGGCTGCTCGAACTGGCGCGCGCGGAAAACCTGGCGCCGAGCGGCGAAAGCACGACAATCGGCGCGGCGCTGGCGCTGCTGCCGGTCGACGCCAGGCTGGAGGTACGCGTCGAATCGGGCAGCGATATCGGCCTCGGCATCTCGGGCGAGAATCTCGCGATCGTGCTCGCCAATCTCATCGACAATTCCGCACGGCACGGCGCGAAGCAGGTGACGGTCGGCGCCGAAAAGGCGGGCGAAAGGGTGGCCCTCCACGTCGACGACGACGGCGGCGGCATTTCGGCGGCCAATCGCGCAAGAATATTCGAGCCGTTCTTCACCACAAGACGCGAGGCCGGCGGCACCGGCATGGGCCTCGGCATCGTGCTGGCCCTCCTGAAAGCACATGATGGCACGATAACGCTGGTTGACTCCGAACGCGGCGCGCGCTTCGAGATCAATTTGCCGGTCGCGTGAGGACCGGTGAATCGGAGAACAAAGTGCGTTACGACATCGTCATCATCGGCGGCGCCATCGTCGGGTCCTCGGTCGCCTACTATCTGCGCGAAGAAGGTTTTACCGGCTCCATCGCGCTGATCGAGCGCGATCCGCAATTCTCGCAAGCGGCGACGACGCTGTCCCTGGCCTCGATCCGCCAGCAATTTTCCATTCCTGAAAACATCCGCCTGTCGCAATTCACGCTGAAGCTGTTCCGGCGACTGAAAGAGACTTTCGGCGCCGATGCCGATATCGGCTTTCGCGAGGGCGGCTATCTGATCCTCGCCGGCGAGGCGGGGCTGCCGATCCTCAAGGCCAATCACGAGGCGCAGATCGCCGAAGGCGCCGATATCGTGCTGGAGGATGCAGGCCAGCTCGCCCGCCGCTTCTCCTGGCTTTCAACCGAAGGCATTTCCGCGGGCGCCTATGGCCGCGGCGGCGAGGGCTGGTTCGACGCGCATGCGCTGCTGATGCTGTTCCGTAAGGCGCTGCGCGAGAGGAGGATCGACTTTATCACCGCGTCGGTCACCGGTATCGCGCGCCAGGGCAGTCGCGTCACCGGCGTCGCCCTCGACAATGGCGAGACGCTGGAGGCGGGTATCATCGTCAATGCCGCCGGTCCGAACGCCGGCAAGGTGGCCGCCCTTGCGGGGCTCGCGCTGCCGGTCGAGCCGCGCAAGCGCAACGTCTTCGTCTTCGAGGCACGGGAAAAATATGCCGACATGCCGCTGCTGGTCGATCCCTCCGGCATCTATGTGCGGCCGGAAGGCTCGGTCTATCTCACCGGCGGCGCCGAGCCGGAGGAAGGCGACCATGCACCCGATCCAAACGATTTCGAGGTCGAGTGGCCGCTGTTCGAGGACGTGATCTGGCCGACTTTAGCCACCCGCGTCCCAGCCTTCGAGGCGATCAAGCCGACGCGCGCCTGGGTCGGGCATTATGATTACAACACGCTCGACCAGAACGCGGTTATCGGGCCGCATCCGGAGGTGGAAAACTTCCTCTTCGCCAACGGCTTCTCCGGCCATGGCCTGCAGCAGGCGCCGGCGGTGGGCAAGGCGCTCTCGGAACTCATCGTGCATGGCGGCTATCGGACGATCGATTGCACGGCGTTCGGATATGAGCGCGTCGCGGCGGGGCGGGCGTTCAGGGAATTGAACGTCATCTGACGCATAATCGCATCGACCGCCAGCGCGTTGCCGAGCGCATGCCCGCGCGCCGTATTGTCGAAAATGCACCACACCTCGGTGGCTGAGGCGCCCGCGTCGGCGAGCTGGGCGCTGATTTCCAGCAGCCGGCCGGCGTCGTAGTCCGAAAAATAGACATGCGGCGCGCCGTGAAAGCGGAAATAGGCGAGCTCATGCCAGCCGCCGGGCGCGGAACCGGCGGGAACTGAGGCAGGGTCCGCCGCCACGCGCCCGACGCGGAGGCGGCTCAGCAAAGCGTCTGCTCCCGGCTCGAACCAACTGGCGTGACGCGGTTCGCAGACCAAGCGGCAGTCGGTCTTGTCGTGCAACAAAGCGAAGAACTTTTTGGCTATCTGCCTGTCGAATTGCAGACTGGGCGGCAGCTGGACCAAGAGGGCGGACAGCTTCTCACCGAGACCTCCGACCTCGCCCATGAAAGCATCCAGAAGATCATGGCAATCTATGAGGCGGCGCTCATGAGTCGCGGCTTTGGGCACTTTAACGGAGAACCGAAAATGATCCGGGACCGAGCACGCCCAGCGCTCATAGGTTTCGCGCTGATGCGGTTTGTAGAAGGAGGAGTTGATCTCCACGACAGTAAGACGCGAAGCGTAACGCTCCAATTGCGAGCCCGTCGCCGGAACAGAGGACCTGTGCGCTGCCGGTATGGTCCATCCGGCTGTTCCGACAAAAGGTTTGTTTTCGGCCATGTCGACAATCTGGACAGGCGCGCCTGCAGGTCAAGGTGGGGCTCAGGCGGCGAGGCGGCAGCCCAGATGTGCCTGTAGCCAGCCGAGCACGCGCGCCCAGCCTTCGGCGTGCTCCGCCGCGGCGTCCGGGAAGCCGGCGAAGCCGCCATGGCAGACGGTGAGCCGCGTGCCGGCAGAGGTCGGTTCCAGCAGATAGGCAACTGTCGTTTCGTGACGGCCGAGCGTCGGGTGATCCCAATCGTAGCGCCTCGTCTGCACGACCCTGCGCCCCGTCTCGATCTCGAGGAAGCTGCCGCTGGCGGGCAGGGTCCTGCCGTCGGCCGTCCTCACGATGACGCGCCACGATCCGCCGACGCGCAGATCGGCGGCCCAGCCGATCACCCGGTAGGTCTCGGCCGACCCCCACCAGCGCTCGACGTCGCTGGTGAGAAGCGCGGTGACGACTTGTTGCGGCGAAGCGGGAAGTTCCGCCGAAGCCATGACCGTCTCGGTGTTCGCCATGGCGCGCGGCCAGCCATGCGGCAGTATCATTGCCAACCTCCTCCGCGGCCGTTCAATACCTGATTCAGACCTTCGATGGCGGGCGCTCGAAACCCTTGCCGGTCTCCAGCAGGCTCTTGAGGCTCGCCAGCACCAGCGGCCAGCCCTTGGACACGTTCGGAATCAGCCGGTGCGGGCCGTCGGCCTCGTGGGTGACGGCAAGCTTCATCAGCTCGCCGTCCTTTTCGATGGTGAAGGTACAGCGCGTGTAGCCGTCTTCCTTCACCTCGGGCAGCCATTCGTTGCGCCATTTGATGACCAGACGCCGGGGCGGATCGATCTCGAGGATCTCGCCCGAGTCGGCCACGCGGCCGTCCGGGAAGATCAGCTTCCAGCTCGAACCCACCTTCCAGTCGCTCTCCTGGTAGGAGCAGAGGAAGAACTGCCGGTTGAACTCCGGATCGGTCAGCGCCGTCCAAAGCTTTTCGGGCGTGGTGCGGATGTAGGTGACGTAGACGAAAGTGTTGTCGCTCACGGCTCTTCCCTTTCAAGTCGTTTCTTCAGGTCGCTCAAGGCATCCAGCCGATGGCGCTCGAATTTGCCGATCCAGCGCTCGGCGATCTCGTTGATCGGCACGGGGTTGAGGTAATGCTCCTTCTCGCGGCCGCGGCGAACGGTGGCGACAAGGTTCGCCTCCTCGAGAATTGCCAGGTGTTTGGTCACCGCCTGGCGCGTCATGTCCATGTGCTCGCAGAGCGCGTTCAGCGTCTGTCCGTTCCTGGCATAGAGGCTGTCCAGCAATTGGCGGCGGGTCGGGTCGGCCAAAGCGCGAAAGACGGCATCCATGGTCATGGCCTTAATAGGCAACCATTTGGTTGCATGTCAAGCTGCAAAGTTTATTCGACGAGAAAGACGGTGCAGGCACCCCGGCCTGCTTGCCGACGATGCATTGCGACTGCTACTGGAATTCATCTTCTGAATAATAGACGGTATGGTTCTTGCAATGAAAGGTTGGATCGGATGCCTCTCATTTACGACTATGACTTTCAGTCCATTTTCCCTTTAGCTGTATACAAGGACGACACGTGCCAGCGACTCTTGGCGCGGGCCGGCATTGCTCACAACATTAAGGGTAATTACGTCGCGCTGTTTCGCGATCCGGTTACGGTTGCCGCACTTTGGGCGGCGCCGGACACTGTCAAGGCGGCCGTTTTGAAGTCGGATTTCGGCATCCTGCTGTTCGAAGGCGAATCCGATTCGACCCGCGATAAAGCCGAGTTCATCAAAAAGACTCTGCTCGAACATGCCGCACAGAGCATCAGCGCCAATTGGGATGACCGAACGGTCAAGATGGCCGTCTTCAAGCTTCACATGTTCTGCAAATCGATCACTAAGGGAGAATTGGTGGACGAAAGGGGCAAGATTCGGTGCTCAAACTGGGTTGAGCAGCAAGTCAGGGCGGCCCGGGTCACCGAACCGTTTGACGTCAGCCAGGCCTTGGATGCGATGATCAGTGACGTAGTAGGCCGCACTGCTGGGGGGCGGCCGACGCCGCCGACACAGACAGCGAGACCTACGCCGGCTCCTGCGCCGAGAATATCGTTGCGTTCGATTTTCGGGCGCTGGCGTCAATAGCGGTTGACATCAGCGCGTCAGCGCTTGCGGGAGAACCAGAAGGCGTCGGTCATGCGTGTCATGCCGATGCGCTCGTAGAAGCCGACGGCATCGGGCATCGAGATCAGGCTGATGGCGACCGAAGGGCCGAGCTGGCGGCGCGCCTCGTCCATCAGGCCTTTGCCGATGCCGAGCCCTTGCGCCGAGGCGGACACGGCGAGCTCGGAGATATAGCAGACCCAGGAGAAGTCAGTCACCCCGCGCGCGACGCCGACAAGCGGCTTGCCCTCGCTGTCGAGACGCGCCGTCAGCACCAGGTTGGCATTACTGAGCATCGTCTTCAGGCGCGCCTCGTCATCGATCGGGCGCGTTTCGCCGAGGCCGGATTCGACCAGCACGCGGCGGAATTCGGCGACATTGAGGGCGGGCTCGCTGGCGTAGAGGACTTTGGAAGGACGGGCCATGGTCGCAGACTGCACCGGCCGCACAGAATTTCGAAGCCGTTTTTTGAGGTGTTCCAGTTCCGTCCACCCTGCCCGCCTTTGGCCCAAGGGCAGTGCACGAACAGTTGCCTTTCATTTGCCGCCGGCTTTGTGTAAAGCCGTGCGCAAAATTCCCCGCAGAGAGAAGACGGGTAAGGACCATGGACAAATTCACCAAGCTCACCGGCGTCGCGGCGCCCATGCCGATCGTTAACGTCGATACCGACATGATCATCCCGAAGGATTATCTGAAGACGATCAAGCGCACCGGGCTTGGCACCGGCCTGTTCGCCGAGATGCGCTACAAGGACGACGGCTCGGAGAACGCGGATTTCGTGCTCAACAAGCCGGCCTATCGCAAGGCGCAGATCCTGGTCGCCGGCGACAATTTCGGCTGCGGCTCGAGCCGCGAGCACGCGCCCTGGGCGCTGCTCGATTTCGGCATTCGCTGCGTCATCTCGACGTCGTTCGCCGATATTTTCTACAACAACTGCTTCAAGAACGGCATCCTGCCGATCACGGTCAGCCCGGAAGACCTCGACAAGCTGATGGACGACGCCTCGCGCGGTTCCAACGCCACGCTGTCGATCGACCTCGAAGCCAAGGAGATCCGCGGCCCGGATGGCGGCGTGGTCAAGTTCGATCTCGACGACTTCAAGCGTCACTGCCTCTTGAACGGCCTCGACGATATCGGGCTGACCATGGAGAAGGCCGGCGCCATCGCGTCCTTCGAGAAGAAGAACGCCGAGCTGCGCCCCTGGGCCTGAACGGCTGAGGCACTTGTGATAGATAGCCCGGCCGCAAGCGGCCGGGTTCGTGTGGCTGAACGGAGGGACAGTCATGACACGCCCGCTTCTGGCCGGCGCCTGCGCCTTGGCGGCGATCCTTCTGGCGGTGTCCAGGGCGACCGCGGCGCCGCAGGCGCCCGCGCCTTCCGACCAGCCCGCCGCCGATCAAGGGGCGGCCGATCAAGGCGCATCGAGCACTTCTGACGCCGCTCCCGCCGACACCGACAAACAGGCGCCGATCCCGTTCGAGGACGGCCAGCTCACCATCACGCAGCCGGAGCAGGACGGCGAGAAGATGCTCGCCTATGACGGCAAGCAGCTGGCCAGCAATTACGACGTCTCCTTCGACAGGATCGTCAAGATCGGCGACGTCAACGTGGCGCTGGTCGATGTCGGCGACGGCGGCAACCAGTGCGGCCCGGCCAAGGTCATCGTCTGGAAACCGAAGGACGGCGAGATCCGGACCACGACGGTCGAGCAGGACGAATGCGGCGCGCCGCCGGCCGCGGTTTCCGACGACGCCATCTATTTTGTGCCTTTCCTGCTGCCCGGAGCAACCAAGCCGGCCTTGCAATGGTCGCCGACCGAGGGGCTGACGACCTCCGGAAACCTGACCTACACGCCGGAACCCGGCACCGACTGGAAGGACGTCGATGCGTCGAAATACGACAACATCATCGACGCGTTCCATAACGAAGCGGTCTACAAGGCGGCGCAGGCGCTGCTGGGCGACGATATGCCCGACATGGCGACCAGCCTGCTGGTCGGCGGCGGCACCGAAAAGACCGCTTCCGGCGCCTTCTATGCCACCGGCTGCGTGCCGCATGACTGCGGCGGCAATGACGGCTTCATGGCGGTCGACCCGGTCAAGCACAAGGTCTATTTCGCCCGCCGCGGCGACAATGGGGAGCCGAATGCCTGGCCGCCGGTGAAGGACTGGCCGGCGGATATCAAGAAGGCGTATGACGACACGCAGGGGAATTAGCCCGAGCGTCAATTGCCAGCTTGCGTCCTTCGCGCCTCCCCTCTGTCCCGCCAGCATCGCGTTGTCTGGCTCACGACTGGGCTGTGGATGCGTTTCAGAATGACCTAACAAATCCTGCGAGGCCCCATGCGCAAGCTGATCTCCACCGGTTCCCCCTTCGAGAAAACCGCCGGCTATTCGCGCGCGGTGGTGCAGGGCGACTGGTGTTTCGTCTCCGGAACGACCGGCTACGACTATGCCACGATGACGATGCCCGACACGGTCGAGGCGCAGACGCGCAATTGTCTTGCCACCATCGCCAAGGCCCTTGCCGACGGCGGCTTCGACATGGCCGATGTGGTGCGGGCGCATTACTATATTACCGACCAGGCCTATGTTGACGTGGTCTTCCCGATACTCGGCGAGGCGTTCGGGGACATCCGCCCGGCGGCGACGATGATCGTCTGCCAGCTCAACAAGCCGGAGATGAAGATCGAGATCGAGGTGACGGCGCTCAGGCGCACTGTCTGATGCCTGTCGCCCAGGCTGCGAAGCGGCTGGGCACAACGACGGCGTGGAGCGAGGAGCGGCCCATGGTCAAGGTCAGACGCATCGTCGCGAATATCGAAACGCCCGACATTGCGGCGGCAAAGCGCTTCTATCAGGGCGTGCTTGGCCTCGATCAGCTCATGGATATGGGCTGGATTGCCACGTACGGCTCCCAGCAGACCATGGCCGTCCAGATCAGCTTCATGTCGCAAGGCGGGTCGGGCACGCCGGTGCCGGACCTCTCGATCGAGGTCGACGATGTCGATGATGCGCTGGACCGCATGCGCAAGGCTGGCTTTGCCGTCGAATACGGCCCGGCCGACGAGCCCTGGGGCGTGCGGCGCTTCTATGTGCGCGATCCGTTCGGGCGGCTGGTGAATATCCTGTCGCATCGGTGATGGCGCGCCTACCGGCCTCTTGCGAGATGCTGGCAGGGCAGAGGGGGGTGTGAAGGAACTCGAGGCTCGTCCCCTTGCGCGCAGCCCGCCCGGCGTTTAGCAAGACCGCGGTTCAATTCTCTCCCCAGGACGGTTCTCCATGGCTTCGAAAAATCTCCTCCTGCTCGCCGGCGACGGCATCGGCCCCGAGGCCATGGCCGAAGTGAAGAAGTTGATCGCGGCCATGAACGCGAAGCTCGGCAGCGGGTTTGCCACCGACGAGGGGCTGGTCGGCGGATGCGCTTACGACGCGCATGGCGCGGCGATCTCCGATGCCGACATGGAAAAGGCTGTTGCTGCGGATGCCGTGCTGTTCGGCGCCGTCGGCGGGCCGAAATGGGACAAGGTGCCCTACGAGGTGCGCCCCGAGGCCGGCCTGCTGCGCCTGCGCAAGGACATGGAGCTGTTCGCCAACCTGCGTCCGGCGATCTGCTATCCGGCTTTGGCCGCCTCCTCCTCGCTCAAGCAGGAGGTGGTCGAGGGCCTCGACATATTGATCGTGCGCGAGCTGACCGGCGGCGTCTATTTCGGCGAGCCGAAGCAGATCATCGACCTCGGCAACGGCCAGAAGCGCGGCATCGACACCCAGGTCTACGACACGTTCGAGATCGAGCGTATCTCCGGCGTCGCTTTCGAGCTGGCACGCACGCGCAAGAACCATGTCACCTCGATGGAAAAGCGCAACGTCATGAAGTCGGGCGTGCTGTGGAACGAGGTGGTCACCCAGACGCATCAGGCGAAATATGCCGACGTCAAGCTCGACCACATGCTGGCCGATGCCGGCGGCATGCAGCTGGTGCGCTGGCCAAAACAGTTCGACGTCATCGTCACCGACAATCTGTTCGGCGACATGCTCTCGGACATCGCCGCCATGCTCACCGGCTCGATCGGCATGCTGCCGTCGGCCTCGCTCGGCGCGCCGGACGTCAAGACCAAGAAGCGCAAGGCGCTCTACGAGCCGGTGCACGGCTCGGCGCCCGACATCGCCGGCAAGGGCGTCGCCAATCCGATCGCCATGATCGCCTCCTTCGCCATGTGCCTGCGCTATTCCTTCGGCATAACGGTGGAAGCCGACAAGCTCGAAGCGGCGATCGCCGCCGTGCTCGACGACGGCCTGCGCACCAAGGACATCATGTCCGAGGGCATGACCGAGGTCGGCACCACCGAGATGGGCGACGCCATCATCGCCAAGTTCCTGGGCTGATCCCCATGGCAGAGGCGGCGGTCGACGTCCGCTGGGCGACGACCGAAGACGCCGAGGCGCTCGCCACCGTGCTTTGCGCAATGGCGGCGCATTATCGGCAGTCACCGCTCGACCATGCCCGGGCGACGGCCACGGCAAAGCAGTGGCTCGGCGAGGAAAGCCCGGCCTATCCGCATTTCGCGCTGGCCTTCGCCGGTGGCGAGGTGGCCGGCCTGGCCTCGGTCGCGATCGCGCATCCGGGCACTGATCTCGACCGGCTGATGTTCTTGAAAGACCTGTTCGTACGCCAAGAGGCACGAAACGCGGGAGTGGGTGAGGCGCTGATCGGCTTTCTCGCCGGCTATTGCCTCGACAAGCGCATTGGCCGCATCGACCTCACCGCCGAGGACTGGAACGAGGGTGCGCTGCGCTTCTACGAGCGGCTCGGCGCCGAACGCCACGGCCAGAAGATCTTCCTCAGGCTGTCGGGCGAGGCACTAAGGACGGCGGCCGTCAGAATCTAACTCCGGTCGGCACCGGCCCCCACTTGTTGTCGCCGGCCTGGGTCGGGATCAGGCCGAAGACCAGGGTGGCGAGCCAGCCGACATAAGGCACGAAGCAGAGGATGGCGAGCCAGCCGGTCAGGCCGAGATCATGCAAGCGGCGCACGACGAGCGCGACCCACGGCAGGAACGTGAGCAGGACGTAAAGACCGAGAAGGCCGAACATGACGACCGGCTCATCGCCGCCGCCCTCGAGGTCGCCGCGCGACAGGTCTGCGGACAAGCCGACGCCGATGGCGACGACTAGACCGATCGTCCAGAACAGGCAAAAGCCCCAGAACTCCTTGCGCCGGGAGCGGCCGGAGAAGTTGACGTAGTTCGTCGTCACGCCACGCCAGAAATAGCTCCAGAGGCCGGTCGATTCCACCGTTCCGGCCTCGGCGTTGCGGCCGAAATGCGGCTGCCCCGCAGGCGAGCTGCCCGGCAGCGGACGGGCAGGAACTGGAACGGCGTTGTCAACCGGATCGATCATCCGGCCGCGGACCGAGAAAACATTGCCGGCACGTTCGCCGTTCGGCTGGAACTCGACCTGGGCTCCCCTGGCAAGCGTTGTCTCGCGACGCAGTTCCTCGCGCGCGAAACTGTAGCGCCTGCCGTCGGCGCCGCTGATGAAGCCGAAGCCCTGGTGCTCGTCATAGTGAAGAACTTCGCCGCGCATCAGATCCCCCCGAGCGTCGAATTCTTTCCCTTTGCTCGATTTGACATGAGCGCCGGCCGGCGGGCAAGAGCGATGGCGTTCAGCCGGCTATCGCAGAGGCGGCAAATCGGGATAGAAGCCGCAAGTCGCCTAATAGACCGCGAAGCAATGGCCCAGAAGGACTCGACACTGCTGCCAGAAGCGGCCGACGCTCCCCGCGGCCAAAGACGGAAAATCTGCATCGACGCCACCGGCCTGCTCGCCTGGCGCGGCGCGCTGGCCGGCATCCAGCGGCTGGAAGACTTCATGGTCAGGGCAGCGCTCGCCGATCCCGACCCGGATGTCGAGGTGGTGACGCTCGATTTCTCCAGCCATCGTTTCCGGCCGCTCGAAAAATTCGAAGTCGAGCAGTTGGGCGTCAGCGAGATCGCGCCGTTCCGGCAGCGGCCACGACTGCAAGCCACTGCCGCGCTGCGGCAGGGGTTCGAAGCGGTGCGGCGCCATCCAATGGCCAAGAGTGAAGCCGATCGCCAGCTTGCGGGAATGGTGACGAACGGCCGTCCCGGCTTCACCTTCACGGTGTCGAAGCTGTTGCTGCGGGCCTATCGCTTCTCTAGGCGAGCCCGTCTCTGGGCCGGTTTGCTTCGGGGCGATGCGGCGCAGCCGACGAAGGATGTCGGGCCTCGAACGGTGCTGATCAGCAACCAACTGCTGGTCGGCGAAAAGGTAGCGGCGGTTTGCGCCGGCCCCGACAACATAGCCTTTCTTTGCCACGACATGATCCCGACCATGCGGCCCGACCTTGTCGCCAAGAACAGATGGCAAGCCGCCTTCGGGCCCAATCTCGAACGGCTGGTGCGGTCCGGCGCGGCGGCCTTCTGCACCTCCGACACCGCGGCGACGATGCTTGGCGATCACATGCGCAAGGCCGGCATAGATCTGCCGGTCGTCCATCGCTTCCCGATGCCCTCGCTGCTGCATGAGAAGGCCGCGCGGCTGAGAATGACGTCGCGGCTCGAGGCTGGCGAGCCCTACATCCTTTATTGCTCGACCGTCGAGATCCGGAAGAACCACATCATGCTCGCCCGCATCTGGCAGCAGGCGCTCGACGAAGCCGTTTGGTTGCCGAAGCTCGTCTGCGTCGGCCGCTGGGGCTGGATGGTCGAGGAGCTCAGCGCCTATCTCAAGGCTCATCCGGGGCTGAAAGAAAAGATCATCTTCGCGGGTCCGGTCAGCGACGAGGAGCTTATCGGCTATTATCGAAGTGCCACCTTCGGCGTTTTCCCCTCGCATATCGAGGGCTGGGGCTATGCAGCTTCGGAGTGTCTGGATTTCGGAGTCCCGGTCATCGTCTCGACCACGCCGTCGCTGATCGAAGCGACCGGCGGCCTGATGCCCGCGGTCGGTTCGACCGATCAGATCGGCTGGTATCGCGCAATCCGACGGATGACAGACGACGCTGCCTGGCGCGATTTGCTGGCCGGCCGTATCGCCGAAGAGCACAGGCCGACATCGCCTGCCGAAAGCTGGGCGGCGATAAAGGCCGGGCTCAAGGCGGCAGCAGCCTGCGCCAATTGACTCTTTACGCAAAGCGCGTAAAAGCCGGCAGCGAACGGGATCGTCTTCAATGCGCGGCCATTTGGCTCTTCTGGCATTCGATGCCCCCAGCCACGATGCACAGCATTGGGCCGGGCGTTTCGACGCGTCCGTCCGTTCTCGCAAAACTACGGCCAAAACCACCACCAAAACGGTGTGATTCCCTTGGCCTAACCACCCTCTCCCGGGTTCGGCCCGGGGGACAGAACCCGCATGAGGCCGGCGGGTTTTCTCCAACAACCAAGCGGAGAGGGACAGGAGATTTCGATGAGTTTCAAGGTTGCGGTAGTCGGCGCCACGGGCAATGTGGGCCGCGAAATGCTCAACATTCTGGACGAGCGCGGCTTCCCGGCGAGCGAAGTGGTGGCATTGGCCTCGCGCCGCAGCCAGGGCACCGAAGTGTCCTTCGGCGACCGCACGCTGAAGGTCAAGGCGCTCGACACCTACGATTTTTCCGACACCGACATCTGCGTCATGTCGGTCGGCGGCAACGTCTCCAAGGAGTGGTCGCCCAAGATCGGCAAGCAGGGCTGCGTCGTCATCGATAATTCGTCGGCCTTCCGCTACGACCCTGACGTGCCGCTGATCGTGCCGGAAGTGAATCCGGACGCGGTCGAACTCTTCTCGCGCAAGAACATCATCGCCAATCCGAACTGCTCGACGGCGCAGCTCGTCGTGGCGCTGAAGCCGCTGCACGATGTCGCCACCATCAAGCGCGTCGTCGTCGCCACCTACCAGTCGGTCTCCGGCGCCGGCAAGGAAGGCATGGACGAGCTGTTCACGCAGACCCGCGCGGTCTTCGTCGCCGACCAGGTCGACGTCAAGAAGTTCACCAAGCGCATCGCCTTCAACGTCATCCCGCATATCGACGTCTTCCTCGACGACGGCTTCACCAAGGAAGAGTGGAAGATGGTCGCCGAGACCAAGAAGATGCTCGATCCCAAGATCAAGCTGACGGCGACCTGCGTGCGCGTGCCGGTGTTCATCGGCCACTCGGAAGCCGTCAACATCGAGTTCGAGAAGCCGATCACCGCCGACGAGGCGCGCGAGATCCTGCGCGAGGCTCCCGGCTGCCAGGTCTTGGACGAACGCGAGAATGGCGGCTACATCACGCCGCTCGAGTCGGCCGGCGAGGACGCCACCTTCATCTCGCGCATCCGCGAGGATTCGACCGTCGATAACGGCCTGTCGATGTGGGTCGTCTCCGACAATCTGCGCAAGGGCGCGGCGCTCAACGCCGTCCAGATCGCCGAGCTGTTGGTGGAGCGGGGCCTGATCCAGCCGAAGAAGAAGGCGGCTTAGTTCCGCTCACGGGCCGCACCGCCGCTTCGCGGCTGGCCCTCCGCGAGGGCGCCGGACGACCGGCGGCCCGCGGTCGCGGGCTCGGCCTTCGGCCGTTGGGTTCTCGCTCACGGGCCGCGCGTCGCGGGCGCCCTTCCGCCGATAGCTCTCTTTTCCCCGTTCACGGGAAAGGTCGCGGCAGGAGGATGAGGGTGGCGCCGGAATATCCAGGTGTGACGAGCGATGCCCGCTGCTTCCATGTGCTGAGGCGCTAGCCACTGCTCTCCGCAGCCAGTTGCCGCAGGAGGCCGAGCGCCTCTTCCGCCCGCTCCGCCGGGACGAACAGATGGTCGTGATAAAAGGCCGAGACCGGATTGACGCCCATGCCGGCAGCGGCGAGCCGCGTCGTGATCGCGGCCAGAAAGCCGACGGCGTCGAGCGACGAATGGATGTCGAGCGTGATCATCCGGCAGCGGAACGTGCCGGCGAGGCCGGCTAGCTTCGCTTGGTCCTCCGTCACGATCAGCGTCAGACCTTCCCGCTCGCGAAACTGCATGACCGGGTCAAGACCGTGCGGCACGGCCACACCCGGCGCCAGCGTCGCGAAAACATGGACATCGGGGAGCAGTTTCGGCGTCATCGACGCCAGTAGTCTTTGGAGATTGGTCTCGCCGGTCATTCTCTCTCCTTCGGGCATGCATTCTCACTCAATCATGCGTTCGAAAAAAGCGCACCGGCCCTTGTCGGATCGCCGCCCTGCCCGCCGTCCTTGGCTCGAAGCTGGCAAAACAGCCAGGCTCCAGCCAAGGAGGGAACACCAATGAGCATTTCAGAAGCCGCTCCTGTCTCAAATGGCGCCTTGTGGACCGGGCGCGTGCTTAGCGCCATTGTCATCCTTTTCATGATCTTCGACGGCGTCATCAAGCTGCCGCCGCTGCAGATCGTCACCGAGACGATGACACAGCTCGGCTGGCCGGATGACCCCAACATCGCGCGGCTGCTCGGCATCGTCGGTCTGATCTCGACTGTGCTTTATGCGCTGCCGCGCACGTCCGTCCTCGGCGCCATCCTGCTCACCGCCTATATGGGCGGCGCGATTTCCACGCATGTGCGCATCGGCAACCCGCTGCTTTCGCACACGCTGTTCGGCGTCTATCTCGCTGTTGTCCTGTGGGGCGGGCTCTATCTGCGCGACCCCAGAGTGCGCGCGCTGATCCCGTTCAGCCGCTGAGCCGGTTCGTTCTGGTGATTCCACCGGCTGCGGCGACCGCAAGGCTTCGAAGCCGGGTTGCCAAGCTGCGTTACCGAACGCTAATTCGTGAGCACTCTCAATGCTGTCGAGGCCGGTTGGCGCAACCCGCGCCTGCCTTCGAAACAGCAATATTCGTTCGCTTCGGGATCAAATTAGCCGTTTGCGAGTTAAAGCTTGGCGGCGAGGACGGCGATCCCGTGAGAGAGGAACTGAAATGAAGAAAGCGATTACCATTCTGGTGCTGACGGTGGCGCTGGGCGCCTGTTCGCAGACGGAAAAAGGAGCGGCGATCGGCGGCTTGGGCGGTGCTGCGGTCGGAGCGGCCGTCGCCAATGACCCGGTCGAGGGCGCAGTGGTCGGTGGCGCTGTCGGCGCCGTGGCAGGCGCGTTGATCGGCCGTGCCAGCGAAAGCGGCAAGTGCCGTTATCGGGACCGCTACGGGCGCGTTTATATTGCTCGTTGCCCGTCGGGATATTGAGATATCGACGGGCCTGACCAAAAGAACGGCGGGGTTGGCCCGCCGTTCTTTTGACCTGTTTTGACCGAGGCCGAGATTACTCGGCGGTCGCGGCTTCCGCCTCGGCGGGTGCTGCGGACGCGGCCGCAACGGCAGCGGCGGCGTCTTCCTGGGCCTTCTTCAGCAGGGCTGCGCGCTCCTGCGCCTTCTTGCCGGGCAGGGCCTTGTTCGGGTTGGAGCGGGCCGGACGCTTGGCGATGCCGGCCTCGTCCAGGAAGCGCAGCACGCGGTCGGTCGGCTGGGCGCCGTGCGAGAGCCAGTGCTTGACGCGGTCGGCATCGACCTTCACGCGTTCGCCGTCCTTCGGCAGCAGCGGGTTCCACGACCCGAGCGCCTCGATGAAACGGCCGTCGCGCGGCGAACGGGCGTCGGCGACGACGACGTGGTAATAGGGACGCTTCTTCGAGCCCGCACGGGCCAGTCTGATCTTCAGTGCCATTCTTTATCTCCTAACAAGCTCTGAGTTCGTTGATTGGGTTGCGGCTTTGGCCTTGTGCAAGTCGTAATCCCAAGACCGCTGCGCAGTTTGGGCGACATACACCAGCTTCAGCCGGTTTTCGTCACGCCGTTGTTAGCGGCGATCTGTTCGTGATGCCGGATGACTTCGCGGATGACGAAGTTCAGAAATTTCTCCGCAAAATCCGGATCGAGATGCGCATCCTTCGCCAGTTGGCGCAGGCGGGCGATCTGCTGCTGCTCGCGCGCCGGGTCGGCTGGCGGCAGGCCATGCTCGGCCTTCAGCACGCCGACCGCCTTGGTGCAGCGGAAGCGCTCGGCCAGCATATGAATGAGGGCGGCGTCGATGTTGTCGATCGAAGCGCGGTAGCCCGCCAGAACGGCGCGTGCCTCGGCCATATCCTTCTCCTCGTTCATCGCCCCCCTCACTTCTTCTTGCCAAGGCCAGGCAGCCCGCCGCCGCCGAGACCGGGAAGGCCCGGCAGTTTCATGCCGCCGGGCAGGCCCGGCAACCCGCCGCCGGGAAGTCCGCCGGGCAGCCCGCCCGGCAGGCCTTTGCCGAGACCGGCAGCCTGGGCCTGCTTCTGCAAGGCCTCCAGCTGCTTCGGGTCCATCTTGGAAAGGTCGGCCATGCCGCCGCCGGGCATCATGCCGCCAAGGCCCATCTTCGAGGCAAGGCCGCCCATCATGCCGCGCATCATGCCGCCGCCTTTGCCCTTGCCGCCCATCGCCTTCATCATGTCGGCCATGCCGCGATGCATCTTCAAGAGCTTGTTGATCTCGGCCGCGTCGGTGCCGGAGCCGGCGGCGATGCGCTTCTTGCGCGAGTGCTTCAAGATATCGGGGTTGGCGCGCTCGGCCTTGGTCATCGAGGAGATGATGGCGAGCTGCCGGCGGAACATCTTGTCGTCGAAGCCGGCCGCGGCGAGCTGGTCCTTCATCTTGCCCATGCCGGGCATCATGCCCATGATGCCGCCCATGCCGCCCATTTTCGACATCTGCTGAAGCTGCGCGGCAAGGTCGTTCAGGTCGAACTTGCCCGACTGCATCTTCTTGGCCATCGCCGCCGCCTGCTCGGCGTCGATGGTCTCGGCGGCCTTCTCGACCAGCGAGACGATGTCGCCCATGCCGAGGATGCGGTCGGCGATGCGCTTGGGGTGGAATTCCTCCAGCCCGTCCATCTTTTCGCCGGTGCCGATCAGCTTGATCGGCTTGCCGGTGACGGCGCGCATCGAAAGCGCGGCGCCGCCGCGGCCGTCGCCGTCCATGCGGGTCAGCACCAGGCCGGTGATGCCGACGCGCTCGTCGAAGCTTTTCGCTAGGTTGACGGCGTCCTGGCCGGTCAGCGAGTCGGCGACCAGCAGGATTTCGTGCGGCGACGACACCTTCTTGATGTCGGCCATCTCGACCATCAGCGGCTCGTCGATATGGGTGCGGCCGGCGGTGTCGAGGATGACGACGTCGTGGCCGCCGAGCTTTGCCGCCTGCACGGCGCGCTTGGCGATATCGACCGGGCTTTGGCCGGCGATGATCGGCAGCGTGGCGACCTTGGTCTGCTCGCCGAGCTGGAGCAGCTGCTCCTGCGCGGCCGGACGCCGCGTGTCGAGCGAGGCCATCAGAATTTTCTTGTTCTGACGCTCGGTAAGGCGCTTGGCGATTTTGGCCGAGGTCGTCGTCTTGCCGGAACCCTGCAGGCCGACCATCATGACGACGACGGGCGCGGGCGCGTTGAGGTCGATAGCGACGCCCTCGGCACCGAGCATATCGACCAGCTCGTCATGGACGATCTTGACGACCATCTGTCCGGGCTTGATCGACTTCAGCACCGCGGCGCCGACCGCCTTCTCGCGCACCTTGTCGGTGAAAGAGCGAACCACCTCGAGCGCCACATCGGCCTCAAGCAGTGCCCGGCGCACCTCGCGCAACGCCGCAGAGACGTCCGCCTCCGACAGCGCACCGCGGCCGGTCAGGCCGTTCAGGATGGAGCCAAGGCGCTCTTGTAGGGACTCAAACATTGATCAGACCGCCGTGCGAGAGCGCCTTGGATTCATGCCGATCGCTGTCGGGCCTGCGGCCCTCCACGCCTCTTGTGCGCTCCTGCAGTGATTCAAACATCTTGCTTCCTTCGATCTCGGTTCATTCGACCCGAGAGGTAGTGCGTTCGCGCCGGGTCGCCAAGCAAAAGCGCAAAGCCAAAAAGCACCCGGGGGCGCATCGCGCTGCCGGGTGTTGGCCTCCAGGATCGGTTTACAGCTCTCGCCTCAAAGAGGCTTCGGCGTCCTGGTCGGCTTTCGCGGAGAGGGTCTCGTCGCGGAATTCGTGCGCGTCTAGACAGGAAATCGGCGGCGGAGTCAAGGCTGGGGTCGTTTTGAAGAGCAAGACACCGCGCCCAAAGGCGGTTCAGGGCAGCTTTTCGCCGTCCAGGATGCGCGTATAGAGATCGAGATAGCCGTTTGCCGTCTTGGCGATGGGAAATCGCGCGGCGGCGGATGCACGGCACTGCTCAGGGGACAAGCCGGCGATGTCGGCCAAGGCCTGCGCGAACTCGGCATCGGTGTCGAAGAGGCGACCGGTGGCGCCGTCGACGATTTCGGGCAGCGCGCCGCGCCGTGTCGTCAACACCGGCGTGCCGCAGAGCATCGCTTCGACCGGCGCCATGCCGAACGGCTCTTCCCAGGCGATCGGGTTGAGAAAAGCTCTGGCTTCTCCCAGCAGGCGCAGCTTCTCGTCGCCGTCGACGACGCCGTGGTAGCGGAAGCGGCGGCCGAGGCTCTTGAAGAAGACACCCTGGCGGCGAACCTTGGTGCGCTGCAGGAGCTGCCAGCGCGAGCCGCCGGCGATATCGAGGTGGAAATCGAACGCACGGGCGAGATCGACAGCCCGGTTGAGGTTCTTGCCGGCGCGGGCGATGCCGGCCAGAAACAGAAGCCTGTCCGTCTTGCGGGCGGACAGCCGATAGGCGTCGACCGGAAAGCCGTTGTGGACGAAGGTTTCCCGCCCGTGGTTGCGCGAATGGCTGGCGCTGACGAA
Organism: Mesorhizobium sp. WSM4898; assembly: GCF_029625845.1. Taxonomy (NCBI): domain Bacteria; kingdom Pseudomonadati; phylum Pseudomonadota; class Alphaproteobacteria; order Hyphomicrobiales; family Phyllobacteriaceae; genus Mesorhizobium; species Mesorhizobium sp. WSM4898. The sequence goes on along the minus strand of NZ_JARTVQ010000001.1, from coordinate 210,964 downwards.
GTTCCAGTTTGGCCTGTTTTGCGTGAATTCCGGGTCGAAGCCGTGCATCGTATAGAGCGCCGGCCGCGAAATCTCGATGTACCAGCCATTGAAATGCACGATGTCGGTGTCGGCCGGGATCGCAGCGCGGCATTCGGCGGCCGAAGAGGCCTGCCGCACTTCGCACAGCGGATGGCTCGAGCCGCGACCGGCGATCAGGACCACCTTGTGGCCGAGACGCGAAAGCTCTGTTGCCAGCCAGTCGACCTGCCGCTCAGTGCCGCCATAGCCTTTGCAGGGAATGGTGCGTTCCGCCACCAGCGTGATGCGCATCAGGCGAGCCCGTCGGTTTTCTGGTTGACCACGGTTTGATCAAGAAACCGGCTTCCGCTTTTTTGGATCATGGCTCGTCCGGCCCGACCTTCAGGGGTGAGCGGCGATGCAGAAGCAGGAGCATCGTCAGCAGCGTGCTTACGATGCCGATCGCGGCGATGAGAACGGCGTCCCAATTGGTCCAGCCGGGGCCTTCCAGCGGCTTGGCGTTGAACAGGGCGAAGGAATTGTAGCTCTGCTGGTGCGAGATCAGCAGGAAGCCGATCAGATTGTTGCCGAGATGGGCGCCGAATGCAGCGCCGAGATTGCCGGTCACATAGACCAGCAGCGTCAGCAGCAGCGCGAAGGCGGCGATCGAGACCAGCACGCTGGCATTGATGGCAAGCGTCGAGGCCGGGCTCCAATGCAACGCGGTGAACAGAAGCCCCGGCAGCGCGGCCCAGATCAGCGGGCTGCCAAAGCGGCTGGCGAGGCCACGCAGCAGATAGCCACGGAACAGAGCCTCCTCCGATGAGGTCTGCAGAAAGGCGAGCGGCACGATCGCGAGAAGCAAGAGCAGCCAGGACGAGAACGCGATCGATCCGCGGACGATCTCCGGCTGCAGCCAATAGAGCAGCACCTCGGAGAACAAGGAGGTTGTCAGAACCGCGACCAGGCCTTTGAGAAACCCGCCGCGCGAGATGCGGCGGTCTGGGCCGATCAGCGCCGAGAGCGGCTCGCCATGAACGAAACGCATCGCGGCCCAAAGACCGATCCAGATGCCGGCAAAGGACGCCAGCGCGGTGAGGATGCCGGCGGGAGAGGCAAGGAAATCCTGGATCGGCTGTCCGGTCGCCGGGCCCGGGAGGCGCAAGACGATGAAGGCGGCGGTGCCGGCGACGAGCACGACCAGCGTCACGGCGAGCCAGAAGAGAACGACGATCGCCGTTCCGAGCAGGAACCGGAGCAGGGTGGTTTTCTCGTTCGGCGAGCGCCGGTAGCGCTCGAAGGCGGCGTTGTCGATGATCACACGGGGTCCCCTGCCGGGCGCTTTACGGTCGCATGATCTAGGGGATCGGCGTTTTCGGCGCAATCTCTCCCGTCAGATCCAGCAACCAGTTGGGCCGCTCGACCGCGGGGATCATCGAAACTGGCGGCAGATCAGCCACGGCCTTCCATCGGCGCCGGGCCACCCGTCTAACGCTGCCGCCGGGAATCCGAGCCGGTCGACAACAATTTCGGCTCTCGATTAACCGTTTTGCCGCTTTTTGCCCTTAAGAAGCTTGCCATGAAACGCGTTATCGCCATCGCCGACCGCGCGGCCCTCGTCTCGTTGAAGCTGCTCGCAGCGCTCAACCTGCTGTTTTTCCTTTCGTTCCTGCTCGTGCTGCTGCTGGCCGGCCGCGCGCATGCCGAAGCGCCCGCCTGCGGCGGCAGCGACCTGCTGGCGGGTCTTGCAAAGAGCGATCCCGCCGCCTTCAAGAAGGTCGAGACCGAAGCCGACGCCGTTCCAAACGGCCGGGGGCTGTTGTGGAAGCTCGAGAAACCAGGCGAGGAGCCGTCCTATCTCTTCGGCACCATGCACATGACGGACGCGCGCGTCACCACGCTGCCTGCCGCGGCCCAAAAAGCCTATGAAGGCGCCGACACCATCATCATCGAAACCACCGACGCCCTCGACAAGGCCAAGATGATGGCCGCCATGGCCGCCGAGCCTGGCCTGATGATGTTCACGGACAACACGACGCTGTCCTCGCTGCTGTCGCCCGAGGATGCGGCAGTACTGAACAAGGGGCTCGATGCACGCGGCATTCCGCCTCTGACGGTGGCCAAGATGAAGCCGTGGATCCTGTCGGCCATGGTGGCGCTGCCGGCCTGCGAGGTGGCGCGCCAGAGCGCCGGCGCGCCGGTGCTGGACGTCAAGCTGGCCGCCGACGCCAAAGCGTCCGGCAAGGACGTCGAGGGGTTGGAAACCGCCGTCGACCAACTGCGCGCCATGGCTTCGCTGCCGCTCGCCTACCACATGAAGGGGTTGGTCGAGACGCTGAAGCTCGGCGACAAGGTGAACGACGTCAACGAAACCATGATCGTGCTCTACCAACGCGGCGAGGTCGGCATGTTCTGGCCGCTGTTTCGCACCGTGCTGCCCGACACGGCGGACGACCAGGCCGGCTATGCCGCCTTTGAGCAGACCATGATCACCAGCCGCAACAAGGTCATGGTCGCGCATGCCATGCCGATTCTGGCCAGGGGCAATGCCTTCATGGCGGTCGGCGCGCTGCATCTGCCCGGCCCTGACGGACTGGTCGAAGATTTCCGCAAAGCGGGGTATAGTGTTACCGCCGTCAACTGAGTCGTCTGGCGGCTGGGGAGCGGAAAATGCCGGTTTTTCAGCGCTTTCCGTCCGCCTGCGTGAAACCCATTAGGGGATCCGCGCGTTGATGGCTGCTATTTGATGCCTTTCATTCCAAGGAGGACACGTTTCATGGCGAACCCTAACGACCCCTACACCCCGTCGAGCACGCCGCCCTCGAGGGGCGGTGGTGGCGGCAGCGGGTGGCTGATCGCCCTAGTTGTCATTATCCTGGCCATTGTTGCGTATTATGTTTTTGGCAGAACCGGTGGCGAGCACGCCCCCGCGACTTCCGAGCCGCCGGCCGCGACGACGCCGGCCCCGGCGCCTGCAACGCCTGAACCTGCGCCCGCAACGCCTGCTCCAGCTCCGACGCCAGCCCCGGCACCCGCGCCCACTCCGACGCCTGCCCCGGCTCCGGCACCTGCGCCGTCTCCGTGATCAGGCTATAGCTCCACGACGAACGGCCCGCCGAAAGGGGGGCCGTTTTTGTTTAACTACACCTTTGCCATCCTCGGGCGTTCGGCGCCGGCCGTGACGAGCACCTAAATATGGATCGGCTTGAAGAACGTGGCCAGCGCCGCTTCCTTGACCGCCTCCGACATGGTCGGGTGGGCATGGCAGGTGCGGGCGAGGTCTTCCGAGGAGCCGCCGAACTCCATCAGCACCGCTGCCTCGTGGATCATCTCGCCGGCGCCGAAGCCGACGATATGAACGCCGAGCACGCGGTCGCTCGCCTTGTCGGCGAGGATCTTCACGAAGCCGTCGGTGTGCAGCATGGCCCGCGCGCGGCTATTGGCGCTGAAAGGGAACTTGCCGACCTTGTAGTCGATGCCGGCCTTTTTCAGCTCCTCTTCGGTCTTGCCGACCGAGGCGATTTCGGGACTGGTGTAGACGACGCTCGGGATAACGTCGTAGTTCACATGACCGGCCTGGCCGGCGATCGTCTCGGCTACCGCCACGCCCTCGTCCTCGGCCTTGTGCGCCAGCATCGGCCCGGCAATGACGTCGCCGATGGCATAGATGCCGGGCACGTTGGTCCTCAGATGCCCGTCGGACTTGACCCGGCCGCGCTCGTCCATCTCGACGCCGGCTTCTTTCAATCCAAGGCTGTCGGCATAGGGGCGGCGTCCGGTCGCGACCAGCACGACATCGGCCTCGATCGTTTCCGCCGCGCCGCCCTTGACCGGCTCGAACGTCACGCTGGCGCCCTTCTTGGATTTGGCGACGCCGGTGACCTTGGCGCCGAGCTTGAACTCGAAGCCCTGCTTGGACAGCAGCCGCTGGAATTGCTTCGAGACCTCGCCATCCATGCCGCCGAGGATGGTGTCGAGGAACTCGACAACCGTGACCTTGGCGCCGAGCCTGGCCCAGACCGAGCCGAGCTCGAGCCCGATGACGCCGCCGCCGACCACCACAAGACTGCCCGGCACCTTGGCCAGCGACAGCGCGCCGGTCGAGGACACGATCACCTTCTCGTCGAAGTCGACCTTGACACCCGGAATGCCGGCGACGTCGGAACCGGTGGCGATGACGATGTTCTTGGTCTCGATCTCCTCGACCTTGCCGCCCTCGCCGGTGACCGACACCTTGCCGGCGCCGATCACCTTGCCGGTGCCGCGGAACGAGTCGATCTTGTTCTTCTTGAAGAGAAAAGCGACGCCGTTGACGTTGGAGGCCACGGTCGCATCCTTGTGCGCCAGCATCTTCTTCAGATTGAGTTTTGGCGCGCCGACCTCGATGCCGAGCATATCGAAGGCATGACCGGCTTCGGCGAACATCTCGGAGGCGTGGAGCAGGGCTTTCGACGGGATGCAGCCGATATTGAGGCAGGTGCCGCCGAAGGTGGCGTTCTTCTCGACCACCGCTGTCTTCAGGCCGAGCTGTGCCGCCTTGATGGCGCAGACATAGCCGCCCGGTCCCGATCCGATGATTACGACGTCATAAGCCATGATGGTGTCCTTCTGGTCTGGCCTTCAGCGGCCGCCGCTCACATTCAGGATCGCGCCCGTTATATAGGAGGCCGCGTCCGACAAAAGGTAGAGAACCGCGCTCGCGACCTCGTCGGCCGTGCCCGCGCGCTTCAGCGGCAGCAGATCCTGCATCCGCGCCACGCGCTCGGGCTGGCCGCCGGAGGCATGGATGTCGGTTTCGGTGATGCCTGGACTGACGGCATTGACGCGGATGCCTTCCAGCGCCACCTCGCGCGCCAGACCAACGGTCAGCGTGTCGATCGCGCCCTTGGAAGCGGCGTAGTCGACATATTCGCCGGGCGAGCCCAGTCGTGCCGCCGCCGAGGACAGATTGACGATGGCGCCGCCCTTGCCGCAGTGACGGGTCGACATGCGCTTGACGGCCTCGCGGGCGCAGAGGAAGGAGCCGACGACGTTGATGCGCATCATGCGCTCGATCCGCTCGGCGCTCATCTCATCGACACGCGCCTTGACGTCGACGATGCCGGCATTGTTGACGAAGGCGTCGAGCCGGCCGAAGGCCCGGTCCACCGCCTCGAACATCGCCACCACATCGGCCTCGTTGCCGACATCGCCCCTGACCGCGAAGGCCTCGCCGCCCGCGGCTTCGAGCTCGGCGACGAGCGCCTCGGCGGCGGCCCGGTTGGAGACATAGTTGATCGCCACCCCATAGCCTGCCCGACTGGCCTGCCGGCATATGGCAGCGCCGATGCCGCGGCTGCCGCCGGTGACCAGCAGCGTCTTCTTGTCGGCATTCATTCCTGGCAGCCTTTCAGGGCAAAGACGTCCCACGGTACTTTTGAGAAGCCCGCCGGACCATAAGCGGCTGACATTTCGAGCGACGGTCCGAGATCGGGAAAGATCAGGCTCTTCGGCGCATCCGCGCCCTCGGCCGGCAGCAGACCCACGACGCCCTTCTCATCGGCGCTATAGATCACGCCTTCCCAGACCGTGCAGGCGGCGAGCTCCTCGCCGGTGACGTCGCCGGTCGGGCATTTGTACATCAGCGAGCCGTGCGGCCGCCCGGCGGAGCCCTCGGTCCACATGGCGATGCCATCGAGCACGGTATTGTTGTCGAGTATCATGCGGAATGTGTTGGCGATCGTCGCCGAGGTACCCGTCGGGCTGAAATCGATCTCGGCGCCGCTTTTCGCCTCGCCATAGGCGGCAAGCTGGATCGGGCAAGCGGCCTGGGCATCGGCTGCTACGAGAGCCGCACCGGCGGCAAGCGCGACCGGCCTCGCGGTGCTGAGCCAACGGGCCTTCACTCGCCGCCCCGCCCGCGAGCCTTCATGCTCCACCTCAGAGATCGAGCACCAGCCGCTCGGGATCCTCCAGGCTTTCCTTGACGCGGACGAGGAAGGTCACCGCTTCCTTGCCGTCGACGATGCGGTGGTCGTAGCTGAGCGCCAGATACATCATCGGGCGGATGACGATCTGGCCGCCGACCACCACCGGCCGCTCCTGGATCTTGTGCATGCCGAGGATACCGGACTGCGGCGCATTGAGGATCGGCGTCGACATCAGCGATCCGTAGACGCCGCCGTTGGAGATCGTAAAGGTGCCGCCCTGCATGTCGGCAACCGAAAGCTTGCCGTCGCGCGCGGCGAGGCCCAGCCGGCCGATCTCCTTCTCGATCTCGGCGATGGACATCTGGTCGGCATCGCGCACGACCGGGACCACCAGGCCCTTGTCGGTGCCGACGGCGACGCCGACATGCGCAAAGTTCTTGTAGATGATGTCGGCGCCGTCGATCTCGGCATTGACCGCCGGGATCTCCTTCAGCGCATGGGTGACGGCCTTGGTGAAGAAGCCCATGAAGCCGAGCTTCACGCCATGCTTCTTCTCGAACACGTCCTTATACTTGGCCCTCAGCGCCATCACCGCGCTCATATCCACCTCGTTGAAGGTGGTGAGCATGGCGGCGGTCGACTGCGCCTCCTTGAGCCGGCGCGCGATCGTCTGGCGCAGCTTGGTCATGCGCACGCGCTCCTCGCGCGAAGCATCGTCGGCCGTCGACGGCGCGCGGGCCGCGACCGGTGCGGGAGCAGGAGCAGGAGCCGCTTTCGGCGTCTCGGCCGGCTGCGATGGCGCGCCCTTAGCGATGGCATCGAGGACGTCGCCCTTCAGCACTTGGCCGCGCTTGCCGGAGCCCGTCAGTTGCTCGACCGAGAGATTGTGCTCGGCGATCAGTTTGGCCGCAGCCGGCGCCGGCGGCATGGTGCGCGGCTCGACCGGGCCGGCGTCGCCGGCCATCTTGGCGGTTTCGGCGGCGGCCTGCTTGGTCGTGGATGCGGCGTCCGGACTGGACGCCTGCGCCACCGCCTGCGGCTTGGTGGCGGGAGCGGCGGCTGCGCCGCCGGCCGAAATCGAGCCGAGCAGCGCCCCGACATTGACCGTCTCGCCTTCCTTGACGGTGATCTCGGAGAGCGTCCCGGCGCCCGCGGCGGGCACCTCCACCGTCACCTTGTCGGTTTCGAGCTCGACCAGCGGCTCATCGGCGGCGATCGCGTCGCCGACCTTCTTGAACCACTTGCCGACGGTCGCCTCGGTGACGGATTCGCCGAGAGTGGGGACGCGGATTTCGGTAGCCATTGTGCCTGTCCGTTCTCTTGTCTTCTTGAGGTCTGTTTGGTCCGGGTCTGCTTACTCGCCCAGCGCGTCGTCGAGCAGGGCGGAAAGCTGGCTGAGATGCTTCGACATCAGTCCGGTGGCCGGCGAGGCCGAGGCCGGCCGGCCGGTATAGCGCACCCGCTGATGCTTGGCGTCGATATGCGCCAGCACCCATTCGAGATAAGGATCGATGAACGACCAGGCGCCCATATTCTTGGGCTCCTCCTGGCACCACACCATCTCGGCGTTGCGGAAACGCGACAGCTCGGTGATCAGCGCCTTGGCCGGGAACGGGTAGAGCTGCTCGACGCGCAACAGGTAGATGTCGGTGATGCCGCGCTTCTCGCGCTCCTCGTAGAGGTCGTAATAGACCTTGCCGGAGCAGAGCACGACACGGCGGATCTTGGAATCCTTCACGAGCTTGATCGGCTGGTCGGCCAAGAGCTGCGCATCGTCCCACAACAGTCGGTGGAACGAGCTTTCGCCCGCCATCTCCGACAGCGTCGACACCGCCCGCTTGTGGCGCAGCAGCGACTTCGGCGTCATCAGGATCAGCGGCTTGCGGAAGTCGCGCTTCAACTGCCGGCGCAGGATGTGGAAATAGTTAGCCGGCGTCGTGACGTTCGCCACCTGCATGTTGTCCTCGGCGCAGAGCTGCAGGAAGCGTTCGAGGCGGGCCGAGGAATGTTCCGGCCCCTGGCCTTCATAGCCGTGCGGCAGGAGGCAGACGAGGCCCGACATTCTCAGCCACTTGCGCTCACCGGACGAGATGAACTGGTCGAACACCACCTGGGCGCCGTTGGCGAAATCGCCGAACTGCGCTTCCCAAAGCGTCAGCGCCTTGGGCTCGGCGAGGCTGTAGCCATATTCGAAGCCGAGCACCGCCTCTTCCGAGAGCATCGAGTTGATGACTTCGTAGCCGGCCTGGGCCGCAGATAGATTGTTGAGTGGAATGTAGCGCGTCTCGTCACGCTGGTCGTAGAGCACGGAATGGCGCTGCGAGAAGGTGCCGCGCTCCGAATCCTGGCCGGAGAGCCGGATCGGATTGCCGTCGAGCAGGATGGCGCCGAAGGCCAGCGCCTCGGCGGTCGACCAGTCGATGCCGTCGCCGGACTCGATCGCCTGGCGGCGGTTCTCGAGGAAGCGCAGGATCGTTTTGTGCGCCTCGAAATCCTTCGGCACCTCGGTCAGCTTCTTGCCGATTTCCTTCAGCGTGCGGACCGGCACCGCGGTCTTGCCGCGCCGCTGTTCGTCCTGGTTGTCGGCCGTGCGCAGGCCGGACCAGGCGCCGTCAAGCCAGTCGGCCTTGTTCGGCTTGTAGGACTGGCCGACTTCCCACTCCTGTTCCAGATGCGCGCGCCAGTCGGCCCGCATCTTGTCGACCTCGGCCTGGGTGATGTGACCCTCGGCGATCAGCCGGTCGGCATAGACCTGCACAACCGTCTTATGGCTGCGGATGTTGCGGTACATGATCGGCTGCGTGAAGGACGGCTCGTCGCCTTCATTGTGGCCGAAGCGGCGGTAGCAGAACATGTCCACCACCACCGGTTTGTGGAACTTCATGCGGAATTCCGTCGCCACCTTCGCGGCATGCACCACCGCTTCCGGATCGTCGCCGTTGACGTGGAAGATCGGCGCTTCGATCATCTTGGCCACATCCGACGGATAGGGCGAGGAACGCGAGAAGCGCGGATTGGTGGTGAAGCCGATCTGGTTGTTGATGATGAAATGCAGCGTGCCGGCGACGCGGTGGCCGCGCAGGCCGGAGAGCCCGAACATCTCCGCGATCACGCCCTGGCCGGCAAACGCCGCGTCGCCATGCAGCAGCAGCGGCATTACCTTGGCGCGCTCGGACAGCGGCACGATCTCGCCGCGCTCGCGGCCAGCGAGCTGGTCCTGCTTGGCGCGCGCCTTGCCCATCACGACCGGGTCGACGATTTCCAGGTGCGAGGGGTTGGCCGTCAGCGACAGGTGCACCTTGTTGCCGTCGAACTCGCGGTCCGAGGAAGCGCCGAGATGGTACTTCACGTCGCCCGAGCCCTCGACGTCGTCGGGAGCGGCCGAGCCGCCTTTGAATTCGTGGAAGATGGCGCGGTGCGGCTTGGCCATGACCTGCGAAAGCACGTTGAGGCGGCCGCGATGGGCCATGCCGAGCACGGCCTCCTTCAGGCCGAGCTGGCCGCCGCGCTTGATGATCTGCTCCAGCGCCGGGATCAGCGACTCGCCGCCGTCGAGGCCGAAGCGCTTGGTGCCCTTGTACTTGACGTCGATAAATTGCTCGAAGCCTTCGGCCTCGACCAGCTTCGACAGGATCGCCTTCTTGCCGGTGGCAGTGAAGGTGATCTCCTTGTCGGCGCCCTCGATGCGCGCCTGGATCCAGGCCTTTTCCTCAGGGTCGGAGATGTGCATGAACTCAACGCCGAGCGTCGAGCAATAGGTGCGGGTGAGGATATCAAGCATCTGCCGGATGGTGCCGAACTCGAGCCCCAGCACATTGTCGAGGAAGATCGGCCGGTCGTAGTCGGCTTCGGTGAAGCCGTAATTCTCCGGCGACAGCTCGTTATAGTCCTCAAGCGGCTTGGCGATGCCCAGCGGGTCGAGATTGGCGTGCAGGTGGCCGCGCATGCGAAAGGCGCGGATCATCATGATGGCGCGCACCGAATCGCGCGTCGCCTGGTGAACGTCGGCATCGGAAAGGGCCGCGCCGTTGACGACCGCCTTTTCCTTCACCTTCTTTTCGATGTGCTTTTCGACCAGGCCCCAATTGCCGTCGAGCGCCGAAACCAGCTCACCATTGGCCTGCATCGGCCAGGAAGGCTTCGCCCAGGAAGCGCCCTTGGCGTTCTTGCGCACGTCGCCCGCATCGTCCTTCAGCGCGGCGAAGAAGTCCTGCCATTCCGGATCGACGGAGCCGGGGTTGTCCTCATAGGCGGCATAGAGCGCGTCGATATAGTCGGCATTGCCGCCATAAAGGAACGAGGTGAGCGAGAATTGGTCGTTGGCCTGATCTTGTCTTGCCATTTTCGTCTGCGGAGCCTGGCTCCGTCTCCTTTTATGGAAGGGAGTAGGGGAGTAAGGCAGTAGGGGAGTAGGGCATTTTTTGCCGCTGATCTTTCCCTGCTGCCCTATTCCCTTACTCCCTACTCCCTTAACCTTTGATCGCCTCGACCAGCGTCGTGCCGAGCCGCGCCGGTGACGGCGAAACCTTGATGCCGGCCGATTCCATCGCCGCGATCTTGTCTTCCGCGCCGCCCTTGCCGCCGGAGATCACCGCGCCCGCATGGCCCATGGTGCGGCCGGCGGGCGCCGTGCGCCCGGCAATGAAGCCCGCCATCGGTTTCTTGCGGCCGCGCTTTGCCTCGTCCTTCAAGAACTGCGCGGCGTCTTCCTCGGCCGAGCCGCCGATCTCGCCGATCATGATGATCGATTTGGTCTCGTCGTCGGCGAGGAACATCTCGAGCACGTCGATGAACTCGGTGCCCTTGACCGGGTCGCCGCCGATGCCGACAGCAGTGGTCTGGCCGAGGCCGACATTGCTGGTCTGGAAGACCGCTTCATAGGTAAGCGTTCCCGAGCGGGAAACAACGCCGACCGAGCCCTTGCGGAAGATGTTGCCGGGCATGATGCCGATCTTGCATTCGTCGGGGGTCAAAACTCCCGGGCAGTTCGGGCCGATCAGCCGCGAGGAGGAGCGGTCGAGCCGCGCCTTGACCTTGACCATGTCCATAACCGGGATGCCCTCGGTGATGCAGACGATCAGCGGGATCTCGGCCTCGATCGCCTCGATGATCGCTTCGCCCGCGCCTGCCGGCGGCACATAGATGACGGAGGCGTTGGCGCCGGTCTTCTCCTTGCCCTCGGCGACGGTGGCGAAGATCGGCAGGGTCTCTCCCTTCGCGCCGGTCCAGGTCTCGCCGCCCTTCTTCGGATGGACGCCGCCAACCATCTTGGTGGCGTGATAGGCCAGCGCCTGCTCGGTATGGAAGGTGCCGGTCTTGCCGGTCAGGCCCTGCACCAGCACCTTGGTATTCTTGTCGACGAGAATGGACATCGCGGCCCTTTTCTAAAAACCGTTGATCGAGGAAGGCGAAACGCGCCGGTAGAGGCCGCTCACCATGTCTTGCCAGGCGTCGCTGCCAGCGGGCTTGAAGTGCAATCGCATGCGGTAAGTATCAGTGCCGTCAAAACTGTAAGTCACGCGAGCCGAGCCGCGCGGCGACGACCGTTCCAGCACAAGCTCGTTGCCGTTCCATGTGCCCGTAGCCGGTGTGACCGGCACGAAACCCATCGAGTCGAACTGATGCATGGTGACGACGTCGTTCGGCTGATCGAAGCCGAACACATTATGCGCGCCGAACGAGATCGTGCCGTCGCGGCGCTGGCGGTAGCGCTGGACCACGAACTGGCCGCCGAACTGCGCGTCCGCAAGCACTTCCGAAGTCGCGGCGCCGGCATCGGTCCATTGCGTCGCCGCGACATCTTCCTCGCCACGCCACGCGCCGACCAGCGCCTGCAGGCGCTGGTGATCGGCCGAGAGGGATGAGAAAGGCGTCGCGTTCATGGCTCAGAGCCGCTTCAGATCGGTGACGGTGAGGTCGCTTTGGGCATTGCCGGTGTTGAGGGTGGTCGCCGGCTCGAACATAAGCACCACGGGCTCGACAGTCAGCGACCGCGGCCGATGCTCGACGCCGCGCGGCACGACAATGAAATCGCCCTCGCCGAGCTCGACCGGCCCGTCGCGGAAATCGATGGCGATCTTGCCGCGCAGCACGAGGAAGGCCTCGTCCTCGTCATCATGCGCGTGCCAGTCGAAAACCTCGCCGAACTTGGCGACCTTGGCTTGGCTGTCGTTGACGTCGCCGGCGATGTGCGGATCGAAGACCTTGGCGATCTTCGCATCCGCCGCCTCGACCAGATTTATCTTGCGCGGAGGCATCCGCTTTAGCCCTTCACCGCCTTGACGATCTTCTTGGCCGCGTCGTCGAGGTCGTCTGCCGAGACGACGTTCAAGCCGCTGTCATTGATGATCTTCTTGCCGAGCTCGGCATTGGTGCCTTCCAGCCGCACGACCAGCGGCACCTTCAGCCCGACTTCCTTGACCGCGGCGATCACGCCCTCGGCGATGACATCGCACTTCATGATGCCGCCGAAGATGTTGATCAGGATGCCTTCGACCGCCGGATCCTTGGTGATGATCTTGAAGGCCGCCGTCACTTTCTCCTTCGAGGCTCCGCCGCCGACATCGAGGAAGTTGGCCGGCTCGGCGCCGTAGAGCTTGATGATGTCCATCGTCGCCATCGCGAGGCCGGCGCCGTTGACCATGCAGCCGATATTGCCCTCGAGCGCGACATAGGCGAGGTCGTATTTCGACGCCTCGATCTCCTTCTCATCCTCTTCGGTGGTGTCGCGCAGCTCCATCACGTCGGGATGGCGGAAGAGAGCGTTGTTGTCGAACGACACCTTGGCGTCCAGCACGCGCAGCTGGCCGTTCTTCATGACGATCAGCGGATTGACCTCGAGCAGGCTCATGTCCTTCTCGACGAAGGCCCTGTAGAGCAGCGGGAACAGCGTGCCGCCGTCTTGCGCCGCATCGCCGTCGAGCTGCAGCGCGGCGTTGAGCTTCTTCACATCATCGGCCGTCACGCCCTTTTCCGGATCGATGGCGACGGTGAGGATCTTTTCCGGCGTGTCATGCGCGACCGCCTCGATATCCATGCCGCCCTCGGTCGAGACGACGAAGGCGATGCGCCCGACGGAACGGTCGACCAGGATCGACAGATAGAGCTCGCGGTCGATATCGGCGCCGTCCTCGATATAGAGGCGATTGACCTGCTTGCCGGCCGGTCCGGTCTGCTTGGTGACCAGCGTTTGGCCGAGCATCTCGTTGGCGTTGGCGACCACTTCGGCCGCCGACTTCGCCAGCCGCACGCCGCCCTTGGCGTCGGGGCCGAGTTCCTTGAACTTGCCCTTGCCGCGGCCGCCGGCATGGATCTGGCTCTTCACCACATAGAGCGGGCCGGGCAGCGTCTTGGCGGCGGCTTCCGCCTCGCTCGCCTTGAACACCGGAACGCCGCTTGCGACGGGCGCGCCGAACGACTTCAGCAGCGCCTTGGCCTGATATTCATGGATGTTCATGCGCTTGGTCTCCGGAGAGGGACGATTACTTGCCGGCGAGATGCGGGGCGATCTTGGTGCAGGCCTCGGTGAGGCCCTGCACGGCCGCCACCGAATTGTCGAACATCTTCTGCTCGGCCTTGGAGAGGTCGATCTCGATGACGCGCTCGACACCGCCGGCGCCGATCACCACGGGGACGCCGACATAGGTCCCCTTGACGCCGTACTGGCCAGACAGGTGCGCAGCGCAGGGCAGCACGCGCTTCTTGTCTTTCAGGTACGATTCGGCCATGGCGATGGCCGAGGCGGCCGGCGCGTAATAGGCTGAGCCCGTTTTCAAGAGGCCGACGATCTCGGCGCCGCCGTCGCGGGTGCGCTGCACGATCTGGTCGAGCTTGTCCTTGGAGGTCCAGCCCATCTTGACGAGGTCGGGCAGCGGGATGCCCGACACGGTCGAATAGCGGATCATCGGCACCATCGAATCGCCATGGCCGCCGAGCACGAAGGCGGTGACGTCCTCGACCGAGACCTTGAACTCTTCCGCCAGGAAGTAGCGGAAGCGGGCGCTGTCCAGCACGCCGGCCATGCCGATGACATGGCTGGTCGGCAGGCCCGAAAACTTCTGCAGTGCCCAGACCATGGCATCGAGCGGGTTGGTGATGCAGATGACGAACGCCTTCGGCGCGTATTTCTTGAGACCCGCGCCGACCTGTTCCATGACCTTGAGATTGATGCCGAGAAGATCGTCGCGGCTCATGCCGGGCTTGCGCGGCACGCCGGCGGTGACGATGCAGACATCCGCGCCCTCGATGCCGGCATAGTCGTTGACGCCTGTCAGTCTGGAGTCAAATCCGTCGACCGGCGAGGACTGGGCGATGTCGAGACCCTTGCCCTGCGGAATGCCCTCGGCGATGTCAAACAGCACCACGTCGCCGAGATCCTTCAGGCCGATCATATGGGCGAGCGTGCCGCCGATCATGCCCGAGCCGATGAGCGCTATCTTGTTGCGTGCCATGTCAGGATGTTTTCCCTTTGTCTGTGACGGTGCCGTGACGGGGGCCGGGGGCCGGAAGGAATGCGGGAAACCGCAGGATTTCGCCGAACCCAATAGCTCCGGCATGGAGAAAATTCAAACGGTTATTTTGCACCTAGTGTTTTCAATCGGTTAGATGCATTGGGAATTACGTAAACGTCAAAATTTTCGAGGTAACTGAACAGAATTTATACAATAAACGATGAAACCAGAAGGCCTTCATCCCGGCGATGACGCCGTTGTGATTTTAGGACGGGCGGACAGAGGCAAGTGGGGCGGCCGAGCGGTTTGGCAGGTGCGCATTCAAGCGACGAAGCGCTTATCGCTTCGCGTCGCTCTGTCTAAGGATGACGACTCCAGGCGGCTACGTTCACGCCTGCCGCGCCTCCGCGGGTTCCGCCCCGACTTGCCGCCTCTCCGCCCAGCCTTCCAGCCAGTCGCGGCTCTGCATTTCGATCAGTCGCGAGGCAGTGCGCTCGAATTCGAAGACTTCCGTGCCGCGCCTGGCGGTGTAGAGCCCCTCGGGGGGCGCGGCGGCGCTCATCACCAGCCGCATGTGGTGGTCGTAAAGCGTGTCGATGAGCAGAATAAAACGCTTGGCTTCGTTGCGCTTGCCTTCGCCGAGCACCGGCACATGGTCGATGAAGACGGTCGAGAAGCGGTCGGCGATGGCCAGATAGTCGCGCGCGCCGAGCGGCTTTTCGCAGAGATCGGCGAAGGAGAAACGGGCGGCATCGCCGGCAGCGCGCGGCACCACGAGCTGACGCCCTTTCAGCGTCAGCGTCATCGCCGCGGTCGGCCTGCCATGTGTCATCGTCTTCCAAGCGTCGTCGAGCGCGCGGTCGGCCGCGGCGTCGGCGGGCGTGACATAGATCGGCAAGCGGTTGAGCTTTTCCTGCCGGTAGTCCTTTTCGGCATCCAGCGTCAGCACATGCGCATGACGTTCGAGCAGGCCGATGAAGGGCAGGAAAAGCTGCCGGTTGAGGCCGTCTCGATAAAGGTCATGAGGCGCGACGTTGGAGGTGGCGACCAGCACGACGCCTTTGGAAAACAGCGCCGAGAACAGGCGCGACAGGATCATGGCATCGGCAATGTCGGTGACCGAAAACTCATCGAAGCACAGCACCCAGGCCTCCTCGGCCAGCGCCCTCGCCACCGGCGGGATCGGATCGTCTTCCTTGACATCGCCGTTCTTGCGCGCCGCCCGGTGTTTTTGGATGCGGTCCTGCACGTCGGCCATGAAATCGTTGAAATGGACGCGGCGCTTTCGCCTGACCGGCAGGAGATCGAAGAACATGTCCATCAGCATCGTCTTGCCGCGCCCGACGCCGCCATGGATGTAAATGCCCTTGACGGCCTCGCGCGGCTTGTTGCTGCGCGCGAACAGCCAGCCCAGCGCGCTCGATTTCTGCGCCAGCCTTTTTGCGGAGATCTCGTCGGTCAGCCGGTCGAGCGCGGCGACGACGCGCTCCTGCGCCGGATCGCGTTCGACCACGCCGGTTTCCACCAGATGGTCGTAGCGCTGCCTGACGGTCGCATGCGTCTGAAGGCCGTCACGCAGGTGCATAGGTCACGTCGTTCTCGGGCAATTTCGGAAAGCGGCTTGTCATCCGAAACTGCGTGAAACAATAGGGGAGGGTCCGCCCTACCTTGTAAGCGAGATCGGCTGGCCGTTGGAAGTCTGGCCGTCGAACTTTTCGCCGCCGGAGGAATAGAGCCTGGCCAGCGTGCCGCCGTTTTCGTCGTAGAGCGTCAGCTGCTTGCCGGCGACATTCCACGACTTGATGCCGTCGATCGGAGCCGGGCAATGCAGCGGACCGGCGCGGTAGCCGGCGCCGAACTTGGTCTGCGGCGTCGCCACTTTGCAGCTCTGGCCGGAGACACTGACATTCCAGACGCCGGCGACGCTGGCCGCGGTCAGGTCCGCAGCGCCCGTGGGCGCCGAACCGTCCGGCGGCAGAGAAGCCATCTGACTGTTCTTCGGCGCGGTGGGGAATTGCGACGGGTCGGTGGTGCCCGGAGCAGCCGGTGGCGGCAGCTGGTTCTGCGTCACCGTGCCGGAGGGCGCCGGCGTGAGCGGCGCCGGCTGCTGATCGTCCATCGATGAGAAGCGCGAGGTCGAGCAGCCGCTCGCAACGAGCGCGGCCAGCGATACGGCCAAAAGGCCAGTCTTCGAAAAAGTCATTCCAACCTCCGTCGGATCCGGTGGGGGGCGCCGTCCGCGTAAACACTCGCTTCACCAAGAAGGCGAAGGTGGCAGAATTTCAACCCGATATGGTTAAAATAGGGTTTTCGGAGCTGGTGTTGCAAATTTGTCGCGACGGCCTTCCTTACCGGGGCCCCAGTCGAGAAATTGGACCGTAACGTCTTGAAATTTCAGGCTTGCAGCCGCGCGCTGGGCACGAAGACATACCCGTCCGGACCAACGATATAGCATTCGCGCAAGCCATGCGGCTTGTCGATCGAGCCGGCCAGCACGATGTGGCCGAGTGCTGCGGCCTTTTTTTCGACCGCATCCGGATCGGCGCCATAGAGGCGCAGCTCGATGCCGGCGCCACGCGTTTCGGCTCCGGCGAAGACGCCGGTTATCGGATTGTCGAGATAGGAATGGTCGGCATGCAGCATGAAGATCGAGCCGAGCAGCTCGATGGCCGCGAAATCCTCGTCGGCATAGATGATGCGCGCGCCTAGCACATCGCGGCAGAAAGCCTCCATCGCCGCCATGTCGGTGACAAGCAAGTTGACGCCCAGCCCATGCGACAGCGAGCGGCCGAAATCCTCGGCCTTCATCCACGGTGTCCCGGTCCGCTTCTTCGCCACGGTGCTGTCCCTCCACACATCGTCGATCCTAGTCGAAGCCGACCGTTGGCCCTTGGCATTCCCCAGCAAAATGCTTGCGCCAGGCGGCGGCGTCCTTATTTCAGGACAAGCGACAGGGAGTGGGCGGAGAAACGATGGCCGCAAGAACAAGAGCAGCCAACCGCTACTATAGCGGCCCACTCAGCGATCATTTCGACGGTAGCCTCTTTTTCAATCCCGAGGGCAGGCCGCCGGCGCGCTTCACCGATTTGCTGAAATGGCAATTGAGCGGTGGGCGCTCGAAATGGCCGGCGGCCTGGCCGAGCCCATATCCGCAGGCGAAGCCCGAGCAACGGATCGAAGGCGCCGCGCTTCGGCTCACCATGGTGGGTCACGCCTCGCTGCTCATCCAGACAGCCGGCCTGAATATCCTGACCGACCCGGTTTGGTCCGAGCGTGCCTCGCCTTTCGGCTTCGCCGGACCGAAGCGGGTCAACGCGCCGGGCATCGCCTTTTGCGACTTGCCGCCGATCGACCTGGTGCTGCTCAGTCACAACCACTACGATCATCTCGACCTCGCGACCCTCAAGCGGCTAAAGCAAAGCCACGACCCGATGGTGATCACGCCGCTCGGCAACGATGCGATCATCGGCACTGCCGTGCCCGGCATGCGCGTGTCGGCACATGATTGGGGCGACAGCGTCGAAGTCGCCAGCGACGGCATCATCCACATCGAGCCGGTGCATCACTGGTCGGCGCGCGGCGGGCGCGACCGGCGCATGGCGCTGTGGGCGGGCTTCGTCGTCGATACGGCGGGCGGCAAGGTCTATTTCGCCGGCGACACCGGCTTCCATGGCGGCACCAACTACCGCCGAATGGCGGAAAAGCATGGCGGGTTTCGGCTGGCCATCCTGCCGATCGGCGCCTATGAGCCGCGCTGGTTCATGGCCCCGCAGCACCAGAATCCGGCGGAAGCCGTCCAGGGCATGAGGCTGTGCGGCGCCGTCCATGCTGCCGGCTGCCACTGGGGCACCTTTCAGCTCACCGACGAGCCGATCGAGGAACCGGCGCAAAAGCTCGCCGAGGCACTGACGGCCGAAGGCATTTCGCCGAAGCGTTTTCGCGCCATGCGCCCGGGCGAAGCATGGGATGTGCCGCCGCATGGCTAAGGAACCCAGCCCGGGCAAACGCGTTGGTTGCACAGCGCAAATCCGCCTCGGAGCCTTCCATGATCAAGTGGATCATCATCCTTCTTATCGTTGCCGCTGCGGCAAGCCTGCTTGGCATGCCCGCGCTCGCCGGCGCCGCCGCCACAGGTGCCCGCATCCTGATCGGTATTGTGCTGATCATCTTCCTGCTGATCGTGCTCGGCGTCTTCGCCGTGACTTAGCTCGCATATTCGCCGCGGCAGGCCAGAGCCGCGTTCCTGGCCAGGAGTCGCGTTGCACTGGTAATTCCCGCCCGTTTCCGCCATATAGCGCCAAACGGAATTGGAACGACCGGTTAGATGGCAGGCACTGCCCCATTCGCCAAGATGAACGGCATCGGCAACGAGATCATCGTCGCCGATATGCGCGGCCGTGGCGACAAGGTGACCGCAGCCGCGGCGATTGCCCTCAATGCCGACGCGGCGACCAAGTTCGATCAGATCATGGCGATCCATGATCCGCGCACGACCGGCACTGCTTATTACGTCGACATCTTGAATTCGGACGGCACCGGTGCGCAGGCCTGCGGCAATGGCATGCGCTGCGTCGTGCAGGCGCTTGCGGCCGAGACCGGCCAAAAGACCTTCACCTTCGAAACCCGCGCCGGCATTCTCAATGCTCAGGAACATGCCGACGGCTCGATCTCGGTCGACATGGGCAAGCCGCGTTTCGGCTGGCAGGAGATCCCGCTTGCCGAGGAGTTCCGCGACACCCGCATGATCGAACTGCAGATCGGCCCGATCGATGCGCCGGTGCTGCATTCGCCTTCGGTCGTCTCGATGGGCAATCCGCACGCGATCTTCTGGGTCGATCGCGACGTCTGGTCCTACGAGCTCGACCGATTCGGTCCGCTGCTCGAAAACCATCCGATCTTTCCCGAGCGCGCCAACATCACCATCGCTCAGGTCACCTCGCCGGAGACGATGATCATCCGCACCTGGGAGCGCGGCGCGGGTCTCACCAAGGCCTGCGGCTCCGCGGCCTGCGCCGCCGTGGTGGCAGCCGCCCGCACCAAGCGCACCGGCCGCAGCGTGTCGCTGGTCACGCCCGGCGGCGGCGAGCTCAATGTCGAGTGGCGCGACGACGATCACGTCATTTTGACCGGCGCCGCCGAATGGGAGTTTTCCGGCAGCTTCGACCCTTCGACCGGCGCCTGGGCCCGCGACACGGAAAGCGCCGCCTGATGTCCGCTCTTCAAAAGGGCCCGGCGCCCGAAGGGCCTATCGGCAACGGTATCGACGTGGTCACGTTCGGCTGCCGCCTCAACACCTATGAATCGGAGGTGATGCGCCGCGAGGCCGAGACCGCCGGCCTCGGCGCGCTGGAAGGCGGCGCCGTCATCTTCAACACCTGCGCCGTCACCGCCGAAGCCGTGCGCCAGGCCAAGCAGGCGATCCGCAAGGCCCGTCGCGAGAAACCTGAAGCGCGCATCATCGTCACCGGCTGCGCCGCGCAGACCGAGCCGCAGAATTTCGTCGCCATGGACGAGGTAGACCTGGTGCTCGGCAATGAGGAGAAGCTCAAGGCGAACTCCTACCGCGCGCTGCCGGACTTCGGCGTCAACGATACCGAGAAGGCGCGCGTCAACGATATCTTCTCGGTCCGCGAGACGGCGAGCCACATGGTCGACGCCATCGAGGGCCGGGCGCGCGCTTTCGTGCAGGTGCAGAATGGCTGCGACCATCGCTGCACCTTCTGCATCATTCCTTACGGCCGCGGCAATTCGCGCTCGGTGCCGATGGGCGCCGTGGTCGAGCAGGTCAAGCGTCTCGCAGCCAATGGCTATGCCGAGATCGTGCTCACCGGCGTCGACATGACCAGCTTCGGCGCCGACCTGCCGGGCAGCCCGAAACTTGGGAAGCTGGTGAAGACGATCCTGCGACAGGTGCCCGAGGTGAAGCGGCTGAGGCTGTCGTCGATCGATTCCATAGAAGCCGACGACGAGCTGCTCGACGCGATTGCCACCGAGCCGCGGCTGATGCCGCATTTGCATCTGTCGCTGCAATCGGGCGACGACATGATCCTGAAGCGCATGAAGCGCCGGCATTTGCGCGATCAGTCGATCCGCTTCTGCGAGGACGTGCGCAAGCTCCGTCCCGGCATCGTCTTCGGCGCCGACATCATCGCCGGCTTCCCGACCGAGACCGAGGCGATGTTCAAAAACTCGGAGAAAATCGTCGCGGAATGCGGCCTGACGCACCTCCACGTCTTCCCGTTCAGCCCGCGCGAGGGCACGCCCGCCGCGCGCATGCCGCAGCTTGGCCGCGAGGTGGTGAAAGAGCGTGCCGCAAGGCTGCGCGCCGCCGGCGAGGCCGCCTACCGTCGCCATCTGGCCGCCCTTGCCGGCACGCGGCAATCGATCCTGATCGAGCGCGATGGGCTAGGCCGAACCGAAGGTTTCACGCTTGCCGCGATTGGCGTTGGACAGCCGGGTGAGATCGTCGAGGCGGTTGTCACCGGCCATGACGGCGCCCGGCTGATCGCGGCGCCGCTCGCCGCGCAAGCCGCCTGAGACTGCAAGACGTATGGCTGGTTTCTTCAAGAAGATATTTTCGTTCGGCAAGAAGGAAGTCGTCGAGGAGCGCGTCGACGGGACCGCGCCCCTGCCGCCGATCAAATGGGACGCGCTCGAGGCGCTGAAACCGGAAACCGAGCAGGAGCCTGCGAAGCCCGAACCTTCACCGGACATTCCGCCGGCGCCGGAACCCGTCATCCCGCCGGCACCGGAGCCGGTCGTTCCATCCGAGCCGGAGCCGCTGCCGCAGCCCCAGCCGGAAGAAGAGCCGCGGCCCGCCCCGGAGCAGCCGCAGCCGCCTGCACCCGAGGAAGTGCCTGCTCCGCCCGAACCTGCACCTGAGCCGGTGCCCGCGCCGGCACCGCAGGAGGTGCCTGCACCCGCGCCGGCCGAGCCGGAGATCGAGCCTTCGCGTCCGGAGCCGCAGCCGGTGCCGGGGCCCGTCGAAGTGCCGACGACGCCCAGCGAAGTCCCGGCCGAGGCGCCAGCGCCGATCGAAGTTCCACCGGGCGAGGCACCTTCTATCGAGCCATCTTTAGAGGTCGGCGCCGCGCCTCATCCGCCTGCCGGCACCTTCTTCCCGTATAGTGACGGGGAGAAGGAAGAAGCGCCAACGCCGACGCCCCCTTCTCCGCGTTCTTCACGGGGAGAGGATGAGGGTGAGGCGCAGCGTCAGCCTGCGGAGGATTTGCCGCCACCGGAGCCGGCTCCGCCGGCGGAAGCCCTGCCTCCCATTCGCCAGGCTGCGCCGGTCGAGCCGGGGCGGATCCTTGCCGAGATCGCGCCCGAGCCGGAAGCCATCCCCGCGCCGCCGCCGACCCCCGCTGCCGGCAAGGTGACGGTCGCCAAAAAGGTCGAGCAGAAGGCCGAGCCGCAGAAGGCACCGGAGCCGGCCCCGCGACGCTCCTGGTTCCAGCGCATGCGCGACGGGCTTGCCCGTTCCTCGCGCGAGCTCACCGGCAACATCGCCGGCGTCTTCACCAAGCGCAAGCTGGACGAAGACACGCTGCAGGATCTGGAGGACGTGCTGATCCGCGCCGATCTTGGCGTCGAGACGGCGCTGCGCGTCACCGATTCTCTCGCCTCAAGCCGATACGGCAAGGACGTTTCCGACTCGGAGGTCCGCGCCGTGATGGCGGCGGAAGTCGAAAAAGTCCTGACCCCGGTCGCCAAGCCGCTCGAGCTCGATCTCAGCCACAAGCCGCATGTCATCCTGGTCGTCGGCGTCAACGGCACCGGCAAGACCACGACCATCGGCAAGCTGGCGGCCAAGCTGACCGAAGGCGGGCTTTCGGTCATGCTGGCGGCCGGCGACACGTTCCGCGCGGCCGCCATCGAGCAGCTGAAGATCTGGGGCGAACGCACGAAGTCGCCGGTCATCGCCACCAAGCTTGGCGCCGACGCCGCCGGCCTCGCCTACGATGCCTTCGAGAAGGCGAAGGAGGCGGGCTCCGACGTGCTGATCATCGACACGGCCGGCCGCCTGCAGAACAAGACCGAGCTGATGGCGGAGCTGGAAAAGATCGTGCGCGTGCTGGGCAAGCTCGATCCGGAGGCGCCGCACACCGTGCTGCAGACCGTCGACGCCACCACCGGTCAGAATGCGCTCAGCCAGGTCGAGATCTTCCGCAACGTCGCCGGCGTCAACGGCCTGGTGATGACCAAGCTGGACGGCACGGCGCGCGGCGGTATTCTGGTGGCGATCGCCGCCAAGCATAGATTGCCGGTCTATTTTATCGGCGTCGGCGAGCAGGTCGACGACCTCGAACCCTTCTCGGCCAGCGAATTCGCCAGAGCGATCGCCGGCGTTGCTTGAACGATCCCAAAAGCGCCGACTTTCGGGACAACAAGGACTTCCATGAACATCCTCGAACGCGACCCGTCCGACCCGCAGAAACAGAAGAAGGAGGGCATCAACCCCCCGCTCAAGCTGGTGCTCGAGCTCGGGCCGCTGCTGGTCTTCTTCTTCGCCAATGCGCGCGGCGAATGGCTGGCGCAGAAATTTCCGGCCTTGGCCGAGCTCGGCGGCCCGATCTTCGTCGCCACCGGCCTGTTCATGGCCGCCACCGCGTTGGCGCTGATCGCCTCGTGGCTGCTCACCCGCACCTTGCCGATCATGCCGCTGGTGTCGGGCGTCGTCGTCCTTATCTTCGGCGCGCTGACGCTCTATTTGCAGGACGACGTCTTCATCAAGATGAAGCCGACCATCGTCAACACGCTGTTCGGCGGCGTGCTGCTCGGCGGCCTTTTCTTCGGCAAGTCGCTGCTTGGCTATGTCTTCGACTCGGCTTTCAGCCTCGATGCCGAAGGCTGGCGCAAGCTCACCTTCCGCTGGGGCCTGTTCTTCCTCTTCCTGGCCCTCGTCAATGAAGTCGTGTGGCGGAATTTTTCAACGGATGCCTGGGTTACCTTCAAGGTCTGGGGCATCATGCCGATCACGCTTCTCTTCACCTTCAGCCAGATGCCGCTGATCATGCGCCACTCGCTGGAGGAAAAAACCAAGGAAGGGCAGGCGAGTAAATAGAGCAGGTTCCGGGAGGGGGCGGCATGGAATTCCTCACCACGCGCGATGAGTTGAGGACGATCTACAAGACGCCGCGGCCGACCGACGGGTCGATCCGCAAGGAACTCAAGGCGCTCGATGGCCACTGCCGTTCCTTCATCGGCAAGAGCCCATTCGTGCTGATCGGCTCCTCCGACGGCGCCGGCAATGCCGACGTGACCCCGAAGGGCGACAAGCCCGGCTTCACCGCCATCCTCGACAGTTCCACCATCGCCATCCCTGACCGTCCAGGCAACAACCGGCTGGACACGCTGGAAAACATCGTTCGTTACCCGTCGGTAGGGTTGCTCTTCCTCATTCCCGGCATGAACGAGACGCTGCGCGTCAACGGCGAAGCCCACATAACCATCGACGCCGGACTGCGCGCCCGCCTGGCCGTCGACGGCAAGGAGCCGCTGAGCGTCATCGTGGTGACGGTCAAGGCCGCTTACATGCACTGCGCCAAGGCCTTTATGCGCTCCGAGCTGTGGGAGCCGGAGACCTGGTATGACCGCGCGAGCCTGCCGACGCTCGGCCAGATCATCCGCGATCAGCTGGCGCTTACAGAGAGCGCCGGCGAGATCGACCGCGAACTGGACGACGATTACCGGCAGACCATGTGGTAGGCTCCCGGGCTATTCGTCCGAACCGCCCCCGTCACCCTTGCTGAACCTCCTCGCCATATCCGGCAGCCTGCGCGCCGCCTCGACCAATTCGGCCCTTGTCGCGGCGCTTGCCGCCAACGTGCCCGCGGATTGCCGCGTCACCGTCTATGACGGGCTCGGCCGCTTGCCGATCTTCAACCCGGATGAAGAGGGCGCGCGCACGCCGTGTGAGGCAAGATACCTGATCGAGGCCGTCACCCGCGCCGATGGCGTCATCGTCTCCTGTCCCGAATACGCCCATGGCGTGCCGGGCGGCATGAAGAACGGGCTCGACTGGCTGGTGTCGCGCGACGCCGCCGTCGGCAAGCCGGCGTTGCTGGTGCACGCCTCGCCGCGCTCGCTCTTTGCCCGCGCCGCCCTTGCCGAGATCATGCGCACGATGTCCTTCGCGCTTTACGAAGAGAGCGCGCTGGAGATCGCGCTGCTCGGCAAGAAGCCGTCGGAGGTGGAAGAAATCCTGGCTGAGCCGACCAGTCGGCAGGCGATGCGCGACGCGGTTCGGGCTTTCGCCGGCTTTATCCGCGGCCGCTGACGCCGATGCCGGTCAATAGGTCTTCGCCCCATTCACCATCAGCCAGACCACATAGAGCGAGGTGGTGCCGCAGATGTAGAGGCGGTTGCGCTTGGCGCCGCCGAAGACGCAGTTGGCGACGACTTCCGGCACTTTGATCTTGCCGATCAGCGTGCCGTCCGGCTCGTAGCAATGGATGCCGTCGGCGGCGCTCGTCCAGATGCGCCCGCTTTCGTCGAGCCGGAAGCCGTCGAACAGGCCGGCCGTGCAGTCGGCGAAGACCTTGCCGCCCGAGACCTTCTTGCCGGCCTTGCCGACATTGAAGACGCGGATATGCGCGGGGTTCTTGGCGCCATGGGTGCGGCCCGTGTCGGCGACATAAAGCAGGCTTTCATCGAGCGAGAAGGCGAGCCCATTGGGCCTGACCATGTCGGTGATGACGGCATCGATCTCGCCCGTGCCGGGGTCGACGCGGTAGACATTGCAGGCGCCGATCTCGCTCTCGGCGTGGTCGCCTTCATAATCGCTGTCGATGCCGTAGGCGGGATCGGTGAACCAGATCGAGCCGTCGGAACGGACGACGACGTCGTTGGGCGAGTTGAGCCGCTTGCCGCGCCATTTGTCGGCGACGGTGGTGACCGAACCGTCAGGCTCGGTGCGGCTGACGCGGCGGCCCGAATGCTCGCAGGTGATCAGCCGGCCCTGCCGGTCGACGGTATTGCCGTTGGAATTGCCGGACGGCTGGCGGAAGACGCTGACGCTGCCATCGGTCTCGTCGTAGCGCAGCATGCGGTTGTTGGGGATGTCGGACCAGACGAGGTAGCGGCCGGCGGCGAACCAGGCCGGGCCTTCCGCCCACCGGCACCCGGTGAACAGCTTCTCAACCCGCTCATTGGCGTTGAACAGCCGCGAGAAACGCGGATCGAGAAGTTCATAGTCAGCGGCCGTCATGCTTTCCCTCCCGGCAATCAAAAGACGCGCGATCAAGCCAGCACAGAGCGGAGAAGGCAAGATCGCGGATGCCTCTCACGGCATGTTGACGCGTGGAGGGGCTAAGACGCCATTAACCGGCTATGCGCTGCTTGCAATGGTGCATTGCAACATCTTTCTTTTGCAATGCACCATTCCTATGTCATTCTCGCAATCGATCAGGGAGGAATAACTCAGAAGGAACCTCGTCATGATCTTCGACAACCTCGTCACCCGCGCTCGCACCAACCTCGCCAAGCGCCGCCACTACAATCGTCTCGTCGCAGAAATCGAGAACCTGTCGAGCCGCGATCTCGCCGATCTGCGTGCCGACCGCTCCGAGATGCTCTACCAGATCCACAAGCAGATTTACGGTTGAGTCCGAGGCCGGTCGAGCCGGCCTTTGCGCCGCGTCGCTTCGCTCCTGCCTCGCACTGGAATGACGACGCAAGGGGCGCCTAACCCGAAACCGCCAGGGCCTTCTCGATCTGCGGCAACAGCAAATCCTTCGCCGATTCCGGCGTCAGCGGCCCGACATGCTTGTAGGCAATCTTGCCGTCCTTGCCGATGACGAAGGTCTCCGGCACGCCGTAGACGCCCCAGTCGATCGCCGCGCGCCCGGCCGGATCGACGCCGATCGCCTGGTAGGGATTGCCGAGATCGCCAAGGAAGCGACGGGCGTTTGCCGGCTCGTCCTTGTAGTTCAGCGCGGCAAGCGTGAACCGCTTGTCCTGCGACAGCGCCAAAAGCACCGGATGCTCTTCCCGGCACGGCGCGCACCATGATGCGAAGACGTTGACCAGCGTCACCTTGCCGGCGAAGGATCTTGAGTCCAGCCCTGGCAGGTTCGAGCCTTCGAGCGGCGGCAGGTTCGTCTGCGGCGCCGGCAGGCCGATCAGGGCCGAGGGAATTTCAGACTCGTCGCGGCCGGACAAAAGCTGCGACAGGAACAACCCCGCCAAGCCCAGGAAAACCAGCAGCGGCAGCAGCACGAACAGGCGGCGACGGGGCGACGCCGGGGCTCCGGTTTCGGCGCTCACGGCTTCGCCGTCCCGGCCTTGTCGGAGCGCCGCCGCACGCCGGCCGCGTCGAGCGCCGCGAGCTCACGCTTGCGCGCCCGCTGGTCGAGCAGGATCCAGGCGATCAGCCCGACGAGCACGATCGCGCTGATGGCATAGGCGGCGGCGACATAGAGAGCATGAGCACTCATATCAGCCGCTCCATCTGGGCACCTTCCGCGCCTGCCATGCCAATCCGTTCGACCATGCCTTCCCTTAACTCTGCGTCACATGCCGCGCAATCAGGCGCGGCGCCGCAGTTGAGAAACGCCCCAGCGCCTCAATCCGTCCCGTGCCGCAACGCCAGCGCCGCGGCCAGCGGCCCCACCACGGCAAGAAACAGCGTCAGCGCGGCAAGAATGAGGAAGGGCTGCAGGAACGGCGCGGGATCGGCCACCGCGCCATAGCTCGCCGAGACGCCGAAGATCAGCACCGGAATGGTGAGCGGCAGCACCAGCACGGAGATCAAGAGCCCGCCGCGCGGCAGCGCCACAGCCACAGCCGCTCCGGCGGCGCCGATGAAGGTTATGGCCGGCGTGCCGACAAGAAGCGTAAATGCCGTCGCGCCGATACCGAGCGGCTCCATGTTCATGAACAGGCCGAGCAAAGGTGCCGCGATCACCAGCGGCAGCACGCTGCCCGCCCAATGCGCCAGACACTTGGTCAGCACCGTCAACGCCAGCATGTGACGGTCGCTGTTGAGCACCAGAAGATCGAGCGAGCCGTCCTCCCGATCGGCCTGGAAGAGGCGATCGAGCCCAAGCAGGCAGGCGAGCAGGGCGGCGATCCACAGGATCGCCGGACCGATGCGCGACAACAGGTTGAGGTCGGGCCCGACGCCGAACGGGATCGTGGCAATCACCGCCAGGAAGAAGATGACGCCGATCAGCGCGCCGCCGCCGGCGCGGATGGAGAGGCGGATATCGCGGAGGAAGAGGGCTAGCATGACTTGATATGCCTTCGCCCAGGGGTGCCTCGCGCCGACATCAGTCACCCATCCTCAACGTCTTTGCTCCCTCGAGCCCGAGCGGCAAATGCGTGGCCGCCACGATGATGCCTCCCTCTCGGCAATGCCCTCTCATCAATCCCGCGAATCGTTCCTCCGAGGCCTTGTCCAATCCCGCGGTCGGTTCGTCGAGCAGCCAGACCGGCCGGCGGCTGACCAGGAGCTTCGCGATCGACGCGCGCCGCCTTTGCCCGGTCGAAAGGTAGCCGAACGGCAGGTGCCCGAGCCCATCCAATCCGACCGTCTCCAGCGCCTGCCCCACGCTCAAACCAGCCTCGCCCTGGAAGGCGCGCCAGAAGCCCAGGTTTTCTTCGACGCTCAATGCCGTCTTCATCGCATTGAGATGGCCGAGATAGTGCGAGGCCGAAGCGACCGATGGAAACTCGTCGCCGCCGCCCTCGACCTTCACCTTGCCTTCGGCCGGCGGCAGCAAGCCGGCGATGACCCGCAAAAGGGTCGATTTGCCGGCGCCGTTCGGCCCGGTGACGACGAGTGCCTCGCCCCTGTCGAGGGCGAATTCGATGCCGGAAAAAACCGTCTCGCCGCCGCGCTCGCCGCCCAGATTTTCGGCGATCAGCCGCATCCTTGCCCGTCCCGAAAGCACCGTTTCGCGGCCGCCGCCGCATCGCACAAATTTGCTTTTCGACTGTCTAGAACTATTCCAGAAAATTCTCTATATGCGGTTCATCCGTGCCAGCGGTCGGCGCGGGAACAGAATTAGCGCCGAACCAGCGCACGCGCCGCCTTCAACGGCTCGGGTTGCTCGGGAGCGGACAGCGGAAATGGCCGTACCCGCACCTTTGCGCGTGATTGCATGCCAACGGCGTCCGTTCCCTTTCAGGCTGAACAGACAAGGACGGATCGCCGTGACGAAATCCCTCGATAGTTTCAACTGCCGCCGCACCCTGACCGTGGGTGGCGCGGACTATGTCTATTTCGACCTCGCAGAGGCGGAGAAAAACGGCCTTGGCGGCATTGCCCAGCTGCCCTATTCGATGAAGGTGCTGCTGGAGAACCTGCTGCGCAACGAAGACGGCCGCTCGGTCACCAAGGAAAGCATCCAGGCGGTCGCGGCATGGCTCACCGACAAGGGCACTGCCGGCGTCGAGATCGCCTACCGCCCGGCGCGCGTGCTGATGCAGGATTTCACCGGCGTTCCGGCCGTTGTCGATCTCGCGGCCATGCGCGACGGCATCAGGGCGCTCGGCGGCGATCCGGAAAAGATCAACCCGTTGGTGCCTGTGGATCTCGTCATCGACCACTCCGTCATCGTCGACGAATTTGGCACGCCGATGGCCTTCGCCCGCAATGTCGAGCTCGAATATGAGCGCAACGAGGAGCGCTACAAGTTCCTGAAGTGGGGCCAGCAGGCCTTCCGCAACTTCCGCGTCGTGCCGCCGGGCACCGGCATCTGCCACCAGGTCAATCTCGAATATCTGGGACAGGTGGTGTGGACCAACGCGGAAGAGGGCGAGACCACAGCCTATCCCGACACCTGTGTCGGCACCGATTCGCACACCACCATGATCAACGGCCTGGGCGTGCTCGGCTGGGGCGTCGGCGGCATCGAGGCCGAGGCCGCGATGCTTGGCCAGCCGGTCTCCATGCTTCTGCCGGAGGTGATCGGCTTCCGCCTCACCGGCAGGCTCAAGGAAGGCGTCACCGCCACCGACCTCGTGCTCACCGTCACCCAGATGCTGCGCAAGAAGGGCGTCGTCGGCAAGTTCGTCGAGTTCTTCGGCCCAGGCCTGTCCAACATGACGCTGGCCGACCGCGCCACCATCGGCAACATGGCGCCGGAATATGGCGCCACCTGCGGCTTTTTCCCGGTCGATAGCGAGACCATCCGCTATCTGACAATGTCCGGCCGCGAGGAAAGCCGCATCGCGCTGGTCGAGGCCTATTCCAAGGCGCAGGGCATGTGGCGCGACGCCGGCTCGGCCGATCCGGTCTTTACCGATCTGCTCGAGCTCGATCTCGGCGACGTCGTGCCGTCGATGGCCGGCCCGAAGCGCCCGGAAGGCCGCGTCGCGCTGCAGGATATTCCCGCCGGCTTCGCCAAGGCGATGGAGACCGAGTACAAAAAGGCCGTCGAGATCTCGAAGCGTTACGCCGTCGAAGGCACCGCTCACGATCTCGGCCATGGCGACGTCGTGATCGCCGCCATCACGTCGTGCACCAACACCTCCAACCCAAGCGTCTTGATCGGCGCCGGCCTGTTGGCTCGCAATGCCAACCGGCGCGGCCTGAAGCAGAAGCCGTGGGTGAAGACCTCGCTGGCGCCCGGAAGCCAGGTGGTCGCCGAATATCTCGAGAAATCCGGCCTGCAGAAGGAACTCGACCAGATCGGCTTCAACCTGGTCGGCTTCGGCTGCACCACCTGCATCGGCAATTCCGGCCCACTGCCGGCGCCGATCTCCAAGACCATCAACGACAAAGGCCTGATTGCTGCCGCGGTGTTGTCCGGCAACCGCAACTTCGAAGGCCGGGTTTCTCCGGACGTCCAGGCGAACTATCTCGCCTCGCCGCCGCTGGTGGTGGCGCATGCGCTGGCCGGCACCGTCACCAAGGACCTCACCACCGAGCCGCTCGGCGAGGGCAGCGACGGCAAGCCGGTCTATCTCAAGGACATCTGGCCGACCTCGGCCGAGATCCAGGAGTTCATCGAGAAGAACGTCACGCGCGAGCTTTTCGCCCGCAAATATGCCGACGTCTTCAAGGGCGACGAATATTGGCAGAAGGTGAAGGCGCCGGAAGGCCAGACCTATGCCTGGGACGATCATTCGACCTATGTGCAGAACCCGCCTTATTTCGCCGGCATGGGCCGCGCCTTCGGCAAAGTGGGCGACATCAAGGGCGCGCGCGTGCTTGGTCTCTTCGGCGACAAGATCACCACCGACCACATCTCGCCGGCCGGCTCGATCAAGGCGGCTTCGCCGGCAGGCAAGTACCTCACCGAGCACGGCGTCGGCGTCGCCGACTTCAACCAGTACGGCACGCGGCGCGGCAACCATGAGGTGATGATGCGCGGCACCTTCGCCAACATCCGCATCCGCAACCACATGCTGGGCGAGAACGGCCGCGAAGGCGGCTACACGATCCACTATCCTTCGAAGGAGGAGATGTCGATCTACGACGCCGCCATGGAATACAAGAAGGAAGGCGTGCCGCTAGTCATCTTCGCCGGCGTCGAATATGGCAACGGCTCCTCGCGCGACTGGGCAGCCAAGGGAACCAACCTCCTTGGTGTCCGCGCCGTCATCGCCCAGTCCTTCGAGCGCATCCACCGCTCGAACCTGGTCGGCATGGGGGTCATCCCCTTCGTCTTCGAGGACGGCACCTCATGGGCTTCCCTCAACCTCAAGGGCGACGAGCTGGTCGAGATCGACGGCCTGGATGCCATCAAGCCGCGCCAGAAGATGACGGCCAAGGTCACCTATGGCGACGGCACGCTGAAGAACGTGCCGATCATCTGTCGCATCGATACGCTGGACGAACTCGACTACTTCAAGAACGGCGGCATCCTGCAATACGTGCTGCGCGATTTGGCTGCGTAGCGACAGGGAATAGGGTAGGCATAGGCAGGGGGGAGATACTCCCACTGCCTAGTGCCTACTGACGTTCTAATTAAACTGCGGCAGGCCAAGCATTCTCCGCCCGGCTCAAAGTCCAAGTCCGATTGGCGCGCAATAGAAATCCTCCGGCAGCAGCAAACTTACCCCTTCGCGGCGATGCGGTCTCGAAATCGAACCGGGTCGAAGAATGCAGTGGCCCCTCCCGTCGCCGCCTTACCTACGGTCGCGGCGACAAAATTTCACCGCAACGTGACTTCCCGTTGACTGTCCGTTCTGCCACATATTTTAGCAACCAGAACAAGGCCGGCGTGACCGGCGGGAATTGGAACGGTCATGGCATTGCGAGGACCATTGCGGCTTACGGCAGTTGCGCTGGTCCTCACGGCGTTGAGCCGCGTGGCCTCGGCAGCCGAGCTTGAGAAAGCCGCGACCGGCAAGCCGCAGACTGAAAAGCCTTTGGGCGTCGTCGAGTTGTTCACCAGCCAGGGCTGCAGCTCCTGTCCGCCGGCCGATGAATTCTTCGCCGAGCTGGCGGCGAAGGAAAATGTCGTCGCGCTCGCATATCACGTCAATTACTGGGACTATCTGGGCTGGCAGGACACGCTGAGCAACAAAGAGAACACCGAGCGGCAGTATGACTATATGCGCGCCTTTGGCAGCCGTTCGGTCTATACCCCGCAAGCCGTCATCAACGGCCGCAGCCATGTCAACGGCGCCAACCGCAAGGAGATAGACGGCGAGCTGGCCCGCATGGACAGGACCGGCGAGGGCATGCGGGTCGGCATCAAGGTGAGCCGCACCAGCGATCGGGTCATGATTGACGCCGGCGATGCCGGCAATGGGCCGACCGACGCCCATGTGGTGATCGTCTATTTCGATCCGCCGCAGATGGTGAAGATCGGCCAGGGCGAAAACAGCGGCCGCAACATGACCTATTGGAACGCCGTTTCCGACATCCAGATCGCCGGCATGTGGAACGGCAAGGCGCAGCGTTACGAGCTGCCGATGACGGAGATTGCGAAGAAGGGCGGCTGTGCCGTGCTGCTGCAGTCCGTCGGCAAAGACGGCGTCCCGGGACCCATTCTCGGCGCCGCGCTCATCCGCAAGCCTGACCGGCTCTGACGGCTCCGCTGACAAAACCTGATCGCCGACGAAAGCCGGCCGGGGCCCACGAAGCAGAGCATCCAAGGCAAAGCGACCCGAGCCGCACCCGATTCTCCTGACGACGCGGCTACGCCTGCGTCAGTTCAGGGCTGAGGACACGGATGCGATGCACGAATGCTTTGCCGACCCGGAGGCGATGCGGTTTTGGAACGCACCAGTCCAAACCAAGCGGACCGAGACCGAGCGCACCGTGCTCAGATATGTCGCCTGCACCCCGTCCTACCATCGGCACTGGGCGGTCGCCGACATTGAGACTGACCGCTGCCTCGGCCTCGTCAGCTATCACGATGGCCACATCCGCAACAAGCGTGCGGCCATCGGCTATTTCATCAACCCCGCATATCAGAGCCGGGGCATGGCCACCGAGGCTGTCTCGGCGATGCTCGACTTCTGTTTCGACCATCTCGGCCTGCACCGTCTGCAGGCGTTCATCGATCCCAACAACACCCCGTCGCGCAAATTGGTCGAGAAACTCGGATTCGGGCGCGAAGGCCTACTGCGTGATCATCTGCGTGTCGGCGGCATCT
Source organism: Mesorhizobium sp. WSM4898 (assembly GCF_029625845.1). Lineage (NCBI taxonomy): Bacteria > Pseudomonadati > Pseudomonadota > Alphaproteobacteria > Hyphomicrobiales > Phyllobacteriaceae > Mesorhizobium > Mesorhizobium sp. WSM4898. The sequence goes on along the minus strand of NZ_JARTVQ010000001.1, from coordinate 178,048 downwards.
GGCGCGATGAGATCCTGTATGCGCTCCTTAGGACTGGTCGCTCATCCAGCACAGCGGTTCCAGCTCTCATTCCCTGATCGTGCATTGTGATGACGCCCGCCTAGCCGCGAAACAGGGGCCGGCGGGCCAGAGCGGACAGGCATGAAAAAACCGGCGTCAGCTTGCTTCTGACGCCGGTTATTCAGGTTTTGGGATCGTCGCACCTGATTTTTCCAAGGAAAAACCGAGGTTGGTTCGATCCGACGCTGACCCGTGGGCGGGGGGCTTGGGGTTTACGAGCCGGTGCCGGACCGAACCGTCTCAGGCAACGCGGGTAAACTCGTCGGACATTGGGGCATGAGCGCGGATAATTTGTGGCGACAATGTGGCAGAGCATCACCAATTCCAACACGCGTTTTGCAAACGTGACTGGACCTTTCGGAAACGGCGGACCGCAAGCCTGCTTCGCCGGCCCTTGCAATTCGGCCGCGAAAGCGCGAACCTTGGCCGGCGCAAGATTCAATCGAAGGATCGCGGCATGACCGATCACAGCAGCGGGACGGAGGATGGGGAAGCATCCGGAATACTGATCCCGCTGCATGAGGCGCGCAGCGCACGCCTCGACCAGCCGGTGCGCTTCGACCGGCGCGAGCTCGACCAGATCCTAAGGCTTTACGGACGCATGGTGGCGGCCAATGAATGGCGCGACTATGCGATCGACCATCTTTCCGATCGCGCTGTCTTTTCGGTCTTCCGCCGCGCCAGCGAAGTGCCGCTGTTCCAGATCGTCAAGGACCCGAAACTGGCGCGCCGACAGGGCGCCTTCGCCGTCATCGCCGCCGGCGGGCGCATCCTCAAGCGCGGCCAGGAACTCGGCCGCGTGCTCGGCGTATTCGATCCCAAGCTGAAGCTGGTCGAAGCTTAACTGTCCAATTTGCCGCGAAAACTCCGCTCCGGCAGTGACTCCGGATCCGGCGGCACTTCCGCGCCGCCGTTGAGCGGCAGCTGCATGAACACGGTGTCCAGCCAGCGCCCATGCTTGTAGCCCGAGCCTTCCAGGCGCCCGGAGTGACGAAAGCCGAGCTTCTCGTGCAGGCGCACCGAGGCGCTGTCGGCATGGCCGTCGCCGATCACCGCGACGATCTGGCGAAAGCCGGCCAGGCGCGCCGCCTCGATGAGCGCCAGCATCAGCAGGCGGCCGATGCCCTGGCCCTTGGCCTCGGGCGCCACATAGACCGAGTCCTCGACGGTGAAGCGATAGGCGGGCCGGGGCCGGAACGGTCCGGCATAGGCGTAGCCGAGCACGACGCCGTCCCTTTCAGCCACAAGATAGGGAAAGCCGCCTCGTGCCAAACTGTCGAATCGATCGCCCATTTCGGCGCGGCTGGGCGGCTCCAGTTCGTAGCTTGCGGTGCCGTGCGTGACCGCGTCCGCATAGATTTCGGTTATTCGGTCGAGGTCGGCCGCAGTAGCGGCTCTGATCGCGAGATTGCTCATAAATTGTGCAGTTCGTCCTCTTGCTTCAATAACAGCAGAGGAGCGCACAAAAGGAAAGGGCGGCCGTTGGGCCGCCCTTTCCGAAGTCTATGGTCCAGCCGGACGGCTACCGTTTAGCGGCGGTCGCCCATGAACTGCAGCAGGAACATGAACAGGTTGATGAAGTCGAGATAGAGTTGCAGCGCGCCCATGATCGCCTTGCGGCCGGCGACATCCGCGACGTCACCCTCGAAATACATCTCCTTGATGCGCTGCGTGTCGTAGGCGGTCAGACCCGCGAACACCAGCACGCCGATCGCCGAAATGGCGAAGGCCAGCGCCGACGACGCCAGGAAGATGTTGATGACCATCGCGATCAGCAGCCCGATCACGCCCATGATCAGGAACGAGCCGAACGCGCTCAGGTCGCGCCTGGTCGTGTAGCCGTAGAGCGACAGCCCGCCGAAGGCCGCGGCCGTGGCGAAGAAGGTCTGGGTGATGCTGGTGCCGGTGTAGACGAGGAAGATCGTCGACAGCGACAGGCCGACAAGGCCGGCATAAACCCAGAATGTGGTCTGCGCCGCAGCCACGCTCATCGCTTGGATCCTGAAGGACAGGAACATCACGGCAGCGAGAGGCGCCAGGATAACAACCCAGCGGAACGCGCTAGCATAGATGAGCTGGCCGAAGGCGGTGAGCTGGCCGTCGCCGGTGACGGCCAGCTGGAATGCGCCCCAGGCGGCAATGCCTGTGATGAGCAGGCCAAGCCCCATCAGGTTATAGACTTTGATCATATAGGCCCGCAGGCCCTGATCGATATCGACGCGCGCGCCGGAGGCGGCGGACGTCTGGTAGTTGCGAATGGGATCAGCCATTGGAAATCCTCTATTGCTTCTGCCCCGTCCGGTGACAGGTCCTTGGAGCGACCTCCTTGGACCAGGCGCCGCTGGCGGGACTCCAGCATGCCTAGCGCGAAATATGAGCGTTCTCGACCTCAAGAACAAGACGGTAACGAGCGGTAACGCTTCGTGAGAAGGCAAAAGCCCGATTTTCAGCCTTTTCCCGCCGGCATTCTTACCAAGATTTAACGCAGACAGGCCATCGAAGGGCGCTGCCGGATCAAAGCTCGCGCAGCACCGGCGCCGCCTTGTGGCCAAGCACCCGCCAGGTGCCGGCAAGGCCGATGCCGACGGTGACGGCGAGCGAGACGAGGATCGTCGCCACCGCAACTTCCGGCATGAAGTGCGACGGCAGCGTCATGATGCGGGCCACCACGAACCATGCCGCGACGCCGCCCGCGGCAAGCGCGAACAGCGCGGTCGCAAGACCGATCAGCACATATTCCAGCGAGAAGGCCGCAATCAGCGTCCTCCTTGTCGCGCCGAGCGTCTTCAGCACCACCGCGTCGTGGATGCGCGCCCGGTTGCCGGCGGCCAAAGCCCCGGAGAGCACCAGCACGGAGGCGATCAGCGCCACGCCGGCTGCGGCGCGGATCGCAGTGCCCAGCTGCGCGACCAGCCGGTTGACGATGTCGAGCGCGTCCTTGACCCTCACCGTCGTCACTGCCGGAAAGGCGCGGGTGACAGCGTTGAGCAGCCGCGCGTCGTCGGCCGTGGTGGCCTTTCTGTCGGTCAGCGTCGCCAGCCAGCCATGCGGCGCGCCGGCGAACGTATTGGGCGAGAAGATCATGACGAAATTGATACCCATGGTTTCCCACTCGACCTGGCGGAAACTGGCTATTCTTGCCGTCACGTTGCGGCCGAGCACGTTGATCGTGACCGTGTCGCCGAGCTTCAGCCCGATCGCTTTGCCTTCCTCGGCCGAGAACGACACCAGCGGCTCGCCGGAATAGTCCTGCGGCCACCATTTGCCTTCGGTCAGCGTAGCGTTTTCCGGCTGCTTTGCGTCATAGGTCAGCCCGCGGTCGCCGCGCAGCACCCAGGCGCCGTCGGCGGGGACCTTCACCTTGTCGACGTCGATGCCGTTGAGCGCCATGATCCGGCCGCGCAGCATCGGCACCTTGACCAGCATCCCTTGCGGCGCTTCCTTTTCGACCAGGCCGGCAAAGGCATCGACATCGCTGCTCTGGATGTCGACGAAGAAGAAGTTCGGCGCCCGCTCCGGCAGGCTGCCGGAGATCTGGCGTCTGAGATTCCCGTCGATTAGCGCCAGCGTCACCAGCAGCGTCAGGCCGAGCCCGAGCGACAGCACCACCGATGGCGTCAGCGCGCCGGGCCGATGGATATTGCCGAGCGCCAGCCTGAGAGAGACCGAGCGCAGCCGCGGGCTTCGCCGGGCCAGCCATTGGACCAGCGCCGCCACCAGCCGCAGCACCAGGAAGGCAAAGACGGTGGCGCCGACGAAGATCGAGGCGATGCGCCGATCGTCGGCGAAAAGGATGGCGAGCGCCGCCAGCGCGAGCACGATCGTCAGCGCGGCGCCGACATAGGGCAGGCGCGGCAGGCCGCGGCTTTCGAACCCCATCTCGCGAAACAGCGCCGTTGCCGGCACGTCGCGGGCGCGGCCGAGCGGCAGCAGCGCGAAGGCCAGCGTCACCAAAAGGCCGAACAGTGCCGCCATCGCAAGCGCGCCGGGATAGAAGCCGCCTTGCGCCGGCACCGGAATGACCGACTGCAGGAGCGCGCTCGCCACGAACGGCATTGCCGCACCCAGGATCAGGCCGAGCACGATGCCGAGCCCGGCAATCAAAAGGATCTGCACGAGATAGATGGCGAAGACGAAGCCGCCGGAGGCGCCGAGGCTCTTGAAGGTGGCGATGACGCCGCGCTTGCCGTCGAGATAGGCGCGGACCGCATTCGCCACGCCGACGCCGCCGACCACAAGCGCCGTCAGCCCGACCAGCGTCAGGAACTGCGAGAAGCGCTGGATGTTGGCGGAAAGCGCCGGTGCTGCGTTGCTGCGCGTGCGAATCGACCAGCCGGCCTGCGGAAAGTCTTTCGCCGCTTCGGCTTGAATGCCTTTGATCCGCGCCTCGCTCGCGCCATCGGGCAGTCGGATCTTATAGGCGTTCTCGACCAGGCTGCCGGGCTGAACCAGCCCTGACGCGACCAGCCCGTCGTGCGAAATCATCAGCCGCGGCGCGAAGCCGAAACCGTCGGAAATCACGTCGGGTTCGCTGACCAATCGGGCCCTCAGCTCGAACGTTGCGCCGCCAAGCTTCAAGCGGTCGCCGATTTGCAGATTGAGGCGATCGAACAAGAGATCGGGCGCGGCGGCGCCGAAGATGCCGGATCTCTCGCCGAACAATTCATTCCTGGGCAGCTGCGGATCGGTCTCCAGCGTGCCGTAAAGCGGATAGGCGTCGTCGACCGCCTTGGCTTCGACCAGCGCCTGGTCGGAGCCGTCCTCGAGCCGCGCCATCGAGCGCATGCCGGAATTCAGCGAGACCGTGCCGAGGCTCTTGATGAAGCCGAGCTCGGCGTCCGAAGCGCTGCGCTGGTTGATCTGGAAGCGCAGGTCGCCGCCGAGCAGCGTCTGGCCCTGGTTGGCGACGCCGGCGGTAATCGCCTGCGCCACCGAATTGACGCCGCCGATCGCCGCGACGCCAAGCGCGATGCAGGCGAGGAAGATCATGAAGCCGGACAGGCCGCCGCGCATCTCGCGCAGCGAGAAGCGGAGGGCCAGCCTCAAAGTCCGCATCAGGCCGGCACCCTAGCCTGTCTTGGCGCGTCCTCGATGCGTCCCGAGCGCATCGACACCTGACGCGAGCAGCGGCCCGCAAGCGCCGGATCATGCGTGACCAGCACCAGCGTCATGCCGCGCTCGGCCGCCTTGGCGAAGAGGAGGTCGGCGATCTGCTTTCCCGTCGCCTGGTCGAGGTTGCCGGTCGGCTCGTCGGCAATGAGGATGCGCGGCGAGGGCGCCAGCGCCCTGGCGATCGCCACGCGCTGCTGCTCGCCGCCCGAAAGCTCTCCCGGATAGTGCGTCACGCGGTCGCTCAAGCCGACCGCCGCGAGTTCCTGCGCGGCCACGCCGAACGGGTCGTTGTGCCCAGCGAGCTCCAGCGGCACCGCGACATTCTCGAGCGCCGTCATGTTGGGGATGAGGTGGAAGGACTGGAAGACAATGCCGATGTTTCGCCCTCGAAACGAAGCAATCTGGTCCTCGCTTTTGCCGTTGAGCAATTCGCCGGCGATCCGCACCGTGCCCGAATCGACCCTTTCCAGCCCGGCCAGAACCATCAGCAAGGTGGACTTGCCGGATCCCGACGGGCCGACGATGCCGGTGGCTTCGCCGGCGGCCACATCGAGGCTGACGCCCTTCAGCACATGGACGGAGGAGGCGCCCTCGCCGAGCGTCAGCGAGACATCCCTCAATGCGATGACGGCTTCTGTCACAATGAATGCGCCCTATATGGTGGAAGAAGGAGGCAAAAAATGTCTCCTTTGCATGAATCGTGTCGGTCATATGGGGCTCGCCGCATGGCTTTCAAACACTCAGCTGCCGCAGCCCTCACTCTTCTCCTGGCGGTTTGCGGCGCTATTTCGCCGGCGCGCGCAGATACGTTCAAGATCGTCGGCTTCGGCGACAGCCTGATGGCGGGGTTCAGCCTTGGTCCCGATGAGGGCTTCACCGATAAATTGCAGGCGGCCTTGAAGGCAAAAGGCCTCGACGTCGCCGTCGGCAATGCCGGGGTTTCCGGCGACACCACAAGCGGCGGCCTCGCGCGGCTCGACTGGTCGGTGCCCGACGGCACCGGGCTCGTCATCCTCGAGCTCGGCGCCAACGACATGCTGCGCGGCGTGTCGCCCGAGATCGCCGAGAAAAATCTCGACGCTATGTTGGCCAAGTTGAAGCAGCGGAACATTCCGGTGCTCCTGGCAGGCATGCTTGCAGCGCCCAATCTGGGCGCCGAGTACCAGAAGGCCTTCGACGCCATCTACCCGAAGCTTGCCGCGAAATACGCCGTTCCGCTCTATCCGTTTTTTCTTGACGGGGTCGCCGGCCACCCGGCCATGCAGCTGGAGGACGGTCTTCATCCCAACCCGAAGGGAATAGACGTCATGGTCAAAGGCATTCTACCGGTCGTGGAAAAAGCCATCGCCGCCAAGGGCGGCGCGTGATGGGACCAAAACGCCACGGTTTCCCCAGGGGAAAGCTTGTGGACAACAAACCGCTTGCCCCGCATGGCTATCGATGATTCGCTAGGGGCGAGAGTTTCGATTCGAGGACAGGAGGCTTCCCATGCCGCGTCTTTTCACCGCCCTCGAAATTCCGCGTGATGCCGCGCTTTCACTCTCGCTGCTCCGGGGCGGCCTGCCCGGAGCCCGCTGGATCGACGTCGAAAACTATCATCTGACGCTGCGCTTCATCGGCGATGTGGAGGGCCATATCGCCGACGACATCGCCAATGCGCTCGATCGCGTCAACCGTCCCTCCTTCCCCCTGGCGCTCTCCGGCGTGGGCGCTTTCGGCGGCAAGAAGCCGCACGCCGTATGGGCCGGCGTGTCCGCCTCGCCGGACCTGGTGGCGCTGCAGGGCGAGATCGACCGCATCTGCCAGCGGCTCGGCCTGCCGGCCGATCCGCGCAAATTCTCGCCGCATGTGACGCTCGCGCGCCTGCGCAATTCGAGCCCGGCGGACGTCGCGCAATATCTGTCGGCGCGCGGCAACTTTTCCACGCTGCCCTTCCGGGTCGGCCGCTTCGTCTTGATGTCGTCGCGCGATTCGGTCGGCGGCGGCCCCTACATCGTCGAGGAAGCCTGGCCGCTGGTTGGCGCCGATCCGCTCGCTTCCAGCCGCTTCGCCAGCGCCTCCGACGCCTCGCGGATCATGCGGTAGACCGAAACGAAGGCCTGCTGGTCTTCGTAATAGGGGTCCGGCACATCGCGCGCGATACCGCTTGCAAACTCCAGAAAGAGATGGATGCGGTCGCGCGCGGCCTGCGGCGCTAACGCCTTCAGATCGCGCACATTCGTCCGGTCCATGCCGAGAATCACGTCGAAGCGCGAGAAATCGTCCAGCGCTATTTTGCGCGCCTTTTGCGCGGAAATGTCGATGCCGTGCCTTGTGGCTACCGCGATCGAACGCGGATCGGGCGCGGAGCCGACCTCCCAGCCGCTGGTCGCGGCCGAATCGAGAAGGATGGCCCGGCCTTTCCCGCGCTCGGTCCACACGGCGCGGAAGATGCCTTCGGCCAAGGGCGAGCGGCAGATGTTACCGAGGCAGACGAACAGAATGGATTTTATGGGCTTTGCGCTCATCGATCCGGCGCTATGGTTGGATTACCTCCGAATAGCACGGGAACCCGACATGACCAGGGAAAAACTCAACAAGGAAGCGATTACCGCAGCGCTGGCGGAACTCGAAGGCTGGTCGCTGGCGGCCGACGGCGCCTCCATCAAGCGCAGCTTCGGCTTCAAGAACTTCTCCGAGGCCTTCGCCTTCATGACCCGCGTGGCGCTGGCCGCCGAGAAGATGGACCACCACCCCGATTGGTCGAACGTCTACAAGACCGTCGACGTCACGCTGAACACGCATGACGCCGGCGGCGTCACGGCGCTCGACATCGAACTGGCGAAGCGGATGAACCGCTATTTCGGCTGACGACTGCCGATAAGTCCGATTCCGATTTGCCGGGCTGGCAACGGTGGAGACCTTGCAGGGGGGTGCCGCTTTCACCACATCTTCCGCGGTGGCCGAAACGCAAGCTGGCGCGTGGCCGAGGAGAGATTGATGGCGCAGGAATCCCGTTTCGATTTCTTTGGCTTCGGCGACAGGCTCGCCGGCGAAGGCGAGGTGCGCGAGAAGTTCTGGCGCACCGCCAAGAAGGCTGCCCGGCAGATACCGTTCATGGAGGAGGTGGTCGCCGCCTACTATTGCGCCATGGACAAGGACACGCCGCTGCGCACCAAGGGTACCCTGCTTGCCGCGCTCGGCTATTTCGTGCTGCCGGTGGATTTCATCCCCGACTTCGTGCTCGGTCTCGGGTTCACCGATGACCTTGCCGTGCTCACCGCGGCAATCACCGCCGTCAGCGCCCATATCACCCCGGCGCACCGGCAGGCCGCCAGGGACGCCCTCGCCGACAAAGGTTGATCCTGGCTGACTTTTTCGCCACAACGAAACCGCGAAACCGCCCGCGCGAAAAGACAAACTCTTGCCGCTTTCGTGCCCTCCAAGTTCGCGCCGGGACATCGCGACCGCCGCGTGGAAGCGGCGGCGCGAATGCGGCGGTTTCCTGGGGTGAGTTCCTTTTGTTGGGAAAAATTCACCGTTTGGTAACCCTGATTAAATCAAAATGAAGCGACGGCAGGACGCCATGCGGCCCGCCTCCGCACCATTTCGGAATACGGGAAGAACGATGCGCGGATTGATTGCTACAGTTTCCAGCCTGGTCCTGGCGGCCGCCTTCGCGGCGCCGGCGCTGGCGCAGCAGGCGACCAAGATCGGCCAGCACAACGCCTGGGGCACCTACAGCTATCAGTCGGCAGGCGGCAAGGTCTGTTATGTGCTCACGGTGCCGACCGACAAGCAGCCGCCGAAGCTCGACCATGGCGACATGTTCTTCTTCGTCAGCCAGCGGCCCGGGCAGCAGGTGTCCTATGAGCCGCAGTTCATCGCCGGCTACAACTTCCAGGAAGGCTCCAAGGCCACCGTCACCATCGACAAGAAGTCCTTCTCGATGTTCACCCGCGGCAAGTCGGCCTGGGTCGAGAACGCCGCTGAAGAGCCGGTGCTGATCGCCGCCATGAAGACGGGCACCGACATGAAGGTGCAGGCGAAGTCCGGCCGCGGCAACCCGACTTCCTACGTCTTTTCGCTGAAGGGCATCTCGGCCGCGCTGGCCTCGATCGCCAAGTGCAAATAGGCTGAGGCTCCCTTGGCGGAGGATAGCAATATCGAAGTCCGTGTTCCGCAAATGCGGCCAGGGACAAGCGACTAAGGCGACAGCGCCAAGCTCGCCATTCAGCCTTGCTGCTCGACGGCCCTGCGCCGCCTGATCGCCTCGGCGATGAACACGCGTGACAGCGCGTGATAGAGCGGCTCGTTGGAGATCAGCCGCGCCGTGCCGTAGCCCAGCATCGCCGCGCACATCAGCGCGATGACGTTGTCGTGGTTGCCGGTCATTTCGAGGATGATGACGAAGGCCGTCATCGGCGCCTGCACGACGCCGGCGAAATAACCGGCCATGCCGAGCAGCGCGGCGAGGCCTGTTCCGGCGCCGAACGCCAGGCCAAGCGTGCTGCCGAGACCGGCGCCCACCGCCAGCGACGGCGCGAAGATGCCGCCCGGAATGCCCGACACCATCGACAGCACGCCGGCCGCGAATTTTTCCAGGAAGAAGAACGCGGGTAGCGGCGCGCCTTCGACGGCGCCGCGGGCCTGAGCGTAGCCGGTTCCGAACGTAAGGCCGCCCGAGACGAGACCGATCGCGGCAACCGCCAGGCCGCAGATGCCTGCCACGAGCAGCGCGCGCCACAATGGCTGCAGGCCATTCCAGCGTCGGACGCGCCGCGTGATCCTCAGCGCCAACAGCGAAAACAGCGCGCCGAAGCCGCCGCCGATGACGCCGCAGGCAATCACCAGCGGCCAGTCGGTGGCGAAGGCCACCGTGTCCCTGGCGACGCCGAAATAGGTGTAGTTGCCGAGCAGGCCGAGCGAGGCGAGGCCGGCGAGGATCACCGCCGTCAGCACCAGCCCGTTGGTCCGTGACTCATACGCGCGACCCATCTCCTCGATGGCGAAGACGATGCCGGCGAGCGGCGTGTTGAAGGCGGCGGCGACGCCGGCAGCCGAGCCGGCCAGGATCAGGCCGCGCGCCTGCGCCATGCCGCCCCAGCGCGCCGCCTGAAGCATGAGTGAGGCGCCGACCTGCACCGTCGGGCCCTCGCGGCCGATCGATCCGCCGCAGGCGAGACCGATGACGGTAAGCGCAACCTTGCCCGCTGCCAGGCGCAGCGAAAGAAGGTGGCCGCGATCCTCGTCATCGCGCAGGTGACGGGCGGCGATCGCCTGCGGAATGCCGCTGCCTTGCGATCCCGGAAAGAAGGAATGGGCAAGCCAGGCGCAAATCACGAAGCCGGCGGGCGTCATGACCAGCGGCAGATAAAAGCGCCAGCTGCCGCTATCGCCGCCGGTGACGACGTGGAACAGCGCCTGCGCCCGGTCGGCCAGCAGGGCGAACAGCACGCTGATCAAGCCGATCGAGATGGCGCCGGCCCAGAACACAAGGCGCGGCTGCCAGACGCGGCGCGACGCCCACATAGCCTGCGAGCGCCGCAGCATCGGGTATCTACGCGATATGCCGGCCATGCCTGTCCTCTGGGTGATGACCCGCCCCTAGCACACTGAGAGGGAGGATCAAGCCTGCGAGGTCAGGTCAGGTCGAGGCGAGCGACGAAAATCGGAGATCGAGGAGCCAGGGCAGGACCGCGGTTTGGATATCCCGCCGGCCTGCGCCGGCGGGCAGCAGGGCTGGCGAGTCCCACCATTCTCACATCGCCATCTTTTCACATTCGGCCTGGGCCTTCTTGGTCGACGTATCGATCATGTAGGCTTTGCCTTTGGCGTCGGTGATTATCATCATGCAATGCTTGATCGGCTTCGCCATCTTCATCATTTCGGCGCTCATCTTGGCGTCAGGCATCATGGTGCCCATATGGCCGTCGGGCATGATCGCCGTCATTTGCCCACCCTTCATCATGGTCATCGTGCCCATCGTATCCTCGGCAAACGCCTGCGAGGCAAAAAGGCTTGCGAGACCGGCGATGGCAACAAGCTTGATCGAATGCATTCCGCGTACTCCCATTTCTGCAAGGGCATGGTCGCCCCTTTCAGGTTCGCGGGTGCGCTTCGAGCTGTTACGTCAACACGAATATGTGATCTCAGCCGGGGCGGGAATAGCGACACCGGCCGCCTGTGCCGCCGACATGACTCCGGTCGCAAGCTGTGCTATGCGCGCGTTTCATTTCAGGCACGATGCTGAAATCGGCCGCAAACCGCTTATATTGGCGCAACCATGACCCTTTCATTCGATCTGACCGCCGAAGGCGCCCGCGACCCCTTGCGCGCCCGCGCCACGCCGGCCGAAAAGCCGTCGCTGATCGGCCTGACGCGTGCCGAGCTTGGCGCCGCTCTGGTTGAGGCCGGCATCGTGCCGGAGCGCCAGGCGAAGATGCGCGCCCAGCAGCTCTGGCACTGGATGTATGTGCGCGGGGTCTCCGACTTCGCCCATATGTTCAACATCTCCAAGGATCTGCGCGCCGAGCTCGACAAGCATTTCACCGTCGCGCGGCCCGAGATCGTCGAGGAGCAGATCTCTTCCGACGGCACGCGCAAATGGCTGTTTCGCTTTCCGCCGCGCGGCGCCGGCCGTCCGGTCGAGATCGAGACCGTTTATATTCCGGAGGAAGGCCGCGGCACGCTCTGCATCTCCTCGCAGGTCGGCTGCACGCTGACCTGCTCCTTCTGCCACACCGGCACGCAGAAGCTGGTGCGCAACCTGACGACGGAAGAGATCCTGGCGCAGCTGCTTACCGCGCGCGACCGGCTCGGGGACTTCCCCGACCGCGGCACGCCGGACGGCGCCATCGTGCCGGCCGAGGGCCGCAAGGTGTCCAACATCGTTATGATGGGCATGGGCGAGCCGCTCTACAATTTCGAGGCGGTGAAGAAGGCGCTGCTGATCGCTTCCGACGGCGACGGACTTTCCCTATCGAAAAGACGCATCACGCTGTCGACCTCGGGGGTCGTGCCGGAGATTGCCCGCACCGGCGAGGAGATCGGCGTTATGCTGGCGATCTCGCTGCATGCCACCAATGACGACCTGCGCGACCTGCTGGTGCCGATCAACAAGAAGTATCCGCTGAAGGAACTGATCGCTGCCTGCCGCGCCTATCCGGGTCTCTCCAACGCCCGCCGCATCACCTTCGAATATGTGATGCTGAAGGACGTCAACGATTCCCTCGAGGATGCCAAGGCGCTGGTCAAGCTGCTCAGGGGCATTCCGGCCAAGATCAACCTGATCCCGTTCAACCCGTGGCCCGGCACCAACTATCAGTGCTCGGACTGGGAGACGATCGAGAAGTTCGCCGACTACATCAACAATGCCGGCTACGCCTCGCCGATCCGCACGCCGCGCGGCCGCGACATCCTCGCCGCCTGCGGCCAGCTCAAGTCGGAATCGGAACGCATGCGCAAGGTCGACCGGCTGGCGCTTGAAGCGATGATGATCGCGGGGCACGGCGAGGAGTGAGGCGTATCATCGCCTATCTCGTCCGCTTCGCCGCCATCCTGATCGGCTATGTGATCGCCTCGCTGGCGGCGAGCGCCTTTCTCAACGTGCTGTTCCTCGGCTATTTCGGCTATGCGCCGGAGCCCGGACATCAGACGATCGCGCCCGCGCTCTATTTTTCGGTGCCTTTCCTGGCATTGTTCGTCGCCTATTTCGGCTTCATGCCGGCAGCGATCGTCATCCTGATCGCGGAAGTGCTCGGCCGCCGCGACTGGCTGTTCTATGCGCTGGGCGGGGCCGTCATCGCCGTCGTCTTCCTCGGCTTCGCGCATAACATCGGCGACGGCGATTTCGATGTCGCCGACAACAATGTCAGGCTCGCGCTGATCGGCAGCGGCATGGTCGGCGGCATCTTCTATTGGCTCTCTGCCGGCCGCTGGGCCGGAAGCTGGCGCCGCGAGGCGCTGCCCGATCTGGAGCCCTGAGCTCGGCGCGGGCTTTACTTCGCCTGTGCCGTCAGGATCTTGAACGCGAAGGCCGAGAACACGCCGCCGAACAGATAATCGACCACGCGCGTGACGCGCGGGCTCGCCTTCATCGCCGCCGCGAATTTCTCCGCCGCGAGCACCATCGGCGCCGTCACCGGGATCGACAGCACGATGAATGTGATGCCGAGGAAGAACAGCTTGCCGGGTGCTTTCGGGTCATGCGCGGAGACGAATTGCGGCAGGAACGTCATGAAGAACAGGATGATCTTCGGGTTGAGGAGATTGACCCCGAGCCCGGCCGCCCAGCTGCGGAACAGCGAGATTTGCGGTCCCGTCTTCTTCTCCGGCGAAAAGGCCGAGCCTTTGGCCACCGCCTGCCAGGCTAAAAACACCAGATAGCCGGCGCCGAAAATCTTCAGCGCAAAGAAAGCCATGGGAGAGGCCACGATCAGCGCCGAGACGCCGACCACCACCAGTGTGGTGTGGACCAACGTGCCGCATAGCGCGCCTGCCATCGAGGCGAAGCCGGTGGCTCGGCCCTGGCTCAGCGTGCGCGACACGAACAGCGTCATGTCCGGTCCCGGCGTGATCGCCAGGATGAGCGTGGCGATGGCGAACTGGATGAGCGTCGAAGTGTCGGGAATGAAGGACATGGGTCGCCTCGGAGTGGATCGCGCAGCTCTATAGCGCGGCGATTTTTGCGTCGCCAGCGTCTGCCCAGGCAAACATCTGGCCCAGCCTGTGCCATCGGCGGGCATCTGTTCGTCTCTTGCGCCGCCCGGAACGGCCGTGATACCTCGCCCGCGAAGCCATCTTCCCGCGGAACCGCCAAAATGTCCAAGATCAAAGACGTCAAGAAAGTCGTGCTCGCCTATTCCGGCGGCCTCGACACCTCCATCATCCTGAAATGGCTGCAGACCGAGCTCGGCGCCGAAGTCGTCACCTTCACCGCCGATCTCGGCCAGGGCGGCGAGCTGGAGCCGGCGCGCCGCAAAGCCGAGATGATGGGCATCAAGGACATCCGCATCGTCGACGTGCGCGAGGAATTCGTTTCGGACTTCGTCTTCCCGATGTTCCGCGCCAATGCCGTCTATGAAGGCACCTATTTGCTCGGCACCTCGATCGCCCGGCCGCTGATCTCGAAGCACCTGGTCGAGATCGCCAAGGAGACCGGCGCCGACGCGATCGCGCATGGCGCCACGGGCAAGGGCAATGACCAGGTTCGCTTCGAATTGTCGGCTTACGCGCTCAACCCGGACATCAAGGTCATCGCGCCGTGGCGCGACTGGTCATTCAAGTCGCGCACCGACCTTCTCAACTTCGCCGAGCAGCATCAGATCCCGGTGCCGAAAGACAAGCGCGGCGATGCGCCGTTCTCGGTCGACGCCAACCTTTTGCATTCCTCCTCGGAAGGCAAGGTGCTCGAGGATCCGTGGAGCGAGCCGCCGGAATTCGTCCACCAGCGCACCGTCTCGCCGATGGACGCGCCGGACGTCGTCACCGAGATCGAGATCGAGTTCCTGAAGGGCGATCCGATCGCGCTCAACGGCAAGAAGCTGTCGCCGGCTACCATGCTGGCGGCGCTCAACGACCTCGGCCGCGACAACGGCATCGGTCGCCTAGACCTTGTCGAAAACCGTTTCGTCGGCATGAAGTCGCGCGGCGTCTACGAAACCCCCGGCGGCACCATCCTGATCGCCGCCCACCGGGCGATCGAATCGATCACGCTCGACCGCGGTGCCGGGCACCTCAAGGACGAGTTCATGCCGCGCTATGCCGAGCTGATCTACAACGGCTTCTGGTTCTCGCCCGAGCGCGTGATGCTGCAGGCAATGATCGACAAGAGCCAGGAAGACGTCGAAGGCGCGGTGCGGCTGAAGCTCTACAAGGGCAATGTCATCGTCACCGGCCGCAAGTCGAAGAAGACGCTCTATTCCGATGCGCTGGTCACCTTCGAGGATGATCGCGGCGCCTACGACCAGAAGGACGCCGCCGGCTTCATCCGTCTCAATGCGCTGCGGTTGCGGACGCTGGCGGCAAGGAACCGTCGCTGAAGCTGCTAATCTCCCCCGCAAGGGGGAGACTAGCCATCTCCCGGCTTTCGCCAATCTCCAAGCCCAACAAAAAAGCTCGGCGCATGGCCGGGCTGTTCTGCTCACAGAGACTCTCTCATCAGTTGGCGTCGATCGCCTCGGCGATGCGGGCGATGGCCTGCTGGTAGACGCTTGCCGAATTCCAGCCGGCGATGGCGCCCATATTCGCCTCATATCCCGCGCCGGCCTGCCAGCCATGGGCTTTGAGGAAGTTGGCGGTGGAAGCCAGCGCGGTGTTCCTGTCGCGCAGATTTCCGTTGCCGACGCCATACTTCAGAACATTTCCGGGCAGGAACTGCGTATGGCCGATCTCGCCATGCATGGCGCCGACCGAGGAGGCGGTCAGCGCGCCGCGATCGACCAGCTTCAGGGCGGCGATGGCATGCGGGGTGAAATAGTCCGGGCGGCGGCAATCATAGGCCAGCGTCAGAATGGCGGAGATCGTGTTCTGGTTGCCCATCGACGCGCCGAAGCCAGTCTCCATGCCCCAGATCGCAAGCAGGACGCCCGGCGGCACGCCGTAAGTCTGTTCGATCCTGTCGAACATCGCCGCGTTCTGCTTCTTCAACGCACGGCCCTTGGAAATGATCGCGGCCCCGCCACGACGCTGCATGAACGCTTCCACCGAGCCGCTGAAAGCCTTGTGGATCGCGCGGTCGGCAGCGATCGTCCTTGTCGCGTAAGTCGCGCCGGCCAACGCGGACAGACCCCTCTGGCCCACGCCCTCGGCTTGTGCTTCCGCGGCAAATTGCTGTTTCCATGCGTCGAAGCCGGCGCCGTTCTTGCCGCAGCTGGCCGCGGCCTGCGCGCCTGTCGCCAGCCCGAAAGCCGCCACAACGGCGGCCATGAAAATCCTTCCCTTGGCAAAAAATGCCATATCGTTCTCCTGGTTGCCTGAATCACGTCCCGGCTGCAAATCTGCCAGTGAAGCGCCCGGTTGTCACCGCCCGCGCGGGCTGCGCGGCGCTTGAAGCTGGCGAATGCCGGGGAATTTGCCCACGATCAAGCATAAATTATGGCGCAAGGATTTATTGTGTGTGTCTTTTGGGAAGACGTCGATGTTGTGATCATTGGCGCAGGCTCGCCTATGCGGCTGCCCAATCCGACCGTTCCGAAGCGCGCGCCACACTGTTGCAGGCGGTGGCGGAGAAGATCTTCTTCGCCGGCGAGCATGTCGCCGAACCGCTCACCCAGGCTTTGTTGCGGCGCGACATTGTCAGGCGAAAGCGTGGCCAGGTGGGGCGTCGCCCTGCTCGCGACGAAATAGAAACGGAACGACGGCCGGCGACGGGCGTTTGGGCGTTGCCCAACTTTCGTTGACCTTTTTCCCGCGGTTCGATGACCGATGAAGCTGTTCGACTGCCCTCATTGCGGCCACCGTCTCTATTTCGAGAACGCGCAATGCCTGAACTGTTCAAGCCTGGTGCTTTACGATCCGGAGCGGGCGTGTTTCGTGCTTTCCGGCGGCGACGCCGTTCCATGCGGAAATGCCGACGAGTGCGCCTGCAACTGGCGGGCCGAGCCGGGCAGGATTTTCTGCCGAGCTTGCGCGCTCAACCAATTGATCCCCGACCTTTCGGTGGAGGGCAACCGTCGGCGCTGGATCCGCGTCGAGGCGGCCAAGAAACGCGCCGTCTATTCGCTGCTCGCCTTCGGCTTGCCGGTGGCGCCCAAGGCCGGACCGCAGGACGAGGCCGGGCTCGCTTTCGACTTCCTCGCCGATCCGATCGGCGGCGGACCAGGCGGCGAGCGGATCCTGACCGGCCACGACAACGGCAGGATCACCCTTAACGTCGCCGAGGCCGATTCCGCCGAGCGCGAGCGGCGGCGTGTCGAGATGGGCGAGAACTACCGCACCTTGCTCGGCCACTTCCGCCACGAGCTCGGCCATTATTACTGGGATCGGCTGATCCGCGACGATCCCGAGCGGCTTTCAGGCTTTCGCGCTCTGTTCGGCAACGAGCGGGTCGACTACGAGCAAGCGCTGAAGGCCCACTACGCCAAGGGCGCGCCGCCGGACTGGGAGCAGCGCCACATCTCGGCCTATGCGGCGTCCCACCCCTGGGAAGACTGGGCCGAGACCTGGGCGCACCACCTGCACATCACAGACACGCTTGAGATGGTGCATGCGCTGAATTTTCCGCTCGGCCGGCTGGAGACGGTGGAAGCCAACGACCTGCCGCCTGGCGATACAGGGGGACATCCGTTGCGGGAGCCCGCCGAACCCGATCCGGCGCCGGAACCGTTCGAAAGGATCCTCGCCCGCTGGCTGGTGCTGTCGGAGGCCTCCAATTCGATCAACCGCTGCATGGGTCTGCCCGACCTTTATCCCTTCGTCATTTCGGAGGTGACGGCGCAAAAACTGGCCTTCGTTCACCAGCTTTTGACCGACTTGCCCAAAACAAATGGAACAATTCGTGAGCAGGCGACGGCACTTTAGCCGGAACGCATAAGGTTCTGGTTCGTTTTCGAGCCCGAGGGAGCGTTGAGAACGGAGAGAAATCATGAAAAGTCTATTGTTTCCGGCACTTGCCGGTGCGCTGCTTGCCATGTCGGGCGCGGCGCTTGCCGACACGCCCGTCTCGGCAGTGACGGATCTGAATGTCCGCGCCGGCCCCGGCCCGCAATATCCCGTTATCGGCGTGCTGGCTGCCGGCCAGTCGGCGACGCTCAGAGGCTGCATCGAAGGCAGCAAATGGTGCACCATCGCCGAAGCCGGCGGCAAAGGTTGGGTCTATTCCGACTATGTGACTGCCGAATTCGGCGGCAGCCGTGTTGTCGTGACGCGCCGGCCGGCCGATGCCGGCATTGCCGTCGTGGCTCCGCCGACCGATGATATCTACACCACTGACACCTACACCGGCGCCATCGTTTCCGGCGACGACGCCATCGAGCCGATCGCCAGGCCGCCGGCCGAGGTCGGCACCTATGTCACCACGCACCGGGTCGAACCGGTCTATCTCGAGGGCGAAGTGGTGACCGGCGCGGTGCTGCCCGATACGGTCGAGCTGCGCGAGATCCCGGATTACAACTACCGCTATGTCTATGTGAACAACCAGCCGGCGCTGGTCGATCCGGGCACGCGGCGCATCGTCTATGTGATGCGCTGACCTAGGGTATTCGAGAGGCGGCCGTCGGGAAACGGGCGGCCGGCTTTCGAAGAATGTCAAGGTTGGGTCAGGCCACCTGCAGCTGTTCGACAGCCGCCGATTTCGACCTGCAGCCACCATTTCAGGATACGCTTCGCTCGTTGTTCCGTCTTGGCACGAGGAACGCGGGGCGGCTTCGCCAAACGCTTCACGCCCTTGGATGCGCCCGGTCGTAGATGTCGAGCAGCCTTGCCGTGTCGACGCCGGTATAGATCTGGGTGGTCGACAGGCTGGCATGGCCGAGCAGTTCCTGGATGGTGCGCAGGTCGCCGCCACGGCCGAGCAGATGCGTGGCGAAGGAATGGCGCAAGGCATGCGGCGTCGCGGTTTCCGGCAGGTTGAGGGCCGAGCGCAGCTTCGCCATCTCGCGCTGGACGATGGCCGGATTGAGCGGGCCGCCGCGAGCGCCGCGGAACAGCAGCTCTTTCGGATCGATGTGGAAGGGACACAGCCGCCGGTATTCGGCGACCGCCCTGAGCGCCACCGGCAGCACCGGCACCAGCCTTGTCTTGCCGCCCTTGCCGGTGATGCGCAGCACCGTGTCGGCCTCGGTGGCGAGATCGGCCCCGGTCAGGCCCAGCGCTTCCGAGATGCGCAGCCCGGAGCCGTAGAGCAGCGTCAGCACGGCGGCGTTGCGGGCGGCGATCCAGGGTTCTTCCGCCAGTTGGCCCTCGACAGTCACGACCTGCTTGGCATCGCTCGCCGTCAGCGGTTTCGGCAGCGATTTCGGCTGACGCGGCGCGCGCAGAGCGGCCGCACCCGCCGCGTTGACGAGGCCGCGCTTTTCGAGAAAGCGCAGCAGCGAACGGACGCCGGCCAGGCCGCGGCCGAGCGTGCGGGCGCCGGCGCCGCCGTTGCGGCGCGCGGCGAGGAAGCCGCGCAGGTCGGCCGGCCGCAGGTCGGCGATATCGGAGATGCCTGGCGGGCCGCCGCAATGCCCGGTCAGGAAATGCAGGAACTGGCGCGTGTCGCGCTCATAGGCTTCGACCGTTTCGGGCGACAGCCGGCGCTCGCGCGCCAGCATCTTGAGCCAGCTCTCGCGCGCCGCCTGGAGGTCGGGTTTTGCCGGGATGAGGAATTCCTGCATGCCGGCATTTTCGGGCAGTCAGGTTAGGAAGCGGTGAAGAGCCGATCATTGAAATGGCGGCTTCAGAGGGTTAGAGCAGGGCAAAGGAAGTGATGCCGATGTCGAAGCTCGAGAACCCTGTACAGATGGCCGTGATCGGCGCCGCGCACGGCATCAAGGGCGAGTTGCGGGTGAAAACCTTCACCGGCGATCCGCTGGCGCTCGCCGACTACGGGCCGCTGCATGCCAAGGATGGCCGAGCCTTCCAGATCCTCGACATCCGGCCGGCCGGCACGGTCGTGGTGGTGCGCTTCAAGGGCGTCAGCGACCGCAACACGGCCGAGGCGCTTGCCGGCACGGAGCTGTTCGTCGACCGTTCGGTGCTACCGGACGACGGCGAGGAGGACGAGTTCTACCATGCCGACCTCATCGGCCTTGAGGTGAGGGACGATACCGGCGTCATCGGCAGGGTCGTCGCCGTGCATAATTTCGGCGGCGGCGACATACTCGACGTCACGCTCGCGGGCCGCAAGGGTGTGCTGATCCCGTTCACGCAAGCCGCGGTGCCGCATGTGTCGATCGCCGACGGCTTCGTTCAGGTCGATCCCCTGGCGGCGGGGCTGGTCGAGGACGAGGATAGCGAAGCCGCCGGGCGGCCCGGTTTCGACCCGAAGGGCCGGCCGCGCGGACCGAAGGACGCCGGGGGCAACCGGTGAGCTTTGCCGCCTCGGTGCTGACTCTCTACCCGGAGATGTTTCCGGGTGCGCTTGGGCTTTCGCTCGCCGGCCGGGCGCTGGAAGCCGGCACCTGGTCGCTGGAAGCGATCCAGATCCGCGATTTCGCCACTGACCGGCATCGCACCGTCGACGATACGCCGGCCGGCGGCGGCGCCGGCATGGTGATGCGCGCCGACGTGCTGGCCAGGGCGATCGACCACGTTTCGCCGCAGGGCGATGAACGTCCAAGGTTGCTGATGAGCCCGCGTGGAAAACCGCTGACGCAGGCCCGGGTGCGCGAGCTCGCCGCCGGGCCGGGTGCCGTCATCCTGTGCGGCCGGTTCGAGGGCGTCGACCAGCGGCTGATCGAGGCGCGCGGTCTGGAGGAAGTCTCGATCGGCGATTTCATCCTGTCGGGCGGCGAGCCGGCGGCACTGGTGCTGCTCGATGCGGTGGTGCGGCTGCTGCCGGGGGTGATGGGCAACGCCGTCTCGGGCGAGGAAGAAAGCTTTGAGAACGGCCTGCTCGAGCATCCGCATTACACGCGGCCGCAGGAGTTCGAGGGCAGGCAAATCCCCGAAGTGCTGACCTCCGGCAATCACAAGAAGATCGCCGCGTGGCGTCGCGCCGAGGCTGAGAAGCTGACGCGGGAGCGCCGGCCCGATCTGCTGGCCGGTGCTCAGCCCTTGGTAAAGTAATAAAAGGCCAGAAACAGGCCGACGGCGACGACGAAGCCGCGCACGACACCTTGCGGCACGCGCCTGGCGATCCACACCCCGGCATAGCCGCCCAGCGCCCCGCCGGGGATCATGACGATCGCCTGCGGCCAGGCGACGACGCCGCCCGAAACGAAAACCAGGATGGCGATCGCCGCGATGACCACCGCCAGCATGTTCTTCAACGCATTGAGCTTGTGGTAGTCGCCGGTCTGCGTCAGGCCGAGGGTGGCAAGCATCATCACGCCCATTCCGGCGCCGAAGAAACCGCCATAGACCGAGGTCAGGAATTGCGCCAGCGATCCGGCGAGCGAGCCGAGCGAGGCCTGGTGCTCCGGTCCGGCCGCCGGCTTCAGCCACGGACCGGCCGCGAACAGGGCGGTCGCGGCGATCAGCAGCCAGGGCACAAGCGCGCGGAAGGACGTGTTGGAGAGCGCCAGCAGAATGAGCGAACCGGCCAGCGCGCCAAAGCCGGATATCACGCAGAGCACAAGCGCCTGGCGCCAGAAATGCCTGATGTCGTCGAGATAGGCGAGCGTCGAGGTGATGTAGCCCGGAAACTGTGTCACCGAGGACGTTGCGTTGGCAACGATCGGCGGCAGGCCGACCAGCGTCAAGGCACCGAAGGTGACGAAAGTGCCGCCGCCGGCGACGGCGTTCACCGCGCCCGAGACAAAGCCTGCTAAGAAGAGCAGGACGGCATCGAAGAATGTCATCGAGGGAGGCCTGGGAAATAGCTTTCTCCGACTTAGAAAGCTTGCATGGCGCGCGCAACCCGGCACGGAGGCAATATGATGGGGCCATAGTTTTCAAAAATTAGGCGTCAAAGGCGTGACAAAGCGCCGAAATAGCTGTATGTCGCCGCCCGAACCGGAAGAACGATCTTCCGGACCCGTCAACAAATGGCGGTGTAGCCGTCCCTGTCCGATGCCCCCGATTTGAATGTCTGGGCAAAGGACATAGCCGAGCGGTCATTGGAACTGCAAGGCAAGTCGAGGACGCTCTGGCTGTCGGAAGAACAAGAAGTGGATATTTGAGATGGATCTCATCCGTCAGCTCGAGGCCGAGCAGGCCGCCAAGATCGAAGCCAAGCGCAAGCTGCCCGAATTCCAGCCTGGCGACACCGTGCGCGTCCAGGTGCGCGTCACCGAAGGCAGCCGCACCCGCGTCCAGGCCTATGAGGGCGTCGTCATCGCCCGTTCCGGCTCCGGCTTCCAGGAGAATTTCACCGTCCGCAAGATTTCCTACGGCGAAGGCGTCGAGCGCGTGTTCCCGGTCTACTCGCCGATGGTCGAAGGCGTCGAGATCGTGCGCCGTGGCAAGGTGCGCCGCGCCAAGCTCTATTACCTGCGCGACCGTCGCGGCAAGTCGGCCCGCATTTCGGAAAACACCGGCGTGCGCGCCCGCAAGCTGAACGATGAAGAGCGTGATGCGCTGAACGCCGAACGCGCCCGCATCGAGGCCGAGAAGGTCGCCGCCGCCGAGGCGCTGGCTGCTGAGAAAGCCGCGCAGGACGCCGCCGAGAAGAAGGCTGCGGAGTCTGCGTCGGCCGAATAAGGCGCTTCCGCAGATTGTTTTGGAAAGGCGGCTTCGGCCGCCTTTTTCGTTTGGATGTGCAAGCGGCGCTTGCCTGCAGCATGCCGCCGGAACGCGCCGAGCTGAAAGCCCTGCATGGCACGCTGACCCGGCTGGTCGCCGGGTTGCGCGAAGCGGTTGCGGATTGCGCGGATGGTCCGTCGCAGGCTGGGTTCGGGAAGCGTGCCGATCAGAGCATGGGAATCCGCTTTGGCGCTCATCGGTGCAGCGGATCGGCTTGCAAGGCGCTTGCGGAAAGCTAAAGTCGGCGCCGGTTTTTCTCTTGGGGCGAGCGTAGCGCCGCCAGTCACGTTCGGGAGTTCGTCATGATCAAGTCGAAACTGCTGCTGGCCGGCCTATTGGCCTGCCTTCTCGCGCCCGCTGCGGCGCTCGCCGACACGCTGCCCGATCTCGGCGGCAGAAAGGTCGTGGTGGTGACCGAAAACGCTTACCCGCCGCTGCAGTTCATCGACAAGAAGACCGGCAAGCAGATCGGCTGGGAATATGACGCGATGGATGAGATCGCCAAGCAGCTGAACTTCAAGGTTGAGTACCAGAACACCTCCTGGGACGCGATGATCCAGGCCGTTTCCGACAACCAGTACAATATCGGCATGACCGGCATCACCATCAAGGACGAGCGCAAGGCGAAGGTCGACTTCTCGGACCCTTACATGCGATCGGAACAGTTCATGCTGGTGCGCGGCGACGAGAGCCGCTTCACCGACGCCAAGAGCTTTGCCGCCTTCAAGGACGGGCTGATCGGCGCGCAAGCCGGCACGACGCCCTTCTACACCGCCGTCTACAGCGTGCTCGACGGTAATGAGCAGAACCCGCGCATAAAATTGTTCGAGACCTTCGGCGCCAGCGTGCAGGCGCTGAAGTCCGGCGATGTCGACGTGGTGCTGACGGACGGCACCGCCGGCAAGGGCTATGTCGACGCCTCCGAGGGCAAGCTGAAGCTGATCGGCGGGCCGCTCGGCAGTGAGGATTTCGGCTTCATCTTCCCCAAGGGCTCCGACCTGGTGAAGCCGGTCAACGCCGCGATCGCCGCGCTCAAGGCCGATGGCACGCTCGATGCGCTGAACAAGAAGTGGTTCCTCGACTACAAGATGGGGCAGTAGGCTCCTTTGCTGCGATTGATCGGCGACGGCGGCGGGCGGAAAACCGCGAAAGTCTCATTCCTTCCCACCCCCCTCTGTCCTACCGGACATCTCCCCCGCAAGGGGGGAGATTGGCTGTCGCCTTCGCTTTCGCAAATCGCCGACGTTGCAAGAAGAGCGCCGGCGACAAAGCTGCTGATCTTCCGTCCTGCGGGGGAGATGCCCGGCAGCGCAGAGGGGGCTGTGCCGGAACGCGGCCTTCGCAACGATGCTGGCGGCACATCCTGATGACCGCCACGACGTCCACCGCCAAATCCGAATTCCCCTGGTGGCTGGCCGCAGCGGCCGTCCTGGCGCTCGCCGCGGCGCTGGCCATCGCCGCCAGCGACCTTTACGCTGAGGTCTTCGCCACCGTCGCCAAGGGCATCGGCATCACCGTCTTCGTCACCGTGGTCGGCTTCGCGCTGGCCTCGGCGCTTGGACTCGGCATCGCGCTGATGGCCTTGTCGGGGTCGCAATGGCTGCGCCAGATCGCGCGCTTCTATGTCGAGATCATCCGCGGCGTGCCGATCCTGGTGCTGCTGTTCTGGATCGCTTTTGCCGGGGCGCCGGCATTCGTCGCGGCGTGGAACGCGCTGACGGCGCCGCTGCAGAGCGCCGGCTGGATCGGCGAGCTCCTGGTGCGCGACATCTCGCTTCTGTGGCGCGCCATCATGGCTCTGACCATCGGCTATTCGGCCTTCATCTCGGAAGTGTTCCGGGCCGGCATCCTGTCGGTCGAGAAGGGTCAGATCGAGGCGGCAAAGGCGCTCGGGCTGACGCGCGTGCAGCGCTTCCGGCTGATTGTCTTTCCGCAGGCGATCCGCACCATCCTGCCGCCGCTCGGCAACGATTTTGTCGCCATGGTCAAGGACTCCTCGCTGGTCTCGGTGCTGGGCGTTGCCGACATCACGCAGATCGGCAAGGTCTATGCCGCCGGCTCGTTCCGCTTCTTCGAGACCTATTCGATCGTCGCCTATATCTATCTGATCTTGACGGTCGGCCTGTCGCTGGCGCTGCGGGCGCTCGAGAAACGGCTGCGACGGCAGCATGAGCAATAGCCCCCGGGCCAAGAGCGCGCTACGCTTCCTGGGTTAGTAACGTCCAGGAGCTGACCCATGAATTTCGACAAGGCCAATGCGGCGCTGGATTCCGTCTATTCGGCCGAGACGCCGGAGGCGCTCGCCAAGGCCTATGCTGAATGGGCGGCGACCTATGACGGCGAGACCGCCTCGCTCGGCTATCTGCTGCCCTTCCTTATCACCGCCTGGGTGGCGCGGCATGTGCCGGCGGGCGAAGGCCCGCTGCTCGACGCCGGCTGCGGCACCGGCCTGTCCGGGCCGTCATTGAAAGCGCTGGGCTATGGCGACATCGCCGGTCTCGACCTTTCAGACGACATGCTGAAGATCGCAGGCAGCCGCAATGCCTATGGCGAGCTGAAGAAGGCGATGCTCGGCGGTCCGCTGCCCTGGCCCGACAGTCATTTCCGCGCCTTCTTCTCGACCGGCGTCTTCACCATCGGCCACGCGCCGGCCGAGGGCCTGCACGAACTCGTGCGCATCACGAAGAGCGGCGGCCACGCCATCTTCACAGTGCGCGACCAGGTTTTTGAGAGCGGTGGCTTCCAAGCGGTGTTCGACGATCTCAGGCAGGCAAGGAGGTGGCGGCTGGCCGAGGAAAGTCCGTGGTTTCGCTGCTATGCGATCGGCGACCCGCACGCGCTGGTGAAGACTTTCGTATTCGGGGTGCTGTGAGCGCGGCTTCCCCTTCTCCCCTTGTGGGAGAAGGTGTCGCCGAAGGCGACGGATGAGGGGTGCTCCAGGGAAAGCCAGCGTCTCACTCCGCTGGAACAGCCCTCATCCGTCTCGGCGCTGCGCGCCGATCCACCCTTCTCCCACAAGGGGAGAAGGCAAAGCTACCGCAATTGCCGAAAAGCCAAAACGTTGATATGAGCAGCGCCATGGAAGAGCTTTTCGGCGATCCGGCCTATAAGGGTTTCGTGCTGCAGGACAGGAAGCGCCTGCCGTCGCGATTTGCCGCGCGCGTCTGCGGCGCGCTCACCAGCCGACTTAGCTGAGGCGACTTATCCGATCGCTTCGCCGGTCGGAAGCCCCGGCGACAGCTTTTGCCATTCTCATATCGACGGATTTACGCACATGAGCGCACCGCGCACCCTCTACGACAAGATCTTCGACGACCATGTCGTCGACCGCCAGGACGACGGAACCTGCCTGCTCTATATCGACCGCCACCTCGTCCACGAGGTCACCAGCCCGCAGGCCTTCGAAGGCCTGCGCATGAGCGGCCGAGACGTTCGCCATCCTGAGAAGACGCTCGCCGTGGTCGACCACAACGTGCCGACCTCGCCCGAGCGCAAGTTCGGCATCAAGAACGAGGAAAGCCGCATCCAGGTCGAGGCGCTGGCCAAGAATGCCAAGGATTTCGGCATCGAATATTATTCGGAGAACGACGTCCGCCAGGGCATCGTCCACATCATCGGGCCGGAGCAAGGCTTCACGCTGCCCGGCATGACCATTGTCTGCGGCGACAGCCACACCTCCACGCACGGTGCGTTCGGCGCGCTGGCGCACGGCATCGGCACTTCGGAAGTCGAGCATGTGCTGGCGACGCAAACTTTGATCCAGCGCAAGGCCAAGAACATGCTGGTGCGCGTTGACGGCCAGCTTCCGGAAGGCGTCACCGCCAAGGACATCATCCTCGCCATCATCGGCGAGATCGGCACTGCCGGCGGCACCGGCTACGTCATCGAATATGCGGGCGAGGCGATCCGCTCGCTGTCGATGGAAGGTCGCATGACGATCTGCAACATGTCGATCGAAGGCGGTGCGCGCGCCGGCTTGATCGCGCCGGACGAGACCACCTTCGCCTATGTGAAGGACAAGCCGCGCGCGCCGAAGGGCGCCGCCTGGGACGCCGCGCTTGCCTACTGGAAGACGCTGCATTCCGACGAAGGTGCGCATTTCGACAAGGTGGTCGTGCTCGATGCGCAAAAACTGCCGCCGATCGTCTCCTGGGGCTCCTCGCCCGAGGATGTCGTCTCGGTGCAGGGTTTCGTGCCGAATCCGGCCGACATCGCCGACGAGAACAAGCGTTCCTCGAAGCTGCGCGCGCTCGACTATATGGGGCTGACGCCCGGAACCAAGATCACCGACATCACGCTCGACCGCGTCTTCATCGGGTCCTGCACCAATGGCCGCATCGAGGACCTGCGCGCCGCCGCCAAGGTTGTCGAGGGCAAGAAGGTCAATCCGCGCGTGAACGCCATGATCGTGCCGGGCTCCGGCCTGGTGAAGGAGCAGGCCGAAGCCGAAGGGCTCGACAAGATCTTCGTCGCCGCGGGCTTCGACTGGCGCGAGCCCGGCTGCTCGATGTGCCTGGCGATGAACGACGACCGGCTGAAGCCGCATGAGCGCTGCGCTTCGACCTCGAACCGCAATTTCGAGGGCCGGCAGGGTTTTAAGGGCCGCACCCATCTGGTCTCGCCGGCCATGGCGGCGGCGGCGGCAATCGCCGGCCATTTCGTCGATATCCGCGACTGGAAGTAACGGCCTGCCGCGGACGCGATCAAAGGCCCGGAGCGCACCGCGATCCGGGCCTTTTGTCGGTCAGCGGTCGCCGAGCCGGATAATCTCGTGGAACTCCTCACGTCGGCCAGGCTCGTCGGCAGCGACGATCAGCGCCAGTTGCTGCTCGTCGAAAATCTTGAACCACTCGTCCCATTCGACCAGCTCGTAGCCGCCGGCGTTGGGAGGCCGCTCCGGGCGGTCGTCGTCCTCATAGGCGTTCTGGCCAAAAACCAGGCGCAGCATGGGTTGCGTGCCGGCCTCGGGCGAAATGTCGACAATGGCCGGAAATCCGGCGCGCGCCGCCGCCCAGGAACGGATCGCATCGTGCTCGGTCAGGGTGATTGTACCGGCCATCGGCGTTCTCCTGTTTTGTGTTGAGAACGCCGGTCTCCCGGAGCTGTTCCGTGCCGTCGCTTAACCGCTTGTTTGTGCTTCCCGACTAGCATCTCCCCTTGGGTAACTTGGGGAAGTCACGGTCCGTTGGACACCGGTCTGCTCATAGCGCTGCTCAATCCGACGATAGCGCTGGCGCTCGGCGCTGCGTTCCTCGTGCTGTGGTTCTATCAGCGCCATCGTCCGTATCTGGCGGTGCTGGCGGCGAGCTACTGCCTGTCGGCGTCGGGTTTCCTGCTGCAATATTTCACGCTGCCGCTCGGCATCGTGGCGACCAAGCTGATCTCCAACATCTGTTTCACGATAGCCGCCTGCTGCCTTTCCGGCGCGATCATCGCCCGCTACGGCCGGCGCGTGCCCTATTTCGGCATCGGGCTCATGGCCGGCGGCGGGCTCGCCGCCTTCGCATGGTTCATGTTCGTCGAGCCGGATCTTACCTGGCGCGTGCTCAGCATGAATTTCGGCTTCGGCGGCCTGAGCCTGCTCGTCGCCGCCGAGCTCAGGACAGTGCGCAACAATGGCCCTGAGAAAATCCTGGTCGCGCTGGCCCTGCTTTCCGCGCTGAACTTCACCGCCCGTACCCTGATCGTCGTCATCGCGCATGGACCGTTCCCAAGCTATGACGGCTTCTACGGCTCGTCCTACTGGACGACGGCGCTGCTCTCGCACGCGCTTTTGTCGCTTCTGATCGCGCTCTGCCTGTTCACGGCGGCCGCCCTCGATGTGCTGAAGGCACTGAAGGCCGAGACGCACACCGACCCGTTGTCCGGCCTTCTCAACCGGCGCGGCTTCGAGGACCGGGCAGCACTTCTGCTCGATCAATGCGCCAAGGCCGGGTTTCCCGTCGCGTTGGTGCTTGCCGACCTCGATCACTTCAAGGCGCTCAATGACCAGCACGGACATGAGGCAGGCGACCGAGTGATTGCCGATTTCGCTGCCAAGCTGCGCTTTGCCACCGGCGCGCGCGGCGCAGCGGGCCGCATCGGCGGCGAGGAGTTCGCCGTGCTCCTGCCGCTCAGCGATCTCGCCGCGGCGCGCCTGTTCGCCGAAGCGATCCGCACCTTCTATTCGGCCGGGGCCGTCGACGGCCTGCCGCTCGGCACCAGGGTGACAGCGAGCTTCGGCGTCGCCGCCCGCAGCGGCGCGGAAGGGCTGGCGCCGCTGATGCGGCGCGCCGACGAGGCGCTTTACAAGGCCAAGAGGAATGGCCGCGACAGCGTCCGCCTTTCCTACGAGCGCCCCGAAACCGCCTTCGTGCCCGAAGCGGTGAGCGTCGGCTGAAATCGCAGACTACCCGTCCAGAGCACCTGACAACAGCCAACATCACCGGGCGTTAACGTGTTTTTCGCCCGTCGATGGTTTTCTGCCCGGGGGGCTTCGAAGGGAACATGGGCAGCGCCGATTTCATCCTGATGATCAACCTGCTCGTCGCCGGGCTGTTGGCGGCGGCCTTCGCGGCGATCGCCGTCCACGACGTCGGGCGTGTGTCGGCGCGCTGGCTGGCTTTCGGCTATTTGCTCGGCATGGCCTATTTTGCCATCGAGTTCAGTATCCCCGCTTTTGCCGATGCCCGGCTGCCGGTTGTCATGGCCTTCGCTGTCTTCCTCGGCGCAACCATCGCTTTCAACGGCGGGCTTGCCCACAAATATGGCGTGACGCCGCCCTGGGCGCCGATGCTGGTCTTCCTGGCCGTGGCCTCGGCCGCCGTCTATCTGGTGCAGGACCTGCCGCGATACTCGCTCACCCGCATGTTGGCCTATCAGCTTCCTTATGCGGCCATGCAGTGCACCGCGCTTGGCATCGTGCTGTCCTCCAGGCAGCGGCTCCAGCGGCTCGATCACCTCCTGATGCTCGTGCTCGCGGCAAGCGCCCTGCAGTTCGCATCAAAGCCTTTCATCGCCGGCGCGCTGGGCGGCTGGGGCGCCAATCCGCAATCCTATGTGCAGACGGGTTATGCACTGGTGTCGCAGTCGCTTGGCACCGTGTTCGGTCTGGCGCTGGCGCTGCTCGCGCTCGCCATCCTGGTGCGCGACGTGCTGGCCGAGGCGATGTCGAAATCGGAGACGGACACGCTGTCGCGGCTCCTCAACCGCGGCGGTTTCGAACGCCATGCCGAGTTGGCGTTGCGCGATGCGGTGCGCCGGGGCGTACCGGTGGCGCTGGTCATTGCCGACCTCGATCACTTCAAGAGGATCAACGACAGCTACGGGCATGCCTGCGGCGATCGTGTCATCGAGACCTTCGCAGGCCTGCTGCGCGAGGCGGCGGCCGAGCATCACGTCGCCGGCCGCATCGGCGGCGAGGAATTCGCCATCATCCTGCCCGGTACCAACCTTGCTGCCGCGCGATTGTTCGCGGAAGGCGCGCGCAGCGCGTTTGGCGGGCTGCCGATCGAAGGCCTGCCCGCCGATCATCGCTGCAGCGCGAGCTTCGGCGTCGCCGAGCTTGCCACGGATGAGGATTTTCCAGATCTGCTGCGGCGCGCCGACGAAGCGCTTTACGCGGCCAAGAATGCCGGCCGCGACTGCGTGCGCGTCTCGCTCGGGACCGCGCGCCGGCAGTTCCCGGCGGTCAGCGGCAGGGGCTGAGGTTGGGCATCTCGCCGTCGGAGAGGCCGTACATATAGGAACGGCCCTTGATGAAGACCGGCGGCTGGTAGCAGCCCGGGGCGCCGGCAGCGTCGGAATCGTAGATGACATCTGGCTGGCCGGCGCCGGTGAAGTTCGAGAGCTGCTTGGCGTGCCGGCCCTCGCCGACGATGATGCGCTTGTAGCCGGCGGCGCTCTCGATGACGAGATTGCCGAAGGAATCGGCATAGACGCGGTCATGATGGCGCAGGCCGGCTTCGGCCGGCACAGCAACGGCGGTGGCAAGTGCAGCCAGCGTCGCGACCGCCAGGCCTGCCCGCACTGAATTCGAACGCATGTCGCTCTCCCTTGGACGGTGCGACCCTCGGGATCGCCCTGCAAACGTCGTGCGAATCGGAAATTAACCCTTTCTTAACCTTTGTTAAGGGGCAGACAGGCTTCAGGAGGGGAACTTAATGAACATGGTTAATTTCGGCGCCTTGGCTCCACTCCGTCCATCGCCCCGCCCCGGCCCAGGCGAGCTTGATCTTGGCGCATTGCGTGGCTAGCGTGCCGCGCACGAAAGGGGCAGCACATGATGTTTGGCCGTGCGATTTGGGTGTCGCTCGTTGTTCCGCTGCTTCTTGCGGCTGCGGCCTGTATGCCGCAGGACGGCGTGCCGAAGGCGGCGAATACTTTATCGCCAACAGTCTCGCCCGTTCCAACCAGCCAACCCGTCGCTCCCGGGGCCGGAGCTGCCGCAGCGCCCAAGACATCGGCAACAGCTTCGCCACCCGCAACCAAAATCACCACCGACTTGACCATGCCGCGAGCCGGCGTCGGAACGGCCACCTACAGATGCGGCGATGGCGGCATGATCACCATCCAAAATCTCGGCTCTTCGCTGCGCGTGCTCGGGCCGGATGGCTCGGCCGAAGTGTTTCCAGCGTCGCCCGCCAATCAAACCAGCCGCTACCAGGAAGCGGCGACGCATGACGCAATCGTGATCGACGGTCGCGAGGCGCTGGTGATGAAGAAGGGGTCCACGCCGCAGAGCTGCAAAAGATAACGGATCTTATTGCACTGCAGCGACGTTGCGCCGGCTGCAGATCGGCCGCTAATCGATTGAAGCTGAATTTCCCCGTTTTGTCAGACTAAATGACGTTTCCAAAACGATTTTCCGGCTTTGACGCGGTGCAAAAAGCGCATTAGAAACCCGCTATCCGAGGCCCTATGTCGTGGCGGCAAAAGCCGCATCCTTCGCGGCTCAGGAACGCCGATCTGGGGGAGCCATGAGCAAATCACCAGCCACCCGCGCAATTGCCAGACGTGAACGGCCGCTTTCGCCGCACCTGACGATTTACAGGCCCCCGATCACGATGACGATGTCGATCATCCATCGCATCACCGGCGGCGCGCTCTATTTCGGTACGCTCCTGGTGGCGGCCTGGTTGATCGCTGCGTCGAGTTCGCAGGCTGCGTTCGACTGGGTCAACTGGGCCTTCGGCTCCTGGCTCGGCCGACTGGTCCTGTTCGGCTACACCTGGGCGCTGATGCACCACATGCTGGGCGGGTTGCGCCATCTCGTCTGGGACACCGGCGCCGGGCTCGAAAAACACACCGCCTCGAGGATCGCATGGGCAACGCTCGCCGGCTCGATCGTGCTGACGCTGCTGATCTGGATCGCGGGCTACATGGCGCGGGGGGCACTCTGATGACCGCAAAGAATTCGGACATGCGCACGCCGCTCGGGAGGGTTCGCGGCCTTGGTTCGGCCCGTGAGGGTACCGGCCATTTCTGGCGCCAGCGGCTGACGGCGGTGGCCAATATCCCGCTCATCCTGTTCTTCGTCGGCTTCCTGATCGCCCTCAACGGCCACGGCTATGCTGAAGTGCGGGCGTCGCTCGCGAACCCCTTCGTGGCGCTGGTGCTGTCGTTGGTGCTGATTTCCGCGCTCTACCACATGCGGATCGGCATGCAGGTCATCATCGAGGACTATGTGCATGGCGAGGGCATGAAGCTGGCGCTGATCGCCCTCAACACATTCTTCTCAATAGCAGTCGGCGTCGCCTCGCTCTTCGCTCTGCTCAAACTCGCATTCGGAGGCTGACGTCTTGGCCAGCGCAAACACAGCCAGCACGGCTTCGGCCTACACCTTTGTCGATCACAAATTCGATGTGGTGATCGTCGGCGCCGGCGGCGCCGGGTTGCGCGCCACGCTCGGCATGGCCGAGCAGGGGCTGCGCACCGCCTGCATCACCAAGGTGTTTCCGACACGCTCGCACACGGTCGCGGCGCAAGGCGGCATCGCCGCCTCGCTCTCCAACATGGGCCCAGATTCCTGGCAGTGGCACATGTACGACACGGTCAAGGGCTCAGACTGGCTGGGCGACGTCGACGCCATGGAATACATGGTGCGCGAGGCGCCGGCCGCCGTCTATGAGCTCGAGCATTACGGCGTGCCATTCTCGCGCACCGAAGAGGGCAAGATCTATCAGCGGCCGTTCGGCGGCCACATGATGAATTATGGCGACGGCCCGCCGGTTCAGCGCACCTGCGCCGCCGCCGACCGCACCGGGCACGCCATCCTGCATACGCTCTACGGCCAGTCGCTGAAGAACAACGCGCAGTTCTTCATCGAGTATTTCGCGCTCGACCTGATCATGGAGCCGGACGGCACATGCACCGGCGTGGTGGCGTGGAACCTCGACGACGGCACCATCCACCGCTTCTCGGCAAAGGTGGTGGTGCTGGCGACCGGCGGCTATGGCCGCGCCTATTTCTCCGCCACCTCGGCGCATACCTGCACCGGCGACGGCGGCGGCATGGCCGCGCGGGCCGGGCTGCCGCTGCAGGACATGGAGTTCGTGCAGTTCCATCCGACCGGCATCTACGGCGCCGGCTGCCTGATCACCGAAGGCGCGCGCGGCGAGGGCGGCTATCTTGTCAATTCCGAGGGTGAGCGCTTCATGGAGCGCTACGCGCCGTCGGCCAAGGACCTCGCCTCGCGCGACGTGGTCTCGCGCTGCATGACGCTGGAGATCCGCGAGGGCCGCGGCGTCGGCAAGAACAAGGACCACATCTTCCTGCATCTCGACCATCTCGATCCGGCGGTGCTGCACGAGCGGCTGCCGGGCATCTCCGAATCGGCCAAGATCTTCGCCGGCGTCGACCTGACCAAGGAGCCGATCCCGGTGCTGCCGACGGTCCACTACAATATGGGCGGCGTGCCGACCAATTATTGGGGCGAGGCGCTCAACCCGAGCTTCGACAACCCCGACCGCGTGTCGCCCGGCCTGATGGCGGTGGGCGAGGCCGGCTGCGCCTCCGTGCATGGCGCCAACCGGCTCGGCTCCAACTCGCTGATCGATCTCGTCGTGTTCGGCCGCGCGGCCGCAATCCGCGCCGGCCAGGTGATCGATCGCAAGTCGGCGATTCCGTCGCCCAATCAGGAATCGATCGACAAGATCATGGACCGCTTCGACAAGCTGCGCCACGCCAGCGGCTCGACCCCGACCGCGGCGCTGCGCGAAAAGATGCAGCGGGCGATGCAGGAAGACGCAGCGGTGTTCCGCACGCAGGAATCGCTGGAAAATGGCTGCAAGCGCGTTTCGCAGATCTGGAGCGAGCTCAAGGACGTCAAGGTCTTCGACCGCTCGATGATCTGGAACTCGGACCTGGTCGAGACGCTGGAGCTCGAAAACCTGATGGTCAATGCCATCGCCACGGTCTACGGCGCCGAGGCGCGCAAGGAGAGCCGCGGCGCGCATGCGCGAGAGGATTTCTCGGCGCGCGACGACGCCAACTGGCGCAAGCACACGCTGGCCCACGTCGGCGAGGACGGCAAGGTGACGCTTTCCTACCGCCCGGTGCACACCGACCCGCTGCTGGCGGAAAAGGATGGCGGCATCAGCCTGGCCAAGATCGCGCCAAAGGCCAGGGTCTACTGACATGGCATTGGCGGCCGCGGGATATTCCGGCACGCCCCTTCCGGCCAAGCTCGGCCTGAAGGACGGCATGGTCGCCGCCTTCATCGCGCTGCCGCCGGAGCTCGACGAGTTGGCTGGGGCCGTCGCGTTTGCCGGGGTCGACCGAGTGCCCAACTGGTCGGCGATCTCGGGCAACCGGAAATACGATGCCGTGCACGCTTTCACCCGGCAGCGCGCCGAGATCGAGGACGGCCTGGCCGGCATCGAGACGGCGATCAAGCGCGACGGCATGGTCTGGGTCTCCTGGCCGAAGAAGGCTTCGAACGTGCCGACCGACGTCACCGAGGACGTCATCCGCGCCGAGGCGCTCAAGCGCGACCTTGTCGACGTCAAGGTCGCGGCCCTCAACGAAATCTGGTCCGGGCTGAAGCTCGTCATCCGAAAGGACCGCAGGTAATGGTCGAACTCACGCTTCCCAAGAATTCGAAAGTCCAGCAGGGCAAGACCTGGCCGAAGCCGGAGGGCGCCACCAATCTGCGCGAATACCGCATCTACCGCTGGTCGCCGGACGACGACGAGAATCCGCGGATGGACGCTTATTTCGTCGACATGGACGATTGCGGCCCGATGGTGCTCGACGCGCTGCTGTGGATCAAGAACAAGATCGACCCGACGCTGACGCTGCGCCGCTCCTGCCGCGAAGGCATTTGCGGGTCCTGCGCCATGAACATCGACGGCTCGAACACGCTCGCCTGCACCAAGGGCGCCGACGACATTTCCGGCGCGGTGAAGATCTATCCGCTGCCGCATATGCCGGTGATCAAGGACCTCGTGCCCGACCTCACCAACTTCTATGCCCAGCATGCCTCGATCGAGCCATGGCTGAAGACGGTCTCGCCGACGCCCGCCAAGGAATGGCTGCAAAGCCATGAAGACCGCGAGAAGCTCGATGGGCTCTATGAGTGCATCCTGTGCGCCTGCTGCTCGACCTCGTGCCCAAGCTACTGGTGGAACGGCGAGCGCTATCTCGGCCCGGCAACGCTGCTGCAGGCCTATCGCTGGCTGATCGATTCCCGCGATGAGGCGACCGGCGAGCGGCTCGACAATCTCGAGGATCCGTTCCGGCTCTATCGCTGTCACACCATCATGAACTGCGCGCAAACTTGCCCGAAGGGGCTCAATCCGGCGAAGGCGATCGCGGAGATCAAGAAGATGATGGTGGAGCGGCGCGTCTAGAGTTTAGCGGCTCAAGTTCGTACGCAGCGATTCTTCGCGCCCCCCTCTGGCCTGCCGGCCATCTCCCTCACGGGTGGGGAGATTGGCTGTCATCGCGGCTTTCGCCAATCGCCAACGTTGAAGGATGAGCGCCGTCGGCGAAGCTGCTGATCTCCCCCCAAGTGGGGGAGATGTCCGGCAGGACAGAGGGGGGCGCTGTCCCGCCGACGTTCCGAAGGTTCTGCCTTGTCGCGGCGATCCGATTTCTGTCAAAATCGGTACCCGGAGAACCGACCTTATCGAAAAGCCAAACCCAATGACCGATCTCCCCGTCCTCTCTTCCGTCGAAGCCCGCGTGCTCGGCTCGCTGATCGAGAAGAAGGAGCTGACGCCGGACGTCTATCCGCTGACGCTGAACGGTGCGCATGCCGCGGCCAACCAGAAGACGGCGCGCGAGCCGGTGATGGCGCTGGAGCTGACCGACGTTAGGCGCGCGCTCAGCTCGCTCGAACAGAAGGGTCTGGTGCGCCAGGCTTTTGCTTCACGGGTCGAGCGCTACGAACATCTGATGGCGCAGCGCTTTTCGCTGACCACGCCGCAGATCGCGATCGTCGGTCTGCTGCTTCTGCGCGGCGCGCAGACGGCGCATGAGCTGCTCGCCCGTTCTGAGCGCATGGCACGCTTCGGGTCGATCGAAGAGCTTCGCGATAATCTCGACCTCCTCATCGGCCGCCGGCCACCGCTCATTCTGCTGCTCGAACGTGCGCCCGGGCAGCGCGAGGAGCGGTATGTGCATTTGCTCAGCGGTCCGGTGGAAGCATCAGCGGCGGCAGCGCCATGGGAACCGCCGCAATCCTCCGACGCTTCCGATCTCGAAGCGCGGGTGCGGGCTCTGGAGGAAGAGGTTGCTTCGTTGCGGGCGAAGATCGAGGCGCTGGGCGGCTAGCGTGAGATGATGGCGGGACAGCGCCCCCCTCTGTCCTGCCGGACATCTCCCCCACAAGGGGGGAGATTGGCAGTTCCAGCGCTTCGCTCGTTCATGCGGCGTCGGTGACTGGCCAAAGCCGGCGCGATAGCCGATCTCCCCCCTCGTGGGGGAGATGCCCGGCAGGGCAAAGGGGGGCGCGAAGGATCGCTGCCCCGCGCAGCCTACGTCAGCCCAGCCTGGCGTCCAGCGAGACTTTGATGGCGCCGAGCGCCTTTGAGACCGGGCACTCGGCCTTGGCCTTCTCGGCCAGTTCCTGGAACTTTGCCGCATCGATGCCCGGGACCTTGCCGACCAGGGTGATGGCGCTGCCGGTTATGCCGGTGCCGGGCACCAGTGTCACAACAGCCTTGGAGTCGAGCGCGGTGGCCGGGGTGCCGTTCTCGGCGAGGAAATGCGACAGCTGCATGGCGTAGCATCCGGCATGGGCGGCGGCGATCAGCTCTTCCGGATTGGTGCCGGATTTGCCGCTCTCATCCTCGAAGCGCGCCTTGAAGGAATAGGGTATGCCCTTCAGAGTCCCGCTCTGCGTTTCCAGCGTGCCCTTGCCCTCTTTCAGATTGCCTTTCCAGACGGCGTTTGCGGTGCGGTCCATGAAGTCCTCCTGGCTTGTCGGGGTTCGCGCCGGCGGGCGCCGGCGTTCCCCTGAACTATAGCGCGAGCGCGCCGGAAGACCATGGCGCGATTGTGCCCGCGAAGTCGACGCCCGCAAAAAAATTCTCGAAAAAAACGCGTGCAAAAATGTCGACTTCCCGGCGGCCGGACCGTCCTGGGGCGGCCACGAAGTTCGGGGCCGAAGGAGGTTGAAGATGGACAATCTGTTTTTCGCACTTTGGAGGCGCCCCGGCCGAAGGGTGCAGCGACCGGAAGAGTTCTGGCTGGATCCCCCGGCCTTCGGCCTCGGCCGGCTGGCGGCGGCCGTGGCCATAATCGGGATTGCGGCATGCCTGCTCGATCATGCGGCGGCCAGAAGCAAGGCTGACAGCATCGCGGTCGCCTCCTATGGTTCATCGCAGGAAGGGAACTGACAATGAAATATGTCCTGCTGGTCTACGGCGAGGAAAAGGACCTCTTCGCGCTCACACCGGAACGATCCGCCAAGCTCGACGCCGATTCGCTCGCCTATGACAGGGAACTCGATCGACAAGGCAAGCTGATCATCGCGCAGGCGCTGCAGCCGGTGAAGATGTCGAAGTCGCTCAGGCGTCGCAAGGGCAAGCGGCTGGTCACCGACGGGCCGTTCGCCGAGACGAAAGAACAGCTGCTCGGCTTCGTCATGGTCGAGGCCGCGGATCTCGACGAGGCGATGGCGATTGCAGACGGCATTCCGCTAGCCGAGCTCGGCACCGTCGAGGTCAGGGCTGTCTACGACATACCGGGGTCATGACCCGGAGCTATTAGCGGTTTGTTCATCGCCGCAATTGTCGCGAGTTGAAGCGATGCTGTACTTCTTCTATCGTTGCCGCGGTTTCGGGGGAATTCGGCATGCCTTTTCTGCTCGCTATGCTTGGCCTGCTCGGCGTGGCGGCCATCTGGTGGTACCGGCTGAAGGCGATGAACGAGGCGGCCAGCGAGGTCGCCGACGTTATCGGCCGCGTGCAGGGCAATATCCGCCGCAAGAAGCTGCGCAAACAGGCGGCACTTTCGCCGCTGACGGCGATCGACGATCCGGTCGTGGCCGCCGCGACGCTGATCACCGCGATCGTTTCGGAACATGGCCCGATCCTGCCGCAGCGCGAAGCCGTCATCCGTGAGGTGATCGCGCAGATTGCCGACAACCCTAAGAAAACCGACGAGGCCGTCGTCTACGCCAAATGGGCGGCCGCGCAGGTCGACGACACCACGATCGTCATCGACAAGCTGGCGCCGTTCCTGCGCGAGCGCCTCGAGCCGCACGAACGGGACGATCTGCTCAGCATGCTGAACCGGGTGGCACAGGGCGGCGAGCACCGCCTGCGCATCGCCGATCAGCGGATGGTGAGGCTGCGGCAGAAGCTGGGTTTTGAGGTCAATTAAGCTGAAGCAGTGGCGGCCGGATCGCCTACCTTCGTGATTGGCCGAAACGCTTCTCGCATCGTCATTCTATGGCGGAGCAAGGAGCGAAGCGACGCGGCGCAGACCATAGAATCCATTCCGTTACCTATAAGCGTTGCAGCGGTGCAGAATTCTGCT
The DNA here is from genome assembly GCF_029625845.1 of Mesorhizobium sp. WSM4898. Lineage (NCBI taxonomy): Bacteria > Pseudomonadati > Pseudomonadota > Alphaproteobacteria > Hyphomicrobiales > Phyllobacteriaceae > Mesorhizobium > Mesorhizobium sp. WSM4898. The sequence goes on along the minus strand of NZ_JARTVQ010000001.1, from coordinate 139,603 downwards.
CGGCGGCATTCTTCGACCAAGGTCACCGCATGGATCCTCGGGTCTTGGCGTCCGCTTCGCTCCCGCTCCCGCCGTGGATGACGACGTCGCGTAGGCACCGGCCAATTGCTAGGCGCTAGATCGCTTCGCCCTTCAATAGCCGCGGCATGTCGCCTGACAGGCCAGACGCCTGACGGATGAAGAAGTCCTTGAGCTTCGGCATGCGCTCGACGATACCGAGGCCGAGGTCGCGCACGGCGCGCAGCGGGCCGATGTCGTTGGAAAACAGGCGGTTCAGCACGTCGGTGGTGACGCCCATCTGCAGCGTGTCGAAGCGGCGCCATTGCTGGTAGCGCTCGAGCACGTCGAGCGCGCCGATGTCCTGGCCGAGCCGGTCGGCCTCGACCACCACTTCGGCAAGTGCTGCGACATCCTTGAAGCCGAGATTGAGGCCCTGACCGGCGATCGGATGGATGCCGTGAGCCGCATCGCCGGCGAGCGCGATGCGCGGTGCGACGAAGGCGCGCGCAAGGATCAGGCCGAGCGGCCAGGCGCGCGGCTTGTCGGCGACGCGGATCTCGCCGAGCTTCAGCCCAAAGCGCTGCTCCAGCTCATGCTCGAAGACGAACTCGTCGCCCTCGACCAGCTTCTGCGCGTCTTCCGTGCGCTCCACCCAGACGATCGAGGAGCGATTGATACCGTCCTCCTCAGGCTTCAGCGGCAAGGTGGCGAAGGGGCCGGCGGGCAAAAAATGTTCCTCGGCGCGGCCATTGTGCGGGCGCTCATGCGCGACTGTGCAGACGATGCCGGACTGGCCGTATTCCCATTTTACCGTCCTGATGCCGGCCATGTCGCGCAGCTTCGAATTGACGCCGTCAGCGGCGATGAGCAGGCAGGCCTTGAGCGCGGCACCGTCGGCCAGATGCACGGTGATGCCGGCGCCGTTCGTGTCGAAGGCGCTGACGGCCATGCCTTCGATGACGTCGATGCCGAGTTTTTCGGCGCGGCGGCGCAGCGCGCCGTTGAGAACCCGGTTGGCCACCATATGGGCGAAGGGTTCGCCGGGCTCCACCTCGCCGTCGAAGGTCAAAAACACCGGGCGCACCGGATCGGCGGCGCGCGAATCGGTGACGATCATCTCGGTGATCGCCTGCGCCTCGGGCGCGATCTCGTCCCAGACGCCGAGCTGCTCTAGCATGCGGCAGGCGGCGGCGGCGATCGCCGAGGCGCGGCCGTCCTTCTGCCAGACGCCGGCAGGTGCCGCATCGACAATGGCGACGGCAAGGCTCGGTCGCGCCTGCTTCAGCGACACGGCCGCGGCAAGGCCGACATAGCCGGCGCCCGCCACCAGCACGTCCACCGAGGTTTTGTCCGCTGCATCCGCCTTGCGGTCGACCATGGCACTTTCCTTTCGCGGCCTCCGGCCACCGCGGCGGCCGTTGCAGCTTGACTGCCCGGCTCTCCTGTCCGAAACCCGCCATGACACATCTTCAAGGGACGTGGAACATGGCGGCCATGGACGAGCTTCTCGACATTCTCGACCTCGAGCAGCTCGAACACAACCTGTATCGTGGTCGCAGCCCCAAGCTCGACTGGCAGCGCGTGTTCGGCGGCCAGACGATCGCTCAGGCGCTGGTCGCCGCCCAGCGCACTGTCGAGCCCGGGCGCCATGTGCATTCGCTGCACGGCTATTTCATGCGGCCCGGCGACACCAAGGTTCCGATCGTCTATGAGGTCGACCGCATCCGCGACGGCGGCTCTTTCACCACGCGCCGGGTGGTGGCGATCCAGCATGGGCAGGCGATCTTCTCGCTGGAAGCCTCGTTCCAGCAGGACGAGGTCGGGCTGGAGCATCAGCTGCCGATGCCACGCAACGTGCCGGCGCCCGACACGCTTCTGTCGCAGCGCGAGCTGCTCGGCAAGTTCGGCGAGGCGGTGCCGGAAGGCATCAAGCGCTACTGGGAGCGCGACCGGCCGATCGAGATGAAGCCGGTAATGCTCAAGCACTATACCAGCCGCGAAAAGCTGGAGCCGGAGCAGAATATCTGGATCCGCACCACAGGCCCGGTGCCGGAAGACCGCGCCACGCAGGCGGCGGTTCTTGCTTATCTCTCCGACATGACGCTGCTCGACACCTCGACCTTCGCGCATGGCCGCGCCATCTTCGATCGCGACATCCAGGCGGCCAGCCTCGACCATGCCATGTGGTTCCACCGCAGTCATTCGCTGGACGACTGGATCCTCTACACGCAGGACAGCCCCTCCACGCAAGGCTCGCGCGGTTTCACCCGCGGATCGCTGTTCGCGCGCGACGGAACGCTGATCGCCTCGGTCGCGCAGGAAGGCCTCATCCGGCTGAAACGCTGAGCCGGCTTCGAAGCAAGCCTAGAAAGCAGGCATTTTCCAAATTTTGCCCATTTTTTAATCATGAGCCATTGCGGCACTGCGCCCGTTTGTTGAGCAAGCGCTGCTGATCACCTTTGTTTACAACAGGTTAATGTCCTGCTTCGGCAATTGGCACGGAGCTTGAATCCTGTCCTGCACTCTCCGGCTCTCCTCGGGATCGGTGAAGGTGTGCAAACGCGGGGGACCGCAACAGCAAAGGGTGAAACCTTATGAAAATCGTGATGGCAATCATCAAGCCGTTCAAGCTCGACGAGGTGCGCGAAGCGCTCACCGCCGTCGGCATCCAGGGCCTGACCGTCACCGAAGTCAAAGGCTACGGGCGTCAGAAGGGACATACGGAAATCTATCGCGGCGCCGAATACGCGGTCAGCTTCCTGCCCAAAATCAAGATCGAGGTCGCCGTCGGCGCCGACATGGTCGACAAGGCCGTCGAAGCCATCAGCTCCGCCGCCAAGACCGGCCAGATCGGCGACGGCAAGATCTTCGTCTTCGGCATCGACCAGGCGGTGCGCATCCGCACCGGCGAAACAGACACCGACGCGCTCTGAGCGGCGACCAGCTATTCCAACGGAGAGTTCAATGAATATTCCTTCCCCCTTGAAGACGACGGGACGCGCGGCCGCTGCGCTCGCTCTCGTAGCGTTCAGCACCGCCGCCGCTTTCGCGCAGGAGGCCGCTCCGGCAGCCACGGCCGCAGCGCCGGCCGCCCCGGCGCCCGCGCTCGACACTGGCAACACCGCCTGGATGCTGACCTCGACGGCGCTGGTGCTGATGATGACCATCCCGGGCCTGGCGCTGTTTTACGGCGGCATGGTGCGCAAGAAGAACGTACTCGCCACCATCATGCAGAGCTTCGCCATCACCTGCCTGGTGACGGTGCTGTGGTTCATGTTCGGCTACTCGCTGGCCTTCTCCGACGGCGGCGGCATGAACAAGTTTATCGGCGGTGCCTCGAAATTCTTCCACCACGGCATCACCACTTCCTCGCTGTGGGCGCCCGGTGTGGCGAACATCCCTGAATTCGTCTTCTCGATGTTCCAGATGACCTTCGCCATCATCACCCCGGCGCTGATCGCCGGCGCCTTCGCCGAACGCTTGAAGTTCTCGGCGCTGCTCATCTTCATGGCGCTGTGGCTGCTGGTCGTATACGCGCCGGTCGCGCACTGGGTATGGGGCGGCGGCTTCCTCGCCACCGCCGGTGTGCTCGATTTCGCCGGTGGCACCGTCGTCCATATCAATGCCGGTGTCGCGGGCCTGGTCTGCGCGCTCGTTCTCGGCAAGCGCGAGGGCTACGGCACCACCAACATGGCGCCGCACAACCTGGTCTATTCGGTGATCGGCGCCTCGCTGCTGTGGGTCGGCTGGTTCGGCTTCAACGCCGGTTCGGAACTGGCGGCCGACGGCCTCGCCGGCGCTGCGATGTTGAACACGCAGGTCGCCACCGCCGCGGCGGCGCTGGCCTGGATGTTCGCCGAATGGATCGTCGCCAAGAAGCCTTCGGTGCTCGGCATCATCTCGGGTGCTGTCGCGGGCCTTGTCGCGGTGACGCCGGCTTCCGGCTTCGTCAACCCGACCGGCGCCTTCTTCGTCGGCATCATCGCGGGCGTCGTCTGCTACCTGTCGGCGGTCAAGCTCAAGCATGCCATGGGCTATGACGACTCGCTCGACGCCTTCGGCGTCCACGGCGTCGGCGGCATCGTCGGCGCACTGCTGACCGGTGTGCTCGCCGATCCGGCGATCAACAGCCTGTCGTCGGGCGCCTCGCTCGCCAAGCAGGCATACGGCGTCGCTGTCACCATCGTATGGACGGCGGTCGCCACCTTGGTGATCCTCTACATCGTCAAGGCGCTGGTCGGCCTGCGTCCGAGCACCCAGGAAGAGGTCGAGGGTCTCGACGTCACCCAGCACGGCGAAGTCGTGCCGTAAGGGACCCTGCCAATGACCGGCGGATACTCCTCCCGCCGGTCCGGATATCAACGAAGGCCGCGGCGCGGCTTTCCCGATTTACTCCCAAGATCCCGTCGTGATGCTCTTGAAAGGGGCTCACGCCTTGAGGCCCGGAAGATCTTCCGGGCCTCCTTTTTTCTCGGATATGAGCATGGAGCGTTTCGATCACATTCACTTGATCGCGAATGTGTGAAACGTCCGCCCTTCCGGTTCCGTACTGGGATTGCGACCGCCATCGTGGTGTCGCCAAATATCAGGGAAGGAACCGACCAATGAACTGCAAGAATATCTTCCTGGGAGCAATGGCTCTGTCGATGGTCAGCGGTGTTGCACTTGCTGGCGCGCTCGACTCGCCTGACAATATGGCCCCGTTCTTCACCGATTCCAGCATGAAGACCATGAAGTCCGAGGCCGATTTCAAGGCCGCCTGGGCGACGACGGCAAAAGACAAGCAGGACGCGATGATGAAGGAGTGCCAGGACGCGGCGATGAGCAAGCCGCATGCCGAATTCTGCGCCAACCTGATGCAGTACGCCGGCCATAAGTGATGTGCGGCAGGTCGGGTCCTTACGGGCCTGACCGTTTCGTCTTTGCCAATGAGGGATGGCGGGCTTCATGGGCCCGCCATCTCCTTTCCGGGAGCATCTCGGCAAAAGGCATGGTTAATGCGCCCTTAACCTTCCCGCCGATAGTCTGGGAGACGAATCTCCCGGCATGCGTCACGCATCCGGCCAGGCATCGACACACGGGGAAGAGGCATGCGTTCAGGCGCTTCAGCACCGCTCGCGCTGACCGATACGGGGCACGGCATCCAGGCGTTCGCGCGGCGGCAGGTTGGGCGCCTGGTCGGCGCCGGGATGTTCGTGTTCACCGCTTTCGGCGTCGCCAGCCTCGCTACCTGGAACGTCGCCGATCCAAGCTTCTCGCACGCCACCAACAATCTCGTCACCAACGCCATGGGCTATGCGGGCGCGGTGTTTTCCGACCTTGCCATGCAGTTCTTCGGCCTTGCCGCCGTCGCCGGGCTGGTGCCGGCGGTGATCTGGGGTTTTCTGCTCTTCTCCGCCCGCGGCGTCGACAGGCTGGGCAAGCGCGGGCTTGCCTGGTTCGGCTTCGCGCTGCTTGCCGCGGCGATTGTCGGCTGCGTGACGCCGCCCAACACCTGGCCGCTGCCGACCGGTCTCGGCGGCGTGTTCGGCGATATGGTGCTGAAGATCCCGGGCATCGCCGTCGGCGGCTATCCGAAGGGCCTTTTCGCCACCATCATCGCCGTTGTGCTCGCCATGCCGGCGCTCTGGCTGTTCGCCTATGGCTCGGCGCTGATCGCGCGCAAGAACGGCTTTGCCGTCATGGCGCGCGCCGCCGAGCCGGAACCGCGCGAGCAGGACGATCTGCTCTTCGATGAGGATGAAGACGAGGGCGACGAAGGCATTCTTGCGCTCGGCGCCATCACCCATTGGTGGCTGTCCTTCCGTGCATGGATGCATCGGCGTGCCGCGCGCCGCAGGCAGGAGCGTGACGAGTTTGAGCCTCAGATGGAGCCGCGGGCCAGCGCCTGGCGCCGCGCCGCCGAACGGGTCGAATCGGCCGAGTATGCCGAATCCAGGATGAGCCCCGGCGGCCGCGCCCGTGTCGAGCCGGAATTCTTCGCCGCAATGGTCAACGACCGCAGCGCTTCGGTCGATCCCATGGACGACAATGTCTTCGACGACGAAGAGGCCGATCTCGACGACTTCGACGACGAGGAGCCGGTCCAGCGCCGCGCCAATGTGCGCAACTTCCGCTCGGACGCGGCGACGCGCGTGGAGGCGCCTGCGCCGCGCCCGGTGCAAGGCGCACGCGTTCAGCGCGAGGCGCAGACCTCGCTCATCGGCTCCGGCACGTTCGAGATGCCGTCGCTGCATTTCCTGTCCGAACCGAAGAACGTGGCGAAAGACCCAAGCCTGTCGAAGGACGCGCTGGAGCAGAACGCAAGGCTGCTCGAAGGCGTGCTCGAGGATTTCGGCGTCAAGGGCGAGATCATCCATGTCCGCCCGGGTCCGGTCGTCACCCTCTATGAGCTGGAGCCTGCGCCCGGCATCAAATCCTCGCGCGTCATCGGCCTTTCCGACGACATCGCCCGCTCGATGAGCGCGATCGCCTGCCGCGTCGCCGTCGTGCCCGGCCGCAACGCCATCGGCATCGAGCTGCCGAATGCCAAGCGCGAGACGGTCTATCTGCGCGAGATCATGGCGAGCCGCGACTTCGAAACCACCAAGGCGAAGCTCGCCTTGGCGCTCGGCAAGACCATCAACGGCGAGGCGGTCATCGTCGACATCGCCAAGATGCCGCATGTGCTGGTCGCCGGCACCACCGGCTCGGGCAAGTCGGTCGCCATCAACACCATGATCCTGTCGCTGCTCTACCGGCTCACCCCGCAGGAATGCCGGCTGATCATGATCGATCCGAAGATGCTCGAGCTCTCGGTCTATGACGGCATCCCGCATCTGCTCACGCCCGTCGTCACCGATCCGAAGAAGGCCGTGGTGGCGCTGAAATGGACGGTGCGCGAGATGGAAGACCGCTACCGCAAGATGTCCAAGGTCGGCGTGCGCAATATCGACGGCTTCAACGCACGCGTCAGCCAGGCCGAAAAGAAGGGTGAGAAAATCTCGCGCACAGTGCAGACCGGCTTCGACCGCCAGACCGGCGAGGCGATCTACGAGACGGAGGATCTCGACCTCGAGCCGATGCCCTATATCGTTGTCATCATCGACGAAATGGCCGACCTGATGATGGTGGCCGGCAAGGACATCGAAGGCGCGGTGCAGCGCCTGGCGCAGATGGCGCGCGCCGCCGGCATCCACGTCATCATGGCGACGCAGCGCCCGTCGGTCGACGTCATAACCGGCACCATCAAAGCCAACTTCCCCACCCGCATCTCCTTCCAGGTGACGTCGAAGATCGACAGCCGCACCATCCTCGGCGAGCAGGGCGCCGAGCAGCTGCTCGGCATGGGCGACATGCTCTACATGGCGGGCGGCGGCCGCATCCAGCGTGTCCACGGTCCCTTCGTCTCGGACGACGAGGTCGAACGCATCGTCGGCCATCTCAAACAGCAGGGCGTGCCGGAGTATCTCGACGCCATCACCGAGGATGACGAGGAAGACGACGAGGACGGCGCCTCGGGCCGGGGCGGTTCCGGCGGCGGCGGGAGCGGCAATTTCGAGGATTCCGACGATCCCTACGATCAGGCGGTGGCCGTGGTGCTGCGCGACGGCAAGGCCTCGACCAGCTACATCCAGCGCCGGCTGGGCATCGGCTACAACCGCGCGGCGTCAATCATCGAAAAGATGGAGAAGGAAGGCATCGTCGGCCCGGCCAACCACGCCGGCAAACGCGAGATTCTCGTTCCCACCGAGGACGATAAGTTCTAGCCCGGCGAGGCCTACGGGAGGCGGCCGGCAACTTTGAACCCTCTGGCGCGTTGATGCGACCAAGCGCCGTGCGACCCGCCAAACTTAGGCCCAACTGGCGGTCCAGAGACTGCGACCAAGGCAAATCACAGGAAGTGACCGGCATGAAGACCCAGACAGATTTCGCTCCGACCCGCCGACAGCTGCTCGGCCTTGGCCTGGTGCTTGCGGGCGCCGCCGCCATCAATGTCGTGCCGGGCTTCCAACTTCTGGCCTTGGCTCAGGCCGCCGTTCCGCCGGCGGCGCAAAAGATCGCCGACCATTTTTCCTCGGTCAAATCGATGAGCGGCGAATTCGTGCAGTTCGGCCCGAAGGGCGAGCAGACCGGCGGCAAGTTCTTCCTCGAACGTCCCGGCAAAATCCGTTTCAACTATGACGGATCGTCGAATTTCCGGGTGATCTCGGACGGCAAGTCGGTCGTCATCCTCAACAAGAAGCTGAACACCTCCGACCTCTATCCGCTGTCGAAGACGCCCTTGAAGCTTTTGCTCGACGACCGGATCGATCTCTCGGGCGGGCGCGTGAAGGCCGTCAAGGAAGAAGACGACCTCACCACCATCCAACTCTCCGACAAGTCGGTGTTCGGCAACGCCAAGATCACCATGATGTTTGATCCGAAGACCTATGAACTGCGCCAGTGGACGATCACCGACGCGCAGGGCAAGGACACAACGGTGATGATCTTCAACGTCAAGGAAGGCGTCTCCATTCCGGACGGCACCTTCGCGATCGATTATACGGCGAACCGCGAGCTCAATACCAAGACGCGGTAGGTCCGCCCATATTCAGGGCAGGGCCGGCTTGCAGCGCGGGCCGGCTTGTCTTTATGGCGCGTGGCTGGCAGTAGATCGGCGATCTTTTGCCGGACCTGCCTGAATGCCCTTCACCATAGCCACCTGGAACATCAACTCGGTGCGTCTGCGCATGCCGATCGTCGAGCGGCTGCTCAAGGAGCACGCGCCGGACGTGCTCTGCCTGCAGGAAACCAAGGTCCCGGACGAGCTGTTTCCGGAAAAGGCTTTCCGCAAGGCCGGATACCAGCACATCCTGTTCCACGGCCAGAAAGGCTATCACGGCGTGGCGACGGTGGCGCGCCGGCCGATCGCGCTGGTCGAGAAGCGGCGTTTCTGCGAGATCGACGACAGCCGGCATCTCTCGGTCAGGGTCCAGGCCGGCGGCAGGTCGATTCTGCTGCACAATTTCTACGTTCCGGCCGGCGGCGATGAGCCGGACCCGGAGATCAACCGGAAATTCCGCCACAAGCTCGATTTCGTCTATGAGATGAACAGCGTGCCGGCGAGCGAGCACGATGCCTCGATCCTGGTGGGCGACCTCAACATCGCGCCGCAGGAGCATGACGTGTGGTCGCACAAGCAATTGCTCAACGTCGTCAGCCACACGCCGGTCGAGACCGAAAACTTCGAGGCGATGCGGCGGGCCGGCGGCTGGGTTGACCTGATGCGGCTCAACGTGCCGGCCGAGCAAAAGCTCTACACCTGGTGGAGCTACCGCGCGAAGGACTGGCAAGCATTGGACCGCGGCCGGCGGCTCGACCATATCTGGTCGTCCGCCAATCTGGTGCCGAGCTTTGCCGGTTACGAGATTGTCAAGGCGGCGCGCGGCTGGGAGAAGCCGTCGGACCATGTGCCGGTCATCGCGAAGTTTGAATTGGATTGAGCGCTATCAATCGGCAGAGACGCTGCGGCGCGTCTATTCCGTAAACCGTGGCGCGAGCTCCTCGATGCGGGCGATCATCTCTTGGAATTCCTCCAGGATGCGCTCGTGCAGCTGCACCGCGAGCTCCGGATATTCCTCGAGGATGCGGCGAAACATCTTTCGGCTCAAGCGGATCACTTCCGAATCGATCGCGGCCGAGGCGCTGGTCAGCCGGTTGGTGTCGGCGATCAGGGCCAGTTCGCTGAGCATGGCGCCGGGGCCTGCCGTGCCGATCGGGACGCGTTCGCCGGTGCCTTGCTCGCGATAGAGGACTATCCGCCCGCTAACGACGATATAGGCCGAGTCGGCCACGTCATCCTCGCGGTAGAGCTTGTGGTCGGCCTGCAGAAAAGTGGTCTCGGCGCCGAAGGCCAGCAGGCGCAACTGTTCCTGCGTGAAGCCCTGAAAAAGCTTCACGGCGGACAGGATGCGGATGTCGTCATCCAGCGCCATGCTAGCTGTGTCCCCGAGCGGTCAGTCCAGTCCCTCCTTTGGAGCGCCGTCTCCTTGCGGGAGCGCGCACTCCAACTTTCAATCACGCATCGTGCGATGCGTGCAGCGAGCCGATCCATCACCCTCCAGCATCAGGATCGTACCCGAGGCAATCCCGCCCGACCGCCTATCTGTTTGGTTCGACGCATTTCCGATCGGAAAACCGCTTTCACACTTTTCCTGGAATCGCTCTAGATCATGAAATGTTTAAGGAACCAGCTTGTAGCCGCCGCTTTCTGTCACAAGAATTTCGGCATTGGAAGGATCGCGCTCAATCTTCTGGCGCAGCCGGTAGACATGGGTTTCCAGCGTGTGGGTGGTGACGCCGGAATTGTAACCCCACACTTCTTCCAAGAGCACGTCGCGCGTTACCACCTTCTGGTCGGCGCGATAGAGATATTTGATGATCGAGGCTTCCTTTTCGGTCAGCCGCACCTTGGCGCCGCGCGGATCGATCAAAAGCTTCTGGCTGGGCTTGAAGGTGTAGGGGCCGACCGAGAAGGTGGCGTCCTCGCTCTGCTCGTGCTGGCGCAACTGCGCACGGATGCGCGCCAAGAGCACCGCGAAGCGGAAAGGCTTGGTGACGTAATCGTTGGCGCCGGCCTCGAGCCCCAGAATGGTGTCGGAATCGGTGTCGTGGCCGGTCAGCATGATGATCGGGGCCTTATAGCCGCCCTTGCGCAGGATCTTCACCGCCTCGCGACCGTCCATGTCTGGCAGGCCGACGTCCATGATGAGCAGATCGACAAGGCCGCCGCGCGCCGTGGCGACGCCTTTTGCGGCAGTGGCTTCCTGCTGGACGTCGAATTCCTCGTAAAGCGCCAGTTGCTCGACGAGGGTGGCTCGCAGGTCGTCGTCGTCGTCAACGATCAGAATGGTGCGTGATGTCATGATCAATCCGTTGTTTTAAAAAGAATATTCAGTTGACCTCCCCCCATTTATGCGGAAGCTCACCGGCGCAACAGTCGTTCACAGTGATTTGTTCCGTGAGACAATCATACAAGAAAAAACGCGCGCGCAATGCGGCAGGCGAATTTTTGCCGAAAGGCCTGCATGTCCTGGTTGTGCGTGCGAGGCCCGGCAACCCTGCGCAGGGCTTGCTGCAAGCCGGCCAAACGGTGTTTCCCTGCGCCCTCGGGCGCGGCGGCATTTCCGCCAGCAAGCGCGAGGGCGACGGCGCGACGCCACTGGCTGCAATGCGGATATTGTCGGGCTATTTCCGCAACGACCAGTTTCCCGGCGGCCGCCGGACGGGGCTGACGATGGCGCCGATCGGCCCGGATCTCGGCTGGTGCGAGGTGCCGGACGACCGCAACTACAATCGGCCGGTGAAGATCCCTTACGGCGCCAGCCATGAACGGATGCGGCGCGCCGACCGGCTCTACGATGTGTGCCTGGTGCTGGACTGGAACATCGCGCCGCGCCGGCGCGGACGCGGCAGCGCGATCTTCTTCCATCTGGCGCGCCCCGGCTTCACGCCGACGCAAGGCTGCGTCGCGGTAACGGCGCGCACCATGGCGAGGCTGCTGCCGCTGCTGTCGGAGCGGACCGTGGTGAAGGTGGTGAGGTAGGGGAGTAGGGGGGTAGGGGAGTAGGGGATGTCACGGCGGACGCACGTCCACCGAACCGAGAGTCCCTACCTACTCCCCTACTCCCCTTTTTCCTTTAGTGCCGCTTAGGCTGCTGCCAACCCGCATCGAGCAATCCGATCCGGCCAAGGTCCCGGTTCATCGCCTTTGCGACGTCCCTGCGCTCGACGCCGATGTCGCGCAGCTGGCAATCGGAGAGATCCTCGACGGATTCGTCGGAAAGCCGAGCGGCGACCCGGGCCTGGCGCAGCCACTCGAACGCCGAACGCAGCCAAAGTGTGATGCCGGAGTCGGATTTCCGGGCGGCGTGGGACTTCAGGACGATCTCGGTCATGGCGCTATCCGTGTTCTCCGGATATCAAATCCGGTTTGATGGTTTATCGATGCAGCCATCTTGCCGGATTGAAAAACAAACGGGAAACGAGTAGTTCTTGTCCGATCATCAAGTTTTGTTTGGAGATTGGGATGGCCCGCTTGCTGCCCGGAACGCGTGCGTTGAGGACGTTCGAGGCAGCGGCGAGGCACGTCAATTTCACCCGTGCCGCGGACGAGCTTGGCCTGACGCCGGCGGCGGTCAGCCACCAGATCAAGGAAATAGAGGATCAGCTCGACCTCGTGCTGTTCACGCGCACCAGCCGCACCATGCGGTTAACCGAAGCGGGAAACGTTCTGTTCGAAGCTTCGGTCGATGCGCTTGACCTGCTTGGCCGCGCCGTTACCCGCGCGCGCAAAATGACGAGAGGCACGGCGCTGCTGAAAGTGACGCTCGACGCGCAGTTCGCAACCAAGTGGCTGATGCGGCGCGTCGACGGTTTCCGCCGGCAGAAGCCGGGCGTCGAGTTGCGCTTCGATATTACCTATGAAGTCAGGGATTTCGAGCGGGACGATGTCGATATCGGCATTCGTTTCGGCAGCGGCAAATATCCCGGGCTCTGCGCGCACCGGCTGTTCGAGAACATCATCATCCCCGTCTGCAGCCCGGCGCTGCTCGCCTCAGGCCCGCCGCTGAAGGAGCCGCGCGATCTCTTCCACCATACGCTGGCGCATATCGAATGGTCACGGCAGGGCGTCACTTGGCCGAACTGGAGCATGTGGATGCACGCGGCAGGGGTCGAAGATTTCGACGACAGCCGCACCCTTGTCTTCGCGTCCTCGACCGATGCCGCGCAGGCGGCGCTCGACGGCAATGCGGTGGCGCTTGCCGACTTCGCCATGGTGGCCAACGACCTTTCGCAAGGGCGGCTGATCCGGCCCTTCGAACTCGGCATCAAGGTCGCGCCGGAGTTCGCCTATTTCCTGGTTTATCCGGAAGCGATGAAGGACGACGCGCGCATCGTCGCCTTCCGCGAATGGCTTCTCGACGAAGTCACGAAAGACGCAGACGCGGGTTAGCGACGCTTCGGACCGCGCTCTCTCTCTGTTTGGCGCAATTCCGACGGAACCGTTTCACACTTTTCCTGGAAGTGCCCTAGCCTGCCGGCGCGGCCGGCGCGCCGAACCAACCGATCACGGCGCCGATGATGAGCAGCACGCCGAGCCAATGGCCGGCATCGATCAGCGTGAGGTCCCAGCCAAAGCCCTGATAGCGGTGGTTGACCGACAGCGTGGTGGCGACGAAGCCAAACCAGAGCACAAAGCCGAAGATCACGCCGGCGAGTGGGTTGGGCTCGCCGCCGGTCATCGCGCCGACCACCAGCGTCATGACCAGCGCCATGACGAGCTCGGCGACGAAGCTGACGATGAACGGAACGGCCGAGCGCTTCATCGTCGCCGGATCGAGCTTTGCCGCCTTCAGCCAGGGCCTGCTCAGGCCCATGTACCAGGCGGCACCGAACAGCCACGCCATGACGGCCGCGGCGATCACCGCCAGCCAGTTCACCGTTGAGAAATCCATAGAATCCCCTTCCCGAAAGATGAGCGATGGAATCCCTGTTCGCCGGCTGCGTCAAGCCGAAGCGGCGGAAACCCATCGCCACACGGTCGTGCGCTTGACCTCGGCATCCTCCAGCACGCGCGTCACCGGTACCTGGTAGACGGCGAGCGATTGCAGTCCGGTCTTCGGCAGATAGGCGCGCCCGGGATCGCCGACGAGGATGTCGGCGCCGCGCGCCTTGAGGCTCGTGAACCACGGCGTCAACCTCTCCGCCAAAGGCTTGTCGTAGAAGACATCGCCGGCCAAGACGACGTCCCAGCCGTCATCCGTGCCGATGGAGTCCGCATCCAGGAAATCGGCCTTCACGCCATTGGCTTCCAGGTTGAGGGCGATAACCGTCGCGCAAAAGGGATCGATATCGGCCGCGGTCAGTTCAGCCGCGCCGGCCTTCAAGGCAGCGATGGCGACCATGCCGGAGCCGGAAGCGAAGTCGAGCACGCGTTTGCCCTGCACCGTCGCCGGATGGTCGAGCACATAGCGGGCAAGGCCTTGGCCGCCGGCCCAGGCGAAAGCCCAGAAGGGCGGCGGCAGGCCGATCTCGGCCAGCTCCTCCTCGGTGCGCAGCCAGAGGTCGTGCGCCTCGTCAGCCAGGTGCAGCAGCACTTCCGGCACGTGCGGCGGCGCCATCAGCGCCGTATTGTCGAGGATGAATGTCTTTGCGTTTTTGGGGGTGAGCCTGGTCACGGCGCCGGGTCGAGGCCGGCCATGCGGCAGACTTCTTTCCACTCTGCCGGCGTCACCGGCTGCACGGAAAGCCGGCCAAGCCGCACCAGCGCCATGTCGGCCAGCTTCGGATTGGCCTTGACCTGTTCCAGCGTCACCGGCTTCGGCACGTCCTTGCAGGCGCGGATGTCGACGCATTCCCAGCGTGGGTCGTCGGTGGTGGTGTCGGGGTGGGCAAGCGCGCAAACCTCGGCGATGCCGACGATGTCGAGGCCTTCATTGGAATGGTAGAAAAAGCCGAGATCGCCGATCTGCATGGCTTTCATGTTGTTGCGCGCGGCGTAGTTGCGCACGCCGTCCCACTGCGTGCCGGCCTTGCCCTTCGCCTTCAGCGCCTCGAAGGAAAAGACCGAAGGTTCGGACTTGAACAGCCAGTAGTTCATCTCAGTTGTCCCCTTGCCATTGTCGGTTCGCCACGATTGAAGCGTTGGCGCTCTTCCTTATCGTTTCCCCGTTCTCGCGGGGAGCGGGAGCGCCGCGACCGGTCACGCGGCGGCGGGCTTCTGGAAGACCCAGTTCCATGGACGGATTTCGACGCTTTCGAACAGGCCGGCCTTGGCATAGGGGTCGGCGGCCGCCAGGGCTTGCGCGCCGGCCATGTCGGGCGCCTCGATCATCACCAGGCTTCCGTCAGGCTTGCCGGCAGCGTCGAGGAAGGGCCCTGCAAAGGCAAGTCTTCCTTCGTTGATCAGGCCTTCCAGGAACGCCGCATGCGCCGGCCTCGTGTCGGCGCGCAGCTGCAAGCTGCCGGGCTTGTCCTTGCAAATCAACGCAAACAGCATGTTTCAACTCCGAGGCTTCAAATGTCGGTTTCGGTCTTGAGCGGCCGCGTCATCAGCGCCGTCACAGCCTGGCCGATGGTCACCTTGCCATCGAGAATGGCGGCGACCGCGGCAATGATCGGCGCCTCGATGCCGCGCTCGGCGGCTATGCGGGCGGCAATGGCGGCCGTCGGCACACCCTCGGCGAGCGGCAGGCCGGTGAGCTCCTTGCCTTGGCCGAGCGCCAGGCCGTAGGCGAAGTTGCGCGACTGCGCCGAGGAACAGGTGAGCAGCAGGTCGCCGAGGCCGGAGAGTCCCATCAGCGTTTCCGGCCTGGCACCGAAGGCGGCGCCGATGCGGCGCAGCTCGACGAAGCCGCGCGTCACCATGGCGGCCTGGGCGCTGGCGCCAAGCCCGGCGCCCGTTACCGCGCCGGCGGCGATGGCAAAGACGTTCTTCAGCGCGCCGCCGATCTCGACGCCGATGAGATCGTCGCTGGAATAGCAGCGCAGGTTCTCGGCCGAGAAGCGGGCGGCGAGATCGGCCGCCAGTTCTCCGTCGCGGCCGGCCACCACCACGGCCGTCGGCAGGCCGCGCGCGACATCGCTGGCGAAGCTCGGGCCGGAAAGTGCCGCGACCGGGTTGTCGGGCAGGTTTTTCTCGACGATCGAGGACAGCAGCGCGCCGGTATCGCGCTCGATCCCCTTGGCGCAGAGGACGAGCGGCACGCCGGATGGCACATGGCCGGCGGCGACGGTTAGCACCGCGCGCAGCGATTGCGCGGGCGTTACCGCCAGCACGCAATTCGCACCGTCGAGCGCAGCAGCGATATCGCTGGTGGCGACGATGCCGGGCTCGATCGCGATGCCGGGCAGATAGTGCGGGTTTTCGCCACGGTCGATCGCGGCGACGGTGTCGGGATCGCGGGCATAGAGGCGGACAAAATGGCCGGCGCGCAGCATGGCGAGCGCCAGCGCCGTGCCCCAGGCGCCGCCGCCAAGCACCGCTACGCGCCAGCCGCTGGGCGCCTTGGCCTGTGCGCCGTTCGTGACCGCGTCAGTCATGCCTTTGCCCCGCGACGGCCCGAGCCGACCAAGGGAGCGGAAACACTGTCCAGCGGCCAGCGCGAGCGCGGCACGAAGTCGGCGGCGCTCGCGTCGACCATCCCGGCGCGCAGCCGCTCGATGCCCGCCCAGGCGATCATCGCGGCATTGTCGGTGCAAAGCTTTTGCGGCGGCGCGACGAATGCGAAGCCGGCCTTGGAACAGCGCGCCTCCAACGTCGCCTTGATCGCGCGGTTGGCGGCGACGCCGCCGGCGACGACCAGCGCCGGCTTTGCCGTGTCGGGAAATTCCTTGCGGAAACGGGCGAGCGCCCGCGCGACACGGTCGCCCAGCGCATCGGCCACCGCAGCCTGGAAGGAGGCGCAGATGTCGGCGACGTCCTGGTCGCTGAGCGGCGCGATTGCCGTTGCCGCCTGGCGCACAGCCGTCTTCAGGCCGGAGAAGGAGAAATCCGGCTGCGCCGAGCCTTTCATCGGACGCGGGAAGGCAAAGCGGCTCGCATCGCCGCCGGCCGCGGCCTTTTCGACATTCGGCCCGCCCGGATAGGGGAGGCCAAGCATCTTGGCCGTCTTGTCGAAGGCTTCGCCCAGCGCATCGTCGATGGTCGTTGCCCAGCGCTGGTAGTCGCCGACGCCGCGTACAGCGACGATCTGGGTGTGGCCGCCGGAGACCAGCAAGAGCAGATAGGGAAAGTCGAGCCCCTCGGTCAGCCGGGCAGTCAGCGCGTGACCTTCGAGGTGGTTGATGGCGATCAGCGGCTTGTTCGCGGCGGCGGCGATCGCCTTGGCGGTCATCAGACCAACGATCAGCCCGCCGACCAGCCCCGGCCCGGCAGTCGCGGCGACGGCGTCGACCTCATCGAGCGATACGGCCGAATCGGTCAGCGCTGCCTCGACGATCCCATCCAGCGCCTCGACATGGGCGCGCGCGGCAATCTCGGGCACGACGCCGCCGAAGGCGGCATGCTCCTCGATCTGGCTCAAGACGACATTGGAGAGGATTTCGGGCGCGGAGTCGCCGTCCAGCGCCACCACGCTGGCGGCCGTCTCATCGCAGCTTGTCTCAATGCCCAGAACGCGGATCAATTCGTCGCTGTCCTCGAAGATTGTGTCTCCGACCTTTCCTATATAGGAGGTCTGTCGATAGTCAGGTGGTGCCGGCCTGCGAATGGCGGTTTTCTGCGCTTCCGGCGCTCACGTACCCAAAAGTACGCTCCGCTCCGGTTCTCGAAATCCGCCATTTTCGGCTCGGCCTGACCTGAATCTCGGCAGACCTCGGAATCGCCTCGGGGGTTATCACGGACCGCGCGCCATGCAAACAACCTTGAAAATCGGAACACGCGGCAGCCCGCTGGCGCTCGCCCAGGCGCATGAAACGCGGGCGCGGCTCATGCAGGCGCATGGCCTGCCCGAGCAGGCCTTCGAAATTGTGCCGATCTCGACCAGCGGCGACCGCATTCAGGACCGGCCGTTGTCGGAAGCGGGCGGCAAAGGCCTGTTCACCAAGGAGATCGAGGAAGCGCTGCTCGATCGCCGCATCGATATCGCCGTGCATTCCTCGAAGGACATGCCGACGGTGCTGCCCAACGGGCTGGAGCTTTCCGTCTTCCTGCCGCGCGAGGACGCGCGCGACGCCTTCATCGGCAAGACCGCGAAGCGGATCGCCGATCTGCCGCATGGCGCCACGATCGGCTCGTCGTCGCTCCGGCGCCAGGCGCTGCTCCGCAGGATGCGGCCGGACCTCAATGTGGTGATGTTCCGCGGCAATGTGCAGACCAGACTGCGCAAGCTGGATGAGGGCGTGGCCGAAGGCACCATCCTCGCCTATGCCGGGCTGAAGCGGCTCGGGCTCGAGAGCGTGATCACCGATCTGATGCCGCTGGATGTCTTTCCGCCGGCGCCGGGGCAGGGGGCGATCGGCATCGAAAGCCGCATCGGCGACGGCGTGGTCGAAAATATGCTGGCGGCTATTCACGACATGCCGACCGGCCAGGCGCTGGCCTGTGAGCGCGCCTTTCTTGCTGCGCTCGACGGCTCCTGCCGCACGCCGATCGCCGGCCATGCGACCGTCTCGGACGAAAACCTGTCTTTCGCCGGGCTGATCATCTCGCCCGACGGCACCGAGTCGCATGAGGTCAGATTGAACGGCCCGGCCCGGGACGCGGCGAATATCGGCGCGGAAGCCGCGCGGGCCGTTCGCGCCAAGGCCGGCGCAAAATTCTTCGACGGCTGGGCCTGACATGGTCCGCGTCCTGGTGACGAGGCCGGAACCGGGCGCCTCCCGCACGGCCCGGCGGCTTCAGGCCCAGGGGTTCCAGCCCGTCCTGCTGCCACTGACGGAAACAGTGGCGTTGCCGGTCGAGGCAAGCGTCTTGCCCGCTGCTGCCGCGGTTGCCGTCACCAGCGCCAATGCGGTGCGCTATGCGCCCAAGGAACTGGTCGCCGCGCTTGCCGCCCTGCCTTGCCATGCGGTCGGGACAAGGACGGCGGAAGCCTGCCGTGCGGCTGGATTTACGTCCGTCTTTGAAGGCCCAGGTGATGCCGAAGCACTGGCCGGCCAGATAACCGCCGAACTTACGGGCAAGGAGATGGTTTATCTTTGTGGCCGGGTGCGCTTTCCGGTGTTCGAAGAACGGCTGGCGGCAGCCCGGGTGCGTGTCCGGCCTGTCGAGACCTACGACACCATCGAATTCGATTATGGCGACGATGCCGTCGTTGCCCGATTGTCGGGCACGCCGGTCGAGGCAGTGCTGCTCTATTCGGCCAAGGCGGCACCCGTGATGATTGGCCTGGCCATGCGCCCAGCACTGCGGCATCTCTTTGAACGGGCGGAGTTTTTGGCCCTGTCCGTAAGAATCGCCAAAGAATTGGACGGGGTTGGCGGGCAAAAGGTTCGCATTGCCTCTAAATCCGACGAGGACGCGCTGTTCCAGCTTTTGTCGCTACCGAGCTGAGCCGCGTCATCACACCGCCCCTTTTCACCGCTTGGTGATGTGGTAGAGCATCCTTGAGCTCTAGACCCTTCGAACCATCCTCAAGCCAATTTGCGGAGCCCAAGCATGGTCAAGACGCCTAAGGTGCGACATTCGAAGAGCCGCCGCGAGCCGGTGACCATCGAACTCGAACCCGGCGCCGTCTCGCGAATCAGCGACGAGGATGCCGCCAATACCGATACCAACACGGAACGAACCGACGAGGCGAAGGCAGAGGAAGGGGCTGCTGCTTCGCAGCCGGAAGCTCCCGAAGAGCCGATCCATGCCGAACAGGCCGACATCGAGCCGTGGGAACACACCGACGCGGCGCGGGGCGGAGCTGACCAGGCTGGAACCAACAAGGATGGGGCGCAAGCCTCCTATCCGGGCACGGATGAGGCTCCGAAGAGCGAACCAAAAAGCTTCGGCTACAGTTTCGAGGATGCGTCGGCAGCCAAGACCAGTTCTGCCGCCTCGGCGTCGAAGCCGAGCGAAACCCGAAGCGACGATCGCGACTTCCCGGCCGCCAGGCGCTCAGGCGTCAACATGATTGCTGCCGGCGTGATCGGCGGCGTTGTCGCGCTTGCCGGCGCCGGTCTTCTGCAAGCGGTAGGGCTGCTCGGTTCTCCGACTTCGGTCGGCGGGCCCTCGCTCGACGGCGTCACCGGCGAGATCGCTTCGCTGAGAAGCCAAATCGCGGCACTTAAGGAGGCGGCCGATACCGGCGCTTCGGCCAAGGTCGACGGCCTGTCCTCGGCGCTCGACCAGGTGAAGTCGGACGTCGCGGCGCTGAAATCCTCGCCCGGCCAGGGCGACGACGGCGCCGCGCTCAAGGCGCTCACCGACAAGGTCGGCCAGGTCGAGACGTCGGTCGCCGACCTGCAGAAGGCCGGAAATGCTGCACCGGTCGATGTCGCCCCGCTCAACGAGAAGCTCGCCGGGCTCGACGCGCTTGTGAAATCGGCGGGCGACGCGGCGAAGGCGGCGGACAGCCGGATCGCGGCGCTGGAACAGTCGGTGCAGCAGCTCTCCGGCAAGGTCGAGGCGCAGGCCTCGCAGCCGAAGATCGCGTTGGCGATTGCCGCTTCGGCGCTGAAGGCGGCGCTCGATCGCGGTGCGCCGTTCGCGACCGAGCTCGACACGTTCGCCGCCATTGCACCTGACTCGCCGGAGCTTGGCGTTCTGCGCGGCTATGCGGAAAAAGGCGTGCCCACGCGAGCCACCATCGCTTCCGAGGCCGAAGCCGCCGCCAACGCCATGATCGAAGCGGCAACGCCGGTCGACCAGAATGCCGGCTTCTTCCAAAGCCTGGTGTCGAGCGCGAAATCGCTGGTGCAGGTGCGGCCGGTCGGCGCCGTCGAAGGCAAGGGCGTGCCGGAAACGGTCGCGCGCATTGAAGTGGCAGTCAACCAGGGCGACTATGCCAAGGCGCTCGCCGAATACGATACCCTGCCCGATGCGTCGAAGGCGGCCGGCGCCGACTTCGCCAGCAAACTGAAGGCGCGGCTCGAAGTCGAAAAGCAGATCGAAGCGCTGATTGCCGGCGCCACCAAGGCATGAGGACCGTCAGATGATCCGCATCCTCGCCTTCCTCGCCGTCGTGTTCGCGCTGGGGCTCGGCTTTGCCTGGCTGGCCGACCGTCCGGGCGAGATGATCATCACCTTCAACGGTTACCAGTACCAGGTCACGCTGATGGTGGCGGCGGTGGCGATCGTCGCCGTGGTCGCAGCGGTGATGATCGTCTGGTGGCTGATCAAGTCGCTGTGGAACAGCCCCTATGCGATCTCGCGCTATTTCCGGGTGCGCCGCCGCGATCGCGGCTACCAGGCGCTGTCGACGGGGATGATCGCAGCCGGCGCCGGCGACGGCGCGCTGGCGCGCAAGAAGACCAAGGAGGCGGCCAAGTTGATCAGTTCCGACCAGGAGCCGCTGATCAACCTGCTCGATGCGCAGGCCTCGCTGCTCGAAGGCGACCATGACGGCGCGCGGGAAAAGTTCGAGCGCATGCTCGATGATCCGGAGATGCGACTGCTCGGCCTGCGCGGGCTCTATCTCGAAGCTGAGCGACTGGGCGACCGCAACGCCGCGCGCCACTATGCCGGTCGTGCCGCAGCTGTGGCACCGCAGCTTGCCTGGGCGGCGGAATCGACGCTTGAAGAGCTGACCGAGCGCGGCGACTGGGACGGCGCGTTGAAGCTGGTCGAGGCGCAGAAATCGACAAGGCAAATCGAACGCGATGCCGCCAACCGCCGCCGCGCCGTGCTGCTCACTGCCAAGGCGCAGGCGCTGGTCGACAGCGATCCGAACGCTGCCCGGACCGCGGCGCTCGAAGCCAACAAGCTGGCGCCCGATTTCGCGCCGGCCGCGGTGATCGCGGCCAACCTGCTGATTAAGCACAACGATGTGCGCAAGGGTTCCAAGATCCTGGAGACCGCTTGGCGGGCCGAACCGCATCCGGACATTGCCGAGCTCTACATCCATGCGAGGCCGGGCGATGCCGTGCTCGATCGCCTCAACCGGGCGAAAAAGCTGCAGGAATTGAAGAAGAACCATGCCGAATCGTCGATGGCGGTGGCGCGCGCCGCGCTCGACGCGCAGGATTTCGCCACCGCCAGGCGCGAGGCGGAATCCGCCATCCGCATTGATCGCCGCGAAGGCGCCTATCTGTTGCTGGCCGACATCGAGGAGGCCGAAAGCGGCGACCAGGGCAAGGTGCGGCAGCTGCTGTCCAAGGCTGTGCGCGCGCCGCGCGATCCGGCCTGGGTGGCGGACGGTGTCGTCTCGGAGCGCTGGGCGCCGGTATCGCCGATCACCGGCAAGCTCGACGCGTTCACTTGGCGCGCGCCGATGGAGCGGCTCGGGCAACTAATCGACAGCGAGGTTGAGGAGGAAATTCCCGCGATCGCTGCATCGGCGCCCGCTTTGCCGGCTGACGAGAGAGCGATCGACCTTGAGCCCGATAGTTCGGCCGAGAAGGCGGCCGCCGAGGCGCCGAACGGCATCGAGAGGGAAACCGCGGTCGCCGCCGCCGATGACACGGTGGTCGAGCAGGCGCCGGAGTTGCCGCGCTTGCCGGATGATCCCGGCGTGACGCCGGAAGACGAGGCGGAAAAATCGCCGCGCCGGTTTCGTTTGTTTTGAGGCTCGGCTTGGCGGACAGGGAAAAAGCATCGATGTTCGAACGCGTATTGTCCTTCCTGAGGGATTTGCCTGTTGCGGGCGCGAGCAAGCCAAGCGCGGACGATCCGCGCGTCGCGGCCTCGGCGCTGCTCTATCACGTGATGAACGCCGACGGCGTGCGCCAGGATATCGAGTGGGAGCGCTTCAAGGAGATCCTGGCCGAGACCTATTCGATCAGCGGCGACGAGCTCGACGCGCTGGCCGCCGCCGGCGAGCGTGCCGATAACGAGGCGATCGACCTCTATGCCTTCACCAGCGTGCTCAAGCGCCATCTGGATGCCGAGGCGCGCAAGGCCTTCATCGGCCTGATGTGGGAGATCGTCTACGCCGACGGCGAGCTGCACGAGCTCGAGGACAACACCGTCTGGCGCGTCGCCGAACTGATCGGTGTCGAGCGCCACGACCGCATCGAGGCGCGCCGCAAGGCGGCGGCCGAAGCGCCGGGCGCGCGGGGCACATCGAGCGACGAATAGCTGGACCTTTCTTCTTCCATGCCACCCAGACCCAGGCCGAGACCAAAAATCCTGATCGTGCTGCATCAGGAGACTTCGAGCCCCGGCCGCGTCGGCCATATGCTTCTGGAAGAAGGTTTCGATCTCGACATTCGCCGGCCGCCGCTTGGCGAAGAGCTTCCCTGCACTTTGGACGGCCACGCCGGGGCGGTGATCTTCGGCGGGCCGATGAGCGCCAACGACCAGGACGAGTTCGTCCGGCGTGAGACCGAGTGGCTCGAAATCCCGCTCAAGGAAAACCGGCCTTTTCTTGGGATCTGCCTCGGCGCGCAAATGCTCGCCAGGTATCTTGGCGGCAGGGTCGAGGGTCATGGCGAAGGACTGGTCGAGATCGGCTGGTATCCGCTGAAGGCGACCGACGCCGGCAAGAAACTGCTGCACTGGCCGGAGATGGTCTACCAATTCCACCGCGAGGGCTTTTCCCTGCCGAAGGACGCGACGCTGCTCGCCACGGCCGAAACCTATCCCAACCAGGCTTTTCGTTATGGCGAGAATGCCTGGGGCATTCAGTTTCATGGCGAGCTGACCAGGGTGATGATGCAGCGCTGGGTGGTGCGAGGCGCGCATCGCTTCGAGCTGCCCGGCGCGCAGCCCGGCCGCGATCATCTCGGCGGCCGGCTGATCTGGGACATGCACCTCAAGCGCTGGCTCGGCGAATTTTTGAGCCTGATCTTCGGCAAGCCGGCCGTCGGATAGATTTTGCCGCAATTGCAGAGGGAAGCCGCTGCACTCTTCTAGTCCGGCCGTCAAGTTGCTGCGCCGGCAATTAGTTCCTGCTATTCAAATGCCGCACCTGCCGCAGCGCAGGGAACAACCAAGCCCAGATCCCGGCGACCGCGACGGCGCCGATGCCACCGATCACCACCGCCGGCACGGTGCCGATCAGCGCCGCCATGGTGCCGGCGCGGAACTCGCCAACCTCGTTGGAAGCGCCGACGAAGACCTGGTTGACGGCGTTGACGCGGCCGCGCACCTCGTCGGGCGTCCAGAGCTGGATCAGCGTCTCGCGGATATAGACGCTGAACATGTCGGTGGCTCCGAGCATGGCGAGCGCCACGATCGACAGCCAGGTGATGGTCGAGACGCCGAACACGACGGTGAAGGCGCCGAACAAGGCGACGAAACCGAGCATGATCTTGCCGGCATGGTCGCGGATCGGATGGCCGGCGAGCCAGACCGCCACGGCGATGGCGCCGATCCCAGGCGCCGAGCGCAGCAGGCCGAGGCCCCAGGGCCCAAGCTCCAGAATGTCGCGGGCATAGACCGGCAGCAGCGCCGAGGCGCCGGAGAGCAGCACCGCGAACAGGTCGAGCGAGATCGCGCCGAGCACGATCTTCTCGCCCCAGATGTAACGAAAGCCGGCAAACAGGGTCTGCATCGTCGGCTTGTCGGTAGCCGTCTGCTGCGCGGGCTTGGGGATGGTGAAGACGAGCAGCGCGGCGACAAGCATCAGGATCGCCGCAGTAGCGTAGGCGATCTCCGCCGAAAGGCCGTAGAGCAGGCCGCCGGCGACCGGGCCGACGATGGTTGCCGTCTGCCAGGCGGACGAATTCCAGGCAATGGCGTTGGCGAAATCCTGTGGCGGCACCAGATTGGCGACCAGCGAGGACGAGGCCGGCCCGTAGAAGGCGCGGGCGATGCCGAACATGGCGAGCACGACGAAGATCGGCAGCGGGCCGCCAAGGCCGCGCAGCGTCAGCAACAACAGAGTGAGCGCACAGCCGGCCTCGACGAACGACGCCAATGTCATGATCAGGCGGCGGCCGAAGCGGTCGGCGACGACGCCGGTGACAAGCACCAGGAGCAGCGACGGCAGGAACTGGACGATGCCGACGATGCCGAGGTCGAAGGGATTGCGCGTCAGGTCGTAGATCTGCCAGCCGACGGCGACGGAGACGATCTGGGTGGCGAAAGTGGTGAGGAAGCGCGCCGTCCAGTAGCTGAGATACGGCCGGTGCCGGAAGGCGGCGTAGCGCTGTTCAGGTGAAGTTGCTTCGGCGGTCATGATTCGAGGGCCCCGTTGTGACATCGGCCGGCGGGGCACTTCCACGGTGGGCGCTGGTCCGGTCGGAGACCCTTAGCCCAGTTCGCCTCGTTGCGCGCGCAAAAAATCGGCGCGGCATGAAGGATCTTCGGGATTGTCGTTCGCGGTGGAAAGAGGCTCAGTCTCCCAGCGCGGCGGAAATCGCTTGCAACCCGCCGCGCAATTCCGCCTCTTTCGGCCAGCCGAAGCCGACGCGGAAGAAGCGCTTCGGCATCTCGAACCAGTGGCCGGGGCCGACATAAGTGCCGTGTTCTTCCAGGAGCCGCAAGTAGAACCGGTCGAGGTCGAAATCCGCATCGACATTCAGCCGCGGGAAGCCGACCACACCGCCTTGCGGACGCACCCAGTCGACCAGCGGCTCGCCGTCGATCCAAGCCTGGACGATATCGCGGCGCTTAGCCATCTCCGGCAACAACGATGCAAGGAAGGCATCGCGCCGCTCGAGCATGAAGCGTGCGATCGCCTCGTCGATGACACTGCCGCAGATGCCGATCTGCTCCTTGGCGGCGAGGAAAGTCTCTTGCAGAGCGTGGTCCTTGCTGACCAGCCAGCCGATGCGGATGCCCGGAATGCCGAATGCTTTCGAAAGGGAACAGACGCTGATCGCGCTTGGACTGAGCGATGCCGCGGAGGGCAGGCGCTCGCCATAGGACAGATCGCGATAGGTTTCGTCGACCAGCAGCCGGCAGCGGCGGGTTTCGGCAAGCGCGACCAGCGCGTCGAGATCGGCGCCGGTCATCATCGTGCCGGTCGGGTTGTGCGGGCAGGTGACGCTGATCAGCCTGGTGTTCGGCCGCACCGCCGCCGCGACGCGCGCGGCATCGACGGCGAAGCCCTCGTCGAAGTCGAGATCGACATAGGTGATGGCGCAGCCGATCGCCTTGGGCGTCTCGATATTGGTGGCATAGTTCGGCCGCACGACGACGAGATGGTCATCGGCCGAAAGCAGCGAGGTAGCAATGATGAACAGCGCGCCGGCAGCGCCGGCTGTAACCAGCACGTCGTCCGGGGAGAGCTCTTTGTCCTGCCCGGCGATCAGCGCGCGCAATTTCTTGTCGCCGCGATGCTCGCCGTAGAACAAGGTGAGGTCGGGCAGCGAGAGGCCGATATCGGCAAGCTTCTGGTCGGCGATCGAGCTTTCGGAGAGATTGAAGCGGATCCGGTCGTAGCCGTATTCCTCCGGCGCTTCCTTCTCGATCACCATCCTCGCATAGTTCATGGCCACCCGAACAGCATTCGCTTGTCTTATCCAAGCCAAAAGCAGGAAGCCTGCCAAGGCGGATTCCTTGGCAGACTTCTTCAAACCGTTGGCACAGGGCCAAGATCGTTCAGGCGGGGGCCTTTACCTTCCTGGCCTTTGCCGGCTTCTCCGGCTCGGCTTCGGCCTTGCGGCCGAGGCCGATCGACTTGGCGAGCTCGGAGCGCGATGCCGCGTAGTTAGGCGCGACCATCGGGTAGTCTGCCGGCAGGCCCCATTTGGTCCGGTAGGCTTCCGGGCTCAGCCCGAAATGCACGCCGATATGACGCTTCAGCGATTTGAACTTCTTGCCGTCCTCGAGGCAGATGATGTAATCCGGCGTCACCGAGCGCCGGGGATTGACGGCAGGAACGGGCGGCGGTGCCGGCGGAGTCGGCGGCTGGTTCAGGGCGCCGATCGAGGAGGCGACACTG
The DNA here is from genome assembly GCF_029625845.1 of Mesorhizobium sp. WSM4898. Lineage (NCBI taxonomy): Bacteria > Pseudomonadati > Pseudomonadota > Alphaproteobacteria > Hyphomicrobiales > Phyllobacteriaceae > Mesorhizobium > Mesorhizobium sp. WSM4898. The sequence goes on along the minus strand of NZ_JARTVQ010000001.1, from coordinate 113,159 downwards.
GCGATGAGCTCGCCCAGGCCCGAAGCAGGCAGCCGGTTCTTGGCGACATAGGCCGACACGATGTGGGCGGTGAGCTCGAGCAGGTCGACATCTTCCTTGGCTGTATTGGTTTCCTCGTCCACGTCAGTCCTCCTCTATGCCGCACGGCCGCAAATCGGGATGAAAAATCAGCGCGCTGCCGCGCTCTTGGCGCGCCGAGGCGGGCGCATGTGCGGCAGGCCGGCGGATTCCTAGTCGGCAAATCTGCGCGGCGCAACGACAGGTCGTGCGACTACACGTTATTTTGAACGACTATACTGAAAAGTAAAAATATCAGACGATCAGCGCCTTATCGCGCCACAGTCGAAACCCGCCTTCGAAGGCACGTGTGTTGTCGCCGCGCCTGGATTTTGCAGGCAATTCATCGAGCTTGTCGACATTGCCGCCGCCTATGACCACATAGTCCGGCTGCAAGGCGGCGCGAAGCCTGTTTACGACATCGAAAACGTATCTGCGCCATTTTTTCTTGCCGTGCTTTTCCAGGCCGCGCTCGCCGACATAGTCCTCGAAGCTGCCGCCCTTCTTGTAAGGAAGATGAGCAAGCTCCATCGGCTGCCCGACATTGTCGAGGATCATGGCGGCGCCCAGGCCGGTGCCGAGGCCGAGGAACAGCATACGGCCGCCGTCATAGCTGCCGATCGCCTGCAGGAGCGCGTCGTTGACGACTTTGACCGGCTTGCCGAAGGCGGCGGCGAAATCATAGCCGTTCCAGCCCTTGCCGAGATTGAAGGGATCGAGCGACGGCTTGTTGTCCCTGACCGGACCGGGATAGCCCATCGAAATGACGTCGTAATCCAGGCCCTCGGCCAGCTTCTTCACCGAAGCCACCATCTGCTCAGGTGTCAGGCCCGGCCCGGACTCGGTGCGGCGCATCTCGCCGCCCGCGCTGGTGAGAATTTTCACACGCGATCCGCCGACGTCGATGGTGAGGACGACTTGCCCGTCCTTCGTCGAAGCCCGTTTTGCTGCTTTCGCCATCCGGTCCCCTGAGAAGCTATTTCGTCGGATTGATCCAGCCGTTGGGCGGGCCGAAGCCGTTCATGGCGTCGGCCGGCCCCCAGGTCTTCGGCGCGTAAATCGGAGGCGGCGTGGTGTCGCCAAGCACCGGTCCGACGATCCGCCATGCAAGCTCGGCCGCGTCCTGGCGCGTGAAGAGCTGGCCGTTGCCGTTCATCGCGTCGCCGATCAGCCGCTCATAGGGCGGCATGTCGCCCTTGGTGTCGTCGAGCGCGGTCAGTTCCACCTGCTCGCCGATCATGTCGTCGCCGGCTACCTTGCGCTGGGCGCCGATCGAGATCGCCACCTGCGGATCGATACGGAAACGGACATAGTTGGCGTCGCCCGGCTTGATCGGATCGAACACGTCGAGCGGCGGACGCTTCAGCCGCACGATCACTTCTGTCGCATGCACCGGCATGTTCTTGCCGGCGCGGATGAAGAAGGGCACGTCCTGCCAGCGCCAGGTGTCGACGAAGAAGCGTACGGCGGCGAAGGTCTCGACCGGCGAGTTCGGCCGCACGCCCGGTTCGGCCAGATAGCCGTCGAACTGGCCGCGCACGACATCGTCCTTGGTAAGCGTTCGGATGGCGCGCAGCACCTGAACCTTCTCGTCGATCAAATCGTCGGCAGAGCGGCCGACCGGCGGCTCCATGGCGAGCAACAGCAGGATGTTGAGCAGATGGTTCTCGATGACGTCGCGGATGCAGCCGACGTCGTCATAGAATTTGCCGCGGCCTTCGATGCCAAAATCCTCGGCCATGGTTATCTGCACGCTCTCGACGAAGTTGCGGTTCCAGATCGGCTCGAGGAAAGCGTTGGCGAAACGGAAATAGAGCAGGTTCTGGATCGCTTCCTTGCCGAGATAGTGGTCGATGCGGAAGATGGACTGTTCGTCGAACACCAGGTGCAACACGCGGTTCAGCCAGCGGGCCGACTGCAAATCGTGGCCGAAAGGCTTTTCGACCATCAATCTGGCGCCCCGCGCGGTGCCGGATTGTTCGAGCCCCTGGACGACGGTTTCGAACATGGTGGGCGGCACTGCCATGTAATGCAGCGGCCGCTGCGCCGAGCCGAGCGCCGTCTTCAATCTCTCGAATGTCACCGGGTCGCGATAGTCGCCGCTGACATAGCGCAGCAGCGAGGCGAGCTTGGCGAACACCGTGTCGTCGACGGCGCCCAGCGCATTGACGATGCCGTCGCGGGCACGGTCCACCAGCTTGCCAAGATCCCAAGGATCGAAAGCGACGCCGATCACCGGCTCGCTCAGCGTTCCCTTGGCGACCATGTGATAGAGCGCCGGAAATATCTTCTTGTGCGCAAGATCGCCGGTTGCCCCGAAAAGCACCAGCGTGTCGGACCTCTCCTGGCTCATCCCGTCACTCCCGCTCTCACGCCTTCGGCTTTTCGACATGGCCGCCGAAAGCGTAGCGCATGGCGGACAAGAGCTTGTCGGCGAAGGCGGATTCGCCTTGCGAGGAGAAGCGGTCGAACAGCGCCGAGGAGAGCACCGGCGCCGGAACGCCGGTGTCGATCGCGGCCTTCAAGGTCCAGCGGCCTTCGCCGGAATCGGAGACGCGGCCGCCGAACTGGGCGAGCGACGGATCGTTCTTCAGCGCGCCGGCGGTGAGATCGAGCAGCCAGGAGCCGATGACGCTGCCGTGGCGCCAGACTTCGGCCACGGCGGGCAGGTCGATGTCGAACTGATAGTATTGCGGGCTTTCGAGCGGGCTGGTTTCGGCGTCCGCCGTGCGGGCGCGCTTGCCGGCATTGGCCGATTTCAGGATGTTGATGCCCTCGGCGTAAGCGGCCATGACGCCGTATTCGATGCCGTTATGAACCATCTTGACGAAATGGCCGGCGCCGCTCGGCCCGCAATGCAGATAGCCGTAAGGCGCGGTTCCTGCGTCCTTCGGCGGATTGGAGCCCGGGTCGGCGCCCGGCGCCAGCGTGGCGAAGACCGAATCCAGGTGCTTCACGGCGTCGTCGGGGCCGCCGATCATCAGGCAGTAGCCGCGCTCCAGCCCCCAGACGCCGCCGCTGGTGCCGACATCGACGAAATTGATGCCCTTGGTCGCCAGCTTCGCGGCCTGGTCGACGGCGTCGTGATAATAGGAATTGCCGCCGTCGATGATGATATCGCCCGGCTCCATCAGCGCCGCAACCTGGTCGACGATCCTGCCGGTGATCGCCGCCGGCAGCATCAGCCAGGCGCAGCGCGGCTTGGCGAGCTTGGCGACGAACTCCTCCAGCGAGGCGGCGCCGATGGCGCCGTCCTTGACCATGCCGGCGACACTTGCCGAATTGATGTCGTAGACGACGCATTCGTGGCCGTCGCGCATCAGGCGGCGCACCATGTTGGCGCCCATCCTGCCCAGTCCCATCATTCCGATCTGCATGGTGTTATCCTAATAGCTTGAGGAAAGAACCTTACTGGCTATCCGAAGGATCGATGCCGACGGTGAAGTCGACATTCTCCCAACGGCTCGCTTCGGGCCAGAAAAATGTGAAGACGACCGTCGATCCCGGCTGCAGGCCGGCGACATCCAGGTCAACCAGGTGGACGCCGAAGGCGTTCTCCACCGTGTTGTCGTCGCGCACCGTCAGCCATTTGTCGCTACTCCAGTGAACCACGCCGCGCGTCGCAAGTTCCACGCGCAGGAGCTTGCCGGCGGGAAGCGAGCGGATCTTGTTGTTGAAGCGCCATGTCCTGAACGGCGACACGGTCTTGCGCTTGATGTAGCGCTCGACGCCCTGCGGCGGCATGTCGAAGACCTTGCCGTCGCGCAGCGAGCGCAGCAGCTTGATGTGCTCGGCATGCGCCCAGACCAGCGGCATGGCGCTGCCCGATGGCGCGCCGAGCCGCAATTCGCGCTCCGGCAGGTCGGGTCTGTCCCACACCTGCTCCGGCAGCAGGCCGCCTGCACCGGCAGAGCGCTCGAAGGTCTCGAGCAGCTCGGCCGCTTTGCCGGGTCGCCCCGCGGCCAACTCGTGATGCGCGCGCTCGCCGGCGAGCAGCGGCCAGGGCCGGCCCCGGCCGATGCCATCGAAGGGCGAGCCATCCTCATGCTCGCCATAGCCGTCGCCGGTATAGCGGTACCAGAGCGGGCCCTGCGGCAACTCGCAGCGCAGAAGCGCGTCGATGGCTTTGACCGTGTTCACGATGCGCGCATCGTCGGCGGCTCTCAGTCCGAAGCGGACCAGCGCCAGCGCGTCGGGACTTATGATGGCCTCGGCCGGCCGATGGCTATCGCCGGGCGGGCGGTTCTTGATCGGCACGAAACCGTCCTTCGGCGAAGCGGCGCCAGCACGGTCGGGCGGTGCGATGCGGACATAGTAGCCGTCGACGCCCTCCCTGGCGCAGAGTTCGGTGCCGGTGACATAGGTCCAGCGCTCGATCTGGTCGTTCCAGCAATCGGCCGTCTCGCGCAGATAGTTTGCCGGCTCTTTTTTGTCGCAAGCATCCAGCATGTCAGCCGCCGCAAGCAGCGCCGCGATCTCGACGGCGAGCGTGAACGGGCTGTAGCCGGCGTCCTCTTCCCAGCGGTCCTCGCCGGTGACCGGGCCGTTGCGCACCACATAGGAAGCCGCGCTTTCGATCATGGCTAGGAAGTCGTCGAGCTTCGCGCGCGGCAGATGACCCGCGCGGCGGAGCGCGTCGGCAAGCAGCAGCGGAAAGGCGCATTCGTCCATCTGAATGCCAGGCCAGTAGGGCGTGCCGCTCGCCCAGCAGTTCTGCGGCCAATGACCGTCCGGCTGTTGGATCGAGCGGAGATAGGTGAGAATATCGAGCGCCTGCCAGGCGTCGCCGGCTGCAAGGAAGCCCCCCGCCGTTTCGACCAGGTCGCGCGGCCAGACCAGATGGTAGCCGCCGAGATCGTCGTCGCCCTTGTTGAAGCCCCAGGGGATCGAAAGACTGGCGACTGCGGCTCCAGGCCTGGCGATCGACAGATGCGAGGCAAGCACCGCGGTACTGACGCGGTAGGTATTCAGGCCGGAGGCGGCTTGCCTGTCGAGCGTCTCCAGGCCGGACTGAAATTTCCGCCAGCTGGCGGCATAGGTTTCGGCGGCCGCATCGAAACCGTCCTTCAGGCTGGCCAGCGCGGCTTCAGCCGCCTCTTCCGGCGAGGCGCCGAAGCCGAGCGCCAGCAATGCGGTGCCCTTGCCTGTCGAGAAGCCGATCTCGCCGGTCAGCGCCACATTGCCATCCTCCGCGCGCTCAGCGGCAGGATCGAGCGCGCCGCTATTTCGCAGCTGCTGCCAGCCGTCGGAGAAACCGACATAGCCGGCCGAGCAGGCGCCACAGGGCAGCGAGGCGGCAAGCGCGAGCGAGACGCCGCGGCCTGACGCAAAGAGGATACGCTGCCCCTTGTGCTCGCCGAGCCAGGCGGTGTTGCCCATGCCGCGATTGACGAGATGCGGCGCGAGCAGCGCGTAGACCTGGTAGTCCGAGGCTGAGCCTTTGAGCGCCGCGAATGTAATTTCCTGCAGCAGAACGGGCCGTTTCGAATCCGTAACAATGCGCTTTTCAATCCGATAGGAGCCATTGACCGCCGTGTTGACCAGGCGATAGCCGGGGACGCCGGCTTCGAATGGCTCGACAAGATGGGCGGCATCGCGTTTCTCTTCCGAGAAATAGCCATCGGGACCGGTAATGATCAGCCCCAGGTCGCGCGTGCAGGCGCTGTCGAGGCGGGGATAATAGACCTCGTTCAATATGCCGTGACTGATGGTGAACCAAAGCAGGCTGTTCGCTGAAAGCCCGGTGCCGACGCCGCTCTTGGCGCTTGACGTCCAGCGCGCGGGAATTCCCGGGGCGCCCTGAGCAACGGTCGGCGTCACTGCCATCAATTGGCCTCCTGCGGCCGTTCCTAGACCAGGAGCCGGCGGCTTTTCAATCGCCGCACCCGAAGTTGATCGGGCTCGGGTCGCTTGACCCATCGTTGACAGCGGCGCCGTCAAGCGCTCACTATTTCTCGGGCAGGGAGGAACTGCGGAAACAGGATCGAGGCCGCGCGGCGCAGCTTGGCTGTCGTTCCACGGCATTCATCAGGGGGACAGGGAGGAGACATGTCGGAGGTATCTCCCCAGCTGATCGATCGGCTGCTCGCGATCTCGCGGGCGCTCGCCGGCCATATCGATCCGGGCTCAGCGTTCCGGGCGACAGCGATCGAAATCGGCACGCTCATCCCGCACGACCATATCGATCTGGCGGTGTTGTCGCTCGATGGGCGCATGCATGCCTGCTACGAGGCCGGCTTCCATACCAGCTGGAGCGATCTGGCGCAGCATCCGGTCGAGGGCAGCCCGATCCGGCGCGTGCTGTGGGGCGACACGCCTTATCTTCTGACCGACAACGCGCTTCTCGACGACCGATTCCACTTCGAGGGAGCGTTCGACGGACCGATCTTCGCCGCCAAGCTGCGCAGCCGCATCATCGTGCCGCTGCGGGCACGCGGCAGCGTGATCGGCGCGCTCAACATCAGCCGGCACAAGGCCGGCTGCTACTCGCAAGAGGACGTCGAGGTCGCTCAGCAATGCGCCGACCTCATCGGGCCCTATATGTTCGCGCTGATCCAGACAGAGGAAGCGCGCCGCGCCATGCTCGCCGAAAGCGAGGCGCGCAACCGGGCGGAACTGCTGAGAGTCGGCGCCTCGCAACTGACCGAGGGCATGGAGCGCGAGCGGCGCCGCATGGCCATGGACCTGCACGACCAGACGCTCGCCGACCTGGCCCGCATAGCACGACAGGTTTCAGCTTTCCGCAGCCGGGGCGTGGCGCGGACGGCCCAGCTTGCCGATCTCGAGCAGGAGGTGGCGGGCTGCCTGGCGGAGCTGCGCCACATCGTCGACGACATGCGGCCGAGCGTCCTGGAACTGTTCGGGCTGCGCGACGCGGTCGAGGCACATCTCAACCGCAGCGTTGCCAGGGCCAAGCCGCCGATCGCGGTGCGCATCGCCGACACCAGCGACGGCAGCGCCGACGGCCTGTCGGAAACGCTTCGCACCGCGCTCTATCGCATCGTGCAGGAAGCCATCAACAATGCGGTCCGTCATGCCGCGCCAAGCCGCATCGAGGTGCAGCTGGCGTCGACGGCAACCACATTCAACGTGACCGTCACCGACGACGGGCATGGCTGCGGCGCGATCGATCCCGCCGCTCAAGGCGGCATCGGCCACATGCACACGCGAGCGGCCCTTGTCGGGGCGCGGCTGCGTTTCGAGCCGGCCGACCGCAAGGGCGGCACCAGGGTCGTGATCGAGATCGATCGCGAGTCCGCCGAGGCCGAGGCGGCGGCGTGCGGCACCGCGATAACCGAAGCTCAGCCGGTGGCGGAGGCAGTCTGATGCTGGTCATGATCGCCGAAAATGACGGGCTGCATCGCACCTTCGCGCGGCGGACCGTCGAGCAATTGTGGCCCGGCGATGTCGAGGTGATCGAAGCCGGCGACGGCGAGGACGCCATAAATCTTGCGGCGGAACGGCAGCCGCCGCATGTCGTGCTCGACTTGCAACTGCCCAAGGCGACCGGGATCGAGGTGGCGCGCGCCATCTGGAGCCAGCGCGCCGGCACGCATATCCTGTTCTGGTCGAACTTCGCCGACGAGGCCTATGTGCGCGGCGTGGCCCGCATCGTGCCGCCGGGATCGGTCTATGGCTATGTGCTGAAATCGGCGACGGAAGAAGGCATGCGCTCGGCGCTGCGCGGCGTGTTCCGCGAGGGGCATTGCATCATCGACCGCGAGATCCGCGGCATCCAGCACCGCGTCCAGGACCGGTTCGAGGGCATCACCGACGGCGAATATGAAAGCCTGATCGACATCGCGCTCGGCCTCACCGACCGAGCGATCGCGGCGCGGCGCGGCCTGTCGATCCGCGGCGCGCAGAGCCGCATCAAGCATGTCTACGAGAAGCTCGGAATAGTGCCGCCGGAGGAGGGTGCTGGCGAGGCGTCGGTGTTCAATTCGCGCACCCGCGCGATCTATCTGGCCATGGCCCGAGGCCTGATCAACATCGATGCGCTGCGGCGCGAGCAGGAGCAACTCGACGCCTGGCTCGCGCAGGCAACGCCGTTGCAGGAGCAGTAAGCCCCGCGATGGGCGAACAGGCTCAGCTTGAATGCTGATTGCTCTTGGCCCTCAGAACGATCGGCTCGGTCTCGATCAATCGAAGCGACCTGACCATATCAGCCGTCCGCGCCTTGTATTTGAGAAAGTGCGGCGCGGTCAGGTGAGCTTGGTATGCGGAATGATCGACATAGCATTCGATGACGCGCACCGTTTCGGGCGAACCCTTTATCGAGACCGCGTGCAGGAACAACACGCCAGGCTCGTTCTGCACCGAGGCCTCGATCTCTTCGGCGAGCAAGGCCCTGAAGCTTTCGAGCTGGGATGCCTCGATCTCCAGTTCCGCAATCCGCACGATCGGCCTGCCGCATCTCTCTGCCATCCATGGTTCTCCTGTCTGCAGCCGTGGATGCCGGTGCCGACTGTGCAAAACCACAGTCGGTGCTGCGCTTAGACCGCTATCGCCCGGTCCGCGTCCCGACTAGCTTTTGTCCTACAAAAACAAAAATCCCGGGGAAGCGCTCATGCCGTTCGTCAGCATACGGATACTCGAGGGTCATTCGCAAAAGCGCAAGAACGAGATCTCTCGCCGGGTCACCGAGGCGATCAGCGAGGTCGCCGGACTGCCCATGGACGCGATCTGGGTGGTGATCGAGGACGTGCCGGGCAGCGACTGGTTCGTCGCCGGCAAGCCGGTGCGGGAACCCAAGAGCCCGTGATGTCGATCCCGGCGCGCGCCCGTCATTCCGGCTTTGATGACGTCGTCGGCAATGCGGCGATGGAGCGGCTCGCCACCGGCTACGGCTTCATCGAAGGTCCGGTGTGGCATCCCTATGAGAAATGGCTGGTCTTTTCCGATATTCCGCAAAGCCGCATGTACCGGCGCAGCGCTTCCGGCGAAATCGCGGCGTTCCGCGACCCGAGCCACATGGCCAACGGCAACACGCTCGACCGGCAGGGGCGGCTGGTGACCTGCGAGCACGCCAGCAGCCGCGTTACCCGCGCCGAGCCGGGCGGCACCACGACCGTTCTCGCCACGCATTACCAGGGCAAGCAGCTCAACAGCCCGAACGACATTGTCGTTGCTACTGGAGGCTCGATCTATTTCACCGATCCGACCTACGGCCGAGCGGAATTTTACGGCGTGCCGAGGCCGCAGGAACTGTCCTACCAGGGTGTCTACCGGATCGACGGCGACGGCGCCGGGCTGACGTTGCTTGCCGACGATTTCGCGCAGCCCAACGGGCTCTGCTTCTCGCTCGATGAATCGCGGCTCTTCGTCAACGATACCACGCGTGGCCACATCCGTGTGTTCGGCGTCGAATCCAATGGTGACCTCAATGGCGGCGCCGTATGGGCTGTGACCGAGGGCGATGCGCCAGGCGCGCCGGATGGGATGAAGATCGACAGCCGCGGCAACCTCTATTGCACCGGCCCGGGCGGCATCCATGTCTTTGACGCGTCGGGCGATCTCCTCGGCGTCATCGCGACGCCGGAAGATTGTGCCAATTTCACCTTCGGCGACGAGGACCTGCGGAGCCTCTACATCGCCGCGTCGACGTCGCTCTACCGGCTGAGGGTACGGGTGCCGGGATTGAGGCTGTTTTGAGCGGGACCGTTCGCGCTCAGATCGGATAGCCGGCCCGCAGGGGCCGGTGGGAAGTGCAGCAGTCAACACATCTGGGAGGATAATGACATGAAGAAACTACTGGTCTTGAGCGCCTTTGCAGCCATGCTCGCCTCGGGCACCGCGCTTGCCGACACGAGCGGCAAGAAGATCGCCTTCTCCAACAATTATGCCGGCAATTCGTGGCGCCAGGCGATGCTCGACAGCTACGCCATCGTCACCAAGAAAGCGGTCGAGGACAAGGTCGTGGCGGCGGCGGATGTCTTCACCACCGCCGACAAGGAAGTGCCGACGCAAGCCGCGCAGGTGCAGAACCTGATCCTGCAGGGCTATGACGCCATCGTCATCAACGCCGCCTCGCCGGATGCGCTGAACGGCGCCATCAAGCAGGCCTGCGACGCCGGCATCGTCGTCGTTTCCTTCGACGGCATCGTGACCGAGCCTTGCGCCTACCGCGTCGTCGTCGACTTCAAGGACATGGGTAGGCAGGAAGTCGAGCAGATGGCCAAGTTCCAGCCGAAGGGCGGCAATTTGCTGGAAATCCGCGGGCTGGCAGGCACCTCGATCGACGATGCCATCCATGCCGGTATCCTCGAAGGCGTCGCCGCCCATCCCGAGTTCAAGATCGTCGGCTCCGTGACCGGCGACTGGGACCAGACCACGGCGCAGAAGGCGGTGGCGACCATCCTGCCGTCGCTGCCGGAGATCGTCGGCGTCGTCGACCAGGGCGGCGACGGCTACGGCGCCGCGCAAGCGTTCGCCGCCGCCGGCAAGCCGCGTCCGACCATCATCATGGGCAACCGTCAGGACGAGCTGAAGTGGTGGAAGGAGCAGAAGGACAAGGACGGCTACCAGACCTGGTCGGCCTCGATCGCGCCCGGCGTGTCGACGCTCGCCTTCTGGGTAGCGCAGCAGGTGCTCGACGGCCGCAAGGACGTGCCGCACGATCTGCTGGTGCCGTATCTCGCCTTCACCCAGGACAATTTCGAGGCCGCGCTGCCGAAGATCAAGGAAGGCGGCGTCGCTACCCACGAATACACCCAGGAAGACGCGATCGCGGCCATCAAGGCCAACATCAAGCAATAGCGGCGCGACATTGCCAGCCGCATCGCCGACCGGATATCGTTGAGGATGCTCCAGGCTATTGCAGACATCGTCAGGCTGGACGGCGCCGAAAAGCACTTCGGCGCCGTCCGCGCGCTCAACGGCGTCGACTTCCATGTCGGCGCCGGCGAATGCGTCGGGCTGGTCGGGCACAACGGCGCCGGCAAGTCGACGCTGATGCATATGGTTGCGGGCACGCTGCGGCCCGATGGCGGGCAGATCGCGGTGCGTGGCAACCAGGAAGCGAGCTATTCCGTGGCGCGCGCGCTCGAGCTCGGCATACGCTGCGTGTTCCAGGAGCTGTCGCTCTGCCCAAACCTCAGCGTCGCCGAGAACACGCGCATCAACCATCCCTCGCTCAGCGGGCTCGGCTGGCGGCGCAAGGCCGCCGATCTCATCCAGGCCAAGCTCGACGAGATCTTTCCCGACCACGGCATCGCGGCGGACGACATTGCCGGCGATCTGTCGATCGGACGCCGCCAGATGGTCGAGGTGGCGCGCGCCTTCACGCTGACCCGCGAGCCGCTGCATCTGGTCATCCTCGACGAGCCGACCTCGTCGCTCGATGCGCACACGGCCGGCCAGCTGCTTTCATTCGTGCGCCGCTTCGTCGCCGCGGGCGGCAGCTGCATCCTGATCTCCCATGTGCTGGGCGAGGTGCTGCAGAATGCCGACCGCATCGTGGTGATGCGCGACGGCAAGGTGGTCGCCGCCGACGCCGCAAGCGCGTTCGACCGGGACAAGCTGGTCGCCGCGATGGGCGGCGCCGGGGAACATCAGAAGGCCGCCGCCGAGACCCGCAAGGTCGCGGTTGGGGCTCTCAGGGTGCGGGCGCGCCCGGCGCGGCAGCAGGATGGCAAGGAGCTTGTCGCCCGGGCGGGCGAGATCATCGGCCTTGCCGGACTCGCGGGGCATGGCCAGACGGGCCTGCTGCTCGCGATCTTCTCGGCCGCCTCGCGCGCCAGGGCCGGCATCGAAGTGACGGCGCCGGTGGCGCTGGTCGCCGGCGACCGCCAGGCGGACGGCATCTTCGCCCAATGGTCGATCGCCCAGAACATCGGCATCCGCTCGCTTCAGCGCCTGCGCGACGGCCTGCTGATCTCGCCGCAGCGCGAGGCGGAGCTGGCCGAATTCTGGAAGAAGAAGATCGGCATCCGCACGCCGGACATGAACAACAACATCTATTCGCTGTCGGGCGGCAATCAGCAGAAGGCGCTGTTTGCGCGCGCGCTCGGCTCCGATGCCGAGATCGTGCTGATGGACGATCCGATGCGCGGCGTCGACATCGGCACCAAGCTCGAAGTCTACGACCTCGTGCGCGAGGAGGCCGGAAAGGGCCGCACCTTCCTCTGGTACACGACCGAAACCGAAGAGCTCGACAATTGCGACCATGTCTATGTCTTCAAGAACGGCCGCATCGTCGCCAATCTTGGGCGCGACGAACTGACGGAGGAGAAGATCATCCAGTCCTCGTTCGGCGACACGGCCTGAGATGACGGCGATCGCTCCCGGCACGGTCCCCAAATCCTCGCGCGGCAGCGCGGCCCGCGCACGCACGCTGCGCAGCCTGCTGCCGGCGCTGTCGCTGGCGCTGGTGCTGATGGCCATCGCCTGGCTCAATCCGCGCGCCATCAGCTATTTCGGCTTCAATCTAATGCTGAACCTGGCGATCCCGATCGCGCTGGCGACGATCGCGCAGATGTTCGTCATCGCCGGCAATGAGCTCGATCTCTCGATCGGCACTTTCGTCGGCTTTGTCGGCTGCGTCACCGCCACCTGGCTCAGGGATGCGCCGTTCATCGGTGTCGCTGTGCTGCTCGGTTCAATCGGCGTCTACGCGCTGCTCGGCGCTCTGATCCATCTGCGCAACCTGCCCTCGATCGTGGTGACGCTCGGCATGAGCTTCGTCTGGCAGGGGCTGGCTATCCTCATCCTGCCGAAGCCGGGCGGCAAGGCTCCGGACTGGCTGCTGGCGATCATGTCTTTCAAGCCGCCCTATATCCCGTTCCCTATACTGGCGGCATTGCTCATCGCGGCGATCGTGCATTTTGGCCTGATGCGCACTTCATATGGCGTCATCCTGCGCGGTTCCGGCGGCAATGCCGCGGCGCTCAGGCGCGCCGGCTGGTCGCTGCTCAAGACAAAGATCGTGCTCTTCGCGTTGACCGGCCTGTTCGGCGTGCTTTCCGGCATGGCGCTGATCGGCATCACCACTTCGGCCGACGCCAATATCGGCAACGGTTACACGCTGCTTTCGATTGCCGGCGTCATCCTTGGCGGCGGCGAGTTCGTCGGCGGCCGGGTGTCGCCGATCGGCGCGGTCATCGGCGCGCTGACGCTGGCTTTGGCCGCCTCGCCGCTCTTGACCTTCATGCACATCCCGCCCGATTGGCAAGTGGCCGCCAATGGCGCGATCCTGATCATCGTGCTGGCGGCCCGGGTGCTGATCAGCCGCAGGGAGAGGTGAACGATGACCTCGGTCCGGATGCTGCTTGAAAAACCCTGGCTCTGGTCCTTCGTCGGCGCCGTTCTCGTGTGGGTGGCAACCGTCGCCTTCACCGGCGGCTATGGCGCCGGCGGCATGGTCACGGCGGCACTTTCGCTTGCCGTCTTCACCGTCATCGTCGGCGTCGGCCAGATGTTCGTCATCACGCTCGGCCCCGGCAATGTCGACCTGTCGCTGCCCGCCAATATCGGACTGGCGAGCGCGGTGGCGATGAAGGTTATGGGCGGCAGCGATTCGATGATCGTCGTCGGGCTGTTGGCGGCGCTCGCCTGCGGCGCGGCGATCGGCGCCATCAACTATCTGCTGATCTGGGCGCTCAGGATTCCGCCGATCATCGCGACGCTGTCGGCGAGCTTCATCATCCAGTCGGTCGACATCAGCTACGGGCGCGGCCTGCAGATCAAGCCGCCGCCTGGCTTTGCCGATTTCACCAACTGGCAGGTGCTGGGGATCCCGGTGCTGGCGATACTGACGGTGGTCTTCACCATCGCCGCGGCGCTGGCGCTGCAGCGCATGATCTATGGCCGCTCAGTGCTGGCGATCGGGCAGAACATCCGCGCCGCCTGGCTCGCCGGCGTCAATGTCGGCCGCATCCGCTTCCTCACCTACACGCTTTGCGGCGCGCTGGGTGGCATCGACGGCGCGCTGCTTGCCGGCTATTTCCGCGGCGCCAATGTCGATATCGGCAATGAATATCTGCTCGCCTCCATCGCGGTCGTCGTCATCGGCGGCACCTCGGTCGCCGGCGGCAAGGCCAACGTGCCCGGCGTCTGGGGCGCCGGCCTGTTCCTGGTGCTTTTGCTCACCATGCTCAACACCTTCGGCGTCAGCGCCGGCGTGCGGCTGGTGCTGACCGGGCTGATCATCGTCGGGGTGATCACGGCGGCGGGTGGCGAGAAGGCTGTGCGGTGACAAGTCGCGAGGAGGGGGTCGCTCTGCGGGGTCTCTCCAGCCAAATTTGACCATGTGGACAAAGGTCGGGCGTCGTTCCATAGTCCTCCCGTCTGACATGTTTTGAACGGCCGGCTCGACACGGTCGTCGAGCAGAGGGGATTTCAATGGAAAACGATCATCGCAAAACGCAACGCGCCGGCCTGTCGCGGCGCAATGTGCTGGAACTCGGCGCCCTCGGGCTGACCGCGGCGGCGCTGCCCGGCGTGGCCTTCGCCAAGGACAAGAAGCTGAAGGTGGCGGCGATCTTCGCGACGCCGATCGAGGAGCCCTGGGACAACCAGATCCATGTCGCCCTGCAGAAGGCCGAGAAGGAGCTGGGCATCGAATACAAATGGTCGGAGAAGGTGCAGACCGCCGACTTCAGCCGCGTGATGCGCGAATATGCGCAAGGCGGCTACCAGTTGGTGCTGGGCGACGCCTTCGCCGCCGAGCGCGAATCGCGGCGCACGGCAAAACAGTTCCCGAAGACGGCCTGGCTGTTCGGCTCCGGCGCCGGGCCGGCCGAACCCAATTTCGGCGTCTTCGACAACTGGATCCACGAGCCGGCCTATCTCTCCGGGCTGATCGCCGGCAAGATGTCGAAGTCGGGCACGATCGGCGCTGTCGCGGCAATGGGCATTCCGGAAGTGAACCGCCTGGTCAACGCCTTCTTCGCCGGCGCCAAGGAGGTCAATCCAAACATCAAGCGGAAGGTCGCCTTCATCGGCTCCTTCTTCGATCCGCCGAAGGCCAAGGAGGCCGCGATCGCGCAGATCGATGCCGGCGTCGACGTCATCTATGCCGAGCGTTTCGGCGTCATCGAAGCGGCGGTCGAAAAGAAGATCTACGCCATCTCCAACATGTCCGATCAGTCGAGCCTCGGACCCGACACGGTGATCACCGGCCCGGTATGGAATATGTATCCGACGGTCGAGCAGGCGATCAAGCTGGTCAAGGCGGGCGTCTTCACCGCGCAGGACTATGGCGACTTCTCGCGCATGGCCAAGGGCGGCTCCGATCTCGCCCCCTATCACAAGTTCGAGAAGACGCTGCCGGCCGAGGTCAAGGACCTGGTCGCCAAGAAGAGAGCCGAGATCCTGGAAGGCAATTTCCGCGTCGACGTCGACGAGAACACGCCGGTGTCGGATTGACCAGTGCCCTCCCCCTTGCGGGGAGGGGTGCCGAGCGAAGCGAGGCGGGAGGGGTCGTCTCAACCGCTCGACCTTGACGACTGAAGATGGAGCGCGTCGCGGGCGACCCCACCCGGCCCTGCAGGCCACCCTCCCCTCGAGGGGGAGGGATATTAGGAGCATCCTTGCCCGTCCCACTGATCGAAATGCGCGGCATCACCAAGAGCTTCGGCGCCGTCAAGGCGAACGAGGGCGTAGATCTCAGCGTCGCCCCCGGCGAGATCCTTGGCCTGCTCGGCGAGAACGGCGCCGGCAAGACGACGCTCATGAACGTGCTGTTCGGCGCTTATGCGCCGGATGCGGGCGAGATCCTGGTCGAGGGCAGGCCGGTCGCCATCCACAATTCGGCCGATGCACTCGCGGCCGGCATCGGCATGGTGCATCAGCATTTTCATCTGGCGCCGCGGCTGACGGTGCTGGAAAACCTCTTGATCGGCATTGCCGGCAAGTCCGGCCGCATCGACCGCACGGGCGGGCTGGCGCGGCTGAAGGAGATCGGCCGCCAACATGGCTTACATCTCGATCCCGGCCTGCCGGTCTCGGCGCTCTCGATCGGCGAGCAGCAGCGGCTGGAAATCATCAAGGCGCTGTTTCGCGGCGCCAGGCTCCTGATCCTCGACGAGCCGACGGCGGTGCTGGCGCCCAGCGAGGTCGATGGCCTCTTCGCCGCGCTGCGCTCGATGGCGGCGCAAGGGCTCGGCATCATCTTCATCTCGCACAAGCTCAACGAAGTCAGGGCGCTCACGCATCGTTGCGTCGTGCTTCGGCATGGCAAGGTCGCCGGCCGCGTCGATCATCCGGCAGGAACCACCTCGGCCGAGATGGCCAAGCTGATGTGCGGCCACGAAATCATGCCGCCGATCAAGGAGGTCTCGACGCCGGGCGCGCCCGTGCTGACGCTCGACGGCGTTTCCACCTCAGGTCATGGCGGCACGCCGCTGCGCGAGGTCTCGCTCTTTGTCCGCGCCGGCGAGATCCTCGGCGTTGCCGGCGTCTCCGGCAATGGCCAGCGGGCGCTGGCTGATGTGATCTCCGGCATGCTGTCGCCGAGTGCCGGTTCGATGACGATAGCCGGCAAAGCAGTTGCACAATTTTCGCCGCGGGCGCTGCAGGCGCTCGGACTCGGCCGCATCCCGGAAGACCGGATGACGACCGGGCTGGTCACCAACCTGCCTTTAGCCGACTCCATGGTGCTGCCCCGCATCGGCACCGAGGCCTTCAGCCGCATGGGGCTGCTCGATCCGGTGGCGATCCGCGCCTTCGCCGAAGCGCAGATCAAGGCCTATGACATACGCTGTCCCGGGCCCATGACGCGCGCCGGCGCGCTTTCCGGCGGCAATCTGCAGAAGGCGCTTTTGGCGCGCGAGCTCGCCTTCGACCCGAAGGTGCTGATCGTTTCGCAGCCGACGCGCGGCCTCGACATCGGCGCTGCACGGTTCATCCACGAAAAATTCCTGGCCATGCGGGCGAAGGGTTGCGGGATCATCGTGATTGGCGAGGATCTCGAGGAATTGCTGATGCTCTGCGACCGCATCACGGTGATGTATGAGGGTCGCATCGCCGGCACGCTTTCCGGCCCGGAGGCCACCGTCGCGAGGCTTGGGCTGCTGATGACCGGCGCGGAGGGGAGGGCGTAGAGCTATGGAATTGCCTCGGGAGCACGCCTGATGTTCCGTCTCGAAGTCCGCAGCTCGACGCCGGCCTGGTTCAATCTCGCACTACCGCTACTCGCCATCGCCGTCGCGCTGGTTTTGTGCAGCGGTCTCATCGCCGTCGCCGGCGCCGGTGTCATCGAAGCCTATGGCGTGATGCTCTCGGCCTCGCTCGGCGACAGCTACGCAATCACCGAGACGCTGGTGCGCGCCGCGCCGATGATCTTCACCGGCCTTGCGGTGGCGATCGCCTTCCGCGCCAAATTCTGGAACATCGGGGCCGAAGGCCAGCTGCTGGCCGGCGCGGTTGCGAGTTGTGCCGTAGGCGCCATCCCGATGCCAGGACCGCTCGCCATCCTGCTGATGGCGCTGGCCGGCGCGGCGGCCGGCGCCCTCGTCGCGCTGGTGCCGGCGACGTTGCGCGTCAAATTCAAGGTCGACGACGTGGTCAGCTCGCTGCTGCTCAACTCGGTCATCTATTACGCGCTGATGGCGCTGATCGAGGGGCCGTGGAAGGACACCTTTTCCGGTTATCCGATCTCGCCGCCAATCGAGGATTCCGCCAATTTCCCGGTGCTGATCGAAGGCACAAGGCTGCATATCGGCGTCGTCGTGGCGCTGATCGCAGCGCCCGTTTGCTGGTTCCTGATCGCGCGCACCACGCTCGGCTTCCGCATCCGCGTCACCGGCGAGAATGCGGAGGCGGCCCGCTATGGCGGCATCAATACCCAGCGCGTGCTGCTCTCCACCGCGCTGCTTTCCGGCGCGCTGGCCGGACTGGCCGGCGTCGGCGAGGTTGGTGGCGTCCATTTCCAGGTGATGAGCGACATCTCGCCGGGCTACGGCTATTCCGGCATCGTCGTCGCGATGCTCGCCAGGCTCAATCCGCTCGGCGTCGTGCCGGCCGCGATCTTCCTTGCCGCGGTCATGACCGGCGCCGAGGCGATGTCGCGCGCGACCGGCGTGCCGGCCTTCCTCAGTGAGGTCATCCAGGGTACAGCGCTGCTTGCGATGCTGGTGGCGCTGCTCTTCACCGCCTATCGCATCCGCCGCGTGGGGGCGTCCGCATGAGCGCGGTGTTAGAGCAGATTTTTCAGGTCGGCTTTCTCGCCGCCATCATCCGTATCGCCACACCGCTCGCCTTCGCCACGCTAGGCGAGATGTTTTCCGAGCGGGCGGGCGTGCTCAATCTCGGCATTGAAGGCATCATGCTGTTGGCGGCCATGGCCGGCTTCACCGCCGCGAGCCTGAGCGGCAGCCTGTGGCTGGGCGTGCTGGTGGCCGTGCTTGTCGGGGCGGCGATGGGCGCGGTGCATGGGCTGTTCACGGTGGTCTTGGGCCTCAGCCAGCATGTCTGCGGCATCGGAGTGACGCTGTTCTGCTCTGGGCTCGCCTATTTCCTCTACCGGCTGATCTTCGGCCAGCAATCGGTGCCGCCCAGCATCAAGGGCTTTCAGCCGGCGCCGATCCCCCTGCTGTCGGACATTCCGATCCTGGGGCCGGCGGTGTTCAACCAGTTCACGCTGGTTTATCTCGCGATCATCGCCGTTCCGTTTGCCGCCTTCGTGCTCTACCGCACGCCCTGGGGGCTGTCGGTGCGCATGGTCGGCGAGAACCCGCGCGCGGCGGATTCCGCCGGCGTCAGCGTGATCGCCACGCGCTTCCAGGCCGTGATCCTCGGCGGCGCGCTGATGGGTCTTGCCGGCGCCTTTCTCACCATGGCGCAGTTCAACGCCTTCACCTTCGGCGTGGTGTCGGGGCGCGGCTGGGTGGCGATCGCGCTGGTGGTGTTCGGCCGCTGGGACCCGTGGCGTTCGGCGGGCGCGGCATTGCTCTTTGCCTTCGTCGACGCGCTGCAGCTCAGGATGCAGGCCAGCGGCCTCGGGCACATCCCTTACGAAGCCTTCCTGATGCTGCCCTTCATCTTCACCATCGTCGCCATGGCCTTCATTTCGCGCAACGCGGTCGCGCCTTCGGCGCTGCTGAAGCCGTTTCGACGCGAGGAACGGTAGGTAGATTCTTTCCTCTCCCCCGATCGCCGGGGTAGAGGAAGGGCGCCAAGCTTGGGACGCCTCAGATCGCCGTGAAGGCGTTGTCGACGAAGAGATGCGCGCCGTTGACGAAGCTCGATTCGTCGCTCGCCAGGAACAGCGCCGCCTTGGCCACTTCCTCCGGCTCGCCGATGCGGCCCTGTTGCGCGGCCATGGCGGCATCGGAAACATCGACGCCGAGCTTGCCGAGGTCGGCGACCTCGCGCATTCCGTGCGGCGTGCGGATGAAGCCGGGACAGATGGCATTGCAGCGGATGTTGCGATCGCGGAACTCCACCGCGATGGCACGCGCGAACATGTGGCAGGCGCCTTTAGTGGTGTCATAGAGCACTTCGTTCGGCGTCGCCGCCACCGCCGAGATCGACGAGGTGCAGACGATCGAGCCGCCGCCGGCGGCGATCATGCCCGGCAGCACCGCGCGCGTCATCAGGAACATCGAACGCACATTGACGGCGTGCAGCCAGTCCCATTCCTGCAGAGTCGTCTCCAAGAAGGGTTTAATCACAATGGTGCCGGCGTGGTTGAACAGCACGGTCACCAGCCCGAATTTTTCCGCGGCCGCCTTCGCCGCCGCCTCGACCTGCGCCTCATCGGAAACGTCGGCTACGAAATGCTCCGCATCATGGCCGCGCGCGCGGATCGCCGCGGCGGTCTTGCCGGCGGCCTCGCCATTGCGGTCGATGATCGCAACCTTGGCGCCTTCGGCGGCAAACAGCTCGGAAGCCGCTCCACCCATGCCCGTCGCGCCACCCGAGATGATGGCGACCTTGCCCGCCAGCCTTCCACCCATGTTTTTCTCCCTGAGTCCTGTGAGACTATTTTGATGCTATCCCCTCGCGTACCGAGTAGCCAAGCGCTTGAACGAGGCCGTTTGCCGCCGAAAAGCCGGAGCTACAGGCATTTTGTCGGATCCTCCGGTGGCGCATCCCCGCACGTTTTCGATCTCGGCTGAGAATAAACGCCCCTCAAGTTGCCGTTTCCGAGGACGTCCTTCCAAAAACCGGCGAAAAATAGCACTCGACAAAGTCTACTATCTTTATAGATTAATGGCCGAGACGGAGGTTCGACCATGACCTACATGCAGAATGCTCAGCGCAAGGGCCAGAGGCTGACCGCCGACCAGAGCTGGAGGCCCGCCTATGGCGGAACCTTCGCCTATCTCGTTTTCGCGCTGGCATTCGTGTTCACCGGCGCGGTGGTGCTTGGGATCATCCCCTGACAGAGCCGGGGCCTACGGCCCCGCCGTCCAAAAATCTGAGTTGGAGTAACCGGAGAAGATAACTGGCCGAGCGCCAGGCGCGTCGGCGCGCCTGCGCGCATTGGATTGTTCGAGGTGGAGCGGGGCAAGCCAACGTGACGGAGGAGATGGCAATGCCGATCGAGTTCACGCATGTTCCCGGTAAGCCTGCGAATGGCAGCTTCTTCTACGATTTCGCCGAGACGGCGACCAAGCTGTCGCTGATCGAGGATGCGGGGTTCCGCAAGCTGGTGATCGACGATCCGGCCGGCCTGCTCGCCAACATGGACATCGCCGCGCAGACGCTCGACCGCACCCCGGCGCTGGAAGTGGTGCTGACGCACTGGGCCGGTGTGGTCGAGCCGGCGGTGGCGGCAAGGCAGCTCGCGGCGCTCGACTTGAGAGGCGGCGGCCGCCTGTCGCTCAGGATGCTGAGCGAGCCGCTCCAGGACAGTGATGCCGAGGCGCGGCCGGTCGGCCACAGCGTGGTGTTGCAACGCATCGACGAATATCTTGTGCTGCTGAAGCGGCTGTGGTCGAACGACAAGCCCTTCGACCATGAAGGCGCCTTCTACAGCGTCAAAGGCGGTTACGTGCCGCGCAAGGGCCCGCATGGCGGCAACCTCACCATCCGGCTTGGCGGCCAGTCCGGCACCGCGCTGAAGGTCGCCGGCCGGCATGCCGATATATTCGAGCTGGCGGCCGGCTCGCCGGACGAAGTCGCGCAGTTGATGCAGCGTGTGCGCGGCGCTGCAGCCGAGCACGGCCGCGCCGGCAGATTGCGCTTCGCGCTTCCCGTCCGCATTCGCCCCGAAGGCTGGTCCGGCGCCTCCGACCACAAGGCGGTCGAGGTCGCGGGGCCGCCGGCGCGGCTTGCGCTCTCGCTGTTGCCCTATGCCGCGCTAGGCATCGAGGAATTCATGATCGGCGGTATCGACCGTCCCAGCGAGATCGCGCGGATCGCGAGACGGTCACGCTGATCGCGAATTCGCTGGCTCGGTGCGACGCCGACACCCTGGCGCCAGGAACGTTCGCGT
Organism: Mesorhizobium sp. WSM4898; assembly: GCF_029625845.1. Classification (NCBI taxonomy): domain Bacteria; kingdom Pseudomonadati; phylum Pseudomonadota; class Alphaproteobacteria; order Hyphomicrobiales; family Phyllobacteriaceae; genus Mesorhizobium; species Mesorhizobium sp. WSM4898. The sequence goes on along the minus strand of NZ_JARTVQ010000001.1, from coordinate 91,720 downwards.
CGCGCTCGTTCACCGGGGCACACCTTCGGTGAAATCGCGGAGCGAGGTGAGACCGGCCGCTGCGGCTGCCGGTTTCATCAAGACGGGACATAGTGAAGACATTGATCAAGGTCACTGCGGTCGACATGGCTTGGCTCCGTCTGTCCTGGCGGCGGCGGCTAACCGTGAAGACGAAAGCGATGCCGGGAACGGAACGGTGCACGCAAAAAGATTTGTGACCGGCGGATTCTGCGATCCCGAAATCCCGATATCAATCCCGTTCTTCTGCGATCCGCGACAGCGCGGCGATGACCGCCTCCGAGCTCGCCAGCGCGCCGAAGACGCCGTCCTCGACCGTCACCATATGCAGCGCGGCTTCGTGCGCCCGGCCGTCGCCGCTGGCGCAGGCGTCCGCAATCGTCAGGCATTGGAAATTGCGGTCGCAGGCCTCGCGCAGCGTCGTGTGAACGCAGACATCGGTCGTGCAGCCGGTGAACATCAGATGGGTGATGCCGCGCGCCCTCAGCACCAGTTCCAGATCCGTATAGGTGAAGCCGCCGTTACAGGTCTTGTCGACAATGATGTCCTCGGGCCTGACTTCTATGTCGGCGACGATCTGGAAGCCTGGGCTGGAGCGCAGCAGGATATCGGTGCCGTCCAGTCCCGCCCGCTTGCGGCGCCATTTTTCGTAAGCCGTCATATCGGCCATGTCGGCGCGGTAGCCTTGCCTCGTATGGACGATTGCGAGGCCGGCGGCGCGCGCGGCCGCAATCAGCCGATTCACCGTCGGCAGAATGGCCCGCAGCGGCGAAGGGTCATAGCCTTTCCTGGCGAAATAGCCTGTCGGCGACAGGAAATCCGCCTGCAGGTCGATCACGAGCAGGGCGGTGTCTTGCGGCACCAGCCTTCCGTCATAGGGGAAGTCGAACGGGGTCGCCTTGATCATCGCCTGCTGCCTCGGTTGTGGCTGACATGGTGGCCCAGCGACGGCGTCGCAGTCCAGACCTCACGGCGTCCCCGGCTACCGGCGCGCGACCCGGATATTTGATGGTGATGGACATCTTAATAGTTGACTCGGTAACTCATGTTTTCTAGTCAGACGGCATTGGCGTGCAATGATGAAGCGAGGACTAGCCTTGTCCCGGAACAGTCTTTTTGTGGTGCTGGCCGCGTTCGCCATTCTTGCGGCCGGCTCCTTTCTTCCCGACGTCGCGCTGGCGCAGGAGCAGCCGGCACCCGCGGCACCGGCCGCACAAGCGCCCGCTCAGCAGCCCATAACAGCTCCGGCAGCCGTGCAGGCAGCTCAGGCCCCGGCCGCGGCACAGCCCCCGGCGACGGAGGCACCAACCGCTGCCGCACCGACCGAACCGCGCGTTCAGCCGGCGCCAGGCACTGCCGGGGGCGAAGAGACTTCCGCCATTGCGCTGACGCTGCCGCATGACCTGCCGCCCTGGGGCATGTTCATGAATGCCGACATCGTGATGAAGGCGGTGATGGTCGGACTTGCTCTCGCTTCTCTGGTCACCTGGACGATCTGGCTCGCCAAGTCGCTGGAGATCCTCGGCGGCAAGCTCAAGGCGCGGCGCGCGGCGAACGCGATCGGCAATGCCGCGACGCTGATGCAGGCCGGCCGCGCGCTCGGCCACAGCGGCGGCCCGGGCGCGCTGCTGGTGCGGGCGGCGGAGGAAGAGCGCGCGCTCTCGGCCGGCGCGTTGGATCACATCTCGGGCGACGGCCTGAAGGAGCGCGTCACCTCGCGGCTGTCGCGCATCGAGGCGGCAGCGTCCCGGCGCATGTCGCGCGGCACCGGCCTGCTCGCCACCATCGGCTCCACGGCGCCCTTCGTCGGCCTGTTCGGCACCGTCTGGGGCATCATGAACGCCTTCATCGGCATCTCGCAGGCGCAGACCACCAATCTTGCGGTGGTGGCGCCGGGCATCGCCGAAGCCCTGCTCGCCACGGCAATGGGTCTGGTGGCTGCGATCCCGGCGGTGGTGATCTACAACGTCTTCGCGCGATCGATAGCCGGCTACAGGCAGATCCTCGCCGACGCCTCGGCAGGCGTCGAGCGGCTGGTCAGCCGTGACCTCGATTTTCGCACGGTGCCGCCGGCAACCGCGTTGGCAGCGGAGTGAGCGGCCAATGGCGGCGCGGATTCGCGAGACGGCCGGCGACGATCTCGAGGAAAGCCACGAGATCAACGTCACCCCGTTCATCGACGTCATCCTGGTGCTTTTGATCATCTTCATGGTCGCGGCTCCGCTTGCGACCGTCGACGTCAATGTCGACCTGCCCGGGTCGACGGCGACGCCGGCGCCACGGCCGGAGACACCGCTGTTCCTGACGCTGAAAAGCGATCTTTCTCTGGCGATCGGCAATGAGGCTGTGCCGCGACCGAGCTTCGCCACCGTGCTCCACAGCCGCACCAAGGGCGACAAGCAGACGCGCATCTTCCTGCGCGCCGACAAGACGGTGGGCTATGGCGAGCTGATGGAGGCGATGAACCTGCTGCGCGCTGCGGGCTACCTCAAGATCGCGCTGGTCGGGCTGGAGACGGCGTCCGGCACCGGGGCTGCGGCCGCCACCTCCGCGCCGGCGACAAGCGGAAGCGCGGCGCAATGACGCAAGCGATCGCCGCCTTGTCCACCCAGCCACGCTTCGGCTTCCGCGAAGCCGGTCTGTGGGCAAGCGCGGCCACGGTTATTTTCGCCGCGCATGTCGCGGTCGCTTATGCGGTGCAGAATCTGAGCTTTACCGAGGTGCCGGACGGCGGCGCGCCGCCGGCGCTGGCTGTCGAAATGGCGCCGCTGCCGACGACGCCTGCCGTGCCGGAAGAGGCGGCCATGCTGGACACGGTCGCGCCGGACCAGCCAGATGCGGCGGAGGAGACGGAAAAGCCCGCCGAAGTGAAACCGGTGACCGATCCGGCGCCGGTCGTGAAATGGGTCGAGCCGGTCGCCGAGCCGCCGGTCGTTTCCGACAAGGCGGCGGAGGCCGAACCGGCGGAGACAGCAGCTGCGCTCAGCGAGCGGCCGCCGCTGGACGAGGTCGTGCCCGACCCTGTCGAGACAGCTACTCCCGACGTCGTCGTTCCGCTGCCGCAGCCAAAGCCTTTCGAGGCGCAGCCGAAGGCAAGCCAGCCCGTCGAGGCGAGGAAAAAAGTGGAAAAGAAGCCGGTCGAAAAGCCGAACCAGAGGAAAAGGGCAAAGGCCGCGCCGCCAAAGGCCGTGACGATGGCCGGCATCGATGCCAACGCAGGCGCGAAGGCCGCCGCGCCGCAATCCTCCGACTCGGTGTCGCGATCGAGCGTCAGCCCGTCGCGCTGGAATTCCAACTTGGCGGCATGGATCAGGCGGCATACCCGCTATCCGAGCGCGGCGCGCTCCAGGCGCGTCGAGGGCACGCCTACTGTAACCTTCACGGTAGACGTCTCCGGCAGGGTGGTCTCTGCCCGGCTGGCGCAATCCTCGGGCGATCCGGATCTCGATCGCGCCGCGCTCGGCGTGTTGCAGGGCGCGTCGGTGCCGGCGCCGCCGGCCGAACTCGGCGCCCACGTCACCCGCACCGCGCCTTTCGTCTTCAGCCTGCGCGATTAGATGCCCCGCCGCGCCATGCAACTTTGAGGCTTGACTGGCGGGCGGTAGGGAATAGGGTAGCTGCGAACATATCGGCCTCGGTCGCCGGACGGCAAGAATGCCTCGTATGCCTCGCCTGTCGGCGGCGGCTGCGGGGCTTTTTCATTTTTGGGGCATTGCTTGAAACGGCGTATCGAGATCGGCGTCCTCTATTCGCGATCCGGCAGCTACCAGCTCGTCTCGGACGCGTGCCGCACGGGCGCGATGCGGGCGATCGCCGACATCAATGCCGACCGAAGCTGCGGGATCGAGCTGGTGCCGGTCGAACGCGATCCGCAAAGCAATGCCGACCGCTACGCCTCACTTTGCGAGGATATCTTCCGGACCAGCAGCGCCCGCCACGTGATCGGCTGCATTACCTCCTGGAGCCGCAAGGAGACGATCCCTGTGCTGGAGAAGGCGGGCGGCATGCTCTGGTATGCCTGCCCCTATGAGGGGTTCGAGGCCAACGAGCATGTCGTCTACATGCATGCCTGCCCGAACCAGCATCTGGTTCCGCTGATGGCTCATGTCGCGCCGCGTTTCGGCGCCAACGGCTTCCTGCTCGGCTCGAACTATATCTGGGGCTGGGAGATGAACCGCGTCGCGCGCGACCTGATCGCCGACGCTGCGGGCAAGGTGCTCGGCGAGCGCTACCTGCGCATCGGCGAAACCGACGTTTCGCGCCTGATCGATGAAATCCGCGCCACGCGGCCGAATTTCATCCTCAACAACCTCATCGGCACCTCGTCCTATGCCTTCCTGGCGGCATATCGCGACTTGGGACGCGAGAATGCGGCCTTCAAGGCCGATGCCTGCCCGGTCATATCCTGCAATCTCACCGAGGGCGAGTTGCCGGCGATCGGCGAAACGGGCAGGGGCCATTTGTCGGCCGGACCCTATTTCGCGCCGCGCCCGGCTGCCTTCGCCTCGTCCTTCGAGGCGTCCGCCTATGCATCGGTGCAAGTGATGGCGGACGTGCTCTCCGGCGATCCCGACGCCGGCCCGGCGGCGTTCTCAAAAGCCTTCGCCGGGCGCCGCTTCACGACGCGCCTGGGGCCTATCGCAATCGATCCGCACACGCAGCATGCAACCCTGCCGGTGATCATCGGGCGCATCGCCGATGGATTTTTCGAGGTCGTCAGCCGCGAGGAAGAGGTGGCGCCCGATCCCTATCTGTCGCGTTACGACCCGGCGAAGACCTTCGGCCGTCCGCGGCTCAGGGTGGTGTCGTGAGCCGGTCCGCACGCATCCCCAATCTCGGCGGCGCGCGGGTTTTCGTGCTGCATCGCCCGCACGCGACGGTGCAGGCGATCACCAGGCAGCTGTCGGCGATCGGCCTTGAGGCGGTCGAATGCTGGCCGCAATTGCCGGCAGAGGCGCTTGCCGCGGATTTCGTCTTCTTCGACGCCGATCTCGGCTTCGACGAGCAGTTCCCGTGGCAGCCGGGCGAGGCGCCGATGCCCCTGGTGGCGCTGATCGGTTCGGAAGCGCCGGGCCGCATCGAATGGGCGCTGTCGCAAAAAGCCGACGCGCAATTGTTGAAACCGGTCGGCAATGCGGGCGTGTACAGCGCGCTGCTGATCGCCCGGCAAAGCTTCGAGGCGGGGAAACGGCTGGCCGACGAGATCGCGTCGCTGCGCCAGCGCGTCGGCGAGCGCCAGACCATCGTGCGCGCGGTCGCGGCGCTGTCGAAAGGCAGCGACGACGATCGCGCCTATGCGCAGTTGCGGTCGCTGGCGATGAGCTGGCAGATCAGCGTCGAGGAAGCGGCCCGGCGGATCGTGGCGATGACGGAAAACGAGGATGGCGGTGACCAATCCCATCGCGCCTGATCTCCCGGCGCCGGGCCAAATGCCGGTCAAGCCGCGCGCCGGCGTCTGGCGCCGGCTGCTCAAGCGGCCGCTGGCGCTGCTCGGACTCTTCATCGTCGCCATCGTGCTTGCTGGCGCCATCCTGGCGCCGTGGCTGACCGGCTACGATCCCAACGAGCAGATGTTCGACGGACTGACGCTGGAAGGTTCGCCCTTGCCGCCGAACGCCAAGTTCTGGCTGGGCACCGACCTGCTCGGCCGCGACCTGTTGACCCGCATCCTGTTCGGCGCCCGCACCTCGCTGATCATCGGCATCGTCGCCAACGGCGTGGCGCTTCTGATCGGTACGCTGGTCGGCGTCACGGCCGGTTATTTCCGCGGCTGGATCGGCAGCGCGCTGATGCGCTTCACCGACCTGATGATGGCCTTCCCGGCACTGCTTCTCGCCATCTGCCTGGCGGCGGTGTTCGAGCCGAGCCTTTGGATCGTTGCCATGGTGATCGCGCTGGTCAACTGGGTGCAGACCGCGCGCGTCATCTACACCGAAACCTCGTCGCTGTCGGAGCGCGAGTTCATCGATGCCGAGCGCACGATAGGGGCGAGCGCGCCGCGCATCCTGTTGCGCCATATCCTGCCGCATCTGCTGCCGACCATCATCGTCTGGGGCACGCTCGGCATCTCGACCACGGTGCTGCTCGAAGCCACGCTCAGCTATCTCGGCATCGGCGTGCAGCCGCCGACGGCCTCCTGGGGCAACATCATCTTCGAGAACCAGACCTATTTCCAGGCGGCGCCCTGGCTGGTGTTCTTCCCCGGCGCCGCGATCCTGGCGCTTGCGCTTGCCTTCAACCTGATCGGCGACGCGCTGCGCGACATCCTCGACCCGACGCAGAGGGGGCGGGCATGATCGCCTATCTCGGCCGACGTCTCATCCAGTCGCTGCTCATCCTGCTCGGCGTCTCGCTGATCACCTTCGCGCTGCTCTATCTGCTGCCGGCTGATCCAGTGCGCCAGATCGCCGGCCGCAGCGCGACGCCCGACACGGTTGAAAACATCCGCAGGCAGCTCGGCCTCGACCAGCCCTTCATCGTCCAGTACTGGCACTATCTCACAAGGCTGCTCAGCGGCGATCTCGGCCGCTCCTACATCCAACGCTCTGAAGTCACCGAGCTCATCGTCTCGCGGCTGCCGGCGAGCCTGCTTCTGATGGTCGGCGCCATCCTGTGCGAGCTCGCGATCGGCCTTACCATGGGCCTGATCGCCGCCGTCAAGCGCGGCACCTCCACCGATCAGACCTTGATGGTCGCCTCCTTTGTAGGCGTCTCGGCGCCGCAATTCGTCGTCGGCCTGCTCCTGCTCTATGTCTTCGCCGTCCGGCTCGGCTGGTTCCCGATCGGCGGCTACGGCAGCTGGCGGCATCTTGTGCTGCCCTCGCTGACCATGGGCATACTCGGCGCCGGCTGGTATGCGCGCATGATGCGCTCGTCCATGATCGACGTTCTGCGCCAGGACTATATGCGCACCGCCCGCGCCAAGGGCCTGGCGCGCGGCGCCATCCTGTTCCGCCATGCGCTGCCCAACGCCATCCTGCCGGTGGTCGCCATGATCGGCATCGACATCGGCGTCTTCATGGGCGGCATCGTGGTGGTCGAAAGCGTCTTCGGCTGGCCCGGCATCGGCCAGCTCGCCTGGCAGGCCATCCAGCGCGTCGACATCCCGATCATCATGGGCGTCACCCTGGTCTCGGCCTTCGCCATCGTGCTCGGCAACCTGCTGGCCGACATCATCGCGCCCTTCATCGACCCCCGAATTAAACTCAGATGAACAAGGCAACAACCAGAGAAAGGGAACAGTGACATGAGACGATTTCTGGCATCCACCGTGGCGGCCTCGGCGCTTGCGCTGATGCTCGGCATGGCAAGCGCGCGCGCCGACGACGCGGTCGACCCTAACGCCAAGCAGGGCGGCGCCATCACCATCACCTACAAGGACGATGTCGCGACGCTCGATCCGGCGATCGGCTACGACTGGCAGAACTGGTCGATGATCAAAAGCTTGTTCGATGGCCTCATGGACTATGAGCCCGGCACCACCAAGCTGAAGCCCGACCTTGCCGAAAGCTACGAGATCTCGCCGGACGGCAAGACCTTCACCTTCAAGCTGCGCCACGGCGTGAAGTTCCACAATGGCCGGGAGATGACGGCCGACGACGTTAAATACTCGCTCGACCGCGTCACCAATCCGAAGACGCAGAGCCCGGGCGCCGGCTTCTTCGGCTCGATCAAAGGCTATGACGAGGTCGCCGCCGGCAAAGCGAACAGCCTCTCCGGCGTCACCGCGGCCGATCCCTATACGATCAAATTCGAGCTGACCCGCCCGGACGCCACCTTCCTGCATGTCATGGCGATCAATTTCTCGCATGTGGTGCCGAAGGAGGAGGTCGAGAAATACGGCGCCGACTTCGGCAAGCATCCGGTCGGCACCGGCGCCTTCAAGCTTGCCGAATGGACGCTCGGCCAGCGCATCGTCTTCGAGCGCAACCCCGACTACTGGCACAAGGGCCTGCCGCATCTCGACAAAATCACCTTCGAGATCGGCCAGGAGCCGATCGTGGCGCTGCTGCGCCTGCAGAAGGGCGAGATCGACGTGCCCGGCGACGGCATTCCGCCGGCCAAGTTCCAGGAGGTGATGAACGATCCGGAGCAGAAGGCCCGCGTCGTGGTGGGCGGGCAATTGCACACCGGCTACATCACCATGAACACCACCATGCCGCCCTTCGACAATGTGAAGGTGCGCCAGGCGGTGAACATGGCGATCAACAAGGACCGCATCGTTCAGATGATCAACAACCGCGCGGTGCCGGCCAATCAGCCGCTGCCGCCGTCGATGCCCGGTTACGACAAAGCTTTCAAGGGCTACCCCTATGACGTCGCCAAGGCCAAGGCCCTGCTTGCCGAGGCCGGCCACCCCGATGGCTTCGAAACGCAGTTGTTCGCCATGAACACCGACCCCAATCCGCGTATCGCGCAGGCGATCCAGCAGGATCTGGCGGCCATCGGCATCAAGGCCAGCATCCAATCGCTCGCCCAGGCCAACGTGATTGCCGCCGGCGGCGACAAGTCCGGCGCGCCGATGATCTGGTCAGGCGGCATGGCCTGGATCGCCGATTTCCCGGATCCGTCCAACTTCTACGGACCGATCCTCGGCTGCGCCGGCGCGGTGCCGGGCGGCTGGAATTGGGCGTGGTACTGCAACAAGGATCTCGACGCCAAGGCGGCCGAAGCCGATTCGGTCGTCGATCCGGCAAAGTCCGCGGATCGCGAGAAGATGTGGAGCGCGATCTACGACAAGATCATGGAGGACGCACCCTGGGCGCCGGTCTTCAACGAGCAGCGCTTCACGCTGAAGTCGGCCCGCATGGGCGGCGCCGACAATCTCTATGTCGACCCGGTCCATATCCCGATCAACTACGACAATGTGTATGTGAAAGATGTGCAGTAACTGCGACTACACCATCCACGGGCGCCATCACCACTTCGGCTGGGACAATTCCTTTGCCCCGGCCGAGCGCGTGGCACCTGGCTCGACGATCGAGTTCCAGTGCCTGGATTCTTCCGGCGGGCAGCTCAAGGCCGACAGCACCGTCGGCGATATCGCCAATCTCGATTTCGGCATGATCAACCCGGTGACCGGGCCGATCTTCGTCGAGGGCGCCGAGCCCGGCGACGCGCTGAAGGTGACGATCGAAATGTTCAAGCCGTCCGGCTTCGGCTGGACGGCGAACATTCCGGGCTTCGGTCTGCTTGCCGACGACTTCAAGGAGCCGGCACTCAACATCTGGAAATATGACCCCGGCTCGCTCGAGCCGGCGCTGTTCGGCAGACAAGGCCGCGTGCCGCTGAAGCCGTTTGCCGGCACGATCGGCAACGCGCCGGGCGAGATGGGCCACCATTCGGTGGTGCCGCCGCGGCGCGTCGGCGGCAATCTCGACATAAGGGACCTTGCCGCCGGCACCATTCTCTATCTGCCGGTGGAAGTGGCAGGCGCGCTGTTTTCGGTCGGCGACACGCATGCCGCGCAGGGCGACGGCGAAGTGTGCGGCACTGCGATCGAGAGTCCGATGGACGTCGTGCTCAAGCTCGACCTCGTGAAGGACGCGCGGCTGAAGACGCCGCGCTTCACCACGCCGGGCCCGGTGACGCGGCATCTCGACGCCAAAGGTTATGAGGTGACGACCGGGATCGCGCCTGACCTGATGACCGGCGCCAAGCAGGCGGTCAGTCAGATGGTCGACCTGCTGGCCGGCCGATACAAGCTCGACCCGGTTGACGCCTATATGCTGGTCTCGGTCTGCGGCGATCTCAGGATCAGCGAGATCGTCGACATGCCGAACTGGGTGGTGTCGTTCTACTTCCCGCGCTGCGTGTTTGAATGAGAGGTCGGCGCCCCACCCCCGCCCCGCTGCTTCGCAGCGACCCTCCACACAAGAGGGAGGGTAAAACGCCAGCGCCCTACCTCCCCCTCGTCGGGAGGTCGGACCAAAGGTCCGGGTGGGGACCGGCGCTCCGACTTGCTCGGGGAGAGCAATGACGCAAAGCGTTCGCGAAGTTCCATCAGCGCTGGCCGGCGAGGCGGTGCTGGAAATCGCCGGCCTCAGCGTCAGCCTGCGCGGCGAGGATGGCGAGCGCGAGGTGGTATCCGGCCTGTCGCTGTCTCTCAAACGCGGCGAGACGCTGTGCATCGCCGGCGAGTCCGGCTCCGGCAAGTCGATGACCGCGCTGGCAATCATGCAATTGCTGCCGCAGCCGGCCGGCCGCATCGCCGCCGGCACGATCCGGCTTCGCGATAAGGATGGCAGTGCCGTCGAGCTGACGGTGCTCGACGAACGGCGCATGCGCGACATTCGTGGCGACCGCATCGCCATGATCTTCCAGGAGCCGATGACCTCGCTCAATCCGGTGCTGTCGATCGGCCGGCAGCTCACCGAGTCGATCGAGGCGCATACCGGTGTATCCCACACGGAGGCCAAGCTGCGCGCGGTCGCGGCGCTAAAGGCGGTGCGCATCTCCGAGGCCGAAAGCCGGCTGAAACAATTTCCGCACGAGCTGTCCGGCGGCATGCGCCAGCGGGTGATGATCGCGATGGCGCTGGCGCTCGAACCCGCCGTGCTGATCGCCGACGAGCCGACGACGGCGCTCGACGTGACGGTGCAGGGCGAGGTGCTGGAACTGCTGCGCGACCTGCAGCGCCAGCACGGCACCAGCGTGATCCTGATCACCCACGACATGGGCGTCGTGGCCGAAATGGCCGATCGGGTGATCGTCATGCGCAACGGCCGCATGGTCGAAGAGGGGACGACATCGGCTATTTTTGCCAGGCCGCAAGCCGCGTATACGCGCGAGCTCCTTGCCGCCGTTCCGCGCATCGGCTCCGGCGCGCGCCGCCGGGCTTCCGGCGAGTCCGACGTGGCGGCAATGCAAGACAAGGTGGCGGTCGTGAAAGACCTGCATGTCCGCTTCGACCTGCGCGGTGGCTTCTTCGGCCGCGTCAACCGAAGGGTGCATGCCGTCGAAGGCATTAGCTTCTCGATCGCGCCGAACGAGACGCTGGCGCTGGTCGGCGAATCCGGCTGCGGCAAGTCGACCACCGCCAAGGCGCTGGCCGGCCTCGTTCCTTATAGCGGCGGCGTGACGATCGGCGGACGCGAATTGTCCCGCCTCGGGCGCGACGAGCGCAAGGCGGTGCGACGAGACGTGCAGATGGTCTTCCAGGACCCTTATGCCTCGCTCGACCCGCGCATGCGCGTCGGCGAGCTGGTGGCGGAGCCGCTGCTGATCCATGGCATCGGCTCGAAGGAAGAACGGCGGGAGCGCGTGGCAGCGCTGTTCGAGCGGGTCGGTCTCTCGTCTGAGCAGATGGAGCTTTATCCGCATGAATTCTCGGGCGGCCAACGCCAACGCATCTGCATCGCGCGGGCGCTGGCGCTGAGGCCGAAGCTGATCATCGCCGACGAGAGCGTTTCGGCGCTCGACGTTTCGGTGCAAGCGCGCGTGCTCGATCTCTTGAAGGAGCTGCAGCGCGAATTCGGCGTCGCCTATCTGTTCATCTCGCACGACATGGCGGTGGTCGAAAACGTCTCGGATCGTGTCGCCGTCATGTATCTCGGCCAGATCGTCGAGATCGGCAGTCGCGACCAGGTGTTCTCCAATCCGCGCCATCCCTATACGCGGCGGCTGATCGAGGCCGTGCCTGTTCCCGATCCGTCATTGCGCCGGACACGCTTTGCCCGTCTCGACCGCGAAATTCCAAGCGCGACGCGGCGGATCGGCGAGAGCGTGCCGAAACTGGTGCTCAAGGATTTCGGCGGCGGACATTTCGCCGCCGTCGGAGATTAATCAGGATCACGGCCTGCCGCATTCAGCCTGGCATTCGATTGGCTTTCGGGAGCGGCGATCTGTCCGTTTCGGGATGTACGCGAATGATGGTAGAGCAAGAAACCGCCACTCACCCATTCCGGATTCTCAATGTCGGTCTTCACACGCCGCAGACTCCTGCAGGGCGCTGCGGCGGCCGGCGCGGCCGGCATCGGCCTCTCGACCGCCGGCAAGTTCGCCGGCTGGGCGGCGGCGAAACCCGAACCGCTGATCTTGAAGACGGCAGGCATAGCAGCGCAGTTGATGGCCGGCGCGCCAACGAAGAATGTCCTGACCTATGGCGAGGCCGGCCCGCCGCCGGTCATCAGGATGAAGAAAGGCAAGCCATTCGCTGCGCGGCTCGTCAACGGCATCGACGACCCGACGACCATCCATTGGCATGGCATCCGCGTTCCCAACAAGATGGACGGCGTGCCGTTCATGATCCAGCCCTATGTGTATCAGGGCGATCATTTCGACTACGCCTTCGCGCCGCCAGACGCCGGCACCTTCTGGTATCATCCGCATTGCAACACGCTGGAACAGATGGGCCATGGGCTGACCGGCGTCATCGTGGTGGAAAACCCGAACGATCCTCCCTTCGATGCCGAAGTGGCGCTCAATCTGCGCGACTGGCGCCTCGGCGATGACGGCCAGTTCATCGCGCAGTTCCGGCCGCGCGATGCGGCGCGCAGCGGCACCTATGGCACGGTGCGCACGGCCAACTGGCTCGACCAGCCGCAATATGACGCGCCGGCCGGCGGGCTGGTGCGGCTGCGGGCCGCCATCACCGACGTCACGCGCATTTATGGCTTCCGCGTCGACGGCGCCGAGGCCACCGTCATCGCGCTCGACGGCAATCCGGTGCCGCAGCGCTTTGCGCCCGACGCCCTGCAGCTCGGGCCCGGACAACGGCTGGAGCTTGCCATCCGCATGCCCGACGACGAAGGCGCGATCGTCAGCCTGCGGGATGTCAGGGGCACGAAGCCAAAGGTTCTGGCGACACTGCGTGCGGTCGGCCAATCGCTCAAGCGCGATCTTCGCGATCTCGGCCCGCTCGAGCCCAATCCGGTGGCGGAGGTGGACGTCGCCGCCGCGAGGCGCATTCCGCTGGCGCTGAGCGCCTCGGCCGAAAATGTCGCGGCCGACAGCATCTGTGGGTCGCTCGGCTATAGTTTCTGGGCCATCAACAAGGTACCGTGGCCGGGCGACACGCCGGACCCGACCGCGCCGCTGGCCGAGCTGAAACTCGGCCAAAGCTACATCATCGACATGGAAAACCTGACGCCGCACGCGCACCCGATCCACCTGCACGGCATGAGCTTCAAGGTGCTGTCGTCCTCGACGCGAGCGGTCCAGCCGCTTATCTCCGATACCTATCTGATCCAGCCCGACGAGAAGGTGCAGCTGGGCTTCGTCGCCGACAACCCCGGCGACTGGCTGCTCCACTGCCACATCATCGAGCACCAGAAGACGGGCATGACGAGCTATTTGCGCGTGGCGTGAGCGCAAGGAGCGATAGGCGCCCTCGCCTTTGCCCGGAATTTGCGGACCTCGACGGGTTGACGCCCTTGCCCGCTTGCCTAGGTAGGCAAGAGGCGCTGGGGCGGCACGCAACTCCGACCGACGGCATGACAACTTTGCGCATTCGAAAACTTGCCCTTGTTGCGGCAGGCATCTCCATCCTGTCGTCCTGCGTCATCCCCGACGATACGTCGCGGGTCGCGAAAGAGGATGCCACCACGGCCGCCGCCCGCAGGGAAATGGTCGGCCTCAGCGAGGCCGATGTTCGCATGTGCGCCGGCTTTCCGACCGCGACCGCCGATGTGGGACCTTCCGGCCAGATCTGGACCTATCAGCGCAGCGTGCAGCGCGGCAATCTCAACATCGCGGTGCCGACCATGGCCCTGGGCGCTATCCCCGCGGTTGGAGGGTCCGTCAACGTCGCGCCCGGCGGCTATTGCAACACGCAGATTCGCATGCTCGGCGGCCGTGTCGCGGAAGTGACCTATGCCGGCGACAACAATTTGCCCAACAGCATCGATGCGCTCTGCGTCAGCACGGTGGACGCCTGCGTGGCCTATGCGCGACAGCGCAATCGCAAAGCGACGGCGGTCTCCAGGTGATCGGGCAATACCGGCCACGCGGAGCGTCCAATTCGCACTTATCCTGGAGCTGTCTTAGCGTCCGCCGGGATGAATGGCGCCGGGCTCTTTTTCGGAGGCGCCGGGTGAGGCTTGCCGGCCCGTGTCTCTGCGGGTTTCGGGCGGCGAGGCGTCCATCAGGTTCCTGACCTTGGCGTTGTTGTGCGCATGGATGATGGCTCGGCCGAGATGGAGCAGGATTCTCACCACTGACATTGGTACTTCTCCGTTGAGATGGCGGATATGTCGGCGGCGGGACGCCCAACCCAATGCGCCCCGTCTGTTTCGTGGGAATGACGCGGAAGATGGCTTCTCGTTGCCAATTCGTGACCTGGAAACAGAGCAGGCCGGCGTGCAGGACGCAGGATGCTAGTGGAAACATGATCTGACGCCCATATGTGCGGCGGGAAAGAAAAGTGATCCTGGTCGCCGCAAATCGTCCCGAATCCGAAGGTCTTTCGGCCGCCCAATTCGAGACGATGGAGAGGTCGATGAAATTGTCCGTCCTTACCCTTGCCGGCACCATGCTGGCGCTGGCGCCCGCGGTTCAGGCGGCGCCGATGATCGGTATCCCGGCTGGAGACGGCCTCGTGCAGCAGGCGCATGTGACATGCGCGTACCTGACGGAAGACGGCTATTGCGTGCGCCCGCACAAGAAGCACAAGCATTGGAAGCGCGAGCGGCACTACCGGCCGATCTATCGCACCTACGAGCCGCAGCCGTCGGACGAGTATTACTGGCGCTACGAGCGCCAGCGGCCGATTGTCCGCGTCATCCCCGGCTATCCGCGGCAGGATGAAGACAATTGGGACGATTGGGATGACTGAGCGACTGGCGGGCCCAGAGCCCGCCCCTGCTTTCGGCTGGTGGAGCTGAGGGGGATCGAACCCCTGACCTCATCATTGCGAACGATGCGCTCTCCCAGCTGAGCTACAGCCCCGTTCCAGCGGATCGGCTTGTATCGGTCGCGGCGGTTTGATGTCAAGGCGAAACGGCTGCCCGGCATCGAGCGCCGAAATGGCCGGGCCTTGCCCGTTCCGCGCGCAATGGCTACATGTCGGCGACAATTTGGAGACCGGCATGATCGCCCTTATTCAAACCATCGTCATGGCGCTTGATATCTACTGGTGGATCATCATCGCTTCGGCGATCTTTTCCTGGCTCTATGCCTTCAACGTCGTCAACTCGCGCAACCAGTTTGTCGGCACCGTCGGCAATATGCTTTACCGTCTGACCGAGCCGGCGCTGCGGCCGATCCGCCGCTACATGCCCGATCTTGGCGGCATCGACATCTCGCCGATCATTCTTCTTTTGATCATCTTCTTCATCCGCCAGTTTTTGATCACCACCGTCTGGTCCTGGGTCGCTTAAGGCCGATCCATGGGCTCGCCGTTTCGTCCGCGCGACGACGGCATCGACCTTTTCGTGCGGCTGACGCCGAAGGCGGCGGTGGATCGGATCGAAGGCCTTGAGATGACCGCCGACGGGCGCAGCCATCTCAAGGCCCGTGTGCGCGCGGTGCCGGAGAACGGCGCCGCCAATACGGCGCTGGAGCGGATGGTGGCGAAGGCGCTCGGCGTGCCGGGATCGGCGGTTTCGGTGGTGGCCGGAGGCACGTCCCGGCTGAAGACGCTGCGGATAGGGGGTGATGCGGCCGAACTGGCGAAGAGCGTCGAGGCGCTTTCCGGGTAATCCAAACTTGAGAGGCAGGGCGGGCCGGCGCCCGCCTTTGTCCTGCCGGACATTTCCTCCGCTTGGGTTCCCACTCGGGGAGATCGGCAGTTCAGCGCCGGCGCTTCAATCTCCCAGCGGCAGCTTCGGATCGTCGACCTTCAGCGTGTTCACGCTCTGCTTGATGCGGCGCAGGTTCTCCAGCACCTTCGGCCCGCGCGATTCCGCCACCGTGGTGGCGATCATGTCGAGAATGGCAAGCAGTGCGTAGCGCGACGAGGTCGGCTTGTAGATATTGCCGTCCTCGAAAGACTGCAGCTGGATGACCGTGTCGGCGACCTTGGCCAAAGCCGAATCGGGCGCGGTGATGGCGACGGTGGCTGCCCCATATTGCTGCGCGACCTCGACCGCCTCGATGACCGAGCGGGCATAGCCCGAGACCGAGAAGGCGACCAGCGTCGTCTCCGGTGTCGCGACCGCCGCATACATGCGCTGTAACTGGCCGTCGACCTGGGCGAGCGCCGAGAGGCCCAGCCGGAACAGCCGATTTTGCATCTCCGTCGCCATCATCGAGGAGATGCCGCCGGAGCCGATGCACAGCACATTGCCGGAACCGCCGATGCGGGCGCCGACAGCCATCAGCGTCGTCATGTCGAGATTTTCGCTGGCGCGCTGGATGGCGGCGACCGCTGCCTCGGTAATGGCGGAAGCGATGCGCTGCTCCCGCGCGTCGCGGCTGAGCGGTTCCGGCGACAGGTACTGACCGCCGATGGCGATCGCCTGCGCCAAATAGAATTTGAAATCGCGCAGGCCCTCGCAGCCGAGATTGCGGCAGAAGCGGGTGACGGTTGGCTCGCTGACGCCGACACGCGCGGCAATCTCCGAAATCGCTGCCTTGGAGGCGAAATCGAGATCGGAAAGCACCAAGCCGGCCAGCCGGCGGTCCGATTTGGTGCCGTCCTGCGACATCAGTTGCAGGCGGGTGATGATGTCGGCCGGGGTCTTCATCCTTTCATCTCACAGCGGCAGGCCCGTCGCCTTGTCGAAGAGATGGATGTTGCGCGGGTCGACGCTCACTGGCAGCCGGTCACCCGGCTTCACCTGCAGCCGGTCGCGGAACACGGCGCGTACCGTGTCGTCGCCGATCGAGCCATAGACATGGGTCTCTGAGCCGGTCGGCTCGACCACGTCGACGTCGATGGCGATGGCATCGTCACGCGCGCCGATGATGAAATGCTCGGGGCGGATGCCCGCCTCGACCGTGTCGCCGCCGGACGCTGTCTTGCCGGCAAGCGCCAGCCGGCCGCCGCTTTTGGTCTCGAACCAGGACTTGGCGTCGGCGGTCTTCAGCGCGCCGGAAACAAAACTCATCGACGGCGAGCCGATGAAGCCGGCGACGAACTTGTTGGCCGGCCGGTCGTAGAGTTCGAGCGGCTGTCCGACCTGTTGGATGCGGCCACGATCCATCACGACGATGCGGTCGGCCATGGTCATGGCCTCGATCTGGTCGTGGGTGACGTAGACGATGGTCGATTTCAGCCGCTGGTGCAGCGCCTTGATCTCGGTGCGCATCTGCACGCGCAACTGCGCGTCGAGATTGGAGAGCGGCTCATCGAACAGAAAGACGGAGGGCTCACGCACGATGGCGCGGCCCATGGCGACGCGCTGACGCTGGCCGCCGGACAACTGCCTGGGATAGCGGTCGAGATAGGAGAAGAGGTTGAGCACGCCGGACGCTTTCTTCACCTTGTCGTCGATCGCGGCACGCGTCTCGCCGCGGATCTTCGGGCCGAAGCCGATATTGTCGGCGGCCCTCAGATGCGGGAACAGGGCATAGGACTGGAAGACCATGGCGATGTTGCGCTTCTGCGGCGGCAGGTCGTTGGCACGGGTGCCGCCGATCACGAGATCACCGGAGGAGATCGTCTCCAGCCCGGCCAGCATGCGCAGGAGCGTGGACTTACCGCAGCCGGACGGACCAACCAGCACGACGAACTCGCCGCTCTTGATCTCGAGGTTGATGTCCTCGAGGATTTTATGCTGGCCGAAGGATTTCGACAGGTTGCGAAACTGGACATCGGTCATGGTCACGCTCCCAAAATGTCATCGATGAAAGGCAGGTAGCCGGCTGTCAGTCCGGCGTCCACCGGCACCACGGCGCCCGTTATGCCGGATGCGCGGTCGGAAGCAAGGAAAGCCACGGCCTCGGCCACTTCCGACGCATTCACGATGCGGCCGAGCGGATAGAGCCGCTTCAGCCGGCCGAGGATCTCGGGATCCTTAGCCAGGCGATGATCCCAGGCGGCGGTGCGGATCGAGCCAGGGCAGACGACGTTGGCGCGCACGCCGCTGCGGCCAAGTTCGACGGCGATCGACTTGGCGTAAGCGTTGATGCCGGCCTTGGCGGCGGCATAGGCCGGATTGCCGAAATGCGCGATGGCGTTGACCGAGGAGATGAAGACGACGCTGCCCGAGCCGCGCGCGGCCATCGCCTTGACCAGCGGATCGGCGAAACTCATCACGCCGGCGAGGTTGAGGTCGAGCTCCTGTTCTATTCTGTCCGGCGTCAACGCTTTCAGCGTCTCGGCGCGCGTCCAGCCGGCATTGTTGACAAGGATATCCGGCACGCCGTCCTTGTCGAGCAGGCTTGAGATCGCCGCTTCGATCGAGGTGCGGTCGAGCAGGTTGAAAACGTGGCACGAGGCGATGTACGTGCTGGTCAGCGCCTCGGCCGACTGGTCGCAGCCGACGATGCGGCCGCCGCGCTCGGCCATCAGCGCCACGATCGCCGAGCCAAGACCGCCGCCGGCGCCGGTGACGACAATTGTCTTGCCCTCGAAATCGCCCTGCGACGCCACGATCAGTGCTCCTCGCCACTTCCGACAGGGAGAGAACGCTACTCAACGAAATGTAATTAAGCAACATGATAAACCGCTTGCTTCCCCAAAAAACGTCGATAATGTAGGAAAGTAACATAAATCCTGTGCCCGCCGGGCCAGGCGCGAATGCGCATCACGGGAGGAGATCAGATGAGCCTTGCGAAATGGACTGTCGGCCTGTTGGCCGGAATGAGCATGCTGGCGCTTGCCGCGCCCGCCGATGCGGGCGAGGTGCGCGTCACCGTCGCCGAATACAGCGCCAAGACCGGCCCCTATTTCGAAGAGGTGAAGAAGGAGTTCGAGGCGGCCAATCCCGGCATTACCATCAAATATGAAGTGGTGCCGTGGGACGTGCTCCTGCAGAAGCTGACCACCGACATCACTGCCGGCACCAATGCCGATCTGTCGATCATCGGCACGCGCTGGCTGATCGACTTCGTGCAGCAAGACGTCGCCGAGCCGCTCGACAGCTACATCAAGCCCGAGTTCAAGGACCGCTTCATAGATACCTTCCTGCAGCCCTCGATCATGAACGGCCATACCTATGGCCTGCCGATCGCCGCCTCGGCGCGTGCCATGTATTACAACAAGGAGCTGTTCGAGAAGGCTGGCATAGCCAAGCCGCCGGCAACCTGGACCGAGTTGCAGGAGGACGCGCGCAAGATCAAGGCGGTCGGCGCCTTCGGCTACGGCCTGCAAGGCAAGGAGATCGAGACGGACGTCTATTACTACTACGCGATGTGGTCATTCGGCACCGAGATCCTCAACAAGGACGGCACGTCGGGCCTGAGCACGCCGGGCGCGCTTGAAGCGGCCAAGCTTTACAAGTCGATGATCGACGAGGGCCTGACCGAGCCTGGCGTGACCTCCAACAACCGCGAGGACGTGCAGAACCTGTTCAAGCAGGGCAAGGTCGGCATGATGATCACCGCGCCATTCCTCTCCAACCAGATCAAGGAAGAGGCGCCGAGCCTGAAATACGGCGTCGCCGCCATTCCGGCCGGGCCGACCGGCGCGCGCGGCACCTATGGCGTCACCGATTCCATAATCATGTTCAAGAACTCCAAGAACAAGGACGAGGCCTGGAAGCTGCTCGACTTCCTGTTCACCAAGGAGCAGCGCGCCAAGTTCACGCAAGGCGAAGGCTTCCTGCCCGTGAACAAGGAAGAGGCGAAGATGGACTATTACGTCAACAACGCCGACCTCGCCGCCTTCACCGCGCTGTTGCCCGACGCTCGCTTCGCGCCGGTCATCCCGGGCTGGGAAGAAATCGCCCAGATCACTTCCGACGCCATGCAGAAGATCTATCTCGGCAGCGCCGAGCCGGAGGCCGCTTTGAAGGAGGCGGCAGACAAGGCCAACGGCGTACTGAAGAAATAGGGCGTATCTCCCTGCGCCCGTGGCGCGCCCCACCCCGTCGGGGCGCGCCACATCTCTCCGGCTTGGCAATCGCAGGAAAACGGGCGCGGTTTTCTGTCGGATTGCGGAAAAACGACCGGGCAATCGGTTCAGACAAGGACAATTATCAATGTCGGCTCAAACGCCGGCGAGGAATGCAAATCCTGAAGCAATTGCCCAGGAAGAACGACAGCCAAGCCGGCAGGCCAGCGAAATTCCAATGCGGGGACGTGCCTTGAGCACCAATGCCACTGCCATCTACCCGCAACGCGGTGCAAGCCAGCCGATGCAAAGCCGTATCGTGCCCTATCTGCTGACGCTTCCCAGCCTTTTGCTGGCGGCGGTGGTGATCTTCTGGCCCGTCTGGGATCTCGTGCAGATCTCGACGCATGACGTGAATCGCTTTGGCCAGCTGCGCGACTTCAGCGGCCTGGCCAATTTCCGGGCGCTTGCTGCCGATCCCGATTTTGTCGCCGCCCTGTGGCGCACCGGCCTATGGACCGTGCTGGTGGTCGGCGGGGCGCTGCTCTTGTCGATCCCGGTGGCGATCATACTCAATACCGACTTCTACGGCCGTGGGCTGGCCCGCGTCATCATCATGCTGCCCTGGGCGGTGTCGCTCACCATGACGGCGGTGGTATGGCGCTGGGCGCTCAACGGCGAAAGCGGCATGCTGAACTCGGGGCTGATGAAGCTCGGCCTGATCAGCCAGAACATCCAGTGGCTGGCGAGCGCCGAGACCGCCTTCCCGATGCAGGTGCTGATCGGCATACTGGTGACGGTGCCGTTCACCACCACGATCTTCCTCGGCGGCCTGTCGTCGATCCCCGACGATCTCTACGAAGCCGCGGCGCTGGAGGGCGCGACCCCCTTACAGCAGTTCCGCGAGATCACCTTTCCGCTCCTAAAACCGTTCATCAACATCGCGATCGTGCTCAACACGATCTACGTCTTCAACTCCTTCCCGATCATCTGGGTGATGACTCAAGGGGGACCGGCGAACTCCACCGACATATTGGTCACCCATCTCTACAAGCTCGCCTTCCGCATCGGCAAGCTGGGCGAGGCTTCGGCGGTGTCGCTGGTGATGTTCGTCATCCTGCTCATCTTCACCATGATCTATGTGCGGCTCGCCATGCGGGAGCAACGCGCATGAGAAACGGCAAGCTGAAACGCTCGATCATCGCCTGGCTGCTGCTTGCGCCATTGATCGTGGTGACGATCTTCCCCTTCGCGGTGATGTTCCTCACTGCGGTCAAGCCGCGGACCGAAGTGCTGACGCCAACATGGTGGCCGAGCGAATTCCGCTGGTCGAATTTTGCCGATATGTGGGTGGCGACCGGTTTCGGCCAGGCGCTTCTCAATTCGCTCTATGTCTCGGCGCTCGCCACGATCGGCGCCATCCTGATCTCGGTGCCGGCGGCCTATGCCATGTCGCGCTTCCGCTTTGCCGGTTATGGCGCGTTCCGCCAGTTCCTTCTGATCTCGCAGATGATCTCGCCGATCGTGCTGGTGCTTGGCCTGTTCAGGCTGATGGCCGCCTGGGGGCTGGTCGAGAGCACGACGGCACTCGGCTTCATCTACATGGCCTTCAACGTCGCCTTCACCGTCTGGATGCTGCAGAGTTATTTCGACACCATTCCGCGCGACCTCGAGGAGGCCGCCTGGATGGAAGGGGCCGGCCGCTGGCTGACGCTGCGAAAAGTGTTCCTGCCGCTTTGCCTGCCGGCAATCGCTGTGACGGCGATCTTCACCTTCATCAACGCCTGGAACGAGTTCGTCGTGGCGCTCACCATGTTGCGCAGCCAGGAAAGCTACACGCTGCCGATCCAGGTTTTCTCGCTGGTCGCCGGCCGCTACACGATCGAATGGCACCATGTCATGGCGGCAACGCTGCTGGCGACGCTGCCGGTGGCGATCCTCTTCATCTGGCTCCAGCGCTACCTGGTCCGCGGGCTGGCATTAGGAGCGGTGAAATAGCAATCCCGGCAATTCCAGGAAAACTGTGCAGCGGTTTTCCGTCCGGAATTGCCAAAAACAAATAGTCCACGGAGTTTTGATGCGCATCTTCACCGCCTCCCTGGCGACGGAAACCAACACCTTCTCGCCGGTGCCGACCGACCGGGCCTCGTTCGAGATGGCCTTCTATGCCGGCCCGGGAAAACATCCGGAGACGCCGACGCTGTGCTCCTCGCCGATCGTGGCGCTGCGCCGGCGTGCGGCCAGCGAAGGCCTGACCGTCATCGAAGGCACCGCCACCTGGGCGGAGCCCGGCGGGCTGGTGCAGCGGCAGGCTTTTGAGGCGCTGCGCGACGAGATCCTCGACCAGCTCAATGCCGCCCTGCCGGTCGATGCGGTGATCCTCGGCCTGCACGGCGCGATGGTGGCGCAGGGTTATGACGACTGCGAGGGCGACCTGCTGGAGCGTGTGCGCGCTATCGTCGGGCCGAAGGTGGTGATCGCCTCGGAATTCGATCCGCACAGCCATCTGACGCCCAAGCGCGTCGCGGCCTCCGACATCATGGCCTATTTCCTCGAATTCCCGCACACCGATTTCTACGAGCGCGGCGAGCATGTGGTCGAGCTCGGCCTTGCCGCGGCGCGGGGCGAAATCAAGCCGGTGATCTCGACCTTCGACTGCCGCATGATCCAGGTGCTGCCGACCAGCCGCGAGCCGATGCGCTCCTTCGTCGACAAGATCAAAGCGCTGCACGGCAAGGACGGCGTGCTGTCGGTCTCGGTCATCCACGGCTTCATGGCCGCCGACGTGCCGGAAATGGGCACGCGCATCCTCGTAATCACCGACAACGACAAAGAAAAAGGCGACCAACTCGCCGAGACGCTGGGACGCGAGCTCTATGCGCTGCGCGAAAAGACGGCGATGACGATGCTCTCCGCGTCCGCCGGCATCGAGCGGGCGCTTGCCGTGCGTGCGGCACAGAAGGACAAGCCGGTGGCGATCGCCGATATCTGGGACAATCCGGGCGGCGGCGTGCCGGGCGACGGCACCATCGTGCTCTCCGAATTGCTGGCGCGCGGGATCGATAGGGTCGGCGTCGCCACGATCTGGGATCCGATCGCGGTGACCTTCTGCCAGGCGGCCGGCGATGGCGCCGTCATCGACCTGCGCTTCGGCGGCAAGGCCGGGCCGCAGGCGGGCGAGCCGATCGACGCGCGCGTCACGGTGCTCAAGGCCGTCAGCGAGGGCTGGCAAAGCTTCGGGCCGAGCCGGGTGACGCTCGGGCCGGCTGCGGTGGTTCGCATCGAGGGCACCGAGGTCGACGTCATCCTCAACACCAACCGCACCCAGACCTTCGAGCCGGACATCTTCTCCAATATCGGCGTCGATCCGATGTCGAAGGACATCCTGCTGATCAAGTCGACCAACCATTTCTACGCCGGCTTCGCGCCGATCGCCGCCGAGGTCATCTATGTCGCGGCGCCGAGTTCTTATCCCAGCAATCCGGCGGTGACGGATTACAGGAAGCTGAGGAGACCGATATGGCCGAGGGTGAAGGATCCGTGGAAGGATGAGGCTCCTCCTTCTCCCCCTGTGGGAGAAGGTGTCGCCGCAGGCGACGGATGAGGGGTGCTCCAAGGAATGCTGACGTCTCACTCCGCTGGAACACCCCTCATCCGTCTCGGCGCTCCGCGCCGATCCACCTTCTCCCACATGGGGAGAAGGGAGGGGCGCGCTACACCAACCCTCTTTTCACCATCATCGCCTCGGGCGAAGGCATCTTGCCGCGGAAGGCCGTGTAAAGCTCTTCCGGATCCTTCGCTCCGCCGGCGGCGTAGATGTTCTTCCTCAGCCGCTCGGCCAGTTCCGGGTTGAAAGGATCGCCTGTTTCCTCGAAGGCGGAAAAGGCGTCGGCGTCCAGCACCTCCGACCACATGTAGGAATAGTAGCCGGCTGAATACCCCTCGCCGGCGAAGATATGACCGAAATGCGGGGTGCGATGACGCATGGCGATGGTGTCGGGCATATGCAGCTTTTCCAGCGTTTCGGCCTCGAACGGAAGCGGCTCGGCCGGCGCGTCCGGCCTTGCGTGATAAGCCATGTCGATCAGCGCCGAGGCGGTGAACTCGACCGTGGCGAAGCCGGCGCCGAAGGTGCGGGCGGCGAGCATCTTGTCGAGCAGGTCCTTCGGCATCGGCTTGCCGGTCTTGACGTGCAGCGCATGCTTTTCCAGCACCGCCGGCACCGTCAGCCAATGCTCATAGAGCTGCGAGGGCAGTTCGACGAAGTCGCGGCTGACCGAGGTGCCGGAGACCGACGGCCAGGTGACGTCGGTCAGCATACCATGCAGCGCATGGCCGAATTCGTGAAACAGCGTTTTTGCTTCGTCGACGGAGAGAAGGGCCTGCTCGCCGGCCGGCGGCTTGGCGAAGTTCATGATGTTGTAGATGACCGGCATCGCGCCTTCCCCAAGCTTGTAGCCGGATTTCAGCGCGCTCATCCAGGCGCCGGAGCGTTTCGAGGGCCGCGCGAAGTAATCCGCCAGAAACAGGCCGCGCTCGCTGCCGTCCGCGTTCTTGACCACGAAGACGCGCGCGTCGGGATGCCAGGCGGCAATGCCCTTCTTCTCTTCGAAGCTGATGCCGAACAGCTTGGTCGCGACGTCGAAGCAGGCGTCGATGACGCGCTCGAGCTGCAGGTAGGGCTTCAGCTCGGCCTCGTCGAAGGCGAATTTCTCGGCGCGCAGCTTCTCCTGGTAGAAGCGCCAGTCCCATGCCGCGAATTTTTCGTTGCTGCCGGCTTCGGTGGCCAGCCGCTCCAGCTGCTTCTGATCGGCGGCCGCCTTTTCCAGCGCCTTTTCCCAGACCGGATCGAGCAGGTTGTGCACCGCCTTCGGCGTCTTCGCCATCGTGTCGTCGAGCTTAAGCGCCGCGAAAGACTCATAGCCGAGCAGCCTCGCCTTCTCGGCGCGCAGCTTCAGCATGTCGCGCACCACATCGGTATTGTCGCTGGCGCCGCCATTCTGGCCGCGCATGATGAAGGCGCGGAAGGCGATCTCGCGCAGGTCGCGGCGTTCCGAGAAGGTCGAGAACGGCTCGTAGATCGAGCGCGACAGCGTCACCGCATAGCGACCCTTCTGGCCACGCATCTCGGCCGCCTCGGCCATCGAGCTCTTCAAGAAATCCGGGAGGCCGACGAGGTCAGCCTCGTCGAGGAACAGCGCCCAGTCGCGTTCGTCCGCCAGCACATTCTGGCCGAATTTGGTGCCGAGCGAGGAGAGTTCCTCGTTGATTGCCGCCAGCCGCTTCTTGCCTTCCGCATCGAGCTTCGCACCGGAGCGGACGAAGCCTTTCCAGGTCTTTTCCAGCACACGCAACGTCTCGGCATCGAGGCTCAGCCTGCCGCGGCGCTGGTAGAGGTCGTCGATGCGGGCAAACAGCTTCTCGTTCATCGAGATCGCGGAGAAGTGCCGCGACATCTTGGGCGAAATCTCGCGCTCCAGCTGCTGGATGGTGTCGTTGGTGTGGGCGCCGGCACGACACCAGAAGATCGACGAGACATGGTCGAGCGGCTCGCCGGCGAGCTCAAGTGCAGCCAGCGTGTTTTCGATCGTTGCCGCCTCGCTGTTGCCGGCGATCGCGTCGATCTCAGCCTTGTGCGCTGCCAGCGCCGCGTCGAATACCGGCCCGAAATCATTGTCGCCGATGCGAGTGAAATCGGGCAGGCCGAGCGGGCCTTGCCAAAGCGTCAGCGGATGGGCGGCGAGGTCGACGGTCTTTGACATGGGCAAATCCATAGGCGCTTTTGGTGGGGCTGAATGCAGGCGGGTTATCCCGATGTAGGGCGGTGCTCGGCACCGCGCAACAACAGGATCAGTAGGCGCTGCAGTCCTGCGCGACCGCCGTCTGGGTGCTGGCGGTTATGCGGCCGCCGACGACGGTGAAGGTCTCGCGCATCAGCGTGTCGTTCTCGGGGAAATCGTAGCAGGCGAGCACCGTGGTCTCGCCCTTTTCGCTCTTCTCGATGCGATGGCGGATGGCGGCGCCGGCAACCGCGCCTTGCCATTCGTCGATCGACGCGAGGAATTCCTGCTTGTCCTGGACGACGCCGACATCGTCGAGCTTCATGTGCACCTCTTCAGAAAGCAATTCGGACAGTTCGGTGCGGTCGGCGACCAGGAGTGCCGAATACCAACGATCGATGACGGCGCTGTCATCGGCGCTGGCGCAGATCGTCGCGGACAGCAGCAGCGCTGCCGCAAGGAAAAACCTACACCAGATCCGCTCCATCAACCCTCCATCAAAGCTCCGGCCGCTCGAAATCGCCGGTCTCCTTGTTCATCACCCAGAGCTCGCCGGTCGAGATGTCGAACCAGGCGCCGTGCAGGGTAAGCTTGCCCTTGCCCTCGAGGATCGAAACGCAAGGGAATGTCCTGAGATTGGCGATCGAATAGCGGATCGAGATGCGCTCCAGCGCCGTCTGGCGCTCGGTCGCTGTCATGAAGGTGCTGGACGAGACGGTCTCGGCAGCCGGCGCGATCAGGCTCATCCATTTGCCGATGAAATCGCCGGGCGACAGCGGCGCAAAATTGGTATCGAGCGCGGCGCGGATGCCGCCGCAGCGGCCATGGCCCATCACCACGATGTTCTTAACCTTCAGGCTCTGCACGGCGAACTCGAGCGCGGCAGAGGTCGAGTGGAACTCGCCGTCCGGCTCATAGGGCGGCACGAGATTGCCGACATTGCGCAGCACGAAGAGCTCGCCCGGCCCGGCATCGAAGATCGCTTCGGGGGCCGAGCGGGAATCGCAGCAGGCGACGATCATGGTCTCGGGCGCCTGGCCCTCGCGCGCCAGCGAGCGGTAGCGGTCGCTTTCGGCGGGATAGCGGCCGCTCATGAAGTTGCGATAGCCGGTCAGCAGATGTTCGGGGAGATGGGGCATGGGCGCCTTTCCGGGTTTGGGCGGCAGCTCGTTGCGATCGAAAAAGCCTCTAGCGGCAAAAGCCGGTCGCGGGCAATGCCGAATTGCGGATGGCGGCGTCGCAAACGCATGCCGGCCGCCCCGTTCGGTCATGCCCAGATGGCGACCTGAATGCCGAAGCGGTCGGTCAGCGGCGGATCGGGCGAGGGCCGCGCCTCGCCGCTGGCGATGCGGCCGGCGATCAACATCATGGCGGCCGCGTCGAGGAAGTCGTCGCTGGCGGCACCCTTCGGCGGCGCCTGGTCGAGGAAGGTCTTGTCATAGCCTTGCCGGCAAAGCAGCGCCTTGCGCTCCTCCATGCCGGCCGGGTTGATAGTGCCCTTGATCTTCTTGGGCAGGATCATCGCGGTGCCGCCGTTCAGCCGACAGAAGGCGACTTCCGGGTGCGATTCGAAGATGCGGCCGCGTAAATCCGGTCGCGCGATCAACAGCTGGTCGATCTCGCGAATCTTCGAAAAAATACCGAAGGCCTGGATGGAAACGCCGCGCGGCGGATCGGAAGTCGTCATAGCCACCTCGCTTGCCCGCCGGTGCGCGGCATACCAGGCTTCCTCCGTGGTGAAGTTGCCGGTATCGGCGTAAAGCGCAGCGCGCGATGGTATGGCAAAGACGCTCGACTGCCGTGCTCCGAGCAGCGGCCGCACCAGCGCCTCCGGCCCGCGACCGCCGCGGTTGGAAAAATCAGGCAGGCCGATCGGCATGTCGACGGCGATCGTGGCGTCGGGCAGGGCGTGTAGCAGAGCCTCGAAAGTCGCGAAGACCGATGCCGATGGCGGCGCGCCAGGTTCGCGATGGACGGCGATCCAGCCGGCCTTGCAGCCGTCGACGCCGGCCAGCACGCCGCCGCCTGGCGTCACGCCCGCTTGTCCCGCCCGGGATGAAGGAGATGGCGAAGCTGCACCATCGCCATCGGATGCGAAAGGCTCTGCGCGTCCGTCTCGAGCTGCAGCTCGTCGCCGCCGCGTTTCGCCGTGCGCGCCAGGATCTCGTAGACGGCGGCCGTGGTCGACTGCAGCGCCTTCGCCGCCGGCTGGCCGGAAAGGATGCGGGCGAGATAGACGGCGGCCGTCAGGTCGCCCAACCCGTTCGGCGGCTTCTCGATCAGGCGGTGCTCGGCAAGCAGCGCCTGGCGGCCGTCGAGGAGGAAGTTACCGGTGCCGCCCGCCATCATCGAGGGTGCCGAGGTGACCAGCATGGTGGAGGGACCGGCGTGCAGGGCGGCCGCCGTCACCGATTTGATGTCGGGCAGCGGCGCTCCGGCCATCCATTCGAGCTCGTAGCGGTTGGGCGTGGCGATGTCGGCGATCGGCATCAGCCTGTCGCGCAGCGCGACGGCCGTCGGCTCCGGCACATAGAGCCCGCCCGAATCGCCCATCACCGGGTCGCAGACATAAAGGGCATCCGGCGTCCTCGCCTTGACGGCCGCAACCAGCGAAGCGACGGCCTCCGCCTGGCCGGCCTCACCGAGATAGCCCGAGAGCACCGCGCTCACCTCGCCCAGCCACGGCGCGCGCTCGAGGTCGGCCATCAGCGCCTTGAACTGATCGAGCGGCGGCACGATGCGGGTGGCGCGGCTGTGGCCTGGGTGCCAGGGCAGGATCACGGTCGGCACCGCCCAAACCGGGAAACCCAGCGTCTCCAGCGCGAAGACCGCGGCGCGGTTGCCGACCGAGCCGCGGGCGACATGACTGGAGATGACGATGACCGCGCGCGGCGCGTCGGTTTTATCAGCAATCATGAAATTCGGTTCCTAGCCACTCTGCGTGGCGGCATACACCAGCCACACCAACAGCCCAATGGCGATGATGAGGCCGAGCGTTCGGCCAATGCGGGTGCCCCAAACTTCGATCGGATCGGAGCGGTCGGCATCCGCCGCGGTCACGTGGTCGCGTGCGTCCTTCGCGGTGCGGGCGACGAAGGAAGCGCCGCCCGGCGTCGTTTCGCGCGCCACGCGCTCAAGGATGCGGCGCGATTCATTCTCGTCGTCCCGGCGCTCGGCCATGGCAAATGTCCTTTCCGGCCCGGAGCTTAGCCTGTTCGGTCGCGTATTCACAGGGGCGAGCGGCCAAGATCAGAGCGCTGCCACGACCGGGTCATTTTCTTGCGCACGGATTGTGGTAATGCTTCGCATCACAACTTCTGTCGAGGGGACCAATCATGTTCGCCGAGCGCCTTCTTCTACCCTCCGCTTTCCGCAATTTGCCGGCCTTGCTGATGATGGCCTTCGTGCTGCCGCTGCTTGCCGGCTGCGGCTACAACACCATCCCGACGGCGGAGGAGAATGCCAGGGCGGCCTGGAGCGAGGTGCTCAACCAGTATCAGCGTCGCGCCGACCTGATCCCCAACCTGGTCGAGACGGTGAAGGGCTACGCCTCGCACGAGAAGGACACGCTCGACGCGGTGGTCCAGGCGCGCGCCAAGGCGACGCAGATCACGGTGACGCCGGAGACGCTGAAGGATCCGGAAGCCCTCAAAAAATTTCAGGATGCCCAGGCCGGGCTGACGGGCGCGCTGTCGCGGTTGATCGCGGTCTCGGAAAACTATCCCGACCTCAAGGCCAACCAGAATTTCCTCGCGCTGCAGGCGCAGCTCGAAGGCACCGAGAACCGCATCGCGGTGGCGCGTCGCGACTACATCCAGGCGGTCAGGGAGTACAATCTGACACTGAGGACCTTCCCGTCGGTGCTGTGGGCGACATTCTGGTTCCGCGGCAATGAGCCGTTTGCGAACTTCACCGTAGAGGAAGACAAGATGCAGGTGCCGAAGGTGGATTTCGGCACGAGCACCAAGCAGGGCGGGTGAGCGGCGCGACTCAAATTTATTCGAGCTTGCAGGCCTTGCGTTCCTTCGCGCCCCCCTCTGTCCTGCCGGACATCTCCCCCTCTTGGGGGGAGATCGGCAGTTTCGCTGACCGTGCATCTCCTGCAACGCAGGCGGTTGGCGAAGGCGGCGGTGACATCCAATCTCCCCCCCTGCGGGGGAGATGGCCGGCAGGCCAGAGGGGGGTGGGACGGAATGCCTTCATCGGCGTTTTGCTGAGCATCTTCTGCCTCCTCCTCGCCTTTGCCGCCCTTGCCGCCGACCTGCCCCCGCTCACTGGCCGTGTCGTCGACAATGCCGGCATTATCGACGCCGGCACGCGCGCGGCGCTGACCCAGAAACTGGCCGATTTCGAGAAGAAAGGCTCCGACCAGATCGTCGTCGCGACCATCCCCACCCTCGGCGGCGAGGAGATCGAGCCCTACGCCAACCGGCTGTTCCGCTTCTGGAAGCTCGGCCAGGCCAAAGAGAACAATGGTGTTCTTCTCCTGGTTGCGCCGAATGATCGCAAGATGCGCATCGAGGTCGGCTATGGGCTGGAAGGCACGCTGACCGACCTGCACACCAAGCTGATCATCGAGAACGACATGGTGCCGGCCTTCCGCGCCGGGGACTTCTCCGGCGGCATCAGCAAAGCCGTCGACGACATGATCATGGTGCTGGAGGGCAATCCGGAGGAGCTGGAGGCGCGCGGCAAGCGCAACGAGCAGGCGCCGTTCAACTCCGACGACCTGTTCTTCGCCATCTTCATCACCATCTGGGCGCTGATCTTCTTCGGCGGCATCGCGCTGACGGTGCTGCCGCCGATCTTCGGCCAGAAGATCGGGCCCGGCCGCTACCGCTGGCTCGGCATGACCTTCGAGCCCAGCCGGCGATCATCCGGCGGATGGTCGTCCGGTGGCGGCGGCTGGTCGTCGGGCGGTGGAGGCTGGTCCTCCGGTGGCGGCGGTGGCGGGTTTTCCGGCGGCGGCGGTTCGTCGGGCGGCGGCGGCTCCTCTGGAAGCTGGTGAGAAACCATGGCAACGCGACCGATCAGCCCCGAGGACCATGACCGCATCGCCGAGGCCATCCGTGCCGCGGAAGCAAGGACCGACGGCGAGATATACTGCGTCGTGGCGGGGTCCAGCGACGGCTATTTCTTCCCGGCCGCGTTCGCGGCGGCGCTCGCCACGATTGTCGTCAGCCTCGCAGTGGCCTACGGGCTGGAAGCCTTGTGGCTGACCATCCGTTTGCCGCATTTCGTGCTTGCTCAGCTTCTGGCGTTTGGCTGCATCCTTGCGCTCCTCTGGGCGCTGCCCGGCTTGCGAATTCACCTCGTGCCGAAACGGCTGCGCTACCAGGCGGCGCATGCCAATGCGATGAAGCAATTTCTCGCCCGCAACGTCCACCGCACCCAGGCGAGGACGGGCGTGCTGATCTTCGTCTCCATCGCCGAGCGCTATGCCGAGGTCGTTGCCGACAGCGGCATCGATGCTAAGGTCGGCCAGCATGTCTGGGATGGCGTGGTGCGGGACCTGACACAGCACGCGGGCGACGACCGACTCGCCGACGGCTTCGCCAAGGCGATCGAATCGGTCGGCGCGGTGCTGGCCGAGCATTTCCCGGTTACCGCCGGCGACACCAATGAATTGGATGACCATCTCGTCGAGATCTGACGGAACTGGCTGAAAATCTGCTCTGCCGGGGCCGGGTGAGGGCTGGTTTTCGGCGCCTCCGATGCCGCCAAGCTCGTTTGTGAGAAAGCGCGGGCGCGACAGCGCGGACTCTTTGCAGTCGGGCCAAGCGGGTTTATGATTAACAAATCATGAACACGCTGACGATCGACATCCGGAAAGCCGACCCTCGCGATGCAACAGCTATCGCGGACGTGCACCAGGAGGCATGGCGCGGCGCCTATTCCGGCATCATCCCGCATCGCACGCTGACGGCCATGATCAATCGCCGCGGCCCCGATTGGTGGGCGAACGCGATTCGCAAGGCAGCTACCGTGCTGGTGGTCGAGATCGGGGGCACGATCGCCGGCTATGCCACGATCGGCAGGAACCGCGCCCGCGAGCTCAGGCAGCAAGGCGAGATCTACGAGCTTTACCTGCGTCCGGAATATCAGGGCATCGGCCTCGGCAGCAGGCTGTTCAAGGCGGCGCGGACGCGCCTTGCCGACCACGGCCTCAGAGGCCTGGTGGTGTGGGCGCTGGAGGACAATTACAACGCGCTGGCCTTTTATGCCGGCAATGGCGGCCGCGACGTCGCCGAAGGCGTCGAGGTCTTCGAGCAGAAGGCGCTGAAGAAGGTTGCCTTCGTCTGGGAATGATGGCCGCCACTTAAAACGCGTTGGGGTGACGTGCTTCAAGTCTTCGTTTGATGCATATCGTTCGCCCAAAACCGCTGCGCAGTGTTGGGCGACATGCATTGGGTTACAATCCATCACAAACTGTGCGCTTCCGTTAGGGTCCAGTGCTATTCGCCGCATTGCACCATGAAGCGCCGCCCGCTATCGATCTCACAAATCGAGAGAGGGATTTCAGCATGCGCATCGAAGCCGTACCAACGGGGAAGAATCCGCCCGAGGACATCAACGTCATCATCGAGGTGCCGATCGGCGGCGAGCCGATCAAGTACGAGATGGACAAGGAGGCCGGCACGCTGTTCGTCGACCGCTTCCTGCACACCTCGATGCGCTATCCCGGCAATTACGGCTTCGTGCCGCACACTCTGTCCGGCGACGGCGACCCGATCGACGTGCTCGTCTGCAACACGCGCGCGCTGGTGCCGGGCTGCGTCATCAATGTGCGGCCGATCGGCGTCTTGATCATGGAAGACAATGCCGGCCAGGACGAGAAGGTGATCGCGGTTCCCTCGCCGAAGCTGACGCTGCGCTACGAGAATGTCACCGAATACACGCACCTGCCGGAAATCACCCGCCAGCAGGTGCAGCACTTCTTCGAGCACTACAAGGATCTCGAGCCCGGCAAATGGGTCAAGATCGAGGGCTGGCACGATTCCAACTATGCCAAGAAGATGATCGTCGAGGCGATCGAACGGGCGAAGGCGGTCAAGTAAGTAAGCGGCAGCCAACGGCTGGGCGATGGGGCTTGGGCGAAGCCCTCAACGTCGTCATCCCAGGGCGAAGCAGGAGCGCAGCTCCGTCGCGGAGACCCTGGGATCCATGCCGTGAGGTCGCGCGAAGATC
Organism: Mesorhizobium sp. WSM4898; assembly: GCF_029625845.1. Classification (NCBI taxonomy): domain Bacteria; kingdom Pseudomonadati; phylum Pseudomonadota; class Alphaproteobacteria; order Hyphomicrobiales; family Phyllobacteriaceae; genus Mesorhizobium; species Mesorhizobium sp. WSM4898. The sequence continues at coordinate 58,858 of NZ_JARTVQ010000001.1, read as the reverse complement.
GTTACGGAACAGAATTACTGCACCGTGGCAACGCCTTGATGTAACGGCATGGATTCTTGGGTCTGCGCCGCGTCGCTTCGCTCCTTGCTCCGCCCAAGGATGACGAATGCGCAACCTTCGCCGTCTCGCATTCGTCGAACACCCTCTGATTTCTAGTTATCTACTCGCCCGAAGTCCGGCACGTTGCCGATCACCTCGCGCTTGTCCTTGCCGCAAGCAAAACCCTTCGCCTTTTGGTCGGCGAGCTTGCGGGCCTGATCGTTGGCCTGAGGGTTGCCGGTAGCGAGCACGAGGCCGATTGTGCAGCCCTCATGCTCCTCCGGCTGCGCGACCTTGGCGACGACCAGCACCTCGGTCGGCTTGTTTTCGTTTTCGGGATTGCTGATCTCGCGACGATGAATGACGGCGAAGGGCACCGCCTTGTCGCCATTGGTTTCGATGCGCCACTCGACCTTCGGGCCAGCGGTGTTGAACCCGGAGAAACTCTCCCAGCTGGCGGTCATGTCGTCGGAGGGAAAACCGTAGTAGACGGACTCGCGCGCGTCGTCATAGCCGATCAGCACCGGATAGCCGCGATAGCCGGCGCAGGCGAGGTTCGCCCAGTCGCCGTCGCCTTCTTCCGATTGCGCGTAGGTCACGCAGTCCTTCTTCCAGTCGAGGTCGGTATAGGCGCTGGAAATGTCGCCGGCATGGGCCGAGCCACCAAGGATGACAAAGGCAGTAAGAGCAAGCCAGGCGCGCATCCGAAGACCTCCGTTTGGTGCAGCAGCGTAGCGTTAAAACCCGCGTGAGCCTAGGAAGCTGGGTTGGCGCGAAGGGTCAATTGTCTAGGCCGGTGCTGCTCCTCACCTGCCTGCCGGCATCCTCTCCCTGTATAGCGACGGGGAGAGGGGCGCTCTCCTCGATGGTTTCGCCAACAGCCGACGTTGCAGGAAAAGCGCCGAAGCAGCGGACCACTAGTTCTTCAAGCTGGCTTCAATCAGCAGATCGGCGTTACGGGCGACTGATGCCGCCGGTCCGCCGAGGCCGAACAATTGGCCGCTGATATAGGCGCCTTCGATCAGCAGCAGCAGCCCATCGCCCAGCGTGTCCGAATCACGCGCACCCATCGCTGCCGCCATGGCGCGCAGGCGCCGGCGCAATTCCTGCTTGTTGTTCTCGCTCACCACCCGCGCGGGATGGCCGTGCTCGGGATATTCGACCGCCGCATTGGTCATGCCGCAGCCGCGATAGTTCGGCCTCTGCGTGCGTTTGCCCACGCGGGTGAGGAAAGCGATGATCTGCGCGCGCGGGTTGCCAGGATGCGCGTCCACGGCGTCGTCGAACCGCTGCCAGAATTCGAGGTCGTACTTGCGCAGATAGGAAGCGGCGAGTTCGTCCTTGGACGGGAAGGTCCGGTACAGGCTGGGCTTGGTGACGCCGGCGCGCCTGACGATCTCGTCGACGCCGATCGCCCGGATGCCTTCGCGATAGAACAGGTCGCGCGCCACGTCGAGGATCTTGTCGGCAGCCTTCGGCGCCGGCGCCGTGCCGGCTCCGCTGATCGACGCTTCAATTTTATTGTCCGATGGCATTCAACAAACTCGCTTGACAATGTTACTGACCGGTACGTATGAATGGCGCCGCTCCATTGCAACGTACCGGTCAGTAACATGATAGCTCATTCCCGCCCCTTTGGCCAGCGCTACGCCTTCGTCGTCGTCGCAGTCATCTTCTTCTGCCTGCTGATCGCCGCCGGGCTTCGTTCCGCGCCGGCGGTCATGATGCTGCCGCTGGAAGAGAGCTTCGGCTGGCGGCGCGATGTCGTCTCGCTTGCCGCCGCTGTCGGCATCTTCCTCTATGGCCTCACCGGGCCGTTTGCCGCGGCGTTGATGGAGCGGATCGGGCTACGCCGCACGCTGCTTGCCGCGCTGCTGATCATGTCGGGTTCCACAGCGCTCAGCCTGCTGATGACCAAGCCGTGGCATCTGCTGCTCACATGGGGGGTATTTTCGGGCATCGGCTCGGGCGCGGTCGCCACCGTGCTCGGCGCCACCATCGTCAATCGCTGGTTCAAGACCAATCGCGGCCTGGTGATGGGGCTGATGTCCGCCTCGAGCGCGACCGGCCTGCTGGTGTTCCTGCCGCTGCTCGCCTCGTTGGCTCAGTCGGGAGGTTGGAAGCCGGTCGCCGTTGCCATCGCCATTGCCACGGCGGCTCTCGTGCCGCTGGTCTTTCTGCTGGTGCCGGAGCGCCCGGCTTCCATCGGCCAGGTGCGTTATGGCGCCGATGCCGACGACGTGCCGCCGGTGTCGCCGGCCGCGCAAGGCAATTTCCTGGCGCATACGCTGAACACGTTGCGCCGTGCCGCGGGAACCAGGGTGTTCTGGTACCTGTTCGCCACATTCTTCGTCTGCGGTTTCACCACAAACGGCCTCGTCGGCACGCACCTCATCGCCTTTTGCGGCGACATGGGCATCGGCGAGGTGCAGGCAGCCGGGCTGTTGTCGATGATGGGCATCTTCGACCTGATCGGCACGACGCTGTCCGGCTGGCTCACCGACCGTTTCGATCCGCGCAAGCTGCTTGGCGTCTATTATGCCGTGCGCGGCCTGTCGCTGATCTATCTGCCCTATTCCGGCTTCTCGGCCGTCAGCCTGATCATCTTCGCCGTGCTCTATGGGCTCGACTGGATCGCCACCGTGCCGCCGACGCTCAGGCTCGCCAACGAAGCTTTCGGCGACCGCAGCGGCCCGATCGTGTTCGGCTGGATCGTCGCCGGCCACCAAGTGGGCGCCGCGGCGGCGGCGGCCTTCGGCGGCACGATGCGCGAATTGCAGGGCAATTACGAGCTTGCCTTCCTGATCGCCGGCATGACCGGCATAGCCGCGGCCTGTATTTCGCTCTTGATCAACACGAGCAAGCCGGCTTTTGAGCCGGAACCGCAGGCGGCGTAAGCGCGACTTCTCCTTCTCCCGCAAGGGGAGAAGGGGAGAGCTGTGACCTGTTATCAAAATTTCATGGTTCCGATATGCGCCTGAAACATTGAGGCCGGAGGTTGGCGGTCCCGTTCAACGCCATCCGGAGACAGCCATGAACAAGCTCTCGTTGACCCGCCGCGCTTTCGTCACCTCGGCCAGCGCCTTTGGCCTAGTCGGCGCCTCCGGACTCGCGTTGCCTTACTATTCCCGCGCCAATCAGCGCCCGGCCTTCACCCACGGCGTCCAGTCCGGCGATATCGACGCCACCTCCGGCATGGTCTGGACCCGCACCGACCGGCCGGCGCGCGTGATGTACGAAGTGTCGACCACCGAAAGCTTCGCCGACGCCGTCAGGCTGGCGCCGCTCGATACCTCGCCCGCCAGCGACTATACGGTGAAGCGGCTGCTCACCGACCTCGCCGCCGACCAGGACATTTTCTACCGGATGACGGCCGCCGATCTTTCCGACATCAACGCCGTCTCCGAGCCGATCGTCGGCCGTTTCCGCACCGCGCCGGCGTCGAAGCGCGACGTGCGCTTCGCCTGGTCGGGCGACACCGCAGGCCAGGGCTGGGGCATCGACGAGACCGGCATGAAGACCTACTCCACCATCGCCAAGCACACGCCTGACTTCTTCCTCCATTCCGGCGACACGATCTATGCCGACGGCGCCATGAAGGACGAGGTCGACCTGCCCGGCGGCGGCAAGTGGAAGAACGTCGTCATGATCGACGGCAAGCGCAAGGTTGCCGAAACGCTGGACGAGTATCGCGACCAGTGGAAGTACAACATGATGGACAAGCACGTGCTCGCGCTTAGCGCCATCTGCCCGACCTTCTACCAGTGGGACGACCACGAGGTGGTGAACAACTGGTCGGATTCGAAGGACCTGACGACCGACAACCGCTACACGGAAAAATCCATCCCTGTGCTGGCGGCCCGCGCGGCGCGCGCCTTCCATGAGATGACGACCATCCGCTACGAACCTTCGGAACCGGGACGCGTCTATCGCAAGATCGCCCACGGGCCGCTGCTCGACGTGTTCTTCCTCGACATGCGCTCCTATCGCGGCCCGAACGGCCCCGACATGGAGGACACGCTGACGCCGAAGTCGCGCATGCTCGGCGAGCAGCAGACGCAGTGGCTGAAGCGCGAGCTGGCGAATTCCAAGGCGACCTGGAAGATCATCGCCGCCGACATGCCGCTCGGCCTCGTCGTCTGGAACGACGCGGCCAAAAAGGCCGGAGCCGAGGCGGTCAGCAACGGCGACAATGGCGCGCCAAAAGGCCGCGAGCTCGAGTTCGCCGACCTGCTGCGCTACATCAAGAACGCCGGCATCACCAACACGGTGTGGCTGACCGCCGACGTCCACTATACGGCGGCGCATTACTACAATCCGGACAAGGCGCAGTTCCAGGATTTCAACCCGTTCTGGGAATTCGTCTCCGGCCCGATCCACGCCGGCACCTTCGGTCCCAACGATCTCGACATGACCTTCGGGCCCGAGCTGAAGTTCATCAAGGCGCCGAGCGCCGAGCAGGGCCAGAACCTGCCGCCATCAGCGGGCCTGCAGTTCTTCGGCCTGGTCGACATTTCCGGCGCCACCGAGCAGCTAACGGTGCGGCTGATGGATCGCGACGACAACCAGCTCTACAAGGTCACGCTCGATCCGGTGCGGTCGGCTTAGGGTCGGCGCCAGGCACCCCCCTCTGCCCTGCCGGACAGTCCGGCAGGGCACAGGGGGGTGTCCCGGAGTGCCACCTTTGTCAGGTAGCCGTCGCAATATTAATCCGGATAGCAGGTCGCGGGAATGTTCGGCCAGACGGCGGTGTCGCAGTTGGCTGCCTTCTGGCGCTGCTTGAAGGCGGCGCTGACCGGGCCGGTGACGATCGGGTCGACCCCGTCCGGGGCGTCGGCAAACATCTGCTGCGCGGTTTTGGCATCACGGGGCGAGGGGTCAGCTTCTCTCAGGGCGGCCGCCGACTGTGCGGCGCCAGCCGCAACAAGCACGCCAAGCGCTGCCCACGCGAAAACCGGACGCAATCTGGACATCTGATCGGTCATGAACATGAAATTGCCCGGCCCCTCAAAGGTTCCGCCTTGGTTAACAGAATCATTTCACACCAAGACCTTTAAGAATCAGTGACCATTTATTTGGGGCGGGGCCTCCCCTTTCGCAATTGCGAAAAACCTTGTATGAGCCGCCCAACGAAAAAGGCGGCGCTTTCGGGCCTGCTGCCTGCAACGCTCCCGAGACCAGACAATGAACCTCCGCAATATCGCGATCATCGCGCATGTCGACCATGGGAAAACCACGCTCGTCGACCAACTCCTGAAACAGTCCGGCGCCTTCCGCGAAAACCAGCGCGTCGCCGAGCGCGCCATGGACTCCAACGACCTCGAAAAAGAACGCGGCATCACCATCCTGGCCAAGGCGACCTCGGTCGATTGGAAGGGCACCCGCATCAACATCGTCGACACGCCCGGACACGCCGACTTCGGCGGCGAGGTCGAGCGCATCCTGTCGATGGTGGATTCGGCGATCGTGCTCGTCGACGCCGCCGAAGGGCCGATGCCGCAGACCAAATTCGTCGTCGGCAAGGCGCTGAAGGTAGGTCTGCGGCCGATCGTCGTCATCAACAAGATCGACCGCCCGGACGCCCGTCACATCGAGGTGGTCAACGAGGTGTTCGACCTGTTCGCGGCGCTCGATGCGACCGACGAACAGCTCGACTTCCCGATCCTCTACGGCTCGGGCCGCGACGGCTGGGTGTCGGAAAATCCTGAAGGCCCGAAAGACCAGGGCCTTGCGCCGCTGTTCGATCTCGTCGTCAAGCATGTGCCGGCGCCGACGGTGCATCCCGGTCCGTTCCGCATGATCGGTACGATCCTCGAAGCCAATCCGTTCCTCGGCCGCATCATCACCGGCCGCATCGAGTCCGGTTCGCTGAAGCCCAACCAGGCGGTCAAGGTGCTGCACCATGACGGCACGCAGATCGAGACCGGACGAATCTCGAAAATCCTCGCCTTCCGCGGGCTCGAGCGCCAGCCGATCGAGGAAGCCCAGGCGGGCGACATCGTCGCCATCGCCGGCCTGTCGAAGGGCACCGTCGCCGACACCTTCTGCGATCCGAGCGTGAGCGAGCCGCTGCATGCGCAGCCGATCGACCCGCCGACGGTGACCATGTCCTTCCTGGTCAACGACAGTCCGCTTGCCGGCACCGAGGGCGACAAGGTGACCAGCCGCGTCATTCGCGACCGGCTGCTGCGCGAGGCCGAAGGCAATGTGGCGCTCAAGATCGAGGAATCGCCGGAGAAGGATTCCTTCTTCGTCTCCGGTCGCGGCGAGTTGCAGCTTGCCGTGCTGATCGAGACGATGCGCCGCGAAGGCTTCGAGATCGCCGTGTCGCGCCCGCGGGTCGTCATGCAGAAGGGCGATGACGGCCAGTTGCTGGAGCCGGTCGAGGAAGTCGTCATCGACGTCGACGAGGAGCACGCCGGCGTGGTCGTGCAGAAGATGTCGGAACGCAAGGCCGAGATGGTCGAGCTGCGCCCCTCCGGCGGCAACCGCCAGCGCCTTGTCTTCCATGCGCCGACCCGCGGCCTGATCGGCTATCAGTCGGAACTGTTGACCGACACGCGCGGCACCGCCGTGATGAACCGGCTGTTTCATGCCTACGAGCCCTACAAGGGCGAGCTGCCCGGCCGCACCAATGGCGTGCTGATCTCCAACGAACAGGGTGAGTCGGTCGCCTATGCGATGTGGAACCTGGAGGATCGCGGCCCGATGATCATCGATCCGGGCGTCAAGGTTTACCAGGGCATGATCATCGGCATCCATTCCCGCGACAACGACCTGGAAGTGAACGTGCTGAAGGGCAAGAAGCTCACCAACATCCGCGCCGCCGGCAAGGACGAGGCGGTGAAGCTGACGCCGCCGGTCCGCATGACGCTGGAACGCGCGCTGGCCTGGATCCAGGACGACGAGCTGGTCGAGGTGACGCCGAAGACCATTCGGCTCAGGAAGCTCTATCTCGACCCGAACGAGCGCAAGCGCTTCGAGAAGTCGGCCAAGGTGATGGGCGCGGCGTAGGGTTTTAGCCCAGGCAGTTACTCAAGGGAGGGGGCATCGCTCCCTCTCTTTTCACTTCATGCACATGCGGCCGAAACGACAGCGTCACGGCCGGTCTCGCCGGAGAGGTCGACGCGTACCACCATGCCGTCGCGCACCGGCCTGCGCAGGGCTTTGGCGCCGCACGGTTCGATGGCGAGCAACCGCCGCGCTTCCCAGGCCTGCAGCCTCGACCGGGAGATGCCGAGCTCGCCGGCGAGCAAGCGGTCAAGCCGCAAGGGCGTTGCGGCATCGAGCCGAAGCTCAAGCCAAAGCGCCGTCGCGCCTTCCGGCCTGCCATCCAGCGCCTCCTTTCGCACCGTGACTTCCGGAGATTCTTCGATCCGCCCGACCCGATTTCTGAGCGCCACGGCATCGAAGCCATAGTGTCGGACCAGCGTCGGATCGTTGCGCTCCAGTGCAGCCAGCAGCGCCGGTGCGATGTCGCGACGGTTGCATCGCTCAAAAATGGCGCGGTTCCAGGAATTGTCGCAGTCGGTGCAGCGATAGATCAGCCAGGCATCGATGCGCTTGCCGTTGGCGTTGACGCGGAACTTTCCGCTGCATTGGTAAGGTTTGACGCCGCCGCAGCGATTGCAGTTGATGAGAGGTCGAGGCGCGACTGCGGGCGCGACCACCCAGCGAATGCGCAAAGTTCGAGACATGCCGATAGGCCCTTCCCGTCGGGAAGTCCGTCAGCGCGGCAATGTCCGAGATGCCCATGCGGGCACGGTGTGGCGAAAGGCTGTAGTGGTTGAAAATCAGGCGCCCGCGCAATTGCGCGACGGCGGCTCAGCAATGCCAAACCGGTCTCGAGCCGCCGCCTGAAGAACACATGAAATGATGCAGGCGCCGCCAAAGCGCGCCTGCGCGTGCTTTCGGGAGTAGACGAGACCGGCGTTTACTGAGGCAAAGTGAAACTCGAAATCGGGAAGGATCGGCTCTTCTAGCCGTGCGACGGCGGGCGGGCAAGAGTATGCCGCCCGCCGTGTTTCACTCTGACGACCTTCGGGCGCTTTGGCGCTACATCATCTCGATGATCGGCGCGACCTCGACGCTGAAGGCCGGGTTCATCAGGATCGGACAATCCCTGGCCTTGGCGACGGCATCGTCGATATCCTTCGCTTCGACGATCGTGTAGCCGGCGGTTGGATTGCTGCCGCCATTGTTCTCGACCGCGCCGCCGGGCAGCACCGTTCTCGACATGCCGACAGGATTGCCGCCGTCGATCACGGCCGAACCCAGCTTGTCGTACCAGCCGGTCCAGGCATCCATCGCGGCTTTGCGCTCGGCCTCGTCGGTCGGCATCTTGCCGGAGCCGTGATAGACATAGAGAAATTTCGCCATGTTCTCCTCCCTTTTCGGCAGCGTCGAGCCGGGATGCGGCAGCGCCGCCTGGCGGTATGCGGCTATGCCGCAATCCGATATGCGGCTACGCCGCAATCGTTGATATGCGAGCTAGCCGCAATCATCGATATGCGGGCTAACCGCAATCGTTGATCATCGACCCAAACGGCGGGGCGGGCAACGAGAAATTCGACGTTGCTAATGTGAGGCCGGTGAGCCTCACCTTGCCATGGCGTGGTATTCGGGGTTCGGTCGCATGTCGACCGCGGCGGCCACACGGTTCGACATGTTGAAGAAGGCGGCAGTCGAGGCGATGTCCCAGATGTCGCGATCGCTGAAGCCCACCTGTCGCAACGCGGCGCGGTCGCCCTCGACGATCTTGGCTGGCTCCTCCGTCAGCTTGACCGCGAATTCCAGCATCGCCGTCTCCCTTTCGGGCAAGCCGGCGGCGCGGAAATTCATCACCATCATCTCGCCAAGAGCGGGCTCACCGGAAAGCTGGCGCACCGCCGCGCCATGCGCGGTCAGGCAGTAGTAGCACTGGTTGATCGAGGAAACGGCGACCGCGATCATCTCGCGCTCCAGCTTCGACAGGCCGGACTCGCCCAGCATCAGCTCGTTGTACATGTCGGTGAAGGCGCGTAGCTTCTTCTCGTCGAAGGCGTAGGCCAGAAGCACGTTGGGCACGAGGCCGAGCTTTTCCTCGCATTTGGCGAAATAAGCCTTCGTCGCTTCGCTCAGCTCCGCCCGGGCCAGGTCGAGCGCCGTAATCCTGTCGGTCATATCCGTTCTCCTCGCAGGGTGAGCGTCGGTTCGATTTTCTTAAAGCGTCGTCAAACCTTTGTCGCCAAATAGCGCTCATCTGCTACCATAGACCCAAAAGCATGTGACGGGAGGGACTTCACATCATGGCCAGCCTGAAAACCGCAAGCCAGCCGAAAAAAACCAGTCCGGCAAAAGGAGGCGCGGCAAGGGCAGGCGAAAAGCCCGGCAGGCTCGCCGACTATCTCCTCGCCCGCACGCCGGCCGAAGACATCGCCGCCTATGACGTCGCCGACCTCGAACGCGCCGCCGATCTCGCCGGCCGGGCGGTCGCCAGGCACAGAAAGGGCGATTGCATCATTGCCATAGACGTGGATTCCGGCGTGACGCGCCAGGGCCGGCCGATGACGGTCATCACCGTCGTCAACGACAACATGCCGTTCCTGTTCGATTCCATCCTCGGCGAGATCACCGAGAGCGCCGGCGAGCCGCTTTTGGTCACCCATCCCGTCATCGTCGTCCGGCACGGCAAGAGCGGCATCGAGGAGATCCTCGGAGACGGCGGCTCCGTCAAGGGCGAAACCAGCCATGACCGGCTGAGCGTCGTCCACGTCCATATCGGCCGCCTTTCGGCGGATCAGGCCGAAGCCCTGGCCGGCCGTCTGAAGAAGCTGCTGGACCAGGTGCGCGCCGCCGTCGCCGATTGGAAGCCGATGCTTGCCCGGCTCGATCAGGCCATCTCGGAATTCCGCTACGCGCCGGTGCCGCTCGACAAGGCGCATGTCACCGAGGCGATCGCCTTCCTCGAATGGCTGCGAGACGACAATTTCACCTTCCTCGGCATGCGCGAGTTCAACTACACCGGCGGCGAGAAGAGCGGCATGCTGGAGCGCGCCGACAAACCCGGCCTCGGCATCCTCGCGGATCCCGACGTCCTGGTTCTCAGGCGCGGCACCGAGGCGGTGTCGACAACGCCGGAGATCCGCGCCTTCCTGCATGGGCCGGAACCGCTGATCGTAACCAAGGCCAATGCCAAGTCCCTGGTGCACCGGCGCATCTATCTCGACTATATCGGCGTCAAAACCTACACCGCCAAGGGCGTGCTTTCAGGCGAGCTGCGCATCGTAGGCCTGTTCACCTCGACCGCCTACACGCGTTCGGTGATGAAGATCCCCTATCTGCGCTCGAAGGCCGAGACGGTCATCGCCAAGTCCGGCTTCAATCCACATGACCATTCCGGCAAGGCGCTGATCAACGTGCTGGAGAGCTATCCGCGCGACGAGCTGTTTCAGGTTCCGGTGCCGATCCTCAGGAAGCACGCCGAAGCCATCCTCGGACTGATCGAACGGCCGCGCGTCAGGGCGCTGGTGCGGGTCGATCAGTTCGACCGGTTCGTCTCGATTCTCGTCTTCGTGCCGCGCGACCGCTACGACAGCGTCGTGCGCGAGAAGATCGGCACCTACCTGAAGACAGTATTTCAGGGCCGGCTGTCGGCATATTATCCGGCCTTCCCAGAAGGCGGGCTGGCGCGTGTGCATTTCATCATCGGCCGCTCCGGCGGCAAGACGCCGAAGGTCGAGCCGGCAACGATAGAGGCAGCGATCCGCGACATCGTGCGCACCTGGGACGATGCGCTGCGCGAAGCAGTGTCGGAATCGGGCGCCGATGCAACGCTTACGGCAATTGCCTCGCGCTTTTCGGAAAGCTATCGCGATTCGTTCTCGCCGGCCGTGGCGCTGGCCGATGCAGGACGCATCGCCAGGATCGATGCGGCCAATCCAATCGCCATCGACTATTACCGCCATGCCGACCAGAAGCCGCACCAGGCGGCGCTGAAGATCTATCACCACGGCAGTCCGGTGGCGCTGTCGCGGCGCGTGCCGGTGCTGGAGAATATCGGCTTCCGCGTCATCAGCGAGCGCACCTTCGAGGTTGGCGACGAAGCCTCCGGCATGGTGTTCATCCACGACATGGAGCTGGAGAACAGCTACGGCAAGCCGATCGACCTCGGCGACGGTGCGCTGTTCGAGGATGCCTTCCTGTCGGTCTGGCGCGGCGACGTCGACAATGACGGCTATAACGGCCTTGCCCAGACCGCGGGTCTCTGGTCGGGCGAAATCACGATCCTGCGCGCCTACGGCCGCTATTTGCAGCAGGCCGGTATCCCGCAGAGCCAGGATTTCATCGCCGCCGCGCTCAACCGCTATCCGGAGATCGCGCGCGGCCTGCATCAGCTGTTCGTTGCCCGCCTTGGCCCGACGGCCGAGACCGAGGGCGTGGTCGCCGCCAAGCACCTCAAGGCCAAGATCAAGGACGCGCTGGAAGAGGTGCCCAACATTGATGACGACACCATCATCCGTCGTTATCTCAACCTGATCGAAGCCTCGCTGCGCACCAATCATTTCGTTGCCGATACGAAAGACAAAGGACAGTCGCTGGCGATCAAGCTGGATTCGCAGGCGGTCGACGGGCTGCCGGCGCCCCGCCCCTGGCGCGAGATCTTCGTCTACGGCTCGGAGGTCGAGGGCGTTCATCTGCGCTTCGGCCCGGTGGCGCGCGGCGGCCTGCGCTGGTCTGACCGCGCCCAGGACTACCGCACCGAGGTGCTGGGTCTGGTCAAGGCGCAGCAGGTCAAGAACGCGGTCATCGTGCCGGTCGGCGCGAAGGGCGGCTTCTATCCGAAGAAACTGCCGATGAGCGCCGGCCGCGACGCGATCTTCGAGGCCGGCACTTCGGCCTACAAGAATTTCGTCTCCAGCCTGCTTTCGATCACCGACAATATCGGTGTCGACGGCATCATCCCGCCGGCCGGCGTGGTGCGGCGCGACCAGGATGATCCCTATTTCGTCGTTGCCGCCGACAAGGGCACGGCGACCTTCTCCGATACGGCCAACGCCATTTCGGAGACGCACAATTTCTGGCTGGACGACGCCTTCGCCAGCGGCGGCTCGGCCGGCTACGACCACAAGAAGATGGGCATCACCGCCAAGGGCGCCTGGGAAGCGGTGAAGCGGCATTTCCGCGAGATGAACCGCGACATCCAGACCGAGCCCTTCACGGTCGTCGGCGTCGGCGACATGTCGGGCGACGTGTTTGGCAACGGCATGCTCCTGTCACCGGCAACCAAGCTGATCGCCGCCTTCGACCACCGCGACATCTTCATCGACCCCGACCCGGACATGGCGGCCTCGCTGGCCGAGCGCCAGCGCATGTTCGGACTGCCGCGCTCGTCGTGGCAGGACTATGACAAGTCAAAGCTGTCGGAAGGCGGCGTCATCGTCTCGCGCAGCCTGAAGTCGATAACGCTGCCGCAGGCGGCGGCCGCCGCGATCGGCCTCGCCAAGACCACGGCAACGCCGGTCGAGATCATGAACGCCATCCTCAAGGCGCCCGTCGATCTTTTGTGGTTCGGCGGCATCGGCACCTATGTCCGGGGCTCCGGCGAGACCAATGCCGATGTCGGCGACCGCGCCAACGACGCCATCCGCGTCACCGCGCTCGACGTGCGCGCCAAGGTCATCGGCGAGGGCGCCAATCTCGGCGTCACGCAGCGGGCGCGCATCGAGTTCGGTATGAAGGGCGGCCGCTGCAATTCCGACGCCATCGACAATTCGGGCGGCGTCAACTGCTCGGACGTCGAGGTCAACATCAAGATCGCGCTGGCGTCGGCCATGCGCAAAGGCTCGCTGGCGCGGCCGGCGCGCAACAAGCTGCTTGCCGAGATGACCGACGAGGTGAGCACGCTGGTGCTTTCCAACAACTACCAGCAGACGCTGGCGCTGTCGCTGGCGCGCAAGCGCGGGCTGGCCGACATCGCGCACCAGGCGCGCTTCATGACGGCGCTCGAAGCGCGCGGCCTGCTCGACCGCGCCGTCGAGACGCTGCCTTCGCCGGCGGCGCTTGCCGAGCGCGAGGCTCGCGGCGAGCCGCTGACCAGGGCCGAGCTCGGCGTGCTGCTTGCCTATGCCAAGATCGTGCTCTTCTCCGACATCGTCGCCAGCGACGTGCCGGACGATCCGCATTTCGACCGCGATCTGATGGGCTATTTCCCGGAGCGGATGGCGAAGAAATTCGCCGGCGAGATCCGTGCCCACCGGCTGCGGCGCGAGATCATCGCGCGCGTCGTCGCCAACGATCTCGTCAATCGCGGCGGGCCGTCTTTCGTCAACCGGCTGCAGGAAGCGACGGGCCGCACAGCGGGCGCCGTCGTGCGCACTTTCGCCCTGGTGCGCGACGGTTTCGCGCTGCCTTCGCTCTACAAGGAGATCGATGCCCTCGACAACCAGATCGACGGCCAGACGCAGCTCGATCTCTACCAGGCAGTCAGCCGGCTCATCTTCATGACCAGCGGCTGGTACCTGAAGAACGACCTATCCTCCGCGCCGCTGGGCCAGCGCATCGCCGACTTGCAGGAAGCGCGCAAGGCTTTGGAGCCGAAGCTCATCTCGCTGCTGCCGGCCTTCTCACGCGAGCGGATCGAGGCGCGGCGCCATGACCTGTTTGAGGGCGGCGCGCCCGACAAACTTGCCGAAAAGCTGGCGCTGGCCGAGGTGAGCGACCTGATCCCGGACATCGCGCTCACCGCACGCACGGCCAATGCCGACATCGTCAGCGCCGCCAGGGCCTTCTTCGCCGTCAGCGACGCTTTTCGCATCCCTCGCGTCGAGGAGGCCGCGCGCTCGATCATGCCGCCGGACTATTACGACCAGCTGGCGCTGTCGCGCGCGACCGACACGATCGGCGCCGCAAGGCGCGGCATCGCGGTGGCGGCGCTTACCGGCCACGGCAAGGCGGCGGATCCGGTGGCGGCCTGGCTGGAAGCCGGCGGCGAGCAGGTCGGGCGCATCCGCGAGCGGCTGCAGGCGCTGACCGAAGGCGGCGACATCACCGTGTCTCGGCTGTCGGTGGCGTCCGGCCTGATGAGCGACCTGACGGGGATGTAGGTTTACCCTGCCCCTTGCGGGGAGGGTCGCTGCGAAGCAGCGGGTCGGGAGGCAGCGCCGACCCCCATGCGGACCTGAGGTCCGACTTCCCCAGAAGGAAGAGGTCGCGGCCGGCGCTCTTGTTCCCGCTGACGCGGAGTGGAAACGCGCAAGCCACTGAGCGGCGGCGCCGTGCTTGTTCATTTGCATCGCCGCCCGAAAACATGCAGACATGCGCGGGTCGCGGGCGGACGATGCCGGAGGGGACATGGCCGAAGTAGCAGTGCAGCGGGCAACGGGGCGCGGCATCTGGGGCTGGATGTTCTTCGACTGGGCGGCGCAACCCTTCTTCACCGTCGTCACCACCTTCATCTTCGGGCCATACTTCGTCTCGCGCATGGCGAGCGACGCCACAACCGGGCAGGCTGCCTGGGGTTACGGCATCGCTGCCGCGGGTCTCGTCATCGCGGTGCTTTCGCCGGTGCTCGGCTCGATTGCCGACCAGACCGGGCCGCGCAAGCCATGGATCGCCTCCTTCGCGGCGGTCAAGATCATCAGCCTTACGCTGCTTTGGTTCGCCGCGCCCGGCTCCAGCCTATTCCTGATCGTGCTGCTCTTCTCGCTCGCCTCTGTGGCCGCGGAATTCTCCACCGTCTTCAACGATTCCATGATGCCGCGCCTAGTGCCCAAGGAGGACATCGGCAAGATCTCCAACATCGCCTGGGGGCTCGGCTATCTCGGCGGCATGGTGGCCTTGATCTTCGTGGTGCTGTTCCTGGCCGGCAATCTGGAAACCGGCAAGACGATCATCGGCCTCGACCCGCTGTTCGGGCTCGATCCTAAGCTCGGCGAGGACGCGCGCTTCACCGGGCCGATGTCGGCCGGATGGTACTTCCTGTTCATCCTGCCGATGTTCATCTTCACGCCGGACGCCATCAAGGGGCTTTCAATGGGCCCGGCGGTGCGGGAGGGCCTGTCGGAATTGAAGTCCACGCTCTTCGAGGTGCGCAAGCGCGTCGGCATCTTCCGCTTCCTCGTCGCCCGCATGATCTATCAGGACGGCGTCAACGCGCTCCTGGCGCTCGGCGGCACCTTTGCCGCCGGCATGTTCAACTGGTCGATCACCGAGATCGGCATGTTCGGCATCATCCTCAACGTCGTCGCGATCTTCGGCTGCTGGATCGCCGCGCGCCTCGACACCGCGCTCGGATCGAAGGCCGTGGTGATGATTGCGCTGATGCTGCTTTTGCTGGCTACGATCGGCGTCGTGTCGACCGGGCCAGGCTTCACGCTGCTCGGCCTAATACAGCTGCCCACCACCGATTCCGGCGGCCTCTTCGGCACCGCGGCCGAAAAGGCCTACATCCTCTACGGCCTGCTGATCGGACTCGCCTTCGGGCCGGTCCAGGCCTCCTCGCGCTCCTACATGGCGCGCAGCGTCACGGCCGCCGAGTCCGGCCGCTATTTCGGCATCTACGCGCTGGCCGGCAGGGCAACGAGCTTCCTGGCGCCGTTCCTGGTGTCGACGATCACGCTGGCCAGCGGCTCGGCACGGCTCGGCATGGCGGTGATCGCGCTGTTCCTCGGCCTCGGCATGGCAATCCTGGTCAGGACGCCATATCCGGCAGACAAGCCGGTGGAATAGCGCTCTCCTTCTCCCCTTGTGGGAGAAGGTGTCGCCGAAGGCGACGGATGAGGGGTGCTGGACGGAATGAGGCGGCGGCAATTTCAAGCGCATTGCCAAGCTGGAACACCCCTCATCCGTCTCGGCGCTAAGCGCCGATCCACCTTCTCCCACAAGGGGAGAAGGGAAGAAGGGCACTCAATGCCTGAAGTGCCGCACGCCGGTGAACACCATGGCGATGCCGTGCTCGTCGGCGGCGGCGATCACGTCCTCGTCGCGCATCGAGCCGCCGGGCTGGATCACGGCCGTGGCGCCGGCCTCGATGGCCGACAGCAGGCCGTCGGCGAAGGGGAAGAAGGCGTCGGAAGCGACGACCGAACCCCTGGTCAGCGGCTCGGCCAGGCCAGCCGCCTCGGCAGCGTCGAGCGCCTTGCGGGCGGCGATACGCGAGGAATCGACGCGGCTCATCTGGCCGGCGCCGATGCCGACGGTCGAGCCGTCCTTGACGTAGACGATGGCATTCGACTTGACGTGCTTGGCGACGCGGAAGGCAAATTTAAGGTCGGCCATCTCGGCCGGAGTCGGCGCGCGTTTCGTCACCACCCTCAGCTCGAGGTCGTCGACCACCGCATTGTCCCGGCTTTGCACCAACAGCCCGCCGGCGACCGATTTGGCGACCGTGCCGTCGGCGCGCGGGTCGGGCAGACCGCCGGTGACCAGAAGGCGCAAGTTCTTCTTCGCCGCTATGATCGCCGCGGCCTCATCGGTGGCATCGGGCGCGATGATGACCTCGGTGAAGGTCTTCACGATCTCTTCCGCTGCCTCGGCGTCGAGCATGCGGTTCATGGCGACGATGCCGCCATAGGCCGAGACCGGATCGCAGGCCAGCGCCTTGGCGTAAGCCGCCTTCAGCGTCGCGCCCTCGGCGACGCCACACGGGTTGGCGTGCTTGATGATGGCTATCGCCGCTGACCGGGTCGGATCGAATTCACCGACCAGCTCGAAGGCGGCGTCGGTATCGTTGATGTTGTTGTAGGAAAGCTGCTTGCCCTGCAGCTGCCTGGCGGTCGCGACGCCCGGGCGCTTGTCGCCGGAGAGATAGAAGCCGGCGCCCTGATGCGGGTTCTCGCCATAGCGCATCACCTGGTCCAGACGGCCGCCAAAGGCCCGCCAGGTCGGATGCTCGATTTCGAGCGTGTCGGCAAACCAGCCGGAGATCGCCGCATCGTAGGTCGCGGTGCGGGCAAAGGCCTTCGCCGCCAGCTTCTTGCGGAAATCGAGCGACAGCGAGCCGAGATTCATCTCGAGCGCGTTGAGCACCGAGGCATAGTCGGCAGGGTCGGTGACGATGGCGACATAGGCGTGGTTCTTGGCCGAGGCGCGGATCATCGCCGGGCCGCCGATGTCGATGTTTTCCACGATCGAGGCGTAGCCGGCGCCAGAGCGGCGGACCTCCTCGAACGGGTAGAGGTTGGACACGACGAGGTCGATCGGCGGGATGTGGTGGTCGTGCATCGCTTTCGCGTGCTCTGGGTCGTCGCGCACGCCGAGCAGGGCGCCATGCACTGAGGGATGCAAGGTCTTGACGCGGCCGTCCATGATCTCGGGAAAGCCGGTCAGCTCCGAAACATCGCGTACGGCCAGGCCGGCCGCGGCGATCTCCTTCGCGGTGCCGCCGGTGGAGACCAGCTCGACGCCGGCGGCGGCAAGGGCTTTGGCAAAGTCGATCAAACCGGTCTTGTCGAAAACAGAAAGCAGCGCGCGGCGAATCGGAACGAGGTCGGGCGCCGGAATGTTCTTGGCGGGGACGGCCATGGCTGGCGGCCTTTCAAGGCTGGTTGGGAACGTTCGCGGGCCGTAGCATATGAGGCTCGGAAATCAAGCGCGCAACTCGGGTTCCTTGGCCGCGAATCAGTTGTTCTCGGGATAGCCGGCGACGGCGGCGCGCGTCAGCTGCCAGTGCACCTCGGCGATCTCCGAGGCCTTGAAGGCAAGCACGATCTGCCGGCTGCGGCGCGGTCCGCCGAGCCCGGCGAAATAGATCGATTCCTCGATTTCCGGCGCCACTTCGGCACAAGTGAACACCCAGGTGTCGCCCTGGGAGGCCGCCAGGGTCAGGCGGCCCTGCTCGTCGTGCAGCAGGCCGATGTCGGGATGGATATGGAAGCGCACGGTGACGAAATCGCGGCCATTGTTGCGGATCGCCGCACCTCCGGGGCGAAGGAAGCGGTCGCGGCCGGTCAGCACATTGCCGTTCTCCGCCAGCTTCACCTCCCGCTCGTGCAGCAAGCCGAAGCGCGCGGCATAGCCGTCGTGGCGCGCGACAAAGCCCTGCACACCCTTCTGGTCGATGCGCTTGCAGGGCACGTGCTGCGGGCCGCCGATCAGCGGCGAGCCGAGTAGGTCGCTGACCCGCAACGAGTGACTGAAGCGCGCCGAGGACGTGTCGTTGACGGTGGCGGTCGAATGCGCGGCGGTGGCGCGGGCGAGCGGCCGGAATTCGGCGGCGCCATAAGTGTCGATGCCTGCGTTGACGATGAAATGCTGGCGCCCGGAGGAAAGCTCGAAGGCGAGGCAGCCGGCATGCGCCGCGTTGGAGATGTCGACAGGCGGCGGCAGGCCGGTGTCGGCAATCACCGTGACGCCGCCCATCGACAGGCGCTCATAGCCGGAATGGGGCGCGTGCAGCAGCGGCGCGCCGACCGTGTCGTCATGACGCAGGATGGTGGCAATGCGATCGTGGATGGTGGCGCCCATGCCGTTGAAGCGGGCAAGGCTGCCGTCCTGGTGGCGGAAGAAGCGCAGCGCCGGCAGCATGCGGTCGATGGCATTGATCAGCGCCGGCGGCGGCGCCTCGGCCTGGTTGGCATAGGTCTGGCGCAACGGCAGAAGGTCGGCCAGCAATTCCAGCACCGTCATCGGGTTGCGCGAGATGTGACCGCCGTCCGGCAGGATCTGGTGGTCGAGCTCCTCGGCCAGGTTGCGCGTGGCGGCGCGCAGCGCCGAGGCCGGCGCGGGTAGCGACAGGGTGGAGAAGGCGAGCGCGATGCGAGCGCGCAGCCTGTCCTTGCCGTCCGGCATCTCGCGCGCCATCGATCTGAGATAACGGATCTGCATGGCGAGCGATTTGAGGAAGGCGCGGTAGAACGGGAATTCGGCGCCTTGCAGCACGACCGAGGAATGCTGCAGCCAGGCAATCACCCGCTTGGCTGTCGTGCCAGGCTCCCAGGCGACGCCCGATATCTGGTTGCCGTGCATGACGATCCAGTCCGAGACCAGGGCGCGAGCATTGGCGGCGGCGAGCTCGGTGCCGGCAGCGCGCATATGGCGCAGCCAGCGGAAGCCGTGCAGCGACTTTTGCCAGCCGCGGTTGGGCACATTGATCTGGAAAGGCGATTTGCCGCCGGTCTCGACCATGTGGCCGGACAGCGGATAGCGGCCATAGTAGATTTCGAGCGCGATCTGCGGGTCGGCGAGCCTCAGATCCGGCGGCGCGATGAGGACGCGCTCGGGCGTGCGGCCGGAATAACGCCAGCGATAGATAGGACCGGCACGAAGGCGCCGGCGCGTTTTGCGCCAGAACTCCCTCGCGACAAGCGTCCAAAGACGCGTCGTGCTGCCGGCAGCAAGTGCCAAAACCCCTCCTGATAGTCGTCAGCCCCTAAGCACAAGCTTATATGATTCAAGAACTTATGCGAAGGCGGATTCCACGAAGTGAACCCCTTCACGCGGCCATGACCTGGGCATCGCTAAAAAAGTCGGCAAGATTTATGCAATAACGTCCTAAATCGTCCTTCTCATCCGGGCGGCAAAGAAGCCGTCGAGCCCCGAAACCCCCGGTGAATTCAGCACCAAATCGGCGGGGGTGGTGCGCAGCGTGCCATCGGGCGTGAGGAAGGGATCGAGGCCGGCGAATTCACCCGCTTGGATCGGATCGGCGATCACGCCGCGAGTTCCGGCAAGGAAGACGCGATAAAGCTCCTCGCCCTCGATCGGGTCGAGCGAGCAATTGGAAAAGACGAGCCGTCCGCCCGGTTTGACGAGAGTGACGGCGTGAGCGAGCAGGCGCCGCTGCAGCGTGGCGAGCTTCTCGACATCGGCCATGGTTTTGGTCCACGGCACGTCGGGATGCCGGCGCACGGTGCCGGTCGAGGAGCAGGGCGCGTCGAGCAGCACGGCGTCGAACGGCTCCGCCGGCCGGTAGTCGAGCAGGTCGGTGTGCGCCAGTTCGGCCGAAAGGCCGAGGCGTTTTAGGTTCTCACCCAGCCTGGCCAGCCGGTTCTTTGAACTGTCGACGGCGGTGACGTTCGCGCCGGCGAGGATCAGCTGGGCCGTCTTGCCGCCGGGCGCGGCGCAAAGATCGGCGATGCGTTGTCCCTCGATGGCGCCGAAAAGGCGCGCGGGCAGGGCTGCCGCCGCATCCTGCACCCACCAGGCGCCGCCGGCGAAGCCGGGCAGATCGGTGACGCCGGTCTGCAGCTTCTCGACGCGCACCGTGCCGGTCGGCAGCACGATGCCGCCCAGCTTCTCCGCCCAGAGCGAAGGGTCGGTTTTAACGGTGAAATCGACCGGAGCCTCATGGCGATGGGCAGCAAGAATGGCCTCCGCCCTGGCGGCGCCATAGGCTGTGGCCAGTCGGTCTGCGAACCACTGGGGCGCCTCGGTCGTCGCGGCGAGCGTCGGCGCCAGCTCGGCGCCCTTGGCACGCGCCAGCGAGCGCAGCACGCCGTTGACGAGACCGGAGAAACGCAGCGTGCGTGGGTCGGACTTGGCGTGGGTGACGGCGAGGTCGACGGCGGCGCTGTCGGGGATGTCGAGAAACAAGATCTGCGCCGCAGCCACGTGCAGGATGTGCGAGAGCACGGTGGCGTTGGCCGGCAACGGCCTTTCCAGACGCCTTGCGAGCAGTCCGGCAATGGTCATGCGGTGGCGCAGCGCCGTGACCAGAATGGCGCGCACCAATGCGCGGTCGCGCTGGTCGAGCGCCTTGTATTGCGGGTGGCCGTGCTCGTTGTCGGTCAGGCCGTCGAGCGGGGTATGGGCATCGATGACGGCGGCAAGCAGGCGGGCGGCCGCCTTGCGCGCCGCGAGGCCGGCGACCGTTTCGCTCGCACTTGCGTCACCTCTGCCTTGGGTTTGCGGTCGGCGCTTCGCTCCGCTCACGACCACGGACCTTTGGATCCTGTGCCGCGGGGGCCGGTCGGGTTGCGACCCCAGGGATTGGGCTTCGGCCGCTCCGGCTCGGCCGGCTGGCTCCATGGCCCTGCCTGCGGCTCGTCCGGCTGGCCTGGCGCAGGGGCTTCGCGCCGCGCGGCTTGGGCGGCGCCGCTCATCTCGCGCGCCATCTGCTGCAGGGCGGCGATGCGGTTCTCTGTGCTCGGGTGGGTCGAGAACAGATTGTCCATGCGCTCACCGTGCAACGGATTGATGATGAACAGATGTGCCATCGCCGGATTGCGCTCGGCATCCGGATTGGGAATGCGCTCGGCGCCGCGCGCGATCTTGTCGAGCGCCGAGGCGAGCCACAACGGATTTCCGCAAATTTCGGCGCCGCGCCGGTCGGCCTCGTATTCGCGGGTGCGGCTCACCGCCATTTGCACGATCATGGCGGCAAAGGGCGCAACGAGCATGGCGACAAGCACGCCGACGAAGCCCAGCGGATTGTTGTTTTCGCGGCTGCCGCCGAAGAAGAAGGCGAAATTGCCGAGCATCGAGATCGCGCCGGCAAGCGTCGCGACAATCGTCATGGTAAGCGTGTCGCGATGCTGCACATGGGCGAGTTCATGCGCCATCACCGCCGCGACCTCTTCGTGGCTGAGCCGCTCCAGCAGGCCGGTCGATGCGGCTACAGCGGCGTTTTCGGGATTGCGGCCAGTGGCGAAGGCGTTCGGCTGCGGACTGTCGATCAGATAGGTCTTCGGCATCGGCAGGCCGGCCTGCTTGGCCAGCGCCTCAACGATCGCATAATATTCGGGAGCGTTCCTGTCGTCGACCTCGATGGCGCGGTTCATCGACAGCACCATCTTGTCGGCATTCCAGTAGCTGAACAGGTTCATGCCGGCGGCCAACAGCAAGGCGATCACCATGCCGCCGGTGCCGCCGATCAGAAAGCCGACGCCCATGAACAGCGCGGTCATCGCAGCAAGGAGCATGGCGGTGCGAAGCGTATTCATCGTCTCTTCCGTCTGGCGTGGTGGCGAATAGGGGTCGATCCTGCCATTGTCATGGCTATATGATGGGAAAGGCTGGTCCCCGTTTCAATCGGCAGGAAGCATCGCATGACCGATCAACCCAACAAAACCGAAGGCGCCAAGCCGCAAAGGACGCTGTCGCCTGAGGCGCAACGCGCATTGGCGGAAGCGGAAGCCAGGCGGAAGGCATACCGCGACGCGGAAGCCCGCCTGCCGAAAGAGTTCGGCGGACGCGGCGGCAAGGAACCCGGGCGCTACGGCGACTGGGAGGTGAAGGGTCTGGCCACTGATTTTTAATGACACTCAAGGCGCGTCGCGCTGAAGCGGATTCAGGCGACGCGCCTTAAGTCATTGTTCGTGCTGTCGTCTTCGCAAAACCGCTGCACACCGCGACATGCATCAGGCCGCGTCGCGCTGCGGCTCGATGATCATCCAGCCATTGTCGTCGGTGGCGACGCCGAGCGCATCGTAGGTGGCGATGCTGGCGTGCTGCGTCACGACCGGATGGACATGCGTGGCGCTGATCACCATCACCGAGGCGCCGGAGGCTTCGCCCGCGGCGATGCCGGCCGGGGCATCCTCGAAGACGAGGCAATCGCGCGCCTCGACGCCGAGACGCTTTGCCGCCAAAAGAAAACAGTCGGGCGCCGGCTTGCCGCGGGTGACGTCCTCGGCCGAGACCATGATGGCGGGCACCGGAATGCCGGCCGCCGCCATACGCAGCAGCGCGAGTTCCCGCGGCGCCGAGGTGACGACCGCCCAGCGCTCCGGCGGCAGCGACTTGAGAAACGCCACAGCACCCGGAATCGGAACGATGCCCTCGAGGTCGGCCGCCTCGGCCTCGAGCAGCGCATCGGCTTCCACGACGGGATCGACGCCGGGAAGCTTCAGCGCGGCGATGGTCTCGATCGCGCGCTTGCCGTGGATAGTCGGCAGGAAGCTCGCGACGTCGAGGCCGTGACGGCGAGCCCACTTGGTCCACACGCGTTCCGCCGCGGCGATCGAATTGAGGACCGTGCCGTCCATGTCGAAAAGGAAAGCGGCGAACTTTCTGCCTGGGAACATCGGATATCCTGGGGGAATCGTTTTCGGGGAGCGCGAAACGCACCGCTATCCTAACCTCCGAAGCGGAGCCTGCAAAGGCGCATGCCGGCATTTCGACTCGCCGCCGGAACAACGCTCCTCATTGCGGCGTTCTCCAACCAGTCTTGCAAGACCACCAACAAGGGCATGACCACCAACAAGGGCAAGACCACCAACAAGGGGAAGTGATGCTGATCAGGCTCGGCTACGAACTCGCCATCGAATGCGATGCCGCGACGCCGATCATCGCGCTTCTCGACATCCACCCGGATCGCCATGCCGACATCAAGCGGCAGACGCGCTTTCTCACCTCGCCTTCGGTGCCGACGACCACCTATCGCGACAGCCATGGCAATATCTGCCGCCGCTTCACGGCGCCGGCCGGCGGTTTTCGCATCCTCTTTGATGGGGTGGTCGAGGACAGCGGCGAGGCCGACGAGATCAACACGCTGGCGCGCGAAATGCCGGTGGCGGAGCTGCCCGACGAGGTGCTCGTCTACCTGCTCGGCAGCCGCTATTGCGAAACCGATCACCTCAGCAACCTCGCCTGGGAGCTGTTCGGCCACCTGCCGCCCGGCTGGGCGCGCGCGCAGGCGATCGTCGACTATGTCCATAGCCGGCTTTCGTTCGGCTACGGCTATGCCCGCGCCACCCGCACGGCGGCGCAGGCGCATGAGGAGCGCGTCGGCGTTTGCCGCGACTTCGCGCATCTCGCGATCGCGCTCTGCCGCGCGATGAACATTCCAGCGCGCTATGTGAACGGCTATCTCGGCGACATCGGCGTGCCGGCCGATCCGGCGCCGATGGATTTCTCAGCCTGGATGGAAGTGTTCCTCGACGGGAAATGGTACGCGTTCGATCCGCGCCACAATCGTCCAAGGATCGGCCGCGTCGTGATCGCGCGCGGCCGCGACGCCACCGACGTGCCGCTGCTGCACAGCTTCGGCCCGCATCGGCTTACCCTGTTCAAGGTGTGGACCTATGAGCAGGAAGGCAACCTGTTCAAGCCGCCGCATCACGGCATCAACAGGACCGCGAGCGCCCAGATGCTCGCGTAAGCCAGGCGGCTGTTTCACTGCGGCGCCAGCACCAGCGCTGACCCGCTTTGGCACAGGGCGCACTGTGCCGAAGCGGGAAGGGCCGCAATGGCTCCGCCACTCATGGTAAGCGCTTTATGAACGGCATTTCCCTATTGCGTTTCCATTTACCCGCCATTCACCTTCCTGTCTGCCGTGTTCCAGCAGAAACAATGAGTTAGCTGTCGCTCCGCGCTTTCGAACAGAAGGGTGGCCGTGTCTGGCCGAAGTCCTGCAGCGCTTCCGTTGAGCGGCACCGAAGCCGCAGCAGGCGGGGGTGAGGATGCGGCAGTTGAAAGGTCTCGTTTGTGGGGTGGACGGCTTTGCGCGGGATCGCGGAGGCAATTTCGCGGTTCTGTTTGGGGCTGCCGCATCGGTGCTGGCGCTGGGGGTGGGATTCGCAGTCAATATCGCGCAGGTCTACAATGCGAGATCGAGTCTGCAGAGCGTCGTCGATGCCGCTGTGACCTCGACGGCACGCGATCTCACCCTTGGTGTCATCAAGGAAGCCGATGCCGACGCGTCGGTACAGGCATTTCTCGACGCCAACAGCGCGGCCGGCATCCTGCAGGCCAAACAGATCGTGCTCGACAAGCTCACCATCGACAGGACATCGAAGACCGTGCAGGTGAATGCGCATGCCGATGTCGGCCTCTATTTTCCGCTGTTCAGCGTTGGCGATATGCAGCGTGTCGGC
Source organism: Mesorhizobium sp. WSM4898 (assembly GCF_029625845.1). NCBI lineage: Bacteria > Pseudomonadati > Pseudomonadota > Alphaproteobacteria > Hyphomicrobiales > Phyllobacteriaceae > Mesorhizobium > Mesorhizobium sp. WSM4898. Next base: position 34,085 of record NZ_JARTVQ010000001.1, on the reverse strand, counting down.
GCCTCGACCACCGCGCTCTATTCAGACAAGAAGATCGAGGTGGCGCTGATGCTCGACATCACCGGCTCCATGGCGGCCAACAAGCGCGCCAAGACCAATAAGATCGGCGACCTGCAGGCGGCCGCGTCGCAGACGGTCAAGGATCTCCTGGGACAGAACCGGGATCCCAGCGAGCCTCGGGTCCGGGTGGCGATCGTCCCCTATGCCGAGGCCGTCAACACTGGCGGCCTCGCCGACACCGTCTTCGTCGAGACGTCGGCCGGACCGAAGCTGCCGCCGCCGATCGATGCGCCGCTTGCCATTTCCGTGACGACCGCGCCTGACAAATGCGCCACTGAACGCACGGACAAGGACGGCTATGCCGATTATTCGTCCGACGGCCCGTATACGCTGCGGCAGGACAACAATGGCAGGACCTATCAGGCCAAGGTCAACCGCGACTACCGCATGAAAGTGTGTCCATCCGCGGCGCTGGTTCCGCTGACGGCCGATCAGAACACGCTGCTCACGGCCATCGGTCATTTCCAAGCTGCGGGCGTGACGGCAGGTGGGATTGCCGCGCAATGGGGCTATTACATGCTTTCGCCGTCCTGGCGTTCGGCCATCGCCGATGCCCGCCTGGGCGCGGGTCCGGCGAATTTCGATCCGAAGAAAGTGGCAAAGATCGCCATCCTGATGACGGATGGCCAGTTCAACACCGCCTTTGCCCGCGGGCGCGGCACGTCCGCGTCCGACGACGAGGGCCGGAGGTCGCGCGCCAATGCCGAAGCCATTTGCGAGAATATGAAGCACGACGGCATAGAGGTTTTCACCATCGGCTTCGATCTCAACGATCCGTCGATGACGACGACCGAGAGGGATCAAGCGAGATCCGTATTGAAGGACTGTGCGACCGACGACACGTCGTCGCTGAAGCATTTTTACGAGGCCGCCACGGGCACCGAACTGTCAGATGCCTTCGATCAGATCACCCGCAATATCGAGAAGCTCACCATCAATCGCTGACCCACAGGGCAGGCCGCGAGAAAAGGAAAAGGCCGCCGCTTCTTGACGAAGCAGGCGGCCTTCCGTGTTTCCGTCCATGACGCGGCTCCTGGCGGCGACCCCTTCGGGTCACCTGCCGCGCGTCTCGCGCCTTAACGGGAAGACTGCTTCCCGGAAGTGCAATCCGCTGAGCTCACGTTATGGAAAACGAAATCACTCGACATCGGATCACCTCCTTTCGGTTTGTTGAACACAGCCAAATGATGGGGTGCGTCGCGGCAAAACACAAGATGACGCTACGGAATGGCCGTGCATCGGGCGAGGATCATCCTCGCGCGATGCTTTTGCGCAACAGATCGGGATTGCGGTCGACGGGCCGGTGGACGACAGTGGCGCTCGAGGGCGGGGTTCGCCTATTGGGAGGTGGGAATGGACGCCGCCGACAGAGCCGCGCGGATCGTACGCAGGGTCGTCGAGACGTTGAAGCCGGGTTTTGCGGTCAGGCTTTGGACCGGCGAGCGGATCGGGCCCGCCGGCGGTCCGGTGCTTGCCATCAACGATCAGGACATCGTCTGGCAACTGGTGCGGCGTCCTGCCTTCTCGACGCTTGTCGAGATGTGGATTTCCAAGACCGTCGACATCGAAGAGGGCACGCTGTTCGACTTCTACGCCGTGCCCTCGCAGGGCAGGCTCAAGACGAAGCTCAGATCATTGCCCAAGCTGGAGATCCTGCGCGACCTGCCGGTGGTGCTGTTCTCGCGAAAACAGATGACGGCGCGCAGCGACCTCTCCGGCCGCAACCCCTATGTCAGCGGGTCGAACAAGGAAGCGATCCAGCATCACTACGACATCTCGAATGCCTTCTACCGGCTCTTCCTTGACGAGCGCATGGTCTATAGCTGTGGGTATTTCAAGGATTTCGCCAACCGCATCGACCAGGCGCAAGTCGACAAGCTCGACCATATCTGCCGCAAGCTCAGGCTGAAGCCCGGCGAAAGGCTGCTCGACATCGGCTGCGGCTGGGGCGCGATGCTGATCCATGCGGCGAAGCATTACGGCGTCGTCGGCCATGGCGTCTCGCTGTCGCGGGCCCAGACGGAGCTTGCCCGCGAGCGCATCCGCGCCGAGGGTCTCGAGGACCGTATCACCATCGAGATCAAATCCTACGCCGAGCTCTCCGGCACGTTCGACAAGATATCGTCCATCGGCATGTTCGAGCATCTGGGTATTGCCAATCACGACGCCTACTTTTCGGCCGTCCATCGTCTGCTCAAGCCCGGCGGAATCTATCTGCACCACGCCATCACCAGGCGCAGCAAGGGCGACATCCGCAAGACGTTGCGCAAGGGCCCGGAATACAAGGCGCTGATCAAATACATCTTCCCAGGTGGAGAGCTCGACACGATCGGCATGACGCTCGGCAATCTCGAGGCGCGTGGCTTCCTCGTCCATGATGTCGAGAACCTTCGCGAGCATTATCAGCGCACCTGCCGGCTGTGGGCCGAGCGTCTCCATGCGCGCTTCGACGAGGCGATCGCCGAGGTCGGCGAGGCGAAAGCGCGGCTATGGCTGCTCTATCTCACCGGCTGCTCGATCGCCTTCGAACGCGCCTCGGCGCAGATTTTCCAGACCGTCGCCACCAAGCGCGCGCGGGGACCAAGCGGCCTGCCGCCGACGCGTGAAGATTTGTACCGGTAGGGACAAGGCAGGTCAGGCGAACCGCACTTCCGCGCCGATCTCGACGCGTGCCGGCCGGTCGACGGTGCAATAAACGCCGATATTGTGGGCGTTGTAGCGGACCAGGTTGCGCAGGATGCCGGGGTCGTTGTCGAAGCCGTCCTGGGCGATGATGGTGAAGCCGCAGCGGCGGCAGGGCTCGGAGATCGTGAGCAGCAGATCGCCGATCGCGAGCTTGCGGCCGAGCCATTCCGTCTCCGGGAAGGAGCCTTCCACCGGCTCCATGTCGACGACGATGTTGGGGCGAAAGCGGCGCGAATCTGGCACGCCTTGCGGATGCAGCGCCTTCAGCCGCGCCAGCGAGGCGGTGGTGAGCAGATGGATCGGCGTCCTGCTGTATCGCTCGGCCGTCAGCGGGCCGGCATAGCCCGGCGCGTGCTCGCGGAAGTAAGGCCGGATCGAGGCGTCGAAGCCGAGAAATCCGGAAAGAACCCGGTCGCTTTCCGGGTCGGGCGCCGGCAGCCAGTCGCCGCCGGGCACAGCCACTTCGAGCCGGCGGTCTTCGGTCAGCCGGGTGCGGATCAGCGGCACCTTGTGCCATTTCGGTCCGCGGTCCGGCCTGGCGATCTCGCCATCCGAGGCATCGACCAGGCCGAACAGCCGGTCGCCGTCGACAGTCGACGTGCCGACGGAGATGGCGTCCAGCCGCTCGCCGGCGAGCGAGCTCGCCGGATAGCGCCATAGCTGGCTGACGGTGCCGAGTGCGGCCTGCGCGTTCATCAGGCCCTTTTATTCTGCCGGTTGGCAACGAGATCGTCGACCACGGCCGGATCGGCGAGCGTCGAGGTGTCGCCGAGCGCGCCGTAATCGTCCTCGGCGATCTTGCGCAGGATGCGCCGCATGATCTTGCCTGAACGGGTCTTGGGCAGGCCCGGCGCGAACTGGATCTTGTCGGGCGTTGCGATGGCGCCGATCTCCTTGCGGACATGGGCGACAAGCTCCTTGCGCAGATCCTCGCTCGACGTCGTGCCGGACATCAGCGTGACGTAGCAGTAGATTCCCTGACCCTTGATATCGTGCGGATAGCCGACGACGGCGGCTTCCGAGACCTTGTCGTGGCTGACCAGCGCCGATTCAACTTCCGCCGTGCCCATGCGGTGGCCTGAAACGTTGATGACGTCGTCGACGCGGCCGGTGATCCAGTAGTAGCCGTCGGCGTCACGGCGGCAGCCGTCGCCGGTGAAGTATTTGCCCTTGTAAGTCGAGAAATAGGTCTGCACGAAACGGTCGTGATCGCCATAGACGGTGCGCATCTGGCCGGGCCAGGAATCGGTGATGCAGAGATTGCCGTCGGCCGCGCCTTCCAGCACCTTGCCTTCGCCATCGACCAGCTGCGGCTTGACGCCGAAGAAGGGCCGTGTCGCCGAGCCGGCCTTAAGGTCGGTGGCGCCCGGCAGCGGCGTGATCAGGATGCCGCCGGTCTCGGTCTGCCACCATGTGTCGACGATCGGCACCTTGGCGTTGCCGACGACGTTGAAATACCACTCCCAGGCTTCCGGATTGATCGGCTCGCCGACCGTGCCCAGCACGCGCAGCGACTTGCGCGAGGTCTTCTTCACATGGGAATCGCCGGCGCCCATCAGGGCGCGCAGCGCCGTCGGCGCGGTGTAGAAGATGTTGACCTGGTGCTTGTCGACGACTTCCCAGAAGCGCGACTGCGACGGGTAGTTCGGCACGCCCTCGAACATCAGCGTCGTGGCGCCGTTGGCCAAAGGGCCATAGACGATGTAGCTGTGGCCGGTGACCCAGCCGACATCGGCGGTGCACCAGTAGATGTCGCCGTCATGGTAATCGAAGACATACTGGTGCGTCATCGAAACATAGACGAGATAGCCGGCGGTGGTGTGCAGCACGCCCTTCGGCTTGCCGGTTGAGCCCGATGTGTAGAGGATAAACAACGGGTCCTCCGCCTTCATCTTCTCGGGTTTGCAGTCGGCCTTAACGGTCGCGGCCTCATCGTGGTACCAGACGTCGCGGCCCGGCACCCAGCCGGTCTTGCCGCCGGTGCGTCGCACCACCACCACTTTTTCCACCTTGGTGCCGGCCTTGGCGGCGATGTCGATGGCCTTGTCGGTGTTGTCCTTCAGCGCAATCGGCTTGCCGCCGCGCAGGCCCTCGTCGGCGGTGATGACGATGGTCGACTTGCAGTCGTCGATGCGGCCGGCCAGCGCATCGGGCGAGAAGCCGCCGAAGACGACCGAATGGATGGCGCCGATACGCGTGCAGGCAAGCATCGCGTAAGCCGTTTCGGGGATCATCGGCATGTAGATGGTAACGCGGTCGCCCTTCTTGACGCCGTGCTTCTTCAGGACATTGGCGAAGCGGCAGACATGCGCATAGAGCTCGTTGTAGGTAATCTTCCTGTCATCGTAAGGGTTGTCGCCTTCCCAGATGATGGCGGTCTGGTTGCCGCGCTTCTTCAGATGCCGGTCGACGCAGTTGTAGGAAACGTTGGTCTGGCCGTCCTCGAACCACTTGATCGAGACCTTGCCGTCGAAGGAAGTGTTCTTGACCTTGGTGAAGGGCTTGAACCAGTCGATGCGCTTGCCGTGCTTGCCCCAAAACTTGTCCGGGTTCTTCACGCTGTCGGCATACCATTTGAGATAGGTGTCGTTGTCGATCAGCGCGTTTTTCTTCCACGCCGGCTGGACGCGGTGGACATGGACATCGGACATTTTTTAGCTTTCCTCCGAAACCGTTCCGCCGGCTTGATGTGCCGACGGCATCACGGCGAAGCAGCCGTGAATTCGCGGCATTATTAACAGTTCCGCCGTGACGGCAATATTAGACGTTGGATTCGCGCGGCGGGATGACGCAGGGGCAAGTGCAAACGCCTGTCAGCACTCTCGCCCTAGGGCTGCTAACCGTCTGTTTTTCCGATGGAAAACTTGGGTCTGATGTGCGAAAATCAATAGACGGTTAAGCAACGAGGCGCAGAGTTTCGCGTTGGGAGGAAAGGAGAATCAACTGAGGACGGCAATGCGCCATCATCTCGAAATGGACTTGATGCTCAGCGGCTATGGGCTGACCACGGCCAAGATCCTTTATCACTTCCCAGACCATCCCCATCTGCTGCAAAGCTATATCTGGCAGGATTACGACATCGCGCCGGAGTTTCCGGTGCTGATCCGCTTCATCGAATTCTGGAAGACCAAGCTCGACGGCCCGCTGCATTCGGTGACGTACACGCACCAGAAGCTGATCGCGCCGAACGAGTGGCGGAAAGTGGACGGGGAGTTCGTGCTGCACTGAGCGGCGCAGAGGTTCTCTGGACGTCCGACGTTTGGCGGAAACGCCCATCACTCGTTATCCCCGGGCGGAGCAAGGAGCAGCAGCTAATCGCAAACGTTCACGCTTGCCCTGATAGGGACGGCCGTAATGACGTGGCTCCGAGCATCGTGTTCCGCCAAGCTGAATGACGACGGGGGAATAGGAACGGCCCGCTTCGCTTCAAGCGCCGGCGAAAGCGTTATCATTGTCGGGTCGGTAACAAGATCGTTACGGAGGTGTCGAGGCGCTTAGCGACTGCCGAAGATCGCCGAGCCCAGCCTGACGCTGGTCGCGCCGAAGGCGATCGCGGTCTCGTAATCGCCGGACATGCCCATCGAGAGCATTGCGACGCCGGCCTCGCGGGCGATCTTTTCCAAAAGCGCGAAATGCGGACCGGGATTCTCGTCCGCCGGCGGGATGCACATGAGGCCCTCAATGGCGAGGCCGTGCACCTCGCGGCAGCGTTTGACGAAGGCGACGGCGTCGCGCGGCTCGATGCCGGCCTTCTGCGGCTCGGAACCGGTGTTGACCTGGACATAGAGTTTCGGCGCCCGGCCTTGTCTGGCGGTCTCCTTGGCAAGCTCGGCGGCGATCTTCTCGCGATCGACGGTCTCGATGACATCGAAAAGCGCCACCGCTTCCTTCGTCTTGTTGGATTGCAGCGGCCCGATCAGGTGCAGCTCGATGTCGGGAAACGCCGCTTTCAGCGCCGGCCATTTACCTTGAGCTTCCTGCACGCGGTTCTCGCCGAAAACACGCTGGCCCGCCTCGATGACCGGGCGGATATCTTCGGCCGCGAAGGTCTTCGAGACCGCAACCAGCATGACGGCGCCGGGCTCACGCTTTGCCTCGCGTTCGGCGCTTGCGATCTTCGCCTTGACCGCGCGAAGCTGTTCGACGGGGCTCGTCATGTCCATATCCTGCCCATAGTTTTAGCACCAACGCCGGATCGCCACAGTTGACGGGTCTGGCAATCCATGGTGAACACCGACATTGTCTCGGCTGCCGGCCTTGCCCAGGGCCGCGCACCCGCTTTTAAGTGAAAAACATCTGATGGCAACCGAACGATACAATCCGCGCACGTCAGAGCCCAAATGGCAGAAGGCCTGGGCCGAAAAGAAGCTGTTCGAGGCCAGGAACGAGGACCCGAAGCCGAAATACTACGTGCTCGAGATGTTCCCTTATCCCTCGGGGAAGATCCATATCGGCCACACCCGCAACTATACGATGGGCGACGTCGTCGCGCGCTACAAGCGGGCCAAGGGCTTCAACGTGCTGCACCCGATGGGTTGGGACGCCTTCGGCATGCCGGCCGAGAATGCCGCGATGCAGAACAAGGTCCATCCCAAGGACTGGACCTACGAAAACATCGCCGTCATGCGCGAGCAGCTCAAGATGATGGGCCTGTCGCTCGACTGGGCGCGGGAGTTCGCCACATGCGACGTCGACTACTATCACCGCCAGCAGATGCTGTTCCTCGACTTCGTCGAGAAGGGGCTGGTGACGCGCAAATCCTCCAAGGTCAACTGGGACCCGGCAGACATGACGGTGCTCGCCAACGAGCAGGTCATCGACGGCCGCGGCTGGCGCTCGGGCGCGCTGGTCGAGCAGCGCGAGTTGACGCAGTGGTTCTTCAAGATCACCGATTTCGCGCAGGATCTCTTGGAGTCGCTCAACCTGCTGGAGGAATGGCCTGAAAAGGTCAAGCTGATGCAGCATAATTGGATCGGCCGCTCGGAAGGGCTGCTGATCCGCTGGCCGCTGGCGGCTGCAAGCTCTGCCAAGATCGGCGGCGACATGCACGAGCTGGAAGTCTACACAACCAGGCCGGACACCATCTTCGGCGCCTCCTTCATGGCGGTCGCGGCGGATCACCCGCTGGCCAGACAAGCCGCCGAGAACAATCCGGCGCTGGCCAAGTTCATCGACGAGGTCCGTCATATGGGCACCTCGGTGGCGGCGCTTGAGACGGCGGAAAAGAAGGGTTTCGATACCGGCATCCGCGTCGTCCATCCTTTCGACGACAGCTGGACGCTGCCTGTTTACGTCGCGAATTTCGTGCTGATGGAGTATGGCACGGGCGCCATCTTCGGCTGCCCGTCGGGCGATCAGCGCGACCTCGACTTCGCCAACAAATACGGCCTGCCGCTAGTCCCGGTAGTGATGCCGGAAGACGGCGACGCAAAAAGCTTCCAGATCACCGAGGAGGCCTATGTCGACGACGGCGTGATGATCAATTCGCGCTTCCTCGACGGCATGAAGCCGCAGCGCGCGTTCGACGAGGTGGCGAAGCTGCTCGAACAGAAGACGATCGGCGGCCGGCCGATGGCGGAGCGCAAGGTGAATTTCCGCCTGCGCGATTGGGGCATCTCGCGCCAGCGCTACTGGGGCTGCCCGATCCCGATGATCCACTGCGAGGCCTGCGGCGTGGTGCCGGTGCCGAAGGCCGATCTGCCGGTGAAACTGCCTGACGACATCGAGTTCGACCGTCCGGGCAATCCGCTCGATCGGCATCCGACATGGCGTCACGTGAAATGCCCGCAATGCGGGCGCGACGCGCGGCGCGAGACCGACACGATGGATACGTTCGTCGATTCGTCGTGGTATTTCGCGCGCTTCACCGCCCCCTGGGCAAACGAGCCGACCGAGCCGAAGGCGGCGGACGAGTGGCTGGCGGTGGACCAGTATATTGGCGGCATCGAGCACGCGATCCTGCATCTGCTCTATTCGCGCTTCTTCACACGTGCCATGCGCGAGACCGGCCATTTGAACCTCGCCGAGCCGTTCAAGGGCCTGTTCACGCAAGGCATGGTGGTGCACGAGACCTACCGCGTCGGCGGTCCGTCGACAAATGGGCGCTGGCTGTCGCCGAGCGAGGTCAGGATCGAGGACGCCGGCGGCAAGCGCCGCGCCATCGAGATCGCGACCGGCGAGGAAGCGTCGATCGGCGCGCTCGAGAAGATGTCGAAATCGAAGAAGAACACGGTGAGTCCGGAGGAGATCACCGACGGCTACGGAGCCGATACCGCGCGCTGGTTCATGCTGTCGGACTCGCCGCCGGAGCGCGACGTCGAATGGACCGACGAAGGTGCCGCCGGCGCGCATCGCTTCGTGCAGCGCGTCTGGCGCCTGGTGCAGATCGCGGCCGAACAGCTTGGCGACGTGAAGCCGGCCGCGGCGAGCGAAGGCGAGGCAGGTGCCGTTTCCAAGGCCGCGCACAAGATCCTTAAGGCGATCGGCGAGGACATCGAGAAGCTCGGCTTCAACCGAGCTATCGCCCGCATCTACGAGCTTGCCAATGCGCTGGCCGTGCCGCTCAACGACGTCGCCGAAGGCAAGGCTGACGCGGCGCTGAAGGGCGCCTGCCGCGAGGCCGTCGAGATCCTGGTGCATGTGATCGCGCCGGTGATGCCGCATCTGGCCGAGGAATGCTGGGAGGCGTTGGGCGGCACCGAGATGGTCGCCGAACGGCCGTGGCCTGCCTACGATCCGGCCCTGGTCGTCGACAACGAGATCATGTTGCCGGTGCAGGTCAACGGCAAGAAGCGCGGGGATTTGACAATTGCCCGCGACGCGGATCAAGGTGCCGTCGAAAAAGCGGTGCTGGCTCTCGACTTCGTGCAGAAAGCGCTCGATGGTAAAGCCCCGCGCAAGGTGATCATCGTCCCGCAGAGGATCGTCAATGTCGTTGCCTGATCCGGAAAAGTCACAGGCGGCGCGTTTGCTGCGCCGCGCTGCTCTCAGCGGCCTGGTCGCCTCGCTGGCACTGGTCTCCGCCTGCACGGTACGGCCGCTCTATTCCAGCGCGCCGCTCACCGCCGGGGCGCAGGTCGGGGCCGCCGCCGAGCTGGCCTCGATCTCGATCAAGCCGGTGAGCACGCGCCCTGCACAACAGGTGCGCAACAATCTGATCTTCGCTTTCGGCCAGGGCTCGGGCGAGCCGGCATCGCCTGCCTATACGCTCGACCTCGGCGTCACCGAGCTTGTCGAGTCGGCGGCCATCGTTCAGGTGCAGACCGAAGAGGACGAGCCGACGGCCGGCACCGTGACCCTTACCGCCAATTATGTGCTCAGAGACGCCGCGACCGGCACTGTGGTCGCGCTCGGCAAGCGCTCGATTCCTTCCTCCTTCGACCGGCCGCGCCAGGAGTTTGCGGCCTACCGGGCGCAGATCGACGCCGAGAACCGCGCCGCCCGCGAGCTCGCCGATCTGCTCAGGCTGGCGATCGCCCAGGACCTGGCCAAGAATGGCAAGAAGGCCTGAGCTGGTCTCTGAGCGCCGCCGCGCTTTTCCCCTATTCGATGCAACAAAAAGGCCAGCTTATCCCGGCCCTTTTTGTTGTCTGATCTCGGGCCTCAGCCAATCTTCTGGCCGGTCTTGGCCCAGTCGGCGAGGAAGGCGGCGAGGCCCTTGTCGGTGAGCGGATGGTTGACCAACGCCTTCAACGTCGCCGGCGGCGCGGTCACGATATCGGCGCCGATCAAAGCCGCCTGCTTGACGTGGTTCACCGTACGCACGGAAGCGGTCAGGATCTCGGTCTTGAAATCATAATTGTCGTAGATGGTGCGGATTTCCGAGATCAGCTCCATGCCGTCCGAGCCGGTGTCGTCGATGCGGCCGACGAAAGGCGAGATGAAGGAGGCGCCGGCCTTGGCGGCAAGCAGCGCCTGGTTGGCCGAGAAGCAGAGCGTGACGTTGACCATGCGGTTCATCTCGGTGCGGATCGTCTTGCAGGCCTTCAGACCATCCAGCGTCAGCGGCACCTTGATGGCCACATTCGGCGCGATCTTGGCCAGCACCTCGGCCTCGGCCATCATGTCCTTGTACTCGGTCGCCACGACCTCGGCCGAGACCGGGCCTTCGACAATGTCGCAGATCTGCTTGGTGACCTCGGCGATCTTGCCGCCCGATTTCAGGATCAGCGACGGGTTGGTGGTGACGCCATCGAGCAGCCCCAGATCGTGCAGCTCCTTAATTTCCTTGATGTCAGCGGTATCGACAAAAAACTTCATGGCTGTCTCCTTGGGGATTGCCTGACGCCGGCCAGGCAGATGCGGGGGTCCCCTTTGATCTAGAGCAAAGTCGGGGCAAGGTCACGCCCGATGATCGAAGATTCGCCCTTTGTCGCGGCCGCGCCGGTGCTGGTGCCGATGCCGGCCGAACGGCCCTACACATATGCCGTGCCGCCAGGCATGCGCGTGGTGCCGGGCTCGATCGTGCGCGTGCCGCTGGGGCCGCGGCAGGTCGCCGGCATCGTCTGGGACGCCGTCGTCGAATCCGTCGATCCGAAAAAGCTGCGGCCGATCGAGGAGGTCTTCGACTGCCCGCCGATCGACAAGGCCATGCGCCGTTTCGTCGACTGGATCGCCCAATACACGCTGTCGGCGCCCGGCATGGTGGCGCGGATGTTGTTGAGGGCGCCGGAAGCTTTCGACCCGGAGCCGTGGATCGAAGGCCTGCAGCGCACGCTTGCCGAGCCCGACCGATTGACCGACGCGCGACGCCGCGTGCTGGAGACGGCCGAAGGCGGGCTTGCCTGGACGCGCTCCGGTCTCGCCCATGCGGCGGGTGTCTCCTCGACCGTCATCGATGGCTTGAGGGCACAAGGCGTGTTCGAGACGGTGATGATCCCGCCAAGGCCGGTGGTCGCCGCACCCGATCCCGGCCATGCTGTGCCGGCATTGATGCCGGACCAGAAGGCGGCGGCCGAGAAGCTGCGCGCGGCGATCGCCGCCGGCGCCTTCAACGTCACCCTGCTCGACGGCGTCACCGGATCGGGCAAGACGGAAGTCTATTTCGAGGCGGTGGCGGCGGCGCTCGACAAGGGCAAGCAGGTGCTGATCCTGCTGCCGGAGATCGCGCTGACGCACGCTTTCCTCGAACGCTTCCAGGACCGCTTCGGCGCCAAACCGGCGGAGTGGCATTCGGACCTGCCGCCCCGGATGCGCCAACGCGTCTGGCGGCAGGTGGCGGAGGGCGGCGTGCGCGTCGTCGCCGGGGCGCGCTCGGCGCTGTTCTTGCCGTTCAAGGAGCTAGGCCTGATCGTCGTCGACGAGGAGCATGACCCGGCCTACAAACAGGAAGACCGCGTCTTCTATAATGCGCGCGACATGGCGGTGGTGCGCGGCCATATCGGCGCTTTCCCGGTCGTGCTCGCCTCGGCGACGCCGTCGGTCGAGAGCCGCGTCAACGCCAGCCAGGGCCGCTACCAGCGCGCGGTGCTGTCGGCGCGTTTTGCCGAGGCGGCGCTCCCCGACCTGAAATCGATCGACATGCGGCGCGCGCCGCCGGCGCGCGGCGGTTTTCTGTCGCCTCTCCTTCTGGAGCAGATGGAGCGCACGCTGGAGAGACAAGAGCAGTCGCTGCTCTTCCTCAACCGGCGCGGCTATGCGCCGCTGACGCTCTGCCGCGTCTGCGGCCATCGCTTCGGCTGCCCGGTCTGCTCGGCCTGGCTGGTCGAGCATCGCTTTCGCGGCCAGCTCGTTTGCCACCATTGCGGCCACAATGAGCGGCGGCCGGAAGCTTGCCCGGAATGCGGCACGCTCGATCATCTGGTCGCCTGCGGGCCGGGCGTCGAGCGCATCGCCGAGGAAGTGGTGGCGCATTTCCCGGAAGCCCGCACGATCGTGTTGTCGTCCGATCTCTTGGGCGGCGTGCGCCGGCTGCGGCTCGAGCTCGAGGCCGTCGCCAATGGCGAGGCCGATATCGTCATCGGCACGCAGCTCGTCGCCAAGGGTCACAACTTCCCCGGCATGACGCTGGTCGGCGTGGTCGACGCCGATCTCGGCCTCGCCAATGGCGATCCGCGCGCCGCCGAGCGCACCTTCCAGCTGCTCAGCCAGGTGACCGGGCGCGCGGGCCGCACCGGCAAGAAGAGCCTCGGCCTGCTGCAGACCTACCAGCCCGACCATCCGGTGATGCGGGCGATCGTCTCGGGCGATTCGGAAGCCTTTTACGAGCGCGAAATCGCGGAGCGGGAGCGGGCCGTACTGCCACCGTTCGGCCGGCTCGCCGGCATCATCGTCAGTGCGGCGACACGCGCCGAGGCCGAAACCCATGCGCGGGGCTTGCGGCGCGCGGCACCTACAGCCTCCGATCTCTTCGTGCTCGGACCGGCCGAGGCGCCGCTGTCGCTGATCGGCGGCCGCCACCGCTTTCGGTTGCTGGTGCAAGGCGAGCGGCGCGCCGACATGCAGGGCTTTATTCGAGCCATGCTGGCGGATGGGCCGAAGCTGCGCGGCTCCGTCAGGGTGCAGGTCGACATCGACCCGCAGAGCTTCCTATAAGCGAGAAAGACAGCCCCAACGGAGTGCTCGCTTTATGAAAACCCTCGGCCTTATCGGCGGCATGAGCTGGGAATCGACGGCAATCTACTACCGACTGCTCAACGAGATCGTGCGCGAGCGGCTGGGCGGGCTGCATTCGGCGAAGCTGTTGCTCTGGTCGTTCGACTTCGCCGAGATCGCCGAACGCCAGCATGCCGGCGACTGGGACGGCGCCGGTGTCCTTCTGGTAAAAGCAGCGCGCAAGCTGGAGGCCGGCGGCGCCGAGGGCCTGATGATTTGCACCAACACGATGCACAAACTCGCCGACACGGTGCAGGCGGCCATCTCGATTCCGCTTCTCCATATCGCCGACGCAACTGGACACGCTGTTGTCGCTGCAGGCGTGAAGCGCCCGGCGCTGCTCGCGACGCGCTTCACCATGGAACAGGATTTCTATAAAGGGCGGCTCGCCGACAAATACGGCCTGCAGCCGGTCGTGCCCGGCCGGGCCGGCCGCGACATGGTGCACCGGCTTATCTATGATGAGCTCTGCCAGGGAGTCGTCAAAGCCGACTCGAAGTCCGCCTATGTCGAGGAAGTCGGCCGTCTGCGGCGCGACGAAAAGATCGACGGCCTCATCATGGGCTGCACCGAGATCACCATGCTGATCGGCCAGGGCGATTTCGACATGCCGGTGTTCGACACCACGCGCATCCATGCCGAGGCAGCGATCGAGTTCGCATTGTCCTGATCGGGCGCTCTTCTGTCGCGTCTTGTCTTGCGTCCTGTCAAATGTGCCGGCCGCCATCTGGCGCGCGGATTTTCCTCGGCTAGAATGCCGGCTATTTCAGAACAAGACTTTACGAGGGGGGATCAGATGGAGTTCGCGTTTCCGTGGCCGGCGAGCCAGGGCGAGTGGCTGGCATGGTCGAGCGCCGTCGTGACGCTGCTCATCGGCCTCGTCCTCTTCCTGGCGCCGAATCTCGCCTTCCGCATCCTGCGCCTGCAAGCGAAGCCGGAGAAAGCGGCGGCGATCGCCGAAGGGCGCGGCCGCATGTCGGGCTTCTATCTCGGCGTCAGCCTGTGCTGCATCCTGCTCGCGCAGCCGCTGCTCTATATGGCGCTCGGCTTCTCATGGCTGTTCACCGCTTTCGGTCGGCTTTTGTCGATGATGTCGGACGGCGCCAACACACCTTTCAACTGGGCTTCCATCGTGGTTGAATTGGCCCTGGCGGCGCTGCCGCTTGCCTTCGCCTTCGGCTTCGTACCGTGAATTCGTGACTAATCCGCCGCTCAGGCTCGGCCTTCGCCGCCTGATGCGACAAAAGTGCCTGAAAACCATGCCGGACGATGCATTGCGGTCTCAAAAGGCCTGTGCTAGACGGCAATCGACTTTCGGCCGGGGATAGCGGAAGCCATCCCTCCGTGCTTGGAAAAATCGTAGTAAGGTCAAAGATTTAGCCAGAGTTTTCGCTCGCGCCAACAATCTGCGGCCTGTCAGACAAGAGAAAAGACGGTCCGTGGCCCAATCGTCATCGCCAATCTCAGCTGTCGCAGAGCGCTATGCAAGCTCGTTGTTCGAGCTCGCGCTGCAGGAAAATTCGGTCGCCCAGGTCGAGGCCGACCTCAACGATTTCGAGGCGATGCTGAACGGCAGCGCCGACCTTGCCCGGCTCATCAACAGCCCGGTGTTCTCCAGCGACGATCAGGCCAAGGCGATCGGGGCGATCATCTCCAGAGCCAACATCACCGGCCTCGTCGGCAATTTCCTGCGCGTCGTCGCCCGCAACCGCCGCCTGTTCGCCGTGCCCGGCATGATCAAGGCGTTCCGCCAGATTGCCGCCGACCACCGTGGCGAGGCGTCCGCCGAAGTCACCTCCGCGCATGCGCTGACGGATGCGCAGCAGGCCGAACTCAAGGCGACGCTGACCGGCATCGCCGGCAAGGATGTGGCCATCGCCATGACCGTCGACCCGTCGCTGCTCGGCGGCTTGATCGTCAAGATGGGCTCGCGCCAGATCGATACGTCGCTCAAAACCAAACTCAATTCGCTCAAGCTTGCACTGAAAGAGGTCGGCTGATGGACATCCGCGCCGCGGAAATTTCCGCAATTCTGAAAGACCAGATCAAGAATTTCGGCAAGGAGGCCGAAGTCTCCGAAGTCGGCCAGGTTCTGTCCGTCGGTGACGGCATTGCCCGCGTCTACGGGCTCGACAACGTCCAGGCCGGCGAGATGGTCGAATTCCCGGGCGGCATCCGCGGCATGGCGCTGAACCTCGAAGCCGACAATGTCGGCGTCGTCATCTTCGGCAACGACCGCGACATCAAGGAAGGCGACACCGTCAAGCGCACCGGCGCCATCGTCGATGTTCCGGTCGGTCCCGGCCTGCTCGGCCGCGTGGTCGACGCGCTCGGCAATCCGATCGACGGCAAGGGCCCGATCCAGGCGACCGAACGCCGCCGCGTCGACGTCAAGGCGCCCGGCATCATTCCGCGCAAGTCGGTGCATGAGCCGATGTCGACCGGCCTCAAGGCCATCGACGCGCTGATCCCGGTCGGCCGCGGCCAGCGCGAACTGGTCATCGGCGACCGTCAGACCGGCAAGACCGCCATCATCCTCGACACGATGCTGAACCAGAAGTCGGTGCACGACAACGGCCCGGAGAAGGAGAAGCTCTACTGCGTCTACGTCGCCGTCGGCCAGAAGCGCTCGACCGTCGCGCAGTTCGTCAAGGTGCTGGAGGAGCGCGGCGCGCTCGACTACTCCATCATCATCGCCGCGACCGCGTCGGATCCGGCGCCGATGCAGTTCCTGGCGCCGTTCGCCGGCTGCACCATGGGCGAATATTTCCGCGACAACGGCATGCATGCCCTCATCAGCTATGACGATCTGTCGAAGCAGGCCGTCGCCTACCGCCAGATGTCGCTGCTGCTGCGCCGCCCGCCGGGCCGCGAAGCCTATCCGGGCGACGTGTTCTACCTGCATTCGCGCCTGCTGGAGCGCGCCGCGAAGCTCAACGACGATAATGGCAACGGCTCGCTGACCGCGCTGCCGATCATCGAGACGCAGGCCAACGACGTGTCGGCCTACATCCCGACCAACGTGATCTCGATCACCGACGGTCAGATCTTCCTCGAGACCAACCTGTTCTTCCAAGGCATCCGCCCGGCGGTGAACGTCGGTCTGTCGGTGTCGCGCGTCGGCTCCTCGGCGCAGGTCAAGGCGATGAAGCAGGTCGCCGGCTCGATCAAGGGCGAACTCGCGCAGTACCGTGAAATGGCGGCCTTCGCGCAGTTCGGCTCCGACCTCGACGCCGCCACGCAGCGTCTGCTCAATCGCGGTTCGCGCCTGACGGAGCTCCTGAAGCAGCCGCAGTTCTCGCCGCTCAAGACCGAAGAGCAGGTCGCGGTGATCTTCGCCGGCGTCAATGGCTATCTCGACAAGCTGGCGCTGAATCAGGTCGGCAAGTTCGAGCATGGCCTGCTCAGCCACATGCGCTCGGCCGGCAAGGACGTGCTCGACGGCATCCGCAAGGAGAAGGCGCTGTCGGACGACCTGCGCGGCAAGCTCAAGGCCGAGATCGACGCCTTCGCCAAGACCTTCGCTTAACGAGCAGCCGGACGCACGGGATCAGGTTTGAAGCATGCCTTCATTAAAAGACCTTCGTAACCGTATCGCCTCGGTCAAGGCGACGCAGAAGATCACCAAGGCGATGCAGATGGTCGCCGCGGCGAAGCTGCGTCGCGCGCAGGAAGCGGCGGAAGCGGCGCGTCCCTATTCCGAGCGGATGGGGGCGGTGCTGGCCAACATCACCCAGGCGATCGGCGGCGGCGGCGATGCGCCGGCGCTGATGACCGGCACCGGCAGGGACGACGTGCATCTGCTCATCGTCTGCACCGCCGAGCGCGGCCTGTGCGGCGGCTTCAACTCCCAGATCGCGCGCCTGGCCCGCGAGCATATTCGTAAGCTTCTCGCCGACGGCAAGCAGGTCAAGATCATCTGCGTCGGCAAGAAGGGTTTTGACATCCTGCGCCGCGAGTACGGCTCGCTGATCCTCGAGCGCGTCGACTTGCGCGAGGTCAAGACGCTCGGCTTCGTCAATGCCGATGCGATTGCGCGCAAGGTGATCAATCTGTTCAACCAGGGCGGCTTCGACGTCTGCACGCTGTTCTATTCTCAGTTCAAGTCGGTGATCAGCCAGATTCCGACGGCGCAGCAGATCATCCCGGCGGCCCCGGCTTCCGCCGCTGCCGAGACGAGCAACGGCGCCACGGCCGTCTACGAATACGAGCCGGAGCCGGGCGAGATCCTCTCCGACCTCATCCCGCGCAACATCGCGGTGCAGATCTTCCGCGCGCTGCTGGAAAACGCGGCCGGCGAGATGGGCGCCAAGATGAGCGCGATGGACAATGCGACGCGCAACGCCGGCGATATGATCAACAGGCTGTCGATCACCTACAATCGCCAGCGGCAGGCGCAGATCACCAAGGAACTCATCGAAATCATTTCGGGCGCCGAGGCGCTCTAGGCGCGCCCCGCCGCCGAGGCCATCGACCTCGCGGCAGACGGCGTGAGCAACAGACAGACGAAAAGGGCAAAGACGATGGCGAAAGCAGCTACCCCGAAGACCGCCGCCAAGGCGGCACCGGCCCCCAAGGCGGCAAAGGCTCCGGCAGCAGCCGCGAATGCCGCTCCGGCCAAGAAGGCGGCCGCTCCGGCCAAGGCAGCGGCTCCGGCGAAGGCGGCCAGCGTTGCGGCGAAGCGGGTCGGCGCCGCCGGCAAGGTGCGCCAGGTCATCGGCGCCGTCGTCGACGTCCAGTTCGAAGATCATTTGCCGGCCATTCTGAATGCGCTGGAAACCGACAATGTCGGCAACCGCCTGGTCCTCGAAGTCGCCCAGCATCTCGGCGAGAACACCGTGCGGTGCATCGCCATGGACTCGACCGAAGGTCTCGTGCGCGGCCAGGATGTCTATGACACCGGCGGACCGATTTCGGTGCCGGTCGGCCCGGGCATGCTCGGCCGCATCATCAACGTCATCGGCGAACCGGTCGACGAGGCCGGCCCGGTCGACGCCGTCGAAATGCGCGCCATCCACCAGCCGGCCCCGGCCTATGTCGACCAGTCGACGGAAGCGCAGATCCTGGTCACCGGCATCAAGGTTCTCGACCTGCTGGCGCCTTACGCCCGCGGCGGCAAGATCGGCCTGTTCGGCGGCGCCGGCGTCGGCAAGACCGTGCTGATCCAGGAGCTGATCAACAACGTCGCCAAGGCCCACGGCGGCTTCTCGGTGTTCGCCGGCGTCGGCGAGCGCACCCGCGAAGGCAACGACCTCTATCACGAGTTTATCGAATCGGGCGTCAACAAGAAGGGCGGCGGCCAGGGCTCGAAGGCCGCGCTGGTGTACGGCCAGATGAACGAGCCGCCGGGCGCGCGCGCCCGCGTCGGCCTGACCGGCCTCACCGTCGCCGAGTATTTCCGCGACCAGGGCCAGGACGTGCTGTTCTTCGTCGACAACATCTTCCGCTTCACTCAGGCGGGATCGGAAGTGTCGGCGCTGCTCGGCCGCATCCCCTCGGCCGTGGGCTATCAGCCGACGCTCGCCACCGACATGGGCGCGCTGCAGGAGCGCATCACGACCACGACCAAGGGTTCGATCACCTCGGTGCAGGCCATCTACGTTCCGGCCGACGACTTGACCGACCCGGCGCCGGCCACGTCCTTCGCCCACCTCGACGCCACGACCGTGCTCAACCGCGCGATCTCGGAAAAGGGCATCTACCCGGCCGTTGATCCGCTCGATTCGACCTCGCGCATGCTCGACCCGATGGTTGTCGGCGAGGAGCACTACCAGGTCGCCCGCCAGGTGCAGTCGATCCTGCAGCGCTACAAGTCGCTGCAGGACATCATCGCCATCCTTGGCATGGACGAGCTGTCGGAAGAGGACAAGCAGACCGTTGCCCGCGCCCGCAAGATCGAGCGCTTCCTGTCGCAGCCGTTCTTCGTCGCCGAAGTGTTCACGGGCTCGCCCGGCAAGCTGGTCGACCTTGCCGACACCATCAAGGGCTTCAAGGGCCTCTGCGCCGGCGATTACGACCATCTGCCCGAAGCCGCCTTCTACATGGTCGGCGGCATTGAGGAAGCGGTCGAGAAGGCGCAGCGCCTGGCGGCTGAAGCGGCGTAAAGAAGCGAATAGCGAATAGGGAGTAGCGAATAGGGATCAGTGGGCCGGCCGAGTTTTTCACTACTCGCTACTCGCTATTCCTACTCGCTAGATTGGCATGGCTGAAGCTTTCAAGTTCGAATTGGTCTCGCCGGAGCGGCTGCTCGTTTCCGAGCAGGTCGAGTCCGTCGTCATCCCGGGCGCCGAAGGCGAGATGACCGTGATGGCGCAGCACGCTCCGGTCATGACCACGATCAAGCCCGGCGTCGTCACGGTGAAAACCGCGGCGGGCAAGGAAGAGCGCTACGTCGTGTTCGGCGGCTTCGCCGACATCCTGCCCTCCGGCTGCACGCTGCTGGCCGAATCGGCGGTCGCCGTCGGCGACATCGACCGCGCTGACCTCGCCCGCCGCATCCAGGAAGCCAGGGAAGACGCCGCCGACGCCAAGGACGACGAGGCCCGCAGCAAGGCCGAGCAGTTTCTCAGCCAGCTCACCACGTTGGAAGGCGCGCTGCTGCCGGCCTGACGGCGGCGTCTTACGATGGACTGAAAGAGAGCGGGCTTGCCCCGGGGCTTGCCCCGCTTTTTTGTTTGCGCCGTTTTCTCGTTTTCTCGTTTGGGAGACGGTCCGCCCTGCTTGTCAGGGTGTCGTGCCGTTTCATGCAAACGGCGAGCCGCTCTAATCTCGTCAGCAAGGCAGTGCGCCTGTTCTGAAACTCGAACGGGGGCCGACTATGCCACACGGCAGGTCGTGAACGGTCGGGCGAGTAGTCGGTACAGACGCGCTACTCGGCCAGCTGGGGCGGTTCTTTGCCGATGCCGATCGCCGCGAGAGCCAGCTTCGGACCGCCCTGCTTGAAATGGACGAGATGAGTGGCGACAGACTCGATCAACTTCTGTCGCTCCGGATGAGCTTTGGCAAAGCCGGCGAGGTCGAACACGGCCTCCGTCATCTCCGCCGTCGGCAGAATCCGGGCGAAGATGTCGCTGAGGGCGGTATCGAGTGGATCGGTGAAATGGCCCTCCGGCAAGCTGCCACCGCGCGCGGCGCATGCGGCGATCCAGGCGGCGACCACCAGCGTCAGGTGTACGAACTCGGTCCCGGCTTCGAGGCATTCGATGGCTGACGCGACGATGCGCTGCGGCAGTTTCTGGCTGCCGTCATTGGCGATCTGCGCCGTGCGATGGGCAAGCGCGGTGTTGGAGAAGCGCTGGGCGAGCTCGGCCGTGTAGGCGGCCGTATCGAGACCTGCATCCTGGGGCAGCGTCGGCACGGCTTCGGCCCACAATGCGTCGACAAACCGTCGGATCGACGGGTCGGCGAAGGCGCGGTCGACGGTGGCGTGGCCGCTGAGCAGGCCAAGATAGGCGATGCCGGAATGCGCGCCGTTGAGCAGCCTCAGCTTCATGTCCTCGAAGGGACCGACATCCTCGACCATGGTGACGCCGAATTTCTCCCAGGCCGGCCGCCCGGTGGGGAAACGCTCCTCAATCACCCATTGCCGGAACGGCTCGGTCATCACCGGCCAGGCATCCTCGAGACCAAGCTCGCCGGCGATGCGGGCGCGGTCGGCGTCGGTGGTCGCCGGCACGATGCGGTCGACCATGGAAGACGGGAAGGCCACTTCGTTGGCGACATGGCTGGCGAGTTCGGTATCGCCCTGTCGAGCGAGCCCGGCATCGCCCTGTCGAGCGAGCCGTAAGTCGCGCAGTTTCGCGAACTCGAGCAACAGCTTGTGCAGCGTGGCGCCGTTGGCCGGAAGGTTGTCGCAGCACAGCACCGTGAAGGGCGGCGTGCCGGCGGCGCGGCGGCGCGCAAGCGCCTCGGCCAGGAAACCATGCGCCGTCTTCGGCGATCCAGGGTTTCCCAGATCGTGGACGATGTCGGGATGAGTTTCGTCGAGCCTGCCGTCGGCGGCCCTTAGATAGGCCTTTTCGGTGATGGTCAGCGTGACGATGCGGGTGCGCGGATCGGTGAGCGCGGTAAGCACAGCGTCCGGATCTTCGGGCGCCACCAGCAACGACAGGATCGAGCCGATGATCTGCAACTGCTCGCCGGCGCTTTCCCTCACCGCCAGCGTGTAGAGACCGTCCTGCGGCGACAGCGCATCGCGTGTGTCGGGACTGCGCAGCGAGAGGCCAATGATGCCCCAACCCGTATCGCCATCGGCCAGGCAGGCGTCGACATAGGCCGCCTGATGAGCGCGATGGAAGGCGCCGACGCCGAGATGGACGATGCCGGGCGTCACGGCGCCGCGATCGTAGCGGGGTATGGCGAATGTGCCCGGCAGCTGCGCGATCGTGGCGTTCGACAGTCGGCTGTTCATTGGTTTGAAGTCTCCGATCGGCGCGTCGAGCCTGGCAGGAATGGCGGCAGCGGCGTAGCACCCGCCGCTGCCCCGTACAATGGCCGGGCTTTATGCAAAAGTCATCATACAACCAGCTGGTTTTTGTATGTTGACATTACTCTTTGTCAATCTACCAATGGGTTAGCCTGGGAGGAGCGAAGTGGCTGCATTGACTGATCCGGACCTGCTGTTCGCGCCGGAAACGCGAACGCTGGCTCGTGCCCTTCATGCAGGGGTCAAGGACCTGCCGATCGTCAGCCCGCATGGCCACACGGACCCGCGCTGGTATGCGCTCAACAAACCCTTTCCCGACCCGGCGCAGCTCCTGATCGTGCCGGACCACTACATCTTCCGCATGCTGTTCAGCCAGGGCGTTCGGTTGGAAGAACTCGGCGTGCCGACGCTCGACGGTGCACCGGTCGAGACCGACGGCCGAACGATCTGGCGGCGCTTTGCCGAGCATTACTATCTCTTCCGCGGCACGCCGACCCGGCTCTGGCTCGACCATGTGTTCGAGCATCTGTTCGGCATCGACGAGCCGCTCAACGCCAGCACCGCCGATCGGTGCTACGACACGATCGCGGCGATGCTTCAGCGCGCCGACTATCGGCCGCGGGCGCTGTTCGAGCGCTTCAACATCGAGGTGATCGCCACCACCGAAGGCGCGCTCGACGATCTCAAATGGCATCGCATGATCCGTGACAGCGGTTGGCAGGGCCGCGTCGTTACCGCCTACCGGCCGGACGCCGTGGTCGATCCCGATTTCGAAGGGTTTCTAGCCAATCTCGATCGCCTGGGCGAAATCACCGGATGCGACACCGGCACATGGGCCGGCTATCTCGAGGCGCACCGAAAACGCCGCGCCTATTTCAAGGAATTCGGCGCCACCTCGTCCGATCACGGCCATCCGACCGCCGACACCGCCAATCTTTCCGACACGGCGGCGCAGGAACTGTTCGACAGCATCCGCCGCGGCTCGGAAGACGAGCGCGAGCGAAAACTGTTCCGCGCCCAGATGCTGACCGAGATGGCCAAGATGAGCCGCGACGACGGGCTGGTAATGCAGATCCATCCCGGGTCGTGGCGCAATCATTCGCCGGCTGTTTTCCAGAAATTCGGCCGCGACAAGGGCTTCGATATCCCGACCCGGACCGACTATGTGACGGCGCTGAAGCCGCTGCTCGACTGCGTCGGGCTGGAGCGTGACCTGACGATCATCCTGTTCACGCTCGACGAGACGAGCTATGCGCGCGAGCTGGCGCCGCTCGCCGGCGTCTATCCGGCGCTGAAGCTTGGGCCGGCCTGGTGGTTCCACGACAGCCCGGAAGACATGCGCCGCTTCCGCGAAATGACCACCGAGACGGCGGGCTTCTACAATACGGTCGGCTTCAACGACGACACGCGCGCCTTTCCATCGATCCCGGCGCGCCACGACGTCGCGCGGCGTCTCGACTGCGCCTTCCTGGCGCGGCTCGTCGCCGAACATCGGCTGCGCGAGGAGGAAGCGCATGAGCTGGCGCGCGAGCTTGCCTACACGCTTGCCAAGAAGGCGTACCGGCTCTGAGGCGGTCGCCAGGATTTGAGAGGCATGAAGTTCCGCGTCATCCAGTCGGACGTCTTGGTCGAACATGGTCGGCAAGATCACGGTCTGGGAAGCGATGCGCTCGATCTGGCCGTTCTACGGCGCGGGTATCGTGGTTCTGGCGCTGGTGACGTATATTCCCGCGATCTCGCTGTGGTTGCCAAGTGTCTTCAAGTAGGCGTCCTCAAATAGGGCGTTCAGATAGGGGAGTGCGACGGTGGCCGGGCCCATGACGGATCTCAGGGTCGAACGGAAGCCGAAGCTGTCGGAAACGGTGGTCGCGGCGATCCGCAAGCAGCTGTTGGCGGGCGAGATCCCGCCCGGGCACAAGCTGCCGACCGAAGGGCAGCTCACGGAAACCTTTGGCGTCAGCCGCACCGTCATTCGCGAGGCGCTGGCAAAGCTTGCCGCCGACGGTCTCGTCGAGGCGCGGCAGGGCGCCGGCGTCTTCGTAACCGAACACATCTCCACCACGCTCGGCGTTTTAGCCGCCGATATGGGCGCCAAGGATTCGATCGCGCTCAACGTGCTCGAGGTGCGGCTGGCGATCGAGATCGAATCGGCCGGCCTTGCCGCCATCCGCCGCAACGCGGCGCAAGAGGCGGCGATCCAGGAGGCTTTCTTCGAGTTCGAGCGGCTTCTGCTCGCCAGCCAGCCGACCGGTCCGGCGGATCTCGCCTTCCATAGGGCAATCGCCAGCGCCACCAATAACCCGTTCTATGTCGAGATGCTCGACGTGCTCGGCCGCCGCGCCATCCCCTGCGACGTCACCTCGCCCTGGTCGGCCGAGCTCGTCCAGTCCGACGAGTACCAGCGCGGCCTGCAGCGCGAGCATCTGGTGATCCTCAACGCGATTTCGGCGGGCGACGCCAACGCCGCGCGCGAGGCGATGCGGGCACATCTCACCTCCAGCCAGCAGCGCTACCGCGAGCGCCTGCAGGCGCGGCAGGCCTATTACGCAAAGTCCGTGGCGGCTGCGTCGACCGGATAATCATTCGAGCAAGGTAGAGATGGACCAGACACACACCGGCGCTTTCATCTGGGCCATGGCTGGCGACAATGTCGACCATATTGACGTCGACCAGGTGGCGATGGACCAGCTCAAGTGAGCGATCTTTTCGCCTTCAGCCTTGCGGGAAATCGCATCCTCGTAACCGGCGCCAACACCGGCATCGGCCAAGGCATTGCAGTGTCGGTCGCGCGCGCCGGCGGCGCCGTCATCGGCGTCGGGCGCTCGGCGATGGATGAAACCGCGGAGAAGATCGCGGCCATTGGTGGCCAGTTCGAAACCGTGGCCGCCGATCTCGGCGATCCTGCTGCGGCTGCCGTCATGCTCGACCGGATATGGGACGAGAAGGGACCGCTCGACGGCTTGGTCAACAATGCCGGCATCATACGACGCGCCGACGCGGTCGATCTGACCGAAGCCGACTGGGACGAGGTGATGGACATCAATTTGAAGACGGTCTTCCGGCTTTGCCAGAGTTTTGCCAGACGCGTGCTGGCCGAGCCCGGGCGGCGCGGCAAGATCGTCAACATAGGCTCGGTGCTGAGCTTCCAGGGCGGCATCCGCGTCGCCTCCTACACCGCTTCGAAACATGGTGTGCTTGGCCTCACGAGGCTGCTCGCCTGCGAATGGGCGGCGAAAGGCATAAACGTCAACGGCATCGCGCCGGGCTATATCGAAACCAACAACACCGAAGCCTTGCGCGCCGACCCCGACCGCAGCGCCGCCATCCTCGGACGCATTCCCGCGGGGCGCTGGGGCCGGCCGGGCGACATCGGCGACGCGGCCGTTTTCCTGCTCGCGCCCGCGTCGGACTACATGCATGGCGCGGTGATGCCGGTGGACGGCGGCTGGCTGGCGCGGTGACCATTCTGCCAATTTCGAACGGAAGCTAAGCGATGACGCCTCTCTTTTCACATGCCGGCGAAAAAGCCTGGGAGCCGACGCCCGACGGCAACAGACGGCGCGTGCTGGTGCACACGGCCGAACTGATGATGGTCGAATTCGCCTTCGACAAGGGCGGCCTCGGCGCGCTGCATTCGCATCCGCACGTCCAGGCAAGCTATGTCGCCGAAGGCCGCTTCGAAGTCACCATCGACGGCAAGTCAGAGATCCTGGCAGCGGGAAGCAGCTTCATCGTGCCGTCCAACCTGGTGCACGGCGTCAGGGCGCTGGAAGCGGGGCGGCTGGTCGACAGTTTTGCGCCTTATCGGGCCGACTTCCTATAGCGATATTCCTGTTGCCAAAGAAAAACCCGCGCCGTGAGGCGCGGGTTTGTTGCCTGGGCGCTCGTGGCACCGCCGCGGTACTCAAACATTGCCGCAGGACGACAACGGTGCCGCAACATGGTGAAGATAGGTTTAACGAAGAGGACTGGCACTCTGCCGGCATATCGGCCAAAGAGACGGCGCGCCGCAGCTTTGGCAACGGATGAACTAAGCCGGCGGGAGCGGAAGTCGGAAATGGACGTCGCACGAAAATCAGAAGCCTTTTTGCGCAAGGCCATCAGGCGGCCGATCAGAGAGGTTCGGCGCTTGGCGCTGGATGTGAAGCGGCTGTGGCGGCTTTGGTTTGCTGGACGCTCGGCGCCTTACAAGAAGATATTCATTGCCGGTTGCGCGCGCAGCGGCACGACGCTGACCCAGCGCCTGATGGGGTGTTTCGAGGACACCTTCGTCCATCGAGCCGAAGCGAAATACACCCAGCTGGATATGTTGGACCGCTCCGAATCCAACCTTGTCGTCAAGCGCACGGATCGGGGTCATATGCATCTGGCGAAATTGCCCGCCGCCATTGGCCTGATCTATTGCGTTCGCCATCCTTTCGACGTGCTCACCAGCTCGCATCCGGAAAGCAGGGCGGAGCGCCGGTTCCATGTCACCTCCGAACGCTGGCTGGCCGAGTACGAGGCCTTGCTGCGGCTGAGAAAGGCGCAGCCGGAGCGCGCGATCGTCTATGTCCGTTACGAGGACATGATCGCTCGGCCGGACGAGGTCCAGGAGAGGATCGCGCGAGCATTCGACCTCAGGCCGCGTATCCGCTTCAGCGAGGATGCCGGCAACCCGATACGGGCAACATCGCTCAAGAAGTGGGAACGGAACGAGGAATACCTTGCCTATCTCAAAGCCCTGCCCGCCGCCTTCCTCGCCCGGCTGAGAGGGTTCTGTGACGAGTTCGGCTATGACATGCCGGAGTGGGCAAACGCATGACGTCGATGCTCGGCCTTTCAGCCGAACGGCGAGGACCGTTGATTACGCCCGATATGCTGCCGGGCGATGAGGGAGCCAGCATAAACGGCCCATCGCTGGTGAGGATGCCGGCGTGGGCGACCGGCCGGCTCGCAACGTATCACCTCTATTTCGCGCATCACAACGGCACCTACATCCGCCTAGCCTATTCAGATACGCTGCAGGGTCCTTGGAGCGTTCACCCGGGCGGCGTGCTTTCGCTTGGCGAATGTCCTTTTCTGAGGGATCACATCGCCTCTCCCGACGTGCATGTCGACGAGCAGACCCGACGCATCGTCATGTATTTTCACGGCCCCGAGCGACATGGCCGCGAGCAGACGACCTTTGCGGCGACATCGGTCGACGGCCTTTGCTTCAACCCCAGTCCCCAGGCGCTAGGGCCGTTCTATGCGCGGATCTTTCGGCATGACGGCTGGTGGTATGGGCTTTTCGGCACCGGCAGTATCAGGCTTCGCCGATCTATCGATGGTCTTTCCGGTTTCGAGGAAGGGCCGGTCGTGCTGCCGGGCTCGAGCCGGGTTCGGCCGCGGCATGTGGCGGTGCAGAAGAACGGGGATTCGCTGATTGTCTATTATACGCGCAAGGGCGACGCGCCGGAGCGCGTGATTTACGGCAGCATCGACCTTTCCAAGGACTGGCGGCGCTGGGTCGTGCGCGGCAGGACCGAATTGCTGAGACCCGGCACCGACTACGAGGGCGCCGGCCTGCCGGTTCGCCGCAGCAAGGCGGGCGTGGCAAGAAGCAAGGAGAACGGGCTGCGCGATCCGGCCATTTTCGAGGAGGATGGCCGGACCTGGCTGCTCTATGCCATTGCGGGCGAGAGCGGCATCGCGCTGGCCGAAATCCGACCGGGGGAACCCCGGGCTGCCGGGCTGCGAAAATTGATTGCGGATCTATGGAGCCGGCTTGGAGTCTAACGCGCCCTGCCTTTGCTAACCTCGGCTCAGTGGACACTGCCGACCGCCTTGCCCTGCCATCTCGGTATCGCCGGGTTGAGGCGCAGGGAGGAGCCGACACCTCCGGCAGAGACGGCGGCGCCGGCAGGCAAAAACGGCGGACAGCACGGGTTGCGATGGCGTTCGGGCGATCCGCGCCTTAAGAACGTGACCTCAGCCGAAACCGGGAATCACTCTCAAATGCAAAACGCGATGGCGGGGCGGGCATCGGTGGCGGGCATTGCGGCGGAGGGGCGCGATCCGAAGCGGCGCGTGCTGAAGGACGTGTTCGGCTTCGACGATTTTCGACCCGGTCAGGCCGAGGTGATAGAGGCGCTGCTGTGCGGCCGCCACGTGCTGGCGGTCATGCCGACCGGCGCCGGCAAGTCGCTCTGCTACCAGGTTCCGGCGCTGGTCCTTGGCGGGCTCACCATCGTCGTCTCGCCGCTGGTGGCGCTGATGCAGGACCAGGTCGCGGCGCTGCGGCTCGCCGGCGTCGCCGCCGATACGATCAACTCCTCGCTCGATCGCGATGCCAATGTCGCGGCGTGGCGCCGCGTCGCCTCGGGCCAGACGCGTCTGCTCTATCTGGCGCCGGAGCGGCTGATGACCGAGCGGATGCTCGACGCGTTGGCCAGGCTCGACATCCGGCTGATCGCCGTCGACGAGGCGCATTGCATCTCGCAATGGGGGCCAGCCTTTCGGCGCGAATATGAGGACCTTGCGCGGCTGCGGGACCTCTTTCCGAAAGTGCCGATGATCGCGCTGACCGCGACCGCGGACGAAACGACGCGCACCGACATTTCGGCGCGGCTGTTTGCCGAGCGTGTCGACACGCTGGTGCTGGGCTTCGACCGGCCGAACATCAAGCTTGCCATCGAGCCGAAGCAGGACAGCAAGCGCCAGCTGCTGCGTTTCGTCGAACGCCATGCGGGACAGAGCGGCATCGTTTATTGCCTGTCGCGCAGGAAGACAGAGGAGATGGCGGCCTTCCTCGAAAAGAACGGCGTCACCGCGCTCGCTTACCATGCCGGCATGAGCAAGGAGGCGCGGGACGCGAACCAAAACGCTTTCATGACGCTGTCCGGCGTGGTCATGGTGGCGACCATCGCCTTCGGCATGGGCATCGACAAGCCGGACGTCGCCTATGTCTTCCACACCGACCTGCCGGCGAGCCTCGAGGCCTATTACCAGGAGATCGGCCGTGCCGGCCGCGACGGGCGGCCGGCCGAGGCGCATATGCTCTACGGCCTCGGCGACATCCGCACGCGGCGCCTGTTCATCGACGACGAGGATGCCTCGCCGGAGCACAAGCGGCGCTCGCATGGCCGGCTGGACACGCTGATCGGCTATTGTGAGACGGCGCAATGCCGGCGCCAGGTCCTGCTTGGCTATTTCGGCGAAGGCGCCTCGCCTTGCGGCAATTGTGACAACTGCCTCAGCCAGGCGCCGCGCGCGGACGGAAGCATCGAGGCGCGCATCATCCTTTCGGCCGTCGCGCAAACCGGCGAGCGGTTCGGGGCCTCGCACATCGTCGACATCCTGCTCGGCCACGAGACCGAGAAAGTGCTGGCCCGAGGTCATCAAAGGCTTGCCAGCTTCGGCACCGGCGCGGCGCACAAGCGACCCGCGTGGCTGTCGCTGATCCGCCAGCTTGTGGCGGGCGGGTACCTGGTGCCGGACCCGGACGGCTATGGCGGCCTTGCCATTTCCGAGAGCGGCCGCGCGCTCGGGCGCGGCGAGATCGCCTTCGAGTATCGCGTCGAGACGCGGCACCGTTCCCTGCGCGACAAGGCGCGTTCGGCCCAGGCAGCGGCGGACGCCGAAGACCTGGACGCCGCGCTGCTCGCCACGCTCAAGGCGCTGCGGCTGCGCCTGGCGAAGGAACGCCAAGTCCCGGCCTATGTCGTTTTCTCCGATCGCACGCTGATCGCCATGGCCGAGCGCTGCCCGCGCGACCTCGCTGCCTTCGCCGAGGTGAACGGTGTCGGCGAAGCCAAGCTCAAGGAATTCGGCGAGGTCTTCTTGAGCGCGATTGCGGAGCATCAATCCGGCGGATCAGGTTGAGGCAAAATCGGCCGGCGCATCACGCTCGTCCGGCCCAACCTAAAAACCGGATCACGCATTCAAACGATGATTGCCCGCAGCCGACGCGCAACGCCCGCCCTCAAGTTGCGCCCTGGATGGCCCCGACCATGGTTCTCACAGCGTCCAAGGGCTGCAAGCCGGCCTCGCGCACCAGCGTGCACGCTGGCGCTCATGCTCGGCCGGTCATTTTCGGGCGATGGTGCCGCGGCCCTGCGGGCGCTCGTTGCGCATCGCCGAAGGTGAGCCGTTGAAATGTGAACGGCGCCGATCGGTGGTTCCGCGCCGTTCCTGTGGAAACATTCCTGTTGCAATCTTCGAGGCAAACAGCTCGAATAAAGTCTTTCCGGGGGAACAAGAATTGTGAACAAGGGTGTGGTACGGCTTATTCCAAAGCCGAGGGCCTCAATATTCATCTGTGGTTGCGGTCATACCGGGTCGACCTTGCTCGCCCGGATATTGGCCGCGCATCCGGATGTCTTCAGTGTTCCGCGGGAGACAAGCGCTTTCGTCTCGGACAAAGGCGCCAGATGGACTAAGCTAAGCTTGCTTTTGCTTGAGGCGGCGATTTCGCGCCGGAGCGTCTGGGTCGAGAAAACCCCCGGGCATATTCATTACACCCGTCAGATACGCGAGACGATCCCGGATGCCCGTTTCATCGTGGTGACGCGCGATGGCCGTGATGTCGTGGCATCGCTCGGGCAGCGCTACGAGGGCGATTTCGACAGAGCTTTCCAAAGGTGGGTCGCCGACAGCAGGGCCTCGATGCTCTGCATCGAGAGGGGCGGGGCCATGTTGTGGCGCTACGAGGACTTTATCGAGTCGCCTGCGCTCTCCATCGAACGGCTATGCCGCTTCATGGATGTGGCCTTCGATGCTGCCATCCTGGACTATCACCGGCATCCGGTCGTCTGGGGAAGGGCAAGAAGAGTTCGCACGGCGCATTCGGCTCGCCGTTCGACGCAGGTCAACCAACCGATCACCGACTACAGGGGCGGCTGGCGATCGAAGCTGCCTGCGGAATTCGCCTCGCGTTTCGAGGCAGGTGAGGCCCAGGAGCTGATGACCTATTTCGGATATCGCTGAGGGCGACTGTCGCGCTCCTTCGCCAAGGCTTCGGAGGCTATCTCGCTCGCTCTTAAGGGATTTGAGGCTTGTCCTGCGAAAGCGCGCAGCTCGAAGCAGGATGGCGGAGAGGGAGGGATTCCCTTTCACCTCTATGATACTGAAAATACTAGTCTTTTCGCGCTTTTTGTTACACAGTTTGTTACACAGCTACAACTACGATTTATAACCGCTCTAAGCTCGCAGCTTTTGGGCTCGCCTGCCCAATCCATCCGATCTGTCGAAACCGATGGCTTGTAGGACACTCCCGCGTGTGTACGTTGGGGCTTGGGTCAGAAGGTGACCCACAGCAAAGACGGGAGCGCCGCAGCGCAAAAGATCTCATCGGTCAAGGAACAGATAGTGAAGTAGCCTGTGACAATCGGCGCCAGCATCACCTCCAAAGCCGACCAGGAAAAACCCGCAAAAAACGTCGCCCTCAGATACCCCGTCGGCAATGAATATGGGACCGAAGTTGCGCGGCAGATCGGGCGTTAGATGCCTTCATGACATCTGAACCTGAGCAGGCTCCTACGCCGCGAGCCGGCACATTTCCGAACGGAGTTTCGTCCGGCTGCGCAAAAAGGTGCCCTGTCGAGACTTACTTGTTGGCCAAATGGCTTAGCAGGGACGAACTCGTGAAGAGATTGATAATGCAACACTATCAGTCGTTGTGCTGATCCGACAGGCTGTGCGTTTTGGCACGAAAATCATGGCGAAAAGCGCACCGGCACTTTACTCTCCAAATTATGATTCGCCTCGATCCCGCGACCGCCAGCTCCTCTGCGCCGCCCTCCGTTCCCGCGTGGGCGATCACAAGCGCCGGCGCGCCGAGTGACGGCGACGCCGCCTTCCGGGCCGGCGCCGCCCTGGGTGCCCTCGACACGCTCGCCCGCGCGCAGGCAGCCTGGGCCGGCGCTTGGCGGCAGCGGCTGGCGGTTCGCTGCGCCGCCTCCAGCATGCGGCTCGCCGGCCGCGCCGAGGATGCGGCCGCCTTGCGCGATGCCTGGCATTTGCGTCCCCTACGTGCTGACCCCGGTCCCGCAGGCGCCGTCTTTGGCGCCTGGCGGCAGTTGGCCAGGCAGCCGCCCGCCGCTACGCCCGGCCGGCTCGGGAAGATACTCGACCAGCTTGGCCTCCATTGGGACGGCGCCGCGCTCGCCGACCTTTGCACGCAGATCGAAAAACTCGGGGTATCCCAGCGGTCGGCGCCATTCGACGCCGCGGCGATCGCCGCTGAGGTCGTCGCCATGCGTCCCGATGCCGAAGTCTTTGGCTGGTGGCTCGCCGACCTGGTACTGGCGCAACGCCTGGGCTGGCCGCAGCCCCTGCCGCTCCTAATGGCGCAGGGTTTTGGACCATCTTTCCGCACCGAGGCCGGCGGTGGCCGGCGCATCCGGCCCGGGGACAAGAATTTTGAGCGGGCGGTTTGCATCGCGCTCGTCGCGGCCGCCGCGGACGCTTGTCGGTTGGCCGCCGAGCTGTCGCGCCGGGCCGAAAAACTCCTGGCGGTGGCGCCGAAACTGCGCGCCAAAGGCGCCGGCGACGTAATCTTTCTGCTGCTCAGTGAAGACGCCGTGTCCGGATCGCTGACGACGGACAATCTGTCGCGCTTTGCATCGCGACGGCTGTTCGAACGGCTGCAGCAACTGGAGGTCGTGCGCGAGCTCTCCGGCCGCCCCACATTCCGGCTGTTCGGGCTGTAGCGATGAGCGAAGCGTCCGCCCGCCGCAAGCCAAACGATCAGCCGGCGCTGCTCGACACCGAACTGGAACATCTGCCGCCGGAGCTGCGCTGGTGCGAATGGATGGCCCGCGTCGAAGCGGTGATCTTTGCGGCAAATGAACCGGTGACACGTAGTGTCCTCGCGCGGGTGGTGGGAAAAAACTGCAATATCGAGCTGATCATCGACGACATTCGCGCCGAACTCGCCGGCCGCCCTTACGAGCTGGTCGCGGTCGCCGGCGGCTGGCAGCACCGGACCAAAAAGGTTTTTGGCGACGCCATTCACGCAGCCTTCGGCACGGCAGCGGGCGAGGGAGCAAAAGAACTGTCGCAGGCGGAGGCGCTTGTCTTGATGTGCATTGCCTATTTCCAGCCGATCACCCGTGGCGAGCTGTCGAGCTTTTTCGGCAAGGAGGTGTCACGTGACCTGATCGGCGTGCTGCGCGCTGAGCAGCTGGTCGCCTCGGGGCCGCGCAGCCCGCAGCCGGGCGCGCCCTACACCTATGTGACGACCAAAACTTTTCTGTCGCAGTTCGGGCTCGACACGCTGCGCCAGCTGCCGGATTTCGAGGCGCTCGAGGACGCCGGGCTGCTGTCGAAGGAGAAGCTGCTGGATCATCCCAGGGTTTGCAGATATCGACGATGATGGCGCCAGCGCCGCGCTCGACGAATAGATGATCCCATCACGGCGGGACACACGCGATCTCGCCGCTCGTCACATAGAAGATTGCGCCACGCACGCCGTCTGGTCTCGCCGGCTGGGTCCTTCGCGTGACGGAAGGGAGGTGGCGGCACGCGTCCGCTTGTCGATGAAGGATAAGCGAACAGGCAATTGATCGAGCCTGGTCGCACATGTCGATCACCATTGAGAGCTCTCGAAGGGAGAAAGTTCAATTGAACCACGTCTACCTTGAGCTTCTCGCGACGATTGAGGCGTTAAGATCCAGCCCATCGGGGCGACCATTCAGACGCTGATGGACAAGGTTCGCGACCTTTCACAGACGATCAAAGCCCTGAAAGACGATCTCCACCAGACAGCCGGCTATGGCCTGCTAAGAACCTAGCCAGCCGGCGAGTGCCCATCCCGGCCATTGTCAGCGAGGCGGCCATCCCAACAAGATCGC
Source organism: Mesorhizobium sp. WSM4898 (assembly GCF_029625845.1). Taxonomy (NCBI): domain Bacteria; kingdom Pseudomonadati; phylum Pseudomonadota; class Alphaproteobacteria; order Hyphomicrobiales; family Phyllobacteriaceae; genus Mesorhizobium; species Mesorhizobium sp. WSM4898. The sequence continues at coordinate 506 of NZ_JARTVQ010000001.1, read as the reverse complement.
CTTGCCGCCACCGCCAATGGCGGATGCTGACAGCAGCGCCATAAGAACGCCAACGTAGATGGGGAAGATCATCCTCGGGCTATTCGTCCTTCCAAATGACAGTCTTCCCCCGAAAATCCCAATGAAATTTGAGGTTGGCTTTCAGTACCTCGGTGGGGATCCTCGGCTCGATCGCTGTGTGGAGAGCGTTATACGTTTCTCGGCAGAAGCTCGGCGGCGGGACATTCAGCTTGTACCCCGACGGGTACCTAAAATCTTGCTGAGAATTCATCAGGTCAAGGTTGTTGGCAATCATCTTCACGTTCCCAATCGGCGGCATTCCTAGGGCCACTGCGGCTTCGTAAATGTCCTCGATCTTGTGACCGAAGCCGAGCCGGAGACCGCGTTTCGACACGCCCTTTGAAGCTAGATACGCTTTCAAGAGGAGTTCTAGGTGTGAGCTTTCGAGAGGTTGTCCATTCGGACCGGACCGAGGAGACTGGAGTTACCACGCTTCAGCATCCATC